>NZ_FNUM01000006.1 GCF_900107995.1 Alcanivorax sp. DSM 26293 | reverse complement strand
TTAGAATGTTCTTCTCCCGTTCCAGGCGCTCACACCGAGCCTCAAGCTCCTGTATTCGGCGCTGTTCCGGGGTAAGAGCCTTGCCTTTGGGGGTAACACCTTGGCGTTCAGCCTCAAGCTGCTTAACCCAGCGCCGCAGCGCGCTCTCGACTACACCAAGCGATGTGCTGGCTTGGGGAACGGTGTAGCCTTGGTCCAGCACCAAGCTGGCGGCTTCCTGCTTGAATTCAGGTGTAAAGGATCGTCGTTTTCTGGTCATATGACACCTCGCTTAAGGTGGTGATTTTACCACCCTACGTTGGTGTCCGGATTCATTAGACCACTACACCATGAGGTCCAAGGAGGCATGAAATGAGCGGCATGCAGGACTACTGGGATGCTTTGGGTAGGCTTAAGGCCGGAAAGCCGGTTCGGCTTCCAAAGGGTTCTCCGATCAACAAAGACTCCGTTGCTCTGGAAGCAGGGCGTGGTAGAGGATCGATCAAGCGCTCGAGAGAGTCATTCTTGTCTCTTATTTCTGCCATAGAGAATGCGGCTAATGCGGATGAGTCACCAAGAGAGCCAGATATTTTGCGGAGGTACAAGGAAGCGGCAGATGAGTACAAAGATATGTACCATAGGGCGTTAAACAGGGAGCTAATGTTGGTGGAGCGCGTTGCCAGGCTAGAGAAAGAGCTCGCGAGATTCTCGAATATCGTCCCAATCAAGAAGTAGGTTGTCAGTATGTGGTACCAGAAGAGCATCGAGATACCGGCCAGAAAAAGAGGGTTTCATCTTATAACAAGGGAGATTCTTGAGGCGCTACCCGAGTTGCCGGAATGTCGTGTTGGCATGCTAAATGTATTCATACAGCATACCTCAGCATCGCTGTCCATCAATGAAAATGCTGACCCTACGGTTCGAGATGATTTCGAAAGCTATTTCAGCCGAGCCGTTCCTGAGGGGGAGAACTATTATAAGCACACGCTTGAAGGTCCAGATGACCTCCCGGCCCATATTAAGGCAAGTGTTCTTGGGGTTAGTCTGAATATCCCTGTCTCCGATGGGCGGTTGGCTTTAGGGGTTTGGCAGGGTATCTATCTTTGCGAGCACCGTGACAGTGCAGGAGGGAGGACGCTTGTGTTGACGCTTGGCGGTGAGTGATAGATGGTGCCTGTTGCTGAATTGATCGGTGTTTAATTCTTCTTTCCCTCTAATCTTCCCATGGCTTTGATTAACGCCTTGCCAAGAGAATTACTATTCCCCCTGACTTTTGACTTCTTTGGGGCCCGAAAATGTTGCCGATCATGCTCCTGCCGGGCTGCAGACAGGCTGAAAAAGCCCCGGACTTTGAGTTCGTCGTTGCTATTATCTAAGAATGATATTGATACTTCATCTGGGGACTCAGGCTTTACATGTGAGAATATCAGGGCCTCATCTTCATGTATTCGCTCGTAAAAAGAAGGTTCAATAACGTGCACAGTAATAGGGATTCGGGGGGTGGAGCCCTCAATTACTGTGAAGTATAGGCTTGGTAATCCAGCCGCTTCGGCGCGGACTTTCTTCACTTCAAATGGGGTCCAGCCCTGTTTTTGCCAGCTGTAAGTATGATTTTTAGGTAAAGCGAATGGCCGATCAGGAATGGTTGTTTGATCGGTACAGGGGTGTTTGGGCCATGGGGGGCCGAGCTCATCAAAGTAAACTCGGCCTCCATGAGGAGACTGGTAGAAGAATACGTTGTCTCCACAGACAGGACATCTGGCATTCGGGTTGGTATAGCTCTCTGTACTGGGAAATACACTTTTGAGCCATGTTGGGAGGTGGCGAGTTGCAGAATAAATGGAAGCCGAACTTATCCAGGAATAATAGCCACTAGAGTGGCCGCCACCCCAGCCACAATTACATCCTGGAGGATGCTTGTGTGCGTTGCACATCGCGATTTCCCTTTAGGTGCTTTGGCTGTCCTATATGTCTTTAGAGGATATGGACATCTACCTGCCCCAAATGTCCACATTAATGATTATTAGATGGACAGCCTTAATCCTCTATGAGTTCCACAATATCTGGCTTGTGGGCTATCCATATGTGGACATATCACCCGTATAGTGGACATGCCCGCCCATATCAAGAGCGTGCTGATCGGCCCGTCACTGAGCCTGCCGATCAGCAATGGCCGATTGGCGCTGGGCACCTGGCAGGGAATTTACCTGTGCGAGCACCGGGACCATGGCGGGGCGAGACGGGTGGTAGCGACGATTCAGGGGGAGTGAATGGCGGGCGTTGCCGCCACGTCATCTACAAGGCCGCTGTAGGAGCGCCCTTCCAGGGCGCGAACCGAGCGCAGCGAGGCGACAAAGCTTTCAGAGAATGTCAGGTCTACCTGGAGAAACCTGTCAGGTTCGGCAAGTCCTGATCGCCCTCTGGGCGATTCCTTGCTTCGCAAGGTTCGCGCCCTGGAAGGGCGCTCCTACAGCGGCTTCGGGGAGAAGTGTGTCAGTACCGAGTTGCGAGAAGCGAACCCCATATTTCAGGGGCCTTTCGCGACTCGCTTCTCGTGACTCGTAATCCTATTCAGCTATCCACTGCAGAAACTCCCGGCGCTCTTCCGGGGTGGCCTGCTTCCACTGGGCTTTCAGGGTATCCAGGTAGCTGCCGGCGGGGGCCGGGGCAGGGGCTGCCTGAGTGGCCGGAGCTGGAGCCGGAGCGCTGGTGGCAGGTGCCGGGGCGACCGCTTGTTGGGGTGCCACGCTTGCGGAGGCCGCAGTGCTCACCTCTTCGCCGGTGATGGGTGCCAGGAAACCGCGCTTGAGGATCAGGTTGGATTCCTGGGCAGCTACTTTTTCGCCGGTGGCGGTGTTCAGGGCCCAGCCGGTAAAGGTGTCTTCCAGGGCGCGGGCTTCCTCCACGTTGGCGGGTTTGTCGTAATCCAGCTGCCATTTCTCGCCGGCCTTGCCGTCGACGATAAAGTTGGCCGGGTTGGTTTTCACGATTTCATGGTTGTCCGCGTCCAGCTGCCACAGTTCCTTGTAGTAGGCGAGGATCTCGTAGCGGCCGGGGGCGAACTTCAGTTCCTTGAAGTCGGTGGCGAAAAAGGTGTTGGCGCCATCCACTTCCTTGCCGTTGATGGTGAACACTTCGATTTCGCTGGGCACGCGCACGGTCAGTACCTGGCTGTCAGGTTTGGCGGCACCGTCGTAGAGCTGGACCACGGGGCTGCGGGCGCAGGCGGACAGAATCAGGGTGCAGAGAATGAGGGGGATAAGGCGCAGGGACAGCATGATCTCTCCTAGGTAGGCGCGGGCCAGCCAGTCTGGCCGGCCATAATGACAGCTTTGTGACAGTGGCAAAATCAGAAGCCCCAGGTATCCACCCGGGCGGGTGCCACATTGCGATTCAGGGTGCTCAGGCCGCGGGCACAGCGCACGATCCACCAGATGGTGATGATCACCATCAACAGCCAACCGATAAAGGCCAGGGTGGTGATGCCGGCAATGATGCTGTAGAGCAGACCGATCCAGAAGGTGCGGTACTGGAAGCGGAAGTGCTCACGCAGGGGCGGCGGCGCATCCCCGGCGTGGAGGTGGGCAATGATGACCCCGGCAATGGCGGTCAGGCCGCCGGTGATCAGGCCTACCAGATGCAATACATAAACCGCCCGGGCCATGCCCAGAGACGATGTCTGACTCATTGCGGGTCTCCCTTGCTGCGATAGGTTCTCGCCGGGCTGGCAGGTTCGCTGTTGCCGGCATTACAGGTCTGCACGCAGGCATCCTGGGTTTCGAAGGGGACGCTGCCCTTGCAGCCACCCCAGGTAAAGCTCTTGCAGCTGTCGCTTTCCTGATCGTAGTAGTAGCGCTGGAAAGCAGCCCTGCACATGCCGGTTTCCGGCGGCTGGTAACAGGCATCCGGCAGCGTATTGTCGGCCTCGGTACCGCTCTGGCATCCGGCCAGCAGGGCGGTGACGATCAGGGGAAAGAGCAGTCGCATGGTGTCGTCCTTGTCGTTGATCTACGCACGGCCTTGCCAATCCGGCAAGGCGTTCCAGACCGTCACTTTACTCTGTAGGGGTGTCCTAGTCAGCCCGGCAGTGTTTGTGATCCCGGGGCAGGGTGTCGCCGCGCAGACGAATCACGGTTTTCTGCAGCAGCAGGTTGTTGGGCAGGGTGTAACGGTGGCCAAGCTCATCCTGCACGGTGATGAAGATGAGCCCCATGTAACGAATCTGGCCGGTGACCGTGTTGTCGCCATCCAGCAGGCGGATGCGATCCCCCACCCGGTAGGGAGCACTGAAGAACAGGATGATGGCGGCGGTGGTGTTGCTGAGCATGGACCAGCTGGCAAACAGGGCCACGCCGAGCAGGGCCATCAGCGAGGTGGCGAACACCATCAGGCCGCTGCCGTTAAGCCCCCAGAGAATCCCGATGGTAAGCAGTGACAGCACCACGCAGGCAGTGTTGATGACCACGGCGGTCTGAAAGATGCGGGCCCGGCTGAAATCACGGCGGCGGCCCAGCCGTCGGGTGGCGCTGCGCAGCAACACGGACAGCAGCCAGGCCAACAGAATGACGGCCACCGTCAAACCCCATTTCATTGCGCTGGATTCCATGACTGCCTCAACCGTGCTTGCCGGAAACGAAAGGATTGTTGGCGCGCTCATGGCCGATGGTGGACATGGGGCCGTGGCCGGGGATGAAGGACACATCATCATCCAGGGTGAGCAGCTTGTCCTTGATGGCCTGGATCAGGGTGTCGAAATCGCCCTTGGGGAAATCCGTGCGGCCGATGGAGCCGTTGAACAGTACATCGCCCACCACCACCAGTTTGCTGTCCGGCTGGTAGAACACCACATGGCCGGGGGTGTGGCCGGGGCAGTGACGCACCTCGAATATCGTCTCGCCCACGGTGACCGTGTCACCGTCTTCCAGCCAGCGGTTGGGGGTGAACGGCCGTGAGGGCTGAAAGCCCATCATCTGCGCTTGCTGGGGCAGCATGTCGATCCAGAACTGGTCGTCCCGGTGCGGCCCTTCGATGGGCAGATCCAGTTTGTCTGCCAGCTCTGCCACGGCACCGATGTGATCCAGATGCGCATGTGTGACAAGGATTTTTTCCGGCGTGCCGCCCACCTGTTGCAGGGCTTCCAGAATCTTGTCCAGATCCCCGCCGGGATCGACGATGGCCACCTTGTCGGTGGTTTCGCACTTGAGGAAGGAGCAGTTTTGCTGGAACGGAGTCACCGGCAGGATGGCGTACTTCATGGCTGTCTATCGGGCTGAGAATGTGCGTGCAGTATAGCCGCAAACCGGAACCGGATTCATGTCTGAAAGGGAAAGCTACGAGCGACGCTTGTGGGATAAGGCAAGGCCAAAAGTTCCCTCAAGCTCTGGGATATCTACGAAGCCGCTTGTAGGAGCTATGCTTGCATGGCGAACCGCGCTTGCGCGGCGGAAATCGACCGAAGGGCGATCAGGAACAGCGCTCGACAGGTCTACCCAAATCTACCAACCTGATGCACCCCCAACCCTATTCGCATGTCGCAGATCCCCTTGGGGGCGAGCATGGCTCCAACGGGGTGAGGGTGAGCGGCTGGCATGGAAGGAATCGCGCCGCCAGCGGCGCTCCTACGGAAAGATTGGGGCAGGGTGCCGGCCGCCAGGCTCGGCCCATCCCGCGTTGCAGCTTGTAGCTTCCTTTTACCGTTTCTCCAACACCACCGGCAAACCATCCTTGGGCATGATCAGCGGCACCTGCTGGACCGGCATCTCGTAGCCCGGTTTCAGGGACACCTTGTAGCGCTGCAGGAAGTGGAACAGGAAGGTCTTGGTCTGCAGTTCGGCAAAGTTCAGGCCCAGACACTTGTGGTGGCCGCCGCCGAAGGGGACCCACTGATAGAAATGTTTTTTATGTTCGGCGCGCTCGTCACTGAAGCGTTCCGGGTCGAAGGTGTGCGGATTGCTCCAGTACTCCTCCATGTAGTGGGTGAACAGGGGGGAGATGCTGACCAGCGTGTTGCGCGGCAGGGTGTAGCCCTGGAACGTCACGTCTTTCACGGTACGGCGCGGGAAGGTGGTGAGCGGCGGGCGCATGCGCAGGGTCTCGCGGAACACCCAGCCGGTTTTTTCCAGCTTGCCCAGTTCGTCGTAGTCCAGGCTGTCCTTGTTCATGCTGGCCATTTCTTCAGCCAGCTGGTCCTGCCAGTAGGGATGTTTTGCCAGCAGATAGATGATGGAGCACAGGGTGCTGGTGGTGGTGTCGTGGGCGGCGAACAGCAGGAAGATCATGTGATTCATCACGTCCTGATCGCTCAAGCCACCTTCCTCGTCGGCGGCCTTGCACAGTTCACTGAAGAAATCCGGGGTCTCGCTGGCCCGCTTCTGCGGGATCAGGCCGGTGACGAATTTTTCCAGGTAGCGGCGTCCTGTCATGCCCCGGTACCACAGGGTGCCGGGGATGGGCAGACGCACCACCGCCAGGGACGCATCCGCGGCATCGATAAAGGATTGGTTGACCTTGTCGGATTCCGGGCCCATGTCCAGGCCGAAGAAAATCTGTGCGCCCACGTCCAGCAGCAGTGCCTTGATGTGATCAAAGAAGCTCAGGGTGTCGCCGGTCTGCCAGGGCTGGATCTGGCTGCTGATGTGGGCGTTCATGCGGTCCAGGTAGCTGGCCAGGGCCGGCTTCTTGAAGGCCTGCTGCATGATGCGGCGATGGAACTTGTGGTCAGCGAAGTCACGCAACATCAGCCCGTCGGTGAACAGCTTTTCCAGGAAGGGGTTCCAGGCCGCGCGGCTGGAGAACACGTGCTCCGGGTCCTTGAAGACAAACTCATTGGCTTCCGGGCCCAGCAGGGTCACGCCGCGTTGAAACAGTATCGAGCCCTTGGACACCAGGCCGTATTTTTCCGCACGCTGGGTCACCAGCTTGTGGTAGTCCTTGAGGAAGAGAATGGTATCGCCGAGTAAGGGCGTGCCGTAATCTCCCGGGATATTGTCCAGTTTGCGTTGTGGCAGGCGCGGCAGGCGGGCGGCATCCTGCTGGGCGGTTTCCATGCTGCTGCTCATTGTCAGCTCTCCCGATAAACACTTTGTATAGCGTCAATGTACTGTGAGCATACTGTGGCGAACAGGGGGCTGTTGGCAGCGGTCAATGCGGGATGTGCTGTCCAGCCACCGTGGCATGGCTCGTGCTAGCATTGGCGCCATCAGCAAGGAGAAATCTATGTCCAAGCCCGCGGCAGCCTTCGATCCCCTGGCCCTGGCGGTATTGACCGTCAGCGATACCCGTACCCCCGAAAACGATACCTCCGGGGACCTGTTGGTCCACCGTCTCGAGGAGGCCGGCCATCACTTGCAGGCCCGACAGATCGTCAAGGATGACATCTACCAGTTACGCAAGGTGGTGTCCGAGTGGATTGCCGATGAACGTATTCAGGGCATTATTACCACCGGCGGCACCGGCTTTTCCGGACGGGACTCCACCCCGGAAGCTCTGGGGGTGCTGTTCGACAAGCACATCGAAGGCTTTGGTGAATTGTTTCGCCAGGTCAGTGTGGCGGATATCGGCTCGTCCACCATCCAGTCCCGTTGCCTGGCCGGGTTGGCCAATCGCACGGTGATCTTCTGTCTGCCGGGTTCCAACAATGCCTGTGCCACGGGCTGGGACCGCATCATTCGCGACCAGCTGGATGCCCGCCATCGGCCCTGCAATTTTGTCGCCCAGATTCGCCGGTGAGGATGACAATGACAGAGGGAGAAGGTCGATGAGTTTGATGCCGGTGGAGGAGGCCCTGGCCCGATTGCTGGACAGCGCTTCGCCCTTTGCCCGGGTGCAGGAGATCGCACTCGGTGATGCCCGTGGCCAGTACCTGGCCCAGGGCGTGGTGTCCCGCGTGGATGTGCCCGCCTTCGATAATGCCGCCGTGGACGGCGTGGCCCTGCGCTATGCGGACCTGGACGAACCGGGCCTGACCCTGCCCATGCCGCTTCGCATCGCCGCCGGTGATCCGCCGGGCACCCTGATGCCGGGACAGGTGACACGCATCTTTACCGGTGCGCCGGTACCCGCCGGGGCGGATACGGTGTTGATGCAGGAAGACTGCGAAATCGCTGATGGGCGCGTGCGTCTGCCGGCCCGGGCTTCGGTCAGCGAAGGGCAGAATATTCGCCCGGCGGGTCAGGATGCCCGGCGGGATGAGAGGGTGATGCATGCCGGCCAGCGCCTGACTCCCCAGGCTGTGGGGCTGATCGCCTCGGTGGGGGTGTCCCGGGTGCGGGTGTATGCCCCCCGGATATTGGTGCTGACCAGCGGCGATGAATTACAGGCGCCGGACGAAGCACCATTGCCTGGAAAAATTTATGACAGCAATGGTCCTCAACTGACCCAGTTGCTGATACAGAGTGGCTTTGCCGAGGTGCAGCGCGAACATCTGCCTGACGACCCGGCCATTATTCGCAATACCCTCACCCGCGCGCTGACGGATCCGCAGCAGCGCCCGGATGTGATCATCTCCACGGGTGGCGTATCCGTGGGGGAAGAAGATCATCTGCGTGCGGTGCTGGAACAGCAGGGGCAACTGGATTTCTGGCGGTTGGCGATCAAGCCGGGCAAACCGTTCACCTGCGGCAGCGTGGACGGCATTCCGTTTTTTGGCCTGCCCGGCAATCCGTCGGCCGTACTGGTTTGCTATCTGATGCTGGTCTTGCCCGCCCTGCGACGCCGTTGTGGTGCCGAAACGGTGTTGCCGGAACCGTTCCGTCTGCCCGTGGATTTTTCAGTCAACAAAGCAGGCAAGCGACAGGAATATTTACGGGTGCGGTGTGTGCAGAAGAACGGCAATCCGATGCTGGAAAAACACCCCAATCAGAGTTCCGGCATGTTGAGTTCTGCGGTGTGGGCGGATGGATTGGCGGAGGTGCCGGTGGGGGAAACCGTCTCCCAAGGCAGTGTGCTCGCCTACTGGCCGTTCGCGATGCTTTTGTAATGCGACGCCCGCGAACGCCAATAAAAACTTCCTCGCTGATTCGCGATGAGCGACAACAAACTGCCGTTGGAGCCTTGCTCGCAAGGCGAAGCGATTCAATTGACGTGAGTGTGTTCTGAAGTCTTCGCTTTGCGAGCAAAGCTCCCACGCCGTCCCGCGTGTATACTGCCGCCCCCGTAAAGGAGAAAGGCAATGACCCTGGAATCCACCCTGCTGGCGCGAGCCGATTCGACCTGTGAACTGTGCGGTGCCGGTGAGGCGCTGGCGGTGTATGCGGTGCCTCCGGAAGGGGATGGCACGGCAGCCCAGAGTGCCTTGTTGTGCGAAACCTGCAGCTTTCAGATCGACCATCCCGGCAATGAAGATATCAATCACTGGCGTTGCCTGAACGACAGCATGTGGAGTCAGGAGCCGGCGGTGCAGGTGCTGGCCTGGCGGATGCTGACCCGGCTGCGGGCGGAAGGTTGGCCCCAGGACTTGCTGGAAATGCTCTATCTGGATGACGAGACGCTGGCCTGGGCCCAGTCCAGCGGGGAAGGGCAGAGCGAGGAAGACAAGGTCGAGCACCGCGACAGTAATGGTGCGGTACTGGAAGCCGGTGACAGCGTCACCCTGATCAAGGATCTCAATGTGAAGGGCGCCAACTTCACCGCCAAGCGCGGCACGCCGGTGCGAAATATTTCGCTGGTGCAGGACAACCCGGAACAGATCGAAGGTCGTGTGGAAGGTCAGCGCATCGTTATCCTCACCCAGTTTGTGAAAAAGAATTGATGGCACATTCCCTGATCCTCGGTGGTATCCGCTCCGGCAAGAGTTCCCTGGCGGAACGGTTGGTGTCGGAGCAATCTGACCCGGTGGTGTATGTGGCCACGGCTACCGCCGGAGATGGCGAAATGAGCGAGCGCATCCGTCGGCATCAACGGCGCCGTCCTGCCAGCTGGGGGCTGGTGGAAGAACCGGTGGAATTGGGTAGCCTCCTGAACCGCCAGGCCACCTTGTCACCACCGCCCTGTGTGCTGATTGATTGCATGAGCCTGTGGGTGAGTAATCTGCTGCACGCCGGCGATGCCCTGTTTGTGCGGGAAAAGGAAAGTTTCCTGACGGCTCTGGCCGGTTATCCGGGCTCGGTGGTTATCGTCAGTAATGAAGTCGGGCTCGGTACGATCGGCATGGACCCGCTCACCCGCCGCTTTGCCGATGAACTGGGCTGGTTGAATCAGGCACTGGCAAAACGCTGTGATCGGGTGGTGATGTCGGTGGCGGGGATAGCGCAGACGTTGAAGGGGTAGGCCTGGCCGTAGGAGCGACGCTGGCGGCGCGATTCCGACCCTCTTTTAAAGATCGATTTACCACAGAGGACACAGAGATCACTGAGGAAAAGAATATTTTTTCTCTGTGTGCTCGGTGTCCTCTGTGGTGAAAATGTTTTTATCGAAGCTTGGTAATCGCGCCGCGAGCGACGCTCCTACGGTGGAGCTCGCTATCTACTCGTGCCTCACCAGACACCGCAAGATGCCGTGCTCGGTGTCATCAATGCGCACCTGGGAGCGGCAGGCGAAGGGGACCTGGAATCCTGCCATGGCCTGGCTTGGGCTCATGCCCAGGACATGACTCAGTACCATGCGGATCACGCCGCCGTGGCAGACCAGTAATACCCGCTGCCCTTTCATGGCCTGTTGCCACAGTGCCCAGGCATCGCCGATGCGCTGGTGAAACGCCTGAATGGTTTCGCCATTCACCGGGGGATGATTTTCCGCATCGCGCCAGAAGTTGGCCTGGTGATCGCCGTATTCCGTTGCCACCTGCTCCCGGGTTTTTCCTTCCCAGTCACCGAAGCTGATTTCCTTGAAATCGTGGGCCACGGTGAAGGGAATGTGTTGCTGTGCTGACAATTCGGCGGCGAATTCTCGGCAGCGCAGTAACGGGGAGGTGAGGATGTGATCCCATTGATCGTCCGTCTGGATGGCATCGCGCATTTGTTGCCAGCCCAGCTCGCTGAGCGGATCGTCCTTGTGGCCGCGATACATGTGACCGCCGGCGGGTTCGCCGTGGCGAATCAGATCAAACAGGGTGGTGGTCATAGTTATCCTTGTTACCAAACTTGGCGACTGACGGTTTGCTCTTTTGTCGCTGGGTTCAGTAGCGAGTTACGAGATGCGAGTTTCGAAAGACAAAACCTGTTTGGGTTTTCGCAACTCGCAACTCGCAACTCGCAACTCGCATCTCGCGACTCGTTACTGTCTATTGCGAGCTGGCCACGCCGGCATCGGCAAAGGTGGCCATGCCGTTATGCAGGGCGCAGGCGCTGCGAATCACCGGCACGGCCACCGCCGCGCCGCTGCCTTCGCCCAGGCGCATGGACAAATTGAGGATCGGCTCCGCGTCCAGCGCGTCGAGCAGTCTGGTATGGCCCGGCTCCCGGGAGTGGTGGGCGAACAATAACCACTCCCGTAATGCCGGGCGCAGTCGCACGGCGGCCAGGGCGGCCACGGTAACAATAAAGCCATCCACCAGCACGGGAATGCCACGGACGGCACAGCCGATTATGGCTCCGGCCAGCGCCGCTATTTCAAATCCGCCTAACGACGCGAGAACCGCCAGCGGTTCCCGGTTGTTGCCGTGACGGGCCAGGGCCCGCTCGATCACGGTGATCTTGTGGCTGACGCCCTCCGCACCCAGGCCGGTACCGGGCCCGGCCAGGGCTGCCGCCGGTTCGGCCAGCAGGGCACAGGCCACGGCGCTGGCGCTGGTGGTGTTACCGATGCCCATTTCGCCACCGATAAACAGCTGGGCCTGCTGGTCTGCGGCGCGCTGGGCGGCACGGTCACCGGCGGCCAGGGCCTGGTCCAGCTGCATCGGCGACATGGCTGACTGGCGGGCCAGATTGGCGGTGCCGGCGGCGATGCTGTCATCAATCACGCCATCGCTGACAGGGGGCGGCGTGGCGGTGCCCAGGTTGATCACTTCCAGTGTCGCGCCCAGATGCCGGGCCATGACACTGATGGCGGCGCCGCCGGCCACGAAGTTGGCAATCATCTGACCGGTGACCGCCTGGGGAAAGGCGGAGATGCCTTCGGCACAGACGCCGTGATCGGCGGCAAAGACGGCGATGCTGATACGGTCGGCGGCGGGGGTGTCGGTGTGTTGCAGTGCTGCCAGGGTAATGGCCAATGTTTCCAGGCGACCCAGTGAGCCGGCGGGTTTGGTGAGCTGCGCCTGGCGGGCCAGGGCGGTTTCACGGTGTTGCTGACTGGGCGAGGGAATCGCTTTTTGCCAATGGGCAGAGTGGGTCACGGAACACTCCCGAAAAGGCCAGGGGCCGGAAAGCGGCAAATCCTCTGCCCCTGGTCCAGCGCTGTCAAGTAACGGCCTTCCACGATCTTCCCGACTTTCCGTTGGAGCCTTGCTCGCAAGGCGAAGTGCTTGAAAACGATGATCGTAGACGTCGGCCCTTCGCCTTGCGAGCAAGGCTCCAACAGAGGAGGGGGGGTATTAGCAGATCTCAACGGGCCCTGAATTTTCCTCAAGCAGGGCATATCCATTTGCTTATTGCTGCCGCCGTTGGTAATTTCGCGCCACCTTCCGGTGCCCGCCTGTTCACACACAGCCGGGTTAAACGGGAAGTCGGTGCGCTTTGCTGCCCCAGCAAGGTCAGTCCGACGCTGCCCCCGCAACGGTGATTGAGTAAAACGCGTTTCGTAGTGCCACTGTGCCAAAGCCCGAAAGGGTGCATGGGAAGGCGAACGCGCCGAGGGATTCCCCCTCGCTCATCAGCCCGGAGACCGGCCAGAAGGTGAAACTTGGCGTCGCGGTGGGCGATGGCGGGGTGTCACGGTACAGTCCGGTGCCGGTTATCCCTGTTGTGTCTCCGCGGCTGAATCCAGGCCGTGCGGGTGGGCACGGCAACAGGGGATCTCCTTCATGTCTTTGCGTTTGCTGGTGGCACCTGCCGCCCTGTCCTTGTCTGTCTTGCCGTCGGCGGTGCAGGCGAATACGGCCTCATCACAACAGATCGCCATGCTGAATCCGGTGGTGGTCACCCCCGTGCTGGTCAGCCGTACTACCGAGGCGTCACTGTCTTCGGTCACGGTGATTGATGAGCAGCAACTCCGCGACCAGCAACCGGTGGACATGGCCGATATTCTTCGTGGCCAGCCCGGTGTGGATACCACCGGTAATGGCTCTTTCGGCAAGAGTGCCAGTGTCTTCATGCGGGGCACGTCCAGTAATGCGACCCTGCTGTTGGTGGACGGGGTGCGCTTGCGGTCCGCCACTGTCGGCAGTCCGGCCTGGCAATATCTGCCGCCGGCCATGCTGGAGCGGGTCGAGGTGGTTCGTGGGCCGCGGGGCTCCCTGTACGGTGCCGATGCGGTGGGTGGCGTGGTGCAGCTCTTTACCCGGGACGACGGTAGCTGGCTGGATTTCGGCGCTGGCAGTTTTGGCACCATGAATGCGGGTGCCGGGGTGTCCGGCGAACAGGGCGGTACCCGATATACCCTGGGCATCAATCGCTTCCGCACCAATGGCATCGAGCTGCGCGAAAACAGCGAGGAGCGCGGCTACGACAACACTGCCGGCATTGCCAAAATCAGCCATCGCTTTGGCGATCGTGGTGAAATCGGGGTGTTCGGTTTTCATACCCAGGGGAATACCGAATTCGAAGGCAGCACCCCGGCGGACGACAGAAATATCGACTACGCACTGGAAGTGGCTGGCCTGAAAGGCGAGGTGATGCTCACCGATGGCTGGCAGACCAAGGTGCTGATCAGCCAGGCCAAGGACGAAAGCGAAGACTTTGCCAATGACGTCAGCAATGGTGTCTTCGATACCCGCACCCGCACTGTCAATTGGCAGAATATTTTCGCGGTCGGTGCCCATCAGTTTGTGCTGGGCGGCGAGTATCTGCGTGACGAGATCACCAGCAGCAACGAGTATGACGTGACCGACCGGGACAACAAGGCGGCGTTTGGCCAGGCGCTCTTGCACTTCGGCCCGCTGGATGTGCAGGGCAGCCTGCGGCACGACGACAACGATGCCTACGGCAGCAAAGTGACCGGGGCTGCAGCACTGGGCTGCAAGCTGGACACTGCGCATCGGGTGCGGCTCAGTTACGGCACGGCGTTCAAGGCGCCAACCTTCAACGATCTGTATTTCCCGGATTCGCCGCCGTTCTTTTTCAGCAACCCGAATCTGAAGCCGGAGTCCTCGGAAACCGGTGAGCTGGGTGTGCGGGGCCAGTATGAACACTGGTTCTGGGATGCGGCAGTGTACCGTACCAACATTGATGATCTGATTGTTTATGACGGCAGCAGAGGCTCCTCGTTCAATGTGAACAAGGCCCGTATCGAAGGCGCGGAACTGGCCCTGGGGATGGACTGGCAACAGTGGCAGGTACGGGTGGCGTTCTCTGCCCTGAAGCCGGAAGACCGGGATACCGATACCGTCATTCCCCGTCGTGCCCAGCGGTTGGGTCGGGTGGATGTGGATCGACGCATCGGCACCGTGACCCTGGGGGGCACTGCCAGTTTCCAGGGGCATCGCTACAACGATGCCGCCAACACCCAGCGTCTGTCCGGATTCGGTCTGCTGGACCTGCGTGCCGGCTGGCAGTTCGCGCCGAACTGGTCCACCCGCCTGACGCTGAAAAACGTGCTCGATAAAGAGTATGCCACTGCCAGGAACTTCAGCGGCTGGAACTATCTGAACGCCGGGCGTTCCGTAATGGTAAGCCTGCGTTACGATGTGCAGTAACTGAAACCCGGAGTCCGCCATGCCCCCAGCCCGTCTGTTATGCCGTTGTCTTCCCCTGTTGGCCGTCATGCTGTGGCTGGGGAGCGGGCTGGCCCGGGCACAGGTCTGTGTCACCGATGATACGGATCGGCAGGTCTGCCTGGACCAGCCGGCCACTCGCGTTATTGCCCTGTCTCCCGGTGCCACCGAACTGGTGTTCGCCGCCGGTGCCGGTGAACAGCTGGTCGGGGCGGTGAGTTTCAGTGACTATCCGCCGGCGGCAAAAAAACTGCCGCGGGTGGGCAGCTACAATCGGCTGGACCTGGAGGCGATACTGGCTCTGAAGCCGGATCTGATCGTTGCCTGGCAGAGTGGTAACCCCATGGAGCAGGTGGAGCGCCTGCAGACCATGGGCGTGCCGGTGTACCACAGCGAGCCGCGTCGCTTTGACGATATCAGCACCACCCTGGAACGCCTGGCCGTGCTGGCCGGGACCGAAGCGGTGGGGCAGGGGGCGGCAGATTCCCTGCGCAGTGGTATGGATTCCCTGCGCCAACGCTATGCGGAGGCGGCACCGGTGATAGTGTTCTACCAGGTCTGGGAAGAGCCCCTGATGACCGTGAATAACGCGCACCTGATCAGCGAGGCGATTGAGATTTGCGGTGGCGTCAATGTGTTCGGTGAGCTGGCCGCGCTGGCACCCAAAATCAGCCGTGAGGCGGTACTGGCCAAGGACCCGGAAGTGATCATCGCCGGAGGCATGGGCGAGGATGATCCATCCTGGCTGGAGCCCTGGAAGCAGTTTGCTTCCTTGCGTGCGGTGCAGTCCGGCAACCTGTTCTTTGTGGCACCGTCCACCCTGCAGCGGCCCACCCCACAGATGCTGGCGGGCACCCGTACCCTGTGCAGCCATCTCGATACCGTGCGCGCCCGTGATTAGTCGCCGGGCCATCTATTCCCTGCTGATGCTGGCGGCACTGGGGGTGCTGTCGCTATTGCTGGCGGTGACCGTTGGCAGTGTGTCCATGAGCCTCTCGGAGTTGTCGATGGCGGTGGCTGGTCGGGGAGATCCGCTGTTCGGTGAATTGGTGTTTTCCCTGCGTTTGCCCCGTGCCCTGGCGGCCTTTGCCACCGGTGGTTTGCTGGCCCTGGCCGGCGCCCTGATGCAGGTGTTGTTGCGTAACCCGCTGGCGGATCCTTACGTGCTCGGTATTTCCGGTGGTGCGGCGGTGGGGGCGCTGGCGTCCATGTTGTTGGGACTGGGTACCGCCATGGTGTCCGGCTCCGCCTTTGCCGGTGCACTGCTTTCCACCCTGCTGGTGTTCGGTCTGGCCCAGGGGCGAGGCAGCTGGACGCCGACGCGGCTGTTGCTCACCGGTGTGGTGATCGCGGCCGGCTGGGGGGCAGTGATTACCTTCATGTTGTCGCTGAGTCCCGCAGACCGTTTGCCCGGCATGCTCTACTGGCTGATGGGCGATCTGAGTTATGCCCGCTCGCCGTGGCTGGCCTGGCTGGTGTTGATCCCGGTGCTGGTCGTGACCCTGCCGCTGGGGCGCAGCCTCAATGTGTTGGCCCGGGGGCCATTGCAGGCCGCGGCCCTGGGGGTGGCGGTGAAGCCACTGGCCTGGCTGGTCTATGGGTTGGCCAGTCTGCTCACGGCGGTAGCCGTGACCACAGCCGGTAGTGTGGGTTTTGTGGGCCTGATAGTGCCGCACATGCTGCGACTGGTGCTGGGCAATGATCAGCGCCTGATTCTGCCGGCCAGTGTCATGGCGGGTGGTGCCTTGCTCACCATCGCCGATACCCTGGCGCGGACCATGATGGCCCCGGAGCAGTTGCCGGTGGGGGTGATTACGGCGCTGCTCGGGGTGCCCACTTTTCTGTTTCTGTTGTACCGGAGTCGGTGATGGCGATCCTCGAAGCCAGCAATCTGGTGGTGGATATTCCCGGCCGTGCGGCAGGGCAGCCATTTTCCGCGCGGATTTTGCCGGGACAGCGCTGGGGGGTGCTGGGCCCCAATGGTGCGGGCAAGTCCACCCTGCTGCATACCTTGGCCGGGTTAAGGCCGCCACGCAGTGGTCAGGTGTTGCTGGACGGTGACTGTCTGACTCAACTGCGCCGTCGGCAACTGGCGCAAAAACTGGCGGTGGTCTTTCAGGAACGTCAGGATAGTTTTCCGGCCACGGTTCGGGAAACGGTGCTGATTGGCCGTCACCCTTTTCTGTCGCCCTGGCAGCGGGAAACCGCCAGGGATCTGCGGCTGGCCAATCAGGCCATGGAGGCCCTGTCGCTGGGGTTGCTCGGTGATCGGCTGGTCAGCACCCTCTCCGGCGGGGAGCGCCAGCGGGTGGCCATTGCCACGGCACTGACCCAGCAGCCGGCCATCTGGCTGGCGGATGAACCCACCAATCATCTGGATCTGCATCATCAGGTGGCGGTGATGGAGCTGCTGCATCGCCAGGCGGAAGAGGGCGCGGCGGTATTCATGTGTCTGCATGATCTCAACCTGGCCGCCCGTTGGTGTGATCACCTGTTGCTGCTCTATCCCGATGGCGAGCTGTGCTTCGGCCCTGCCGAGACCATGCTGGTGCCGGCAGCCCTGGAGCGGTTGTACGACCAGAAACTCAGTGTGGGGAACATCAATGGTGTGCCGGTTTTTGTGCCGGGATGAAAGCTGTTAATGGTCTGTAGGAGCTATGCTTGCATGGCGAACCGGCTTGCTTAGATCGCCCGTCAGTTCGCCATGCAAGCATAGCTCCTACGGAGTGAACCACCAGAAATCATGTTTATTGTATTGCCGGGTTAATAGCGGCAGTCAAAAGCGTTGAGAAAAGAACCAAAAAATGGAAAACAGTATGAAACCCGATCCGAAGAGCCCTGAGCGCCATGCCTGGCGGATGGAAAAGAAACAGCAAATCATGCGTGAGCGGATTGCCAATGCGGACAAGGATCAGGGCATCCTGCTGGTGCTCACCGGATCCGGCAAAGGCAAGAGCAGTTCCGGGTTCGGCATGCTGGCCCGAGCCCTAGGGCATGGCATGAAGGTGGGCGTGGTGCAGTTTATCAAGGGCGCATTCAGTACCGGTGAGGAAGCCTTCTTCCGCAACCTGCCCAACGTGGATTATCACGTCATGGGTGAGGGTTACACCTGGGACACCCAGGATCGGGAAAAGGATGTGGCTGCTGCCAGTGCTGCCTGGAATATTGCAAAAAAAATGCTACAGGACGATAGCTACCACATGGTATTGCTGGACGAACTGAACATTGCGTTGCGTTATGAGTATCTAAATCTGGATACCGTGCTCGACGATCTGCAGAACCGTCCCGTCATGCAGCACGCAATTGTCACTGGTCGCTATGCGCCGAAAGAGTTGATCGAGCTGGCCGACACCGTCACCGAAATGAAAGTGGTAAAGCATGCCTTCAAGGATCTTGGGGTGCGGGCGCAGAAGGGCGTGGAGCTTTGAAGGCAGTTGACAGTGGACAGTTGAAAGTTGACAGCGAAAGGCGAAAAAACGTTGAGGTGAAAGTTGAAGACAGGCGGTGACAATTCAGGTTCTAGCTGTCAACTGTCCACTATCAACTGTCCACTGACTTTGATGGTTCAGGGGTGCACTTCCGACGCCGGGAAAAGTACGGTTGTTGCGGCGTTGTGTCGATGGTTTGCTCAGCGGGGGTATTCGGTGGCGCCGTTCAAGCCGCAGAATATGGCGTTGAACAGTGCAGTGACCGTGGACGGTGGGGAGATTGGACGGTCGACAGCACTGCAGGCCCTGGCCTGCGGGATTGAACCGCACAGTGACATGAATCCGGTGTTGCTCAAGCCGCAGACCGATATGGGGGCCCAGGTGATACTCCGTGGCCAGGTGCTGGGCAACATGCAGGCACTGGATTATCACGCCTATAAGAACACCGCCCGTGAGGCAGTGCTGGCGGCCTGGCAGGATCTCTCTTCCCGTTATGATGTGATTATCGCCGAAGGCGCAGGCAGTCCGGCGGAAATCAACCTGCGTGACAACGATATTGCCAATATGGGCTTTGCCGAAATGGTGGATTGCCCGGTGATTCTGGTGGCGGATATTGATCGCGGTGGGGTCTTTGCCCATCTCACCGGCACGCTGGACCTTCTTTCCCAAACAGAACAGCAACGCACCCTGGGGTTTGTCATCAACCGTTTTCGTGGTGACTTGTCGTTATTACAGGGCGGGCTGGACTGGCTAGAAGATCGCACCGGCAAACCGGTGTTCGGGGTGCTGCCCTACCTGCATGGCCTGACGCTGGATGCGGAGGACGCGGTGGCCGATCCCGGTGACCATGAGCACGATGCCCTCAAGGTGGTGGTACCGGTGTTGCCGCGCATGAGCAATCACAATGATTTCGATCCTTTGCGCCTGCACCCTCAGGTGGACCTGCGTTTTGTGAAGATGGGTGAGGTCTGGCCGGCGGCGGATCTGATCATCCTCCCTGGTAGTAAGGCAACCCGCGCTGACCTGGCATTCCTGCGCGAGCAGGCTTGGGACAAACAGATCGAAAAACACCTGCGTTATGGTGGCAAGGTCTTGGGTATCTGTGGGGGCTTCCAGATGCTGGGTGAGCGGATTGAGGATCCTGACGGGCTGGAAAGCGATGCGGGCAGCAGCCCGGGGCTTGGCTGGCTGGCCATGACCACTCGTCTAATTTCCGGCAAGCAGTTGCGCACTGTGCAGGGCGTTTTCTTGCCAGCGGGAGCCGCCATCCACGGTTACGAAATTCACAATGGTATCAGCGAAGGGCCGGCTTTGTTAAGGCCCATGTTGCAGCTGGGTGACCGGGATGAGGGCGCCATCAGTGACGATGATCAGATCATGGGATGTTATCTGCACGGTCTGTTCGATAATGCCGTAGCCTGCAACGCGCTACTGCAGTGGGCGGGGCTTCGCGGTGACCGGGCAGTGGATTACGATGACCATCGGCAGCAGGACCTGGACCGGCTGGCGGGAATGATTGAGCAGCACCTGGATATGAAGAGACTGCGTTCGGCTCTCCCGACCAGCCATGGGCTAAACCATCCCAGGATTATTTATTAGAAACGGAGATGCACATGCACAAGGATGATGCTCACGCTGGCCAGGCTGTTTACAGCCCTTTTGTTCTCACTCTTTATGATATGGGAGTTCTGGGGTTGTCCTGTCGCTGGTTGTGGCGCTGCCCTGCGTCTATTCTGCTGGCCCATTATCAGCAGAACATCAGCGACAATCATCTGGATGTTGGCGTGGGCAGCGGTTACTTTCTGGATAAAGTCAATTTCCCCGCCTTGAATCCGCGCGTGGCGCTGATGGACCTGAACCCCAACAGCCTGGACTTCTGCTCCCGGCGCATAGAGCGCTATCAACCGCAAAACCTGCAGCGTAATGTGCTGGAGCCCATCGACTATCAGGGTGACAAATTCGATTCACTCGGCATGAACCTGCTGTTGCACTGTCTACCCGGAACCATGCTCGAGAAAGCCTGTGCGTTCGATCACCTGCTGCCATTGCTGAATCCCGGTGCCCGGGTGTTTGGTGCCACGATCCTGCAAGGCGATGTGCCGCGCAACCTTGCCGCCCGAGGTGCGATGAAGGTGTATAACCGCAAGGGCATCTTTTCCAATCAGAATGATTCGCTGGCCAGTTTGAAGCAGGCACTGGAAAGCCGGCTGGATCAAGTGGACGTTCAGGTGAAAGGGTGCATGGCACTGTTTTCAGGGAGCAGGCCTTGAGGCTTTTGATGTGGTGTTTAGCAGGATGAAAAAAGGGCCGGGAAATTCCCGGCCCCGAAAGATTATTCCATGGGGTTAACGCATTCCGCCCGTGACGGTTCCAGCTTGCAACGGACCTTTCTCAGCAGACCCATCATGGACTTGTCGTAGACTCCGTCCTGGGTCAGGGCCACACGCGCTTCGCGCATCATCTCGTCGTAACGCAGCTTGTCGTTATCCGGGATACGGATCCACCACTTGTCATCCACTTCGTTGCTGGCGTTATCAATGACACGCATGGCACGGTCAAACTGGCCATACATGAATTCCCGGGACTGTTGGGCATAGCCCGCAGGGAAGCGGTCTTTCTTGAGAATGATCTGGGCGCTGAGCTGGCCCAGCACATAGTCGAGAATGCCACCATCCGGTGCCATGCCCTTGTACAGTTCCAGGGCAGAAAAGCCCATGATGGGAGCGAAGCAGATATCCACGGAACCGTTGTTGAAGCGGGTAGAGAAGTTGGTGATGTCGGACATGACCGGTGACATGCCAACACGGGAGGCCATGTTTGCCTGGGCGCTGTCGTATTCAAGCACGGCGATGGATTTCCCGGACAACTCTTCTACGGTATCCAGTTCCTGATCCTTCAGGAAAAGAAATGCCGCGCCCATGGGAACCACGCCACCAACTTCGTAGGGGCCGGATACCAGTTGCTTGTTGATGGACGGGGTGTCACTGGCAATAACAGAAATCACGGTTCTCATGGCTTCATAGCTGGGGATGGCGCCAATGGAGTCCATGCTGCCGGTGAAGCTGTTGAATTGACGGCCACGAATACCGGTGAGGACGGCGGCGTCACATTGGCCGGCTTTCAGATCTTCTGCTGCGATCTTTTCATCGGTGAAGGGCTTGAGTTCCACATCCACGCCCCAGGCAACGGCGGCGGTTTTGTAATCCTTCATGATGTTATAGATATCACCGTTAGCGCCAATGATGTCGAAAACACAGAATTTTCGTTTTTCCAGTGCGTGAGCAGACAAGGAAATACTCGAAAGCAAAGCGGAAAGAATTAATATCGTTATGTAGCGCATGAAGCTCTCCCGTAAAAACAGAAAAATCAAAGAGCATCTATCCTATTTGGCCGCTGAGGATACATTCAATATGGCTTTACAAAAGTCTGCATAATCGACAACAAGAAAGTGGAGCAAGCCGGGGAGCGCTGTCATTTTGATAAGAAAGGAGGCAGAAAACGGTGCCGAATTCACCCTGCATTCACTGTGGTACAGGTTTGTGGGGGGTTAAGGGAGTAAATAAAAAAGGCGCCAATGGCGCCTTTTTTCTGGAGGGTCAGACCTTAGTGGTCGTGGCCTTCCGGGCCGTGTACGTGGCCGTGCTCTTTTTCTTCGTCGGAGGCTTCACGCACTTCGGTGACTTCCACGGCGAAGTTCAGGGTTTCGCCTGCCAGCGGGTGGTTGCCATCAACGGTCACTTCATCACCTTCCACAGCGGTGATGGTGAAGATGCGCGGACCGGCTTCGGTCTGGGCCTGGAACTGCATGCCCGGCTGCAGGTTCTCTTCGTTGCCTTCGAAAGCGGTTTTCGGCACTTGCTGGATCAGCTGCTCGTGACGCTCGCCATAGCCTTCTTCCGGGTTAACGGTCACGTCCAGCTTGTCGCCGGCGGCCTTACCCACCAGGGCTTTTTCCAGACCGGGAATGATATTGCCTGCGCCGTGCAGGTAGGCCAGGGGCTCGCCACGCTGGATGGAGGAATCGATGGTCTCGCCGGCGTTGTTGGTGAGGGTGTAGTGGATGGACACTACGGTGTTTTCAGAAATTTGCATGGAAACCCTTTTGGGGTGGATGAATTCGGAATAAGGGGTATGGCGGACATGGCGTTTCATGGTCCGGCTGCGCCCCGCATTCAGGTCGGCGAACATTCTAACAAGACCGGCAAGGGCCTGACCAACCGGAGCCAGTACCGGCCGACGGGCGTGGGGTAGCCAACAGGGGCTGGGGAGCCACGAAGGGCTCCACAGGAGGGCGGAACCGGGATGTTATTGCCCGAGTAAGCGCCGGTTCCCCGGCTTGGCCCCGCATTTGCTACAGTACCGCCATGGCCGCTGATACTTTCACTGACAATCCGCTACTGCAGGACCGCTTTGGTCGCACTATCGACTATGTGCGGTTGTCGGTGACGGACCGTTGCGATTTTCGCTGTGTGTACTGCATGGCGGAGGATATGGCCTTTGTACCCCGGGCCCAGGTGCTGACTCTGGAGGAGATGGGGCGGCTGGGCCGGGTGCTGGTGGCGCTGGGGGTACGGCGGATCCGGTTGACCGGGGGGGAGCCGCTGGTGCGCCGTGATGTGACAAATCTGGTGCGCTATCTTGGTGCGACCCCGGGGCTGGATGAACTGAATATGACCACCAACGGCGCCGGGTTGGGCCGTTTTGCGGGGGATCTGAAGGCTGGCGGTCTGGATCGACTCAATATCAGCCTGGATTCCCTGGACCCGCAACGTTTCCGCGCCCTGACGCGCACCGGCGACCTGGGCAAGGTGTTGGCGGGCATTGAGGCGGCCCGCCGGGCCGGCTTCCGCCGTATCAAGCTGAATAGCGTGATCCTGCGTGGTCGAAATCAGGACGAGGTACCAGCGCTGGTGGATTTCGCCCTCGATAAAGGGCTGGATATCTCTTTTATCGAGGAAATGCCCCTGGGGGAGATCAGTGAGCATGACCGGGGGCTGGCGTTTGTCTCCTCCGAAGAACTCCGGGATCAGCTCTGCGAGCGCCTGACCCTGGTACCCATGGCGGAAAAGACCGGCGGGCCGTCCCGCTATTGGCAGGTACCGGGCAGTGACAGCCGTATCGGCTTTATCTCTCCCCACTCACAAAATTTTTGCCATTTGTGTAATCGGGTGCGGATTACCGCCGAGGGCCGTATGCTTCTTTGCCTGGGGCACGAACACAGTGTGGACCTGCGCGCGGTACTGCGGGCGCACCCCACGGATGATGCCCCCCTGCGTCAGGCAATCATTGATGCCATGGCAATCAAACCGGAACGGCACGACTTTAACCTGGCCCCGGGCGAGCAACTGGTACGGTTCATGAATATGACCGGTGGTTAACGCCCGGGTGGCCTGCCTGGCGTCCAGTCCATGAATGTAGCGAGAGACCATGAAATCCCTTCCCGAACTCTTCAGCAACAACGAGCAATGGCGCCACGACATCGAGCAGGAGCACCCGGGCTTCTTCAAGGCGCTGGGCGAACAGCAGAGTCCGCAGTATCTGTGGATTGGCTGTGCGGACTCTCGCGTACCGGCCAACGAGGTGGTGGGGCTGATGCCCGGCGAGCTGTTTGTGCACCGCAACGTGGCCAATCTGGTGAATCACACCGACCTGAACCTGCTGTCGGTGCTGCAGTTCGCCGTGGATGTGCTGAAGGTGAAGCACATCATGGTGGTGGGGCACTATGGTTGCGGCGGGGTCAAAGCCTCCATGGAAGATGTGCCCCATGGTCTGATCGACAACTGGCTGCGGCAGGTGCGTGAGCTGTATCTGCGTAACCGCAAACACCTGATCAAGCTGCCCGATGAAAAGGCCCAACTGGACCGCATGTGTGAACTGAACGTGGCCCGTCAGGTCATCAATGTGGCCAACACCACGGTGGTTCAGGAAGCCTGGCGCCGGGATCAGCCACTGACCATCCATGGCTGGATTTACGGTATCGGCGACGGTCGCCTGCGGGATCTGGATATCCAGATTCAGAACAACCGGGAACTGCGGACGCTGGAAAACGAGGAATACGATAATTCCTCGGCATAGGTGCCCCGTAGGGTGCACTGAGCCTAGGGCGAACTGCACCACCACCTCCGGCCAACGGTGCAGTTCGCCTCAGGCTCAGTGGCACCCTACGCAAGATTTCATTGGGTTCGTCAGAACCAGAAGTAGACCCCGGCCACCAACGATGCCTCCTCCGGATCACCGCCTGCCGCCCGCGTGCTGTCGGCGGTGTCGCCGTACTGCTTTTCCCAGTGCACGCCGATGTAGGGCGCCAGCTCCCGGCGGATTTCGTAGCGTAGTCGCAGGCCGGATTCGATGGCCACCAGACCATCGCCAACCCCCAGGTCGTCATCGTCCTTGCCGTAAAAGCGGGCTTCCACCTCCGGCACCAGCGCCAGACGCTGGGTCAGCATCAGCTCGTATTCCGCTTCCACTCGCAGTTCGCTGAGGCTGTCTTTGCCCAGAAACAGCTGGACATCAACCTCGAACCAGTAGGGTGCCAGGCCCTGGATACCCAGGCTGGCCCAGTCCCGGTTGGGATGGTCGGGTTGCCAGTCGCGGCGCCAGCCCAGTTGCCAGTCCCAGTAGGGGGCGAAGGCGTGACTCCAGGCCAGGCGGGTTTGTGCGCTTTCCGTGCCGGCGTCTTCGTCGCCGTGTTCCGGGTCCATGAGCCGTTCGCCTTCCGTGGACAGGTACAGCTTGTTCAGGTCGCTGCCGTACCAGGCGTTGGCATCCCAGCCCAGCACCGTCCCTTCGTCGCTGTCACGCAGCTCAAGCTGGTCGACCAGTACTTTGCTGAAGCGGGGCGGGTGTTCGCTCATGGACCAGGCCGGCATGGCGACGGTCATGGCTGTCAGGGCACTGAGCAGAAGGGGCGGTGTTTTCATCATGCGTCCTCCCCGTGAGCGCCATGGTGTGCGTGGCTGCCATCCGCTGGCGCTTCGACCACACGCACTTCCCGGAACATGCCCGCGTCCATGTGGTAAAGCAGGTGGCAGTGATAGGCCCAGCGGCCCAGGGTATCGGCGCGCACCAGGTAGCTGAGTTTTTCGCCGGGTTTCACGGTGACGGTGTGCTTGCGAAGCAGTTTGCCATCGCCTACTTCCAGATCGCTCCACAGGCCATGCAGATGGATGGGGTGGGTCATCATGGTGTCGTTGACCAGGGTAATGCGAACCCGCTCGTTGTGGTAAAGCTCCAGGGGAACGGCATCCGCAAAGGGAATGCCGTTAAAGCTCCACATGTAGCGGCTCATGTTGCCGGTCAGGTGCAACACGATTTCCCGTTCCGGGTGCAGGCTGTCCGGTGGCCCGCCAGCGGTTTCCAGGTCCGCATAGGTGAGCACTTTCCAGTCCCGGTCACGCAGGCCGATACCCGGGTCGGCAAGCATCTCACCCGGGGCCATGGCGCGCATGTCCACCCCGGGTCCATATTCCGTGGCGGCATGGTCGGTGGCGTTGTTCCTAGGCGGCAGGTCCGGGTTGTTGGGATCGATGGCAAAGGGGACGGCGTTGCCGTGATCGCTGTGCTTCATGCCTGCCATGTTGTGGTTCATCTGCCCATGGTCCATGCCTTCATGACCGTCGCCGTGCTGCATGGCGCCCATGCCCATTTCGGTATGGCCCAGCAACGGTGGCGGATCCATCTCCGGCACTGGCGCTGACATGGCCGGGTTCGGGGTCAGGGTGCCGCGGGCAAAGCCACTGCGGTCGATACTCTGGGCAAACAGGGTGTAGGCCTGGTCCGCTTTGGGTTCCACGATCACATCCAGGGTTTCTGCCACACCCAGGCGCACCTCGTGGAAAGGCACCGGTCTGACCGGCTGACCATCCATTTCAATCACCGTCATGTCCAGGCCGGGAATGCGGATGTCGAAGAAGGTCATGGCGCTGGCGTTGATAAAGCGCAGTCGGAGGCGTTCACCCGGATTGAACTGGCAGGTCCAGTTGCCGTTGGGGCTCTGGCCATTCATCAGGTAGGTGTAGGTGTAACCGGTCACGTCGGCCAGGTCCCGGTCGTTCATGCGCATGGTGTTCCACATATGGCGATCCTTGAGGGTCTGGATTACGCCCTTGTGGCGGAAATCGCGCAGGGTGTCGAACACGGTGCGCTCATTGAAATTGTAGTAGTGGCTGAGTTTTTTCAGGGTGGCGAAGATGTGCTTCGGGTCCTCGTCACTCCAGTCTGACAGCACGATGACCTGGTCCCGGTCCACGGCATGCGGCTCAGGGTTTTTCGGATCAATGATGATGGAACCGTACAGGCCGGTCTGTTCCTGAAAACCGGAATGGCTGTGATACCAGTAAGTACCGCTCTGCTTGACCGGAAAACGGTAGGTGAAGGTTTCACCGGGTTTGATGCCATCGAATGACAGGCCGGGCACGCCATCCATTTCAAACGGCAGCAGCAGGCCGTGCCAGTGGATGGAGCTGGTTTCCGGCAGCATGTTGGTGACCTTGAGGGTGACGGTGTCGCCTTCGCGCCAGCGCAGGGTGGGGCCGGGGACGATGCCGTTGATGGTGGTGGCCGGTCGGGTCTTGCCGGTGATGTTCACGTCGGCGCCGCCCAGGGTCAGGTGGAAGGTGTCACCACTGAGGGTGGGGGCGCCGGTATGACCCTGGCGGGCCAGCAGCTGGCCGGGTGACAGCCCCAGTCCCAGGCCGGTGGCGCCCAGCGCCAGACCCTGCACGAAACGACGTCGTGGCAGGGAAAACGGATCTGCGGTTTTCATGATTTATCTCCTGATTGTTTGAGTGTGAAAACGAACTCAAACAATCAGGGAGGGTGGCCGTAACGGCAGGTGGTGGATGCCGTCGTGCAGGCTGCTCTCCAGACCGGGGTGCCACGGGCGATCGGGAATTTCCGCCTGGCCGCTGAACAGGGCCATAGTGGTGGCACTGATCTGGCAGACGGTCAGACACTGGCAGGCGTCATCCTGGGGGCAGTGCTGACTGTCGCTATGATCTGGCTGTGCCATCTCTGCATGGTGATGGCAGTGGGTCTGGGGAGTGGTATCCCGATGACCGACAGAAACCTGCGCAGACAAACTGCTTGTCACCACCAGCATCAGGATGGCAAGCAGGCCGGCCAGCAAGGACCGGTGATTGGGGCGCAGGTATCGTTTCATGAAACCATTATTTACCTCGGGGTTACCCCAAGGTCAAAGGGGAATTAAAGGAATGACGGACAGAGTGTGACGAGGTGCGAGTCGCGAAAGCCGAGTTTGGTTTTGCCTTTCGAAACTCGTACCTCGTCACTCGCAGAAGCGGGCAAGGGGGCATTGATGTCGGGAGCCTTTTGACGCTTTCGGAGCGGTGAATCCGGCTTCCTGGCTTCACGCCGCCTGCCAGACCACGCTGGCGGCAATCACTACCAGTAACAGGGCGGTGCCTTTTTCCACCCAGTGATGATGGGCCCGCAGCCAGGGCAGGAAACGGCTGCGGCCAAGCAATACCGCCACCAGCACATACCAGCCGCCATCAATGAACATGGACGTGAGCACCATCTGGATGCGGGCGGCCTGGGCCATGTCTGCCTGCAGGAACTGGCTGAACAGGGCCAGGAAAAACAGTGCCACCTTCGGGTTCAGAAAGGCCACCAGGAAACCGTCCCGGGCGGCCCCGTGCAGGACATTGAACTGGCTGTCGGCATCGGCAGCCGGCAACGGTTGTTTGCCCGCCTGCCAGCTTTTCCAGGCCATCCATAACAGAAACAGGGCGCCGGTGAGACTGAACGCCAGTTCCAGGGACGGGTAGCGGTGGAACAGTACCGCCAACCCGGTGACGGTGGCGGTGGCCCAGATGCCGACTCCCAGGGCATGGGTTGCGCCGGCAAGGGCGCCCGCCCGGGCTCCCCCATGCAGGGTGTGGCGGGTGATCACCGCCAGGCTGATGCCCGGTGCCATGGCACCCAGGGCGCAGACGCTGGCCAGCAGCAGCCAGTCATGGAGAGGAAGCATTCAGGGTCTCGTTACACGCAAAAGGGGAAACTGTAGCGGGTTTCGGTGACAATCTGTAGGTGGTCAGTCCTGGCCGTAGGAGCGTCGCTGGCGGCGCGATCCTTCACACCAGGATCAAAAGCATTTTCCCCACCGAGGGCACAGAGCACACAGAGAAAACTTGTCTTGTTCTCCGTGATATCTGTGCTTTCTGTGGTCAATCCGTCTTTTCAGCAGTTGGGATATCGCGCCGCCAGCGACGCTCCTACGGCCGGGTCTGGCGCTATTCAGTTCCCGGGGTAGTGGCTGAATACTTCGGTGCTGTTTTCATCAAACAGCAGCACGTCGTAGGCATCCACGCGGTCGCCCATTTCCATGCCCGGGGAACCCACCGGCATGCCGGGCACGGTGAGTCCCCTGGCGTCCGGGCGCTCGGCCAGTAGCCGGTCCACATCGGCAGCCGGTACATGTCCTTCAATGGCATAGCCGTCGATGAAGGCGGTGTGGCAGGAGCCCTGTCCGGGGAGGATGCCGGCCTTTTCCTTGATGGATTGCAGGTTCTGCTGTTCGTGGACAACCACCTGGTAGCCATTGTCTTTCATGTGATCCACCCAGGCACCACAGCAGCCACAGGTCGGGGATTTGTAGACTTCCAGGACCTTGTCGGTGCTGGCGGTTTTTGTTGCTTCAGCGGCGGCGGGAGCCGCTTCGGTGGCCTGGGGCTCGGGCGGACCGTCATCACCGCAGGCGGTGACCAGAAAAGCTAACAGGAGTGCCGAAAAGACTTTCATCATGTTTCCTCTTTCATGCGTGGGGCAGTTGCGGGGCTGACAATCAATCTGCCCTGATACATCTGCATCTGACAGGTAAAACGGTACTCGCCGGCGGGCGGGTTGTTCAGGGTCACGGTGGTGATGCTACCTGTTTCCAGAAATTCGCTCACGTCGAGCCCGTGGAACACCACCTGCTCGGCGCAGGGGGAAGGATCCCGTCGGTCGAAGTGCAGGGTCAGAGTCTCCCCGGCCCTGGCATGCAGGGTGGCCGGCTTGTAGACGCCATCCGCGACTACAATGGTGGTGTCTTGATCACTGACAGCCTGGCTTTTTCCAGTGGAATTGGACAGCCAGAACCACCAGACGATCCCCATCATCAGCAACAGGCCGGCAAGATTGATCAGCAGTGTCATGACTTGCCTCGCTGAGGGTTGAACAGCCGCAACCGGTTGGCATTGCTGACCACGGTCACCGAGCTGAGCGACATGGCGGCGCCGGCAATCACCGGGCTGAGCAGGCTACCGGTGAGCGGGTAGAGCGCCCCGGCGGCAACGGGCACGCCCAGGCTGTTGTAGATAAAGGCGCCGAACAGGTTCTGCTTGATGTTGCGTACCGTGGCGGCGGAGATTGCCATGGCATCGGCGACGCCGTGCAGGGAGCCGCCCATCAGGGTGATGGCGGCGGATTCGATGGCCACGTCGGTGCCGGTGCCGATGGCAAAGCCCACATCCGCCTGGGCCAGCGCCGGGGCATCATTGATGCCGTCGCCGACCATGGCCACGATACGGCCCTCTTCCTGCAGTGACTTCACTTTTTTCGCCTTGTCTTCAGGCAGCACTTCCGCCATCACCTGATCCACGCCCACCTGTTTGGCGATGGCGTCGGCGCTGGCCTGGATGTCACCGGTCATCATCACCACGGTGAGGCCCTGATCTTTCAGACGGGCAATGGCCTCCCGGGAATCTTCCTTGATACGGTCGGCCACGCCGAGGATGCCGAGCAGGGTGTTGTCTTCGGCCAGGAACAGGGGGGTGGCGCCACGCTCGGTGAGCGAGTCGCTGTTCAGGCTGACGGTGATGCCTTCGCTTTCCAGCCAGCGGCGGTTGCCGAGCCGGTAGTGTTTGCCGTTCAGGGTGGCGCTGACGCCCTTGCCGTTGAGGGCCTGGAAATTGTCGGCCCGGTCCGGGCTGATTTCACGCTGCTCCGCCGCTCCCACGATGGCGCGTGCCAATGGATGCTCGGAGCCGCTTTCCAGGCTGGCGGCCAGTTGCAGCAGGGTGTCTTCCTGCTGGCCCTCGGCACAGAGAATCTCGGTGAGCGCCGGTTTGCCTTCGGTGATGGTGCCGGTCTTGTCCAGCACAATGGTGTCCAGCTTGCTGCTGGTCTGCAGGGCGTCCCCCTCACGAATCAGAATGCCGTGTTCCGCGGCCTTGCCGACGCCGACCATGACCGACATGGGGGTGGCCAGCCCCAGGGCGCAGGGGCAGGCAATGATCAGCACCGTGGTGGCACTGATCAGCATGTGGGTGATGCGTGGCTCCGGTCCCAGGTTGAACCAGGCCAGGGCAGCGACCACGGCGATCAGCATGATGGCAGGCACGAAGACGGCGGAGACGTGGTCGGCCAGACGCCCAATGGGCGGCTTGCTGCCCTGGGCTTTCTTTACCAGCGCCACGATCCGCGACAGGGCGGTGTCCTTGCCCACGGCGGTGGCCCGGTAGAGCAGGGTGCCGCCTTCATTGAGGGTGCCGGCGCTGACCGTATCACCGATGGCCTTGCGCACCGGCATGGGTTCGCCGGTGAGCATGGATTCATCCAGCCGGCTTTCCCCTTCCTCGACGATACCGTCCACGGCAATTTTCTCTCCGGGGCGCACCCGCAGGATGTCGTCGGTCTGCACTTGCTCCACGGGAATATCCTCTTCCCGTTTTTCCTGATTCGGGCCATCGCGGACTACCCGGGCGGTTTTGGCGCCCAGATCCAGCAGGCGTTTTACCGCCGCGCTGGTTTTGCCCCGGGCACGGACTTCCAGTGCCTGACCCAGGTTGATCAGGCCGATGATCATGGCGCTGGCTTCGAAGTACACGTGGCGGGCGGCTTCCGGCAGGGCGGTGGGGATCAATACCACGGCCATGGAATAGACCCAGGCGGCGCCGGTCCCCAGGGCGATCAGGGTATCCATGTTGGCGTTGTGATTGCGAAACGCTTTCCAGGCACCGACAAAGAAATGGCGGCCTGCGGTCGCCAGCACCGCCAGGGTCATCAGGCCGATCCCCAGCCAGGCCCACTGGCTGGTCTGGCCGGGGCGAACCATCATGTCGCCACCCAGCAGCCCCCAGGCCATTAACGGGACACCCAGCCCCAGGCCCAGCCACATATGGCGGAGTAACTGACGATAGTGCTGTTGTTCCTGCTGCTCGCGGGCGCCATCCTCATCGTTGTCGTCCACGGGACTGGCGCCATAGCCCGCCCGCTCCACAGCATCAATCAGGGATTGGGTATCCGCAGTACCGCTGACTCTGGCAGTGCGATCGGCAAAATTCATTTGGGCCCGGGTGACGCCGGGTGTGTGGCGCAGGGCGTTTTCGATGGTGCGTACACAGGCCGCACAGGTGGCGCCGGTGATGGCCAGCTGCTGCTCATGGTCGCGGCTGGCGGGGGAGGACGGAGCCTCCTGCGGCGGCGTATCGGAAGCATAGCCGGCCCTGGACAGGGCTGCCTGCACGGCGGCGCTGTCGGCGTTGCCAGTGACGGTCACCAGCTGGGTGTCCAGATCCACCTGCACATCGTCGACGCCGGGGAGGGCGCCAAGCGACTGGTGAATCTTGCGGACGCAGCCCTGGCAGCTGGCGCCCTGAATCGCGAACCTCTGTGTCTGCATCCGGGTCTCCGTGGGCGATGGGGATGGAACCATGCCTGCTGTCACAGATTGTCAAACTTCAGGGTAACCCCAAGGTCAAGCCCGTGCTATAACCCGGTGCCGGCATTGAAAATTTTTATAAAACTGTCAAAAAGGCGGAACTGCTCGCGCGCCTGAGACTCCATATTGCCACTACAGTGCGAGCACATTGATGCCGTTTATCAATATTGAGAGGACCTTTTCTATGTTTAAGAAAACTTTGCTTGTGTCAGGGATTGCCCTGGCTGTTGCTGCACCGGCCATGGCGGAGCAGCGGACGTCCATGGTTCGCGATAACGGCTTTTCCTACACCTACGGCCAGCTGGCCTATGATCGCTGGGATCTGGATAACGATGTGGATGTGGACGCGCTGACCGCTGAGGGTTCATTCGCTCTGGATGAGCATATTTTCCTGCGCGGTAGCCTGGGTTTCTTTGACGGTGATTATGACCGTGGCCCGTTCCCTGACGGCGACGTGGATGGCACTCGCCTTTCCGCCGGTGCCGGTTTCCATACCCCCCTGCAGCGGGGTCTGGACTTCGTGACCACTGCCGACATCCTTTACGATGACCGGGATTTTGATCCGGGCAATTCCGATGATGAAATCGGTTTCGAATTGCGCGGTGGTCTGCGTCACGCGACGACCGAGCAGTTGGAGCTGTCCGGTGGCCTGACCTACATGGACCTGTACGATGATGATCTGGGTGTTTACGGCCAGGGTCTGTTCAAACTGACCCCGGTGGTGGATCTGGGCGCCCGCGTTGTTGTGGGTGGCGACCGTGATACCTACGGTGTGTTTGGCCGCTACAATTTCTAAGTAGCGTTCAGCACAAAAAAAGCCCGCCGGGTGAAAGTCCGTCGGGCTTTTTTTGTGGGTAGTGATTCTTGCCGACGTGAGAATCTCTTCGCCTATTGCTGTGATTGGCTGTAGGAGCGTCGCTGGCGGCGCGATTATCACGGTATCGAGTTGCGAGAAGCGAGTTTCGAAAACCAAAACCTGAAAGACGGAGAGACCAGGTTTTCGCTCCTCGTGACTCGTTTCTCGAAACGCTTTTCTTCGCGGCTAGAGCGCCGCTCCTGCAAAGGCTTTATTCGCTCAGGGCTGATCCAGCCACTCCTGCAGCGCCTCGCTGCCGGCTTTCTTCGATGCGGCGATGGCTTCTTCAATCCCCGGTGCTTTTTCTGCCCAGGCTTCCAGAGTGGTCTGATCCATATTGCGCACACCCTCCATCAACCGTTTTGCATTCACTTCGCGCACGGTTGCCGGAATAAACAGGCCTTCCGCTTCCAGATCGGTGCTGTCTCTGTGGGCGGTACGGGCCAGGGTATGTTCCAGCCCGCATTTCAGGGAGGGTGAATCCAGGGGGGCGTCCACGGACAGCAGTTTGGCATCGGCCTGTAGTTGCTCGCCAGCCAGCTGCAGATACTGGCGGCGGCGCAGGGCGATCTCGTCATCGCCAGCCAGCAGGGGTAATGCCTTGGCGGTCTCCCCCGTGCCATTGAGTGCCACAAACAGGGCGGCAAAGCCCAGGCTGGCTTCACTGGCATCCGTGGCGCCGTGCTGGACACGCAGGGATTTTCGGGTCATTTCCAGATAGGGATCACTGATCAGGCCGGACTCGGGCCATTCCGGCAGGGCATCCAGGTAGCCGGGGTAAAGGGGCCAGGTGTCCATGCGGTTGAGCAATTCCTGTTGCTTGAGTTGGCAGGCGCGACTGGCGGCAAGCAGGTAGTGATCCACAAAGGCGGCATACCATTCCTCAAGCCGATCGCGCAACGCGTCGAGCTGGGCCTGTTCACGGGTCTCAGTGAAATCATGCAGGGCTTGCTGCCACGCGGCGGCGCTGTCCTGAAAAGCCTTATCGGCGTTCTGCTGCCAGTCACTGGCGGGGATCTCCGCCTCGGTGATGGACGTATCCCTCTCTTCGCTCGGCGCCGGTTCCGGTGCGTTGCTGTCGCAAGCGGCCAACACCAGTGCCAGTAATACGGCGAAAAAATAACGCATGGTTCCCCTTCCCCTTGGTATCAGTCTCAGCGCAGGCTGATGATTGGCCAACCCTGCTCACGCGCTTCCCGATCCAGGGTGGCATCCGGATCCACGGCCACCGGGTTGTCGACTTTCCTGAGTAGCGGCAGGTCGTTGTGGGAATCGCTATAGAACCAGCTGTCAGTCAGCGTTTCGTCGTTGGCGCGCAGCCACTCCGCCAGTCGTTCCACCTTGCCATCCCGATAGCTGGGAGTGCCGGCCACATTGCCGGTGTAGCGCTCGCGCTTGCATTCCGCCACGGTGGCAATCAGGTGGTCCACGCCCAGCCGGTCCGCCAGCGGTGCGGTGACGAAATCATTGGTGGCGGTAATGATCATCAGGGTGTGCCCCTGGTCCCGGTGCTTCTGCAGCAGGGCCTCTGCCTTGGGCAGCCACATGGCATCCAGGGTTTCCGCCAGAAACTGCTCGCGCCAGAAGTGAAGCTGGGCCATGTCATGCTCGGCCAGCACTTTCAGGGAAAAGCGCAGGTACGCCATGATGTCCAGCCGACCATTCTGGTAATCCACATAGAACTGGTCGTTGGTTTCCTTGTAGTGCTGCTGGTCGACAATGCCTTTTTCCACCAGCCAGTCCCCCCACAGGTGGTCGGAATCGCCAGCGATCAGGGTGTTGTCCAGGTCGAAAATTGCGAGCGTCATGGCCTCTCCTTACGTGAACGGCACAGTTTATGCGAAGCGAATGACAAGTTATAGGGAGCGACAGGATGGCTCGGGGCCTTGCCGGCAGGGGGATCGTGGATTGTGGACCGGATGTTGCACGGTTGTGCATTGATTGCGGGTTGCCCGGCAAGGTTTAATGGGTCAACAAGGAGCCAGAGTCGACAATGGTGTGTCGGCTCGTAGAGACACCATGACAGGCATTATTGATGAAAAGGGATTCCGGCTGAACGTCGGGATCATCATTGCCGGCCAGGATGGCCGTGTATTCTGGGGTCGCCGGGTGGGTAACCGCGATGCCTGGCAATTTCCCCAGGGGGGCATGATGCCCGGCGAAACACCGGAGGAAACGCTTTTCCGTGAGCTGGAAGAAGAGGTCGGACTCCGCCCTGAACACGTTGAGATTGTGGCCAGCACGGAGGGCTGGTTGACCTATCGTCTGCCGCGCCGCTTTCTGCGTCGGCCGAGAAATCGCCCCCATTGTATTGGTCAGCGACAGAAATGGTTTTTGCTGCGCCTGACGGCGGAAGATGAGGCGATTGATCTGTTCGCCAGCGAGAGCCCGGAATTCAAGGCCTGGCGCTGGGTAAATTACTGGTACCCGATTCGCAAGGTGGTGCATTTCAAACGGGGCGTTTATGCCCGTGCCCTGCGTGAACTGGCCCCGGCGCTGAAGGGCGAGCGGGCGGAGCAGGAGAGAAAGCCGATGTCACCGGGAGACAACCCCAATGCTTGATACCCTGCGCCGCATTGTCCAGGAAGTGAACAACGCGGCGGATATCCCTTCCGCGCTCAACCTGATGGCAAAGCGGGTCCGCGATGCCATGGGCACCGAAGTGTGCTCCATTTATCTGCGTAACGAAGAAGAGCAGCGTTATGTCTTGATGGCTTCCGAGGGGCTCAAGCAGGAAGCGGTGGGTCACGTGAGCCTGGGGTTGTCGGAGGGTCTGGTGGGCCAGGTTGGCCTGCGCGAAGAGCCGGTGAACCTGGAAGACGCTTTCAGTCATCCCAAATTCCATTACCTGGCGGAAACCGGCGAAGATCCGTTCCATGCTTTTCTCGGTGTGCCGGTGATGCACCATGGCAAGGTGCTGGGGGTGATGGTGGTGCAGCAGCGGGATGTGCGCCGTTTCGACCAGAGTGAAGAAGCCTTTCTGGTTACCATCTCCGCCCAGCTGTCGGCGGTGATTGCCCACGCCCATGCCTCCGGGGTGCTGTTCGATCAGCTGGATGCGGGCGGGGTGGACCTGCCCAGTTTTTATGATGGTCTACCGGGCTGCCCGGGTGCGGCCATCGGTTTCGGGGTTCTGCTGTTCCCGGCGGCGGATCTGTCGGCTGTGCCGGATCGTCAGGTGGAGGATGTCAGCGCGGAAATCGCTCGCCTGGATGATGCGCTGGTGCGGGTGCGTCAGGAAGTGCGGGACCTGGCCGAGCGCGCCTCGAAAAGCCTGGGTGCGGAAGAGCAGGCGCTGTTTGATGTCTACCTGCGCATGCTGGACCGGCATGCGCTGCCCGCTGAAGTGATCGTGCATATTCGTGAGGGCCAGTGGGCCCAGGGGGCCTTGCGTACTGTGGTGGATGCCCATGTGCGCAACTTCGAGATGATGGATGACCCCTATCTGCGCGAACGGGCGGCGGATGTGCGCGATCTGGGGCGGCGGGTGCTGGCGCAGCTGCAGAGCCAGAATCGCCGGCATATCGTGTTTCCGGATGACTGCATTTTGCTGGGTGAAGATATTTCCGCGCCCATGCTGATGGAAGTCCCCCGTGAGCGAATTCGCGGCATCGTGACGACCCGGGGCTCGCGCAACTCGCACATGGCCATCGTCGCCCGGGCCATGGGCATTCCCACCGTGGTGGGCGCCCAGAACCTGCCGCTGAAACAAATGGACGACAAGGAAATCATCGTTGATGGTTTCCGTGGCCGGGTGGTGGCCAATGCCTCGCCGGAGCTCAAGGAGCAGTTCGAAGAGATCATCGCCGAGGAAGCCAATCTTCAGGCGGGCCTGGAAAAGCTGCGCGATGAGCCGGCGGAAACCCTGGACGGTGTCCGTATCCCTCTGCAGGTGAACACCGGACTGATGACCGACATCAACCGCTCCATCGAGCGCGGTGCTGAAGGTGTCGGACTGTACCGCACGGAAATTCCCTTCATGGTTCGCGATCGCTTTCCCTCCGAGGAAGAGCAGCGAGTCATCTACCGGGAGCAGTTGGCTGCCTTCGCGCCGCATCCGGTAACCATGCGGACCCTGGATATCGGTGGCGACAAGTCACTGAGCTACTTCCCCATCGAGGAAGAAAACCCCTTCCTGGGCTGGCGGGGGATCCGTGTCACCCTGGATCATCCGGAAATTTTCATGGTGCAGGTGCGCGCCATGCTCAAGGCCAGTGATGGCCTGGACAACCTGCGCATCATGCTGCCCATGGTCACCAGCGTGATTGAAGCGGAAGAGGCGCAGCACCTGATTCACCGGGCCTGGCTGGAAGTCCGTGATGAAGGGCTGGACATTCCCATGCCCCAGGTGGGGGTGATGATCGAAGTGCCCGCTGCCGTCTACCAGGCCCGGGCGCTGGCCCAGCGGGTGGACTTCCTGTCCATTGGCACCAACGACCTGACCCAGTACCTGTTGGCGGTGGACCGCAACAACCGACAGGTGGCGTCCCTTTACAACTCCTATCACCCGGCGGTGCTGCACGCCATCTTGCATGTGGTTGAGCAGGCCCATGAGGAAGGAGTGCCGGTGTCTGTCTGCGGGGAAATGGCCGGGGAAGTGGGCTCGGCATTGTTGCTCATGGCCATGGGGGTCAATGCGTTGTCCATGAATGCCTCCAACCTGCTGAAGGTGAAAGCCGCCGTGCGCCAGGTGAAAGCCAGCTTTACCCGTCAGCTGCTCAACGAAGTGCTGGCCATGGATAACGGCGAGGTCATCGCTGCCTACGTGGATCTGCAACTGGACAAGGCTGGGCTGGGCGAATTGCTGCGTAATCGCAAGGCGCTGGTCTGACCACACAGCGCGCCAGCCATAACAACAAGACATGAGGGCTGAACATGAAACGCTTGCTGCAATTGCTGGCGCTGGCCGTGCTTATCCTGCTCGCGGTATTGCTCTATCACACCCTGACATTGCCGCAGGCAGACAGCCGGGTTGCTGAACTGCCCGATTTGACGCAAGCCGTGGACGAGGACGCCATGGTGGAGCGGCTGGCAATGGCCCTGCGGTTTCCGACTCTGCCGGATCAGCCCGATGCCTTTGTGGGGTTCCATGGATTTCTCCGCGACCGTTTTCCGTTGACCCACCAGACCCTCTCTGTGAAGCCCTTTGGCCATAGCCTGCTGTATCACTGGGACAGCCAGAATGACTGTCCACCCCAGTTGTTGCTGGCCCATCAGGATGTGGTGCCGGTGTCATCCCCGGAAAAATGGCAGCATCCGCCGTTCGCCGGTGTGGTGGATGACGACTTTGTCTGGGGTCGCGGCGCCCTGGATGACAAGGGCAGCCTGATGGCGATTCTGGAAGCCACGGAGGCCTTGCTGAAAACTGGCCAGACGCCCGCCTGCGATGTTTATCTGGCGTTTGGTCACGATGAGGAAATCGGCGGGCGCGAGGGGGCGATGAAGATGGCCGCCTGGCTGGAAGAGCAGGGCCTGCGCTTTGCCCTGATTCTGGATGAGGGGGGCATGATGCTGCCGGGCAGCACCCTGGGCCTGGATCGTCCGGTGGCGCTGATGGGCATTGCCGAGAAGGGCTACATGACGGTGGAATTGCAGGCAGAGGCCGAGCCCGGGCATTCGTCACGCCCCCCGCAGACAACCGCCATCGGTGACTTGGCGGCGGCCATCGACCACCTGCAGACCCATCCCCGTCCGGCGTCTCTGAGTGGCCCGACGCGCAAAATGCTGGAGCAGGTCGCGCCGCACCAGCCCTTTGCCAAACGACTGGTGCTGGCCAATCTGTGGTTGTTCGAGCCGCTGATTGTGCGTCAGCTGGAAGGCAAGCCGGAAACCAATGCGTTGCTGCGTACCACCATGGCACCCACCTTGCTGAGTGCCGGGGTAAAGGAAAATGTGCTGCCGGCCACCGCCAGCGCCACCCTGAATTTCCGGCTGGCGCCGGGAGAAACCCGGGACAGTCTGCGGGCCTATTTGGAAAAAGCATTACCGGACAGTATCAGCGTCACGTCCAGGGGGGCCTTCCTGTCCGACCCTTCCCCGGTCACCGGGATTCCCTCTGCCACCTTTGATCGCTTGGCGGCGCTGGCGCGGGCGTTACCGGAACAGCCGGTGGTCGCGCCCTACCTGCTGATTGCCGGCACCGATGCCCGTCACTATCAGTCTCTCTCCGATCAGGTGTTCCGGTTTATGCCGGTGTCCCTGGGACAGGACGATCTGGCCCGCTTTCACGGCCATAACGAACGTCTTCCCCGTGAGCAATACCCGCACATGGTGCGGTTTTATGCGGGGCTGATGCTGGGTCGATAACCGGTCCGGTCAGGGGTGGCTGCGCCGTAGCGCCCCGTCCGCCGTCCCGTCCGGCAACCAGCCCTGTTCCAGCATGATCGGATCGCTGTGGCGGGACAGTTCGACGACGCTGCTGGCCCGGGTGCCGTAGCCGGGGGACTGGATAAAGACCGGGGCCACCAGACGTTCCAGTTCCATGCCGACGCCGGTATCGGGCAGTTCGCTGTCCGGTGGCTGGTAGTGATCGTTGACCACTTCCATGAGCTGTTCTGTGCTGCAGTTGGCGGTGATGGCGTTGGCCAGATGTTGTTTGGCCCGCTGCACCTTGGGCCAGGGGTCGTCCAGCAGACCGTTACACAGGCCGTGAACGCCCGGTGTGACCGCCTGGGGTGGGGCTCCCCGGTTGCCGATGTACCAGAGGCTCTCCGGGGTGCCCACCAGCAGGTTGAAGGCGCCGTAGTGATGTTGCTCTTCGGCCAGCGCCTGACAGAACCGTTCCGGGGAGTCGTTGCCTTCCAGGAAGGCCAGCGGCAACAGACCCCGTGAGCGTTCGCCGGTTTGCCGTTCGGCAATGGGTTCCCGGTAGTTGGTGACCACGGCGATACGACCATGGCGGTGGATACCCAGCCAGGTGCCGCCGGCGGTCAGATCCAGGCCACAGAAGATATCGCCGCGCCAGCGGGCGGGCTCGGCGGGGCGGGCGTGGAATTCGTCACGGTTGGCGGCCATCCGCAGGGGAGTCGGGGAATCCGGTTGCCAGTCGAAAAGCACAATGCACATGAAACTTGCCCGTCAATCAGGGGGATGGGTTGGTGCCTTCGCCTTGCGAGCCAGGCTCCAACGGGAAGGGTAATCCCGCCAGCGTGTGACACATGTAGCGTGCTAGCATACCTGCCTTGCGTAGAGATTATGAACCGGCGCTAAGGGCTGGCCAATGTGGGAACTGTTTCTGATTTGTCTGGGAGTCGGTGTGGGCGCCGGTCTGCTGGCCGGGGCGCTGGGTCTGGGCGGTGGCGTGGTCATCGTGCCGGCGCTGATTTTCCTGTTTCACGGGCTTGGTTTTCCTGCTGATCTGGTGGCGAAGATGGCGGTGGCCACCTCCCTGAGCACCATCATGATTACCTCCATCAGCGCGGTGCGCACCCATCACAAGGCGGGCTTTGTGCGCTGGCCGGTGGTGTTGCGGCTGGGCGTGGGGATTGTGCTGGGGGCCTTCGCCGGGGCCTTTATCGCCGATGCCATGAAAGGGGAACTGCTGACCCGGTTGTTCGGTCTCTTTGCCATGGTAATTGCCTTACAGATGGCGCTGACGGGCCGCAAGGCGCCGGAGGCGAACCTGCCGGAGCGGGTGCCCGGTGCCGCGGGGCTGGGTGTGGCCGGCGTGCTGATTGGTACCGGCTCTGCCATTTTCGGTATTGGCGGCGGCTCGTTGACGGTGCCGTTTCTGAGCTGGTGCCGTCTGAGAATGCAGGAAGCGGTGGCCATCGCGTCCGCCTGTGGCCTGCCCATTGCCGTCGCCGGCACCCTGGGTTTTGCGGTGGCCGGCTGGCAGGAAACCCGCCTCCCTGAAGGGGCGCTGGGCTATGTGTTTTTGCCGGCAACAGCCGGTATAGTGCTCACCAGTTTTCCGTTCGCCCGACTGGCGGCGCGACTCAGCCACCGGCTGCCTTCAGCCATGCTGAAAAAGGTGTTCGCGGTGGTGTTGTTTATCATCGGCCTCAGGCTGGTTTTGGGATAGGCATTATGGAATTTCCGCAGATTAATCCGGTGGCGATTGCCATTGGTCCCCTCAAGGTGCACTGGTACGGCCTGATGTACATGATCGGCTTTGCCGCCGCCTGGCTGCTGGGGGTGTATCGCGCCAAACAGCCGAACTCAGGCTGGACCAAGGACCAGGTGGGAGACCTGATCTTCTACGGCGCCATGGGGGTGATCCTGGGTGGCCGTCTGGGCTATGTGCTGTTCTATAACTTCGGCAAGTTCCTGGATGATCCGATCTGGCTGTTCAAGCTGTGGGACGGCGGCATGAGCTTCCACGGTGGCGCCATTGGCGTGCTGGTGGCGTTCTGGCTGTTCGGCCGCAAGACCAACAAGCGGTTTTTCCAGGTGGCGGATTTCATGGTACCCATGGTGCCGATCGGCCTGGCCACCGGCCGGCTGGGCAATTTTATCAATGCGGAGCTGTGGGGGCGCACCAGTGACGTGCCCTGGGCCATGGTGTTTCCCACGGATCCGGATCGCCTGCCCCGTCATCCGTCCCAGCTGTATGAGTTTGCGCTGGAAGGGGTGCTGCTGTTTATCGTGCTGTGGTTCTATTCGGCCAAGCCAAGGCCCGCCGGGGCAGTAACCGGCTTGTTTGGTGTGGGCTATGGCCTGGGCCGCACCTTCGTGGAATTCTTCCGTGAGCCGGACGCCCACCTGGGTTATCTGGCCGGTGGCTGGCTGACCATGGGAATGCTGCTGAGCATCCCGATGATACTTCTCGGTGCCGCCATGATGGTCTGGGCCTACCGTCATGATGATCGCGCCGTTACCCCTTCCCGGAGTCGTTCATGAAGCAATATCTCGATCTGCTGCGCCATGTGCGTGAGCATGGCACCTTCAAGGAAGACCGTACCGGCACCGGCACCTATGCGGTGTTCGGGTATCAGATGCGGTTTGATCTGGGTGAAGGGTTTCCCATGGTCACTACCAAGAAGCTGCATCTGCGCTCGATCATTCACGAGCTGCTGTGGTTTCTGTCCGGCGACACCAATATCCGTTATCTGAAGGAAAACGGGGTGTCCATCTGGGATGAGTGGGCGACGCCTGACGGCGAGCTGGGCCCGGTGTATGGCGAACAATGGCGCAGCTGGAAAACCCAGGATGGCCGTGTCATTGATCAGATCAGCGAGGTGCTGGCGGAGATCAAACGCAATCCGGATTCCCGTCGTCTGGTGGTCAGTGCCTGGAACCCGGCGGTGCTGCCGGATCCGTCCATCTCCCCGAAGGACAATGCGGCTGCCGGCAAGCAGGCACTGCCGCCGTGCCACTGTCTGTTCCAGTTCTATGTGGCGGATGGCAAGTTGAGCTGTCAGCTGTATCAGCGCAGCGGCGATATTTTCCTGGGCGTGCCGTTCAACATTGCCTCCTATGCATTGCTGACATTGATGATGGCGCAGGTGTGCGATCTGCAGCCCGGTGATTTCGTGCACACCCTGGGGGATGCGCATCTGTATTCCAATCACCTGGAGCAGGCGGATACCCAGCTGTCCCGGGAGCCGCGCCCGCTGCCCACCATGACCCTGAATCCGGCGGTGAAGGACCTGTTTGCCTTCACCTTCGACGACTTCACCCTGAGTGATTACGAGCCCCACGCCCATATCAAGGCGCCGGTGGCAATTTGAGACGAGTCTGACGTCGGAGGGCCGGCGTCTGACGACTAAAATCCTTGCGTCCGACTTCAGACGTCCGGCGTCAGACTATAGAGTTTTTTCATGTCCATCCGACTTTCCCTGATGGTGGCCAAGGCCAGTAACCGTGTCATCGGGCGTAACAACAAGCTGCCCTGGTATCTGCCCAACGACCTCAAATACTTCAAGCAGGTCACTTTCGGCAAGCCGGTGATCATGGGTCGCAAGACCTGGGATTCCCTGGGCAAGCCGCTCCCGGGTCGTACCAATATCGTGATTACTCGCCAAGCGGATTTTCAGGCGGAGGGAGCCAAGGTGGTGGCGACCCTGGACGAAGCGGTGACCCTGGCGGAGAACGTGGCCTTCATCGAAGGACAGGACGAAGCCGTGGTGATGGGCGGGGCGGAGATCTATGCCCTGGCCCTGCCGCAAGCGGACCGGCTCTATCTCACCGAAGTGCATGCCGAGGTGGATGGCGATACCTGGTTTCCGGAGTACGACACCTCCGAATGGAAAGAGATCGGCCGGGAAGATTTTCCCGCAGAAGGGCCGAATCCCTACGATTATTCCTTCGTGGTCTACGAACGGAAATAGGGACGAGCTACGCTCGGTTGGATAGGCACCTCTACGAAGCCGCTGTAGGAGCTATGCTTGCATGGCGAACCGGGCCCCATGTCTGCCCGTCATTCTTTCTGAAACCTGTCGAGCGCTGATATTCCTGATCGCCCCACGGGCGATTTCCGCGCAAGTGCGGTTCGCCATGCAAGCATAGCTCCTACATAAAACCGGGCTCAATCGATTCGCTCTGTCTTGCCCACGTCGCAGCTGGAAGCTCGTCGCTGATTCATCCTCTCGGCTCGATCAACACTTCACTCTTCACTGACTGGGCAATAAAGCATTTCTCGTGGGCGCGCTGGTGGAGGGCCTGGATCTTGGCGGCGTCCGGTTGTTCTCCACTGAAAGTGACCAACGGCTGCAGCAATACCTGCCGCACGTAGATCATTGCCTGCTCGTTCTGGCCCAGGGTCGCCTGGGGATCATCGTCGTAGCTGGTTACGGACAGGCCGTCGCGGGCCGCTTCGGTGAGAAATGACAGCAGGTGACAGCTGGCCAGGGCGGCGATAAAGGCCTCCTCCGGCTCCATGAATTCCTGCTGGCCATGATGGCCATCCACCACACGGACTTCGTTGCCATCGGCCAGGTGCCAGAGGTAGTGATCCTCGCCATGGGCGTTCCAGCTCAGATGCATAGTGTGTTGTGGCACGACATATCCCCGGTTGGTTTATTCTTCAGGGCAGTATGCCATCAAAACGCCCGCATGCCATGGGGGCTTTGGTCGAAGTCGGTGACAAAACGTCAGTGGCGGGTGTCGGGGTTGCGGGAGTTATTGCGGCGGGTGCGGGAGGGGTGACGGTAACCTGAAACCGGGACCGCCACCCGATGCGGTTTTAATGGGTCACGTTGTCCTGGGCCATTTCCCAGTAGCGGAACACCGCCACATTGACCAGCGCGCTGATCAGACTCACCGGCAGGCCCACCAGCAGCGCCGCCGCCTGGGGTTGACTGACGACGGCAGTGACCAGCGATGCCAGGATGCTGCTCATCAACACAAAGGCAAGGAATACCAGCACCAGAATCAGCAGCAGAGGCCACTGCTGGTCTTGTGTCATGGCGAAGGATTGGCGCAGGGCATCGATGGGATTGCGGCGTTTCAGAACCACCAGAAACGGGGCAAAACACAGGCGCGTGTAGACCCACAGGGCCGGGAAGAAAAACGCCAGCCAGCCCAGCGAGACGCCAACAGCCATGATGGCATAGGTGGCCAGCAACATGGGGTAGACCAGCACGGCAGCGGCCAGACAATGAAGCAGGCCCGCCGGTTTGCCCGAGCGCGCCGCAGCCAGCTGGGCAATCAGTGTCCCTTCTGCCAGCGGACGACTGAGCAGCACGATGGCCAGGCTGATGCCGCTGAACTGCAGCGCCCCGCCAGCCTCTTCCGGGAACACAAAGCTGGGTCCAAACAGCCACTGGCTGGCTTCAGTGAGCAGGGCAAAGGGGGCCGTCACCAGAAAAATGGGCCCGAGATTGCGCCACCAGAAATAGAGAATTTCGCGAAAACGTTGGCTGATCATGTCGGTTGCAAAGTTGAGGCTGGAAAGTTCAGCGGGAAAGGCGTTATTTCACCACAGCGGGCGCGCAGTTCACAGAGAAAGCGGGCGAATAGGCGTTGCGGGCTTGTGATGGGAGGGTCGTGTAATGGGGTTGGCCGCAGGTAGGGTGCAGTTCGCCTTAGGCTCAGTGCACCCTACGGAATAACCGGTGGGGTGTTTACCACCAGTACTTGCCCCAGTTTTCCGGGTTGGCCCAGAAGCGCGGGTTGTTCCATTTGCGCTCAAAGTTGTAGTTGTCCAGATCGTAGCTGTAGATATTCAGCTCACGACCTTCCTGGGCAAAGTGTCCCTGCTCCCGGCAACCCAGTGCCAGAAACCCGTTGCTGGGCCAGCGCAATTTCTGTGGCGCCAGGTTGGGCTGGTACACCGCCACCATGGAGTCCGTGTGCAGGTTGCGCAGCAAGCCCATCAGGGCTTCGCCATCACGCTGACTCATGTATTCCAGCTGGTCGGCCACGATGGCCATATCCACCCGTTCGATCTCTTCCAGTGCCGCAAAGGGGTCCTGCTCCTGGATTTCCACCAGCGTGCAGTCGTGGTCCTTGCACCATTGGCTGACGACGGGGATGGGGTTGAGGCTGACGGTAACAACGGAGGAAGGCTGGTGGCTATCCAGGATAGCGGCCAGACGTTCCTGGGGGGATTCGGTCATGGGGTGTGCCATCGCGGTATTCATGATTTCAGTCTAGCGCGGTTGTGCAGGGCTTTCGATAGGGGAACGTAAAAACCTGCCCGGCGAGGAAAACAGCAAGGGGCTTGGCATGTCAAAAGCGTTTTGGCGTGGATAGAGCGGGGATGTCTGACCGGGTTTGTGACCCTGGTCAGAAAAACGAAAATGAGGATTGACGGTTGTCCAATCAATAATGATAATGATTCTCATATACAGACAAGGAGGCCAGCATGACTCAGCTCAAGAAGAACGTCACCGCCACCACCCGCCGGGTTTCTATCAATGCAGAAAGCAGTGTTGCCAGCAGTCTGCTGCTCAACCACCAGGGCAAACTCTGGATCGAGCATGCCGGCGAGCGTTACCTGCTTCGCCGCACGTCCAATAACCGGCTTATTCTTACCAAGTGATCAGGCACGCATCATGCCTGGAGCAATGAGGCGCCCAGTGCGTGTCGGGCGGTAGTGTCTCGTTGTCTCAGGTACGTTGCGAGACGCCTCTCCCTTTTCTCCCTGACGTGGATCGCCAGCCGCCGCCAGCTTTCCACACCTAATAACAAGCACCGTCGACAAGGCATCGATGGTGCGGCGATCTGGAGGCAGCATGTCAGTGATGGCGTGGTCCCCGGCGCCGGCGGCATCCCCTCTGCTTCGTCAGTGCGGTGCCGCACTCGGTGATCGGGTTTTACGATTGCAGGACGAACCGTTGGCCATTCTCAAGGCCCTCTACCGACTTGGTTCACTGGTGGTAACGACGTTTACCAGTGGCTCCCGGGTTTCCCAGAACATGCATTACCCGGCGTTCCATGAAGGGGAATGGTGGCTGGAATCGGTGGGCGATCGTTGTCGGTTACGGCAAAGTCTGCAGGTGTCCCAGTGGCATTCGGTGCTGGCGGTGCTGGAGCCCACCGGTGCGTTACCCGCCCGCAGTCTGGTGTTCTTTGATCGCCAGGGGCAACCGTTGCAACAGATGGCGGTGGCCCCGAACAGTGGAGGTCTGGCATTCGAGGAGCTGGTTTGCGCCATGTTGCATCCCGACCAGCAAACCCTGAACTTGCCCGCCGGACTTCCCCGCGCGGTGGCGGGTGAACTGGGGCCGCTCTCTCAGCTGGAGCGGGACTGGGCCGGCAGTGCCGATGACGAGGACTTCACCCACCTGTTGCAGCGCTGTGATAACCAGCGGTCGGTTCTGTACCGTTCGGTGCGGGATAGCTTTGCCTGCCCGGTACGCCCGGAAACCCTGCCGGCGGTGCTGGCGGAAGCCTCGCGGCGTGATGAGGCGACCACGCTGTGTGTGGGCAATCAAGGTGTGCGTCTGTGCATGACGGCACCCTGGTCGTCACCGCGCTGGCAAGACAGCCATTGTCATCTGGTCCATAACGGTGCCCTGGTGTCGCTGGATATGGCAAAAATGCAGAGCCTGTGGCGGCTGCGCAAGCCCGGTGATGGGCAGGTGATCACGGCGCTGGAAGCGCTGGATGAAAACGGTGACTGGTTGTGGACGCTTTCCGCCGGCGAAGCGGAGTCTGACTGGCGGGCGTTATTGAGGGATAGCGTGATTCGGTAGCTACAAGCTACAAGCTACGCTCGATTGGATAGGGAAAGACTGGAAAGTTTCTCAAGTTCCGAGATACCTACGAAGCCGCTATAGGAGTACCTCTTGAGGTGCGAACCGCGCTTGCGCGGAAATCGACCGCAGGGCGATCAGGAATATCAGAGCGCGCCAGGTCCTGCTCAGTGCGAGGCCAAATCCAGCTGATTGGTGTCACTCCCGGTTCGCGGCTCGAGCTCCGCTCCTACAGTTTTTCGGGTTTCGCTTGCAGGTAACCGCCTACAGATAAATGCCTCCGGCTCCCTGTTGCCGCCGCCCTTAAAAGTGCTCGTCGAACTGCTTCAGCAGATCAATGATCTCACTCACATCCTGCTCCATGCCCTTCAGGGCTTCCTCCGCCATGGGGCTCACGTCGCACTGACCGGGGAGGGGGTGCTCGGCCTCGAGAATGGCCCGGAAGCGGGCGATAAACACCCATTGCAGCCACTGGCTGAACGCCATGGTGTCGGCAAAGAAAGGCGTGCTGCTGTTGAAAGCAGCGGGCGTAGGGGGTTGCTGTTCCCACAGGCCCTGTTGGTCCAGTTCTGTCTGCAGGTCGTCCAGAAGGATGGCGAGTTGCGCGCGCTTAGTCATCGAAAAGGGGTACCAGGTCAGTGAGTTCGTGAAGATTATGGATATGGTGACGCGGGTGGGCCAGATCAACCGGCCAGTCCAGATCTATCAGGTTGGCCCAGATGGCATGCATGCCGTGTTCACGCGCGGCATGCACATCTTCCAGGGGATGATCCCCCACATGGACTGCCTGGCTGGCGTCGACGCCGGCGGATGCCAGGGCCGCCTGGAACATGTCCGGGGCGGGTTTGCGTTTCCCGATGGTTTCTGCGGAGTGGTGGAAGCTGAATAGACCGGCGATGCCGATCTGCTGCAGATCCGCGTTGCCATTGGTCAGGGCGCCCAGCTGGTAGCTGTCGGCCAGCTGTTCGAGCACCTCCAGGGCGCCGGGGAAAAAGGTCACCTGATTGCGGGCACGGTGGAAAACCAGGAAGGCCTCCTCGGCAATCTTGCGCGCCTCGCCGGCGCTGAAGCCGTGTTCGGTAAAGGCCCGGGCCATGGCGTCCTGGCGCAGGGCGGTCAGGTTGTCCAGATAGTCCGGTCGTTCCCGCAGCAGGGCGGTACGTACGGCGCGGACCCGTTCGGCGCTCAGCGCCTGGGCGGCTTCCGGGTGGCGGTCGATGATCCAGTCACTGCATGCCTTCTCCGCCCGGCGAATCACTTCGTCCACCGGCCAGAGGGTGTTGTCCAGATCAAAGGTAATCAGTTTGAGTCGGCTCATGGCGCTATTGTAGCGCATGGCAAGGGCTGAGGCCCGGCCATGAAGGCGAAGCTGCTGTAGGAGCTCCCTTCCAGGGGGCGAACCGTACGTAGCACGGAATCGGCCATAGGGTGATCAGGGATATCCAGGCGCGATAGAGCCTTGAACAATGATCTCCTTTGTCGCCTCGCTGCGTGAGGTTCGTCCCCTGAAAAGGGAACTCCTACGGGAAGCGGCAGAGGTCAGGAGGACTCCTCGTCGTTCCCCTTGCGGCGCTGGGCTCGGGGGTGAGCACCATCATAGACCTGGGCCAGGTGCTGGAAATCCAGGTGGGTATAGACCTGGGTGGTGGCCAGGTCCGCATGGCCCAGCAGTTCCTGCACCGCACGCAGGTCGCCGGAAGATTCCAGCAGGTGAGTCGCAAAGGAATGGCGCAGCTTGTGGGGATGCAAGTGGTCATCCAGGCCCCGCTCCAGAGCGTGACGTTTAAGGCGTTGTTGCACGCTGGACGGGGACAGTCGTCGGCCATTCTTGCTCAGAAAGAGCGCTTTCTCTTCACTGTCCTTGATAAACAGGGTGCGGGCCTTGAGCCAGCGGCGTACGGCGGTGAGGGCCGGCTTGCCGATGGGCAGCTGGCGAGTCTTGTTGCCCTTGCCGGTGACCAGTAGCTGGCCGGCACTCAGGTCCAGGCTATCCAGATCCAGGCTCAGCAGTTCTGCCAGGCGCAGGCCGCAGGCGTAGAACAGTTCCATGATCGCCTGGTCGCGCAGGCTCAGTGGGTCGCCTTTTTCCGTGCCCGCATCCAGCAGCTGGCCTACCTGATCCGCATCCAGGGCCTTGGGAAGACGCTTGCCGCTTTTCGGTGGTCGCACATCCATCGCCGGGTTATCACGGGCCAGCCCCTCACGCATCAAATAACTGTAGAAAGTGCGCAGGGTGGAGAGCAGACGGGCAATGGTCTTGCCGCCTTTTCCCTGCCGGTGCAGGGTGGCCACCAGCGAGCGCATGTCGTGCACGGTGAGCGTGGCCCAGTCCCGCTGCCCGGTGAGACGGAAGGCGTCTTTCAGGTCACGCTGGTAATTGCTGACGGTGTGGGGGGAGAGGCGGCGCTCGAACTCCAGATGTTGCAGGAAGGCAGTAACGGTGTCTTTATCGCGGCTTCCGCTGTTCACTGTTCATTGATCTTTTTGGCTGCCTGATGCGGGTATTGCCGCAGCACTTCATGCAGGCGTCGGCTCAGTACCTGGCCGATGTGGGTAATGAACAGGGTGCCCAGGGAGCTGCGGAAATGCATGGCGCTTTTGCTGCCGATGGCCAGCAGTCCCAATTTGCCCTGGTACTCCAGGGGGACCATGGCGGCGGAGCGGATGTCGGTGGCGTGCTCCTGGAACAGGGCCTGCATTTCCTCTTCGCGCATGGCACCGCACACCGCCTTGCCGTTACGCAGCAGGTGGTTGAGGGCGCTGGGCAGGGCGTCGCTGTCGACACAGCGAATCTGGTTGCGCAGGTCGCCGAGGATGGGGATTTCCCGGTCATAAAGCATCAGCGCGACACGGTCACAGTGGAAATCATCGCCAAGGCTGGCGAGCAGGTTGCGGAACAGTTTTTCCGCCCCGCGCGCTTCCAGCAGGGACAGGGTCAGGCGACGGGTCTTGTCGAACAGGTGATCATTTTCCCGAGCCACGTCCAGCAGGCCGTTGAGGCGGTCGCGCAGTTCATTGTTGCGGTCGCGGAGGATGGAGGCCTGGCGCTCCAGCAGGGAGACGGCCTCCCCCTTGGAGTCCGGCAGGCGCAGCAGCTCCAGCAACTCCGGGCGGTGCTGGAAGTAATCCGGGTTGTCGCGCAGGTAAGCGGCAACCTGGTCGGCACTGGCCTTGGTGTTCTCCGTCATGGGGGGTGTCCTTTTTATTGCGCCGCGATTACATCAATGCTGCCATCATAGACAGGGGTGGCGGGGCCTGTCATCCGCACGCCGCCCTGGCCATCGTAATGAATCCGCAGGGTGCCGCCGGGTAAATGCACAGTCACGTCCTCATCCAGGAAGCCCCGGCGCTGGCCAATCAGGACGGCAGCGCAGGCACCGGAGCCGCAGGCCAGGGTTTCCCCGGCACCGCGTTCGTAGACGCGCAGGCGAATTTCATTGCGGCTGACGATCTGCATGAAGCCCACATTGACCCGTTCCGGGAACTGTTCGTGGCGTTCCAGCAGCGGCCCCAGGGTGTTCACCGGTGCGGTGTCCACATTTTCCACCAGCAGGGTGCAGTGGGGATTGCCCAGCCCGACGGCGCCGACTTCATAGGCGTTATTGTCAGCGATGAGGAAATAGGTGTCCTGTTCGGCTTTGGCGATCAGCGGAATCGCGTCCGGCGCCCAGCGCGGCGCACCCATATCCACGGTCACCTGCTCGTCGTCGGTCACGGCCAGGGTCATCTGTCCGGCGGCGGTTTCCACCACGATCTCGGCCTTGTCGGTCAGCCCATGATCGCGCACGAAGCGGGCAAAGCAACGGGCGCCGTTGCCACACTGGCTGACCTCGGAGCCGTCCGCATTGAGGATGCGATAACGGAAATCCGCCCCGGCGCTGCGGGCCGGTTGCACGATCAGCATCTGGTCAAAGCCCACGCCGAAATGCCGGTCGCCCAGACGGCGGATTTCGTCGGCGGAAAACGGCACGCCGGTTTCCGGCAACGACTGGCGGATGCCGTCGATCACCATGAAATCGTTGCCCAGGCCGTGCATTTTGGTAAAGCGCAGGTTCATGCGGATTGTCCGGTACGGGTAAAAGGCCATTGTACTCCGGGATTCCGGTGGCGTCAGGTGATGGCGTTTCGGCTTTATTGTAGGAGCGTCGCTTGCGGCGCGATGATTCAACGTCTGGGATCGCGCCGCAAGCGACGCTCCTACATGGACGGCGTCAGGTGTACAATGTGCCCTTACATTTCTTCAGGTTGCCACCATGCTTTCCTACCGCCACAGCTACCACGCCGGCAATTTTGCCGATGTCCTCAAGCACATCGTCCAGGTGGCGATCATCGAGTACCTGAAGAAAAAGGAGAAACCCTTCACGGTGCACGATACCCATGCCGGGGCCGGCAGTTATGCCATTGCCAGCGAGCATATGCAGAAGACGGGGGAATACCAGGATGGCATTGCCCGGTTGATGGATAGCCGCACTGGCGTGGGGGTGATTGATCAATACGTGGCGCTGGTAAAAAAGCTCAATCCGGTGGGCAAGCTTACCGAGTACCCGGGGTCGCCGCTGATCAGCGCCAGCCTGTTGCGGGAACAGGACCGGTTGCAATGTACCGAGCTGCACAGCACCGACTTCGAGTTGCTGCAGCGTCGCTTTGCCGATGACAAGCGGGTGCGGGTGGAGAAGCTGGATGCCTGGCAGGGATTCAAGGCGATGCTGCCGCCCCAGCATCGCCGTGGCTTGGTGCTGATCGATCCTTCCTATGAAATGGAAGCGGACTACCTGGGGCTGTTGCCGGCGCTGCAGATGGCCATGGAGCGTTTCTCCACTGCCACTTATGCCATCTGGTACCCGGTGCTGGATCGCAACCGTACCGAAAGTTTCATCCGCCGTTTTGTCAAGGCGGAGATCCCCAACCTGCTGCGGGTGGAGTGCTGTCCGCGCCCGGATGCCTCCGGCCGGGGCATGACCGGCTCCGGCATGCTGATCATCAATCCGCCCTACACGCTGGCCCAGCATATGGCCCAGGCCATGCCGGTGCTCAAGAGTGCACTGTGCGAACCCAACGGCCATACTCTGGTTAGAGAGCTGACTGGCGAGGCCTGACAGCGCCTTTACGAGATACGATACGAGATACGAGGAGCAAGGAGCGAAAATCCACTGCTGCGCATTTCGAAACTCGCTACTCGTTACTCGTCGAGCAGGCCGACCACCGGCAATGCGCCTTTGCCAGGGTGCTGGTAGACTGCGCCGCTTTTCGTGCCCCCGGTAAGCGCTCACTCGCCGGCGAAGGCCCATAACCGGAAAGACACCGTCTTGTAGCCAGCCATGACACAGTCCTCTTCACACCGTCGCCCCAGCCTGTTCGATGCCCTGCTGCCCATCGTGGTGCTGGTGGTGTTGCTGGCGGCGGCGGTGTACCTCTACGGCGACAGTGCCTCTTCCGGCCCCAACCAGATTGCCCTGTTGTTCTGCGCCGGGCTGGCGTCGCTGATCGCCTTCAAGAACGGCATGACCTGGCGGGAGATCGAGACCGCCATGATCAAGGGCATTGCCGTGGCCCTGGGGGCGGTGTTGATTCTGCTTAGTGTGGGTGCCCTGATCGGCACCTGGCGCCTGGCCGGCATTGTACCGTCGCTGATCTATTTCGGGCTGGAGCTGATGAATCCGGCCCTGTTTTATGCGGCGGCCTGCCTGATCTGCGCCATTATTGCCCTGAGTATCGGTTCCAGCTGGACGGTGGCGGCCACCGTGGGGGTGGCATTGATCGGGGTGGCCAGCGGCCTGGGGTTATCGCTGCCGGTGGCCGCCGGGGCGGTGGTCTCCGGGGCCTATTTCGGCGACAAGATTTCACCGCTTTCCGAAACCACCAACCTGGCTCCGGCAGTGGCCGGCTCGGATCTGTTTGCCCATATCCGGTTGATGCTGTGGACCACGGTCCCCTCCATCGTCATCGCCCTGCTGATTTTCCTGTTCATGGGATTTAACGCGGAGGTGGCCGGTGACTCGGTGGATCGTATTCGTCCGCTACTGGCTGGCCTGGATAGCCAGTTCCATATTTCCTTTCTGCACCTGATTCCCCTGCTGGTCTTACTGGTGCTGGCGCTCAAACGCATGCCGGCGTTGCCGGCAATTTTCCTGGGGGCCTTGCTGGGCGGGGTCTGGGCGCTGTTGTTCCAGCCCGAGGCCATTGCCGCCCAGGCGGGCGTGGCGCAGGCGGATATGGTGGCGTCACTGAAAGTGGTGTGGCAGACCTTCTATGCGGGCATCACCGTGGAAACCGGCGATGCGGCGCTCAATGATCTGCTGTCCGGGGGTGGCATGGCGTCCATGCTCAACACGGTCTGGCTGATTCTTTGCGCCATGACGTTTGGCGCCGTCATGGAGTATGCGGGCTTGCTGGCAAAGCTGATTGAAGGGTTGCTGGCGGCGGTGAAGGGCGCGGCGGGGTTGATCACGGCGACGCTGGCCACCTGCCTGGGCAGCAACATCCTCACTGCCGACCAGTACATTTCCATCATCATGCCCGGGCGCATGTTCCGTGAGGCCTATGAAAAGGAAGGGCTGGCGCCGGTGAATCTGTCCCGGGCGCTGGAGGACGGTGGCACTATCACCAGCCCGCTGATTCCCTGGAATACCTGCGGGGCCTACATGCAGTCGGTGCTGCTGGTGCCGGTGACAGACTATCTGTTCTTTGCGTTTTTCAACCTGATCAATCCGCTGCTGGCGCTGGTGTATGCCTGGCTGGGGATCAAGGTGCTGCGCCTGACCCCGCCGGCATTGGCCGGCGAGGGGCGCGCCTCGCAAGGGTAAGGGCTCAGGGCAGCAGGGATTCCAGCTTCAGCTGGTCCTCAACGGTTTCCCGCTGACGCACCACAAAGGCCTGATCACCATCCACCATCACTTCGGCGGGGCGGTTGCGGCTGTTGTAGTTGCTGGCCATGGCAAAGCCGTAGGCGCCGGCGCTGCGTACCGCCAACAGGTCGCCGGTCTCCAGGGACAGGGCCCGGTCCTTGCCCAGGAAGTCGCCGGTTTCGCAGACCGGGCCGACGATATCCCAATCCCGACAATCCGCATCATGGGGTTTGACCGGCACGATGTTCTGCCAGGCCGAATACAGGCTCGGGCGGATCAGGTCGTTCATGGCGCCGTCGACGATGGCGAAGTTCTTGTGTTCGGTGGGCTTGAGGAACAGCACCTGGGTGACAAAGATGCCAGCGTTGGCGGCAATGGCCCGGCCCGGTTCGATGTGCACCGGCAGGTCGCCGGGGATGTGCTTGAGCAGGGCCTGCACGTAATCGGCCGGCGCCGGTGGCGCTTCCTCGTTGTAAGTGACGCCCAGGCCACCGCCCAGATCCAGATGGTGAATTTCGATACCCAGGTGCTGTAGCTGATCCAGCAGTTTGAGCACCCGCTCCAAGGCATCTTCGAACGGAGACAGCTTGGTCAGCTGGCTGCCGATATGGCAATCGATGCCCAGTACCTTGATGTGCGGCAACTCGGCGGCGCGCTGATACAGCGCCGGTGCCTTGGCGATATCTACACCGAACTTGTTGTCCTTCAGACCGGTGGAAATATAGGGGTGGGTCTGGGCGTCCACATCCGGGTTCACCCGGATGGCGATGGGGGCTTCACGGTCCAGTTCCCCGGCCACCAGGTTGAGCAGTTCCAGCTCGGCGGCGGATTCCACGTTGAAGCAGTGAATGTTGGCTTTCAGGGCGGCGGCCATTTCGTCGGCGGTTTTGCCCACGCCGGAAAACACGATCTTGTCCGGATCGCCGCCCGCCCGCAGTACCCGCTCCAGCTCACCGCCGGAAACGATATCGAAACCAGCGCCGCAACGGGCCAGCACATTCAGTACCGCCAGGTTGGAATTGGCTTTTACCGCATAACAGACCTGGTGGGGATGGTCCCCAAAGGCCTCGTCAAAGGCCTGGAAGTGACGCTCCAGGGTGGCGCGGGAATAGAGATACAGCGGTGTGCCGAAGCGGTCCGCCAGCTGTTCTACCGGCAGTTCTTCAGCGAACAGCTCGCCGTCGCGGTACTGAAAGTGATCCATGATTATTCCTGTTCCCCGTCATCCTGGTCGGATACGGCGGGTTGGTCGGTGTTGTCGTCCTGAGTCGCGACCGGCTCGGCGGCGGGTTCTTCAGGGGCGAAGTAAAGCGGACCTTTCTGGCCGCAGCCGGCCAGCAGAACGACAAATAGCAGGGCGATGATGCGCATCATCAAGCTCCGAGTGTGCGTGCGAAGGCGGATCGCGGCGTGCTTTCCGCCCGACGTTGATCAGTTGCCGGTATTGTCCAGCGCTTCACGGGCACGGGCAACTGCGGCGCGCACCTGGTCCGGGGCGGTACCCCCGATATGGTTGCGGGCACTGACCGAGCCTTCCAGGGTGAGCACGTCAAACACGTCGTCCTCGATCTGGTCGCTGAACTGCTTGAGTTCGGACAGGGACATGTCGCTCAGGTCTTTCTTCTTCTCTACCCCATAGGCCACGGCCTTGCCGACAATTTCGTGGGAATCGCGGAAGGCAATGCCCTTGCGTACCAGGTAGTCGGCCAGATCGGTAGCGGTGGCGAAGCCACGGCGGGCCGCTTCGCGCATCACTTCCCGGTTGGGTTCCAGGGCCGGCACCATGTCGCCAAAGGCGCGCAGGCTGCCCTTGAGAGTGTCCACGGCGTCGTAGAGCGGTTCTTTATCTTCCTGGTTGTCCTTGTTGTAGGCCAGCGGCTGGCTCTTCATCAGGGTCAGCAGGCTGATCAGATGACCATTCACGCGACCGGTCTTGCCGCGAACCAGTTCCGGCACATCCGGGTTCTTCTTCTGCGGCATGATGGAGCTGCCGGTACAGAAGCGGTCGGGCAGATTGATGAAGTTGAACTGGGCGCTGGTCCACAGCACCAGCTCTTCGCTGATCCGTGACAGGTGGGTCATGGTCAGGGCGGCCAGGGCGCAGAATTCGATGGCGAAGTCCCGGTCGCTCACCGCGTCCAGGGAGTTTTCGCAGATGCCGTCAAAGCCCAGCAACTCGCAGGTGCGCTCCCGGTTGATCGGGTAGGTGGTGCCGGCCAGTGCCGCGGCGCCCAGGGGCATGCGGTTGACCCGCTTCTTGCAGTCCAGCAACCGCTCGCGGTCACGCTTGAGCATTTCGAACCAGGCCAGCAGATGGTGCCCGAAGGTCACCGGCTGGGCGGTCTGCAGGTGGGTGAAACCGGGCATGATGGTGGCCGCTTCGCGCTCGGCCAGGTCCAGCAGACCGGTCATCAGGTGCAGATACTGTTCTTCCAGAATCAGCATCTCGTCACGCAGCCACAGGCGGATATCGGTGGCCACCTGGTCGTTCCGGGAGCGGCCGGTGTGCAGTTTCTTGCCGGTGATGCCGATCTTGTCGGTGAGCCGCGCTTCAATGTTCATGTGCACGTCTTCCAGGGCAACGGACCACTGGAATTCGCCGGCTTCGATCTCTTTCTGGATTTCCGCCAGGCCATTGATGATGGCGTCGCGCTCTTCCTTGGTGAGCACGCCTACCTCCGCCAGCATGGTGGCGTGGGCCTGGGAGCCGAAGATGTCCTGACGGTACATGCGTCGGTCGAAATTCACGCTGGCGGTGAATTCCTGCACGAACTGGTCGGTGGATTCGCTGAAGCGGCCGCCCCAGAGTTTGTTCTGCTGCTTGTCGGTCATCGTACGGTTCCCATGCATAAAGCCGGATTTGCGAGGCGCGCAGTATAGCAGGGACCGGGGCCCCCCTGAACATCAGGGAGCCGCTGAATCACTCCTGGCATACTCGACGTAGCCTGCGGGTATTACTTGGGTGATCTGACGGCTTGAGGTATAACTGCCTGTAACTAGTGATTTTTACTGACGGGAGCCACGATGGCGGCCACGGACGACCAGCCCAACTCCAGTTTCCTGCCCGACCTGTGCAGCACCCGTGCGGTGCTGGTGGTGGTGGTGGTAGCCGAGCTGATGGCCCTGGTGATCAACCTGGTGGCCACGTACTACAGCGATTTCAGCATGGGCCGGCTGGCGATTACCTCCCTGTTTGTGCAATGGGTGGGGCTGACCTCGGCGGCACTGGTCTGCCAGTTGCGGTCCCGTCTGAATCGGCTGGCGCCGGCGTGGGCGGCGGTGGCCGTGGTGTTGCTGGTGGTGATCGACACCCTGGTATTCAGTGTGGTGGCGACTTTGGTCATGGGCTGGGTCACAGGAAGTCTTGTACCGGGCACATTGTGGTCCTGGGAAATTGCCGTTAATGGCCTGATTGCCGCGATTATTGCCGGCCTGGTCATGCGCTATTTCTATGTGCAGGAGCAGTTGCGGCAAAAGGGGCAGGCAGAATTGCAGGCGCGCATCCAAGCCTTGCAGTCGCGTATCCGCCCGCATTTCCTGTTTAATTCCATGAACATTATTGCCAGCCTGATCGCGGTGGACCCGGACGCCGCCGAAAAGGTGGTGGAAGACCTGTCGGTGCTGTTCCGTGCCAGCCTGAAAAATATCGGCAATGAGGCGACGCTGGAAGAAGAACTGGAGCTGTGCCGGCGCTACATTCATATTGAACAATTGCGCATGGGCGAGCGGTTGCAGGTGGAGTGGGACATTCGCGTGGAAGCAAAAACCGTGATGATTCCGCTGTTAACCTTGCAACCCTTGCTCGAAAATGCCATTTATCATGGCATACAGCCATTAACCGCCGGCGGCGTGGTGACAATCCGGGCGCTGGCAGAAAATGGCGACTTGGTGCTCTCGGTGAGTAACCCCAAACCGGAAGGCGGGGGGCATCACCAGGGTAACCGTATGGCGCTGGAGAACATTCGTCACCGGCTGGAAGCATTGTATGGTGACGAGGTGGCGGTGGAGTCACGGCCGCAACAAAAAGAATACGAGATCGAAATTCGATATCCGCTGCAATAAAAAAGGATGGGAATTATGCGGGTGCTTGTGTGCGACGACGAACAACTGGCGCGGGACCGGCTCAAGCGGCTGGTGGAAAAGACCGACGGGGTTGAAGTGGTGGCAGAAGCGGCTAACGGCCGGGAAGCCATTGAGCAGGCCCAGGCCACCAGGCCGGATGTGATCCTGATGGATATTCGCATGCCGGAAATGGATGGTATGGAAGCCGCCGAGCATCTCAGCAAGATGGATAATCCGCCGGCGCTGATTTTCTGCACGGCCTATGATGAGCATGCCCTGCAGGCCTTCAAGGTCCATGCGGTGGACTATTTGCTGAAACCGGTCAGCGCCGGGGACCTGGAAACGGCCCTGGGCAAGGCCCGTACCTTGAACCGGGTGCAGCTGGCGGAAATCGGCAGGGAAGTCAGTGAGGAAAAACCCCGCCGCCGTGGACATATCAGTGCCCGGACCCATCGCGGGCTGGAACTGGTGCCGGTGGATGAGGTGCGCTACTTCCTGGCCGACCAGAAATACGTCACCGTCTGCTCCGGAGAAGGTGAGGTGTTGATCGATGAAACCCTCAAGGAGCTGGAAACGGAATTTGGTGACCAGTTTGTGCGTATACACCGCAATGCCCTGGTGGCGTTGAAGTTTATCGAGGGGATGGAAATGGCCACCGCCGGCCACCACCAGGTACGTCTGCGTGGTATCGATGAACGGCTGACCGTCAGCCGCCGTCATGTGGCAGGTTTGCGCCGGGTGTTGCAGAATCTGTAAGCGTTAACAGAGGGGGGTGGGCGTGCTAGCCTTGAGCCCCTGAAGATGTGCCAATCATTAATAACAAGAACAGGAAATCTGCCATGAAAAAGCTTCTTCTTCTGCTGGTCGGTGCTGTCGCACTGAGTGGTTGTGCCTCGTCCGCCATGCCGGTGACCGGTCTGTTATACGGGAATGTGAAAGCGCCCCTGACTGCCACCGCGTCCACGGAAAAAGCCACCCGGGTCGGCCGAGCCAGTGCCCGTTCCATTCTCGGCATCATCGCCTCCGGCGATGCCAGCATCCAGACCGCTGCCCGCAACGGGGGCATCACCGAGATCCACCACGTGGATTATGAGTCCCAGAATTTCTTCGGGGTGTTGGCGGAGTTTACCGTGGTGGTTTACGGCAACTGATTCCTCCCCTTTGAATTTGTAGGAGCCATGCTCGCCATGGCGAACATGGCTCCTACGGTATGAGCGTCTCTTCCTGTAAACTGTCCTCCTCATTTCAGAATCACAGGATCCCCCATGTCCCGCGAAGTCTTGCGTATCGCCACCCGTTCCAGCCCGCTTGCCATCTGGCAGGCGGAATACGTTCAGCAGCGTCTGGAAAGTCTGCACGAAGGCCTGAGTGTGGAGCTGGTGCGAATCAAGACCCAGGGGGACAAGATTCTTGATACCCCGCTGGCAAAAATCGGTGGCAAGGGCCTGTTCGTGAAGGAATTGGAAGAGGCCATCATGGACGGTCGTGCGGATATTGCCGTGCATTCCATGAAGGATGTGCCCATGGAATTGCCGGAAGGCTTTGCGCTGCCGGTGATCTGCGAGCGGGAAGATCCCCGCGATGCCTTCGTCTCCAATCATCACGACAGCCTGTCGGCGCTGCCCCAGGGGGCCTGCGTCGGCACGTCCAGCCTGCGCCGTCAGGCCCAGGTGCAGGCCAATCGTCCGGATCTGGTGGTAAAAAGCCTGCGCGGGAATGTGCAGACCCGGCTGGGCAAGCTGGATGCCGGGGAGTTTGATGCCATTATCCTGGCGGCTGCCGGCCTCAAGCGTCTGGAGATGCACGAGCGGATCCGCTACGAAATGCCGCCGGAAGAATCCTTGCCGGCGGTGGGCCAGGGCGCAGTGGGTATCGAATGCCGCGATGGTGACGCCCGCACCATCGAACTGCTCAGCCCCCTCAGTGACCGGGATACCTGGGATCGGGTGGTGGCGGAGCGCGCCATGAACCGGCGCCTGGAGGGCGGTTGTCAGGTGCCCATCGCCGGTTTTGCCCTGCTGGAAGATGGACAGCTATGGCTGCGCGGCCTGGTTGCCGAAGAAAACGGCAAGCAGGTGTTGCGCGCGGAAGGTCGTGCTCCCCGTGAGCGCGGCGCGGAGCTGGGCGTGGAGATTGCCGAGCAACTGCTGGCCCAGGGCGCGGACGAGATCCTCAAGGCGCTCTACGAGCGGAGCTAACGGCCATGCAGGTGCTGATTACCCGTCCCCGGGGCCAGCAGCAGGCGTTAATGGATGCCCTGAGCCGGGCTGGCCATCGGCCTCTGCACAGCCCGGCCCTGCATATCGAGCCGTTGCCGGTCAGCGATGCCAGCCGCCGGGTACTCATGGATCTGGACCTGTTTCATGCGGTTTTCTTTGCCAGCAGTAATGCTGCGCGCCTGGCTCTGACCGCCATGGCGGATATCTGGCCACAGTGGCCGGTGGGGCTTCACTGGCTGGCGGTGGGCAAGGCCACGGCGGCAGAGATTTCCCGTTGGCATCTGCAACCGACGGTGCCGGATGGCGGGTTCAATTCCGAAGCGGTGCTGGCGCTGCCTTGCCTGCAGCAACTGGCTGAAAAGAAAGTGTTGCTGTGCCGTGGAGAAAGCGGCCGGGAACTGTTGGCGAAGACCCTTGCCGAGCGCGGTGCCGAGGTTGTATCCCTGCCGTTTTACCGTCGCGTGCCCAGCACCGCTTTCCATTGCCCCGAGGGATGCGACTGGGTCATGGTCACCAGCGTGGAAAGCTGGCAGGCAATCAGCGGACACATCCCCTCTGCGGTGGGTGTCGTGGCCGCCGGAGAGCGGGTGGCCACACCTGTCCGTGCGCAACATGGCGGGCCATTGCGAGTGGCGGCGAGCGCCCACGATGAGGATATGCTGGCAGCGCTGCCTTCCATGTGACGTCCATGCATAACGGTGTCCCTCTCCAGGCAAAGGTAGCGATTTGATGCCCTGTTTGCCTTCCCTATTACATTGTTTAATGGACACTCAGCGCAGCCCCAATTAAGGTTTTCGCTGAGAGCTTATTTAAGATCTATATGCCGTCGCGCCGGAATTCGTTGTTTGATCGGGTACATGAGTCGGATTGTGCGGTGATGTTGTCCTGCACAAGCCCGTGCCCTTGCCGGCGGCTGGCAACGCAGCCGCGGATAGATCCTAAATAGGCTTTACGGATCGCCCGTTCGGGGGTGCCAGATAATCAGAACATGGAGCTGACATGACGCAGGAACGTCTTTATTCCCGCCAGACAGGCAAGAGCGTCTGGGTAGTACTGGTGGTGTTGGTGGTTCTGGCGGCCCTGGGGGCCGGTGGCTGGTGGGGCTGGCAGCAATTCCAGCAGATGCAGAAAGAAAAGGCCGGTCTTGCCGGTCAGATCAGCGAATTGAAAGCCGCCATGGCCAGTCAGCGCAGCGACGTTCAGGGTGCGTTGTCCTCCTTCGAGAAAAAGCAGGCGGAGTTGGCCGCCCGCATGGTCAAGGATCGGGCGGTGCTGGCCGACATGCAGAGCGGAGGCCAGACCCTGTGGCTGGTCAATGAGGCGCGGGCGCTGGCCAGCCTGGCCAGTCAGCGCCTGCTGCTGACCCAGGACGCGTCTGCGGCGCGGCGTTTGCTGAAAGCCGCCGATGAGACCCTGGCACGTCTGGATGATCCCAAGGTATTGCCGGCCCGTCAGGCGCTGGCCATGGATATGGAAAAGCTCAGTGGCGCCGGCCAGGTGGACGTACAGGGCATGGTGCTGCGCCTGGGCGCCCTGCGTCAGATCGTCGCCGAGCTGGCGGTGCCGGTGGAAGAAGCTCCCCCCGAGCGCGACATGCCGGAAGTGAGCCAGCCCTGGTGGCAGGATGTGCTCGACCGGCTCCCCGTGAATGTGCGCCATCATGATGGTGCGGTGCCGCTGCCGTTGTCCGCGGAGCAGGCGTCCCTGGTGCGACTGACGCTGGACGGTAGCCTGCAGCAAGCGCAACTGGCCCTGATGCAGGGCCGGGCCAAGGCCTATCAGCAGGCCCTGGATACGGCGCGCTCCACGCTGGCCCAGTGGTTCCGTGAAGATGAGCCGCGGGCGGCGCAGATGCGCAAGGCCCTGCAAGAACTGGGTGGCGGCAATGTGGCCCAGGCGCTGCCGGAAATCGGTGCGGGGCTGGCCGCCATTGAAGAACTGAAACGCAAGGAGGGCGGTGCATGAAAAAAGTCGCCCTGCTGATCGTCATCGCCCTGGTTGCCGCTCTGGCGCTGGGGCGCTGGATGGCGGCGGACTCCGGCTATGTGCTGGTGATCCGCGATGATTTTTCCATGGATACCACCCTGGGCTTCGTGGTGCTGGCCGCGCTGCTGACGGCGGTGGCCATTGTCATTCTGACCCTGCTCGGCAATGCTGCCTGGAATGCCCTGGAGCCGGTGCGTGCCACCCGTCGCTGGAAAAAAGCGGTGGCGGCCCGACGTCTGCGCAGTGGTTTTCTGCAACTGGTGGATGGTGAACAGGAAAAGGCCGAGCGCCTGCTGGTAGCCGCCGGTGAAGACGGCGACTGGCCGTTGCTGGCCTGGTTGCTGGCGGCGGAAGCGGCCCAGGAGCAGGAGAACGTGGAGGCCAGTCAGCGCTATCTGGAAAACGCCAGCAGTGATCGTCGCGGTCAGTTGGTGGCCGGGCTGATGAAGGCCCGTTTCGCCCTGGACGATGGTTACCCGGAGCAGGCCCGCCAGGAACTGAAGGTGCTGGCGGACCTGGCGCCGCGAAACAAGCGTATCCTGCGTACCTATGCGGAGGTGCTGGAAAGCCAGAAGGACTGGCCGGCCCTGTGCGCCCTGATGCCGCGGCTCAAGCGTGCCTTCGGTGAGGGCAAGGAATCCCGACGTGAGCGTCGGGCCTGGTTGGCGCTGTTGCAGGAAACCGCGCGCAAGCCCGGGTTTAACGATGCGGATGGCCGCCGCGAAGAGCTGCGCAAGCTGTGGAAAGATGTGCCGGTGCATTTGAAAAATGACCCGGCCATGGTGGCCCGCTATGCCGGTTTTCTGGCACAGCTGGGTGGCGGCAAAGGGGCTCTGAATCTGGTGCGGGAACACCTTTCCCGGGAATGGGATGATCGTCTGCCGCCGGTGCTGGAGGCCATCGACGATATTTCTCCGGATGACCTGCTACAGGTGCTGGAAGGCTGGCTGGCGGAACGTCCTGGCAATGCGGCGGTGCTGATTACGGCTGGCCGGGTGGCGCTGAAGGCGCGCCTGTGGGGCAAGGCCCAAGGCTTCTTTGAAGCGGCCGCCAACTCCAGTCAGAGCGCCACAGCGCTGGCTGAGCTGTCGCGCTTGTATCAGGCGCTGGGAGATTCCAGCAAGGCGCAGAAAGCGTTCGAGCGGCGCTTGCAGCAACTGGAAGGGCAGTTGCCCGCGTTGCCGATGCCGGAGAAGTCGCTATAGAGCGGTATTGGAAAACGAAAATCAAAAGGCCGCGCCGGGGAATCCGGTTGCGGCCTTTTTGCTGTAGGAGCGCCGCTTGAGGCGCGAAAAGGGTCGAGTTACGAGGGACGAAACGATTTTCGAAACTCTAACCTCTTGACTCGCTTCTAATGCTGTTCGCGCCTCAAGCGGCGCTCCTACAAAACCAATCGGGCCCTTGCGATACCGTGTGGCGCCTTATTTCAGGGCCTGGGCGATGGCCTGCCCGACGTCCTGCCACCCCTGATCCAGGGCTTCAACCAGTGGCGCATAGCCCTCGCCATTAATGGGTCCCTGCCACTCTATGGGGCCCTTTCGGCTTTGCGCGTCTGACGTGAACTGCCAGGTGCCGGTGATCCTGGCCACATCCCCTTCAGCGTTCTGCACGCCCTGAAAGCGGCTGATTTGTAGTGCCAGTTTTCCCTGTTCCGGGAGTGTTGCCTGGCTTGCCAGGGTGGCCGCCAGTGCCCGCTGCAATTGTGAGCCCAGCGGTTCTGCCCAGCGGTGCTGGCGAGCCACGTGCAGCTCGGTATCGCTCAGTTGCAACACAATGCCGCCCTGGTCCAGGTAGCTGGCCAGGGTCACGTGAATCCGCAGCGGGGTGTGGCCACTGTGGCTGGCGCCCGGTAGCAGGTAATCCGGCGCCGGTGCCGGAGGGGTCTGGCTGCAGGCACTCAGCAACGTCATCAGGGCGGCCAGCAGGCCGGGAATGAGGACAGATTTCATTGGCGGGGGCCTCTGGGTTGCGGGTCGGGGGCCGGTTGGCGCTGGAAGATCAGGGCGTTGGGTTGCCGGTTCAGGGTATCCAGCAATGGCTCCGCTTCATTCAGGAGACGGTTCAGCTTCTGCAAGGTGCCTTGCAGCTGCTGATAGCCCTCACCGCCGGACTGCCAGCCCTGCAGAGTGCCCTCCAGGGCGCCCAAGGTGCCGGTGAGTCGTTCCGGCAGGGCATTGAGCGCCGGGTTGGCGAGCAAGGTGTCCAGGCGCCGGGTGGCGTCGGCCAGATTATCCAGGTTGCGGTTCAGATTGCCGGCGATGGACTCCATGGGCAGGTCGTTGAGCGTGTCCAGCAGTTGCTGGATCTGGTCCTCGATCTTGCTGATGCCGCCACTGTTGACCGTGGGGAACACCGCCACGTCTGCATAGCGTTCGCCGCCAGAGTTGGCGGGACTCTCCGGGTGAAAATCCAGGTCCACGAACAGGGAGCCGGTGAGCAGGTTGCCCGGCTTCAGGCTGGCGCGCAGGCCGTCACCGATCATGCGGTCGATTTCCTGTCGCCATTGTGCCGTGTCTTCGTGGTTCTGGTGGGTGATGCGCTGGGGCTCCAGGCGGATCAGTACCGGAATCGGGGCACTGCTGATGGTGGCCGGGCCGGACTCGCCAAAGCCCCAGGCCACCTGTTCCACCGTGCCCACCCGGATGCCCCGATATTCCACCGGGGCGCCGCTTTTCAGGCCGCGCACACTGCGTTCCACCAGCAACACATAATCCAGGGTGTCGGTGTAGAGCGCCCGGCGGGCGCTTTCTTCATCGTTGTGCAGGGTGAATTCCCGCTCGTCCTCTACCGGGTCGCCGGCGCGCATGTTGCCATCGGGCACCGCGAAGGTAATGCCGCCGCCGATCAAGGCTTCCAGGGAATGGATCTGGGCCTGGAAGCCACGGGCGTCGAGCTGAAAGCCCAGGCCGTTGACCTGCCAGAAACGGCTGCTGTCCGAGACCAGCACGTCATAGGGTTTCTGGATAAAGATGCGGTGATGGAAGCGTTTGTCGGCGGCGTTGAAGCGGGTTTCTACCACCCGGCCCACCTTCAGGCTGCGAAAGTTCACCGGGTCACCCACGTCCACATTGGTGCCCGCTGCACTGACCAGCTTCAGGAACAGGCCGGCGCCGGTCGTCTCCGGCGGCGGGCTGTCCTGTACCTGGAAGCGCTTGCCTTTCTTGCTGCTTTCGCCGGGCATCAGTTCGATATAGGAGCCGGACAAGACCGTGTTCAGACCACTGACCCCTTCCCGGCTGATGCGTGGTTTGACCACCCAGAAGCGGGTGTCCCTGGCCAGCATGCGGTCGGTATCCGATTGCATCTGGACGGTGAGCAGGGTGTGGCTCATGTCATCGGACAGCCGCACACTTTCCACCAGCCCCACCTGGACGTTGCGGGTTTTTACCGGGGTCTTGCCGGCGTTGATGCCTTCCGCATCCGCCAGTGTCAGCGTGATCACCGGCCCCTGGCTGGACAGGTAGCTGAACACCAGCCACAGGCCGATCAGGGCCGCGGCCAGAGGGATCAGCCAGACGGCGGAAAGCCGGGTGCGGCGGGGTTCGGCTTGGGTGTCACTCAAGGCTGATGCTCCGGTTGCGTGTTGCGGGTGAGGGTTTGTTGCTGATCCCAAATCAGGCGGGGATCAAACTGGTGGGCGGCCAGCATGGTGAATATCACCACGGCGGAAAACGCCACGCCACCCACGCCCGGGGTCACGGTAAGAATATTGCCCATCTGGAACAGGGCGACAATGATGGCCACCACGAACACATCGATCATGGACCAGCGGCCCACCCATTCGGTGATCCGGTAAAGCGCCATCTGGTTTTTCATATCCAGGGTGTCCCGCCGGCGGCTGGCGATACACAGCCAACCCAGGGCCAGGATTTTCCCGAACGGCACCAGCACGCTGGCAGTAAAGATGATCAGGGCAATGGGCCAGTCGCCGTGGCGCAGAAACAGCATGACACCGGCAATGATGGTGGATGGCTCGTTCTGTCCCAGGCTGGTGGTGGTCATGATCGGAAACAGGTGGGCCGGGAAGCAACAGAGAATGGCCGTGATCAGCAATGCCCAGACCCGCTGCAGGGTCAACGGATGACGACCATGGAGGGGGCTGTCGCAACGTTGGCAATGGTGGTGGTGCATGGCCTGCAACTGTCCGCACCACTGGCAGCCGATCAGGCCCTGGGCGCGGGCGGTCAGCCCGCTGCGGGCAGCAACGGGCTGCTGCAGATTGCCAAGCAGCCGCTGCCACAGGCTAATGGTATTCATGCGAGTGACGGTGATCAGCAATAACAGGGCATAGCCGGAAAAGGTCCAGAAGGCAGAGAGCAGCTGGATATGTGCCATGGCGACTATCTTCACCAGGCTGACCAGGGCGGCAATGGCAAACACATCGGCCATCATCCACGGCTGCATGCGGGGCAGCCAGCGGGCCAGCAACAGACTGCCGGGCAGCTGGCGGGGCGCTGCCAGGCTCAGATGCACCCAGCAGATCGACAACAGATAGAGGGCCGGTATCACGATGATGGTGGCAATCACGATCACCGCCAGTGCCGGGTGGTGATAGACCGCCAGTTCCCAGGCCGCATCGGTGACGGTCATGGCACGCTCGATACCACTTTTTTCAAAGCCGATGTAGGGGAACAGCAAAGACAGGCCGAGCAGGATCAGGGCGGTGAACGCCAGCGCAGGTGTCAGCTGATCACTCTGCGCCTGGCGCATCAGCGGGTGCCGACAGCGGGGACATTGCAGCCAGCCGCCCTTCTCGCCAGGGACCACTTCGCAGACCAGATCGCATTCATGGCAGGGCAGCAGAAGTGTCTGGTTATGCACTGTGGGCGGAGAATCCTGCGCCATCGCATCCTTTCCTTGGAAATCAGCTACAAGCAGCAAGCTACAAGCTACAACGCGGGCTCGGTTGTTGCCAGTCCGGTAACGTTTTGGCCGCGATTCGAGGTGAATGCTAGATGCCCAGTGACGAATTAGACTCGCAGCGCGGGCTCAGGCCTCTTCGGTTGGCACGAGCTTAGCCCGCGTTGTAGCTTGAAGCTTGTCGCTAATCCCTCGGCGCGTAATCGAACACGTCGCAATGGATATTGCCGGCGGGAACCCCTTCTGCCACCAGTGCATCGAACACCGCCCAGGCCATGGGCGGGGAGCCGCCCAGATAGAACAGGGGCAGGTCCGGTTCGTCCAGAGCGGCCAGCGCCGCCTCGTGGACCAGACCCTCGGCGTGATCCGGGTGGCGGATGTCGGACAGGGAGGTGGTGAAATCGAAGTCCTTGAGGGCGGTTTTCCACTGGGCCGGCAGGGTCGACAGATAGAGGTCCTCCGGGGTGCGGGCGCCCCAGAACAAACGCACCGGCTGATCGAAATCCAGGGCGATCAGCCGCTCGACCATGGCCTTCACCGGGGCAAATCCGGTGGAACCGCAGATAAACCACACCGGTTGTGCCGGGGCCGTGTCGATAAAGCGCAGGCCGGCGGGCAACGTGATGCTGACAGTGCTGGCCGATTCCAGGTAGGCCATGATGTCCTGGGCGGCACTGTTATCGTCGCCATGGCGGATATGCAGTTCCAGAGCGCGTCCATCGCAGTGGTTGGCAATGGAAAAGGGGTAGCCTTCGCCGTTCAGGTTGAGCATCAGGTACTGGCCCGCATGCCACTGGATCCGCTTGCCAGCGGGCAATTGCAGCCAGACCCGGCTCACGTCATGGTTGAGCACTTCGATCTGCTGAATCTGGCAGTTGACGTCGTGGCTTGGCAGTTCGCCGGGAACGGTCACCTCGGGCACATCTATCTCGCAATCGCTGAGTGGTTGGGCGACGCAGTATAACACCCGGGAGCTATCGGCATCGCCCGCATGAATGATGTGGTTTCTTTGCTGAACGTGTCCGCTGTGCAGGCGGCCCGTGCAGCGTTCGCACACCCCATTGCGACAGGCCACCGGAAAGCCAAAGCCGGCCTGTTGGCCGGCTTCGACAATGGTCTGGTCAGGGCGGCAGGGGAAGTGATCCCTGCCGTTGACGGAGATGGTATAGATCCTGGGCATTGAAAAGTTGCGACTGACGAGGAGCGAGTTTCGAAAACCCAAACCGGTTTTATCTTTCGCGACTCGCGCCTCGTCACTCGCGACTTTCGTTAACTGCCTACGCCCACAAACAGGGCCACAATACAGCCCATACCGAAGGCCCATACCAGGGTGCGGGCGCTGGCCCAGTCGGCGATGTAGCAGACGGTGTACATGACCCGGCTGACCACAAAGGCCAGGGCGATGCCGTCGATGGTGCCCTGGGGCGCGGTTTGCACAAGGTGAGCAATGATCACGGCTGCGGCAAAGGCGGGGGTCACCTCGAAACTGTTCTGCTGGGCCCAATGGGCCCGCTTGCGGCTGCCCTCCAGGGTTTCCAGGAATTCCCGGGGGTTATGGTTCTGTTTCGGGCCAAAGCCGCCCTGGAACTTGGCGAGAGCCGTATTCAGGTAAGGGAGGAAAATGGCGGCAAGCACGCACCAGTAAGCAAGGGTCATAGTGATTCTCCGTGGTTTTTATAAGCCGTAGGAGCGGTGCTCGAGCCGCGAAGCGCCCAGAGATTTTTTCGAAAACGGCTTCGCGGCTCGAGCGCCGCTCCTACGGAAATGAAGCTGAGGCTATCTCAGTCCTTGTCATCGGTCTGTGAGGCTAGCAGGCACTGTTCGATCACCGCAAAACGATCCTGGCCCCAGACCATGGTCTTTTCGGTCAGGAAGCTGGGAACGCCCCAGCTGCCGGCGGCCATCATGGCGTTGCGGTTGTCTTCCGCGCGATCGCGCCAGCTGTCGTCGTCCAGCCAGCGGCGGGCCCGGTTCCAGTCCAACCCGGCATTTTCCACCAGGAACTTCAGGCCATTGTCGGTGGCGGCGTTGATGCCCTGGCTCCAGATGCCGGTGGCGGCGGCGCGCAGCCATTCACGCAGACGACCTTCCTTTTCGGCGAAAGGCCAGATAGCCATGCAGCGTTCCACGCCGGCACCCACCGGATCGCATACCTTGCCGAACGGCACCCTGTGCAGCCGGGCTTCCCGGGCGGCGTCCTTGAGAATGTAGAAACGCTTGGCCTTGGGCACCGAGAGCCCGCGCATGACCATGGGCAGGACCGGGCGGATCTTCAGGTTCAGACCGTAATGGTCCGCCATGGCATAGGTGCGGGCCAGGGCCAGATAGGAGTAGGGGCTGCGGAAAGAAAAGAACAGCACCAGGGGTTTGCCTTTCAGGCCCTCCGGCACGTCTTTCAGGCGGGCCCGCTTGGCGCGGCCGTAGGGCAGCGGCCAGTCCGCGCTGCCCAGCCCCAGGTCGTTGAGGCGGTGGGCCAGGTGGTCCAGCCGTTCCACGCTCCAGTACCACTCGCCTTCGTAGTGCAGGGTGCCGGTGAGGTAGTGGCCGTCCTTGAGGAACTGGTCGCGGCGCGCTTCCAGGGCCAGCTGGGCCCGGTCGGCGGGCATCTGGCCGTGTTCGGTGAGCAGGTCTTCCAGTCTGTCGTGGTCGTTGCGCCACAGGGCATCGGCCAGGGCGGCGGCCAGGCTCCAGAAACGCTCGTCACCCTCGTGTTTCAGCAGGCAGCGTGTCGCTGCCAGGCTCACTTCCCGGGGCGGCAGTTGCCAGTGGTGGGGAAAGTCCAGGTCGTGCAGGCGCGCCAGCTGGGTGGCGTCGCGGGGGGCCAGTTCTTCCAGCATGTCCGCCGCCGGGTACATCTGCTGATCCAGATACAGCATGACCCGGGGGGTAATCGTGATGCCGAAGTGGCGGGCAAAGCGGGGCAGTACCTGGGCCATCAACACCGAATAGGGGTCATCAATGCGGAAGTAGAACACCGTCTGATGAGGGCGCCGTTGCAGCTTGCGGCGCGATTCGCGAAAGGCCCGTCGCCATTGTTGCAGGCGTTCGCTGGTGATCAGCTTGGCCACCAGTGGCATCAAACGTTGTCTCAGACTCATTAACAGAGTGCTCCTCGTAAGTGGGCACAGGCCGGGGTCGCCGACGGGAAAACACGCCTACGATACTTGTTCAGAAAGCGCCGTGTGGCAACACCCTGTCTACCGGGGTGCGGCAACGGTCATGAAACCGGCGGGGCGGATGCCAAGAGGGGCAACGAACAGGGCGGCCCGAAGGCCGCCCGGGTCGGTCACAGGTTGAGCTGGCTCAGGTCCCGCACGGCACCGCGGTCGGCGCTGGTGGTCAGGGCCGCATAGGCCTTCAGGGCGGTGGAAACACGGCGTGGGCGCATTTCCATGGGTTTGTAGGCCAGCTTGCCGCGGGCTTCCATCTTGCTGCGACGATGGGCCAGTTCCTCATCGGAAATGTCCAGGTTGATGGTGCGGTTGGGGATGTCGATGGCGATGGTGTCGCCCTCTTCCACCAGGGCGATGGCGCCGCCTTCCGCCGCTTCCGGGGAGGCATGGCCGATGGACAGGCCGGAAGTACCGCCGGAGAAACGACCATCGGTGAGCAGGGCGCACTGCTTGCCCAGACCCTTGGATTTCAGGTAGCTGGTGGGGTAGAGCATTTCCTGCATGCCCGGGCCCCCTTTCGGGCCCTCGTAGCGGATCACCACCACATCCCCGGCCACGATCTGGTCGCCGAGAATGGCGCGCACGGCAGAATCCTGGGATTCAAACACACGGGCGCGACCGGTGAAGGTGAGGATGGAATCGTCTACCCCGGCGGTTTTCACGATACAGCCGCGCTCGGCGATGTTGCCGTACAGTACCGCCAGGCCACCGTCCTTGCTGTAGGCGTTTTCGTAATTACGGATACAGCCGTTTTCCCGGTCGTCATCCAGGCTGTCCCAGCGGGTGTCCTGGCTGAAGGCGGTCTGGGTGGGAATGCCTGCCGGGCCGGCAGTGAACATTTTTTTCACGCCTTCATCGCTGGTGCGCATGATGTCGTAGTGCTCCAGCGCTTCCGCCACGCTGGCGGAGTGCACCATGGGGATATCCCGGTGCAACAGACCAGCCCGGTCCAGTTCGCCGAGAATGCCCATCACGCCACCGGCGCGGTGCACGTCTTCCATATGGTACTTCTGGGTGGCCGGGGCCACTTTCGACAGGCAGGGCACCTTGCGGCTCAGGCGGTCGATATCGGCCATGGTGAAGTCCACTTCGCCTTCCAGGGCCGCCGCCAGCAGGTGCAGTACTGTGTTGGTGGAACCGCCCATGGCAATATCCAGGCTCATGGCGTTCTCGAAGGCCTTCACCGAGGCGATATTGCGTGGCAGTACCGCCTCCACATCCTGTTCGTAGTACAGCTTGGCCAGATCCACGATGCGCCGGCCCGCTTCCAGGAACAGTTCGCGGCGGTCCGCGTGGGTGGCCAGCAGCGAGCCGTTACCGGGCAGGGACAGACCCAGAGCTTCGGTCAGACAGTTCATGGAGTTGGCGGTGAACATGCCGGAGCAGGAACCGCAGGTGGGGCAGGCGGAGCGCTCCACTTCGTTGAGGGTTTCCTCGTCCACGCTGTCATCGGCGGCCATCACCATGGCGTCCACCAGGTCCAGCTTGCCCTCGGCCAGCTTGGTCTTGCCCGCTTCCATGGGGCCGCCGGACACGAAGATCACCGGGATGTTCAGGCGCATGGCGGCCATCAGCATGCCGGGGGTGATCTTGTCGCAGTTGGAAATGCACACCAGCGCATCGGCACAGTGGGCGTTGACCATGTACTCCACAGAATCGGCAATGATGTCCCGGCTGGGCAGGGAATAGAGCATGCCGTCATGGCCCATGGCGATGCCGTCGTCCACCGCAATGGTATTGAATTCCTTGGCGATGCCCCCGACCTTCTCCACCTCGCCGGCCACCAGCTGGCCCATGTCCTTCAGGTGCACGTGGCCGGGTACAAACTGGGTAAAGGAGTTGGCGATGGCAATAATCGGTTTACCGAAGTCCCCGTCCTTCATGCCCGTCGCGCGCCACAGGGCACGGGCGCCGGCCATGTTGCGGCCATGGGTGGTGGTACGGGAGCGATACTGCGGCATGGGAACCTCGTAATGGTAACTAGCGGGACATAGCCGAACATTGTAACCCACAGCACCCCACTGTTGGAGCCTTCTCGCAAGGCGAAGAAGGTGTCGTTCGGCGGAATGTCGAGATCAGGGGGAGTGGCAAATCGGACCGATGGTAGTCGGGTAGGATTTGCTTCGAGCTGCTGTTCGTTTAGCATTAGCTAATAAGAATTAGCTAATGAGGCTCCCATGGATATCATCAACATGCATGACGCCAAAACTCGGTTATCCCAACTGGTGGACAAAGCTGCCAAGGGTGAGCCTTTCATCATCGCCCGGGCAGGCAAGCCAGTGGCGCGGGTGTCGGCCATTGAAGCGCCGGAACCTGCTGCTGCACGGCGGTTGGGGTTCCTCAAGGGCCAGATTCAGGTACCGGACGATTTTGATCGCCTGGATGAAGACAATATTGCCGACATGTTCGAGGGCTAAATGAACCTGCTGCTGGACACCCATATCCTGCTCTGGGCAGCAGGGATGCCCGAGCGCCTTTCTGAAGAGGTCCGGTCGTTAATCGCCGACGCAGAAAACCGGGTGTACTTCAGTGCGGCGAGTATCTGGGAAATCACCATCAAGAACGGATTGGGGAGATCCGATTTTCGGGTCGATCCCCATTTGTTCCGGCGTGGCTTGCTGGAAAATGGCTATGAAGAGCTGCCGATCATCAGCAGTCATACGCTTGGCGTCAGCCATTTGCCGCCGATTCACCGCGACCCGTTTGACCGTATTCTGGTTGCGCAGGCTGAGTACGAGGGCTTTTTACTGCTGACCGGGGATGAAATGGTAGCGCAGTATCCGGGGCCGATCAGGAAGGTCTGATTGTGCTGGGGCAAAGGGCTGGCAAGGCTCCGCCATCCTATCCATTGTTGTGTTGCCTAGCTAAAAGCTACACCGAAAATTAAAAAGAAAGCCCACACCAGTGAGCTTACTATCACGCTAAATCTAATGATTCGCCCGGTTGATGAGGCCCAATAAGTTGTTCGTTGCTTTTTGTACTCCAAAATATCCCAGGTATCTACCAGGCCTTGCTTTTTCCCACGCCAGCCTTCATATGCGTCGAAGAGACCTACAGAAAGCGCTGTAACGACAAAAGACATAAATGGGGCGAGGATGGTCGATAACACGTAGAAGGTCATCCCGGAGGGGCCGCCGCCGATCGCTGCAATTAGCAAGATTATGCCTAATAAACCCACCAAGTTTACTATGAACGTGCCTCGCATCAGCCGGGCATCAGGGGTTTTTCTGCGCCACATGCTTTCTATCCCCTGAATTAGTTGGTTAACAAACTCTTTGGCACTCATTGGTCGCTTCATTCTTTTTTTGAGGCTTTCATCTAGAATGTATTGGCATAGGTTTAGCAGCGAAGCACGCAGGAACTCTGACCGAATGGACGTTCCTACAACTTTTTCACAAACACCTTCGAATTCCGCTGCCAGTTATACAGCGACTTCCGGGCTCCCGGCAGCGCTTCCACGCCCGCCGCTTCGAAGCCCTGCTGCTGGAACCAGTGGGCGGTCAGGGTGGTGAGCACGAACAGGCTGGTGAGTCCTTGTTCTTTGGCTCGCCGTTCCACGTATGCCAGCAGCTGTGCACCCCGTTCGCCCTTGCGGTAGCCGGGGTGTACGGCCACGCAGGCCAGTTCGCCGGTTTTGTCGTCCGGGAAGGGGTAGAGGGCGGCGCAGGCGATGACCATGCCGTCCCGCTCGATGATGGCAAAGCGCTGGATTTCGTTTTCCAGCAGTTCCCGGGAGCGGCGCACCAGGGTGCCGTCCGCTTCCAGAGGTTCGATCAGTTCCAGGATGCCGCCCACGTCGTCGATGCGTGCGCCGCGCAGGGTTTCGTAGGTTTCCCGGGTGACCAGGGTGCCGCAGCCGTCGCGGGTGAACAGTTCCTTGAGCAGGGCGCCGTCGTCATTGGCGTTGATCAGGTGGGCGCGACCCACGCCATTGCTGGCTGCATGGCAGGCCGCGGTGAGCTGCCGGTCCACGCCATTGTCCTGGAGCTGGTCGTCGGCAAGCAGTTTGCCGGCTTGCTGGGGGCTGAGTTCGCGCACCATGTCACCGTTGCTGTCGGCGAGCCGCAGGTCGTTACCCATGAGAATCAGCTTGTCGGCGCCCAGGGCGATGGCGGCGGTGGAGGCCACCTCTTCCGCGTTCACATTGAACAGTTCGCCGGTGGGCGAGCAGCCCAGCGGTGACAGCAGTACCACGTTGCCATTGCTCAGTTGCTGACGAATGGCATCCACTTCGATGCGCCGGACTTCGCCGGTGTGCTGGTAGTCGAAGCCGTTGCGCACGCCCACCGGTTTGGCGATGACGAAGTTGCCGCTGATCAGGCGGATGCCGGCGTTGTACATGGGGGAGTTGGCCAGCCCCATGGAAAACAGCCCTTCCAGTTTCAGGCGCAGGGCTCCCACGGCGGCCATGACGCCATTGAGCGCCGCGCTGTCGGTAATCCGCATGTGTTGCTCAAAGGTGGATTCGATGCCGGATTCCGCCAGCCGCGCGCTGATCTGCGGGCGGGCGCCGTGGACCAGGACCAGCTTGATGCCGAGGCTGTTGAGCAGCGCCAGATCGTGAACCAGGGTGGGCAGGCGCGGGCCGTCCAGCAGTTCGCCGGAGAGCATCACCACAAAGGTGCGACCCCGATGGGCATTGATGTACGGGGACGAATTGCGGAACCAGTGGACCTGATTGTCGGGGGTGGTGCTGGGCACGGCGTGTCTCGGTGATGGATGACTGACAGACCAGTATAGCCAGCGGGGGGCGTTGGATGCCAGATGTGCCGGCGGGGAGGGGTGAGGAGCTTGCCTGCAAGCGAAAGGGCATCCGAACGAAGCAGCCAGTTTCGAGTTGCGAGTACCGAGTTTCGAAAGGCAAAACCCTGCCCGCTTTAAAGGTTTTCGCAACTCGAAACTCGCTTCTCGTCACTCGATCCTTTTGCTTGCAGGCTGGGCATGGCAACAGAAACCAAAACGCCGCCCGAAGGCGGCGTTGTGTTCTCCGTGGCGGGTCGGCGGTATTAGGCGCCGAACAGGCCCTTGAAGAAGTAGAAGAACAGGATCGACAGCAGGGCGCCGGCGGGCAGGGTGACCACCCAGGAGGTGAAGATGGTGCCGATCACCCGCAGGTTCAGGGAACCGATGCCGCGGGCCATGCCCACGCCCAGTACCGCCCCCACCAGGGTGTGGGTGGTGGAGATGGGCAGGCCGGTGCCGGAGGCCAGGATCACGGTGCCGGCGGCGCCCAGCTCGGCGGCGAAGCCGCGGCTGGGGGTCAGCTCGGTGATGTTCTTGCCCACGGTAGCCATGACCCGGGCGCCGAGAATGGCCAGGCCGAACACGATACCCATGGCGCCCACCAGCAGGATCCAGCTGGGCATGGCGGCTTCGCCGCCGATAACACCTTCGTTGACGATGACGCTGTTGATGGCTGCCAGCGGGCCCACCGCGTTCGCCACGTCATTGGAGCCGTGGGCGAAGGCCATGGCGCAAGCGGTAAAGATCATCAGCACGGCAAAGATGCGCTCCACGGAGTGAAAACGAAATTCCTTGTCGGCTTGCGGGTTGGGCTTGATGCGGCTGAGAATCATGGCGCCGATCAGGGCAATGATGACGCCGCCCACGGCGGCCCAGCCCAGGCTGGCCGCGAAGCTGATTTCCAGGCCGATATGCTTGAGGCCCTTGAGCAGGGTCACGGCAGTGATCGCGAAGCCCACCAGGAACATGTAGAAGGGCACCACCCGTTTGGCCCGTTCGAATGGGTCATCATGGTTGAGCACCAGGCGCTGCACGCTCTTGATCAAGGCAAAGGCGATGAAGCCGGCGAGCAGGGGTGAGGTGACCCAACTGGCGACAATGCTGCCGACCTTGTCCCACTGTACCGAATCCATGCCTACACCCACGGCGGCAAAGCCCACGATGGCGCCGACAATGGAATGGGTGGTGGAAACCGGCCAGCCAAACCAGGAGGCCACCACCAGCCAGATACCGGCGGCCAGCAGGGCGGACATCATCCCGTAGACCAGATAATGGGGGAATTCGGCAAAGACGCTGGCATCGACGATGCCTTTTCGTACCGTGGCGGTCACTTCGCCACCGGCCAGGTAGGCGCCGCAGAATTCAAAGACGATGGCGATCATCACCGCCTGTTTCACGGTCAGGGCTCCGGAGCCCACCGAGGTGCCCATGGCGTTGGCCACGTCGTTGGCGCCCACACCCCATGCCATCAGAAAGCCGAACGCGCCGGCCAGCAACAGCATCAGGTAGCTGTGTTCAATCATCCACTCCATAAGACAACTCCTAGCGTGCGACCAACATCTGCAGGCGGCCGCCCACTTTCTGGGCGCGATCAGCGAGATCGCCTACCCATTCGATGATCTTGTAGAGAAAAATGACATCCACCGGGGGCAGTTCGTTTTCCAGCTTGAACAGGGTGGAGCGAATGGTGATTTGCTGCTCGTCGTTATTGCGCTCCAGGCGGTCCAGCTCCTCGATGAGCTCTTCCACGATCTGGATTTCGCGACCGCTGAAGCCGGTCTCGATCAGCTCATCCAGCTCGTTGATGGCTTTCTGGGCCTGGGCGGAGGTATCGATGGCGCCCTGCACATAGTCGCGCATCACATCGGCCAATATGGGGGGAATGGTCATCTGCCGGCCGAGCATCAGCCCGGAAATGTCCTTGGCCTTGTTGGCGACCTTGTCCTGCACACTGATCAGGTCGAGCAGGTCGGTGCGCGGCATGGGCAAAAACAGGCTTTTGGGCAGGTTCAGGCGGAATTCTTTTTTCAGTTCGTCGGCCCGGTTTTCCAGCTCGGCAATGCGCTTGCGGGCTGCCCGTGCCTTGTCCCAGTCGCCTTCGGTCACGGCGGCGAAGAAGTCCGCCAGGGTCCGGGCACAGTCGTGAACGGTGTCGTAGTGTTGCTGCAGGGGCTTGATCGGTGAGCGGCCAAACAGGCCGGCAATGGAGCTTCCAAAGGACATAGGCGCCTCGGGTCCAGAGTCAGAGTAAAACCTGAAGCAGGGGCTTCAGGCAGAATCAGTGTCCCACTTTCCCGGGCAGTCGCCCATGGGGAAAGGAATGTTCATGGCACAGTCGTGCAACTGTCACAGATGTGTCATGAATCTGGCCGCGAGTATAGTCAAAGCCATCGGGGCTGTCAGGGTTTACCTGTTATCGTTACAGTACTACAAAATAATTAGACAGGCGGTTCTGCCCGCCTATTGACCCGGAGAGTATCCGTGAACGTCACTGCCCGCCCCGCCAAACTGGATGGTCTGCTGATTGATGTGCGCTGGCTGATGCGTGAGTTGCTGGAAGAAGGTCGCGTCAGCCAGGAAGACTTCAACGTCATTTCCACCACGCCACGGGAGAAGAAGGAGCTGAATTGGCACCCGATTCAGGTGCTGGCCAAGTATCGGCTCACCGACCGGACCAATACCCACCAGCTGCTGGATGTGGATTTCCTGACGCGCTGGCTGGGGGAAAAGGCGGGTATGCCGGTGTGTCACATTGATCCGCTCAAGGTCCATGTGGATCAGGTGACCAATGTGATGAGTTATGCCTTTGCCGAGCGTCACGGCATCGTGGCGGTGGAAGTGCAGCGGGACAAGGTGGTGGTGGCCTGCGACCAGCCCTTTGTGCGCGACTGGCAGGCCCATCTCAAGCAGGTGCTGCGTGACCGGGAGCTGGAGGTGGTGCTGGCCAATCCCGAGCAGTTGCGCCGCTACCGGGTGGAGTTCTACAACCTGAGCCGCTCCATCGCCGGGGCCTCCGGCAATACCGGCCAGGAAATGTCCGGCATTACCAACTTCGAGCAGTTGCTGGAAGTGGGCAAGGGGCACCACGACGCGGACGACCAGCACATCGTCAATATTGTGGACTGGATTCTGCAATACGCCTTTTCCCAGCGGGCCAGCGATATTCACCTGGAGCCGCGCCGGGAGACCGGTAAGATGCGTTTCCGCATCGATGGCGTGCTGCACGATGTGTATGAGCTGCCGGCGGCGATCATGGCGGCGGTCACCAGCCGCCTGAAGATTCTCAGCCGCCTCAATGTGGCGGAAAAGCGCAAACCCCAGGACGGTCGTTTGAAGACCAAGTCACCGGAGGGGGAAGAGATCGAGCTGCGTATTTCCACGCTGCCCACCGCCTTCGGGGAAAAAATGGTCATGCGGGTGTTCGACCCGGATGTGCTGGTGCGCAGCTTCGAGCAGATGGGCTTTACCAATGAGGATTACCAGGCCTGGCAGCGGATGACTTCCCATCCCCACGGCATCATCTTCGTGACCGGCCCCACCGGCTCGGGGAAAACCACCACCCTCTATTCCACCCTCAAGCAATTGGCCACCAGCGAGGTGAATGTCTGCACCATTGAGGATCCCATCGAAATGGTGGAACCCAGCTTCAATCAGATGCAGGTGCAGGCCAATATTGATGTGAGCTTTGCCCAGGGGGTGAAGGCCATGCTGCGTCAGGACCCGGATATCATCATGATAGGTGAGATCCGCGATCTGGCCACAGCGGATATGGCCATCCAGGCCGCCCTCACCGGTCACCTGGTGTTGTCCACCCTGCACACCAACGATGCCCCCTCGTCCATTACCCGTCTGGTGGATCTGGGCGTGCCGGCCTACATGATCAGTGCCACGGTGCTTGGGGTCATGGCCCAGCGTCTGATCCGTACCCTGTGTCCCCATTGCAAGCAGGCAACGGAAACCGATGTGCAGGCCTGGGAAGAGCTGGTTCGCCCCTTCAAGATGAAGCCGCCGGAAAAGACCTATCGCCCGGTGGGCTGCCTGGAGTGCCGGGATACCGGTTACCTGGGGCGTGTGGGGGTCTATGAGACCATGCCTCTGAATACCAGCCTCAAAAACCATATTTCCCGGGGCTCCGAGCTGGAAACCCTGACCCGCCAGGCCCTGAAAAACGGCATGAAGCCCCTGCGCATCAGTGGTGCCATGAAGGTCGCCAAGGGTCTGACCACCATTGAAGAGGTCATGCGGGTGACGCCGTCGCAGGATATTTTGTTGGGGTAGAAAAGGAGCAGGTTGAAGGGCGTGAACAAAGGATTGGCCGTCGCCGGGAAAGGCGGCACTTCGCGCGGCAGGGTTGGCTCGCCCTGTGAACATGGCTCATGCGGCAGGTGTAGGAGCTATGCTTGCATGGCGAACCTGCGGATCGTGAATCGCGGGCATGGCCTGCGTTAAGCGTCCCCGGCTGTTCCTGATTGCAACTTTGAACTTTCAACTTGCAACTCCCTCCTGGCCTCTAGCCTTTCGCGCCCTCCCGTACGACAATAGCCGCCCATGACAGAACCCCAATATCACGCTCTGCCGGATGAACTATCGGTGCTGGTCAGTCAGCACTGGCAACACTTCGTGGAATCCGGTCATCGTATCCCTGACTCCCTTCTTGATGACCTGCCCCGGGTGTGGGCTGGCTCCGACTATGTGGCGCAACAGTTTCAGCGTGATCCGGGCCTGGGTCAGTGGCTGCAGGACAGCGATCCGACTCAGCCCCTGGCGGAGGCGTCCCTGCGCCAGACCGTGCGCGAATTGCTGGGCGACTGCCATAATGAGGATGAGCTGAAACGGGCGTTGCGTCGGCTGCGTCACCGGCACATGGTGCGCATCATCTGGCGGGACCTGGCCGGGATGGGGGATTACCACACCACCGTGGCGGACCTCTCCCTGCTTGCGGACACCCTGATTCAGGAAGCACTGAGCGTGCTGCATGGTTGGGCCTGCGAAAAAAGCGGCACCCCCATGGGGCCGGATGGCAAGCCGGTCCAGCTGGTAGTGCTGGCCATGGGCAAGCTGGGGGCGCGGGAGCTGAACCTGTCCTCGGATATCGACCTGATCTTTGCCTATGAGCATGAAGGGGAAATTGAAGGTGAGCGGCGCAGCCTGAGCCATCACCAGTTTTTTGTGCGTCTGGGGCAGCAGCTGATCAAGGCCCTGGACCAGCCCACCGCCGATGGTTTTGTCTTCCGGGTGGACATGCGCCTGCGTCCCTGGGGCAAGAGCGGCGTGCTGGCCATCGGCTTCGATGCCATGGAAGGGTATTACGAAACCCAGGGCCGTGAGTGGGAGCGCTACGCGCTGATCAAGATGCGCCCGGTCGGCGGCGATTTGCAGGCCGGCAAGCGCCTGATCAAGCGGCTCAATCCCTTCGTCTACCGCCGTTATATCGACTACGGCGCTTTCCATTCCCTGCGCGAGATGAAGTCCCTGATCGAACGGGAAGTGAACCGCAAGGGCATGCAGGCGGATGTGAAGCTGGGTGCCGGCGGCATCCGTGAAGTGGAATTTATCGTCCAGGCCTTCCAGTTGATTCGGGGTGGCCAGCTGCCGGCCCTGCGGGAGCCCAACCTGATCAAGGTGCTGCCGCAACTGGTGGAACTGGAATTGTTGCCGGAGGACGTGGCGGAGGAGCTGACCGAAGCCTATCTGTTCCTGCGGGATGTGGAGCATCGGCTGCAGGGAATTGCGGACAAGCAGACCCAGCGCCTGCCTGACGACGAGCTGGGCTGGCAACGACTGACCTTCGCCATGGGCTTTTCTGCCCGTGCCGCCTTCGAGCGCAAGTTGCGACGTTACCGGGAGAGTGTCCGTCACCATTTCAGCCAGGTGATTGCCGACCCGGAACAGGAAACCGATGCGGCCCAGGGCGCCGATCAGGAGCTGCTGGATCTGTGGCTGGGCGAGCTGGATGCCACCCAGGCGGCTGCCAAGCTGGAAGCCATTGGGGTGCAGGAAGGTGACAAGGTCTACGCTCACCTGAATGATTTCCGCGAAAGCCGTTCGGTGCAGAACATGCAGGCGATTGGCCGTGAGCGACTGGACCGGCTGATGCCGCTGCTGCTGGAAGCCCTGGGCTATCAGGGCCATGGCGAAACCACGGTGGTGCGCCTGCTGGCCTTCGTGGAAGCCGTGTTGCGTCGTAGTGCCTACATTGCGCTGCTGGTGGAAAACCCCAGCGCCCTGACCCAGCTGGTGAAGTTGTCCGGGGCCAGCCCCTGGATCGCCGAGCGTCTCACCCTGCACCCGGTGCTGCTGGACGAGTTGCTGGATGTTCGCACCCTCTATTCGCCGCCGGAGCGGGCGGAGCTGGATGACGAGTTGCGTCAGCAGCTGTTGCGGGTGGCCGAGGATGATCTGGAACAGCAGATGGAGGTGCTGCGTAATTTCAAGCAGGCCCACCTGCTGCGCGTGGCCGCCTCGGAAGTCACCGAAGTGCTGCCGTTGATGAAGGTCAGCGACTATCTCACCTGGCTGGCGGAAAGCATCCTCAACCAGGTGGTGATGCTGGCCTGGGAGCCGCTGGTAGAGCGCCACGGTCGCCCCTCGCGTCTGGATGGCCAGCCCTGCAATCCGGATTTTGTGGTGGCCGGTTACGGCAAGCTGGGCGGTATCGAGCTGGGGCACAACTCCGATCTGGATCTGGTGTTCCTGCATGATGCGGCCAGCGGCGGCATGACCGACGGCGACAAGCCGGTGTCCAACGAACAGTTCTACGCCCGCCTGGGCCAGCGCATCATTCATATTCTCTCCACCCGTACCATGAGTGGCCAGTTGTACGAAGTGGATATGCGCCTGCGCCCCTCCGGCAGTGCCGGTCTGCTGGTCAGCTCCATGGATTCGTTCGAGAAATACCAGCTCAACGATGCCTGGACCTGGGAACATCAGGCCCTGGTGCGGGCCCGTGTGGTGGCTGGCTGCAACCGGGCGCGGGCCCGCTTTGACGCCATTCGCCATCAGGTGCTGTGCCTGGAGCGGCCGCTGGACAAGTTGCGCGAGGATGTCCTGGCCATGCGCGACAAGATGGTTGACCACCTGGGCGAAAAGGGCGAGGACCGTTTTCATCTCAAGCAGGACCCGGGAGGTATCGTTGATATCGAATTTATGGTGCAATACGGGGTTCTGAGATGGGCCTCCTCCCACGGTGAACTGACCCGCTTCACCGATAATGTGCGGCTGCTCGAAACACTGGCTGCACTGGATATTATGTCGGCGCAGGATGCCGGCTTGCTGCGGGAAGCGTACCTCGCTTACCGATCCGCGGCTCATCGCGCCTCGTTGCGCAAAGAGAAATCCATCGTCGACGACACCCAATTCCGCGATTTGCGTGAAGGCGTGCGAGCGATCTGGAAGCACTGGTTCGACCTGCAGGGCTGACACCTGCCGGTCCTTAGTTCTGGGAGTATCACTGCCATGTCGATGGCTGTAAGAGACGGTTTTATCTGGTTGGATGGCGAACTGGTTCCCTGGCAGGAGGCCAAGGTGCATGTGCTGACGCACACCCTGCATTACGGCATGGGGGTGTTCGAAGGGGTGCGCGCCTACGAAACGGCCAAGGGTCCGGCCATCTTCCGCATGAAGGAACACACGGACCGCCTGTTCAATAGTGCCCATATCATGAACATGAAGATCCCGTTCTCCAAGGACGAGGTCAACGCTGCGCAAATTGCTGCGGTGAAAGAGAACAACCTGCCCCATGCCTACCTGCGCCCCATGGCGTTTTACGGTAGCGAGGGCATGGGGCTGCGCGCCCATAACCTGAAGGTGCACCTGATGGTCGCGGCCTGGGAATGGCCGGCCTACATGTCCCCGGAAGCCCTGGAGCTGGGCATCAAGGTGCGCACCTCCAGCTACACCCGCCACCACGTGAATATCACCATGTGCAAGGCCAAGGCCAACGGCAACTACATCAACTCCATGCTGGCGTTGAATGAGGCCCTGTCCGGCGGTGCCGACGAAGCCCTGCTGCTGGACAACGAAGGCTACGTGGCAGAAGGCTCCGGTGAGAACATTTTCGTGATCAAGGGGCAGGTCCTCTACACCCCGGAGCTCACCTCCTGCCTGGATGGCATCACCCGCAAGACCATCATCCAGCTGGCCGAAGAGCGTGGCTATACAGTTCGCGAGAAGCGCATCACCCGGGATGAAATCTACGTGGCGGATGAGGCCTTCTTTACTGGCACCGCTGCCGAAGTGACGCCGATCCGTGAACTGGATGGCCGTATCATCGGTGAAGGCAAGCGTGGCCCGATCACCGAGCAGCTGCAGGCGGTGTACTTTGATCTGGTGCGCGGCAAGCTGGATGACGACTACGGAGACTGGCTCACTTACGTGGGCTGAGCAGGCGTATGCCGGCTACCTTGTCCGACTCGCCTTCCGCCATCCTTGTCGTCGGCCCGTCCTGGGTCGGCGACATGGTCATGGCCCAGACCCTGTTTTCCGAACTGCGTCGCCAATACCCCGATTGCGCCATTGATGTGCTGGCACCGGCCTGGTGTCGGCCACTGTTGTCGCGCATGCCGGAAGTGCGCGAGGCCCTGTCGCTGCCGTTCGACCATGGTGACCTGAAGCTGGGTGAGAGGCATGCCCTGGGCAAGTCCCTGCGGGGCAAATACCAGCAAAGCTATGTGCTGCCCAATTCCCTCAAGTCTGCCCTGGTGCCCTGGGCGGCGAAGATTCCCCGTCGCATCGGTTGGCGCGGAGAGATGCGCTATGGGTTGCTCAACGATGTCCGCAAGCTGGACAAGGACCGCTATCCGTTGATGGTGCAGCGCTTTGTGGCGCTGGCTCAGCCGGCCGACGCGTCGGTGTCACAGCTGGATACCATTACCGCGCCGCACCTGGAGGTGAGTGAAGACTCACTGCAGCAGGCCATGGTGGCCCATGTGTTGACGACGCAGCGACCGGTGCTGGGCCTTTGCCCTGGTGCGGAGTTCGGCCCGGCCAAGCGTTGGCCGGAACATCATTACGCAGCGGTGGCCCAGCACTGGATCGACCATGGGGGCCAAGTGTGGATCTTTGGCTCCGGCAAGGATCAGCCGGTGGCCAGAGCCATTGTCGAGATGCTCGAAAACGGCGCCGCCGAGCAGGCAGCGGTACTGGCGGGCAATACCTCCCTGGAACAAGCGGTGGATCTGCTGTCGGCGACCACCGCGGTGGTCAGCAACGATTCCGGCCTGATGCATATCGCTGCGGCGCTCAAGCGGCCGCTGGTGGCCGTGTACGGTTCCACGTCCCCAGGTTTTACCCCGCCATTGGGTGATAGAGTGGCAGTGGTAAGGCTGGGGCTGGAATGCAGCCCCTGTTTCGAACGGGAATGCCCGCTGGGGCATTTGAATTGTCTGCGCCAGCTGCCCCCTTCGCAGGTGATCGATGCCCTGCAGCAGCTGGAAAGCGCGGATGCCTGAGTTCACGGCGAGCGGGTTCTGACATGCGTGTGCTGCTGATCAAAACCTCCTCCATGGGGGATGTGATCCACACCCTGCCGGCACTGACCGATGCCCTGGCGGCCATCCCCGATCTACAGGTGGATTGGGTGGTGGAGGAGGCCTTTGCCGATCTGGCTCGCCGCCACCCGGCGGTGCATCAGGTGTTCCCCTGTGCCCTGCGTCGCTGGCGCAAGCATCCTTTCAAGGCGCGCCGTTCCGGTGAGTGGGCGACCTTCAAATCTGCCGTTCAAGCCAGTAAATACGATGCGGTCATCGATGCCCAGGGGCTGATCAAGAGTGCCTTTGTGACCCGGCTGGGGCGGGGGCCAAGTTTCGGCCTGGACAAGCACTCCGCCCGGGAAGGGCTTTCCGCCCGGGTGCTGGATCATCCTCTGGCCGTGGCAAAAGGGCAGCATGCCATCGATCGGGTGCGACAGCTTTTTGCCCTGGCGCTGGGTTATACATTGCCCGGCAGCGCCCCGGACTACGGCTTGCCGCGCAGCCACGTTCCCACATCCTTGAATCGACCGGCGCAGCTGGTGTTCTGTCATGGCACCACCTGGCCCACCAAACATTACCCGGAAGCCTTCTGGCGCCAGCTTGTGGAGCTGGCCAGCGCGGAGGGGCATAGCGTTTTTCTTCCCTGGGGTAACCCGATGGAAAAGGACCGCGCCACTCGTCTCGCCGATGGGCTGAGCGGAGCGCACGTGCTGCCGCAAATGGGCCTGGATGCCCTCACCGACAAGTTGCTCGGCTGGGACGCCTTTATTGCCGTGGATACCGGCCTGGCCCATCTGGCGGCGGCGGCGGGTCTGCCTGGCGTGGCACTTTACGGCCCCACCGACCCGGTGCTCACCGGGGTGCAGGGCGCCCGCGCCCACTCTCTGGCAGCGGATTTTCCCTGTGCGCCCTGCGTACAGGAGAAATGCACCTATCGCGGTGAGCTGGGCAAGGGAGTGGAGCCGCCCTGTTTCAGCAGCCTGAAACCGAAACAGGTGTGGCGGGAATTGCGGAGGCGCACCGCATGAAACTGGCCATGGCGCTCTATCATTACTTCCCCTATGGCGGCCTGCAGCGGGATTTTGCGCGCATTGCCCGTGAGGCGGTGAGTCGGGGGCATGAGGTCGTGGCGCTGGTGAGCGACTGGCAGGGTGAAACCATTGACGGTGTCACCGTGCAGCGCATCCACGTGTCAGGCGGCAGCAATCATGGACGCATGCGCTCCTTTGCGAGGGGCGTTCTTGCCGCCCGGGCAACTGGAGGCTTTGACCGGGTGGTGGGTTTTAATCGCCTGCCTGGTCTGGATGTGTATTTCGCTGCTGATAGTTGCTTTGCCGAACACCTCAGTAGTAAGCCGACACCCGTGCGTTGGCTTCCACGTTATGCCAGTTACCTGAAACTGGAACAGGCAGTGACGGCGGCGAATGGCCCTCTGATTCTGTTTCTCAACGACGATCAACGGGATCAGTACCTGCGCCATTATCCGTTGGCGGCAAATCGCTATGCGGTGCTGCCGCCGGGCATTGAAAGAGATCGTCAACGGCCTGCGGATCATGAGGCCCTGCGGCAACAAACCCGGGAAAGCCTGGGTGTTGATGAGCAGGAAACCCTGCTGTTGTTTCTTGGTTCCGGCTTTAAGGTCAAAGGTCTGGATCGGGCCCTCAAGGCTTTCGCCACTTTGCCGGAAACCGCGAAGTTGATGATCGTGGGCAACGATCAGGCCGATGCCTATCTGTCAGGTTTGGCCGAATCCCTGCGCTGTCGCATTCTTGTGCTGGGGCCACGGGATGATGTCACCGCCTTGATGCAGGCGGCAGATATGCTGTTGCATCCTGCCTATAGGGAGTCTGCCGGTATGGTATTGCTGGAGGCCACGGTAGCGGGGTTGCCGGTGCTGACTACGGATACCTGTGGCTATGCCCGCTACGTGCGTGAAGCGGGTTCCGGTGAAATTATCCTGTCTCCGTTCAGCCAGCAGGCGCTGGATGACACCCTGCAGAAAATGGTGCGCCAGTTGCCGGGGCCCTGGCAGGAAAATGGTGTGGAGTATGGACGCAACCCGGCCCTCTATTGTCTGGCCCAGACAGTGATGGATCAGGTGGAGAACTGGACACCATGAAGCTTTTCCTGCGCGATGACATTGTCGCCCTGTGGGGCGACCGTGACCCTTTCGACCAGGCCGCCGAGCAGGAAGGTGATATCTTCCGGGCCCGGGAGGGCCGCCGCACCCTGCGCTTTGCAGGCAATGGTCGCAGCTATTTTCTCAAATACCATGGTGGCATTGGCTGGAAGGAAATCTTCAAGAATCTGACCCAGGGAAAATTGCCCGTGCTGGGTGCCATGGATGAAGTGGTAGCCATTGATGCGGTGCGTGGCGCAGGCCTGGATACCATGACGATTGCCGCCTATGGTTCCCGGGGAAGGAATCCGGCGTCGGTGGAGTCTTTCATCGTAACCGATGATCTGGTGGGTACGTTGAGCCTGGAAGATCTCGGTGAGCGCTGGGTAAAGGATCCTCAGGCGTTGCCGCCGACCTTCAAGCGGGCACTGATTGAGCGTGTGGCCACGATTGCCCGCACCATGCATGGCGCGGGGATTAATCACCGGGATTTCTATCTGGCCCATTTTCTGATGCGCGATGAAGATGCGGCGGCGAATAATGCGGATGGCCCCTTGTACCTGATTGACCTGCATCGCTCCCAGGTCCGTAGCCAGGTTCCCCGTCGCTGGCGTATCAAGGATCTGGGTGGGTTGTATTTTTCCACTGCCCGGTTCGGTATGACACATCGCGATCTGTTGCGGTTTATTCGTGGCTACAGTGGTTTGCCGCTCCGGCAGGCGCTGGCTGACGACAATATCTGGTCGGGGGCCCGTCGCGAGGCAGAAAAAATCTATCGTCGCTATTTTGAAGTGGAGCCAAAGCTCCCGCTGCAGTTCAACGAACACCCGGGAAAGGATATCTGAGCTGATGGCGGATTCGTCACGGGACCCCACCGCAACCCTGCTGGCCAGCCGTGAAACCGCTTTGCCGGTGACGCTGACTCCGCATGGGCATGTGCTGGAGCTGCAAGCCTTGCTGCGTTTCATGCCGGAACGACGCGCTGTCTATTCCGGGCTGCTGGATGGGCAGCCAGTGATTATCAAGCTGTTTTCTGCACACCCCCGCTCCCGCCGCGAGGTACAAACCGAGCACCAACGACTGGCGGCATTGGCTGAAAAGCAGGTGCCTGCCCCCCGGGTATTGTTGCGGGATTACCCCGGTGAGGCAGCCTTGCTGGTACTGGAACATTTGGGGCAGATGTCGGCCAAGGTGCGTTTGCAAAAAATGTCTGCAGGGGAGATCCCTGGTCTGGTACTGGAGCTGGTGGCGCTGACCCGCAACATGCACCGCCAGGGTGTGGTGCAAAATGATATCCATCTGGATAACTTTATTTCAGCCGAAGGTAGTTGGCATGTGATTGATGCGGGGGATGTGGAGGTGGCTGATGCTCCCGTAGAGAAGAGCAAGGCCCTGGCCAACCTGTCACTGCTGCTTGCCCAGTTTCCTCCTCTATCCCTCCCTTCCGCGCAACAGGTTGCGGACGCCTACGGAGATGCGTTTTCGCCACAGCAGCTGGCAGACTGCCTGAAAAAAACACGCCAGGCACGTTTGCGCAAACTGGTTAAAAAGTCCCTGCGAAACTGTACCGAATTTGTGGAGCTGGATGGCAAGGGATATACCGGTATGGGGCGACGTCAGGATCAGTCACTGATTGATGCCTTGCTCGACCATGGTCTGGATGCGCTGCTGGAAGACAGTGAGCGGTTGAAGGACGGCAACAGCGCCACCGTCGGTCGGGTTCGCCTTCATGGTGAAAGCCTGGTTATTAAGCGGTATAACGTGAAAAGTGCCTGGAAAAAACTGGCGCGTCAGTTCAAGAGCCGGGCAAGAAACTCCTGGCTCAATGCCGCCTACCTGGGTCTGGTGCATGTGGAAACACCGCAAGCGGTTTGTTATCTGTCCAGCAAGCAGGCCGGATTAACCGATCGAGAGTATCTGGTTTGCCGCAATGCACAGGGAAAAATGCTGCCGGAGATCTGTGAAGATGGCGGGATCTTGCGAAGCCGTGCGTTGAGTCAGATGGCGGATTTTTTTGCGGTGATGCGTCTGATGGCATTCAGTCACGGTGACAGCAAGTACACAAATTTTCTGTTCCGTGACGGGGAACTGCAGGTGCTGGATCTGGATGGCATGAGCCGGGAGCCGGGTCGTGGTTTGGAACAGGATCTGGCGGCGCAGCGCGAGCGGCTCTTTGAAAGCTGGCGTCCCCGCGAGGCGCTGGCACCGCAAGCCCGTCAGGAATTTCAGGCGTTGTACGACGCGCGAATCCAATCCATCGAGAGTTGGTTATGAAAACCCTGGTTGTGTCCACTGACGGCAAGCTGATGGTGACGCGCCCCATTTGGGAAGCGGCAAAGCAGTACTTTGATTTCGATCACGTGGAAGTGACCCGCGAGCATGGACTGGAAGTCTATTTCAATGAGGCAGATTTCAGTGGCTATGATCGCGTCATCGCGGATACCAATCTGCGTCGGCTTGGCAAGCGCTACTCTTGCCTGAAACAGGCGCCCGGGCTAGTGATCTTTGATCATGATGTTTGTCAGAATAACGTTCCTACCAGCGAGTGGTATCATCGTTATCCCGCCGTGCTTCGCGACCTTGGAAGAGCAAGAATCATTGTTTCCGGTGCCGGCCTGGCGCAACAACTCCGTGATGAAGGGATTGATGCCTGCTTCCTTCCCAAAGGCTACGACGGCAACACTATTTCCGATCTGGGTCTGGAGCGCACTGTCGAATCTGCATTTGTGGGCCGCGTAAAAAACAAGGTCTACAAAAAACGAAAGCGTTTTTTGCTCAGACAGGAGAAGCTCGGCAAGGTGCAGCTTTTGCGTGCAGAACCGGGTGAGCCTTATAACCGGTTGCTTAATACGATTCGGGTGTTTGTCAGTGCGGACATTGGCTTCAACGAATACATGATCAAGAATTTTGAAGCCATGGCGGCGGGATGTGTGCTGTTGGCCTGGCGGCAACCGGCCCTGGAGCAGCAGGAGCTGGGTTTCGTGGAAAACGAAAATATTGTCTTGTACGACAGTGAAGCCGAACTGCATGAAAAGTTGCAATGGCTTCATTCCAATCCGGATAAAGCGGCGGCGATTGCCCGGGCAGGGCAGGTCGTTGTCAGGGAGAAGCATACCTGGGCCTGTCGGGCTGCCACCTTCCCCGCCCTGCTGGCGGCGGATATCAAGACCGCCCCATCGCCGAACTGGCGGGATAAAGTACGATTGCTGGGAGCCGGTAAATGAGTGCGACCTATCTGCATGTAGTCGGATGCCCGCGCAGTGGCACAACTCTCATGGCGGAAATGCTGGTGGCCTGCTATCCCCATGAGGGCCACTCGGAGCATGAGGAAACTATCTTCAAGGTGAAGCCCCAGGCAAGTGGGCTGCGGCTTTCGAAAAAACCCAACGATGCCTTGTGGATGGCGCCGCTGCTTGAGCGTGACCCAAATCTTTATGTCATTGCCATGATGCGGGACCCCCGCTCGGTGATCTGCAGCATGCACAAGGCCTGGCCTGGCATGTATTTCTGCAACTATCCGGTATGGAAGCGGGCAGAAAAAGCTATAACGGAAATCCAGGCCCACCCCAGGGTGATGGTGCTGCGCTACGAGGATCTGGTCAGTGACCCCAAAGGCGTGCAGCAACGTATGGAAGACATCTTCCCTTTTCTTCAACGAAGCCATGATTTTGATCGATTTCACGAAGTGGCTGAGGCTGGTGAAGATGCCCAGAATGCGCTTGGCGGGCTGCGCCAGGTGGATCTGTCGCGGATCGCCGGTTGGCGGGAGCATCTGCCACGTCTGAAGCAGCAGCTACAGCGTTACCCTCAGCTGGTGCAGGATCTGATCACCCATGGTTACGAAAGCAATAATGACTGGCAGGCGCAGCTGGAGGGGGTGACAGCCGAGACCTTTCCCTGTCGTTATTCCGACTCTTCCGAGTTCTGGAAGCATCTGGAACAGAAGCTGCGGTTTATCGGCAAGCGCCGACGCTATTTCCGTGACAGAGGGCTTTGATCATGCAAACCCTTCGTGAGTTCGTGTTTCTGGGGCTGGCCAACCACTTGCCTCGCCTGCGGTTCAGTGACAAGTGGCGCTGGCTGCTTCTCAAGGCTGCCGGTTTTGATATGCAGGGACGTTCCACGGTCTATGGTCCTGTGGTGCTGCGCCCGATTGGCGGTGCCAGCAATGTTCGCATTGGCAAGGGCTGTTTTATCAATACCGAAGTCCGCTTCGCCTGCCCGAAAGCACCAATCACTCTTGGTGAACGATGTCGTATCGGCCCCAGGGTCTGCTTTGAAGGGGCTCAGCACAGTCTTTATCTCAACGAGAAAGGTCGCCGTGGCACAACCGGCGCGCCGATCACCCTTGGTGATGATGTGTGGCTCGGTGCCGGGGCAATTATTACTGCAGGTGTGGAGATCGGCGAGGGCAGCGTTGTTGCTGCCGGTGCGGTTGTGACCGGCAACGTACCGGCTTTTACACTGGTGGGTGGCGTGCCGGCAAAGACGATCAAGTCCTTGCGTTAAAGTGCTGAGGCCTCGGTGGCTAGAGGCTTTTCCGCGGTGGACGGTAACGCTGGCCAAGTTCCCGCAGATATAGCTCCAACCGACGAAAGAAACGAGAGTTGTCTTTTTTCTTGTGTTTGCGGGTCTTGTTCTGTTGTCGGTCGTCTTCGAGATTGGATTTGTCTGATTGGACGGGACACAGCCCCGCAGCCTTGGGGACAATGGCAAACATGTCCAGGTCCTTACGGATCCAGCCTCCGGAGACGAAATCATCTGCCGGTAAATGAAAGCTCTCGCTGAGCTCAACCAGTTTTTGGGCGCCGGCAGGAGTTAGCATGTAGGCGGCTAGACAGTAGGCTCTACGGTTGGCGAACTTGGCAAGCCGGAAGGTGCTGTCCAGGCGCTGCTGATGCCAGACGGACGGGATGCATTTGGAGTAGTAAAGCATGGCCAGCTCCCAGCTGGCTCTCCCATCAATCAGCATTTCACAGACATTCCGGGAGTTATTGTCCAGCTGCGCATCACCTTCCAGGATTAGTGAAGGGCGATCTGAGGCTGCCGCCGCCTTCCAGGCTGCCCGGTGGCTGAGAAAGCAACCGATTTCACCACAAGATAAATCCCTGCCGAGAAGTGCTCTGGATTTTTTGTGGTTGAACCCCACCTCATGCCACTTATTTGCCGGAACCGGTGGGGACGTTTTGACCAGCTCGTAGTGCATGCCGAGTGACGAAAGCATCTTATCAAGATGCTTTCTGCGCTCTACCTCGGTGGGTTGAGCTATGGCCAGGATATTATATCGTTGTTCAGAGCTGCTCATGCCGGGGTCTGTACTCTCTGTTCGTGTTCATTATTAGCATAAGGATGGGAATCCAGGTATACAGCCAGAAACTGTTTGGTGGGCGCACAGGATAGACCCCTTCAAATCCCTGGGTGACCAAACCAAAGAGAAGTATATAGAGCCAGATATTATTAGCTGGAGTTGAAGAAGTATGCTTTTGGATCGCCAAAATAACCAAAATAACATAGAGGGCTGCCGCCAGCAGGCCTCCGCGTAATACCAGTGCGAAGTAGAGGCTATGGGGCTCCAGCTTGACTCCCTGTACGTTGGAAAAAACGGTAATGCTGCCGGCAAGGCCACTTCCCCACCATAAATTGAAGTTTGAGTAGTGGCTGAGAAACTCGGCCCATAGAGAGGGGCGGCTACTCAATAGCCTCTCACCATCAAGTATGCCTTGCAGCATTAAAATAACAATAATGCCAGCTCCAATTATACAGGCGAGCAGGTAAGTGATTGCGAGTTTACGTTGCTGTTGCTCGAATAGAAAAGCAAACGGTAATGTAACAGCCAGGCCCAGCATTGCCGAGCGGCTATTGGCCAGGTAAATGGCTAGCACGAATGTGATGACAAGCAGGAAGCCTGTAATGCTAGGTTGCTTTATCAAATGAATAGCGAGGATAAGAAGCCCTACTGACAGAGCAAGGCCGGCCTCGTTGGGGTTGTCGCCCAGATTGCCCATGCCGATATTGCCATTGCTGAGCAGGCCTTGCTGAGCGAGAACGACATAAAAAAGGCACAGGGCTGCAAGGCTTGAAGCGAATAAAATGGCAGGAATACGAGCTGCGAGAGCTGGATAGTGCATGTGAAGATGCCGCACAGCTACAGCGAGACTCATTACGAATACTACTCCCTTCAGGTTCTTCCTAAGGGTATCCAGGGCATCTCCTGTAACCCATAGGCTGGGAAGATAGAGAGCCAGGGTGATGGCCAGTACCCATAGCAAGGTGCGGTCTTCTAAAAGAAAATAGCGTTTTCCCTGCCAAAGAGAAAAGTATAGGGCTGGTAGGATGAGGCCTATATATAGAGTGAGATACTGTGCCTTGCTTGATGGAGCGAGGAAAAAACCGCAGAGATAGAGCACCAAGCCTGAGGTTATCCAGACCGAAAAAAAACGGTAGGTGCGAGGTTCTTTAAAGGTAGTCATTAATAACGCTTTGGCTGGCCGGCGGGTTGATGCTTGAATCGCTTGTGCACCCACAAATACTGCTCCGGGTGTTTGCGCACATAATGCTCAATTGTCCGGTTTATGCGAGCGGTATCGGCTTCTTCATCGCCGCTGGGGAAATTCTCCAGTGGCGGACCGAATTCAATCTGGTAACGGCCGCCGGGCAGGCGGTAGTGAGCCGTGGGGATAACGCGAGCCTTGCCCATTCTGGCAATGCGGCTGGTGGCGGTGATGGTGGCGGCGGGGATACCAAAGAACGGTACGAATACCGCGTGGGCGATGCCGTAGTCCTGATCCGGTGCGTACCAGAGCACTTCGCCATTGCGGAGCAGACGAATCATTTGCCGGATATCGCTGCGGGGAACATTGCCTTTCAGGTAGTTGCCGCGGCCCTGATTGATCAAACGGTCGATGACCAGATTGTCATTGGGCCGGTAAACGGCGTAGAAATCCATCAGATATCCAAGCAGCCGCGATCCCACATCAAGGCTGTTGAAGTGCATTCCCAACAACAGGACTCCTTTGCCGTCAGCGCGAGCCCGTTCAATATGCTCCATTCCCTTGATCACCAGGCGCTTATCCAGATCGATGCGGTGATTGCTGAAGCTGCCGGCCATTTCCAGGATGGCCTCGCCGGTGCTGATCACGCTGCGGCGGGCGAGATTCTCCTGCTCCTCAGGGGTTAATTCAGGAAAGCAAAGCCGGATGTTGGTACGGGCGATGTGGCTGCGTCTTTTTGCCAGTCGCCATGCCAGATGCCCGAGCCCTCTGCCTGTCGCCAGCAAAAAGTTCCAGGGGAGCTGGCCAACCAGCCAGAACAGTCCCACACCGATCCAGGAAGGGTACAGTCTGGGATCAGACAATCGGGTAGGGCGGTTTGTACGTTTTCCCATGCAAGACTCGGAACAGATCTATCGGCTATTGGGCCTGATTGAAGGACGCTCGCTCAGCCGGGCCAGTAACAGGGCCAGAGGCAACCAGACACTGAGCCAGCTGGCATGAAAGGGCACCAGCAGGAAGGCACCAGCGGAAAATGCCATGAAAAGACCGGGTAGAACGGCGATGGAATAGGCCGCGTCTTCATGCCAGTTGATCTGCCGTTGCAGAAGTGCAGTAAAAGGGCTGATCCAGCTGGCGAGAAACAGCACCAGCCCGACCAGGCCTACGCTATGAATCAGCAACACAAACAGATTTCGTGGATGTGCCAGGCTGAGCAGACGGTCATTGTCCCGGGCCAGTACGCTGTTGAGTGTCTCCTGATTAAGACCATTACCGATCAGTGGGTGCAGGAAATAGTTGCTGAGGGTGAAGTCGCTACGCCCCTCCAGCATCAGATAGACACCGGCCAACAGAGGGACAACGGCCAGCCAGGCGCGGCGCTGACGGCTGGCTAGCCAGCTCAGGGCGAGCATGACTGCCATCAGGCCCAAAGGCAGGGAAGTCAGGCACAAGAAGACAAAGCCCACGGCGGCGCCCACCAGTCGGCGACCCCCTTTGCCGCTGAATCCCTCTTCCATTCCCTGAGCGAGAAGAATAAAGGTTGGGGCGACCATGGCCATCAGCGCGACGCTGGGGTCCAGGGACGGCAGGTGAAAGATCAGGTTGGCCGGTTCACTGAACAGCGGGCTGCTAAGCGGCTGGGTGGTGTAGTAGCTGATCATCACCATGGTAACCACAACCATGGCGCAGAGGGCGCCATTGGCCAGCGCCTGTTTGAAAGTGTTGCGGAAATACAGATGCAGCCAACGGAAAATACCCACCATGACGATGATCTGCACCATGCCCCGCACCGCCCGTGAGGTATTGGGTTCTTCCGCCCAGGTGAAACTCAGAGCGGCCCAACCGATAAACAGGTAGAGCGGGACCAGCAGCGGTGAAGTCATCAGCCGATAGTCGCCGCTGACCACGGCGCGGGTCAGCAAGGTGAGTGCCGGCAGGAAGAAAAGCACATCCAGCACGTTGAGAAAACCTATGCGGGAATTGAACAGGAAGGTGCCGCTGAACATCACCGCAAAGGACAGGGTCAGCCACCAGCGTAGCCAGCGACCTTGCATGATGTTGGGGGGAAGAGGCGGCATAGCGTTCCTGTAGCTCCTGAAGTCGGCTTAATTGGCGCACATGATACCTGTCTGATGGAGGGATGCGTAGCCGCGGCAAAGTGTAAAGGTGGATCCACTACACTGGCTCTGCCCCTCACCGGTTCATGTGACCGTTTCCTTGAGTCCTTTCAGCAGGTTAGCTGGTTACTTGCCTATGCTACACTGCATCGAAGTCCGGCACTGTTGCGTTTTGGAGAATCTATGCAAATTCCCGCTTTTGCCAAGGCCCGCGTTCTTGTGGCTGGCGATGTCATGCTCGATCGTTACTGGCACGGCCCGACCGGGCGTATTTCGCCGGAAGCGCCGGTACCTGTTGTGCGGGTAACCGAGTTGGAAGACCGGCCCGGCGGGGCCGCCAATGTGGCCCTCAATATGGCTGCGCTGGGCGCCCGTGCCGAGCTGGTGGGAATTACCGGTGATGATGAGGCCGCTGCGATTCTGGAAGAGCGGCTTGGTGCGGCGGAAGTGGGTTGTCACTTTCAGAAAATCGACGGTTTGCCGACGATTACCAAGTTGCGGGTGATCAGCCGCCAGCAGCAGTTGCTGCGCCTGGATTTCGAGGAAGCCTTCCATGACCAGGACCCGGCGCCCTTCGCCGACAGGGTGAAAGACCAGCTGGTCCATTGCGGTGCTCTGGTTCTCTCCGATTACGCCAAAGGGGCCTTGCGTGATTGCCCGGGACTGATTGCCCTGGCCCGGGAGGCCGGTGTCCCGGTCCTGGTGGATCCCAAGGGTACCGATTTCCGTCATTACCGTGGCGCTACCTTGCTGACGCCCAATCTCAGCGAGTTCGAAGCTGTGGCGGGGAAGGTCAAGGATGAACAGGATCTGATCGCCAAGGGCCAGCAACTGATCCGGGATCTGGACCTGCAGGCCCTGCTGGTGACCCGCAGCGAAAAGGGGATGACCCTGTTGCGCGATGGTCAGCCGGAGCTGCATCTGCCTGCCCGAGCCCGCGAGGTATTCGATGTGACCGGCGCCGGGGATACCGTGATATCGGTGTTGGCGGTGTCTCTGGCTGCCGGTGCAGATATGGCGGACGCGGTGGCGCTGGCCAATATTGCCGCGGGTATCGTGGTCGGCAAGCTGGGCACTGCCGTGGTGTCTGCCCCGGAGTTGCGTCGGGCGGTGCATCAGGAAGGGGGTCTGGGCCGCGGGGTGATGACTGAAGAGCAGTTACTGATCGCCATTGAGGATGCCCGGGCCCAGGGGGAAAGGATTGTTTTCACCAATGGCTGCTTCGACATCATCCACGCTGGCCACGTCGGCTATCTGGATTCTGCACGACGCCAGGGCGATCGCCTGGTACTGGCAGTGAACGGCGACGAATCCATCCGCCGCCTGAAGGGGCCTGGCCGTCCCATCAATCCCCTGGAGCGCCGCATGGCAGTGCTTGCAGCCCTGGAGGTAGTGGACTGGGTCGTGCCTTTCGACACCGATACCCCTGAGCCACTGCTGGAGGCCATCAAGCCGGATGTGCTGGTGAAGGGTGGCGACTACAGTGTGGATCAGGTGGTCGGCCATGAATTTGTTCAGGGCTACGGTGGCGAGGTGAAGGTGCTGGACTTTATTGACGACATCTCCACCACCAAGATCGTTGAACGGATTCGTCAGGACTGATCGTTCTACGACGCCCCTACTGCCCGTCCCTGGCTTCTTTGCGATGGCGGGCGGGCGTCTTTCCTGTCCACCGCTCAAAGGCCCGCACAAAAGCCGCCGATTCGCTGTAACCCAGCAATTCGGCGATTTCGGCCACGCTGCGTCCGGAGTCGGCCAGGTAGCGCCTGGCTTTATCGGCTTTCACTTGATCCACCAGTCCCTGAAAGGGGCGGTTCTCCTTGCTCAGCTGACCGCGAAAGGTGCGCTCGGGAATACCGAAGGCCCGGGACACCTGTTCTGCGGTGGGAAAAGTGCGAACGAACAGGTTGAGGTAGGCGGTGACCCGGTCTCCCAGATGATCGGTGGGGGTCTCCCGGCGGGCCAGCATGGCCTCGCATTGTTCCCGGTACATGTCCTGGGCCATCTTGTTGTAGCCGGGCATGCGCAAGGCCATGTCCTGGTTGCGGATTACCGCCTTGCAATAGGGTTGGTCGTAGTGCACCGGGCAGCCGAAATAATCCTCAAATATCCGGGCATGGTCCGGTCTGGGGTAGGGCATCCACACTTCCAACGGTTTCAGATGCAGGTTCAGTTGGGTCTGGATATCGTTGATCAGCTTGAAGGTGCCCACCATATCCCGGTCGATCAGGATGCGGCTCACCTCCGGGGGCAGGGGGATGGGATGCAGCTCCAGAGCGGTGGTGGTGTCACCGGGAATCAGGGCGATTTCCCCGTACAGGTAGGTCAGTGCCTGATATCTCACCCCGAACTGGAAGCCCTGAAAGGCCGTTTCGCTGGTCATTAGTAACATGGCCAGCTGCCCGTAGCCGGCAAAGCCGAAGCGGCTGCCCATTTCGAAGCCCAGCAGCGGGTCGTCCACCCGGGGCAACAATTCGGTAAAGATCAGCAGTTCCCGGTCCCGGCCGATTTCGCTGTTCGGATCCAGCTTGTTGCGGTCCAGGCCATGCTTTGCCAAAACGGGCGCACAGTCGATCCCCTTCTCGTCTTCGAGCAGGTCGATGGTGTAGATGAGGGCGAGGATCGAACGTTCAGACATGGCCGGAATTATCAATTTTTCAGTCAGGTTAACATGTATTCACTGATGATGGACAAGGCTAGAGTGTTGTCATCAAGGAGCCCATGAGCATCCCAGGAGAATACCAATGACAAGTCAGGCCAAGATCAATGTGAAAACCCGCCGCGTCAAAGTGGCCATCGTCGGTGGCGGCTTTGGTGGCATGTGCATGGCCATTAAATTGCGTGAGGCCGGCATTGATGATTTTCTGCTGCTGGAAAAAGGCAGCGGCATAGGCGGTACCTGGTACCACAACAGCTACCCCGGTGCGGCCTGCGACGTGCAGTCACACATGTATTCCTTCTCGTTTGAGGGTAACCCGGAGTGGAGCCATCGCTACAGTGGCCAGCAGGAAATTCACAATTACATCCAGGGCGTGAGCGACAAACATGCGCTGCGTCAGTACACCCGTTTCAATGCGGAAGTGACCGGAGCCCGTTTTGATGACCGGGCAGCCCTGTGGACCCTGGACCTGGCGGATGGCTCCCAGGTGATCTGTCAGCACTGGGTGCTGGCCAGTGGTCCCCTGCACGTGCCGTCGTTCCCCAATTTCAAGGGCATGGACACCTTCAAGGGCAAGATCATTCACTCGGCCCAGTGGGACCATGACTATGACATGGCCGGCAAGAAGGTGGTGTCCATTGGTACCGGGGCCAGCGCGATCCAGTATGTGCCCCACGTGGCCAAGGAGGCGGGTCATCTGACGGTGGTGCAGCGCACCCCGCCGTGGATCATTCCCCGGGACGAGCGCGCCTATTCCGGCCTGAGCAAATGGATCTTCCGTCGCTTCCCGGCCCTGCGCAAACTCCACCGCCTGCGCCTCTACCTGAGCAATGAAGCCCGGGTACTGCCGATTTTCAATCCGCGCCTGGCCAAGCTGGCCGAGCCGGCGCTGAAGGCCTTCATCCATTACCAGGTGAAGGACAAGGAGACCGCCCGCAAGCTGGTGCCGAACTACACCCTGGGCTGCAAGCGCATCCTGATTTCCAACAACTACTACCCCACCTTTAACCGCGACAACGTGGAACTGGTGACGGAAGGTGTGAAGGAAATCCGCGAGAACAGCATCGTGTTCAGTGATGGCACCGAACAGCAGGCCGACTGCATCGTGCTGGGTACCGGTTTCATCGTGGATCCGCGCATCTACATGAAGGATTTCGAGATCACCGGTCTGCCGGGCCATCGCCTGCAGGATGACTGGAAAGACGCCGCTGAGGCCTACCTGGGGACCACCGTCAGCGGTTACCCGAATATGTTCCAGCTGGTAGGGCCGAACACCGGCCTGGGTCACAACTCCATTATTTTCATGATCGAAAGCCAGGTCCGTTACATCATGGATGCCATCACCAAGCTGGATAAGCGCGGCGATGCCTGGCTGGATGTGAAGCAGGACGTGCAGGACCGTTATAACGCCAAGCTGCAGGATGAGCTGAAAGGCACTGTCTGGCAGACCGGCGGCTGCATGAGCTGGTACCAGCAGGCCGATGGCCGCAACACGGCACTGTGGCCCCATGCCACCTTCCAGTTCATGGCCCGCACCTGGACCGTGAACATGAAGGACTACGATTGGCAGCCGGCCACCGAGCAAGTGACTGCGGGCGCAGAGTCGGCCAGGGCTGTATAGCGGTCAGCGGCGATTTCGCCTTGTGAGCAAGGCCCCAACGGTGGTTTTCATGCTGTTGGAGCCTTGCTGGCAAGGCGAAGATTATTGGTTGCAGGCTGCTGGCGGGCGCTTCTGATAACGCTGAAACGCTTCGTTCATTCGCGCTTGCAGCTCCTCGATTCGCGATTCGTGGTTTGGGTGGGTGGAAAGAAACTCCAAGGGTTGCCCGCCCCCTGCAGCGGCCATATTGCGCCACAGTTGTGTGCTCTCCCGCGGATCGAAGCCGGCACTGGCCATCAGTTCCAGCCCCATCAAATCCGCCTCTTCCTCATGGGCGCGGCTGAAAGGCAGGGCAATGCCGAGATGGGCGCCCAGGCCCAGCGCCTGAATAATGCGTTCGCTGTCCGCATCCCCCTCACTGAACAGCCCCACCAGAAGCAACAGTGCCTTGATCCCCAGTTCCTGGGTGAGCCGTTCATTGCCGTGCTGGGCCAGCACATGGGCCACTTCATGGCCGATCACTGCGGCGAGCTGGGCATCATTGACCGCCACTTTCAGCAGCCCCTGGTTGACCCCGATCTTGCCGCCGGGCAGGGCGAAAGCGTTGGGAGTGGGGTCGTCGAACAGCACGATTTCCCAGGTTTCCGGCATGGGGATGCCGGGAAAGCGGTCGCCCACCACCAGCAGGATCTCCCGGGCGATACACTGCACCCGGGCATTACTGTCGGCATCCTGGCTCACGGGGATCTGCTGCTGCATCTGCAGAAAGGCCTGGCTGCCAAACTGGGCCATCATGGAGGGCGGTATCAGAGCCAGCTGATCGCGACCGGTGGGAGTCTTGTCGCAGCCGCTGAGTAGCAGCGAGGCGGTGACTATGAGAAGACGTATTAGCATGGACTATCCTGCGGTGTGTGCATTGACAGGATAAGGGGGACGCGCGGAGGGGGGTAGTCCCTTGAGTGCATGCTGGCAAGTTAATGGGGGGGGCTGGCTTCGTGCCCTCTGCGGCTTTCGCTTTGCGAGCAAAGCGCCAACGGTGGTGGTAACCGGCGGGGGAGGCGTGGCCAGACACCATAAAAAAGGCCCCGCTCTGTTGAGCGAGGCCTTTTGTATGGTGCCCGGAGGCGGAATCGAACCACCGACACGGGGATTTTCAATCCCCTGCTCTACCGACTGAGCTATCCGGGCAATCAGGGCGCGTATTAAAGCGGCTAGAGCCGGGGGCGTCAAGGGATGCGCGTTTATTTGTTCGCATCGTGAGCAGGGGGAACGTAACCCTCCGCTTTTTCATAGTTTTCGTTGTTCAGAAAACGATCACGTTGTTCATCCAGGAAGCGTTTCGCTTCCGGGTCCATCACGTTCAGGTGTTTTTCGTTGATCAGCATGGTCTGCTCATGCAGCCATTCCTGCCACGCCTGCTTCGATACGTTGTCGTAGATGTCCTGGCCCTTGGGACCGGGGAAGGGCGGGCGTGCCAGCCCTTCCTGCTCGCTCTGGTATTTTCGGCAGAAAACCGTGCGACTCATAACGTCTCCGTGATACGGCGTTTGTGTGGCGAGACTATAACATGCTGGTCTGGCGGGGTGTGTCGAGTCGGCCCAGCAGTTTTTTTACCGGGGCGGCGAGCCCCAGTTCCCCGGGGGCGGCCGGGTTCACCCAGCGGCCATTGTTGTCGCCGGTGCCGACCACCTCCACCCGGATCTCCCGGGGGGAGATATCCAGGTGGAAATGACTGAACGTATGGCGAAACTCCGTCAGGGGCTGAGGTGTACCACTGGCCCGCAAGGCCCGTTGTTTCAGGGCGTTTTCGACATCGTCGCTCTGCTCCGTCTGGGGGAAGCACCAGAGGCCGCCCCAAATGCCCTGTGACGGGCGGGGTTCCAGCCAGACCCGGCCTTCGTGGTCACGGAGAATCAGCATGATGGTGGTGCGTACCGGCAGCGCTTTTTTGGGTTTCTTGCCGGGGTAATCCTGGGGATTGCCGTTGCCATGGGCATGGCAGTGGGGCTGCAGTGGGCAGGCACCACAGTTCGGGGTGCCACGGGTGCAGACGGTGGCGCCCAGATCCATCATCGCCTGGGTGTAATCGGCCAGCCGTTCATGGGGCGTGTAGTGCTCGGCCAGCTCCCAGAGTCGGTTTTCCACCGGCTTCTTGCCGGGCCATCCCTCTACCGCGTGCAGCCTTGCGAGGACCCGTTTCACGTTGCCGTCGAGGATGGCGGCTCGAACCCCGCGGCTCTGGGCGAGAATGGCGCCGGCGGTGGAGCGGCCGATGCCGGGCAGGGCGGAGACCTCTTCAACGGTATGCGGGAAATCGCCATCATGCTCACTCACCAGCACCTGGGCGCATTTGTGCAGGTTGCGGGCGCGGGCGTAGTAGCCAAGGCCCGTCCACAGGTGGAGCACTTCGTCCTGGGCGGCACTGGCCAGGCTGTGTACATCCGGGAAGCGTTCCATGAACCGCTGGAAGAAAGGAATTACGGTGGCAACCTGGGTCTGTTGCAGCATGATTTCCGAGATCCACACCTGATAGGGCGTGCGTGGGTGTTGCCAGGGCAGGCTCTGGCGTCCGTACTGGTCGTACCAGGTCAGCACAGCGGTGCTGAAAGTGGCGGGATCGATGGGGGAAGGACAGGGCATGCCGCGAGTTGTACCCGGAAACACCGGGCAGGGCAAGCGCGTCGGTGTGTTTGCAGCGGAAGAGGCCGGAGCGTGCGAGGGTCGCTCCGGCCGGGTGCGGACGGAAATTAATTGAACAGCTTTTTCAGGCCGTCCTTGATTTGCTTGTCCACTTCTTCCTTGGCCTTTTTCTTGGCGGCATCCTTGATCACTTCCTCGGCGGTGTCGCCTTCACCCTCGATGCCCAGCTTATCCTTGATTTTCTCCTGGGCAGCCTTGGCAGCAACCTGTTTGCCGATGTCCTTGAAACCGTCTTTGTCCGGGCCACACCACTTGGCGGGGCTGCCAGCCAGGTTGCCTTCACAGCGCAAGGGCCAGGTGGTGCCTTGCAGATACTTGGATGTTCCCAGTTCCGGGGACTGCATGCCGATTTTCAGGTCAAAATCCTGGTTGAGGATATTCATCCAGCCGTTACCGGTGATTTCGCCTTTGCTCAACACCGCATCCAGACTGTCCAGGTAGGCCACGTTCTTTTCCAGACGGGCCTTGGTGGTCAGGTCCACGATCTTGGTGTCCTCAGACAGGGCGCTGGGCAGTTTGCCGGACTCCTGGTTGGGTATCAGAGCCGTCGCCAGGCCCTGGAACTGGCCCAGCATGTCGTTCACTCCGCCAACCAGCGTCTGGTAGAGGTTCAGGCCGCGCACAGTGGCGTCAGCCAGGGAGATATCGATGTTGCCTTTCGCGGAATCCATCAGGGCTTTTTCGCTGTTGCCGCTGGCGCTGTAAGTGCCGTTCATGGCGAATACGCCCTTACCGAGATCGTCTCCCAACGCCATTTGCACCAGCGGCTGGATCTGCACACTGGTAACGGTGTTGCTGGCGGTGATTTTGGGCGTATTCCCGGAGGCATCCAGTTTGCCCTTGGCGCTGAAGCTGCCGCCCAGGGTTTCGCCGCTGGCTTCGCTAAGCTGCAGCACGCCGTTGTTGGCCGTCACGGCAAACTTCATATTCTTTGCATCGATGGTGTCGTATTTAAGGCTGCCGATGCGCAATTTGCCATCCAGCACCAGCGGTCGAAGGGTGTCTACCGGTATCAATTCCGCGGTCGACAGGTTGGCGGTGCCGCCTTCCTTGCCGCCCCCTGCCGCTGCAGTGGCGGGCTCGCCGGAGGAGGGGGGCATGTAGCCGTCCAGGGTGATCTGGTCCAATGCCAGATCGAAGACAATCTTGCCGCTCTCCAGGCTGGCCAGGCCGGCGCTGCCGCTGAGGGTGCTGTCATCCAGTGTGATTTTCAGCGGATTGGCCATGATGCTACCGGGCTCACCCCCCAGAGAGGTTTCCATGGCGATGTTGCTGAGCGCCTTGCTGTCGGTGGTTTCAATGGGCGCTTCGCCGATGGCTTCCAGCACCTTGTTGGCATCAAAGGAGGCGGTGGCCAGTTTGCCGCTGAGCTGCATGTCGCCGGTGAGCGCGGTGATATCGATATTGCCGCGGGTTTCGGTGCCGGCGGCGGTGAGCAGCAGATCCTTGATGGAGACGGTGTCCTCGTTGAGATTCACGTCGAGCTTCTGCTCCAGATGAACATCCACCGGCATGGTGGTGGCGCCGGCAATGTTGGCGTCCAGTGTCATCGGGTCGAGGATGAAGTGGTTGGCGTCAAGATTGGCGTTCAGGGTGGTATCCAGATTCAGGTCCACGCGCATGTCGCTCTGGTCCTGATAACGCAGGGACATCTGAAGCGGGAAAGCCTCGTCCAGATTGACGTCCTGGGCGTTCAGGTTGAAGTGTTCCACCACGATATCGGTGCCATCGGCAGTGTTGCGATAGCGAACCTTGCCGTCGGTGATGGCCACGCTGGGGATGGTCAGGGGGATATCCAGACTGCTGCTTTCTCCTTCCGGGTCGGCGGGGGTTTCTTCCGGCGTTTCTTCCGCTGTGGTTTGCGGGCCAATCTGCTCCCAGTTGGCGCCATCAGGCCCTTCGACGAGGTTCACATCCAGGCCAGCCAGCGTGATGCCGTCCATTTCAACCTGACCGTAAAGAAGGGGAAGGACCGCAACACTGACGCTGGCCGCGTCGAGGGCCGCGAACAGTTCTTCCTCGTCAGCAATGCGCGCCTCGGTCCTGCCCAGGCTGACACCCAGGGAGGGCCAGAATTGCCAGGCAAGGTCACCCTGGATATCCAGGGTGAGGTTGGCCTGCTCCCTGGCCTGCTTTTCAATTTCCGGTTTGAACTCGTTGGGATCAATGACCTGGGTGATCACAAAAACGGCAATGGCCAATAGCAAAATGATGGCAAAAAATGTGATCAGCAAAATTTTTACGAGGCGTCCCATGGAGCTCTCCTTGCGTGTTGGCCGATGGATCGGGATTATACCAGTCGGAAATAACTGACCATAACTTAGCATTGATGGTATGTGTTTAGGGGAAGGGCCTTTGCAAAAGTTCCAAATTTCAGTGTTGACGCTCCTGTTGATGTGGTTCGGCCTGGCGACGGCCGCCCAGGACAGGACGGTGGCGCTGAGCAATGCCGGGGATAAGGTATTGCTGGGCGAACACATGCAGATACTGGAGGATCCGGAAGGCGACTGGACCCTGGATCAGGTGCGGGATCAGTTTGCCAGTCGCTTTCGTGCCAGTGAAAGCAGTGCCCTGAACTTCGGCTTTACCCGCAGCACCTTCTGGCTGCGCATTGCAGTGGATACGTCCGGTGTGGAGGGCAGTTGGTTTCTGGTGGAACGCCACCCGATCCTGGATGAGCTAACGCTTTATGCCCCTGACGACCAAGGCAATTACATTGCCCAGGCAGTGGGCGATACCCGGGGTTTTGGTCAGCGACCGATGAATCACCGGGCCTTCGTGTTTGCACTGGACACTGACGAGCCCGGTGTCAAAGAGTACTACCTGAAAGTGCGCGGCAAGGGCGCGCTGAACATGATGCCGGTGTTGTTCAGCGCCAAAGGGCTGGTGGAATTTACTTACCTTGAGCAATTGATGCAGGGCCTGTTTTACGGTTCATTGGGCATCATGCTGGTCTATAACCTGCTGCTCTACCTCTCGCTGCGTGACAATGTGCAGCTGCATTTCGTTATGTTTCTGGGCGGCGTGATTTTCTTCAATATCAATGTCAGTGGCTTCGGCTTGCAATACCTCTGGCCGGAAACGCCCGGGATTAATGAATACTTCTGGCTAAGTACCTATGTGATTGCATTGGCGCTGGCTCTGTATTCCCGACAATTCCTGCAACTGGCCCAGCGCTTCCCCCGATATGACCGCCTGCTCAAGCACTACCTGATCATGATTGGTGGGGCGTTCCTGCTGCAGTGGTTGATGGAGCCGCCCTGGACCTACCACCTCTCCACCGCGGTTGCGTTGCTGACCATTGTGCTGTTCAGCTGGTTGGGCTGGATGGTCTGGCGACAAGGGTTTCGGGTGGCACGGCTCTATGTGCTGGCATGGTCCGTATTTCTTCTGACGATATTCCTGTTCGCCATGGGGAACCTGGGGTTGATGCCCTACAGTGTGTTTGTGCCGTATCTGCCGCACTTTGGCGCTCTTTGGGTGGTGGTAATGCTGTCCCTGGCCCTGGGGGATCGCATTCGCTTTCTGGAAACCGAGCGCAAGCAACTTGCCCATGAGGCCCAGCAGAACCTGGAGCGCCACCTGGCGGATATCGAGCAGATGAACCAGGACAAGTCCATGTTCCTGCAGTACATCAGTCATGAGCTCAATACACCGATCAACTGGATTGGGGCGGCGGACTCCCTGGGCCAGGATGCCAGGGGCGACCAGGAGGTGGATGTCTGGGCCATGGTGCGCAAGGGGCAGAGGCGGCTGACAGGCATTGTCAGTACCTCGCTGCGCTATTTTGATTTGTCTGACCGGAATCAGCCGCCCCCGGTGAGTAACTGTCAGCCCATGTGGGTGCTGGATGCGATTCTGCGTGAACAGACGGCCAGGATTGAGAAAAGCGGCGTTGCCGTGCGCAACCGGGTATCACCGAACTTGCGGGTCAATGCCAGTGAGGGGGAATTGCAGGAGGTATTGTCCATTGGTCTGGATAATGCCCTGCGTTTCAGTGCCGAAGGCGACAGTGTGGATATATCCAGTGAAGTGGACGTGCCCGGTGGTTACGCGGAAATTCGCATTCAGGATGAGGGCAAGGGCGCGACCGCGGAGCAGCTTGAACATATCCTCGAGCCGTTCTTCGTCATGGGCTCGCGCCACCACGAGGAAGGGTTTGGCCTTTCCCTGGCCATGGCCAGGGTGATGATTGAGCAGGTGGACGGCCAGTTGTGGGCGGAAAGCCCCGGCCCCGGTCAGGGATTTACCCTGCATATCCGGTTGCCGCTTTCGGACATGCAGGCACCGCGGGCCTAGCCCTGACAGCCCATCAGCGTGTCGGGCCGCATTCCCTGGGCATGGCCAGAATGGCCCCCAGTTGCTGGCCGATCAGACGCAGGAAGTCCTTGCCGACGCCCCGGCCCCGGGTGGCCGGGTGTACCACCACCCAGTCCAGCTCGGGCCGGTCTTCTTCTACCAGCGCCACCGCCACGCGCTTGCCGTTGAAATGGGCGGCAAACAAGCGTTTGCCCCCGGCGGCCACCGCCGCGTCCAGTTTTTCCCGGTATTGCGGGTCATCGCGCAGTACCTGATCGAAGGTGGCGGCCTGCTCCGGCGACAGGGGGTGGGATTCGGCACTGATCGGCATGGAATTGCTCCGCTGGTTAGGCTCTGTCAGGGTGCGTATAATAACCGGCCCACTGCCCTGGGTAACCCCTGGAGATAGAGATGAGCAAGCGCAGCGCCACTGTTGAGCGCAACACCCTGGAAACCCAGATCCAGGTCTCCATCAATCTGGATGGCACCGGCCAGTGCAAACTGGATACCGGGCTGCCGTTCCTGGAGCACATGCTGGACCAGGTGGCCCGCCATGGCCTGGTGGATATCGAGATCAACGCCAAGGGCGATTTGCACATCGATGCCCACCACACGGTGGAAGACATCGGTATTACTCTGGGTCAGGCATTTACCAAAGCCATTGGCGACAAGAAAGGGGTGCGCCGTTACGGCCATGCCTATGTGCCACTGGATGAAGCCCTGTCCCGCGTGGTGCTGGACCTGTCAGGCCGTCCCGGCCTGGAGATGTTCGTGGACTTTACCCGGGGCAGCATCGGCGGCTTCGATGTGGACCTGTTCTACGAATTCTTCCAGGGGCTGGTCAACCACGCCATGATTACCCTGCACATTGATAACCTGCGCGGCAAAAACGCCCACCACCAGGCAGAGACCGTGTTCAAGGCCTTTGGCCGTGCCCTGCGCATGGCGGTGGAGCCGGACCCGCGCATGAGCGGCATTACCCCGTCCACCAAGGGCACCCTCAGCGAAAGCGAGTAACCGTAGCGTATGAGTGAAGTAGTAGCCGTCATTGATTACGGCATGGGTAATCTGCACTCCGCCGGCAAGGCGCTGGAGAAGGTTGCCAGTGGTCAGCAGATCGTGATTACCGGTGATCCGGCCCAGGTACGAGCCGCCGACCGCGTGGTGTTTCCCGGTGTGGGTGCCATCCGGGACTGTATCGCCGTGCTGCGCGAAACCGGCCTGGATCAGGCCATTCTGGATGTGATTGCTGCCGGCAAGCCGGTGCTGGGTATCTGTGTGGGCATGCAGGCCCTGATGGCGCGCAGTGAGGAAAACAACGGCGTCGAGTGCCTGGGCGTATTTGACGGCCAGGTCACTTTTTTCGGGGAGCTGCAGAGCGATACCGGTGGCCGCCTGAAGGTGCCCCACATGGGCTGGAATCAGGTGCAGCAGGGTATGGCGCATCCCATGTGGGCCGGCATTGCCGATAACACCCGTTTTTACTTCGTGCACAGCTATTGCGTTACCGGGCTGGCCGATGAGGAAGTGGCGGGCCGTTGTGAGTACGGTCTGAGTTTTGCGGCGGCGGCGACCAGAAAGAATGTTTTTGCGGTGCAGTTTCATCCGGAAAAAAGCGCCGATGCCGGCCTGACCCTGCTGGAAAATTTTCTGCGCTGGCGGCCCTGATACAGCGGCAGAACCGCTGTCAGCACAAACCACTATTTCCTGTGCTGCCCTTCTGCGAGGGCAGCCTTCGTTTTGAGACCTAGCTATGCTTTTGATTCCCGCCATTGATCTGAAAGACGGTAAATGTGTACGCCTGAAGCAGGGGCGCATGGAAGACGATACGGTGTTTTCCGATGACCCGGTGGCGGTGGCCAGCCACTGGGTGGAGCGCGGTGCCCGTCGTCTGCATCTGGTGGACCTGAACGGTGCCTTTGCCGGTGAGCCGGTGAATGGCGACATCGTCAAGGCGATTGCCAAGGCCCACCCGGATCTGCCGATCCAGATCGGTGGCGGTATTCGCAGTCCGGAAATCATCCAGGCCTATCTGGATGCCGGGGTGCAGTGGGTCATTATCGGCACCAAGGCGGTCAATGAGCCGCAGTTCGTCAAGGAAATGTGCCAGCAGTTCCCCGGCCACATCATCGTTGGTTTGGACGCCAAGGATGGCAAGGTCGCCACCGATGGCTGGGCCAATGTGACCGATGTGGATGTGATTGATCTGGCCAAACAGTTCGAGAACGATGGTGTCTCTGCCATCGTCTATACCGATATCAGCCGTGACGGCATGCTGCAGGGCGTCAATGTGGACGCCACCGTGCGCCTGGCCCAGTCCATGTCCATCCCGGTAATTGCTTCCGGCGGCATCACCAATCTGGATGACGTGCGTCATCTGTGCGCGGTGGCGGACCAGGGCATCAGTGGTGCCATCACCGGCCGCGCCATCTACGAAAACACCCTGGACTTCGGCGAAGGCCAGGCTCTGTCCGACGAACTGACCAGCGCCTGACGGGAACGCATTATGGGCTTAGCCAAACGCATTATTCCGTGTCTCGATGTGGATGCCGGTCGGGTGGTCAAGGGTGTCCAGTTTGTGGATATCCGCGACGCCGGTGACCCGGTGGAGATTGCCAAGCGCTATAACGACGCCGGCGCTGACGAGATTACCTTTCTGGATATCACCGCCAGTCACCAGGAGCGTGACACCACCCTGCACACGGTGGAGCAGATCGCCAGCCAGGTGTTTATTCCCCTCACCGTGGGCGGCGGCGTAAGGACTCTGGAAGATATCCGTAATCTGCTCAATGCCGGTGCCGACAAGGTGGGTATCAATTCGGCGGCAGTGCACAATCCGGAATTTGTCCGCGAGGCGGCGGAGCGTTTCGGGTCCCAGTGCATCGTGGTGGCCATTGATGCCAAGAAGGTCAGTGCCGAGAGCGAGACCAATCGCTGGGAAATCTTCACCCATGGTGGCCGCAAGCCCACCGGGCTGGATGCGGTGGCCTGGGCCAGGAAGATGACCGACTACGGTGCCGGCGAGATCCTGTTGACCAGCATGGACCGGGATGGCACCAAGAACGGTTTTGATATTGCCCTGACCCGCGCCATCGCCGACGCGGTGCCGGTGCCGGTGATTGCGTCCGGCGGGGTCGGCAACCTGCAGCATCTGGTAGACGGCGTGGTACAGGGCGGTGCCGATGCGGTGCTGGCGGCATCCATTTTCCACTTCGGCGAGTATTCCGTGCAGGAGGCCAAGCAGTTCATGCAGGCCGCCGGTGTGGAGATGCGCCTGGACTAGCGTCCGCGATACTTCCCCGGCGCGTGCCGCCTGGCGCGCTGGCGCTTTGCTGGCAGCGTCAATCTTTCGGTTGCCCTTACCCTTTGTCTTGCGAGCAAAGCGCCAACGGATATAGGTCGGGAAACGTCAGACCCGGGTGGCATATGCGTCAACCTAGCCGCTTTGTACTGGATGGCGGTGAAATCCTGTTCTACTCTCGAGGTTTTACCAAGAATAATACCTCGGGAGAGTGGCAATGGGTTCCAATGCGCTAATCGATGTCGGCCTGCCGGTATCGCTGTTTCTGATTATGGTGGGGATGGGGATGACCCTGACCCCCAAGGACTTCCGTGAAGTCGTCATTGCCCCCCGCGGCACCTTCTTTGGTCTGCTGGCCCAGATTCTCCTGTTACCCATCATTGCCCTGGGTGTGGCGCTGGCTTTGGACCTGTCCCCGGCACTGGCGGTGGGCCTGATCGTCATTGCTGCCTGCCCTGGTGGCACGACGTCCAACCTTTTCGTCTATCTGGGTCGCGGTGACGTGGCCCTGTCCATTGTGCTGACAGTGCTGGCCAGCCTGATTACCATTGTTACCCTGCCGGCCTTTACCGGCTGGGCACTGGAGCGCTTCCAGGATGCGGACAAGGTGCTGGAGCTGCCGGTATTGCGCACCATCATCACCCTGTTTGTGATTATCCTGCTGCCGGTGGCCATCGGCATGACCCTTCGCCATTTCCGCCAGGACTGGGCGGAAAAAGGGGAGAAGGCCGTGGGGCTGCTGGGCCTGCTGGTGTTGGTGGCAGTCATCGTGTTGCTGATGGTGGAGCTGGGTGAGGAAGCCCTGGAGCTGTTCCGCAAGGCGGGGTTGTCGGCGATGATTCTGAATGTTGCCGGCCTGCTGCTGGGTCTGGTCGGCGGGCGCCTGATCGGCCTGAGCCGGGACCAGGCCTTTACCGTGGCCATCGAGCTGGGCATCAAGAATGGCACACTCGGGTTGATGGTGACCCTGACCCTGTTGCATTCGGAAGCCATGTCGGTGCCATCGGCGGTTTACGGGGTGCTGATGTTTGTTTTCGGTTTCCTGATGATCGGTTTTGCCCGGCTTACCGGGATTGGCAAGGGTCAGGTGACCCCGTAACCGGGTTCACGATCCGGCGTGGCTACCGTCACCGGTGGTGGCGGTATCCAGAGTCGGGGTTTCCAGCAGGGATGAGACGGGCACCACCTCAATGCCGGCATCGTCCATCAATGGCAATACCTGCTGCAGATAGTGCACGGTTTCCGGATAGGGGTGGCCGATGGCAATGGCCTGGCCCCGTTCACGGGCCAGGCGGATCAGTTTGTTGAACTGGTCGTTGATCTTGACCAGATTGCGATCGTTATCCAGAAAGATGTCACGACCGGCGTTGGCCAGTCCCTGTTGCCGGGCTATCCGCTGGGCCACCGAGCGGCCACTGGTGCGGCTGTCTACAAAGAACAGCTGGTGGGCTTTCAGTTCCGCCATCAACCAGCCCATGGGCTCTGGCTGTTCGGTGAATGCACTGCCCATATGATTGTTCAGGCCCCGGGCCTGGGGGATCTGGCTGAGAGACTGACGCACCGTATCCAGCAGTTCTTGTTCGCTGATTCCCAGTCGCAGGCCGCCGCGATCCAGGCGGATGTGGTCTCCGGCGTCCATGGGCATGTGCACCAGAACTTCCTTGCCGGCCAGACTGGCGCGTTCGGCCAGCTTGCGGCCATGGGGGGAATAGGGAATTACGGCACAGGTAACCGCTGCCGGCAGGTCGGCAATGGCCTGGCCGTGGTAACGGTGATAGCCCAGGTCATCAATGATGATGGCGATGCGCGGCTTCGCCGTGGCCGTGGTGACTGCCAGCAGCAGCACCAGAGCGGTTGCGAAACGGCGCATCAGCGGCCTTCGTTGCTGCGGGCCAATACCACGCCTTTCAGCACGGACAGCGCCTGCGCCAGGGCATAATCTTCCTGGGCCAGCGACTGGCGCTTGCCATCGTTTTGGCTCTCGCCGTTTTCATTGTTCAGGTGGCGTGGCAGGTCGGCTTCCCGTACCTGCATGTCTTCACGGACTTCCAGTTTGGTGACCACATCCACGACAATATCCGGTTCAATGCCTTCGGCCTGGATGGAACGTCCATCGGGCGTGTAGTAACGGGCGGTGGTCAGCTTCAGGGCCTTGTCCTTGCTCAGCGGCAGCACGGTCTGCACCGAACCCTTGCCGAAGGTGCGATTGCCTACCACGATGGCGCGGCCCTGATCCTGCAGGGCACCGGCAACAATTTCCGAGGCGGACGCGCTGCCGCCGTTCACCAGCACCACCATGGGCATGCCATTCAGGCGATCGCCGGGTTTGGCATTGAAGTCACTTCGGCTGCTTTGCTCACGGCCCTGTGTGTAGACAATCAGGCCGCTGTCCATGAACAGGTCGGCCACTTCCACGGCGCCGCCAAGAACACCGCCGGGGTTGTTGCGCAGGTCCAGCACCAGGCCGCGCAAGGTATCTTCCTTGGCCAGCTTGTCCAGTGCCTTGCGGGCATCGTCGCCGGTGTTGTTCTGGAACTGGGAAATCCGCAAATAGCCCATTCCCGGTTCCAGCATGCGTGATTTGACGCTGTGCAGCTGGATCTTGTCGCGTGTGAGGGTGACCTGATGCGGTTTTTCGTCCCCCTCGCTAAGCACCATCAGTTCGATCTCCGAGCCGACCTCGCCGCGCATCAGCTCCACCGCTTCGCCCAGCGTCAGGCCTTTCACGAACGTCTCGTCGATTTTCAGGATCAGGTCGCCGGCCTGGATGCCGGCCTTGCTGGCCGGGGAGCCGTCCACCGGGGTGACGACCTTGACGAAGCCGTCTTCCATGGTGACTTCGATACCCAGGCCGCCGAACTCGCCGGTGGTGGTGACCTGCAGATCGTCGAACTGATCCGGGGTCAGGTAGCTGGAGTGGGGGTCCAGTTCATAGAGCATGCCGCGAATCGCTGACTCCAGCAGTTCCCGGTCATCCACTTCATCAATGTAGGCGCCACGAATACGCTCCATCACTTCGGCAAAGGCACGCAGTTCATCCACCGGTACACCTTGCTGACGGGCCTGTTGATCCAGCGCCGGGTCTTCAGCATGAAGCACGGCAAGGGGGGCGGCGGACAATAATGCTGTCACCATGGCGGTGCGCAGAAAAGAGAAGGTCGGCGTTGGCATTCAGAATCCCCGGCAGGCACGCGGTCTCAGTGGGCGTGCTTTAATCGTTTGTGTTGTGGGCCAGTGGCGGCAGTGTAACACGGCGATTACACCAGCGTGTGGGGTTCACCGCCTTGCCCCGATGGCGTATCTCGAAGTACAGACCGCTGGCGCGGTTGCCGCCGGAATTGCCGGCCAGAGCCAGGCTGTCCCCGGCGGATACCCATTCGCCCACTTCCCGCAGCAGGCTCTGGTTATAGCCGTACAGCGTCAGGTAACCATTGCCATGATCGACAATGGTGAGCAGGCCGTAGCCGCGCAACCAGTCAGCGAACACGACCCGCCCGGCGTAGACCGCCCGTACCGGTGTGCCAGCAGGGGCATTGAGGATCACGCCCTGCCAGCGCAGGGCGCCTTCGCGGGCACTGTTATAGCGGGTGCCGATGCTCCCCTGTACCGGCCATGGGAGCTTGCCGGCCAACTTGCCGAAGGGTTTGCCGCCCAGGTCCGCGGGGATGTCGTCCAGACTGCGCTGCATGTCTGAAAGCAGTTTTTCCAGCTGTTGCTGGTCCCGCTTGAGTTGGCTGAGGCTTGTGCTGCGGTCGTCCAGTGAGCGGTTCAGGCTGGCCAGGGTCTGCTGACGGTTTTTCTGGGCTTCTTGCAACTTGTTCGCGTGCTGTTGCATTTCGCTTCGTTTGTCGAGCATTGTCTGGCGGGCCTGTTCCACGCGCAGACTGACCGCCATCAGCTCATCCAGTTCTCCATTAACCTGCTGCAAGCGCTGGCTGCGGGCACGCTGGTAGTATTCCTGGTAGCGCAGCAGGCGGGCAATCTGGTCCGGTTGCTCCTGGTTGAGGAGCAGTTTGATGCGTTCCTGGCGACCGGCCTGGTAGCTGGCACGAACGGTTTTGGCCAGCCAGCGGAGCTGGGTCTGTTTTTCCCGGGCCAGCTGAGCCTGTTCCTGTTCCAGTTCTGCCAACCGCTGGCGGGCCTTGTCGGCCTGTTGTTCCAGACTGCGTTGTTCCCGGGACAGACGACTGATGCGCAGCTCTGCCTCACGCAGATCAGCCTGAACCGAATCCCGCTCGCGAAGTTCCCGGTTCTGGGCAGCACTGAGTTCGCTGATGCGTTCCTTGAGCTGCTTCAGTTGGGCTTTTGACGGTGCACTCTCGCCCCAGGCCAGGGCGGGTAGAAGGAGTAACAGCAGTAATCCGGGGCGCATGGTTTTACCTTACCCCCTTGCGGGTGTGTATACTTGGCGCCGATTTTCCGTCGGCGTGGGGCTGTCCAATTTTCTGCACAGCCTCGCCCATTGCCACTGATTCGGGGTTCCAATGAGCCAATTGCTTGAATTTGCCAGTAACCATTACCTTCTGGTGTCCGCCTTCTTTCTGCTGTGGGCCGTTTTCTTTGTGCTTGAGTCCCGCCGTGGCGGCAAGGCTCTGAGTCCTCAGCTGGCCACCAATCTGGTGAACCAGAAGGATGCGGTGATAGTCGACCTGCGCGACAGCGATGAGTTTCGTGCGGGTCATATCGCCGGCAGCATCAATATTCCTGCCAGCCAGGCCCTTGAGCGTATTGCAGAACTGGAAAAATACAAGGACAAACCCATTATTCTGACTTGTGATATGGGTGCCAAGGCCTCACATCTGGGTCGTCAGCTGCGCGGCAAGGGCTTTGTGGAGCTCTATCGTATCCAGGGCGGGCTCAATGCCTGGCGTGGTGCCAGCCTGCCCGTGGTGAAGGGGTAGGCATGGCTAAGGTCGAGCTTTATACCACAGGTTGGTGCCCGTTCTGCATTCGTGCCAAGCAGTTGCTTAACAGCAAGAATGTGTCGTACCAGGAAACGGATGTGGACCGTCAGCCGGACCAGCGCGCAGTCATGATGCAGCGCGGTGGGGGGCGCACGGTGCCACAGATCTTTATTGATGATCGCCCCATCGGCGGTTGTGATGAACTTTACGCTCTGGAGCGCGCAGGGGAGCTGGATACGCTGCTCGGTGCCAATTCGGGGGAGTCGGGAACACGGTAACAGGAGAAAAAAGATGGCCGAACAACAACAGGTTTTCCAGCTGCAGCGCATTTATCTGAAAGACGCGTCGTTTGAGTGCCCGGGCGCCCCGCAGGTGTTTCTGGAAGAGTGGAAACCCAAGGTCAACGTACAGCTGAACAACGGTGCCCGCCGCATTGGTGAGACCGATGAATTCGAAGTGGAGTTGACCGTTACCGTCACCGCCAAGGATGAGAAGGAAGAAAAAACCTTCTATCTGGCAGAAGTGAAGCAGGCCGGTATCTTCACCGTAAAGGGTGTGGAAGGCGAAGAACGGGCCCAGCTGCTGGGTGCCTACTGTCCGAACCTGTTGTTCCCTTACGTACGCGAAGTGGTCTCGGATCTGGTCGCCAAGGGCTCCTTCCCGCAGATGGTGCTGCAGCCCATTAACTTCGATGCCCTGTACCAGCAGCAACGCCAACAGCAGGCAAAAGCGCAGGCGGAAGCTGAGGGTGAGACGGTGCAGTAAAAGTTGACAGTTGATAGTGGGCAGTTGACAGCTACGCGAGCAACGTAGCCGTTACTCAAAACAAGGAGGCCGCGTCCATGGTTTGGGCGCGGCCTCTTGTGCTTCGGGCTAGTATAGAGCGGGATCGCGCCGTTATTAATTATTAACTATTAATTATTCACTGCCCCTAGGTAGTCCAACTGCCGCCACGCCTCATACAACGTTATCGCCACCGCATTGGCCAGATTGAGACTGCGGCTGTTGGCCACCATGGGCAGTCGCAGTTTTTGTGTGGGTGGCAGGCTGTTGAGAATGTCGGTGGGCAGGCCGCGGGTTTCGGGGCCGAACAGCAGCACGTCTTCGTCCGCAAAAATGGCATCACTGTGTGGCTGGCTGGCCCGGGTAGTGAGGGCAAACAGGCGTCGGCCGGCCATGGCTTGCAGAAAAGCCTTAAAATCCGCGTGCACAGTGAGATGGGCCAGTTCGTCGTAGTCCAGGCCAGCCCGGCGCAGCTTCTTTTCTTCCAGGGAAAAACCCAGTGGTTCGATCAGGTGCAGATGCGCCCCGGTGTTGGCGGCCAGGCGGATGATATTGCCAGTATTGGGCGGGATTTCCGGTTCGAACAGTGCGATATGGAGCATGGGTACCTGTTTCAAGTGTGTACGCAGTGGCGCCGGAGGACGTTTTTCGCCGGGGCGTGATTGCGATTGAGCCGTGCGGGCATCTTACATTATCAGCAGAGCCTTGCGGGCTGGCGGCCGTTTTCCCCTGGGGGACGGTGAGCCAGGTCCTGACATCTCGTTACGGTATGGCGACATTTACAGTTGCTGACTGGGTGTATACAGGCTGCAAAAAGGTTCTTTCTTTTGCCTTGGCGTGCGGCTCATGGTACTGCTTAACGCCTGATAAGCGAAAAGAACAAGGCTGGTACCATGATACTGAAACACATGCTGTTTGCGGTGCTGTTTTTACTGGTGGCTTGTGGTGAAAAGGAAGACAAGGCCGGTGAAATCCTGCATGTCGCTCCTTATACCTCGGCCTGTATCGGCGCGGGGCCCATGGACTGCCTGCGGGTGCGCAGTGATGGCGAGACCAACTTTCAGCTTTTCTATAATCATATCGAAGGGTTTGAGTTCGAGCCCGGGCACAATTACACGTTGCGCGTGCGGATAGAAGATGTGGCGTCACCGCCAGCGGATGCCAGCAGTTTGCGTTATACCCTGTTGGAGGTGGTGAAGAAGGAGGCGGTCAACCCTTGATGCAAGGCTGGAGGGTGTCGTGAAGTGTGTGTTTCGGGCCCGCGATGCCATTGAGGCGCATATGCTGGCGGACCTGCTGGATCAGGTCGGCATCATGGCACAGGTGCAGGGCGACATGTTGCAGGGGGCTGTCGGCGAATTGCCTGCGGCAGGGCTGGCATCGGTGTGGGTTGCCGAAAGTGATGAAGCGCGGGCCCGTGAAGTGATCACGGATTTCGAGGCCAGTCAGCCGGCGGACTCCCCGGAGACCCATCGCCCACAGGCGCAGGCTTCTTTTACGCGGGGTCTGTTGCTGGGGATGATTCTTGGTGCGGTGATGATGCTGGTATTGCTGCGTTAAAAGAAATCGATACAAAAAAGCCGGGCAATGCCCGGCTTTTTTTATGCAACCTTGGCGCTGGGCAAGCAATGCGACTGTGCGTATTGCTTGCTCTGGCCAGTGTTGGGTTAGCGCCCTGCGCGCTTGCGCTCGGTTTCGGTGAGCAGCTTCTTGCGGATGCGCAGGCAGTTCGGGGTGACTTCCACCAGCTCGTCATCTTCGATGAAGTCCAGGGCCTGCTCCAGGCTGAAACGGATCGGCGGGGTCAGGACGATGTTTTCATCGGTGCCGGAAGCACGCATGTTGGTCAGCTGCTTGCCCTTGGTGGGGTTGACCACCAGGTCGTTGCCGCGGCTGTGAATGCCGATGATCTGGCCTTCGTACACATCCACGTTCGGGTCGATCAGCATGCGACCACGCTCCTGCAGGTTGAACAGGGCGAAGCCCAGCACCTTGCCTTTCACCATGGACACCAGCACACCGTTGATGCGCTTGGCCATGTCTCCGGCCTTGAATTCACCGTAATGGCTGAAGGTGCTGTTGAGGATGCCGGTGCCGGACGTGAGAGTCAGGAACTGACTGCGGAAGCCGATCAGGCCGCGGCTTGGCACCAGGAATTCCAGGCGAACGCGACCCTTGCCGTCCGGTTCCATGTTGGTCATTTCTGCGCGGCGCAGACCCAGATGCTCCATGATGGCGCCCTGGTGTTGCTCTTCCACATCCGCAATCACGGTTTCGTAGGGTTCCTGCTTGACGCCATCCACTTCACGGATGATGACCTGGGGACGCCCCACAGCCAGCTCGAAACCTTCCCGGCGCATGTTTTCGATCAGCACCGACAGGTGCAGTTCGCCACGGCCGGAAACGCGGAACTGGTCGGCGCTGCCGGTTTCTTCCACGCGCAGGGCCACGTTGTGCTTGAGCTCGGCTTCCAGGCGCTCGCGGATCTGGCGGCTGGTGACGAACTTGCCGTCCTGGCCGGCAAACGGCGAGGTGTTCACGTGGAAGAACATGCTCACGGTGGGCTCGTCCACGCTGAGTGGCGGCAGGGCTTCCACGCTGGCCGGGTCACACAGGGTGTCGGAAATGTTCAGCGGGTCCAGACCGGTGATGCAGACGATTTCGCCAGCGGAGGCCGTGGGGGCGTCGACCCGCTCGAGGCCGTGGTAGCCCATGATGGTGAGGATCTTGCCGCTACGGACCTTGCCGTCAGCGCCGATGACTTTGACCGGGCTGTTGGCCTTGATCTTGCCGCGCTTGACCCGGCCGATGCCGATGATGCCCAGGTAGCTGTTGTAGTCCAGGGAAGAGATCTGCATCTGGAAGGGGCCGTCCGCGTCCACGTTCGGGTAGTCCACCTTGTCGACAATGGTCTGCAGCAGCGGGGTCATGTCGTCGGCCATGTTGTCCGCTTCCAGGCCGGCGATGCCGTTCAGGGCGGAGGCGTAGATCACCGGGAAGTCCAGCTGCTCGTCAGTGGCGCCCAGGTTATCGAACAGGTCGAACACCTGATCCATGACCCAGTCCGGACGTGCGCCGGGACGGTCGATCTTGTTGATGACCACGATGGGCTTTAGGCCGGCGGCAAAGGCTTTCTGGGTGACGAAACGGGTTTGCGGCATGGGGCCATCCACCGCGTCTACCAGCAGCAGTACGCAATCCACCATGGACATGACCCGCTCCACCTCGCCACCGAAGTCGGCGTGGCCGGGGGTGTCGACGATGTTGATGCGGTATTCATTCCACTGGATGGCAGTGTTCTTGGAGAGGATGGTGATGCCACGTTCCTTCTCCAGATCGTTGGAGTCCATTACCCGCTCAATATCGCCAGCGCGATCTCCCAGGGTGCCGGATTGTTGCAACAGCTTGTCCACCAGGGTGGTCTTGCCGTGGTCAACGTGGGCGATGATGGCGATATTGCGCAGACGTTCAATCACAGATGTAGCTCCGTTAAGAAATGGGCGAAATGCGCCAGGGGCCTTGTTCCGACATGGACGTGGCCCCGCCTGGTGGCCCTGAAAAAAGGCGCTTGCATCTCGCGGGGGCGCGCATTATACCAGCGCTGCGCGCAGGTGATAGCCCGTCGGTCAGGCTTTCGCGTAAGATTTGCGAATGTGAAAAGATTCAAAAATTCACAGTTGTTCCTGCGAGTCGGCGGCGGATCGCCTAGAATGGCGCAACCATTTCCTCGGAGAAGAGTCAGAGCCACTGTCATTCTCCGTTGTCGGTGCCGATTTTTCGGCAATAATGCTTTTATAATCAGGTTGTTATGATGCGAATCCCCTTGGTGTTGATAGGGGTGCTGGTGCCTGCTGTGACTCTGTCCAAGGCGCCGCCAGCCAACAAGAGAATCTATGGTCTGCACGAAAGTGTGCATATCCGTGAATTGGGCATTACGGTGCCGGCAAAGTTGGACACGGGAGCGGATTCAGCCTCCCTGAGCGCCCGTTACATAAAGACCTTTGAGCGTGACGGGGTGAAAATGGTTGAGTTTGATATCGCCATCGACAGAGATGACCGCGAAGAATGGGGCATCACTCAGAGCCAGTGGGATGACATAGAGTTGCCCCTGGCCGGGCATGTGCGGATCAAACGCCGGGCGGAAAGCGTGCAGGATGGCGAGCGGGATTTCAGTCGCCGGCCGATGGTGACGTTGACGGTATGCGTAGGCAATCGGCGCCAACAGATTGATGTCAATCTGACCGATCGCAGCGAGTTTCGTTATCCGCTGTTGATTGGAGCTGACGCCCTGAAGGGCCTGGGCGCCTTGATAGATCCGTCGCTGTCCATGTCTTTGGGCAGGCCACGCTGCCGTGATGAGAATGAAGATACACTGACGATGGAGGCTGCCGGGGCGCATTAACATGGGGTCTGTCAAATTTCAGGCACGGATTCTGGCCGTGTTTCTTTTGCTATTGGGTGGCGGCAGCATTGCGTACCAGTTGCTGGTGCAGAAAGTGCCGTTGACCCAGGACGAGAAAGACCCGGTATGGGTGGTGGACGCCCAGGTCAGTTTTACGGCCAGGGCCAACAAGCCCATCAAGGTGCGTATGTTTGTGCCACCGCAAGGGGCGGGCTACACCACCCTCAATGAGAGCTTTGTCTCCAATAACTACGGCGTGAACGTCAATGTGGAGAAGGGTAACCGGCAGGTCACCTGGTCGGCCCGCCGTGCCGAGGGCAATCAATACCTTTACTACCGGCTGATGCTCACCCCCCGTTTTGCGGAAACCCGCGAGAATGAGCCCGGGCCACAGTTCCGGCCGGCACCGGTGCTGGATGGCGTGGAAAAGCTGGCCGCTGAGGCGCTGTTGCAACCGATTCGTCAGCACTCCGCCGATGTGGAAACCTTTATTGGCGAAACCATCAAGCGCGTGAACGAGCTGGAAAACGACAACGTCCAGTTGTTGCTTGGTGGGGATGTGAGTCCGGAGAACCGGGCCCAGGTAGTGGATCTGCTGCTGGCCATGTCCCACATTCCGGCTCAGCCGGTGCATACCCTGCGACTGGTGGAAAGCCAGGAGCAACAGCCGGAACTGTGGTTGCGCACCTACAACGGCAAACGCTGGTTGTACTTCAACCCGCTGGATGGCCAGCAGGGTTTGCCCAGTGATCGTGTGGTGTGGTGGAGCGGCAACGAGCCGTTGCTGAATATCGAAGGGGGGCGTTCTGCCAACCTGACACTGAGCGTCCATCGCAATGAAATGAGTGCCCTGCAGCTGGCGCGCTCTTTGCGGCTGCAGGATGCCAGCAGCTTTATCGACTTTTCGCTTTATGAGTTGCCTCTGCCCTCGCAGCAGCTGTTCCGCATCCTGATGATGATCCCGGTTGGGGTGCTGCTGGTGCTGCTGATTCGCTCTCTGGTTGGCATGGAAACCCTGGGCACCTTTACCCCCGTGTTGATCGCCCTGGCATTCCGGGAAACCCAGGTTATCTGGGGGGTGTTGTTGTTTACCTTTATCACTGCCATCGGCCTGTCAGTGCGCTCTTATCTTGAGCATTTGAAGCTTCAGCTGCTGGCACGATTGTCCATTGTGCTCACCTTTGTGGTGATAGTGATGGCGGTGATCAGCCTGCTTGGCTACAAGCTGGGTGTGTCGTCAGGTCTGTCCGTGGCGCTGTTTCCCATGGTCATTCTCACCATGGTGATCGAGCGGATTTCCATCGTTTGGGAAGAGCGGGGCGGTTCCCAGTCCCTGAAAGTGGCGCTGGGCACCCTGGTTGCGGCGGTGTTGTGCCACTTGTTGATGGTGTGGCAGCCCCTGGTGTATTTCGTCTTTACCTTCCCGGGAGTGTTGCTCTGTCTGGCCGCGGTGATGGTCTTGATGGGGCACTACCGGGGCTACCGGCTCACCGAGCTGATGCGCTTCCGGGCCATGGTGGAGCGCTGACATGTTCTGGTCCAAGACCCGCAAAGCACTGCGTGCCCGTGGCGTGATGGGTATCAACCAGCGCAACGGCGATTACATTCTGCGCTATAACAAACGCAGCCTGTATCCGCTGGTTGATGACAAGTTGCAGACCAAGCAGATGGCGCTGGATGCGGGCATCCGGGTGCCGGAACTGTACGGTGCCATCGCCACGGAGCAGGGTATTTCCACCCTGCACCGGGTGGTGGAGACCCATCGGGATTTCGTCATCAAGCCGGCCCAGGGGGCGGGCGGTGACGGTATCATGGTGATTGCCGATCGCTTTGAAGATTATTTCCGTTCTGCCTCCGGGCGCATCGTGACCACCGAAGAGCTGGAACATCATATTTCCGGGATTATCTCCGGCATTTATTCCCTGGGCGGCCACCGTGACCAGGCCCTGATCGAATACCGTGTGCGTTCCACCGAGTTGTTCAATCGCATCAGCTTCGAAGGGGTGCCGGATATCCGCATTATCGTGCTGCAAGGCTACCCGGTGGCGGCCATGCTGCGTTTGCCCACCCGCCAGTCCCAGGGCAAGGCCAACCTGCACCAGGGGGCCATTGGCGTGGGTCTGGATCTGTCCAGTGGTGTGACCCTGGGGGGCACATGGCACAACCAGAAGATCGAGCGGCACCCGGATACCGCCAATGCGGTGGCGGGTCTTACCGTGCCTGACTGGGAAGAGTGTCTTGAGCTCGCCGCTCGCTGCTATGATCTCACCGGCCTGGGTTATCTCGGTGTGGATCTGGTGATGGATCGGGAGTTCGGGCCGATGATGCTGGAGCTGAATGCCCGTCCCGGGCTGAATATCCAGATTGCCATGGATGATGGTCTGCTGCGTCGCTGCCGGATTATTGAGGATCACCTGGACAGGCTGGGCAACACTCGTCGCCCGGCGGCCGAGCGTATCGCCTTTTCGAAAACCCACTTTGCCATTGCTGGCCCTGTGCCGGTGAGCGAGCCGGCTCCCCCTGTCACCCCCTGATCCCCTGGCCGCGTTTTTCTCCCTCCCATAACAGCGTGATCAGTGGGTCGTCAGGGTCGCCCAGCACACTGTAGAAGCGGTAGTTTGCCCGCAGGCTGTTGCCATCGTCGTGGATATCCAGGGTCACCAGGCCATGGGTGGCGCGGGTGAAGCGTTGGTTGTCACTGGGCGGGCCCAGGTCATTGTTGATACTGGCGGAGCCGGAGATCAGCTGCCGGGTGCCCTGATATTCCCCCTCGTCGGAGAGAATGTGATCGTGGCCGCCCAGCAGCAGGTCCAGTCTGCCAATCAGCTTGCTGTTGAGGTGCAGTTGAATCATTTCCCCGGCATTGCCATGGGAGCCGGAGCTGATCATGGGGTGGTGGGAAAAGGCCATGCTGAACCCGCATTGCCGATCTTGTGCGGTCTCCATGGCCTGTGTCAGCCAGGCACCCTGGCGTCGCAGGTAATACCATTTTTCGAACCAGGTGGTTTCCAGGCTGAAGGCGCAGGCGTCTGGCCATTGCTCGAAATAGTAGTAGTGAGGGAAGTGGATCAGCGGGTGTTGCCGGGCCACCTCCAGCCAGGCCTCGGCATTCTGTTTCCAGTCATGATTGCCCAATACCAGATAAACCGGGATGCCGGCATCCAGTGCCGGGCCCAGTGGGGCGAAAAAGCGACTTTCCAGTAGGGGGTCTTCCGGACCCGTGATGCCGTCCGGGTAGACCAGATCCCCCAGATAGCGGATCTGGTCGCAGTTCAGCTCCACCAGCGCTTGCCCCACTGCCAGGGAGGGGGCATTGCCCCAGCCTCCGTCGCCAATGACGCAAAGGCGCTGCCCCGCCAGTGGCTCCTTGTGCATTAGCCAGGGGCCATGGGGGGTATGCCACCACCAGCCAAGGCTGGCTGCAGCAATCAGCAGGGTAAGTAGGCGCAGCAGTTGTCGCAAACGATTGGGCTCCCGGGCCGGTCTGGAGCCCAATTGTGCTGTGCTGATATGACCCTGAAGTGACATGCCCCGGGTGTGAAGGGTGCGTCAGGAGTGCGTGATTGCTATACTTCGCCGCCCATTTTTTGAGCGCCAATCAAGGCAGCAGGTTTTTTCACATGACGTCTTCGGTAACTGAGTCAATCCAACCGATCAAGCGCCGCGCTATCGCTCTGGTGTCTGGCGGGCTGGACTCCATGCTGGCAGTGAAAGTGATGCAGGAGCAAGGGATCGAGGTGGAAGGCGTTAATTTCTTCACCGGCTTCTGTGTGGAAGGCCATACCCATGCCATCCGCAAGAAAGACCAGAACAAGGAAAAGCGCAACAATGCCCTGTGGGTGGCTGAGCAGTTGGGCATAAAAATGCACATCATTGATATCTCCGAGGAGTACAAGGATGTGGTGCTCAACCCGAAACATGGCTACGGGGCCAATCTGAACCCCTGCCTTGACTGCAAGATTTTCATGGTCAATCAGGCCACCCTGATGATCAACAAGGCGCGGGAGTTGGCCGGTGACCGGGGCTTCGATTTTATTGTGACCGGCGAAGTGATTGGCCAGCGACCCAAAAGCCAGCGCAAGGAAACCATGCCGATCATCAGCCAGGAGTCCGGGGCGGATGACCGCTTGCTGCGCCCGTTGTGCGCCAGAAACCTGCCTCCTACCCTGCCGGAGCGCGAGGGCTGGGTGAATCGCGAAGCGCTATACGGTTTTACCGGCCGTAACCGCAAGCCCCAGATGGCGCTTGCCAAGGAGTTTGGGCTGGATGATTTTGCCCAGCCTGCCGGCGGCTGCTGTTTCCTCACCGACGAATCCTATTCCAACAAGCTGGCGGATCTCTGGAAGGCGCGTAACGAGCGCCGCTATGAACTGGATGACATCATGCTCTTGAAGGTGGGGCGCCATCTGCGTCCGCAGCCCCACTACAAATTGATCATCAGCCGCGAGGAAGGGGAAAACCGTTTTCTGGAAGGTTACCGTTACCAGTTCACCAGCATTACCACGGTCAGCTGCCCGGGGCCCCTTGCGTTGGTGGATGGCAACTTCGAGAGCGAAGCTGAGCTGCAGCAGGCCGCCGCTATTATTGCCCGCTATTCCAAGGGTCGCTCCCTGGACGAGGTGACCCTGGAGGTGCGCAGCCCGGATGGCGTGGCCCGCCAGGTGACCGTGGCGCCGGTGCAACCGGATGCGGTGCCGCTGGCATGGAATGTGGGGTAAATCAGTGACGAGAAGCAAGTCTCTAGGACCGACAGGTAAAACCCGGGTTGCTCTTCGAGCCTCGCTTCTCGCAACTCGCCACTGACTTGTTCGTCTCTTTCTCCATGAATAGAACCGCTCCCTCAACACGCTGAAGCAGGTACGCTTTGATGATGACCGAAGCCCTTCATGAACTGGATGTGCGCCGCATGTTGTGCCCCATGCCGGTGATCAAGACGCAGAACAAGGTGCGCACTTTGGCGACTGGCGATTGCCTGCGAGTGGTCTGCACCGACCCTGGTGCACTGAACGATATTCCTGCCTGGTGCCGCATCAATGGCCATGAGGTGCTGGAAACCGGCGAGGCCGGCAACGAGGTATTTGTGGTTTTGCGGGTCGGGGAGGATAACGGCGCACTTTTTTAGTGCATAATAATGGTGCATCGCACCATATTAATGCACTGTAAGGGTGTATGCTTTCCTTCGGTTGCGCGTTTAACCGTCAAATGCGCTAAAAAAGGGCTGGCATGGAACTTGCCTCCCTATTGGCAAAGCAGGCCTGGTGGCCGAGAATACCGGCTCTCTGTTCTGCCCTGATGCGGGGTGGGGCAACGAGTCAGAGACAAACCCGCTGTTCCTTAGGAGGACGCACGACAATGTCTGAAAAGACCCTCAAGCTGATCAAAGATAATGATGTGAAATGGGTGGACCTGCGCTTCACCGATAGCCGTGGTAAGGAGCAGCACGTAACCCTCCCCGTGGGTGAAATCGACGAAGATTTCTTCCAGGACGGCAAAATGTTCGATGGTTCTTCCATTGCCGGCTGGAAAGGCATCAATGAGTCCGACATGGTGATGATGCCGGATGATTCCTCCGCTGTACTGGACCCGTTCACTGACGTGGCAACCATCAACCTGCGTTGCGATATCCTTGAGCCGTCCACCATGCAGGGTTACGAGCGTGATCCCCGCTCTGTGGCTCGTCGCGCCGAGGAATACCTGAAATCCACTGGCATCGCCGACACTGCGCTGTTTGGTCCTGAGCCGGAATTCTTCGTATTTGATTCCGTGCAGTGGAAATCCGACATGCAGGGTTCCATGTACAACATTCACTCCGAAGAAGCCGCGTGGGTATCCCACGAGGACTTCGAAGGTGGCAACATCGGTCACCGTCCGGGTGTGAAGGGCGGCTACTTCCCGGTTCCGCCGGTAGATAGCCTGCACGACCTGCGTGGTGCCATGTGTTCCGCCATGGAGCAAATGGGCCTGAACATCGAAGTGCACCACCATGAAGTGGGTACTGCGGGCCAGTGTGAAATCGGTGTTGGCGCCAACACCCTGACCGCCAAGGCCGACGAAGTGCAGATCCTCAAGTACTGTGTGCACAACGTGGCTCACGCCTACGGCAAGACTGCCACCTTCATGCCCAAGCCGCTGATCGGTGATAACGGTTCCGGTATGCACGTTCACGTGTCCCTGGGTAAAGATGGCAAGAACCTGTTTGCCGGTGACGGCTACGCAGGTCTGTCCGACGAAGCCCTGTACTTCATCGGCGGCATCATCAAGCACGCTCGTGCCCTGAATGCCTTCACCAACGGTTCCACCAACTCCTACAAGCGTCTGGTGCCCGGCTTCGAAGCCCCGGTAATGCTGGCCTACTCTGCCCGTAACCGTTCTGCTTCCATCCGTATTCCGTTCGTGAGCAACGCCAAGGCCCGTCGTATCGAGGCGCGCTTCCCGGATCCGTCTGCCAACCCGTACCTGTGCTTCGCGGCCCTGTTGATGGCAGGTCTGGACGGTATCAAGAACAAGCTGCACCCGGGCGATGCCATGGACAAGGATCTCTATGATCTGCCGGCTGAAGAAGCCAAGGACATCCCGACCGTGGCCCATACCCTGACCATGGCGCTGGATTGCCTAGAAGCCGACATGGACTTCCTGACCGAAGGCGACGTGTTCTCCAAGGATATGCTGGAAGGCTACATCAGCCTGAAGCGTGGTGAGATCGAGCGTCTCAACATGACTCCGCACCCGGTCGAGTTCGACATGTACTACTCCTGCTGATCTCCTTCGGGAAATCTGCAGAAAGAAGGCCCCCGCTAGTCGGGGGCTTTTTTTGTCTGTATGAGTCTGAAATAAGCACAGAATTTGTGCATTTGGCCCTTTCTTGTGCTGGCTTGGCGGGTGAGAATCAAAGGGTGTTCAAGGGAGGCAATCATGAAGAATGCAGGAATGTTGCTGACTGCCTTGCTGATGTGCTCTGGCGGGCTACGTGCCGAAACAGCGGTAGAGGTTGACGGGGAAGAGCCCAATGCATCGGCAAAGATATATCGGTCTGTCGACAAGAATGGCAATGTGATTTTCAGTGATCAGCCTGCAGAGGGCGCAAGCGCTTCCGAAGAGGTGCACCTTCGACCTCCCAATGCGGTGCCCATGAAGAGGGTCAAATTGCCTGAAGCTGAGTCTCAGATTGAGGAGGACGAGCCGCCCGAAGGGTATCGTTCTCTTGTGATTACCCGTCCTGAGCCGGAAAGCACTATCCGTAATCAGCAAGAACCGGTAGTGGTCTCTGTGGATCTGCAGCCGTCCCTTCAGGGAGATGACCGACTGGTGCTTTTCGATAATGGGGAGGCCCAGCCAGGTATGGCGCTAAATACCGTTATTCGGGGTACGCACACTCTCGTGGTCAAAGTGCTCAATTCTGATGACGAGGTTCTGATCAGCTCTGAGCCGGTGCAGGTGTATATCCATCGCAGTACGGTGCAGAATTTCCAGAATTCGCCTGGCAATGGGGGGCCGGGTGTTATTGGTGACCCTGCCAGCCGGGGTGGCGCTGCGGAAACGGGTGGATCCGCATCGTCAGGCGGTCCCGCCGGGGCCGGTGACCCGGCGGGGCGAGGAGATCCTGCTCGACCGTCTCAGCGGCGACCCATTCTGGCTCCCTAGTTCTGCACCATTATAGTGCAATCTTTCCTCTGATCTCGCTACACTCATCATCATGGGGCTCCGTTCTCTGCATTGAAGACCTATAGCCGTGCACCTGCGGCGTTGGCAGAGGTGGCCTGATAATTGCTTATGCCCTGTTATGGGCCAACAGTTGATGGGTGGTGTCATCTTGCACAAACGTTTACTGGATCACCTGCGCACTGCGGTGGTCATGCTGGATCACAAGCTGCAGGTCCGCTATCTGAATCCGGCGGCAGAGATGCTGCTTGCCACCAGCGCCAGCCGTGCCATGGGGCAGCCGCTGCCGGATTATTTTTTTGATGACGAAGAAGCCCGTGATGCCCTGCGCCAGTGCATCCAGGATGAGCACCCCTTCACGCGGCGGGAGGCTCGTCTTGCGGTGGCGCCGGGTTATGAAATTACTGTGGATTATTCCGTCAGTCCGATTAATGAACCCGGGCAGCCCCTGAGCCTGCTGATGGAAATGCAGCCGCTGGATCGGCTGCTGCGCATCACCCGGGAAGAAGCGTTGATCCATGCGCATCAGGCGACCCGGGCGCTGGTGCGAGGGGTGGCCCACGAGATCAAGAACCCTCTGGGGGGTATCCGCGGGGCGGCTCAGTTGCTGGAGCGCGCTCTGCCGGACCCTGAGTTGACCGAGTACACCAAAGTCATCATCGATGAGGCAGACCGGTTGCGCACGGTGGCAGATCGTATGCTTGGTCCGCGCAAGCCGCCGGAGTTCAAGCCGGTGAATGTGCATGAATGCCTGGAGCATGTTCGTCAGCTGTTGCTGGCGGAGCACCCCCAGGGGGTCGCGATCTGGCGGGATTACGATATCAGCCTGCCGGATGTGATTGCCGACCGGGATCAGATGATTCAGGTATTGCTCAATATTATCCGCAACGCCACCCAGGCCTTGCTGGAATCGCATACAGAAGATGCCCGCATCATCATGCGCACGCGGGTATTGCGCCAGTTCACCATTGGCTCGTTGCGCCACCGTCTGGTGCTGCGGGTAGATATTATCGACAACGGCCCGGGTATTGCCCCGGATGTGCAGGAGACCCTGTTTTATCCCATGGTCAGCGGCCGGGCCAGTGGTACCGGGCTGGGTTTGTCCATTGCCCAGTCCATTATCAGTCAGCATCAGGGGTTGATTGAGTGCGAGAGCGCCCCGGGTAACACCGTATTCAGTATTTTGCTGCCAATGGAGCAGCCGGAAATAACGGAGAGCGAACAGTCATGAGCGCCTTTGCAGCCGTGAACAACGACAACAGTGAAACACCAGGGAGTGGCCGGTCATGAGCGTAACGGTATGGGTAGTTGACGATGACCGGTCCATTCGCTGGGTGCTGGAAAAGGCATTGAGCCAGGAGGGTTACGCAGTAACCTGTTTCGAGGATGGCGATGAGGCGCTGAACACCCTGGAGGAGGGTGGGCAGGAGCCGGAAGTGCTGATCAGTGATGTGCGCATGCCGGGCACCGACGGCCTGCGGATGCTCAAGATTCTACAGCGCAAGAACCCGGATCTGCCGGTGATCATCATGACCGCCCACTCTGATCTGGATTCCGCGGTGGCCTCCTATCAGGGAGGAGCCTTTGAGTATTTGCCCAAGCCGTTTGATGTGGACGAGGCGGTGGCTCTGGTGCGGCGTGCCATCAAGCATCGTGAAGAATCCCGCGGTGAGCAGCCGCCCGCCGTGGAGGAAGAGTCCACCGAAATTATCGGCGAAGCGCCGGCCATGCAGGAGGTGTTCCGCGCCATTGGCCGACTCAGCCATTCCAACGTCACGGTACTGATCAACGGCCAGTCCGGTACCGGTAAGGAGCTGGTTGCCCGGGCCCTGCACAGTCACTCCATGCGTCGTGAAAAGAATTTTGTGGCACTGAACATGGCGGCTATCCCCAAGGACCTGATCGAATCCGAGCTGTTTGGTCACGAAAAGGGGGCCTTTACCGGTGCCAATAACCAGCGTGTGGGGCGTTTTGAGCAGGCCAACGGTGGCACCCTGTTCCTTGATGAAATCGGTGACATGCCGCTGGAAGCGCAGACTCGCCTGTTGCGGGTATTGCAGGAGAGCGAGTTTTATCGCGTTGGTGGTACCACTCCGATCCATGTGGATGTTCGCATTATTGCAGCCACTCACCAGGATCTGGAGCGTCTGGTCAAGGATGGGGACTTCCGTGAGGATCTGTTCCACCGCCTCAATGTAATCCGTATCCATATTCCCCGGCTGGCTGAGCGCCGTGAAGATATCCCCCGCCTGGCCAACTACTTCCTGCAGCGGGCGGGCAATGAGCTGGGCGTGGAGCCCAAGGTGCTGCACAAGGACACGGAAAAATACCTGGCCGCTCAGGGTTGGCCGGGTAACGTGCGGCAACTGGAAAATACCTGTCGCTGGCTGACGGTGATGGCATCCGGTCGAGAGGTGCTGGTGGATGATCTGCCGCCGGAACTGAAAGAGGCCGGTGCCGCCAAGGGCGCCGACGTCAGCGGTGATTGGCTCAAGTCCCTGCGCAACTGGGCCGACCGGGCCCTGTCCCAGGGTGAGCGCAGCATCCTCGAACAGGCGGTTCCGGGGTTCGAGCGCACCATGATCGAAGTGGCCCTGCAGCACACCGGCGGCCGTAAGCGCGATGCCGCCGCTTTGCTCGGCTGGGGTCGCAACACCCTCACCCGCAAGATCAAGGAGCTGGATATGGAGGGAGAGTTGGCTGGTGGCGATGAGGATTGATGAAGCAGTTAACCGTTAATAGTGAATAGTTAACAGTTCGCGGGACTGGACTTCAGGTTCTGCAACGCAAGAGGCTGCGTCCATACTCTGGGCGCGGCCTCTTGCGTTGGGAAATAACGAGCGCAAAATCGCGAACTGTTCACTCCCTAAGCCCATTCGCTGTCAGCGCCTCAATTTTCCACTCCCCGTCCTCGCGCCAGTCGCTCACCACCCGATAGCTATCCACGTTCTCGGGCATGACGTTCTGTCCGCCCCAGGCGAAGGCGGTGAAGGTGACGCGGGCGTGGCGTTGGGTAACAGGGTCCAGCTCGATGTTGATCTGGGTGAGTGCAAGTTGGCGTTGCGGGTAGCGGAGGAAGGTGCCCATCAGTAGGCGCCGCACCTCGTTCCGTTGCAGGGTGTGGCCGCCACGCTGAATCTCTGCAGGATCGGTGAGTGCGTCCATCACCGATCCGGTATCGCCAGCCTCGATAGCCGCCTCAAGATTCTCCAGGGCGTCCAGGATGGCCTGCTCCGGTGGGGTTTTGCTGCAGCCTGCCAGCAACAGTTGCAGGGTAATCACCAGCAGGTATGCTGAGGTCTTTCTGCAGATAAGTGCAGCTCTCATGGCGTTATTTCCCTTGCCGGACAGTTATCGGCAGTCTCTGGTATCAGTGGGTCAGGGGCACCAGCTTTACGTGGAAGAAAGCGGTAATCCGGACGGCGTGCCTGTGGTTGTCCTGCATGGCGGTCCCGGCGGCGGTTGCTCCCCCTTCATGCGCCGGTTTTTCGATCCCCGACGGTACCGCATTATTCTCTTTGATCAGCGAGGCAGTGGTCAAAGCCGACCCTTTGCGTCGATTCAGGACAATACCACCACCCATCTGGTTGCAGACCTGGAGAGTCTGAGGGAGACGCTGAGTATAACGCGTTGGCGAGTCTTCGCTGGCTCCTGGGGCGTCACTCTGGCCCTGGCGTACCTGGCGACGTATCCCCAGCGGGTCGCCGGTATGGTGTTGCGGGGCGTCTTTCTCTGTCGACAACAGGATCGCGATTGGCTTTATACGCCTCTCGGGGCTGCGCGGCTCTTTCCCGAGTCATGGGCAGCATTTGAGGAGCAGGCGCCGCCGGGGGAGGGGGACCTTCTACAGCGCTATCATCAGGGCTTGCAGGGCAAGCGCGCCCGCTACCATGCCCGTAACTGGTGTAACTGGGAATCCGTGCTGGCATTAACGCCGGTGTCACCCCCTGGAGAAGCCAGCGATGACGAGCTGTGTATGGCTATGCAGGAAACCCATTATTTTCTTCATGATGGTTTTCTTGCCGCTCCCTTGCTGGAGGCATGCGCAGGGATGGGGCTGCCGGTAGAGATTATTCACGGCACCCGGGATTTCGTCTGCCCGGCGGACCAGGCGCTTGAGCTACACCGGGTATTGCCGGGCAGTCAGTTGCATTGGGTGGCAGGGGGCAGTCATTCATCCTCTGACCCGTTGATTGCCAGTGCATTGGTGGAGGCAGTGAAAAGACTGGAGAGGAGGATCGACGATTGAAAGTGTTGTTGCAGCGTGTCAGCGAAGCCTCGGTGACGGTATCCGGCGAGTGTGTGGGGCGTATCGGCCAGGGTCTGTTGCTGCTGGTTGGGATCGAGGCCGGTGACGATGAGGCGACGGTGGCGCGAATGGCGGAAAGGACAGTGGGTTACCGGGTGTTCGCCGACAGCGATGACAAGATGAACCTGGACGTGCGCGATATTGATGGAGAAATTCTTGCCATATCCCAATTCACCTTGGCGGCGGATACCCGAAAGGGCCGTCGGCCCAGTTTCAGCAAGGCGGCCCCGCCGGAGCAGGGAAGGCAGCTATACGATTGTTATTTGCGGGAATTACGGGAAAAGAATATTCCAGTGACCAGTGGTGTGTTTGGTGCCGATATGCAAGTACATCTTGTCAATGATGGCCCTGTCACATTTCTTTTGAGCTCATGACCGTAGTTTTGCAATTGTATTGCAAAGGTCCTCGCCTTGTTTATGATGAAGTCAGTTGCCTGTTTTGCGGGTGACGGGGAGAGCACTGAGCAGCATCGCTGCGACAGGGTTGCTAAATACAGCCTGGTGCTGTGAAGTATCCCCAGGGATGACATATAAAAACTTGGAGGTATCTCAGAATGAAAAAGACGCTTATTGCTGCCACTCTGCTCGGCGCTTCAACTTCTGCCATGGCTGTAGCTCCGGGTGGTCCCGGTTGTGGCTGGGGTAACATGCTGTTCGAAGGCAATTCCGGTTTGCCCATGCACCTGCTGGCGACTATTGTGAACGGCACCTCCGGCAACGCAACGTTCGGTATGACCACCGGTACCAACGGCTGTGATACCAACGGTTCCCTGACCTACAGCGGCCAGAGCCTGCTCGGCATGACCGGTGTGATGGAAGAAGTGGCTCAGGATATGGCCACAGGTGAAGGCGAAGCCCTGACCGCATTGTCCGTATCCATGGGGATCCAGGCCGACGATCGTGCCCGTTTCAATGCTGCCATGCATGAAAACTTCGCTGTTATTTTCCCGCACCAGGATGTAACCGCCGAGGAAGTCATGGCCAACATCACCGAGGTAATGAAGCAGGACGAGAGCCTGTCCAAGTACCTGGCCTAAACGATAAACTGCGTTTATTGACGAGCCCCGCCCTCCGGCGGGGCTTTGTTTGTCCGATCTGGAATCACAGACCCAGGACGGAATTTTCCCGCCCGAATCACGGATAATACCGGATGCGCACTGGACTCCTTTGTGTGCTGCTGTGCTGGATTGCCCCGGCGTTGGCCGCGAACTCCTCTCTCTCCCTGGCGGATCTTGCTGCCTCGCCACGGTGGCAGGCGCTCATGCATGTGAATCCCGGTGCTACGCTGCGCGATCGGGGTCGCAGTTATATCGATGATGATAATTATTTTCTGGCGAAAAATGGCAAGGATGATGTGCTTGCAGAGCTGCGAGCAACGTTGGCTGCGTTAGAGCCTGCCAAAGCCCCTGAGCGATGCCGTTACCCCGCCCGTTACCGTTTTCTTGCCGGACATTTGGATTGGCAGGAGGATGCGCCTTTTGACCACTGCGAGGAGTATTCCCGGTGGCGCTCTGCAGTACATGCCAGCCGGGCAGTCCTGGTGTTTCCTGCGGCCTATCTGAACAGCCCGTCGTCCATGTTCGGCCATACACTACTGCGCCTGGATCAGGGTAAAGACAGTGCGGTTTGGTTGTCCTGGGCGGTGAATTTCGGAGCCGTATCCACGGAGGCTGATAATTCCTTTTTCTATATTTATCGCGGGTTAGCCGGCGGCTATCCTGGCCGCTTTGCCCTGGTCCCTTATGTGCAAAAAATTCAGGAATATTCCCACATGGAAAATCGCGATATGTGGGAGTACACCCTGGATCTGGATCAGCAGGAAATTGACTGGCTGATAGAGCACCTGTGGGAACTGAAAGACATCAATTTTGATTATTATTTTTTCGATGAAAACTGTTCTTTCCGTCTGCTGGAACTGGTGGAAGTCGCGAGGCCGGGCTCGCAGCTGCTCACGGAACTGCGTTTTGCCGAAGTGCCAGTGAATACGGTCCGCGCCCTGGATGATCGGGGCTTGATCAGTGAGCGTCATTACCGGCCCTCCAAGGCGGTTGAGCTGGATAACCTGCGTCGCCAGATGACGGCACAGCAGCAGCGGCTGGCCCGTGCTCTCGCGGATGACCCGGGGCTGCTGGAATCGGAAGCATTTCAACAGGCCGAGCCCCGGCAGCAGGCGCTGATGGTGACCACCGCCTATCGCTATCTGCGACTGGTCAACCGGAAAGGAGTCAGGAAGCCGCGAGCTGCCCGGGATTCCTTTACGCTACTCACGGAAATGAACCGGTTGCCTAAGGTGGATGTGCCGGAAACCGTGAATCCTGAACCTCCGGAAGCGGGCCATGGCACGCAGATGCTGGCTCTGGCCGGTGGTCAGCGTGAGGCGAATCAGGATTTCGGCGAGCTGAGCTACCGATTGACCTACCACGACCTGCTGGATAATGGTTACGGTTTTCTACGCGGGGCCCAGATTGAAGGCATGGGATTGACCCTGCGCAGCACGGAATCCGGTGATCCACGCCTGGAAGAACTGGATGTGGTAAGCATTCGCTCGCTTGCTCCCCGCAATCGCTTCAGCAAGCCGTTGAGCTGGTATGTGGAGGGAGGACTGGAGAGGGCCTGGGCAGGGCGCCGACGTCTGGTGCGCTATGTCCAGGGCGGCGCGGGTGGCAGCTGGGCCTTGGGCAACTGGCAGCCCTACCTGTTAACCAGCCTGCGAATGGAAAATAATAGCGACTTTGATACCTTCCTCACCCCCGGGGCTGGTCTGGATGCGGGGCTGCTCTATCAGCGCGGACGCTGGCAGTGGCAGCTGGGCAGTGTGGGACATTACTTCAACAACGATACCTATCGACATACTTCCGAGTTCGCCGTGCACTGGGCTTTTGCCCGTCAGCATGGGTTGCGGGCATCGCTGAGCCGGGAAGGCTGGCGCGGGGATGGCGATTACGAGTTCAAATTACAATGGCGATGGTACTTCGACTGATTCTGTTGGCCAGCCTGGCCACGGCGCTGGCAGGCTGCAGCAAACTGTTCTTCTATCCCATGGAGCCCTGGGTGCAGAATCCGGAAAACCAGGGGCTCAGCTACGAGGATGTGGTGTTGATCCATCCGCGCGGGCTGCGCCTGCATGGTTGGTGGTTGCCGGCCGCCGGTGAGGGGCATGTCCGTGGCACCGTGTATTTTCTTCATGGGAATGCCCAGAACATCAGTACCCACCTGGCCAGCGTGCAATGGTTGCCGGAACAGGGCTATAACGTTTTTCTCCTCGACTACCGGGGTTATGGCCTGTCTGAGGGCAAGCCGAAACTGCCGGCGGTATTTGACGATGTGCAGTTGGGATTGGACTGGTTGCGCAATGCCAGGCAGACGCAAGGCCCGCTGACCGTATTTGGTCAGAGCCTGGGTGGTGCCATGGCCGCCACGGTGTTGGGGGATGAAAAAAATCAGAACGCGGCAGACTGTGTGGTGCTGGAAGCGGCGTTTGCCAGTTATCGGGGGATTACCGATGATGTGATGAAGGGTAGCTGGCTATTGTGGCCGCTGCGCTGGCTGGTGGTGCCGGGCATGCCGGGCGCGGATCTGGACCCGGAGTCCCGGATTGCCGGGCTGGCGCCAACCCCCTTGTTGGTCATGCACAGCGAAGACGATCCGGTTATCCCCTATCAGCACGGTAAGCGACTGTTTGCCGCCGCGAATGAGCCCAAGCAGTTTCAGCGGTTGCGCGGTGGGCATATCGAAAGCACTCGGGATCCGGCGGTGCAGCAGCGCATTGTGAATTTCCTGGAAGGGAATGGCTGCGCCGCTCCGGCTCCCCAGCCTCCGGCCCGTGATGAGGTGATGGACGATATGACACCCCTGCCGTTGCCTCCTGCCGCAACCGGCAATAATGGCTACCGCTTTTGATCAGGGTGGATATCAGGCGTCAGGTGCGTCTTGCTGTTTCTGTTTTTCCCGGCGAATCAGGCGGGCCGCCAACAGGCCGATCTCGAACAGGAACCACATGGGCAGTGCCAGCAGGGTCTGGCTGATGATGTCGGGGGGAGTCAGCAACATGCCCACCACAAAACATCCCACCACCACATAGGCGCGGGCGGCGGCCAGTTTTTCCACCGTCGTTGCCCCGGTGCTCACCAGCAACACGATGGCGATGGGTAGTTCAAAGGCCAGCCCGAATGCCAGGAACAGGGCCAGGACAAAATCCAGATAGCTGCTGATGTCCGTGGTCACCGCCACCCCTTCCGGGGCGATAGCAGTAAAGAACTGGAACATCAGCGGGAACACCACGAAATAGGCGAAGGCAGCGCCGGCATAGAACAGCAGCACGCTGCTGCCCAGCAGGGGCACTGCCAGGCGCTTTTCATGCCGGTACAGGCCGGGAGCCACAAAGGCCCAGGCCTGATGAAGAATAAAGGGCATGGCCACGAAGATGCTCAGGTACAGGGTCAGTTTGAAGGGCGCCAGGAACGGCGAGGCGACGCCGGTGGCGATCATGCTGGTCCCTTCCGGCATGGCCTGCATCAGCGGCTTGGCCACCAGGGTGTACAGCTCCCGGGAAAAGTAGAACAGCCCCAGAAACACCACGAAAATCGCGGCCATGGCCTTGAGTAGCCGATTACGAAGCTCCAGCAGATGAGCGATCAATGGCTGGCCGGAATCGTTGCTGGCATCATTCATGGCGCGGGGGTTCCTGGGGGTTTTCGCGGTCGTCGCCAGGGTCGGCCTGTTTGTCCCTGGGGCTGCGTGCCTTGGCGATCTGCTCCGGGCTGAGCAGACTTTCCCTGGCTTCGCGGATACTGTCTTCGTCCAGGCCCATTTCCCGCATCTGCTTTTCCATGCGCTCGCGCATGTCCTGGGTTACCGCTTCGCGTTCCAGTTCGTTTTTCAGATGATTGAAGGTGGAGCGGGCACGACCGACCCATTGGCCCAGGGTCCGGGCCACCTTGGGCAGGCGTTCCGGGCCGAGTACCACCAGGCCGATGATGAAAATCAGGGTCAGTTCGGCGAAGCCGATATCGAACATGGAAACCTCTTAACGGGGCCAGGGAAAGGCGGAGCCAGATCAGGCCTGGTCTTTTTCCTTGTCCTTCTCGGTTTTCTGCCCGCTGGTGTCCTTGTCATCATCGGCAAGACGCTTCTGGTCCTGCTCTTCCTCGCCGTCTTTCATGGCGTTCTTGAAGCCTTTGACCGCGCCACCCAGGTCGCCGCCCATGTTGCGCAGTTTCTTGGTGCCGAACAACAGGACCACGATGGCCAGAAGGATCAGTAACTGCCAAATGCTGATGCCGGAAAACATGCTGTCTCTCTCCGATAGGTAGGGCGCTGATAGTCAGGGCGTGTCAGTGCTTGCTGCCGCGCGCCGCTTTTTCGTCATGGCCGGACAGTCCGAAGCGACGCTCCAGTTCTGCCAGCACCTTGTCCGGGTGTTCTCCCAGTTTGGCCAACATGACCAGACTATGGAACCACAAATCCGCGGTTTCGCTGATCAGGGCGTCGGTTTTGCCGCTGACCTCCGCGTCGCGGGCCGCGAGAATGGTTTCCACCGCTTCCTCGCCCACTTTCTCCAGGATCTTGTTCAGCCCCTTGGCGTACAGGCTGGCCACGTAGGAGCTGTCCGGGTCGGCGCCCTTGCGGGACTCAAGCACCTGGTGGAGCTGGCTGAGTATATCTGACATAGCGTTTGCACTTTCTTTATGGTTGGCGCCTGCGGCGAGCGCCGACGGATTATCCGATGTGCCGCGGTGCGGTGCCACAGTCTAGCGCCGCCAGCTCCAGCTCACCAGCAGCACAGCGACAGCGGCCAGCGGCCAGCTGACATGGGGTGTTGCCAGCCAGATGGCAGTACCGGCGCAGCCCAGCCCCGCCAGGCCGGCAAACAGCTTGTGACGGTGGCGAAGCAAGGCCTGTTCGAAGCGGGCTTCCAGTCGATCCTGCTGGTAGGGCAGTTCGCGCAGGCTTTCCAGGCCGTCGCGCAGCAAATCGGGCATCTCCGGTAGCTGGGCGGTCCATTCCGGCATGCGATTCTGCAGCTTTTTCAGTGTGGCGCTGGGGCCGTATTCCGCCAGCATCCAGGCTTCCAGCAGAGGCCGGCCGGTGCTCCAGATATCCAGTTGCGGGTAGATGCTGCGCCCCAGGCCTTCGATATGTACCAGTGTCTTCATCAGCAGGATGTACTGCACCGGCATTTCGATCTGGTAGTGGCGCGCCATATCGAACAGCTTCATCACCAGCGGCGCGAATTCCAGCTGGTCCAGTTGAGCGGACCGCACCGGCTCGACAATGTCGATCACGGCCCGTTCAAAACGGGGACGATCGATGGGGGCGGTATTCCAGCCGGCGCGAATCACGGCATCCACTAGGGCGCTGTAATCCTCGCGCATCACGGCCAGCACCATGCGGCCCAGCACGTTCAGGTCTTCCTTCGACAGCCGCCCGGCGATGGCCGCATCCACGGCCATGTATTGAGGAGATTCCGGGTGTTCCGGGTTGACGAAGATGTTGCCCGGGTGCATGTCCGCGTGGAAAAAATTGAAACGGAATACCTGGGAAAAGAAGATCTCCACGCCCCGTTCTGCCAGTACCTTGGGATCAATGCCGGCGGCCTTGATGCGCTCGATATCATTCACCGGGATACCATGGATGCGATCCATGATGATCACGGTGGGGCTGGACAGCTCCAGATGAATGGCCGGAATGTGCAGCAGCGGGCTGAACAGGAAATGCCGGCGCATGGTTTCACTGTTGCGGGCTTCGGCGGCCAGATCCAGTTCGCCCAGGATAATGTCCCGATAATCCTGTACCACCCGTGCGGGGCGGAAGTAACGGGCATCGCGCCACAGTCGTTCCAGCCAGCGGGCGCCGAAGGCCATGACTTTCAGGTCCCGTTGCACCACCGGAAGAATGGTGGGGCGTAGCACCTTGGCCACTACCTGCTGGCCGTTATGCAGGGTGGCGGCATGGACCTGGGCCACGGAGGCCGCGGCCATGGGTGTGCTGTCAAAGTCGCGGAAGACCTCATCAAAGGGCTGGTTGAGACTGGCCTCGACCAGATCCCGGGCCTGTTGTCCGTCGAAGGGGGTAACCTGATCCTGCAGGCGGGCCAGGGCGCGGGTCCATTCCGGTGGCAGCATGTCCTGGCGGGTGGCCAGCAGTTGGCCGAACTTGATGAAGATGGGGCCGAGGCGTTCCAGGGCTTTTTGCAGCCGCTCGCCTTCGCTGAGCTTGCCGGTGCCCAGCCAGCTGGAGGGCAACAGAAACGACATCACCAGCAGCAGGTTGCGCAGCGGATGGGCGGGGAGCAGGGCGATCAGGCGATAGCGGCACACCACATGGATGACCACCAGAATACGGGTAACGGGCAGCATCAGTCGGTGGCGCTCCCGTTGCTGTTCACGCCGGCCCTTGCCGCGCGAAGGCGCTGGATGCGGGCGTCCAGTCGATCCACGTCCATGCGCAGTTCGTCCACATCCTGACCGAATTCGTAGACATCCCGACGGCCCGGGGTCAGGCCGGATTCGTTGCCCACGTAGTCGGCCAGTTGCTCGGTCAGTCGCCCGGCGGCCTGGCGAGCCCAGCCGAACAGGCGACGGGCACTGTAGTCCAGTTGCTGGGCCAGTTCCGAGCCGGTGACCGGCTCAAGGATGGCGCCCCAATCAATTTGCAGTTCGCGGGCCAGTTGCTGCATTTCCTGCAACAGTTCCCGGTTGCCGCTAATGTCTACCGGGCCGCCAATGACGCCGGGGCGGGTATTCCAGTTCAGCAGCAAGGCAGCCAGGTCCATGGGATTGCCCTTTACCGTGACATCCGCGTTGGCATCGCTGCGGTGATACAACTCCACCCCGTCTTCCACGATCAGCGCATAGATGGCCAGCGGCGGCAGGGTCACTTCGATGGCCAGCAGGCGGCCGGCATGCAGCGCCAGTCGGTCAGCACTGGCCGGATCAGAGCGCAGGGCGGTGTTGATGGCTCTTTCCACCGTGGCCAGGGCCGTGGTGGAGAGCAGGCCGGGGGAGCGGGACTGGTCTTTCAGACTCAAAATTTGAACCCTCTGTGCAGTGCCACGATGCCGCCCAGCATGTTGAAGTATTCGGTGCGGGCAAACCCGGCCTGATCCATCATGCCCTGCAGGGTGTCCTGGTCCGGGTGCATGCGGATGGACTCGGCCAGGTACTGATAGCTGTCCGCGTCGTTGACGATCAGCTTGCCCAGCTTGGGCCACACACCGAAAGAATACAGCTCATAGGCCTTGGCCAGGGGCTTGTGCACCGGGGTGGAAAACTCCAGCACCAGCAGCCGGCCGCCGGGTTTCAATACCCGCAGCATGGAGCGCAGGGCGGCATCCTTGTCGGTGATATTGCGCAGGCCAAAAGCAATGGTGATGCAGTGGAAGCTGTTGTCTTCGAAAGGCAGACATTCGCCGTTTACCTGGGTGACCTGGGTGTTATGGCTGCAACCCGCATCGAACAGGCGGTCGCGGCCCACTGCCAGCATGGCGTCATTGATGTCCGCCAGCACCACCTGCCCGGTCTCCCCGACAAGGCGGGAAAACTTGATGGCCAGGTCGCCGGTGCCTCCGGCCAGGTCCAGTACCTTGTGTCCCGGTCGTACCCCGGCCAGCTCGATGGTCATGCGCTTGAGCAGGCGGTGGCTGCCCATGGAAATCAGGTCGTTCATGACATCGTATTTGCCCGCCACGGAGCGGAATACGCCGGCCACTTTCTGCTGCTTTTCCTGCCACGGTACCTGCTGGTAACCGAAGTGGGTGACCTTGGTTTCGTCGTTCATGTCAGTCCTCGAAGGGGGCCGGGTGATGGTCGAAGACCTTCTGCATGATGGTCTCTTCCCGTGCGGCCAGCTGCTCCAGCAGCAGGCCCACGCTGGGCACCGGTTTCATCACCCGGAAGCTGCGATCCATGAAATCATACAGGTTCGCAAAGCCTGCCGCATGGGCCGGTTTGCGGACCATGCGAAAGGTGGTCTGTATCATCCGCGAGCGGATATAGCGGTCCAGGCGATGACCCAGTTCGGCCACCAATTGTAGCTGGCGCTGACGGGCATCGAGGTGGTGGTCCTGTCGAAAGCCCTTGAGGTAGGTCGGCTCGGTGAGTGGTTGATCCAGCTCGCTGCCCAGTGAGTCGGTGATCTGCTCATCCAGCTCCTGGGTGAGGATCGCAGCCTCCAGTGCACTGGCAGAGGTGGCCATGACCTTGTCCGGCAGCAGTTTCATGGCCTTGGGCAGGGCGCGCCGGATTTCCCGGGCCACCGGTAGCAGCTCCCGGCCACCGTAGACTTCGTCGAGCAGAAAGCGGATCCCCTCTGCCGTGGCCGGGTCGTCCAGAAGATGGCGGTGGGTATGGCTGAGGCGCTGGCTCTGCCAGTCCTGCAAGCGCCGCAAGCGGCTCAGGAATACGGTGTCGTCGCCATGCTGGCGCAGGGCAAAGAAACGGTTGAGATAGTGTTGAAGCTGTTCGCCGGCGGTCATGGTTTTTCCTCCGGCGGGGATCATAGCAGGAAAGCGGTCGGCCGTCGGAAGTCAGACGCCTGACGCCAATGAATTCAGCGTCAGACGTCTGTGGTCAGGCCTCGGGCAATCAGAGGATATAGCGGCTCAGGTCCTCGTCATCGGCCAGTTCACCCAGATAGCGATCCACCGCTTCCGCATCCAGCACCAGGGGCTTGTCGTGGTACTGGGTGGCCAGGGAGTCAGCATCGTAGCTGATCTCTTCCAGCAGTTTCTCCAGTACCGTGTGCAGGCGGCGGGCACCGATGTTTTCGGTGCGTTCGTTGACCTGCCAGGCCACTTCAGCAATGCGCCGGATGCAGTCGTCGGTGATCTCCAGGTTGAGTCCTTCGGTATCCAGCAAGGCCTTGTACTGCTCAGTGAGGGAGCATCGGGGTTCGGTGAGAATGCGCTGGAAGTCATCCGGGGTCAGGGCGCTCAGTTCCACGCGGATGGGCAGACGGCCCTGCAGCTCCGGGATCAGATCGCTGGGCTTGGCCAAGTGAAAGGCGCCGGAGGCGATAAACAGGATGTGGTCAGTCTTGACCATGCCGTACTTGGTGGACACGGTGCAGCCTTCGATCAGCGGCAGCAGGTCTCGCTGTACCCCTTCACGGGACACATCAGTGCCGCCGCTTTCACCACGCTTGGCCACCTTGTCGATTTCATCCAGGAAGACGATGCCGTTGTTTTCCACTGCATCGATGGCCTGCACCTTCAGCTCGTCCTCATTGACGAAGCGCGCGGCTTCCTCGTCCCGGATCAGCCGGTAGGCTTCGCGCACACGCAGCTTCTGGCTGCGCTTGCGGCCGCCCCCGCCCATTTTCGAGAACATCTGTTGCAGCTGGCTGGTCATTTCTTCCATGCCGGGAGGGGCCATGATTTCCACCCCGGCCGGATTGCTGGACACCTCGATCTCGATTTCCTTGTCGTCCAGCTCGCCCTCGCGCAGCTTCTTGCGGAAGATCTGGCGGGTGCTGTTGTCAGTCTTGCTCTCTTCGTCGCCTCGGGCCGCGGGCAGCAGGGCGTCGAGGATGCGTTCTTCGGCGGCATCATCCGCCTGGCTGCCCACGCGGGCGATGGCTTTCTCGCGCAGCATCTTGATGGCCATTTCCACCAGGTCGCGGATGATGGATTCCACATCGCGGCCCACATAGCCCACTTCGGTGAACTTGGTGGCCTCGATCTTGATGAAGGGAGCGTCGGCCAGCTTGGCCAGGCGGCGGGCAATTTCGGTCTTGCCCACGCCGGTGGGGCCGATCATGAGGATGTTCTTGGGCGCCACTTCGGCACGCATTTCTGCCGGCAACTGCATGCGGCGCCAGCGATTGCGCAGGGCCAGGGCAACGGATTTTTTCGCCGGCTCCTGGCCGACAATGTGCTTGTTCAGTTCATGAACAATTTCGCGCGGGGTCAGGTTTGGCATCGGATTACCAGCTCAATTCTTCAATGGTTTGCTGTTGATTGGTGTAGACGCAGATATCGCCGGCGATGGTCAGGCTCTTTTCGACAATATCCCCGGCGGCCAACTCGGTGTTATGCAGGAGGGCGGTGGCGGCAGCCTGGGCAAAGGGGCCGCCGGAGCCGATGGCGATCAGGTCATTTTCCGGCTCGATGACATCGCCATTGCCGGTGATGATCAGGGAGGCTTCCTTGTCGGCCACGGCCAGCAGGGCCTCCAGGCGACGCAGGGCGCGGTCGGTGCGCCAGTCCTTGGCCAGCTCCACAGCGGCACGAACCAGATGGCCCTGGTGTTTTTCCAGCTGCGCTTCAAATCGCTCAAACAGGGTAAAGGCGTCGGCGGTACCGCCGGCAAACCCGGCAATGACCTTGCCGTGGTAGAGCCGGCGCACCTTGCGGGCATTGCCTTTCATGACGGTGTTGCCCAGTGACACCTGGCCGTCACCGCCAATCACAACGCTATTGCCGCGGCGTACGGATACGATCGTGGTCACATTCAGCTCCTTTCACAGTGATTCTGCAGATGTGGGGCTGGTGGTAGGGGATTCAAGGGGAATTGAAGGCAATTAACCGTTAATCGTTTCGCGGCTGGCTGCAGGTGGAGCCGAGCGCAGGGTGGCCGCGCACAGTCGCCGGGTGAAGGTGGGACCTTAAGGGCGGAAATGGGCGTGCGCCCATCTCCGCTGTGCGCCTGCGCCTATTTTTTCATTTTGATCGGCAGGGTCTCGATACCATTGCCGGCCAGTTGGTCCTGGGCACGATGCATGGCGTTGAGGTTGTCGTAGGGGCCGATCATGACCCGGTGCCAGCTGTCGCCGCTTTCCAGATCCACGGACTGGATGGCGGCGTCGAACCCCTTGAGGATCAACTCCGCCCGGCGGCGGTCGGCATCTTCGTTGCGGCGGAAGCTGCCCGCCTGCAGCAAATAGCGTTCGTTGCTGGAGCGGGTGCCAGCGTTTGACTTGCGCTCGCTGGCGGGTTTGTCCTGGGCGGTATCACGGCTCTTGCGAGTGCCGGAGTCGCCTTCATTCTGCGGCACGATCACTTCCATTTTCGGCAGTACCGCATAGAAGTCGAACTGCGGGGACTCGTCGCTGCTGTCCTTTTTCGGAGCGGGTTTGGTCGGTTTGGCAGGTTGTGCCGGTTTCTGTGCCACCTTGCCGTTGCCGCCTTGCTCCATCTGGGTCTTGCCCAGGTGAAACAGGAAAGCCACGAACAGACCGACCATCAGACCCGTGAACAGCCACACCCAGCCCGGGACCTGGCGTTGGCTCTTCTTGCGTACCGGGCCGCGGCTGGCCCCTCGTTTGTTGGTGTTCTTTGCCATGGGGAGTCCTGTGGTTCTCGGCTACATCCGTTCGAGCGGGCTCAGGCCCAGCAGTTCCATGCCCTGTTTCAGGGTGCGGGCTGTGAGGGCGGCCAGTTTCAGGCGGCTCTGCTTCAGGGCCTCATTGTCGCCGGAGAGGATCGGGCAATGCTCGTAAAATGTGGAAAACAGGCCGGCCACGTCATACAGATAGGTGCACAGCAGGTGGGGCAGACCCTTTTCGGCCACGCTTTCCAGCACTTCCCCGAATTGCACCAGACGGGCGGCCAGGGCCTGTTCCGCCTCTTCCTGAAGCAGGAAGTCGCCGTTGACGTCGGCCATGTCCAGGCCCGCCTTGCGGAATACGCTGGCCACCCGGGTGTAGGCGTAAAGCAGGTAGGGGGCGGTGTTGCCTTCGAAGCTGAGCATCTGTTCGAAATTGAAAATGTAGTCGCTGCTGCGGTTCTTGGACAGATCTGCGTATTTCACCGCGCCAATGCCAACGGCATGGGCAATGGTGCGCAGGGCCGAGTCGTCCAGTTTCGGGTTCTTGTCGCGGACCAGGGTGTAGGCCCGCTGTTCGGCTTCATCAAGCAGGTCGATCAGTTTGACGGTGCCGCCGTCGCGGGTCTTGAACGGGCGACCGTCCGGGCCGTTCATGGTGCCGAAGCCCATGTGTTCCAGCGCGGTGTTTTCCGGGACAAAGCCGGCCCGTTTGGCCAGGCTGAACATCTGCTGGAAATGCAGGGCCTGACGCTGGTCCACGAAGTAGAGCATGCGATCGGCATGCAGGGTGCCGGCCCGGTAGCGCAGGGCAGCCAGGTCGGTGGTGGCGTAGAGATAACCGCCGTCGGCTTTTTTCACGATCACCGGGAGCGGGGCGCCTTCCTTGTTCTTGAATTCGTCCATGAACACGCACTGGGCGCCCTGGTCTTCGCTGAGCAGGCCTTTGGCGTCCAGGTCGCTGACCACCTGGGCCAGGTCATCGTTGTAGGCGCTCTCGCCGCGCACGTCCGCCGGGGTGAGGCTGACGCCCAGGCGGTCATAGACGGCCTGGCAGTGGCTCAGGGACACGCTGTTGAATTCCCGCCACAGGGCCAGGCAGTCTTCGTCGCCAGCCTGCAGTTTTACCACCAGGCTTCGAGCTCGGGTGGCAAAGGCGTCGGATTCGTCAAAACGTTGCTTGGCGGCGCGGTAGAAGCCTTCCAGGTCGCCCAGCTCACGGGACAGCTCGGTGTCGCTTTCTTCGCTTTTCTGTTCTTCCAGGTAGGCCAGCAGCATGCCGAACTGGGTGCCCCAGTCGCCCACATGGTTCTGGCGAACCACCTTGTGGCCAAGGAATTCCAGGGTGCGCACCACGGCATCGCCGATGATGGAGGAGCGCAGGTGCCCCACGTGCATTTCCTTGGCCAGGTTGGGGGAGGAATAGTCCACCACCACGGTCTGTGCCTGCACCGGACGGGCTACGCCCAGATGCTCGTCGGCCAGGGCCTGATCCAGCAGGCCGGTAAGCCAGTCATCGGCCTGGAAGAAGTTGATGAAGCCGGGTCCGGCGATTTCCACCTTGGCCACGGCGTTGTCGGCAGGCAGGGCCGCGATCAGTTTTTCCGCCAGATCGCGAGGCTTCATGCCGGCGGGTTTAGCCAGCATCAGGGCGATATTGGTGGCGAAGTCGCCGTGGCTCTTGTCCTTGGTACGGTCGATCTGCGCCGGGCGTTTGGCCTCGGCGGGCAGAGTCCCTTCGGCTATCAGGGTGTCCAGGGCGTTGTCGATCAGGGTTATCAGGCGTTCTTTCATGACATTCTTTTGTGGAGGGCATCGGGGCCGTTCTGGTGGGCGGCGATTGTACGGGAAAAGGCCCGCTGGCGCATGCGCCGGACGTCAGGTCCGGCGCCGTCTTACAGCATATCGATCGGATCCACATCCAGATGCCAGCGACACTGGCGGCCGGCGGGCAGGGTGCGCGCCTGTTCCAGCAGCACACTGATGGCCTGATGCAGGGGTGCGCGCTGAGCGCACTGCAGCAACATCTGGGTGCGATAGCGCCCGGCGCGCCTTTCCATGGGCGCCGGTACCGGCCCCAGCAGATGGACGTCCGGGGGTAGCGGTATGCCGGCCAGCTGTTGCAGAAATTCCATGGCCTTGCCCATGCTCATGGCTTCGCAACGGAACAGGGCCAGGTGGCCAAAGGGGGGCAGGCCGGCCATCTTCCGCTCTTCCAGCAGGGCACTGGCCAGGGCCGCATAGTCGCCGCTGGCAGCCAGTTGCAGGAGCGGATGATCCGGGTGGCGGGTTTGCAATAAAACCCGGCCTTTGCCTTCCCGGCCGCTTCGTCCGGCCACCTGCAGCATCAATTGCGCGGCCTGTTCCGGACCGCGGAAGTCAGCGCTGAGGAACCCTGCATCCATTTCAAGAATGACCACCAGGGTGAGATTCGGAAAGTGGTGACCCTTGGCCAGCATCTGGGTCCCCACCATCACCGCCGGTTTGCCCTGCTGGATGGTGGCAAGGTGGGCGTCCAGGCTGCCCTTGCGACGGGTGGCGTCCCGGTCGATGCGAATCACCGGGGCCTGTTGTGACTGCTCCAGTAGTTCAGTGATTTTTTCTGTGCCGCAACCGGCTTCGTGGATGGCGCTGGAGCCGCACTCCGGGCAGCGTGGGGGGACTCGTTGCTGGTAGCCACAGTGATGGCAGCGCAGGCTGCCCTCGCTGCGATGCCAGGTCAGTGTGCTGTCGCAGCGGCGGCAATCCGCCTGCCAGCCGCAATCCTGACAGAGAATCATGGGGGCGTAACCGCGCCGGTTGATAAAGACCAGCGCCTGGTTGCCCTGCTCCACGCAGTGCTTGATCGCCTGCAGGGACTGGGGGAGCAGTGGCTGGCCGGGGGCGGCCAGGGTGCCGTCGAGGATTTCGATGGGCGGGCGCCCCTGGTCCGTGGCGCGATGGGAAAGTTTCAGCCACTGGAAGCGTTCATCCCGGGCCAGTTGCAGGGTTTCCAGGGCCGGGGTGGCACTGCCCAGCACCACGGGAATATCCAGTTGCTGGGCCCGCCAGGTGGCCAGGTCGCGGGCGTGAAAGCGAAAGCCGTCCTGCTGTTTCAGGGAGGCGTCGTGGGCTTCGTCGACGATGATCAGCCCCGGGGCGGCCAGCGGTGTAAAGATGGCGGAGCGGGTGCCGATGATGATGCGTGCCTTGCCGTCACGGGCGGCCAGCCAGTTGTCCAGACGTTCCCGATCGGTGAGACCGGAGTGCAGGGTCGCCACCGGCACGGCGAAGCGCTGGCGGAAACGCTGTACGGTCTGGGGCGTCAGGCCGATTTCCGGAATCAGCACCAGTACCTGTTTGCCGGCGGCCAGATGCGCAGTCATGGCCTGCAGGTAGACTTCGGTCTTGCCGCTGCCGGTAACGCCGTCAAGGAGGAAGGGGGAGAAGCCCCGGGCCTCCTCCAGAGCGCGGATCGCCTTGCGCTGCTCCGCGTTGGCGGCCAGTGGCGCCTGGGCAAGAATGTCCCTGGGGGGCGCACTGTCCTCCTGCGTTACCTGTTCCGCCCAGCCCTTGTCACGCAGACTGGTCAGAGCGGCGGCGGGTACATCCAGGGCCGCCAGCATGGTGCTGCTCAGGCCTTTGGGGTGGTCGCGCAGGGTGTGCAGGGCCTGGCGCTGTCGCGGGGCGCGGCTGAGCTGGTCGTCACTGACATGCTGCCCGCGTTCGGTAATTTGCCAGCGTTTTTCCTGGCTGGCCTCGGCATCGTTGCCCTGGCGCAGCAGGGCCGGCAGGGCATAGCTGAGCACTTCGCCCAGTGGGTGGTGGTAGTAGCGGGCCGCCCGTTCGCATAGCCGGTAGAGTTCCTCCGGCAGGACCGGGGTGTCGTCCAGTACCCGCTGGATGGCTTTCAGTTTCGGGTGATCGCTGAGACCGTGGCCGTGAACCAGGCCCACCAGGGTGCGTCGACCGAAAGGGACCTGCACCCGTGAGCCACGCGCTGGCGGAGTGGTTCCCGGGTACAGATAGTCGAAGCAGCCCGGTAACGGCACCGGCAGGGCAATTTGCAGGGTTTTCTTGGCTGACACGGGATTTCCTGAAGCCTGAAGCGTCTGAGACGCGCTCAGCGCTTGCGGATTGGGGCCAAGCTGTTATGATTCGCCTTCTTTTTCCCAGACGCAAGCCGTGTGGTGCCTGTCGTAGAGGCAGGTAGCGACACAGATTGGAGCTCAGCAATGAAACCAGAGATTCATCCCGAATACCAGGCAGCGACCTATACCTGTAGCTGCGGTAATGTTATCGAAAGCCGTTCCACCCGTGGTGGTGACATGGCCTTGGACGTTTGTTCTTCTTGCCATCCTTTCTATACTGGCAAGCAGAAGCAGGCCGACAGCGGTGGTCAGATCGACAAGTTCAAGCAGCGTTTCGGCATGATGCGCAGCAAGAAGGACTGAACGGCGTCTTCACCGCAGTTTATGTAGCCTTTGAAAAGCACCCTGCGGGGTGCTTTTTGCTTTAAGACCTTGCGTACACAGTGTTTAGCCTGACAGTTTAGCCCGACTTAGGGACCAGCGGAGACCAGCATGTCTGAGGATTTGAGAACGGCGGCCCTAGAATACCACGCCAAACCGCGGCCAGGGAAAATCAGCGTTGAGGTGACCAAGCCGGCGGCAACCAGCCGTGACCTGAGCCTGGCCTACAGTCCGGGCGTGGCGGAGCCGGTGCGTGAAATCGCCCGCGAGCCGGAGCTGGCCTACCGTTTTACTGCCAAGGGCAATCTGGTGGCTGTGATCAGTGATGGCACGGCCATTCTCGGTCTTGGCAACCTGGGCGCGCTGGCGTCCAAGCCAGTGATGGAAGGCAAGGGGATTCTGTTCAAGCTGTTTGCCGGTATCGATGTGTTTGATATCGAAGTGGACGCGGAAGACTCCCAGGCCTTTATCGACACGGTGGTGCGCATCCATCGCACCTTTGGCGGCATTAACCTGGAAGATATCCGGGCGCCGGAATGTTTCGAGATTGAGCGCATCCTCAAAGAACAGTGCGATGTGCCGGTGTTCCACGATGATCAGCACGGTACCGCCATTGTGGTGGGTGCGGGTCTGATCAATGCGCTGGAAATTCAGAAAAAGCGTATCGAAGACATCAAGGTGGTCTGTGTGGGTGCCGGTGCCGCAGGCGTGGCATCGGTGCGGCTGCTGATCGAGATGGGCGCGCGCAAGGAAAATATCCTGGTGCTGGATCGCAAGGGCGTGATTCACAGTCGTCGCGATGATCTCAACCAGTATAAGGCGGCACTGGCCAACGACACTGACAAACGCACTCTCAACGATGCGGTGGAAGATGCGGATGTGTTTATCGGTGTGTCCGGACCGGACATGCTGACACCGGAAATGGTCAAGAAGATGGCGCCCAAGCCGATCATCTTTGCGCTGGCCAACCCGGATCCGGAGATCCGTCCGGAGGTGGCCAAGGCGGCTCGCCCGGATGCGATTGTGGCTACCGGGCGTTCTGATTTCCCCAACCAGGTGAACAATGTGCTGTGTTTCCCGTACATGTTCCGGGGGGCGCTGGATGTCCGTTCCACCTCAATCACCGAGGAAATGAAGATCGCCGCAGTGCATGCCATTGCCGAGCTGGTGCGAGAGGCGCCGCCTCAGGAAGTGCTGGATGCCTATGGTGGGGAGCCGCTGACCTTCGGTGCCGACTACATTATTCCCAAACCCAATGACCCGCGTCTTCTGGGGCGGGTGTCCTCCGCAGTCGCCCGTGCGGCAGTGGATTGTGGTGTGGCTCGCAAGGGGTATCCTTCCCACTATCCATTGAACTCGCTGGATGAGATTTTTCCCGAGTTGTAGGAGAAGCAGTCAGCCATAAAAAAACCGCCGGAAGGCGGTTTTTTTATGGCTGGTCAGGCGCCAGGCAATGCCCGGCGCTATCGCGGGCCGTTCAGAAAATTTGCTCGGGGGCACTGGTGCCACCACCCGGGCCGCGCTGGGGCTCCAGCTCGGGCACCTGATCCTCAATAAAGTATTCGCGGATGGCATTGGGGTTGTCCGGGCGCGCCAGCAGACCACTGTCCGGGTCGATGCGTACGGTGGCGATGCCGGAGGGCTGCTCCAGTTGCCGTTCAGGAATGCCTTCCAGGGCCGGGCCCATGTAGTCGATCCAGATTGGCAGGGCTGCCTTGCCACCATATTCGCCCCAACCCAGATTGGCCGGGTTGTCGAAACCGACCCAGACGGTGGCGACCAGATCCGGAGAATAACCGGAGAACCAGGCGTCCACCTGGTCGTTGGTGGTGCCGGTCTTGCCGGCCAGGTCATCGCGGCCCAGAGCCCTTGCCTTGCTGCCGGTCCCTGCGCGGATCACGTCCTGCAGCATGGAGTCCATCAACCAGGCAATACGCGGATCCAGTACCCGGGGGGCCATGACCGGGTCAGGCTGTATTGTCACCACTGGCTCGTCGGTGCTGTCCTCGCTGTCCGGGCTGGAGTCCTCAGGGGTGGCAGGTTTGATATTGTCGTCTGTCAGCGCCAGGGGGGGCAGGCAGGGAGGTTCGCAGAGTATCACTTCCGGTGCCTGCCAGAGGATGTCGCCATCGGCGTTCTCGATACGTTGAATGGCCCAGGGGGTGACCCGGTAACCACCGTTGGCAAAAACGCTGTAGGCAGTGGCGATATCCATCGGGGTGACGCTGGCACTGCCCAGTGCCAGGGACAGGTCGCGCTGGAAGCCTTCTGCAGGAAGGCCGAAGCGTTTCAGGGTGTTCATGGCCTGGCTGATGCCGATCTGGCGCAGAATACGAATGGAGACCAGGTTCAGCGAGCGATACAGGGCTTCGCGCATGCGGGTGGGGCCGTAGAACTTGCCGCTGGCTCCGGTGGGACGCCAGGCGGTTTCCAGTTTGTCGTCATCGAACACCACCGGCGCATCGTTGATGATGGAGGCGGGGGTGAAGCCGTTTTCCATGGCCGAGGTATAGATAAAGGGTTTGAACACGGAGCCGGCCTGGCGCTCGCTTTGTACGGCCCGGTTGAAGTTCGACGCAGAGAAGCTGTAGCCGCCCTGCATGGCGACCACAGCCCCATTGGACGGGTCCAGCGAGACCAGTGCCGACTGTGCAGCGGGGAGCTGGGCCAGGCGCCAGCGGCGACTTTCCTCCGGGCCCACGGGGCGAACGCGAATAATATCGCCACGGGATAGTACATCGCCGGCGGTCTTGGGTTCTTCTCCCACATACTTGTTGTTGAGCTGCGGGCGAGCCCAGCGGATGTCCTCCCAGGCAAGCCGGGCGCGTTTGCCGTCCCGGAAAAGGATGTCGGCATCCTCTTCTCCCACTCGGGTAACGATGACCGGTTGCAGCGGGCCGATACGTTGCTGGTCGCGGATCATGGCAACCCAGTGGGCCACGTTGGGGTCCAGTCCGGTAATGGTTTTCTCGATTTCCGCTTTTTCAGCCTGTGCGGGCAGTTCGCTCTCCTCCGCAGGGGGCTGCTCATTGTCGGAAGCGCTGATGGCTGGCAGCGTCGGCGCTGCGCTCACGTCCCGTTGTGCCAGCGGCCCGCGATAACCATGGCGCTCGTCATAGCTGTGAAGGCCGGCTCGCAGTGCCTGGACAGCCGCGGTCTGCCGTTTGCTGTCGATGGTGGTAATGATGCGAATGCCGTCGGTGAAAATGTCCTGCTCCACCAGCCTGGCGGCCTGCAGGCGTACCATTTCCCCCACATAGGCAGCATCCACTTCAGGCTGGGCGGCATGGAAGCGGGCACTGACAGGCTCGGACTGGGCAATTTCGCGTTCTTCGCGAGTCAGCGCCCCGGTTTCTTCCATGCGGAACAGAATCCAGTTACGTCTTATTCTGGCCCGCTCCGGGTTGGTGATCGGGTTGTAAGCGGAAGGAGCCTTTGGCAGGCCGGCAATCATTGCCTGTTGGGCGATATTGAGTTCGCCGACGGATTTGCCGTAGTACACTTGGGCGGCGGCTTCTGCCCCATAGGCCCGGTGGCCGAGATAGATCTTGTTCAGGTAAAGCTCGAGAATCTCTTCCTTGCTGAGCACCCGCTCAATCTGGATGGCCAGCACGATTTCGTTGAATTTGCGCAGGAAGCGCTGGTCACGGCTGAGGAAGAAGTTGCGCGCCACCTGCATGGTGATGGTGGAGCCGCCGGAGCGGATTTCCCGATAGCGTGCCAATTCCACCGCGGCCCGCACCAGGCCTTTCAGGTCGACCCCGTTGTGCCTGAAAAAGCGTTCATCCTCTGCGGCCAGCACCGCCTGGACCAGGGTTTTCGGCAATTCGTCAAAGGATACCGGTTGTCGGCGCTTTTCCCCGTATTCGGCAATAAGTTTTATATCATTGCTGTAAATGCGCAGTGGAATCTGGTATTCCACTTCGCGGATCTGGCTGGCTGGGGGGAGTTGTGGAGCCAGATACAGATAACTGGCGGCCAAAATGGATAACCCGCCACCGGCGCCGGCAATCAGGAGAAGGAGCAGGTATCGGGTCCAGGTGGGTAAGCGCATGTTTTCGGCAACTACTGGCTGGGATCGGTAGAAAGGCCTAGTGGGCCCGTGAAGTGGGTCATTATATGGTGGAAAGGTTGTTGTGATCTAATATCTGTTCTGCTATTACTAGACCTAAAGTGATTCGACATAAAAAACCTGTAAGTGTATCTTTATCAAGAAAAAACACTTTAATAATAACCAGACGGGACGACAACAGTGCTGCCTTTCCTCAGAAAAAAGGCCCAGACACTCCTGGGGATCGACATCAGCTCCACGGCGGTGAAGCTGCTAGAGCTGTCCAAATCGGGGAACCGCTACAAGGTAGAGAGCTATGGGGTTGAGCCCTTGCCTGCCAATGCGGTTGTCGAAAAAAACATCAGTGACGTGGAGGGCGTCGGGGATGCGATTGCCCGTCTGGTCAGCCGCGCCCGTCCCGGGGCGAAAACCGCGGCGGTGGCAGTGTCCGGCTCTGCCGTGATCACCAAACTGATTGAAATGGATGCCTCTCTCAGCGAAGACGAGATGGAGAGCCAGCTGAAGGTGGAAGCCGACCAGTATATTCCCTTCCCGCTGGACGAGGTCCGCATGGACTTCCAGGTCATGGGGCCTGTCGAAGGTAATGATGAGCGTGTGGAAGTGCTCGTTGCCGCCTCCCGGACAGAAAACGTGGAAATGCGAACCGATGCTCTGGAAATTGGCGGTTTGCAGGCCAAGGCCGTCGATGTGGAAGCCTACGCGATGGAGCGGGCTTTCCAGCTGGTGTTGCCGGGACTGCCCAACGCCGAGGAACTGGAGACCGTCGCTGTCTTCGATATCGGTGCCACCATGACGACCTTGAACGTTTTCCATCAGGGGCGCAGCGTCTACACCCGCGAGCAGCTGTTCGGAGGCAAGCAGCTGACCGAAGAAATTCAGCGCCGTTACGGTATTTCCATGGAAGAGGCCGGGCTTGCCAAAAAAACCGGCGAGCTGCCGGATGATTATGAAGCGGAAGTGCTGCAGCCCTTCAAGGATGCTGTGGTTCAGCAGGTCAATCGGTCGCTGCAATTTTTCTATGGCTCCACCCAGTTCAATGAGGTGGACTATATCCTGCTGGCCGGGGGCTCAGCGTCAATCCAGGACCTGGCAGACCTGATTCAGGAAAAAGTGGGTGCCAGCTGTTCCGTGGCCAACCCGTTCAATGATATGGCGCTGGCAAACAAGGTGGGGGCTTCTGCTATTGCCAATGATGCGCCGGCATTGATGATCGCATGCGGTTTGGCATTGAGGAGCTTTGACCAATGACAACAACAATTAACCTGCTGCCGTGGCGGGAAGAGCGCCGCAAGCGCCAGCAACAGGAATTTATCGTTCTTTTGGTGATGGCCGCCGTTTTGGGTGCGGTGCTGTTTTTTGGTTGGAAAAGCGTGGTGGATCAAAAAATTGCTGACCAGCGCGCCAGGAATAGTCATATCCAGACCAAGGCAGCGGAGCTTGATGGGAAAATTAAAGAGATCAAAGAGCTAAAGACGAGAAGAGATGAGCTGGTTGCGAGAATGGAGGTGATACAGAGCCTCCAGGGCAACCGCCCAACAATCGTCTATGTGTTTGATCAGTTGGTCAGGACCTTGCCGGACGGCGTGTTTTATTCAAAATTGAGTCGTATAGGCGATCTTTACACAATCAACGGGATCGCCGAGTCCAATAACCGTATCTCAAGGCTGATGCGTAATCTGGATCAATCTGAATGGTTCAAAGAAGCGAATCTGCAAAATGTAACGGCTCTGGAAGATGGCTCGCAGGCAAACAGCTTTACATTGACGGTTAAGCAAGCCTCCCCGACCAGCAATAAAGAGGAAGAAAAACAATGAAAGCCTCTGAGCTGAAAAACATGGATATGCGAGAGCTGATCGAAGAGCTCAATAGTCTCGACTTTGAAAATGTGGGGGGATGGCCTGCGCCAATAAAAGCGGGTGCCGCAGTTCTCGTTTTGATTGCCGTGCTCTTGATGGGCTATTTCCTGGTTATCAAGGATTTAAATGCTGCTCTGGAGCAACAGCAAAGAGAAGAGGCGTCGCTACTCAAGAGTTATGAGAATAAAGCTTTTGAGGCGCACAACCTTGATCAGTTCCGGGCACAGCTTGTCGAAATGGAGCAAACTTTCGGGGCGCTTCTGAAGCAGCTGCCAAAGGACACTGAAGTCCCGGGTTTGCTTGAGGATATTACCCATACCGGACTGGGAAGTGGGATGGAGTTTGAGAAAATCGAACTCAAGGAAGAGGCTGAAAAAGAGTTTTATGCCGAACTTCCCATCGAGATCAGTGCCTTGGGCGATTATCATGGTTTCGGCTCCTTCGTTTCTGGTGTGGCAGCCTTGCCGCGAATTGTGACGCTCCACGATTTTGTGATTGAGTGGCCTACCGATAAAGAAGCCAAGGCCCTGGGCCTGCTGAATATGAATATCACCGCCAAGACGTATCGTTATTCAAGTCAGGACGGCAGTTCTCAAAGTACAGGACCGGCTCGTGGTCAGAATAAATAGGGGGCAGGTGATGTTGGCAAAAAAATATGCAGCGGTTCCTGTTGCGATACTTTTTCTTCTGGGTTTGACGGGGTGTGGAACAGGGGCGAACCTGGGTGAGCTTGAGGCCCGGTTGCAGGAAATAAAGGCGAGGCCAAGAGGGCGAATAGAGCCGCCGCCGGAGTTCAAGCCAATTGCAACCTATGCATATGGTGCGCATCAGCTTCGTTCACCATTTTCTGCACCTTCCGACCAAGAAATCATGGCTGTACCTGATGGGCGGAAAGTGGAGCCAGACATGGGTAGGCCAAAAGAGTACCTGGAGCGATTCGCTCTGGATGCATTGAAAATGGTAGGTACGATTACCAAGCCGGGAGAATCACTTCAGGCGCTGATAGCTGATCCATCCGGTGCGGTTACCCGAGTCAAGCCAGGGAGCTACATGGGGAAAAACTTTGGCTTGGTGAAGGATGTTTCCGAAAGCAGGGTTAGCCTTATAGAAATCGTGCCAGATGGTCGTGATGGCTGGGTCGAGCGTTCTAGTAACGTCGCCATTTCAGAATAACAGTTGCTGGGGATCCAGTTATGAATATCAAAAAATTGACAACAAAAATGAGCTTCTCCCGGCGCTTGGCGGGCTTTCTCGCTATGGGGGTTTTGTCAGTCTGCAGCTCTTTCGCAGCCGCGGACACTCTCACGTCCATTGAAGCGAATTCTCTGTCCGGCGATGGCATGGAAGTCCGCCTGAAGTTTGATGGTGGTGTGCCCGAGGCAAAAGGTTACAGCATCGAAAAACCCGCCAGAATCGCGTTGGACCTTGTTGGGGCTGATAGTGAAATTGCGGAAAAACAAAAGAACCTTGGAACGGGCAATGCCCGCAGTGTCACCATCGTCGAGGCAAAGGACAGAACCCGGCTTATTTTTAATCTGGACTCGTTGACAGGGTACTCAACCCGGGTTGAAGGGAATGACCTTGTTGTATTGCTGGGCGATGAGCAACGGGAGCCGGCTTCCGGCCAGACCAGTGACGTAGCGGCTGACGATGATGCTTCTGTAGAGAGTGTTGACTTCAGACGCGGCGATAGCGGCGAAGGTCGGGTTATTGTTGGGCTTTCCAAAGCCTCCATACCTGTCGATGTGAAAGAAGAGGGTGGAAGAATTGTTGCCAAATTCGTTGGCGCTGGTGTTGCCAATGAATTGGTCAGAAAACTGGATGTCACTGATTTTGCCACACCAGTCCGAGTTGTGGACACGAAGAGTAGCGATGACAGCGTCGTTGTTACCATTGAGCCAACCGGTACCTGGGAGTATCTGGCGTATCAGGCGGACAATCAGTTCAGCATCAATGTTAAGCCCATTACCCGTGCAGAGGCTGAACGCAAAAACAAGGATGCCTTTGAATACACCGGTGAGAAGCTGTCTCTGAATTTTCAGGATATCGAGGTGCGGTCGGTTTTGCAGCTGATCGCTGACTTCACAGGGTTGAATCTCGTTGCGTCAGATACGGTTGATGGCCGAATTACCCTTCGGCTGCAGAACGTTCCTTGGGATCAGGCTCTGGAGCTGATTCTGAAGACCAAAGGTCTGGATAAGCGTCAGGTGGGCAATGTCTTGCTGGTGGCGCCTGCCGATGAAATCGCTGCGCGGGAACAACTGGAACTGGAAAGCCAGAAGAAAATTGAGGCCCTGGCGCCCCTTCGTACTCAGTTTATTAATATCAATTACGCGAATGCCACCGATATGAAAGCCTTGATCAGTAATGCTGGTGGCAAAGGTGAGGCGCTGGTATCTGCTCGTGGTTCCGTGGTCGTGGATCAGAGAACGAATACGCTGATTATTCAGGATACACAGGCGAAATTGCAGGAAGTCAGGGACTTGATTGATACCCTGGATGTTCCTGTTCGGCAGGTACTGATTGAGGCTCGTGTTGTCGTCGCAAGCAATAATATTGCTGACGAATTCGGTGTGCGTTGGGGCGGATTGGGTTTCAATACCGAATCAATGCTGCAGGATAAAAAGACCTTTGGCTTTTCCGGTCGGCTCCAATCGCTGAGAAACCTGCATGCAACCAATGTGGATTCTACAGTTGCTCAGGCAACTCCGGCTATTGATCCCGATGATGTGGATTTCGGGCCAGATGATTTTGAGTTCGAAGATATTGAGAATGGCGATGATTTGATCGTGGATTTGGGTGTGGATTCTGCGGATGCCTCCCGGTTTGCCATTGGTTTCACGTCCTTGACATCTGGTCTGATTGAGCTGGAATTGTCCGCCCTGGAGGCTGAGGGGCATGGTGAGCTGGTTGCGACTCCCAAGGTTCTTACCGCCGATCAGCAGCCTGCAATTATTGCCTCCGGGCAGCAGGTGCCTTTCGAGATCGCCACTGCTTCTGGTGCAACTGCCATTGATTTTGTGGAGGCGGAACTCAAGTTGGAGGTGACGCCACACATCACTCCGGATGGTAATATCATCATGGAGCTGAAGGTGAATAACGATTCTTTCAACGCGGAAGGTTCTGCTGCCATCAACACCAACCGTGTTGAAACCTCTGTTCTGGTGAATGATGGAGAGACTGTCGTGCTTGGTGGTATTTTCCAGCAAGAAAAGATCAATTCCGTGACCAAGACTCCCTTCCTGGGTGACTTGCCGTGGATTGGCAACTTGTTCAAGAAAACCATCAAGCGTGATAACAAGCAGGAACTCCTGATCTTCATCACTCCCCGCCTGATGAAGGATGCTTTGGCAAATCGGTGACCAAGACGAATCCCTCTCTAATACTGGTTGGCCCCATGGGTGCTGGGAAAAGCACCCTGGGGCGCCACCTTTCCCAGATACTGGACTATCCCTTCTTCGATTCTGATCGGGTTATTGAGGAGAAGACGGGGGCGGATATCCCGTGGATCTTCGATATGGAAGGCGAGGCCGGTTTTCGCCGTCGCGAGCAAGAGGCTATTGATGAGCTGACTCGCCAGGATGGTATTGTGTTGGCGACTGGGGGTGGCGTTGTGGTGACGCCAGCGAACAGGGATATGCTCCATGAGCGCGGCTGTGTGGTCTATCTGTGGACCCCTGTTGACGTTCAGCTTGCCCGCACCCGAAACGACAAGAATCGCCCCCTCCTGCAAACCGCAGACCCGCGCGCTAAACTTGAAGCGCTGTTCGCCGAGCGGGATCCTCTTTATCGACAGGTGTCTCATCACTTGGTGTCTACGGCCTCCGGTAACCTGAAAAAGGTGGCGGATGACGTGCTGGCTTGTTTGGCGTCTCACCGACAAGGATAATATGGCCTTGGCAGGCGATTGTTGCACCGAATGAACGGCGCTGACTGAGTGGCCCTCGGCGATGTGGCGCATCGTTTTGTCTGGCAGTTGCCGATGCTTCTCTCTTGCCATTGCCTACCATCCCAATGTCTGTCGGAGATCCAATGCGAACACTTCAGGTGGCCCTGGCCGAGCGTAGTTACCCGATTCACATCGGTGCCGGCTTGCTCGACACCTTCCCCCTTGCCGAGCAGGTGCGCGGCAATCAGGTGATGATCGTTACCAACGAGACCATTGCCCCTCTTTATCTGGAGCGACTGACCCCGCATTTTTCGGGATGTCAGTGCGATACCCTGGTCCTGCCGGATGGTGAGGCGTTCAAGACGCTGGAAACGCTGGAAAGCATTTTCGATGCGTTGATGGCCAAGCGCCACTCGCGCACGACCACGCTTGTTGCTCTCGGCGGCGGCGTGATTGGCGATATGGTGGGGTTCGCTGCCGCCTGTTATCAGCGTGGGGTGGACTTTATTCAGGTGCCGACGACGTTGCTTGCCCAGGTGGATTCGTCTGTTGGTGGCAAGACCGCCGTCAATCATCCCCGTGGAAAGAACATGATTGGTGCGTTTCACCAGCCGCGCCTGGTGTTGATCGACACGGATGTTCTGGCCTCCCTGCCGCAGCGTGAGCTGGCCGCTGGCTATGCGGAAGTGATCAAGTATGGCCTGATTCGCGACCCGGATTTTTACCATTGGCTGGAAACCAACAACGAAAGGCTGTTGTCCAGAGACACAGAGGCATTGTCTGAAGCGATCTATCGCAGTTGCGATAACAAGGCTCAGGTGGTGGCTGATGATGAAACCGAGCAGGGTAACCGTGCCTTGCTCAATCTGGGTCATACCTTTGGTCACGCTATTGAGACGGCCACGGGTTACAGTAAGTGGTTGCACGGAGAGGCAGTCGCGGTCGGCATGCTCATGGCAGTGAATATGTCGGTCAGGCTGGGCTGGGTAGACGCGGGTTTGGAGGCCGGGCTGGCCGATGTGCTGGCACAATGGCAGTTGCCGGTGGCAACGCCTGCCGGGATGACGCCGGATCAGTTCATGGATCTGATGTCGCTGGACAAGAAAGTACAAAACGGCCAGCTTCGTCTTGTGTTGCTGCGACAGCTGGGTGAGGCTGTGGTCACGGCAGACTATGATGCTGGGGCATTACGCCAGACACTGGAGGCTTTTTGTGGAACATGATGACGACCGTTTTTTCAGTGGTGCATCCCGTGGCGATTATCTGGATGCGCTGACTGCCCATGCCGGACTGGGTTCCGTGGTGGCACTGGAAGGCGATAGCGGTAGCGGTGTCTCTACGTTGCTTGGCCATACGGTGATGGCGTTGCTTGGCGATATGGAAATTGTGCGGATCGACGGCGGGGCGGAGCACAATGCCAACGTGGTCATTGAGTCTTTGCTGCGGCATTTCGATATCGACAGGGCGGCACTTCCTGACAAGCTTCGCGAGGCTCTGGCCGACGGCCGCATCCTGGTGGTGGTCGACAACAGTGAGGATCTGCAGGACGACGCTGTCGCTACCATGGCTGCCCTGAAGCAGAAGCTGGGCGCCCGCCTGGGTTATGTGTTCGGGGGGCTGCCGGGCACGGTGGAAAAACTCAAGAGCGCGGATCTGGCGCTGGATGATGTGCTTGATCTGCCCTCCCTGGTTGCTGATGACATTCAGGATTTTGCCTGGTTCGTGCTCGGAATTGAGTTGGAGGCGGACGAGGCTGACCGCTTGCGCCATGACAGTGATGGCAATATCGCCCGCCTTCTGGAGCTGCTGCGCAGCCAGGATGCGGGGGCGCCAATGATGATGTCCGCCTCTCGTGAAGAAGAAGCCGGTGTCGAGCCTGCTGCTGCCTTCGCGTCCCGCCCGGCGGATGACGATTCCCAGGAAGAGCTGTCCTTTTCCTCATCGGCAGTGGACGTCGAGGATGAAGACGATACGGAGTTTGATGACCGGGACAGTCCGGAAGAGGGGCAGGATCGTCGCGCCGCGGTGACGCCGCCATGGCGTCATGTGGCAGCGGCTGTTGGCCTGCTCGTTGTGGTGGCGATCGTCTGGTCGGTTTTCTCAGGTGGCAATGATGACGGCGAGGGCCAAGGGCAATCTCGTGAGCTTGCCTTGCCGGTGCCCGAGCAGCCCGCCACGGCAGATGCTGATGCCAGTGGCGCAGACGATGCGCCCACACGTCCGTTGGCCTCCTCCATGGAGCCGGTGGCGAGATTGGAGGACCTGCCGGAACGTCAGTCACCAGAGTCCGAGCCGGAAGCCAATGAGGAAGCGGCCAATGTGTCCCTGACGCCGGTGACGGACCCGGTCATGCAATCCGCCCCTGCTCGTGAGGAGCCTGAGGTGGCAATGACACAGGAGCCGGCAGCTCAGGAATCTGAGCCTGCGGAGGGGCCAGAAACGCAGCCGGTGTCTGCGCAAGAGCCTGATCAGCCGGATACGGTGCCTGCCAGTGAGCCGGCCCTCAGTGGGCTGGATGCGGAGCTGGGCTATCAGCGGGAAGACTGGCTGGCGACCTTGGACGACAGCCGCTGGTTTCTGCAGATTACGGTCACCAGTCAGGAGGCCAGCGCCCGTGGGGTGCTGGATCAGCTGGAGCGCAAAGGGGCCTATTATCGGGCTGAGCGGAACGGGAAATCCGTCTATCTGGTGCTCTCAGGGGACTATTCCAGCCGTCAGGCTGCCCTGGATGCAAAGTCGACGTTGCCTGCAAAGTTGCGCTCAGCGGGGCCTTTTCCCCGCAAGATGGCCGACATTCGCAGCGAGCTCTGAAAACAAAAATGGCCCTTGGGTGACTGTTCAATTTGTCGCCCAAGGGCGCAATGTGTAGAATGCATATCCCTTTTTTGCCGTCACCACTATCCTGACGCCATTCGCCTTCTGTAAGTCTCTGAATTTCAAGAGGAAAGGTTTTGATGCAGCAGAACTCAACGCTGGTGCGGGGGCTCACTGAGCCCGGAGAATTCCGGGACAACTGTGGTTTTGGTCTGATTGCCCATATGGAGGGCAACGCCAGCCACGAGCTTTTGCAAACGGCCATCGAAGCACTGACATGTATGACTCACCGGGGCGGCATTAATGCCGACGGAAAAACCGGTGATGGCTGCGGTCTGTTGCTCAAGAAACCCGATTCTTTCTTCCGCAAGGTTGCGGAGGCCCAGTCCATTACCTTGCCGGAAAACTACGGCGTGGGGATGGTATTCACCCACCCGGACGCGGCCCAGGCTGACGCCCAGAAAGCGGCTATCAATGCCGCGCTGGAAGCCCAGGATGTGCAGGTGCTGGGCTGGCGGGAAGTGCCCACTGACGACGCCTGTCTCGGTGACCTGGCCCGTGCTTCCCTGCCCGGCTTCTGGCAGGTGCTGGTGGCGGCCGACGGCAACACCGAGCAGGAGCTCAACCGCCGCCTGTTCTTTGCCCGCCGCCACGCGGAAAAGGCCATCGAGAACGATGGTTACTTCTACGTCTGCTCCCTGTCGGCCTCGGTGATCTCCTATAAGGGTCTGATGATGCCGGTGGATCTGCCGGCGTTCTTCCCGGACCTGGGTGACAGCGCCATGGAAACCGCCATTGTGGTGTTCCATCAGCGCTTTTCCACCAACACCCTGCCGCAGTGGCCGCTGGCCCAGCCGTTCCGTTACCTGGCCCACAACGGTGAGATCAACACCGTGCAGGGTAACCGTAACTGGGCGCTGGCCCGGGAAAACAAGTTCGAAAACGAACTGCTGCCCGGCCTGGAAGAGCTCAGCCCGCTGGTCAACCGTACCGGTTCCGACTCCTCCAGCATGGACAACATGCTGGAAGTGTTGCTGGCTGGGGGTATGGATCTGTTCCGCGCCGTGCGCATGATGATCCCGCCGGCCTGGCAGAACGTGGAAACCATGGATTCGGATCTGCGTGCCTTCTACGAATATAACTCCATGCACATGGAGCCCTGGGACGGTCCTGCCGGCCTGGTGATGACCGATGGCCGTTATGCGGTCTGTATGCTTGATCGTAATGGTTTGCGCCCGGCTCGCTGGGTAGTGACCAAGAACGGTTTTATTACCCTGGCTTCGGAAATCGGCGTTTACGGCTACAAGCCGGAAGACGTGGTGGCCAAGGGCCGGGTCGGACCGGGCCAGATCCTGGCCGTGGATACCGAAACCGGCGAGGTACTGCACACCAAGGACATCGACAACCGTCTCAAGGTGCGTCACCCCTACCGGGACTGGCTGAAAGGCAATGCCCTGCGCATCGAAGCGGACTACGACCACGAAGTGGAGCGTACCGACGAGGTGGATCAGCAGGACCTGCTGAGCTATCAGAAATTCTTCCAGATCAGCTTCGAAGAGCGCGATCAGGTGCTGCGCCCTCTGGCCGAGTCCGGCCAGGAAGCCACCGGTTCCATGGGCGATGACACGCCCATGGCGGTGCTGTCACGCCGTGAGCGTTCCCTGTATGACTACTTCCGGCAGCAGTTTGCCCAGGTGACCAACCCGCCCATCGATCCGCTGCGCGAAGCGATCGTGATGAGCCTGGAAACCTGTGTGGGTGCCGAACGGAACGTGTTCGAGGAAACGGCGGACCATGCCGACCGGGCGATTTTGTCCACGCCGGTGCTGTCCCATTCCAAGTTCACCAACCTGATGAAGATCGATCGTCCCGGATACGATGTGGCCAAGCTGAGCCTGCATTACGATCCGCAGATTGGTCTGCGCAAGGCGGTGGAAAACCTTTGCGAACAGGCTGCCCAGGCGGTCCGCGATGGCAAGGTGATCCTGGTGCTTACCGATCACGGTATTGTCCAGGACAAGCTGACCATCCACGCCTTGATGGCTACCGGCGCGGTGCACCATTCCCTGACCGAAAAAGGGCTGCGCTCCGACGCCAATATCATCGTGGAAACCGCCACCGCCCGTGATTCCCATCACTTCGCGGTGCTGTTTGGTTTCGGTGCCACCGCCGTCTACCCGTATCTGGCCTACGACGTGATCTCCGACATGGTGCGTTCCGGCGAGCTGCTCGGTGATGCGGTGGAACTGCAGAAGAATTTCCGCAAAGGCATCAACAAGGGCCTGATGAAGATCCTCTCCAAGATGGGGATTTCCACCATCACCTCCTACCGGGGTGCCCAGCTGTTTGAAGCCGTGGGTATCGCCAGTGATGTGGTGGATCTGTGCTTCCGGGGTGTGCCCAGCCGTATCCAGGGTGCCAGCTTCGAGGATTTCGAGGCGGACCAGCAGAGCCTGGCCAAGGACGCCTGGAAACAGCGCAAGCCCATTGATGCCGGCGGTATTCTCAAGTACATCCACGGCAAGGAATATCACGCCTTCAATCCGGACGTGATCTACGCTCTGCACCGGGCCACCCAGGACGGTGACTACGATGCCTACAAGGAATACGCCGAGCTGGTGAACAAGCGCCCGGTGGCCACCTTGCGGGATCTCTTTGCTCTGCGTGATGATGTGGACGCCATCGACGTGGAAGAGGTGGAGCCGCTGGAGAACATCCTGCTGCGCTTCGATTCCGCGGGTATGTCCCTCGGCGCCCTGAGCCCGGAGGCCCACGAGGCCATCGCCACCGCCATGAATCGTCTGGGCGGTCGTTCAAACTCCGGTGAGGGCGGCGAAGACCCGGCCCGTTACGGCACCGAGCGTGTATCCAAGATCAAGCAGATCGCCTCTGGTCGTTTCGGCGTGACCCCGCATTACCTGGTCAATGCCGAAGTGCTGCAGATCAAGGTGGCCCAGGGCGCCAAGCCCGGCGAGGGCGGCCAGCTGCCCGGCGGCAAGGTGAATGCGCTGATCGCGCGTCTGCGTCACTCCGTGCCCGGCGTGACCCTGATCTCGCCGCCGCCGCACCACGATATCTATTCCATTGAGGATCTGGCCCAGCTGATCTTCGACCTCAAGCAGGTCAACCCGGATGCCCAGGTGTCCGTGAAGCTGGTGTCCGAGCCTGGCGTGGGGACCGTGGCCTCTGGTGTGGCCAAGGCCTACGCGGACCTGATCACGATTTCCGGCTACGATGGCGGTACCGCGGCCAGCCCGCTGACTTCCATCCGCTATGCGGGTTCTCCCTGGGAGCTGGGTCTGGCGGAAGCCCATCAGGCCCTGCGTGGCAACGACCTGCGCGACAAGATCCGGTTGCAGACCGATGGTGGTCTGAAGACCGGTCTGGACGTGATCAAGGCGGCCATCCTGGGTGCAGAGTCCTTCGGTTTCGGCACCGTGCCCATGGTGGTGCTGGGTTGTAAGTACCTGCGTATCTGTCACCTGAACAACTGCGCCACCGGCGTAGCGACCCAGCGTGACGATCTGCGCAAGGAGCACTTCATTGGTGCTCCTGAGCTGCTGATCAACTACTTCACCTTTGTGGCCAAGGAAGTCCGTGAGCTGCTGGCGTTGCTGGGCGTGAAAAGCATTCCCGAGCTGATCGGTCGTACCGACCTGCTGAAAGTGCTGGAAGGCGAGACCGTGCGTCAGGGCAAGCTGGATCTGACCCCGATCCTGCGCAACGACCTGGTGCCGGCGGACAAGCCCACCCACTGTCAGGTCAGCCGTAACGAGCCGTTCGACAAGGCGTTGCTGAACCAGAAGATGGTGGAAGACATGTTGACCGCCATCGACAGCAAATCCGGCGGTTCCTTCCACTACGAGATCACCAACTGTGATCGCTCCGTGGGGGCCCGGGTGTCCGGCGAGATTGCCAAGCGTCACGGTAACCTGGATATGGAAACGGCGCCGATCAAGGTGCGTTTCACCGGTACCGCGGGTCAGAGTTTCGGTGTGTTCAACGCCGGCGGCCTGCATATGTACATCGAAGGTGATGCCAACGATTACGTGGGCAAGGGCATGGCTGGCGGCAAGCTGGTGATTCGTCCGCCCAATGGCAGCCCGTTCAAGAGCCAGGAAACCGCCATCATCGGTAACACCTGTCTGTACGGGGCGACTGGCGGCAAGTTGCTGGCGGCCGGGACGGCCGGTGAGCGTTTCGGGGTGCGTAACTCCGGCGCCCACGCCGTAGTGGAAGGCGCCGGCGATCACTGCTGTGAGTACATGACCGGCGGTTCCATCACCGTGCTGGGTCGCACCGGACATAACTTCGGTGCCGGCATGACCGGTGGTTTCGCCTTTGTACTGGACGAGGACAACGACTTCTTCGACCGCATCAACCCGGAACTGATCGAACTGCATCGCATCAGCTCCGAAGCCACCGAATCTCACCGCAGTCACCTGCGGGGCGTGATCTCCGATTACGTGCAAGAGACCGGCAGCGAATGGGGCCAGTACATTCTGGATAACTTTGATGCCATGAGCCGCAAGTTCTGGCTGGTTAAGCCCAAGGCCGCAAGCCTGGAAAACCTGCTCAAGAGCACGCGTGCCAATCCGGCATAACGGGGGAGACCATGGCTGAACGTTTGAGCAACAACTTCCAGTTTCTCGACGTGCCCCGGCACGATCCGAAGAAAAAGGACATTGAAGACCGCAAGCACAAGTACGAGGAAATCTACTACCCGTTCGAAACCCGGGAAGTGGAGCACCAGGCACATCGTTGCCTGCACTGTGGCAACCCGTACTGTGAGTGGAAGTGCCCGGTCCACAACTACATTCCCAACTGGTTGAAGCTGATCAGTGAAGGCAACCTGATGGAAGCGGTGGAGCTGAGTCACCAGACCAACTCCCTGCCGGAAGTCTGTGGTCGTGTCTGCCCGCAGGACCGTCTCTGTGAAGGGGCCTGTACCCTGAATGACGGTTTCGGTGCGGTCACCATCGGTGCCACCGAGAAGTACATCACCGACACCGCCCTGGCCATGGGCTGGCGTCCGGACATGTCCAAGGTGGTGTGGACCGACAAGAAAGTCGCCGTGATCGGTGCCGGCCCCGCGGGTATTGGCTGTGCTGACGTGCTGGTACGCAGCGGCGTCAAGCCGGTGGTCTTCGATCGTTATGAGGAAATCGGCGGTCTGCTGACCTTCGGCATTCCCGAGTTCAAGCTGGAAAAACCGGTCATGGCCAAGCGCCGTGAGGTGTTTGAAGGCATGGGCGTGGAATTCCGCCTGGGCGTGGAAGTGGGCAAGGACATCACCATTGATGAACTGCTGGCTGACTACGATGCGGTCTTCATGGGTATGGGTACCTATACCTACATGAAGGGCGGTTTCCCCGGTGAAGACCTGGAGGGTGTGCATGAGGCGTTGCCGTTCCTGGTGGCCAATGCCAACCGCAACCTGGGCTTCGAGAAAGATCCGGCCGACTTCATCGACATGAAAGGCAAGCGTGTTGTGGTGCTGGGGGGTGGTGACACCGCCATGGACTGTAACCGCACCTCCATTCGCCAGCAGGCGGACAGCGTGGTCTGCGCCTACCGCCGCGACGAAGAGAACATGCCCGGGTCCCGTAAGGAAGTGGCCAACGCCAAGGAAGAAGGCGTGCAGTTCCTGTTCAACCGTCAGCCCATCGAAGTGGTGGGAGAAGACGGCAAGGTCACCGGCGTGAAAGTCGTGGAAACCAAGCTGGGCGAGCCGGACAACAACGGTCGTCGTCGTCCCGAGCCAATTCCGGGCAGTGAGGAAATTCTGCCGGCGGATGCGGTGATCGTGGCCTTCGGTTTCCGTCCCAGTCCGGCGGACTGGTTCGAGCCCAAGAATGTGGCTACGGACGATTCCGGTCGTGTGCAGGCGGCGGAAGAGCAGGAATTCCCGTTCCAGACCAGCAATGAGAAGATCTTTGCCGGCGGCGACATGGTGCGCGGCTCCGACCTGGTGGTGACCGCCATCTGGGAAGGGCGCGAAGCGGCCAAGGGTATTCTTGATTATCTGGATGTATGAATCCGGTCAGGCATCTGATGTCTGACGCCGGATGCAAAAGGCCCGCATTGCGGGCCTTTTTGTTATGCGCACAGAGCCCGGAATAGGGTAAAGTGCGGGGTTCTGTAATGTGTTTCAGGGCGACCGGCGTCAGGCGTCCGATGTCAGACCGATAGGATCAATAATGACTTTCGCACCCCTCCAAAACGACCGTTTTCTGCGTGCTCTGAACCGTGAACCCGTTGATCAGACACCGGTGTGGATGATGCGCCAGGCCGGGCGTTATTTGCCGGAATACCGGGCCAGTCGCGAGCATGCCGGCTCGTTCATGGATCTGTGCCAGAACGCGGATCTGGCCTGCGAGGTCACCCTGCAGCCACTGGAGCGGTACCCGCTGGATGCCGCGATTCTGTTCTCGGATATCCTGACTATCCCCGATGCCATGGGCTTGGGGCTGTATTTCGAGACCGGCGAAGGGCCGAAATTCCGCAAGGTCGTGCGTACAGAGGAAGACGTGGCGGCGTTGCCAATCCCGGATGCGGAAAGCGACCTGGGTTATGTGATGAAGGCGGTGAGTACCATTCGTGGCGCGCTCAATGGCCGGGTTCCCCTGATCGGCTTTTCCGGCAGCCCCTGGACCCTGGCCACCTATATGGTCGAGGGTGGCTCCAGCAAGGACTTTCGCCATCTCAAGGGTATGGTCTACAGCCAGCCAGAGTTGGCTCACGCCCTGCTGGACAAGCTGGCACAGTCGGTGACCTCCTATCTCAACGCCCAGATTCGTCATGGTGCGCAGGCAGTACAGATCTTTGACACCTGGGGCGGCGCCCTGTCCGCGGAGGCCTACCAGCAGTTTTCCCTGAAATACATGCAGCAGATCGTTGACGGCCTGATCCGCGATCACGAAGGCCGCAAGGTGCCGGTGATCCTGTTTACCAAGAACGGCGGCCTGTGGCTGGAATCCATGGCAGCGAGCGGCTGTGATGCCCTGGGACTGGACTGGACCATCAACATCGGTGAAGCCCGCCGTCGTGTCGGCCACAAGGTGGCCTTGCAGGGCAATATGGACCCGGCGGTGCTATACGCTTCCCCGGATGCGATCCGTGCGGAAGTGAAGCGAATTCTTGAGGATTTTGGTGACCACCCGGGCCATATTTTCAATCTGGGGCACGGTATTACCCCGCAGGTGGATCCGTCCCATGCCGGCGTCTTTATTGACGCTGTGCAGGAATTCAGCAGGAAATAACAAGGCGGTAAGCGACGAGCTGCAAAGCGAACCCCCGGCTTCCGGGAGGCAAGTTTCGAAAGACAAGGCCAAGCTTGCGTTGCGCTTCTTTCAACTCGTGTCCCGACACCCAGGGGGCGCGCGTTGTATCTCCGGGATCTCAGGGGCGCGCCGGAAATCGGGTCACGCGCCAATCTTGCGCATCTGATACACGTTATGTGAGATGGCAACCACCTCGCCATTGGCGTCTTTCAATTCCACGTCCCACTCGAAATCGCACTTGCCCACCTCTTCCGTGGTGCTTTCGATGCGTGCAATTTCCTCTTCACTCAGGGTGATCTCCACGGTGATATCCGTGGTGGCCGGGCGACGAAAGCGGATCGCCATGTCCTTGACGATGGGGTAGAAGCGTTTGGTGTCGAAGGACGTCAGGTAGATCACTCCGCCGGGCAATTCGGCGATGGTGTAGAGGGCGCCCGCATACATGATGCCCACATGATTAAGATTGGGTTCAAGGGGCATCATCATTTTGCAGTAGCCCCGTTCCACATCCAGGGTTTTTACCCCGCAGCGCTCCACAAACGGAAAGGTCTTGTCACTGGCGGCTTTGATCAGGGTTTTCTGTTCTTCAGAAAGGGCCATGCTGTTTCTCCTTCAGTTGAGAAGAATGCTAGCAAAGGCAACGGCGGTTGCCGCAAGCCGTTTTGATCATGGCGGTGGAGGAAATGGTCAGGGCAGCGAAATACGGTGGGCGAGCCACGAGGTACGAGGAGCGAAAGGCAAAACCGGTTTCTCTCTTCGAAACTCGTACCTCGAAACGCGCTTCTCAGTTAGTCGTTGAGCAGCGCGTCGGTTTTGGCAGCACAGATAAAATCATTGCGGTGGAGGCCGCCAATCTTGTGGGTCCACCAGGTGACGGTGACCTTGCCGTACTCGGTGAGGATGGCGGGGTGATGGCCCTCATCTTCAGCCAGTTCGGCCACGCGATTGGTAAAAGTCAGTGCCTCGGCAAAATCGCCGAACGGGAACACCCGTTGCAGTTTTTCAATGCCGTCTTCTTCCACCAGAATCCAGTCTGGGATCTGGCCGTGTAGCTCCTGGCGTTCCTGATCGGTTACCCGGGGAGCATCGGCTCGGCATGCGTCGCAGCTCTGTTGTGTCAATGAAGTCATAACAGCACGAATCGTTTTGAGGATGAATTTGAACAGCGACAGACCCGTAAAGAGGGTCTGGGCGCTGTTTCTTGTATGCGCCGGCAGCCCCGCGTCGCATCATTCTGAAACGCGGGCTACACAGGTTTAGTAAACACCTTGTCGGGCGCTTGTTGCAACGTCAGGCGCTTACGAAGCAACCAATATCAGGCGGGTTCGCACAATCGGATCGGATCGCCGCTGGTGCCGCCGGGAGCCATTTTCTTCAGCAGTCGACGCAGCTTTTCCATGTCCGTGTCATCGCGCACGCGACCGGGAATTTCCATGCCGTCAGCCAGATTCAACAGTACCGCCTTCATTTTCTCGGGCATCAGTACCGGTTGGCGATGCTGCAACACATAGATACGATCCCCGCGCTTGAACAGCATGAAGCCGTAGTAGTAAGTCCCGTTCTCCACTTCGCTGTCTTTGACCTGGGCGGCATCCACATTGATGCCGATAATGGCGAACAGGGCGCGGGGATCGGCGTCTTCCAGGAATTCCCGGTAGGAGGCTTCCGCACTGGTAATCATGGGGGCCTTGGCCACCACTTCACGCAGGTAGCTGTTCAGGGTCAGGTTGAGCAGGGTCAGATCGGAGGCAAACCGTGGTGCCTGGATCATCGGATGGTCTTCGGCGCTCAGGTAATCAACGCGAAACAGTCGCCCGCTCCCGTCCCAGAAGGTGGTGGAACCACCCTGACGGTCACATCGTTCGTCGAGCACCACTTCACCCCGGAAGGTGTTGATGCTCATATCCAGAATATAGGCGCCGGCGGGAGAGAAGTAGTAATCCCCTTGTCGTTCGCCCTGCAGATTCTGGCAGCTGGCGAGCAGTAGGGTGCAGATCAGTAACGCGGCAGTTTTGATTGTTTTCATTATTCGCCCCGGATGAAAAAAGCAGGTCGATCATAGCACAACCAGCCGGATGTGCAGCGATTGGCAGTGATCTTCAGGGCTTATTGTCAGAGCACCGGCAAGTCCGCCAACGGGATCACGGTTTTCCGGGGGTTGCTCTTGCGGCTGCGGTTATAGTGCCAGGTGGCCTGGTGAGGCTTGTCGTAGATTCTGGCTGGCAATTCCGTGATGGGGGTCTGGCAGGCGCTGATCTTGCTGGCCGCCTGGTTGAAGCGGGCAAGCAATTCGGTGGCAATGGGGCTCTGGCGAAGCGTCACGGCCTCGCTGCATTGCTGACCCTCGTCAGCTTGCAGGTAGTTCACTGCCGGTGAAATCAGTACATATTGCTGCAGCTGTCGCTGGCTGGCGTCAACCACCTCAATGCACTGGTGGACCCAGTAGTAATAACAATCCTGGGCCCGGGCGACTGCCGCGCAGCCCATGATCAGGAAAACCAGCAATACGCGGATCATGAGGGAATCCCCTCGCGCTGCTGGCGGGCGGGTTCCCACTGCAGCAGGACGTTGTCGGTGATCAGGTGGTCGGGGATGCGGTGGCGGATCTTGTCATGGAGTTGTGGCAACTGACTCCAGTGGATGCCGGGCAGCATATGATGCGCGGTGTGGTAGCCCAGATTCCAGGATGGCAGGTTGTAGCGCTTCAGTTCCACATTCCGTGATGCGTGGTAGTGGTCGTCAAAACCGGTGCCGGCGTGCTGGCCGTAGGTATTGTCCAGCAGCATGAACAACATGGCCGCCATGGGCAGGACGAAAAGAATGACGGCGTTCCGCGGGTCGTACAGCAGCGCCAGAAGCAGGGGCAGGTTTGCAAGTACCAACAAACGGAGAAAGCGCCGGTATAACTGAGGGTGCTTTTGTCCGATCCGATGAATTTCCGGGTAGACCTTCAGGGTGTTGACCAGTACATAGCGCCAGCGGGGCATCAGCGAGCCATCCGCCTGCTGCCAGGACGAGGGGTCCTGTTCCGGGTCCAGGTAGTGCTTGTGGTGGCCGATATTGTGATGCAGGGTCCAGCTCAGGGGGCTGGTGCCGGTCTGCAGGTAGAGAATGCATTCGAAAAGCCGGTTCAGTGGCTTTTTCACAAACACATTCACATGGTGATGATTGTGGCAGATGGCGCCACAGGACACCTGAATGGGCAGCAGTGCCAGCATGGCCAGCCAGGTCGTCAGGCCCTCGCTGTAAAAGAAAAGGCCCAGTTGAATGGCAAACACCGCCAACACCAGGGCTACTGCGGCACGATCAGCCCTATAGCGTACTAACATCTCAACCACCCAGGCTGATTTCTCAGCCTTTACTACGAATAATGGTTGAGTTTATGCCGTAATCCAGAGCGTGATGAAGACCACAAAAACCATTCTGCCGGGCGCAAAGGTCAATATGCTGATATTGCGCCAAGCAGAATGCTTACATCATTTGTGGTCAAAGGCTTACAGGCGACCCAGCAGATCCCGGGCAATGGCGATGATCTGCATTTCGTCGGTCCCCGCGTAGATCTGCAGGATTTTGGCATCACGCATCAGCTGTTCCACCCGTGACTCACGCATGTAGCCGTAGCCGCCGTGAATTTGCACCGCTTCGGTGGCTACCTCCATGGCTGCCTGGGCGGCATAGAGTTTCATGGCCGAGGCTTCTGCCAGGGTCATCTGCTGGCCCGCAGCAGTCATTTCGATATAGCGGAATACCATGTTCTGCAGGTTGGTGCGGGCCACTTCCATTTTGGCCAGCTTGAGCTGAATCAACTGGTTCTGGCCGATGGACTTGCCGAACTGGACCCGGTCATGGGCGTACTGGGTGCTTAGTTGCAGCGCCCGTTCCACCATACCCAGTGCCATGGCGGCCACGCCGGCGCGTTCCTGCATGAAGGTGCCCTTGGCGCCGCTGCGGCCGTAACCGTCCTCGCTGCCGCCCAGCAGCCGGTCGGCGCCCACCTTCACATCGGACAGGAACAGTTCACCGGTGGGCGAGGAGCCGATTCCCATCTTCTTGAAGGGCTTGGACTGCTCAAGGCCTTCCATGCCGCTGTCGAGGATGAAAGAGACAATCTTGCGCTGGTCGGCGGGCACGCCCTCTTCATCCAGCTTGCAAATCAGGATGATGGTATCCGCATAGGGACCGTTGGTGATCCAGGTCTTGCTGCCGTTGATGATATAGCCGCCATTGCCGTCGCGTCTGGCCAGCGTCTTCATCTGTCCGAAGGCGTCGGAGCCGGCATTCGGCTCGGAAATTGCCCAGGCGCCCACCTTTTCCAGGGTGAGCAGGGGCAAGGCCCAGCGCTCTTTCTGCTCGATGGTGCCCTTGCTCATGATGGCGCCACCGCCAAGCCCCATGGACACCCCCATGGCCGTGACAAGCCCCTGGGCATGTTTGCAGATTTCAATAATGGGGATCATGCGCATGGCTGCCTCTTCGCCGGCCATGGCAGAAGGGCCGTCTTTTTTCTTTTCCTCGACGGTTTCCCCAGCGGCAATGGCTTTCTCACGGGCCAGCTGTTTCTCGAAAGACTGCTTGGCCATGACATCCATGCCGAAGGTCTTGATCAGTTTGCGGAGGATGTCGTAAGGCGGAACACCGTTGTATTCGATGTCATCCAGTTGCGGCACAATTTCTTTTTCCACGAAATCGCGCACCATTTTCTGGATCATCTGTTGTTGTTCGGACCACTGGATCATGGGGCTGCCTTGTCTGTTGAATTGGTTTCAACAGTAGCAGGGCCGTGATGGGTGCCGCATTGATCAAAAAGAACGGAAACCTTGACGTCCGGGGTCAGTCCTGTGGTGCCGGGTGGGCGGTGATGCAGGGAATCGGATCAAAGCGGACCCGCATGATCAGGGCGCCGGGCCCATCGCTGCTGGCGGCGGCTTCGATATCCTCGGGACGCAGGCGCGGGTGCGTGCCGTCATAGAATTTTTTTGCGGCCCGGGCGTTCAGGGTCCGCTCGCGGGCGTTGGCGTAGCTCACGCCCTCGCCGCCCAGCAGGTGGCGCATGTACTCCGCACAGGCCACGTCTTCATCTCCCGTGGGGTGCGAGGCAACCAGTACCACGGTGGGCGGGTTCTGTTGCCGCAGATAGTTGACGGTGGCTTCCGCATTGACCAGGCCGGCCACCAGGACTTCCTTGCTGTCCTGGGCCTTCAGGGTGGCCACTACACCATTGGTGGTGCGCAGGATCAGCTCGCGATCCTGCAGGTCCGCCTGGTCGATTTCCCAGGGGGAGTTGCCAAAATCGAAGCCCTTGATTGGCAGCGCGTCCACTTCACCCGCCAACAGGGCGTCGGGCAGGTGCTCGTCACGCAGGGCAAAGGCCTGCTCCGCATTGGCCACCGGCCAGATACAGCGCAGTCCCCGGCGGAAGGCGTGATGGCTGGTGGTGAACGCCCTGATCACGTCGATCACCACAGTGATGCCGTGGATGTTGTGGGGCGGGTTATGTCCTTGGGCAATATGGACTTCCATGAATGATCCTTTCCCGGGAGACGTGTCAGAACAGTAAGCCCACGCCCCAGGTTGCGTTGTCGAAAATTTCCTCGTCACTGTCCTGATATTGCTCGACCGCAATGGTAAAGGTGATGCGGTCGCCCAAGGTCATACGGTCCTTGGGGGTGCGCTTGCCAGTAAAGAAATCCACCACCGAGCGGTAATTGAAATCGGAACGGAAGCGCAGCAGATCGCCGTGGTTACCGTAGCCGTATTGAATCTGCACGATGCGACCGAAACCGATACCGGCGTAGGCATTGTTGACCCGTTCCCCATCCGCTGCAGACAGATCGTCTTCCCGCTGGTCAGAGCGTAGCGGGGAGTCGCCGAATTTTTTAGTGCCAATGCCTGCATTGATGGCCACGCTGGTGTAGTTGGCGTCCACAAAGAAACCGGTGTCCACATTTTCGGTGGGGTCGACACGGCCCACCGAGACAACGGTGCCACGGATCAGGGTAACACCGCTATAGCGGTCTTCCGCATAAGCATGGCTGGCAAAGGTAGTGGACAGAAAAAACAGGGTTATCGCGCTTATTATTGTTCTCATGGGTATCCCTCCGTGAACCGGCAGGCTGTTGAAAAGCCCCTGGCGTACTCGTTATGGCCGTTCTTGAAGGTGAGCGTTTCGATGGGTGGACAGACACCTTCAAAGTTGTGCCCCTTTTTCCTCAAGGGGGCGATGCTGCAACTGCTGGGCATCATTATGCCTAACAGGCAGGTGAAATACAGCGCATAAGGCGGCGTTTGCGCAGTGAGCGCAATTGCGCATTTAACGCTCCGGTGTCCGCGCCAGGGTCCACACCCGTACTTCCGCGGCACCCTGGCGCAGCAGGCAATCGCTGGCGGCGCGGGCGCTGCTGCCGGTGGTCATGACGTCATCCACCAGTATCAGCCTCAGACCACTGACCGGTCGTGTACAGGCGAAGGCGCCGCGAAGATTGCGTTGCCGCTGGCTACGACTGAGGCCCTGCTGCATGGGGGTCGATTGGCGACGTTGCAATGCCGGTAAGCAGGGTATTTTCCACAGCGTCGCCAGGCGGTCGGTCAGTCGCTGGCTCTGGTCAAACCCCCGCCACCAGCGACGGTACCAATGCGCGGGGAGGGGGCACAGGGCATCCATCTCTGGCCAGGGGCAGGGTGTGTCCTCCAGTAATTTTTCGATGCCCCTTTCGGCGACCAGGTCACCGCGGTACTTGTAGCGACGAATCAAGTGATCCAGCGGGAAACGGTAATGCAGCGGGGCCTGACTGACGGTAAAGGATGGCGGGCGCTTCAGGCAGCGCCCGCATAGCGGAGCAGGGAGGGGGTTGCCGGGATCACCGGCGGGGTGGGGCAGGCCGCATCGGCACAGCGGGCCATCCAGACGGGCCAGCATTGCCAGGCACAGCGGACAAACCGGGGAGCGCTGTGTCTGCCCGCAGAGCAGGCACTGGCATGATTGGTTAAAAATCATACTGCAGTAAACTTTTGTTACCTCTATCAAGTTGACAGATGCCATGTTGCTCCCTAGCCTGCTTGGATTCCCGAATGGAGAAGAAGCATGCCCGCAACCGCCAGCCCCGCCCAATCGTCAGCTACTGACGTTGCTGTACGCCATGACTGGAAACGCAGTGAGATCGACGCCCTGTTTGCCCTGCCATTCAACGATTTGCTGTTTCAGGCAGCCAGCGTGCATCGGGCCCATTTCGATCCCAATGCGGTGCAGGTGAGTACGCTGCTGTCGATCAAGACCGGGGCCTGCCCGGAGGACTGCAAATACTGCTCCCAGTCCGGCCACTACAACACCGAGCTGGAAAAGGAAAAGCTGCTGGAAGTGGCGCGGGTAGTGGAAGAAGCCCGGGCCGCCCGTGACAAGGGCGCCTCGCGTTTCTGTATGGGCGCCGCCTGGCGTAGCCCCCGCGACAAGGACATGCCTTACGTGCTGGATATGGTGCGTCAGGTGAAATCCCTGGGGCTGGAAACCTGCATGACCCTGGGCATGCTGGATCCGGGACAGGCGGAAGCGTTGGCGGATGCCGGCCTCGATTACTACAACCACAACCTGGACACCTCGCCGGAATACTATGGCCAGGTCATTACAACCCGCACCTATAACGACCGTCTCTCAACCCTGGCCAACGTGCGCGATGCGGGCATGAAAGTGTGCTGTGGCGGTATCGTTGGCATGGGCGAGCAGCGTGATGACCGGGTCGGTCTGCTGCAGCAGCTTGCGAATCTGCCGCACCATCCGGAATCCGTGCCCATCAATATGCTGGTGAAGATCGAAGGGACACCGCTGGCGGATGTGGATGATCTGGACCCGTTCGAGTTTGTCCGCACCGTGGCGGTGGCCCGTATTCTGATGCCGGAATCCTATGTGCGCCTGTCCGCCGGTCGCCAGGAGATGAATGATGAGGCCCAGGCCCTGTGTTTCCTGGCCGGTGCCAATTCCATCTTCTACGGCGAGCGGTTGTTGACCACGGACAACCCGGAAGCCAGCCACGACAAGCAGCTGTTCAACAGGCTGGGCATTCACCCTCTGGACCTCCGCCATGAAGCCTCCGACGAGGCCCACGAAGAGGTGATCAAGGCCCAGGTGGCCGAGCAACAGGCAGAAGACGCCGGGCTGTTCTATAACGCCATGGCGCAGAGCGAGGGCGGCAAACGACCGGCCAAACATGTGCTGGACAAGGACACCGGCCGTCCCGCTGCCACCGAACATTGAGCCATGGCTTTCGATCTGGCTGCCGACCTGGCGGCCCGCCGTGAGCAGCACCGTTACCGCCAACCCGTGATTCAGGACGGCCCCTGTGGCCGTTATGCGGTGGTCGAGGGACGCCGCTATCTGAATTTTTGCAGCAACGACTACCTGGGGCTGGCCAATGATCCGGCGGTGATCAACGCCTTTCAGGGGGCCGTGGCAGACTGGGGTGTGGGCAGTGGTGCCTCCCACCTGGTCTGCGGTCATCAGCGCCCCCACCAACAGCTGGAAGAGGCGCTGGCCGATCATCTCGGTCGCGAAAGCGCGTTGCTGTTTTCCAACGGTTACATGGCCAATCTGGGGGTGATGACCGCCTTGCTGGGCAAGGGCGATGCGGTTTTTCATGATCGCCTGAACCATGCCTCCCTGCTGGATGGCGGGTTGCTCAGTGGCGCCCGGTTTCGCCGTTTTGCCCACAATGATGCATCCGCCCTGCGGGGTCAGCTGCAGCGCAGTGATGCGCGCCGCAAGCTGGTGGTCACTGACGGTGTGTTCAGCATGGATGGCGACGTGGCGCCGTTGTCTGACTATGCCGCTGCCTGCGACGACAATGATGCCTGGTTGATGGTGGACGATGCCCATGGTCTGGGCGTACTGGATGCCCAGGGGCGTGGCAGTGTCGTTGCACAGGGCGTCAATGAGCGGGTGCCGGTACTGATGGGCACGCTCGGCAAGGGGCTGGGTACCGCCGGTGCCTTTGTGGCTGGCAGCCATGTATTGATCGAGACCCTGATACAATTCGCGCGGACCTATATCTATACCACCGCCATGCCGGCAGCGGTGGCGTCAGCCACCCTGGTGAGTCTGTCCAAGGCCCGTGAAGAGCATTGGCGTCGCGAAAAACTGGTTGTGTTGATTCAGCGTTTTCGGGCCGGAGCCGCGCAATTGGGTTTCACCCTGATGGACTCGGCTACCCCGATCCAGCCCTTGCTGATCGGCGCTGATCAGCAGGCCATGGTCCTTAGCCAGCAACTGCGCGAGCAGGGCTTTCTGATCACCGCCATTCGCCCGCCCACAGTGCCGGACGGGCAAGCCCGGTTGCGGGTCACCCTGTCGGCGGCCCATGAAGAAAGCGACGTGGATGCGTTGCTGGCGGCGCTGGAAAAGGTCGGATGTCGGACGTCTGACGTCGGACGCTAACCACGATAGCCGGATTATGTTGTTTGTTTTTGTCGTCAGGCCTCCGACGTCAGACGTCTGACCAAAGGAACTCGAATGCCAAAGCTGGTCCCTTTCCATAACACCTACAAAGCCACTGGCGTCGCGGATGCGGATGCCCAGGACGTGGTGCTGATCCATGGTTGGGGTCTGCATGCCATTGTCTTTGACGACATTGTGCCGGCATTGCTGGAGCGGTTCCGGGTCACCGTGGTGGATCTGCCGGGCATGGGGCAAAGCCCGCTACCCAATGATGATTACACCCTGGACTTCCTCGCCGACCAGGTGTTGGCCATCATGCCGAAAAACGCTCACCTGCTGGGCTGGTCCCTGGGGGGGCTGGTGGCACTGGCCATGGCCGAGAAGGCGCCGCAGCGGGTGCAGTCCGTGGTCACCGTGGCCACCTCTCCGCGCTTTACCGCGGCAGCGGATTGGGAGCCGGCCATGAAGGCGGACATCCTGGCCAAGTTTGCCGAGCTGTTCGATGAAGATAATGAAGGCACCCTGGTGCGCTTCCTGGCCCTCAACTGCAAGGGAAGCGTGGCCATGCGTGAGGACACGGCGCGCTTGAAGGAAATTCTCTATTTTTGTGGTTTGCCTGCCCCCAGGGCGTTGCGCGGCGGGCTCGATATCCTGCGTGATACGGATCTGCGCAGTACCCTGCCATCGTTGCCCATGCCGGTGCTGATGGTGTTTGGCGAGCACGACCATATCGTACCGGCGGCGGCCATGGCGGCGGTGGAACCCCTGATCCAGAAGGGTCGCACCGCACTGATCGAACAGGTGGCCCATGTGCCTTTCCTGTCCGCTCCCGATACCTTTACCCGGGCGGTCTATGACTTCTATCGCGACCATCAACTGGTCCACTGAGGCTGCCGTGGACAGACCTCTCAAGACGGCGGTCAGCCAGCACTTCAGTCGCGCCGCGCGCAGCTATGATGCCCATGCGGCGTTGCAGCTGGCGGTAGGGCGCTCCCTGGTGCAGCGCTTGCCTGCGCAGCTGGCGATACCGGCTGCACTGGATCTGGGCTGCGCCACCGCACCGTTTGCCCGCGCCCAGCAACAGGCCCTGCCAGGCGTATTGTGGCAGGCGGTGGATCTGTCTTCCGATATGCTGAATGAGGCCGCTGAACGGGGCCGACTCAACGACCAATACCGGCCTCTGTGCGCCGATGCGGAATCGCTGCCCGTGGAGAGTGGGTCCCAGGGGCTGGTCTTTTCCTGTTTTGCCTTGCAATGGTGTGACCCGACCCGGGTGATGGCGGAAGTGCACCGGGTGCTGGCACCGGGCGGCCGACTGTTGCTGGCGGTGCCGTTGGCGGGCTCCCTGCGGGAATTGAGCCAGAGCTGGCAAGCGGTGAATCATCGCCCCCATGTGAATGCCTTGCCAACGTTGGGCGACTGGCAAGAAGCCTCACTGCGGGCCGGGTTAGCTGACGTGCAAATTCAGCAACAGGTGATGGTGGAATATTACGAATCGGTCAAACAGATTGCCCGCCGCCTCAAGGCCACCGGCGCCGACCATGTCAGTGGCGCCAGCGGCCTGACCGGCAAGCATGCCTGGCAAGCCATGGTGGCCGAGTATGAAACCAAAAGAACCGGTCAGGGCTTGCCGTTGACGTGGAATGTGTTGTTTCTGGAAGCGGAAAAGCTTTGAGCTGCGCTGATTGGATTAAGAAAGGCCCGGACGTTCGCGGGGGGTCAGAAGTGTCTACGAGGCCGCTTGTAGGCGTTCCTCTTGAGGGACGAACCGTGCGAAGCACGGAATCGACCGCAGGGTGATCAAAGCGATAAGTTCAATCCAAGGATAGCTATGGAAAATCAGAAGCCACCCCTTCCTGCCCTCAAGGGCATCTTCTTCGTCACCGGTACCGACACCGAAGTCGGCAAGACCTGGGTAAGTTGTCGTCTCCTGGAGCGGGCCCGTGAGGCCGGGTTGAGCTGCTATGGGCTCAAGCCGGTGGCGGCGGGTTGTGAGGAAACGGCGGAGGGCTGGCGCAATGATGACGCCCTGCAGCTGATGGCGGCCAGCTCGGTGACATTGCCCTATGAGCTGGTTAATCCGGTGGCACTGAAAGCGCCAGTAGCGCCACATATCGCCGCCCAGCAGGAAGGCAAAGCGGTTACCCTGGCGCGTCTGGCGGGCTATGTACGTGGTGCCCTGAGTGCCCACAAGGCGGACCTGATCCTGATCGAAGGTGCCGGTGGTTGGCGGGTGCCGCTCAATGATCGGGAAATGCTGTCCGGCCTTGCTGCCGAACTGGAGCTGCCGGTGATTCAGGTGGTGGGCATGAAGCTGGGCTGCATCAATCATGCCCTGCTTACCGCTGAAGCGATCCAGAAAGACGGATTGCGCTATGCCGGCACCATGGCCAATTGTTTTGGTCCCATGGCGGTGCAGGAAGAGAACCTGCTTACGCTGCGTCAGCACTTACCCGGCGCCTTTGCGGTCCTCTGAAGCCGCAAAAATCATCAGCGCTTCAATGCCCGGTCATGCCCCTGTCACCTTTAACTGGGCAGTTACAGGGGGCTACATAGCACTACAGTGCAACTACCCAAGGCCCACTGTTGCGATGCAATTTCCTGCCTAATCTTGAGTCGTTATCGCGTGAAGCGCTGACGTTTCAATCAGGGGGAATTCCATGGATCGCAAACGACGTCGTCTGGTGCAGGCGCTGGGAGCAGGCAGCACCCTGGCACTGGCGGGCTGTGGCGGGGGCAGCAGCTCATCACCGGCACCGGTCAATACGCCCACACCCAATCAGCCGGACGTACCGGATCAGCCTGATGCCTTGCCCGGCGTCTCCTTTTTGCATGGTGTGGCCTCCGGAGACCCGCTTGCTGACCGGGTGATTCTGTGGACCCGGGTCACCCCGGACCTGGGCAACGGTGAGGATGTGGCTGTGACCGTCACTGTTGCCAGTGACCCGGCCATGCAGCAGACCGTTGCCTCCTATGGGGTCACCGCTTCAGCGGCAGCGGATTATTGTGTGAAGGTGGATGCGACCGGCCTGCAGGCGGACCGCTGGTACTACTATCAATTCTCGGTGGGCAAGCAGATCTCCCCGGTGGGGCGTACCCGGACTTTCCCGGCCGCCGATCGCTTTGCGGACCGTGCCCGTTTCGCGGTGGTGTCCTGTTCCAATTACCCCAATGGTTTCTTCTCCGTCTACCGGGCGGTGGCCAATCAGGCGGATCTGGATTTTGTTCTGCACCTGGGGGATTACATTTACGAGTACGGTGCCGGTGAATACGGCAACTTCCCGGAGCGGGATCCCCAGCCGCCCCATGAAATGGTGTCCCTGAGCGATTACCGCCAGCGCCATGCCCAATACAAGACCGACCAGGATCTGCAAGCGGTGCATCAGCAATTCCCCATGATTGCTGTCTGGGACGATCACGAATCTACCAACGACAGTTACCGCGACGGCGCCGAGAATCACCAGCCGCTCACCGAAGGCGATTGGGAGACCCGCAAGCAGATTGCCCAGCAGGCCTATTTTGAATGGTTGCCCATTCGTCCCCGCGAGCCGGGGAATAACAGTGTGATCTATCGCCGCTTCCAGTTCGGTGATCTGCTGGACCTCACCATGCTCGATACGCGGTTGGAAGGCCGTGACGAGCAACTGACGATCCCCGCTGACCCGGCCCGCAACAGTGAAGATCGCCATCTGATCAGTACCGAGCAGATGGACTTTCTGCTCGACAGCCTGAGCGCCTCCACCAGCCAGTGGCGCTTCATCGGTCAGCAGGTCATGTTTGCCCAGCTCAATATTGCCGAGCTGCCAACCCTGGATGAGCGTAGTGCCCAGCTGCGCGGCAATCTGTCCGCCATCAATATGGATCAATGGGATGGCTATGCGGCAGACCGGCTGAAAATTCTCAACCATATCGATGACAACCGTATCGACAATGTGGTGATTCTCACCGGGGATATTCACACCTCCTGGGCCAGTGAAATCTACCGCAATCCGGGCTCGCTGCTCGGGGATCTCTTCGACAAGCCGCTGGCGGCAGAACTGGTCACCCCGGCGGTGACCAGCCCGGGCTTCCCGGATGGTGCCGCGGAAGTGGCCGGCGCACTGATTCCGGTGGTCAACCCGCATATCCGTTATGTGGAAGCCAAATCCCGCGGTTTCATTCTGGTGGATGTGGATCGCCAGCGAACCCAGGGCGAGTTCTATTACGCGCAGAGCATCGAGTCCTTCGACCTGCGCGGCCAGATTGATACCGGCAAAACCAAGGTGGTGGCGGTGAAAAGCGGTGATAGTCGCATTGTCGAAGACCTGCCGCCCTCGCGTCCCCGTGCGCTGCGCACCGCGTTTTTCCACCCCCCTGTACCGAGTTCCAATGAGGTGATGTCATGACTTTTCCCTGGAAATTGCTGCCCCTGGTGGCGGCACTGACGCTGACTGCCTGCGGCGGCGGGGGATCTTCCGGTTCCAACCCCGCCAATAACGATGGCTCGGGGGGGAATACGGAAACCCCAAACAATCCGTCCCAGCCGGGTGACGGAGACAGCGATGATGACGGGGGCGACAATCCGGTGGCCAGCAACCCGCCGGCAGCCGTGCGGTTTATCGTGATCGGCGATTCCGGCAGTGGCTCCGCCGGTCAGTATGCGGTAGGTAAAGCCATCGCCAGCGTCTGCGAGGAAAAAGATGAGTTCGTGGGTGATATGGCGTTCCCGGGTTGTGATCTTGTCGTCGGTCTGGGTGACAATATCTATGAATCCGGTGTCACCAGCGTGGATGATCCCCAGTTCGCGGAAAAATTCGAAAAGCCTTTCGAGCCGGTGCAACTGCCTTTCTACATGGTGCTTGGCAACCACGACAACACGGCCTATGTGGGCGGTGATGGCGCCGGTAATGCCCGTGGCGAGTTCCAGGTGGATTACACCTACTTTGACGGCAAACTGTCCAACCGCTGGAACATGCCGGATCGTTACTTCCTGCACAGTGCCGGCACCACCCACACCAACCCGCGCCCGCTGGTGGATTTTGTCGCACTGGATTCCAATCCGATTGCCGGCGGCTTTGGCGATCCGGATATCGCCTATGCCTACCACACCTACGGCGTTGATCAGCGTAACTGGGTGGTCAATACGCTGGCCGGCTCCAATGCGGTCTTCAAGATCGCCATGGCCCACCACCCCTACCTGTCCAACGGCACTCACGGTAATGCCGGTAACTACGATGGTGTGCCCAGTGAGATCCTGCCAGTGCTGGCCGGCGAGCGGTGGAAAGCCTTTATGGAAGAAGCGGTCTGTGATCAGACCGACTTTTTCTTTGCCGGTCACGATCATGACCTGCAGGTGCTTGAAGCGGTACCGGAGTGTGGTCGTACCGAATTCGTGGTCAGTGGTGCGGCGGGCAAGACTCGCTCCATTGATGACCCGGAGCGCAATGTGGCCCGCTTCCAGCAGGGCGATGTCTATGGCTTCTTCTGGATGAAGGCCACCGAAGCCGACCCGGCCACGCTGGCGCCGGCCAGGCTCTGCCTGGATGCCTACGTGGTGGATCCGGAGGCGGAGGGGCTCGGTGTGATCAGCGATGGCGAACTGACGCCGGCCTATACCCATTGCTATGACAAACAGCCCATGGCGGGTATTGCTCCGGGTAATGACTTCTCCGGCTTGCCACTGGGGGAAGGTGCCTTGCCGCTGCCCTTGCCGGATGGCTTTGATGCGGACTTTACCGGGCCACTGAAAGAACTCCGTGAAACCCTGGTTTCCGGCTTCACACAGGTGGGAGCAGACCTGCCCGAAGAGCAGCGTCAGGTCTTTGATCAGATGATTGCCGGCACCGACATTCTCTTCAATGCGCTGGACGCGGCCACGGCTGCCATCCTGGAAGGCGACAGCAGCGAGATGAGCCAGTCCGTGCAGGCGGTGCTGGCGGCGGCGGAGCAATTGCAGGCCATCGATACCCGCAGTTTGCCGGCACCTTTTGATCAGCTGGGCAGTGCCTTTGATGCCCTGGCAGACGGTTTTGGCGGCGATGGCAGCGACGCGGGTGATGGCAGCACGGTGGAAGACATCGCCTTTATCGCCGGCCCGTTGGTGGCGCTGTCCCGCAACCTGAATAACATCCTCGACGGCATCGAAGAACAGGTGCCGGCAGAGGTGCCGGTGTTTGCCGGTCTGACCTCGGTGCTGTCCACGGTGTCCCTGGGGCTGGCCAATACCCTGGAGCAGCTGGTGCTGCTGGATACCAGCGCCACCGGTGAGCAACTGGTGGGCACGGTGCAGCAAACCCTGGAAAACCTGGTCAATGATGTGCTCTGGCTCAACCAGATCCCCGGTGCCGAGGAATACTCCACCTTGCCCGGCGATGCCTTGTCTTCCGGACTGCTGATCGTGGTGCGGGAAGTGACTGAGCAACTGGATGAGCGTCTCCTCAGTCCCCTGGCCCCCTTGCTGGATTTGTTATCTCCGGTTACCGATCTGCTGGCCGGGCTACTGGATGGGTTCTGATTTCCAATAACAAAAAAGCCGTCTTCCTTGTCCATAAACCGTGAGGTGGAAACGCCTCGCGGTTTTTTTTGACAGGGGAAAGCGCTCGTTGGCGCTTTGCTTGCAAAGCGATGGTATCAGCAGGCTCCGGGGTGGTTTTGACCCTTCGCCTTGCAAGCAAGGCTCCAACCGGGAAGGTGTGTCGCGTCAGGAAATACGCAATGTCTTCAGCGCGCCCAGGTGGGCGTCAGGCATCACGCCCAGTTCGTCCAGGGTACGGATTACCCGGTCTATGGTGATCCGTTGCAGACACGGGTAGCTGTCCAGGGCGCAGCTGCTGCGTTCGCAATTGCGCAGACAATGCTGCCACCGCAGTACCCGTGCATGGGGAGACAGGGGGTGCCAGAGGGTGTCATCGGTGGGGCCGAACAGGGCCACGGTGGCAACCCCGCAGGCGGCGGCCAGATGCATGGGGCCGCTGTCGTTACCGATAAACCCCCGGCTGCGTTTCAGCAAGGCCACCAGACCGGCCAGACTCAGTTGGTCGCACAAATCCATCACCGGGTCACTGAGAAAGCCCTGGATGCGGGCAATTTGTTGGCGGTCTTTCTGGCCAGCGCCAATCAGCAGCGGAGTGAGACCGGCTCGTCGCAACTGTTGGCACAGGGCAGCAAATTGCTCCGCATGCCAGATCTTGTAGGTCTTGGTGGCGCCGGCATGAATGGCCACCAGATTGTCGTTTGCCGGTCCGTCGCTGAGGATGCTGTCCAGTTCAGCCTGGCCCGCCGGGCTGTCATTCAGTGGTAGATAGTGTGCCGGTGAGTGTGCCGCCGGCCGGCTCAGGCTGGCGTAGGCTTGCCAGCGATGGCCGGACCAGTCTACCTGTGGCTGCTGTGTATAGAACCACTGGCCATGGCGGCGATGCGGGCCGATGCGCTCTGCGGCGCCACTGAGTCGCGCCAGGGTGGCAGACTTTTGCTCCCCCTCGATATCCACGACCACCTTGGAATGGAAGCGACGCATGGTCATGACCAGTTTCAGGTAACTGTGGACGCGCTGAAACAACGGCACCTGTCGTGACAGGGACTGTTCCGGGTAATACAGCAATCGCGACTCACCGGGCAGGCTCTGCTCCACCAGCGTCTGATAGCGCTGATTCACCATCAGCAGTGATTCGGGATGTGCCGCCAGCATGGCACGCAGGTGCGGCAGGGCTATCAGCAGATTGCCCATGTGGCTGCAGGGAAAAAGAATCAACAGGCGGGACATGACAGGCAGACGGTTATCCATAACATGGCATAACAGCCTAGGGGGATTGCGTGTCGGTTACATGACAACAGGCAGCTATGAGCTACGCTCGATTGGATAGGGGGGGCGGCCCCCGGCATTTCCACGAAGCCGCTGTAGGAGCGGCGCTTGAGCCGCGAACCGCGCTTGCGCGGAAATCGCCCGCAGGGCGATCAGGAATATCAGGGCTCGACAGGTTTCAAACAATGCAGCAGCCCACGCCTCTGTCCCCTCGCTACGCTCGGTTCGCACCTCAAGCGGTGCTCCTACATTGAATCCTCAAATCCTTGCCAGGGCTCGAATCGCGCCGCCAGCGACGCTCTTGCATCCCGGCTGTTCGTCAGCACGGCACAATTCGATGGGCACGGCCATGCCCGACTAGTCGCTAGCCGCTCGCCGCTGCTTTCAATCCCGCTCAATCAACCAGTCAGCAATGCGGCCCCAGCTTTGCTTCTGGGCTGCGGCGCTGCCCAGGATGCCCATGTGGCCCCCTTCGATGGTAATGAAGGTCTTGTCCTTGCTGCGGATCAGAGGCTCCATGGCCTGGCTGCATTCCGGTGTGACGATGGGATCGCTGGCGCCGGTAACGTTGAGCACGTTGGCAGTCACCCGGTTCAGGTGGCCGTCGGTGCCTTCCATGGGAAGCTGGCCATGGGCCACCACATTATCGGTCCACAGGTAACGGATGATGTCCTGAATCACGCCGCCGGGGTAGGCCACCATGTCATCCAGAAAGGCGCCGTTGGTGGCATGGGCGGAGACGAAATCCCGGTCGTGCAGGTTCTTCACCAGATTCCAGTAGCCCTGCAGGCTGCCCACCGGATTGGTCAGTTTGAAGGCCAGGCTGTTCACCCAGCCAGGGGAGCGCAACAGCCCTGCCGGTACGTCATGAATGCGCAGCCCGGTGCTGCGGCGAATCCATTTGGCGCGACGACTGAAGCGACGGTACTGGGCACCCAGGGCGCCGTTGCGATGGTAATCCGTGGGCGCGCCCACCAGTACCAGATTCTTGATATCCGGGTCCCGCCCCAGCGCGGTGTAGCAGAGGCTGAACAGACCGCCGAAACTCCAGCCATGCAGGCTGAGTTGCTGCTTGCCACTATGCTGGCGGACCTGCACCAGCAGTTTGGGCAGGTAGTCGGCAAAATAACTGCTCAGGCTCAGGTGGTTGTGGTATTTGCCGGGCCGGCCCCAGTCCACCATGTAGAGCTCGAAGCCGCGGGCACGCAGGTAGCGCACCAGGCTACGTTGCGGGAACAGATCGTAGATCAGCATGTTCACCGCCAGCGGTGCCACCAGCACCAGCGGAGTCCGCGGTGTGTCCCGGCTCACGGACATGACGGTGCCATCGGTGAGAGGGATGGCGTTTTCCTGCAGCGGTGGGTAGTAGCGCAGTTTCACAAGACCGTCGTCGAACAGGGTCTCGTAGGGCGTTTGTTCCGCCTGGCTCAGGGCGTCGGCCTGGAACAGACGGGCGCGGCCGTTATCCAGGCGTTGCCGCCAGGGGCGGGTGGTGTTGTGGAGAGCCTGTTGCAGGGTGTCAGTGATCATGGTTCCACCGGCGATGAATTCATTGGGCGGCTATTGTAGGGAAGATGCGTCAGGCTGCAGTTGCTTTGCGGACCGGGCCTGATGTCAGGCGGGACACCCGGTCAATCCGGGTCATTGAATGATCGGGCGAGATGAGGTAGACGACAGGGAGGGAAATGTTCCTGCCCGAGGGCAGAAACGGGCCGGTGGTATCGGCCCGCCGCGCCCAATCAGGCCGGGTTGTCTTGGTTGTATTGTCCCAGCTTGCCTTTCACCCTGACCAGACTGCCGGCTTTCAGGTCCGGCTCGAAGCGGGCCTTGCCTTCAGGGAACAGCAATACCACGGTGGAACCGAGCAGGAAGCGGCCCAGTTCGTCGCCTTTTTCCAGGGTAATGGGGGCGGTGCGCTGGTAGTCAGTAGTCACCACCTGCTTGGGCAGGGGCGTGACCTGACCGCTGAATACGGTTTCGATGCCGGCCACAATCATGGCTCCCACCAGAATCACCGCCGCCGGGCCGTGCTCGGTGTCAAAAATGCACACCAGTCGCTCGTTGCGGGCGAACAGATTGGGGACGCCATTGGCGGTGGCTTCGTTCACCGAAAACAGGTCGCCGGGCACATAGCGGGTTTCGCGCAGGGTGCCGGTCACCGGCATGTGCACGCGGTGATAGTCCCGGGGAGACAGATAGATGGTGGCGAACTGGCCATTGGTGAATTCGCTGGCCAGGGCGCTGTCGCCGCCGAGCAGGTCGTACAGGGAATAGTCGTGCCCCTTGGCCTGGAACACCTGATTGGCACGAATGGCACCAAGCTGGCTTACCGCCCCGTCCGCCGGGCAGGCGATGTCGGCGGCGTCAGACGCTTCCAGCGGCCGGGCGTCCGGCTTCAGCGCCCGGGTAAAGAAGGCGTTGAAAGTCTCGAACTGGTCCGGGTCCTCGATCTGGGCTTCGGACAGGTCAATGCCGAAGCGTTTCATAAAGAGGCTGATGAAGGTGGTCTTGATCCACGGTACTTCGCTACGCGCCAGCATGCCCACCAGTCGGGACAAACCATGCTGGGGAATCAGGTATTGCAGAGTAACGAAGAGCTTGTCGCGCCAGTTGTTCAAGAGATGTCCTTAACGTGGGTTATTCGGATTTTTCCGCCGGGGTATCGGGGTGGTTGCCCCATTCTGCCCAGGACCCGGCATAGCCGCGCAGGGTGGGGTAGCCGAGGATCTTGCCCACCAGCCAGGAAAAGCTGGAGCGATGGTGGGTCTGGCAATGGCAGATCACTTCCTTGTCGGGGGTGATGCCGCGGGCTTCCAGTTCGGCGCGGATCTCATCCAGCGGGCGCAGGCGCAGGTTGTTCTGCTTGTCCATGGGATCGGTCCACTCATAGTGGATCGCGCCGGGAATATGGCCGGCCTTCTGGGCAAAGGCGCGTACCCCGGAGAACTCCTCTTCCGAGCGCGAATCCCAGATCGCCACCGCCGGGTCCTGATAATGGTCCTGCAGATACGCCAGGTTCACCTCGGTCAGCGGATCATGTTCACCCACTTCATAGTCGCTGGGGGTCGGTTCGGTGGATTCGCTGCTGGTGGGGTGTCCCTCCGCCAGCCAGGCATGGATGCCGCCGTTGAGGTAGCTGTAATGCTTGTGGCCAATGGCATCCAGTGTCCACAGCAGCCGGCCGGCCCAGCCGCCGCCCTCGTCATCGTAGGCGACCACATGGGTATCCGGCGTCAGCCCCAGCTGGGAAAACAGGTCACTGAGGGTGTCGTCATCGGGCAACATGCCCGGTGCCGGCTGGGCGCCGGTCTGCAACCGCTTGAAATCCAGGTGAATGGCCCCGGGCACATGGGCCTGGACATAGATGGTGGGCTTGCTCAGGTCAATAATGAGCAGCTTGTCATCGCCCAGATGTGTGGCGAGGTCGGCGGGTTCGAGCAGCAAAGGAAGCATAAAAGACAGTTGATAGTGGACAGTTGGAAGTTGACAGCTAAAAGTCAAAACAGAGCGTCTTGGAGCGACCCATTATTCCTTATATAACCACGTTCTGGTAGCCGGGTTTCGCTGTCAACTGTCCACTATCAACTGTCAACTTGAGTAGCGTTCCCGCCCGTCTTCATCCAGCGTATCGGCGATCTGGTAAAAATTGGCCAGCCGTTCCTCGCTGATGTCGCCGCTTTCTGCCGCCATGATCAGGGCGCAGCCGGGCTCGTTGCGGTGGGAGCAGTTGCGGAATTTGCAGTGGCCGGCCAGGTCGGACAGCTCACGGTAGCCATGCAGCAGCTCGTCTTCGCTGATGTGCCAGAGACCGAATTCGCGAATGCCGGGGGAATCGATCAGCTCACCGCCGGTGGGCAGGTGGAAGAGCCGGGCGGTGACCGTGGTGTGCTGGCCCAGGCCGGAACTGGCGGACAGGTCGCCCACCTGCAGGTCGGCTTCCGGCAACACCGCATTGACCAGGGAGGACTTGCCGACACCGGATTGCCCCACGAACACACTGGTCTTGCCCACCAGGGCGTCCTGTAGCGGGGCCAGTCCGCGGCTGTCATGGGCGCTCACTTCCAGCACGGGATAGCCCAGGCGCTGGTACAGGGCTTTCAATTCGTCGATAAAGGGCCGCACCTCCTCATCGATCAGATCCGCCTTGTTGAGCACCAGGGTGGCAGGAATGTCAGAGAGTTCTGCGGCCACCAGGTAGCGGTCCAGGAGGGCACTGGAGGGTGTCGGCAAAGGGGCGAATACCACCAGCATCTGCTCCACATTGGCGGCCACCGGTTTCAGGTTGCCGTACATGTCCGGCCGTTTCAGTACCGTTTGCCGTGGCTCGATGGCCACCACCACGCCCAGGCCTTCACTTTTCGGCGGCTGCCAGATGACCCGGTCGCCCACCACCAGTTGCTCCAGGGTGGCGCGGAAATGGCAGCGCATGGCATCCCCGTCGGCGCTTTCCACGCCCACCTGCTGGCCGAAATGGGCGGTGATGGTGCCGATCTGCTCGTCGCCCAGGTCGTCCGCCACCAGGGTCTCCAGCTCCGCGTTACGGCGCTGGGCCCGCTGGCGTTTCTCTGCCTGGATTTTTTCAATGCGCCAGCGTTGGCGCCGGTTGAGCTTGCGTTTGGCCACGAGGTATTCCGGTTGATTGGTGGCTGCATGCTACCATGCCGGTACAAAGCCATGATACGGAATCCCCATGACTGACAAGCGCAACAATCTGATCTGGATTGATCTGGAAATGACCGGCCTGAGCCCGGAGCAAGACCGCATCATCGAAATTGCCACCATTGTCACCGATGCCCAGCTGAACCCGCTGGCGGAAGGGCCGGTGCTGGCGGTGCATCAGAGCGACGACCTGCTGGACGGGATGGATGAGTGGAATACCGAACACCACAACAACTCCGGTCTGGTGGCGCGGGTAAAGGAAAGCCGCATCAGCGAGATGCAGGCACAGGCCCAGACCCTGGATTTCCTCAAAGAGTATGTGGAAGCCGGGATGTCACCCATGTGCGGTAACAGTATCTGCCAGGACCGGCGTTTTCTGGCCAACTACATGCCCGAGCTGGAAGCCTTCTTTCACTATCGCAATCTGGATGTGTCGACCCTGAAAGAACTGGCGCGACGCTGGAAACCGGAAATTCTGGACGGCTTTAAAAAGGAAAATAAGCATCTGGCGCTGGACGACATCCGTGAATCCATCGCCGAGCTGCAGTACTACCGTGAGCACTTTATTGATTGCTGATGTTTGCACGCGATACGCAACACGGGGCATGCAAAATCTTCGCCGTAGGAGCATCGCTGGCGGCGCGATAAAACACCAGGATCAAAAGTCCTTTCACCACAGAGCACACAGAGGCACAGAGAAAACCCTGTCTTTTCCTCGGTGAGGTCTTTGACCTCTGGGGTAAATCTGCTTTTCCGGGGTTGGGTGATCGCGCCGCGAGCGACGCTCCTACGGTTGGGGTGGGATGTGTTGTTCCAGCGCCCACTGCACATGCTCCTGCACCGTCTCATCCGGGTAATCCTGCCGTGCCTTGAGGGCGTCGATGACGTGATCTGATCCCGGTGCATTGCCCAGCGCCACGGCGATATTCCGCAGCCATTTGGTGTATCCGGCCCGGCGAATGGCGCTGCCGGCGGTGCGCTCCAGAAATTCTTCCTCGCTCCAGGAAAACAGGGTCACCAGATCGCTGTCGTCCAGCCCGTGACGGGGATGAAAATCCCCTTCCCCGGTATGCTGGGCGAAGCGGTTCCACGGGCACATGAGCTGGCAGTCGTCGCAACCGAAAATGCGGTTGCCGATTCCTTCGCGCAGGTCTTCAGGGATGCTGCCTTCATGCTCGATGGTCAGGTAGGAAATACAGCGCCGGGCATCCAGTTCATAGGGGGCGACAATAGCGTCCGTGGGGCAGACGGTGATGCAGGCCCGACACTTGCCACAATGGTCTTCGCCGGGCAGGTCCACCGGCAGCGGAATATCCGTATAGATTTCGCCAAGAAAGAACCAGCTTCCCGCCTCGCGATTCAGCACCAGAGTGTGCTTGCCCTGCCAGCCCAGCCCCGCTTTGGCGGCCAGGGGTTTCTCCATCACCGGAGCGCTGTCCACAAAGGCGCGGGCCAGCTGGCTGTCGGCCACCTCCTGGCGAATGCGGGCGGCCAGGGTGGCCAGGCGCTTGCGAATCAGCTTGTGATAGTCGCGGCCCAGGGCGTAGCGGGATACGTAGGCCTTGTCTTTTTGCTGCAGGATTTTTACCGGTTGGGTATCCGGCGGCAGATAATCCATCCGTGCGGAAATCACCCGCAGTGTGCCGGGCTCCAGTGCCTCCGGGCGGTAACGTTTGTTGCCGTGGGCGGCCATCCAGTTCATCTGGCCCTGGTAGCCTTTTTCCAGCCAGGCTTTCAGGTCGCTTTCCGCAGCATGCAGATCCGTGTCGGCAATGCCGATTTGCTGGAAGCCGAGCTCCCGGCCCCAGAGCTGGATCTTTTCTTTCAGTGCCTGCAGGTCCATGGTTTGAAGGGATATAATGCCGGGAAATGAGGAGCAAAGCGTAACATGACGACACTGCCGAAGGCTCTCTATACCGCAGCCCAGACCCGCGAACTGGACCGGCTGGCGATTGCTGCCGGTACCCCGGGGGCTGAACTGATGGCCCGAGCCGGGCAGGCGGCTTTCGATACGTTGTGTGAGCGTTGGCCGGAAGCCCGACGTATCGCGGTGCTGTGTGGCGGTGGCAATAACGGGGGTGACGGTTATGTGGTGGCGCGGTTGGCCCATGCCGCCGGGCTGGCGCCACAGATACATTTCACCACGCCGCGGGACACGCTCAAGGGGGATGCCCTGACCATGGCCGACCGTTGCCGGGATGCCGGCATTCCCATGACCCCGCTGACCCTGGACAGCCTGCCGGAGGGAGTGGATGTACTGGTGGACGGGTTGTTGGGCACCGGGCTGAGCGGTGCGCTGCGCGATGAAATGGCGGCCTTGCTGACCGCACTGAATGCCTTGCCGGTACCGCGAATGGCGCTGGATATTCCCTCTGGCCTGGGGGCCGACACCGGCGTGCCGCTGGGGGCGGTGCTGGCGGCGGATCTGACCTGTACCTTTATCGGCCTCAAGCGCGGCCTGCTCACCGGTGAGGGCCCGGTGTACAGCGGCGAATTGTACTTTTTTGATCTGCAGGTTGATCGGGAGGTGTATTCCCGGGTGCCTGCGAATTGCCGGGTGCCGGAGCCCGCGGACCTGGCTGCCTTGCTGCCGCCGAGACGGGCCGATGGCCACAAGGGTCATTATGGCCATGTGCTGGTTATCGGCGGCGACCATGGCTTTGCCGGCGCCCCGGTAATGAGTGCCCAGGCCGCTGCCCGCTGCGGGGCCGGCAAGGTGAGCCTGATTACCCGCCCGGAGCATGTGGCAGTGGCGCTGATACGGCAACCGGAGATCATGGTTCGCGGCATAGAAAACGCCAGCGAGGCGCAGCCCCTGCTTGAAGCGGCCACGGTGATTGCCATTGGGCCGGGCCTGGGCCGCAGTGACTGGGGGCAGGCGCTACTCGCTCTGGCCCTGGAAAGTGGTAAACCGCTGGTGGTGGATGCGGATGCCCTGTCCCTGATGGCCGCTGATGATCGTATCGGCCAGGGGGATTGGGTGCTGACGCCCCACCCGGGAGAGGCCGGTCGCCTGCTTGGGGTGTCCGCAGCGGAGATTCAACGGGATCGCTTTGCCGCCCTGGAGAGTCTGGCGGCCCGCTATGGCGGCACGGTATTACTGAAAGGCCTTGGTACTGTCATTCAGGGAGAGGACCACCAGGGCCAGCAGGGACGCGCCCTGATTCGTGAGGGCAATCCGGGAATGGCCTCCGGAGGCATGGGCGATGTGCTCACCGGCGTGATCGCCGCCTTACGTGGCCAGGGTCTGACAAGCTATGATGCGGCGCGGCTGGGAGCCATGATTCACGCCCGCGCCGCCGATGCCTGCGCTGCCCGGCGAGGCCCCAGAGGGATGCTGGCTACGGACCTGTTGCCGTATTTGCGAACCGAGTTGAATGAAACCTGTCTGGCTGAATGACGAGAGCGTCGATGACTGTTGAGCATGTGGACCTGCCCGATGAAGCGGCCACTCTGGCACTGGGTGCCAGTCTGGCAAAGCGTCTTGCTGCAGGTGGCTGCGTCTATCTGCAGGGGGACCTGGGTGCCGGCAAGACGACCCTGGTGCGGGGAATGCTGCGTGGCCTGGGGCATGAGGGTGCAGTAAAAAGCCCCACTTATACGATTGTGGAACCCTACGAGCTTGGCGGCGTCAATATCTATCACTTCGACCTGTATCGTCTGGCTGATCCGGAAGAGCTGGAAATGATCGGTGTGCGTGATTATTTCTCCCCCGACAGCCTGTGCTTGCTGGAGTGGCCGGAGCGGGGCGCCGGGGTGGTGCCTTCGCCGGATTTGACCATTACACTGGCCGTTGACGGCCATGGAAGAAAGGCGACCCTGGATTGGGCCTATGATGCATCGTGACAATAACAACAAACTGACGGCACTGTTCGTCCTTCTGGTCAGTGGCTTCTGGATGAGCCTGGCATTTGCCGAAACCAGCATCGATTCCGTGCGTCTGCACCGGGCGCCGGATCACACCCGTATCGTTTTCGATCTGCCCGCGCCGGTGCATCACAAACTCGACAAGCTGGCTAACCCGGATCGCATCGTGCTGGATCTGCTGGATGCCAGCCTGGGGTTCGACGTCAACACCCTGGACTACGCCAGCAGCCCCATCGCCAACATTCGTGTGGGCAAGCACAGTGACAAGACCCGTGTGGTCTTTGACATGAAAGACGGTGTGCGTACCCGCACCAACCTGCTCAAGCCCATTGAGCCCCATGGCTGGCGTCTGGTGGTGGACCTGTTTGACAGCGAACTGCAGAGCCCTGCCAAGACCAGCCCGGAACCGGAAAAGAAAAAGGAGGCACCCAGCGAGCCCCGTTTGATGGTGGTGGCTATTGATGCCGGCCATGGTGGCGAAGATCCCGGAGCCCGTGGTCCCAGCGGCGTTTATGAGAAAACCCTGGTGCTGCAGATTGCCAGGAAGGTGGAGAAGCGGGTCAATGATCAGGCTGGCATGCGGGCGGTGATGGTGCGTGACGGTGATTACTATGTGCCCCTCGCCGAGCGTCGCCGCATCGCCCGGGAAGATCATGGTGCGGATGTATTTATTTCCATCCACGCGGATGCCTTTACGGATGCCCGCGCCAACGGTGCTTCCGTGTTCGCTCTTTCCAGCAGCGGCGCCACCAGTGCCCGGGCACGCTATCTTGCCAAGATTGCCAACGAATCCGACCGGGTGGCCGGGGTCTACGAGGAAGAGAAAGACGACAGTTCCTTGCTCAGCGTATTGGCGGATCTGCGCATGAACGGCTCCATGGCCGGCAGCCTTTATCTGGGGCGGCAAGTGCTTTTGGAAATGGGCAAGGTGACCAAGTTACATGGCAACCGTGACCGGGTAGAGCAAGCCGGTTTTGCGGTGCTCAAGGAGCCGGAGATGGTATCGATCCTGGTGGAGACCGGTTTCATTTCCAATCCGACAGAAGAGCGAAATCTGCGCTCTTCCGCTCACCAGGATAAACTGGCCCGCTCCATCGTTAACGGGGTAGATGCCTATTTCCGTAACCATCCCGCACCGCATAGCTGGTATGCGGCCCAGCGGCGTGAACATGGTGAGCAATACCGCATTCAGCCCGGTGATACACTGTCGGAAATTGCCCGTCAGTACAGTGTGTCCGAACAGGCGATCCGCAATGCCAATGCCTTGAGTGGCGATCGCATTGTGGTCGGGCAGGTGCTGAAAATTCCCGGTTCGTGAATGGCCAGAAGTGCAGCGTTGTGTGGGGGCAATATTGGACACAGGTTGCGAGTAACGCGTTGCGAAAAGCAAAACCGGTTTTGACTTTCGCTCCTCGTCACTCGTTTCTCGCCACTGGCCTGTCAGATCGCTTCTGCATAACCCGTATCGTTACCTGAACCCCATCAACAGAGACGCCCGTGACAAAGATTCAACTGCTTGATTCCCGCCTTGCCAACCAGATCGCCGCCGGTGAGGTGGTGGAACGCCCGGCCTCGGTATTGAAAGAGTTGCTGGAAAATGCCCTGGATGCCGGGTCGGAATCCATCAGCGTGGATGTGGAACAGGGCGGCGTAAAGCTGGTGCGGGTGCGCGATAATGGCAGCGGTATTGATCGTGATGATCTGCCTTTGGCCCTGTCACGCCATGCCACCAGCAAGATTCGCGGGCTGGATGATCTGGAAGCCATCGGCACCCTGGGGTTTCGTGGTGAGGCGCTGGCTGCGATCAGTTCGGTATCCCGGCTGACCCTGGCCAGCAATGTGGAAGGTGAAGCGGAAGGCTGGCAGGTGCAGGTGGAAGGGCGCGATATGGCGCCGACCGTGACGCCCGCCGGGCACCCCCGTGGTACCACCGTGACCATGCGTGATCTGTTCTTCAATACCCCGGCTCGACGGCGGTTTCTGCGCACCGAAAAGACAGAGTTCAACCACCTGGAAGAGGTGTTCCGCCGCATTGCCCTGAGCGAGTTCAATACCGCCTTCCGTCTTACCCACAATCAGAAGGTGATTCATCAGTTACCCGCGGGTCTGGATGACACCCTGCGCGCCGCGCGGGTGGCGAAGCTGTGCGGCAAGGGGTTCATGGAGCAGGCCATACCGGTGGATGTGGAACGTGACGGCATCCGCCTGCACGGCTGGATGGGGCTGCCCACGTTCTCCCGTTCCCAGGCAGACCTGCAGTATTTCTACGTGAATGGCCGGGTGATTCGCGACAAGGTGGTCAGCCATGCGGTCCGTCAGGCCTATGCGGATGTGCTCTATCATGGGCGTCATCCCGCCTATGTGTTGTTTCTGGAGCTGGACCCGGCCCAGGTGGATGTGAACGTGCATCCCACCAAACACGAAGTGCGCTTCCGTGAGCAGCGCATGGTTCACGGCTTCCTATACAGCTCTTTGCATCGTGCCATTGCGGAGGTGCGCCCGGGGCAGTCGCCAGCGGCCACGGTGGTGGACGAGGGGGAGGCGGCGATGCCGGCCATGGAGCCCAGCCAGGCCAGCATGTCCCTGTCGGCCCCGGCGGGGCGTCCCTCCTATGCACCACCGACGGGAAAGGATTTCGGCTACGGTCAGGGCCTGCGGCAGGCGGATGCCTACGGCGCCCTGGTGCGGCCCCAGGTGGCGGAAAATCCGGTGATGCCGCCGGCATCCGACCAGGAAACCGTGCCGCCACTGGGGTATGCGGTGGCGCAGTTGCATGGCATCTTCATTCTCGCCGAGAACCAGCAGGGGCTGGTGGTGGTGGATATGCACGCCGCCCACGAGCGTATTACCTACGAACGGCTGAAACAGAGCTGGTCCGAGGATAAGGTCCGCAGCCAGCCGCTGCTGGTGCCGGTGTCGCTGGCGGTGTCTTCCCGGGAGGCGGATTTTGCCGAGCAGCAGCCGGAGGTGTTTTCCCGGCTGGGGTTTATGGTGGATCGTGCCGGGCCGGAGACCCTGGTGGTGCGTGAAGTGCCTGCCATGCTGCGAGACAGTGACAGCGAGGCGATGGTCCGGGATGTGCTTTCCGACCTGCTGGCCCAGGGTAGCAGTGAGCGGATCGAACAAAAGCTGGATGAGTTGCTCTCCACCATGGCCTGCCACGGCAGTGTGCGCGCCAATCGTCGCCTGACCCTCCCGGAAATGAACGCCCTGCTGCGGGACATGGAAGCCACCGAGCGTTCCGGCCAGTGTAACCATGGCCGTCCCACCTGGACCCAGATGAGCCTGAAGGATCTGGACCGCTTGTTCATGCGGGGACAGTAAATGGCGCCTGAAAGCCCGGTATCGTCCGCTGAGAGCCAGGCCGATCAGAGGTTGCCGGTGCTGCTGCTGATGGGGCCCACCTGTTCCGGCAAGACCGCGTTGGCCATTGAGGCGGCACAAACCCTGCCCATCGAAATCATCAATGTGGATTCCGCGCTGGTCTATCGGGGCCTGGACATCGGAGCGGCCCGGCCCAGCGACGAGGAGCTGGCGGCGGCGCCGCACCGGCTGATGGGGTTCCGTGAGCTGGATGCGCCTTACTCGGCGGCGGATTTCCGCGCCGATGCCCTGCGGGAAATCGAAGCGATTCATGCCAGGGGCAGACTGCCCCTACTGGTGGGCGGCACCATTCTGTATTTCAAGGCACTGGTGGAGGGGCTGGCGCCCCTGCCCGAGGCGGATCCGGTGGTGCGCGCCGAGATTGCTGACCTGGCCGAGGCGCAAGGCTGGGCGGCAGTGCACGGGGCCCTGGCGCAAGTGGACCCGGTCAGTGCCGAGCGGCTCAAGCCCACGGACCGTCAGCGTTTGCAACGGGCACTGGAAGTGTATCGGGTCACCGGTCGGCCCCTCTCTGCCTTCCACGAAGAGCATCATACAACTGTCACACAGAACCGGGATGGTTTGAGTGAGTTCAGCGCCTTGCCCTGGCCGGTGTACAGTGCGGCCCTGTTACCCCCGGACCGTGCCTGGCTGCATGACATGATCGCGCAGCGTTTCCTGCAGATGCTGGAACAGGGTCTGGTGGAGGAAGTGCAGGCCCTGCGTCAGCGGCCCGGAGTGCACCGGGATCTGCCAGCCATGAAAGCGGTGGGCTACCGGCAGGTGTGGGACTACCTGGATGGCCAGCATGATTACGACACTATGGTAGAGAAGGGGATTGTGGCCACCCGGCAACTGGCCAAGCGACAGTTCACCTGGCTGCGAAAATGGCCCTATCTGGACAGCGTGGACAGTAACGATCCGTCACAACGACAGCGGCTAATTGAGCGGCTTGCGAAGATCTGTAAATCTGTGTTTAGTTAGCCCTGTTTCTGGACTTTTTGGTTTATAATGTCCCGGACACGGATTTTAGGCCATTTTGCGGTGATTTGAGACACACGGCGCAGAATGTGTTGGGTCGGGACCTGGAACCAATTTGCTGGGTTGTTGACAAAAATTTGCCCGATAGCGCATCGGGTGAAGGCAGTGACCGCATGGGACGGTTTCACTGTGTTACAGCGCTGATTGCCCGAAGTGTTGGGCACTACTTTTTACTGTTATTTCAAGGAGACTTGCCATGTCAAAGGGGCACTCGCTACAAGACCCTTTTCTCAACGCGCTTCGTAAAGAGCGTATTCCGGTTTCTATCTTTCTGGTGAATGGAATAAAGCTGCAGGGGCAGATTGAGTCTTTTGACCAATATGTCGTGCTGCTGAAAAATGCAGTCAGCCAGATGGTATACAAACATGCGATTTCCACCGTCGTGCCTGCTCGCAACCCTCGCGGTGGCGGCAACCCGGCGATGACCTCCACCGGTGCCGGTGCCCCGGGCGCGCCTGTTGCCGATGAGGGTTTCGGCAACCAGTAATCGTTGCCGCAGGCCCAGTAAAGAGCCACCTTCGGGTGGCTCTTTGCGTTCAGGCCTCTATCGGTGCCTGATCGATACTTTTCCCGCCGGTTTCCCTGTCTTCTTGCTCTGACTGGTTTAAACTGGCGGTCTCATCCCCCATGTCAGTTCTTTATGGACCTATTTGATCGCACAGAGCAAACCCGAACCGGCGCCGGTGAACGTGCCGTTCTGGTGCATTTGGACCTTCCTGACGCCATGGGGCGCGAAGACCTGGATGAGTTCTACCATCTGGTTACCTCCAGCGGCGTGGAGCCGGCGGCGGAGCTCACCGGCAAGCGCGATCGACCCGATCCGGCCCTGTTCATCGGCACCGGCAAGAGCGACGAGCTGGCCGCATTGGTCAGCGAGATCAAAGCGGATGTGGTGCTGTTCAATCATGCCTTGAGTCCTGCCCAGGAGCGCAACCTGGAACGGGTAGTCAAATGCCGGGTGCTGGATCGCACCGGCCTGATCCTGGATATCTTTGCCCAGCGCGCTCGTACCCATGAAGGCCGGCTGCAGGTAGAGCTCGCCCAGTTACGCCACTTGTCGTCCCGGCTGGTGAGAGGCTGGACTCACCTGGAGCGGCAGAAGGGGGGCATTGGTCTGCGCGGCCCCGGGGAAACCCAGCTGGAAACCGACCGACGGCTGCTGCGCGATCGTATCCGTGCCATTGAATCGCGCCTGGAGAAGGTCCGTAAACAGCGGGCCCAGGGACGGCGGGCCCGGCAGCGCTCCGAGACGCCACTGATTTCCCTGGTGGGCTACACGAACGCCGGTAAATCGACCCTCTTCAATGCCATCACCACCGGTGATGTCTATGTGGCCGACCAACTGTTCGCCACTCTGGATCCGACCTTGCGCAAGGTGAAGGTGCCGGGTGTGGGTCCCGCCATTCTGGCGGACACGGTGGGCTTTATCCGTCACTTGCCCCACCGTTTGGTGCAGGCGTTTCGCGCCACGCTGGAAGAAACCGTTAACGCCACCTTGCTGTTGCATGTGACAGATTGCAGTGCCGAGGAGCGCGACAGCAACGTGGCGGCGGTGAATGAGGTATTGGAAGAAATCGGCGGCGATAAACTGCCCGTGCTGCATGTCTACAACAAGGTGGATAACCTGGGGCATCCGCCGAAGATCGACCGGGATGAGCATGGGCTCCCCTGGCGTGTATGGATTTCCGCCCAGACTGGCGACGGCTTTGATCTGCTGTTCCAGGCCATTGCAGAGCGATTGGCCGCAGGCTGGGTGGACTGTTGGGTGCGTCTCCCCGCAACCGCAGGGCGTTTGCGCGCCCGCCTGCATGAAGCCGGCGAAGTGCTGGAGGAGCAGGCGGCCCTGGATGGCAGCATGCTGCTGCGCATCAATGTGAACCGGGTGCATTTTGAACGTCTGTTGCGTGAGCAGGGACTAACAGAAGATGAGCTGGTGGTGCCGGCCCCTGCGGTTGCAGGGGAGGATGCCCCTTCCTACAATTCACAACGCTCGCACGATGCGAGCCATCAATAATCCGGTGGGCCCAGGGCCCGGACCGATTGGAGACCTACATGGCGTGGAATGAACCCGGCGGCAACAAGCCGAAGGACCCTTGGGGTGGAGGCGGTGACCAGGGACCGCCGGATCTGGATGAAGCCCTGAAAAACCTGAAAGACAAGATCAACAGTGTATTCGGCGGCAAGGGCGGCAAGCCCGGTGGTGGCGCCGGCAGTGGCGGTGGGTCTCCCTGGCCGATGCTGATTATCGCTGCCGTGATCGCTGCCGTAGTGTATGGCCTGGTCGGCTTTTTCCAGGTGGATCAACGGGAGCGGGCCGTGGTGCTGCGTTTCGGTGAATACAATCGCACCGTGGATCCGGGTCTGCGCTGGCGCGCTCCGATCATCGAGCAGTACCAGAAAGTGGACGTGGAGCAGAATCGCCGCTTCGAAATTACCGAAGCCATGCTGACCCGTGATACCAACATCGTCAGCGTGACCTTGCAGGTGCAGTACCAGGTGCTGGATCCGATCCCGTTCCTGCTGAAAGTCGCCCGACCGGAAACCATCCTGGAACACGCGACCAGTTCCGCCCTGCGTCATGTGGTGGGCTCCTCCACCATGGATGATGTGCTCAAGGATAACCGGGAGGCGATCCGGGTACGGGTCCGCGAGCGTCTGGATGAATACCTGAACCGTTATGACACGGGCCTGGTACTTAAACAGGTGGTGCTGGATCGCACCCAGGCACCGGATGAGGTGCGTGATGCCTTTGATGATGTGTCCCGGGCCAAGGAAGACGAAGACCGTTTCAAGAAAGAAGCTGAAGCCTACCGTAACGCGGTGATCCCCCAGGCTCGGGGTGAAGCCAAGCGCCTGGAGGAGGAAGCGGAAGCTTACCGGAACCGTCTTATCGACAGCGCCGAGGGTGATGCGGAGCGATTTACCGACCTGTTGACGGAATACCGCAAGGCCCCGGATGTGACCCGCGAGCGTCTCTATCTGGAAACCATGACCGGTGTTTACAGTGCTACCAGCAAGGTGCTGGTGGATGTGGAGAAAGGCAACAGCCTGATCTACCTGCCACTGGAGCAGCTGGTCAAGGGCCGCAATGCCAAGACCCAGGTGCTGGAGCAGAGCGGCGCCAGCCAGAGCACTGGCTCATCCGCAGGCGCGGATGATGGCGGCAGTGGTCGCGAGGCTTCTCGCAGCCTCTACAGCACACCAAATCGGGAGTTGCGCTAATGAATAATCGTGGATGGTTGGCGCTGCTGGCTTTCGGGGTTCTGGCCCTGCTGGCGCTGGATTCCTTCTTTATTGTGAACCAGGCCGAAAAAGCGGTGCTCAAACAGTTCAGTCGGATCGACAAGGCTGATGTGGAGCCGGGCATTTACTTCAAATGGCCGTTGGTGGAAGAAGTGGTCCGGGTAGATGGTCGTGCCCTGGTGTATGACGTGCCCACCCAGTCTTTCCTGACCGCCGAGAAAAAGCTGCTCAACGTGGATGCCTTCGTGGTATGGCGGGTCAACAACGTGCAACGCTATATCGTCAGTGTGGGGGGCGGTTCTTCCAATGCCCAGGTCATGGAAGGGCGTGCCCGCCAGCTCCTGGACCCGCGTGTGAATGAGGCCCTGCGGAACGAGTTTGCCTCGCGGACGGTATTCCAGGTGGTTGCCGGTGAAAGCAATGTGGAAAAGCTTGAAGGCGATAAGGCGGTGCTGCGGGATCCGGTGACCGGTGAAATGACCGAGGTACCCCGCGACCAGCTGGATGAGTCCATCATTCGTGAGGCGGAAGGTGAAAGCGGTGCCGATAAGCCGGCCGGCGACAACCTGAAAATGGCCAACGACCAACGTGAAGCCCTGATGGATCAGGTTCGTGAGAAAGTGAACGAATCCACCCTGGAAGATCTGGGTATCGAAGTGGTGGATATTCGCGTGAAGCAAGTGGACTGGCCGGACCAGGTTCGTGGCCGGGTGTTTGATCGCATGCGCGCAGAGCGTCAGCGTGATGCGGCGGCGCATCGGTCCCAGGGCCGGGAAGAGGCAGAGAAAATCCGTGCCGGCGCGGATCGCCAGCGCAGCGAGATTCTGGCCGAGGCCTACCGCAAAGCCCAGGCCATCCGTGGTGAGGGGGATGCCAAGGCCGCGGCGACCTACGCCAAGGCCTATAACCAGGATAAGGAATTCTTCCGGTTCTACCGCAGCCTCCAGGCCTACAAGGAGAGCTTCAAGGACAAGGAAGATGTGCTGATCCTGGAGCCGGACGGCGAGTTTTTCCGCTATCTGAAAGGTTCTCAGGGGCAGTAAGCACTTAAAAAGCCTGAAAAAAACCCGCTTCGGCGGGTTTTTTTTGGGCTCTACGATGTTGTGATTGCTGGCGATCTCATTGTTTTTACTTAGGTTTTTCCTGAATTGCGCTCAAAATGTAAATTCCCTACCTTGTTTTTTACAATCTTCACATGAAAACAACACAAAAAACGTGCAAAATTCGACCTGAGTCACAGTTTTGACGTGATGTAACAAGCCGAAAAACAATTTTCGCGTACCGAATCCGGCAGGATGCCTTGTTAACTGGTGTTGGGACCAGAAAAGAAAAGCCTGCCAAGATCATAGGGGATCGCCAGATGAACCGCTTTATTCTTGGGGCTTTGCTGTGCTGGGCAACCACCTTGTGGGCGGATGGCCCACTGACCAGCCAAATGGAAACCTACCTGGTGGCTGAAAAGGATGGCCAGGAAGTAATGACCGTCACTGAGGAAGCGTCTCCCGGTGATGTGATCGAATACCGACTGATCTATACCAACCAGTCGGAACAACCGCTTTCCGGCCTGGAAATCACCGGGCCGATTCCCGCCAATACCGCTTACCTCGCCAACTCGGCCGACACCGATGTGGAGGCAGTATTTACTGTCAGCATCGATGATGGCAGCAGTTTTGAGGCGGAGCCGGTTACGCGCTCAATCACTGGCCCTGATGGCCAGACACAGAACGTCATTGTTCCTCCGAGTGACTACACCCAGCTGCGCTGGGTTCCGCAAAGCGGAATCCAGCCAGGCCAGGTACTGGAATACCGGTACCGGGTAAAGGTGCAGTAACCGGAGGAACATGATCAGGGCCCACCCTGGCCCGGGAAGTCTTGTGCGAGCGACTTGTATGTCGCACTGGGGGAGTGGCTCACACCGCGTGTGGAGGGTCGCTCTGGCAAGGCTTTCAGATCAGAAGTAGTCCGAAACTCAAACTCCAATTAAAGGAAACAGCCATGAAACTCGCCTTTCAAAGGGGCCTGTTGTCTGCGCGTGTGTCCGCCTCGGTCATGGGGTTGGGGTTGGTGCTTGCCGCCGGGCAAACACTGGCTCTGACACCTGCCGGGACCGACATTAACAACCGGGCGACGGTGACCTATGAGGACGCCAACGGCAACAGCTATTCGGCCCAGTCCAATGAATCCACGGTAACCGTTGCGGAAGTGTATGCGGCGACCCTGGAAAACGATGGCAGCAAATCCGGTGCGCCCGGTGAGACTGTCTACTTCACTCACACCCTGACCAATACCGGTAATGCTGCCGACAGCTTCAGTGTTGACGGCCTGGCCGGTCTGGACGCTGCTACCGGTGCATCGACCTACACGGTGTATCTGGATGCCAACGGTAACGGTGTGCCGGATGCCGGTGAGTCTGCGGTTACCAGCGTCAACCTGAATGCAGGACAACAGGCTGAACTGATTGTTGCGGTACCCGTGCCAGCCGGCGCCAGTGCCGGCGACACGATCGAGTCTACCCTGCTGGTGGAGTCCAACGGTGGCGGTGCAGGTACCGTTGAGGATATTGGTGCCAACGGCGATGCCGGCACTTACGATGCCGACGGAGACAGCACCCCGGACGGTAACGACACCAACAACAATGTGGTGACGGTAACCACCGACGCGGTACTGCAGCTCAGCAAAACCGCAGTGCCCAACTTCACCGACAACACCATCACCTACACCCTGGAAGTGAAGAACAACGGTGGCCGGGCGGCGGAAGATGTGGACATCTTCGACCCGATCCCTGCCAATGCTACCTTCGCGGAAATTGTTTCCGTGAACGGTCTGCTCGCCTCCAGTGGTGACCAGTGGCTGGATAACACGGGTGCGTTGCAGTCCCTGCCCCACTCCTATGCCGGTGTGGCAGATCTGGCAGATGTGACTGAGCCTGCGGGTGTGGACCTGGACGGTAACGGCACTACCGGTGAAACCCTGAAAGGTATCAACTTCCGTGATGCCATCATGGGCGTGAACACCACCGTGACCGTGGTCTATAAGGTCGACTTCGATGGCACCCTGGCCTCCGGTACCCAGATCCGCAACACCTTTGCGGCAGAAGGGGATCTGGATGGCGACGGCAATCCGGATGACCCGTCCACATCCAACACCACCACCACCACTATCCAGCAGACCTATGCCGTGGACGCAACCGATACCGGCGATGGGGCCGATGCGGATGCGACGCTGAACGACGTTGCGCTGCAGGATGAAGCCAACTCCGGCGCTGTGGTGGCGTTTGCCAACATCGTTGCCAACAACGGTAACGGCAGTGATGTCTTTGACCTGAGCATCAATAACAATGCCGGTGCGACTTACGGCGGCGCGGGCACAGTCCCGGCGGGTGCCCAGGCTTTCCCGGCAGGCACGCTGTTCACCTTCTGGAACGCGACCAACAATACCCAGCTGACCGACACCAACGGTAATGGTGTGCCGGATACTGGCACCATTGCGGCGGGTGCGGATCGTCGCATCACCGTGCGTGCCCAGCTGCCTGCTGGTGTCAGCGGCACGGGGCCCTTTGTGGCGACCATGGTTGCCACCTCCTTCGGCGACAACAGCGTCAGTGATGACAAGCTGGAAGTGCTGAGTGAAATCGTAGCCCCGGCAGTGGATTTGGCTAACAGCTTTACTGCCGATCTGACGGATGCCGGTATCGACGCGGATGCGTTCAATGCGGCGGCGCCGACCACGACCACGCCAGTTGCTGTCGGTGGTGTTGCCACCTTCCCGCTGTTCGTGGCCAACAATTCCGGTAATGCCCAATCCTTTACCCTGGGTGCGGATCTGCCCGCGGGCTGGTCGGTGACCTTCCGTGAGGTGGGTGTGGACACCAACGGTGACGGCACGGCAGATAACACCAGCAATGCGGGCAACGTGGTGACCGCCACGCCGAGCCTGCCTGCCGGTGCGGTGTACCAGTACGAAGCCCTGGTCCAGGTCTCCAGCCAGGTGGCTCAGGCCCTGTCCAACTTCGAAGGCACTGTCGCCAGCTCCGGTCTGGATGATGTGGACGGCAACGGTGACAGCGACGGGGACTACCCGATTCGCTTTACGGTGGTGTCTACCTCTGATGGCACCATTACCGACCAGAAGCTGGATGCGGTGGATGTGATCGCCAACCGCAATGTCACCGTTTCCCCGGATGGCGCCAACCAGGTGCAGCCCGGTGGTAATGTGGATTACACCCATGTGATCGCCAATGGTGGTAACACTACCGAAGCCGTGGAAATCACCGGAGTGAACTCCCTGGCCGGTAATGGCTGGAGCAACAATACCCAGTTGTTCATCGACACCACCAGTGACGGTACCCCGGATTCCTGGGTGCAGCTGGCGAACCTGCCGACGGCAACGGATGTGGCCGTTCGTACCCCCAATGGCAACACCATCCTGGTGGATATCGACAATGGCGGAGCCAACCCGCTGGTGACCCTGCAACCCGGTGAGCGCCTGGATGTGCGCGTTACCGTGTTTGCACCGTCCAATGCGCCTGCCGGCACGGTAGACACCTACACCCTGACCGCCAGCAACGCCAATGTGTCTGACTCCGCCACCGACACCACTGAAGTGGTGGTCGGCCAGGTGCGTCTGGACAAGCAGGCGGCGATTGATACGGCCTGTGATTGTGCGGGGGGTACCTGGCCCGCTATCGATGACGCCGGTTTCGCGGCGGTGCAATCCAATCCGGTTGCACCTGGCGAGTGTGTGGTGTGGCAGCTGACCGCCACCAACGAAGGGGCGACCCCTGCCAATGAGGTGGTGATCACCGATGAGCAAACCGAGTTTACCTCCAATTTGGTGGCGAACGAGGCGGTTATTGCCTCTGGTGGTACCGCGCCTGCGGATACCTCGGGTTTGCCGGTGGTGGAATGGGCAATCGGTACTCTGGTGCCGGGTAACAGTGCCACCGCCCAGTTCTGTGTCGAAGTGAACTAACGCTCCCCCAGGCATTGCCCTCCCCTTCGGGGGAGGGCTTTTCCAGGGCCGGTGCGCCGGGTCTGGAAAAGCCCCTGAGGCATAAAAACAACGGGTACAGAACGCTCAATGAAACTGCTTGCCGCCATTCGCATTGCTGTTATCAGCATGCTGGTCATGACCAGCGTGCTGCTGCATGCTGCCACGGCGCCGGGCACCGCGTTGTTGAATCAGGCGGAAATGCGTTATTTCGATCCGCTGGAAGGGCGGGTTGTGGTCGTGCGTTCCAATATTTCCCGGGTCATGGTGGCGGAAAGCCCCGCGTTTGAACTGGATCAAGACAAGACCCGGGCCGCGTCGCCGGGGCAGTCCATCAGCATCGACCATACCCTGACCAATACCGGTAATGTGACTGACGGTTATTCCCTGTCGCTGACCAATCTGGGCGGCGATGCGGGTGACCTGCAGGGGCTGACGATTTATCTGGACAGCAATGGCAATGGTGTTGCCGACCCGGGCGAGCCGGCGGTGACGGAATTGCCCTCGGTGCTTCCCGGGGTGACAGTCAATCTGGTCATCAGCGGCACGGTTCCCGCCTCGCTGGTCAGTGGTGATGAGATTCGTTTGTCCCTGGACGCCCAGTCCCAGCTGAACGGGACCCTCACGGATGCGGTGCTGGACCGGGTGGTGATTGCTGATGGTGCCTCCCTGGTGCTGAGCAAATCCTCGAGCCTGAGTTGTGACGTGCCGCAGCAGGAAGGGGCCATCATCGACTACCAGGTTTCGGTCACCAACGTGGGCAACAGCGCCCCCGTGGAGCGCACCTTGCAAGTGGGGGGGCAAGCGGAGCAGGGCGTTCTGGTGGAAGATGCCTTGCCAGGCAACGTGACCTTGCTGGCGGCCTCGATGGCGGATATTGCCCCCTTGCAGGCGTTGCCTGTGGTGCATCTTGCTGGCGACTCGGCGGATGTCTGGCAGCGTTACGCTGACTGGACCGGCAATGGAACGGTGGATCGGGTCGGTCTGCTCATCCCTGCCGACCAGATTCGGAATAACCAGACCGGCGGGTTCTCCTTTGAGGTGTTGATCAACAGTGGCCTGACCCAGGGCACTTTGCTGTTCAACCGGGCCAGCGTGGACCTGGACGGTGATGGGCTGGCTGACGTGGAAAGTAACCGCGTCTGCCACCGGGTGGCGGCGACCTTGTCTCCGGGCATTACTTTCCAGCGGCCCTCCAATGCGGTTTTCCAGCAGAACCGGGCGCCGGAGCATGGCAATGACAATGATTTTGTCGATGCGGCCATCTATCCCCTGTTGCCCGAGGCGAGTCAGCGTATCCTTCTGGACGGCGTCTACCTGCGGGTGACGGCATCCCAGTTGAATCAGGTGCTGGCGGACCGGGATTTTGTGCAGACCACCCCCGGCGGTGAGCGGTTGTTGCAGGTGTCACTGAACTCCCGTCTCACCGGCGACTCCCTGGTGATGGCGGTGCGGGAAACCGGCGTGAATACCGGGGTTTTCCGCAGTGTATACCCGTTCTCCCTTAATGAATCCCGGTCCGGGGCCGGTGGGCTGTGCCCGGCAACGGCCAACGAGAACAGTCTGGCCCAGTACTCCGGCAGCACCACGCTCAATGAGGTGCTGGGCCTGGGCTGTGTGCTGCAAACCGGCGCCGAGGATCGGATCACGGCCACCTTCTCGGTGCCCACCTTTGGTCCGGATGGCAGCGTGGTGAATGTCCAGACCGTCACGGCTCTGGCCGCTGTGGACCCGGCGGGCACCGTGTATGACTCCAGTAACGGCCGCCCCTTGCCGGATGCGGTGGTGACCCTGTACCAGTCCCGTCAGCCCTTGGCGGATACCGGGCTGGCCAGTTGTGCGGCCTTGCCGGAAAGCGGCTACGAGCGTGCCTTGCATCCCTTTACCGGGGACGTGCTGCCAACGGAAAACACCAACGCGACGGCGGCGGATAATACCCAGCAACCGGGCCGTTACCAGTTTCCTCTGGCGACCCCCGGTCATTGTTATTATCTGGATGTGGTTCCCCCGGAGGGATATTCCTTCCCCTCTGCGGTATCCCCCGCAGCGGCCAAAGTCTTTTTCAGCAATATCTCGCAAAGCTCCTATGGGTTGGGGGGCTATGATCCGGATGTGGCCCCGGTGGGTCGGGCAGCGGCGCGCATGGCTGCTGTGAACAACCCGGGTGCCTTCCTGCTGGGCCTGGCCGATGTGTTTGTGGATATTCCCCTGGACCCCTCCACGGCAACCACCGCAGGCGTGCTGGTGCTGGACAAGCAGGTCGAAGCGGAGCGAGCGGCGGTGGGTGATGTCCTGGCTTACCGGATTGACCTGACCAGCAATCATGACGCGGAGCTATTCGCTGCCCGTATCGTGGACCGGCTGCCTTACGGGTTCCGGTATATCGAGGACAGTGCCTGGCTGGAGATCAACGATCAGCGTATCGAGATTCCGGATCCCACCAACAATGGCGGTAACCAGTTGACCTTTGTGATCCAGCAGCAGACCGCCAGCGGTCCGCAGCCTTTGCCGTTGCAGCCGGGCAGTACCGTCACGCTGCATTACGGTCTGCGTCTTTCCGCCGGTGCGGTGGACAGTGATGGCATCAACCGGGCTACCGCCCAGGCAAATACTGCTTCCGGATTCACCTATTTCTCCAACCAGGGTGAAGCGAAAGTCCAGGTGCGTAATGAAGGCGTGCTGTCTGACCGGGCCATGGTGTTCGGCAAGATCTACGTGGACAACGACTGTAACAACCTGCAGAACGACGGCGAATATCCGGTGGGCGGCGTGAAGCTGTACCTGTCCGATGGCTCCTGGGTCATTACCGATGAGAATGGCCAGTACAGCCTTTATGGGCTGCGCCCGGGGCTGCACACCATCAAGGTGGACCCGCTGACGCTGCCGGAAGGGCTGAAACTCAAGCCCATCGATAATCGTCATGCGGCGGATCCGCAAAGCCGTTTTCTGGATCTGCGCCCCGGGGAGTATCACCGGGCGGATTTTGCCGCCATGTGCCCCACGGCGGACCAGCGTGATGCCATCGTGGAAAACCTGAAGGCCCGTAATGCGTCCCTGTCCGGTGACTGGATGCTGGATGAAGCCGCCCGCTTCGATCCCCTGCGCCAGAACAACGTGAACAACCGCCTGCGTCAGGCGGATGGCAGCGGGGATCTGGGGAGCGGTGTGTACACCCAGACCGGTGATGCCAACCTGACCGAGGTCTGGGAACAGGTGAGCCGCAGCCAGCCGGCGGCCCGGCCAGAGTTGACCCAGGCACCTGCCGAGGAAGCGCAAATGGGGGCCACCAAGGACATGGCGGCCAATGTAACCCGCGAGCAGGCCGTGGCCGGTACCTGGCTGTGGCCACGGGATGGCATCAGTCGTGATGGCCGTCTGCAGGTGGTGGTGCGCGGCGGGGTAGAACCGCATCTCTATGTAAACGACAAGAAAGTGCCACGCAGCCAGTTGGGTGAGCAGGTGCTCAACCGTCGCGAGAAAGCCCAGGTACTGAGCTGGTACGGGGTTTCCCTGGAAGAAGGTGACAACCAGGTGGAAGTCCGGGCCATGGATCCTTTCGGCAATGAGCGAGTGCTGGCGAGCACCGAGATCCTGCGTCCGGAAGCACCGCGCAGCCTGACGCTGGAACCGCAAGAGCCCACCCTGGCAGCCGATGGTGGCCGCTCCACTTTGGCTATCCGGGTACGGATGCAGGATGCCCGGGGCAATCCGGCCCGGGGAACCTATTTCGTCACCCTGGAAAACGACAAGGGCGATTGGCTGGAAGAGGATCTGCAACCGGAGAATCCCGGCCATCAGGTGCGGGTCAGCGATGGCGAGGGTCTGGTCCATCTGCGCAGTACCGAATACACCGGTCCGATCCGCCTGCGGGCTCTGGTGGAAGACTTTGTCGCCACCGCCCGGGTGGAACAGGTTGCCCCGTTGCGTCCGCTGGTGGCCACCGGCTATGTGCAACTGCGTCAGGGCTTTGGCGGCAATGTGCGTGATAACGGCAATGCGCCCACCGAGATTGGTGACTCCCTGCCCGAGGAAGGGCTGGATGCCAATGGTGCGGTGTTCCTGAAAGGGGCAGTCCGGGGCGGTGCCCATCTGACCCTGGCCTACGATACGGATAATGACCTGGATGACGATGAAGAAATTCGTCGTGATCTGAACCCGTCGGATTCCTACCCGATTGCGGGCGACGCCTCGGTGCGGGGTTATGACGCGCGCAGTCGTAGCAAGCTGTACGCCAAGCTGGAAAAAGATCGTAGCAGCCTGTTGTGGGGGGATTACCTGACCGACCCCAATTACGATTTTCAGGACCTGGGACGTGTGCAGCGCACCCTTACCGGCCTCAATGCCATTTACGAAAATGATCGGGCCCGTTTCCAGGTGTTCGGCGCGCGGCCGGAATACGAACAGGTCAGCGAGGAAATTCCCGGTAACGGCACGGCGCTGTTGTTCACCCTGGCCAATCGCCCGGCACGGGACAGCGAAACCCTGGAACTGATAGTCCGGGACCGGGATAACCCGGGCCTGGTGATCTCGACTCAGCCGTTGACACGCTATGTGGATTACTCGGTGAATTACTTCACCGGGGATATCCGCTTCCACGACGTGATTCCCTCCGTGGACGAAAACCTGAACCCGGTCTTTATCCGCGCCAGCTACAACGTGGAAGCGTCGGATGCCGAGGAGTACAACGTGCTGGGCGCCCGCTTCCGCTATCAACTCAATGACAAGTTGACGGTCAGTGCCAGCCGCACCCGGGACGAACATGACAGCGAAGGTTTTGATCTGACCAGTGTGGCGGCGGAGTACGCGCTGACTGAACAAAACAGTATTTATGCCTCCTCGGCCACCATGGAAAACAACGATGACGGTATGGAAGGGGGGGCGTTCAGCCTGGGCAGCCAGTGGCGCTGGCAGAATGGTTCCAGTACCGATTTGCGCTGGGCCCGTGCCGAGGAAGGTTTCCGTAATCCGGCGGCAGGGATTGCCGAATCCCGTGAGGAAATGCGCCTGGATCATGAGCAGGTATTGTCACGCAGCCTGTCTGCTCAGGTGGAAGCCGTGCATTCCCAGTCCCTGGAGAATGACGATGCGCAGAGTAGCCTGGGTGTGATCGGCAAGAAGCAGATCGGTGCCACCCAGTTGCGTGCCGGTGCGCGTGGTATCGAGCAGCAGGATGACGAAGGCAGTGATCGCTTTGCCACCTGGATTCTCGGCGCCAGTCAGGGCACCAGTGTGTTTGGCAAGCCGCTGACGGTAGGGTCGGAGTACGAGCAGGCCTTCAATGACCGCGACCGCCGCCGTATTGCCGCTGATGCGGATCTGGGTATCACTGACAAGACCAGCCTGTATGGCCGCTATGAGCTGATCAACAGCCTCAGCGGCGTGAACCTGCTGAACAACGATGTGGAAACCCGGCAATTTACCTTCGGTGTTCGCTCCGCCCTGAGCCGCAGCACGGATGTGTTTTCGGAATACCGTCTGCGGGGTGCCCAGGATGGTCGTGATGTGGCTGCCGCCAACGGTGTTCGCTCCCATTTCGAGATTGAACCGGGCCTCACATTCAGCCCCTCGGCGGAATGGATCGAAACGCTGGAAGGTAGCACCAGCCAGGACTCCACGGCCCTGTCCCTGGCGGCGGAAGACAAGCGCAATCCCAATCGCCGTACTCTGGGTCGGGTGGAAACCCGCTTTGGTGACGAGCGCACCTATTACGGTCTGAGTGCCGCCAATATCTGGCGGGTAAACCTGGACTGGTCTGCGGTGGTCCGTGATGACCTGCGTCTGCAGTATTTCGATGGCCAGCCCAAACAGGGGGACAATATCGTCACCCTGGGCATGGCACGTCGCCCGCGTCTGGATAACCGCCACCACATGCTGTTCATGTACAAGTGGAAAACCCAGTGGGGTGGGGACGCGGCCAGTGATCGCAGGGTTCACATTCTTTCCAATCACCACAACTTCCAGCCCCATGACGACTGGATTTTCTCCGGTCGTATCGGTGCCAAGTGGCAGCAGACCGAATTGGGCAATCTGGATGTGGAGACCGATGCCTACGTGGCGGATGGTCGCATTATCTGGGACATCTCCCGCCGCTTTGATCTGGATCTGCATGGCGGGGCGCTGACCACTGAAGGTGTCAGCGAGCGACGCTACAGCTATGGTGTGGGAGTCAACGCGCTGGTTCGCCGCAATCTGCGCATGGGCGTGGGCTATAACTTCTCCGGTTTCCGTGACGACGACCTGGACCCGGAAGGCTACAACGTGGAAGGCCTCTACATCGGCCTGGAATACAAGTTTGATGAAGATGATCTGGGCTGGCTGGGCAGCAAAGCTGCGGGTCAGCGCAGTTATATGGGAGACGCGCAATGAACCGTTTTGTGATGGCCGCAGCACTGTTGCTGGGAGGCATACTGTCCGGTTGCGTCAGCACGGAAGCGCTCTACGCGGAATACGATGAGGTCTGCCCGGTAAAGGCCAGCGTCACCGATACCGGTATGGTGATGGTGACGGGACTGGCTTCCCAGTCGCAGGGACAGCTGTGGGAGCCGGCAGTGTATTTTGGTTTTGACCAGCATGGGCTGGGCGAAGAAGAAAGCCAACGCCTGGACCGGAATCTGGCCATTCTCAAACAGTACCCGACGCTACAGGTAAGCGTTCAGGCATTCACGGATCAGCGCGGTGGCAAACAATACAACCGGGTATTGGCAGAGAAACGGATGCAGCGGGTCAATGATTATCTGCAAGCCAACGGTCTGGATGCTTCACGAATAAAATCTGCCCCCCTGGGTAAGGAGCTTCCCATTCTGCCAAGTGATAGTGAGCAGGATCGTATCGTCAACCGCCGTGTGGAATTGATGCCACTGGATGCCCAGGGGCGTCCGCTGGTATTGCGGGTGGACTTTGACCGAAGTGGCGGCGACAGCTTCCAGGCCCCCGAGCCGGTGAGGTAACGGGATGATGCTGATGCGCAAGTCTCTGGGAATAGTGTTGCTGCTGTTGACGGCCGTGGCTGTCAAGGCGGCGGCACCCGTGGCGGGCACCGTCATCAAGAACCAGGCATCGGCCAGCTATCGGGCCTGTCTGGATGATGCCTGTACCCGTTTGGCCGAGGCCCAGCGTGTCACCTCCAACCTGGTCGAAACCCTGATACAGGCGGTGCCGGGCATTGAGCTGGTCAGCGCCCAGAACAAGCCTTCTCTCCCCGGGGGCGTGGTGTATTTCCCCCATACCCTCACCAATACCGGCAACGGCCGTGATCGCTACCAGCTCTGCTTGGAAAATGTGGATGGCAATATTGCCGCGTGGTCCGTATTCCCGGACGGGAACGGTGATGGTCAGCCGGACAGTGGTGCGCCACTGTTTACCGATTCGGATCCGGATGGTTGCTGGGATGCGTTGACGTCGGACCTGCTGGCCGGTGACAGCTATGGCCTGGTCATTGAAGCGCAGGTCAGTGGCGCCGCCATTAGCGGACAATCTCTGGCACTGGATGTGGAGGCTGCCAGTCATAGCAATGCGGCACTGACCGCGAGCAATACCGATACCATCAACCTGATTGATGGTCCGGTACTGGAAGTGGTGAAGTCGCTCAGTGCCCGTCAGGGCCGCTCTCCATCCGGGCCGGTGACGGTCACCCTGTCGTACCGCAATCCTTCTGACCAGATCGCCACGCAGATAGAAATCGAGGATGTTCTGCCCCTGTTCTCCGTGGACGGCGTGAATGCGGGCATGACCTATGTGCCGGGTTCGGCACGCTGGACCGTCACCGGCAGCACCGAGCTCACGGATGACGGTGATGACGGTAGCCAGGGCAGCGGCCCGGATCTGATTGAATTCTGTGCCTACGATCCCGGTGCCGCCAACAGCGATTGCCATGATCGTGTTCGTGCGGTGCTGGCGCAATTGCCACCGGGCGCAGTGGGCTCCCTGACCTTCGATGTCAACATCGACAGCGGGCTTGATGCCGGCGACCGGGTCCGCAATCAGGCAACACTGAGCTATCAGAATAATGATGGCAGCACCAACTTCGGTCCCTTCGCCACCAATACCGTGGATTACCGGATTATCGACCGGGCACTGTTGCCCGCGGTGGTTGCCAACAACAGCGAGACTGACAGTCAGACCGGTGAAGATGATGCCAGCAATACCGGCAACCGGGTGGAATTGGCATCCCTGGGGCAGGGGGGCGTGGCATCCTTCAGCAATGTGATCTGGAACCGGGGGGATGGCGAAGATACCTTCGACATGCTGGTAGAACCCTCGGTAGATCGATTGGGTGTGGCGTTGGCCAATCCCTTCCCTGCAGCCACCGTGTTCCAGCTCTACAAGAGTGATGGGGGAACGCCGCTGGTGGATACCGACGGCAATGGGGTGCCCGATACGGGGCCGATCCCGCTACCGGATGCGGGAGGCCAATGTCCGCCACGGTTTGTGACCGACAGCCTGAATCTGGCCTGTGGTGTGCGTGTGGTGCTGCAGGCTACCTTGCCTCCGGATGCCCTCGGAGGGCCGTTTGAAGTCACCAAGGTTGCCCGTTCAGTGACGGACCCCCAGGTGAGCAATGCGGTCAGTGATGTGCTCACCAGTATCCTGGCCAATCGCGTGGACCTGACCAATGATTCCCCGGTCAATGGCGGGGCTCCCGGTGAGGGCGCCGGTCCGGAAGCCTCACCGGTGCAGACCGTGAATGCGGCCCCCGGCGAGCAGGCGGTACTGCGTCTGGTGGTGAATAATACCGGCGCCCGTCAGGACTCCTATGATCTGGCTGTCAGCGATACGGACTTTGCACCGGGTCAGCTACCTTCGGGGTGGCAAGTGAGTTTTTATCGCGACGGCGGTAACGGTGACTGCGCCTCACTGGGTGCGGGGCTCAACAACACCGGACTGATCCCCGCCGGTGATAACCGGCTGATCTGTGCCCAGATCACTGCACCGGCAGAAGCACAAGGGGGCGATACCCTCTCCGTGTATTTCCGTGCCTTGTCGCCGACCAGCGGCGCCAGTGATATCAAGCTGGATGCGGTAGTCGTGGTGGCCGGCCCTGCCCTGGCGCTGACCCCGGATCAGGTGGGGCAGGTGGAGCCAGGTAGCTCGGTGGTCTATACCCATCAACTGACCAATACCGGTAATGTGCCGTTAAATAATGTGTTGCTGGCGGGCACTCCTGATGCGGCGGCAGATAACGGCTGGTCGATCGTGCTATATGAAGACTCGAACGGCAATGGTATCTGGGATCCGGCTGATGCTGTGATCAATGACAGCGTGGCACTGCAAACAGCAGGCGATGACGGCGTTCTTGAGGTGGGCGAAAGTCTGGCGATTTTCTCCAAGATTTTTGCGCCGGCGTCAGTGGCCTACGGCATCACCAATGTGAAAACGCTGACGGTAACGGCGGACGGTGCCGGTCAGAGTGTCACGGACTCGGCAACGGATACCACCACCACCAATAATACGGATGTGGCGATCACCAAAGAGCAGGCGCTGGACTCGGACTGCAATGGTGTCCCCGATGGCCCTGGTAGCTGCAGTGGGGACGACTGTTTTGTCTTCACCCGTTTCGAGGTCACGCCCGGCGAGCAGTGTGTCATTTACCGGCTCACGGCGACCAATACCGGCGCCGAGCCCATGTACCAGGTCACTATCAATGATCGTACACAACCGTTTACCCGTATGCTGGCGGCGGCAACCAGCTGTGTGGCTCCGGCCGGGCCCTGCAGTGTGACGGCGCCGCCGGATGCGGGGACTGGCGATGTTTCTGCGGAGGTCGGCCTGTTGGGTGCCGGTGAAGCCGCTGTGCTGATTTTCGGTTTGCGGGTGGAGTAAGTGATGATGCGCTCTTTCAGACTCTTCCTGTGGTTATGTCGGTTTTTGGCGCTGTTCCTGCTGTTTTCAGATCATGCTGTCGGAGCGGTTCAGCGCGGGTTCGTCAATCTGGGTTTCGAATCTCCTGTGATTTCCTCCGCCGCGCCTTGCCGCGCATCCATTGGCTTTGAATTGATCCCGGGCTGGGTGACGGATCATCCTCTCGATACCCAGAATATCAGTTGTCCCCCAGGGTATACCGGCCCTCCATATTCAGGAAATGCGCGGATTATCGAGCTTTGGCGAGGCCCCCGCTCGGTGAGTTCCGGCCAGGGCGAGATTGCGGCGAGAAGTGGCGTGCAATTTGCAGAGCTTAACGCTGAAGCGTTATCCAAACTCACTCAGGATATCTGTTTGATTCAAGGGGAGCAGGTAGAGTGGCGTTTCAGTCACAATGGCCGAAACGCAAGTCCTGACACGATGATTTTTAGTGTTGGCAATCAGAATGTGATTCGTGCACAGACTAGTCGAACCGGTAGCGGTGCAATCCTGAACTGTTTTTCGGGGACCTGTAATCCGGTGCAGTCGCAGCAGATGACAACGGGGGGGCAAACTCGCTGGGCGGACTACAGTGGCTCTTTTGCCTACAACGATCCTACCGGGGATACCGTTGTTGGTTTTGAGAGTGCTGGAGGTACGTCCACCAACGGTAACTTTCTGGATGATATCCAGCTGGTTCTGAAACCTATTATTGAATTCCAGTCTCAGCAATACCGTGGCACTGAAGGAGATACGTCGGTAACGAACGTCAATGTGGTGGTGATAGGTGCGGTACCTGCGGGAGGGCTGACACTTAATTTTAATGTGAAACCCGAATCGACGGCGGTGATTGGCGAGGACTACTGGATTGATGGTAATAGCAATCCCAGTTTTTCTGTGACGGTGCCTGCGGGTGAGTATGAGGAATATGTTGTCGATATACCGATAACAGTGCGTGCCGAAAATGGCCAGATCGATGAGGAGAAATGGTTCGAGATTGAGCTGAGCCAAAATGATGATGATTACAATCTGGTTTCCTCTCAGGCCTGTGGTGCCTCAGGTAATGCGGTGTCGCGGTTTACCCTGCAGGATACTCCTTTGTTCTCTGGGTATGTCTTTGAGGACGATGGTAGTGGTGTGGCGGCGACGCCGGGTAATGGCCTGAAAGAGGGCAGTGAGCCGGGTTTAAACAATATCGGCGTGCGGATTCTTGCAAAGAATGGAAGCGGCCAATGTGATGCGGGAACAGTACTGGCAGAGACTCAGACGGATCCGGATGGCGCCTGGCAGCTCCAGTTGTCGGGCGAATATGTGGGCGATGCGGTTTGCCTGGAAAGTGATGCTCCTTCATGGGGTTATGAGTCTACCAGTGAATCTTCCGGGGATGCGCCAGCGGGCCAGGTCAGCACAGGTGATGTAACGGATGACCGCATGGAGTTCACCGTGCCGGAGGGGGGAAGTGAATGGTCGGGCCTCAATTTCGGCGACGAAAAACTGCCTAATGTCTGTCACGCTCAGTCCTTGACCATGCAGCTGGGGGGGGATGCCACACGTGATGCTGGTACCGGCGAGATTACCTTGACGCCCGAGGCTGGCAATCGGCGCGGCTATGCCTGGTCAGAAAACCAGATCAGTTTGTTGTCAGACTTTTCCCTCGAGTTTGATGTGTATCTGGGCGCCATTGATGCCAATGGCGCCGATGGCATTGCGTTCGCTTTCCAGGATGACCCGGCAGGTAATGGAGCGATTGGGGAGTTCGGTGGTGCTCTTGGTGTAGGGGGGTTGAGTCCCGCCGTTGCTGTGGAGTTCGATACCTGGAATAACGGTGCCGGCTACAATGATATTGCGGATGATCACACCATGATTTATGACCCGCAGAATTACGGCGAGTTCAGCTCGGGTGGACAGCAATATACCCCTACGGTGAGCCTGGGAAATATTGAGGATGCTCAATGGCACAGTGTTCAGCTTGAGTGGGATGCCGCTTCTCACACCTTGTCTTACTCTTTCGATGGCAATCTTGTCGGCAGTACGGATATAGACTTTGTCGAATCGGTCTTTGCCGGGAATCCAAATGTGTATTTTGGGTTTGCTGCTGCCACCGGCGGCTCATTCAACGAGCAAAAGGTTTGTATTACTGCCTCCCCTCCACAGGTGCTCACCGATTACGGTGATGCCCCAAGTTCTTTTGGAGAGCCCTCCCATATCCTGGGGGCAGGGTTGGTGCTCGGTGCAGCCGTGGATGAGGAGACTTCGGGTTTTAACGATCCGGATGCTCTTGCGGACAACTTTGATGATGGTGTGACTTTTCCTGGGGACTTTCCCAACGACTCGCCCGTGGAGGTTGAAGTATCCGGAGCAGATGGTTATTTGCAGGCCTGGATCGATTGGAATCAGGATGGCGTTTTTTCGGAAGAAGAGCGCATAGCCACAGATCTTCAGGATGATGATGGTGATGGCTTGATCCAGATAACAGCCAATACGCCGCCAGCAGGGGCATTACCCGGTGATTCCTATGCCCGTTTTCGTTGGTCCAGCCAGTCCGGTCTGAATGCTGAGGACGGCGCCCAGGATGGTGAGGTAGAAGACTACCGCGTCACGATAGGCCCTGTGCCATTCCAGTGCATCAACACCCTTTATCAGGTGGCTACGCCAATCTCCCAGTTACGACGCATTGACTTCGCCGGTAGTTCGGCCAGTTTTGTGGATGTGGGCCCAGGGGCGGGACAGGGCCTGAATGCGGGTTGGGGCTACAACGACCAGGACGGTTTTATTCATGGCTTGAGGTCTGGGACAGCCGAGCTGTGGTTTATTGATGCCAGTGGCATTTTTTACAGTAATGGCTCCCCGGCAGGCTTGCCCAATGGACGCAATGGCAGCAATGCTGGAGATGTGTTGCCCGACGGGCGCATGATCTACAAGACCAGCAATAACCGCCTAAGTGTTATTGATCTGACGTCTTCCCCGCCGTCCTATCAGGGGGATATCAATCTCAGCGTCTCGCTCAACTTTATCGATATGGCGTTCAACCCGGTTGATGGGCGTGTCTACGCCATTGATCAAACTGCTAACCGCCTGGCCTGGATCAACCTAGCGACGGGACTGGTGACTCGCTTCGGTCCGCCAATACCCGGTGGCAGCTACGGGGCACAGTGGTTTGATGAAGATGGCCGCTTTTATGCCTATGAAAATAACAGTGACAGCCTCTATTTCTTTGATGTGGGGGTGGATGGCTCGGGTTCCGGGAGCCGAGTCTTGCTGGCGAACAGTACTAATTCCGTTGGTGGTATCAATGATGGTGCCTTCTGTCGCGGTGAAGCCCCTGTTCCATTGGGTGGGGTGTCAGGCAAGGTCTATCAGGATGTTGACGGGTCAGATACCTTCGACAATGGAGAGCCCGGGCTGGCTGATATTGAGGTTAGGCTTTACAGGGACGGGGGTACCCCGGGTAATTTTGCGGATGACGTGCTGGTTGGCAGTGTCGACACCGACACCAATGGGGATTACCTCTTCCCTTCGGTGCTCGGGGCCCAGACCTATCGAGTTGAGGTGAATGATAATGATCCGGATCTGCCTGCCGGTGCGACCCTGGGTACGGCCAGCCCCCTGACGGGCATCCTTGTGCAAGATGAGTTAATCACCAGCGACAATAATTTTGGATTCGATATTCTGAATATCACCCTTTCCGGATGGGTGTTCGAAGACAATGGAGTTGGTGCGACCGCTCATGATGGCGTCAAAGGAGAGAGCGAGCCGGGTTTTGCCAATCAGTCGGTGACTCTCTTTCATGATACGGATGGCAATGGCGAGTGTGTCGATGGTGATCCGGTGCTGGCATCGGATCAGACCTCGGGTGACGGGCGTTTTGTCCTGTCGATTGCACCAACGGACACCGGGAAAGACGTTTGCCTGGTAACTCAGACACCCTCGGGCTTCGTGTCGGTCAGCGAAAGCGGTGGCTCGCTGCCTGCCACAACAGGGGCTGCGGATGATGATAGGCAGACTTTGACCTTGCCGGCCCCTGGTACAACAGTGACAGGGCTGTTATTCGGCGATGCGGGGCTGCCCATCCTGGAGCCGGACCAGCAGGGCGTAGTGGCGCCGGGCGGCAGCCGTTTCTACCTCCACCGCTTTACCGCCAGAAGCGCTGGTAGTGTGGATTTCGCCCTTGAGGCAGCCGCCACCAGCCCGGCCGCACCGGCCTGGAACGATACCCTGTACCGGGATGATAACTGTAACGGCGAACTGGACGGCGCCGATGCGTCCCTGCCTGTTACCGCAGTCAATGTGCAGGCCGGAGACCAGCTTTGCCTGCTGGTGAAAGTGTTTGCGCCTGCGGATGCCCCGGTCGAGGCCCTGCACAGCCGGCCGCTGGCGGCGACCCAGAGTTATACCGGTACCGCCTTCCAGGCTGTTGCCAGGGTAACGGACACCACGCGTGTCGCTGCCGGCCAGCTGCAACTGGAAAAGCAGGTGCGCAACATTGGCCCGGACGGGGTCGCCGATTCCGGTGACGATGTGGATACGGCAGCTACCACCGCCAACCAGGCTGCGCCGGGAGATGTGCTGCGATACCGGCTGACATTCCGTAACCAGGGCACGAACGCGCTCAGCGAAGTCATCATTACCGACAGCACCCCGGCTTACAGCGCACTCAGTGCGCCGGCGGCGTGTCCGGCGTCACTGCCGGCGGGTCTCAGTGCCTGTGCCTTGTCCACACCGGATGGCAGTAATGGCATTGGCTATCAGGGCGGTCTGGAGTGGCGGTTTACCGGCGAGTTGCAACCCGGTGCCCAGGGGGTGGTCAGCTATGACGTGCGGGTGAGCGAGGACTAGACCAGGCTGCGGTTCTGGCCCCTTGCCGGCCTGTGGCGGAAGGGGCGCCCGGAACCTGTCCGCCGCCGGACGACCGTGGTAGAATGCTGCAACCGGGGGCCGAGGCTCCCGGTTTTTTTGTGGCTGTCTGGCAGGAACAATGGACTTCAGCTTATTGATCAAGGCCCTGTGCCTGGTATTGGTGATCGAGGGCATTCCGCTGTTTCTGGCGCCTAATCGTGCCCGAGAGGCGGCCTTGCAGGTTGCCCGCATGTCCGGGCGAACACTGAGAATTCTGGGGCTGGTGCTGATGATGTTGGGTGCCGGCCTGTTACTACTGATGCGGTCGTAAATGATGAACCAGGAAGAACAGTGGCTACTGCCCGACGGGGTGGAAGAGGTTCTCCCGGGGCGAGCCCGGGCCATTGAGCAATTACGCCGACAGACGCTGGATCTTTACCAGCGCTGGGGCTATGAACTGGTTTTTCCCCCGCTGATCGAATTTCTCGAATCCCTCCTCAACGGCGCAGGCCGTGACCTGGAACGGGAAACCTTCAAGATCACCGACCAACTGACCGGCCGTCTGATGGGCGTTCGCGCGGATATCACTCCCCAGGTGGCGCGCATGGATGCCCATAGTCTGCGCCGTTCGGCTCCCTCCCGACTGTGTTACTGCTCCAGTGCCCTGCGCACCCGCCCGGCGGTGGCCGGCGCCACCCGGCTCCCTTACCAGCTGGGCGTGGAACTCTTCGGCCATGCCGGCAGCGACAGCGATCTGGAAGTGATGACCCTGCTGCTGGACACCCTGGCCCTGGCCGGGGTGGCCGATCAGGTGGTGCTGGATTTGGGGCATGTGGGCCTGTTCCGCGGGTTGCTGGACGCCTGTGACCTGAGCGATGCCGAACAGGGCCAGCTGGAAGATATCTATGTCCGCAAGGCACGGGTGGAGCTGGATGCCTTCCTGGCAGAACGCGACCTGCCAGCGCCGGCGGCTCGTGCCCTGGCGGCGCTGCCCTGGCTGGCAGGGGGCATCGGCATTCTCGACCAGGCCCGCACCCTGCTTGGTGATTTCCCCGGTGCCCTGGCCGCCCTGGATGAACTGGCTGTGCTGGCCGGCGTCCTGGATGCCCGCGGTGTGCAGTTGCACCTGGATCTGGGTGAGTTGCGGGGTTATCACTATCACACGGGTTGTGTCTTTGCCGCCTACCTGCCCGGCGAGAGCGAGCCGGTGGCCAAGGGTGGCCGTTATGACCATATCGGTGAAGTGTTTGGTCGGGCCCGCCCGGCTACCGGATTCAGTGCCGACCTGAAAATGCTGGCCGCGCGTACTGACGCCGCCGCACTCAACGGCATCCTGGCGGAAGGCTCTTTGCAAGACGCGGGCTTCGCCGACAAGGTGAGCGCCTTGCGCGATGCCGGTGAGCGGGTGGTGCTGGCGCTGACCGGGGCAGATAATGACCCGCAGGAACTGGGATGCCAGCGCCGGCTGGTGCAGGATGGCAGCCGCTGGGTAATCCAGGATATTTCCTAGGACACTTCCCCGGGGAAGTGTCTGGTACAACCTCCGGGCTGGCATTCGCCAGCCCGGGGTGAATCAAACTGTGCGTGAAGCGTGTCACGTACAAGCGTTCAATCAACAGGCAGCAAGCAATCATGGGTAAGAACGTAGTCATTCTCGGCACCCAGTGGGGTGATGAAGGCAAGGGCAAGATCGTCGATCTGCTCACCGATCAGGCCTCTCTGGTGGCCCGCTTTCAGGGCGGTCACAATGCCGGCCATACCCTGGTGATCGACGGCAAGAAAACCGTCCTGCACCTGATTCCTTCCGGCATTCTGCGCAATGACGTCCAGTGCCTGATCGGTAATGGTGTGGTGCTGGCCCTGGACGCCCTGCTCAAGGAAATCGGTGGCCTGGAAGAACAGGGTGTTCCGGTGCGTGAGCGTCTGCGTCTGTCCGCCTCCTGCCCGCTGATCCTGCCGGTACACGTGGCCCTGGATCAGGCCCGTGAAGCGGCCCGTGGCAACAAGAAGATTGGTACTACCGGTCGCGGTATCGGCCCCGCCTACGAAGACAAGGTGGCCCGCCGCGGTCTGCGTCTGGGGGATGTCTATTCCCGTGAGCGCTTTGCTGCCAAGCTTGGCGAAGTGATGGATTACCACAACTTCGTGCTGCGCAGTTATTACAATGCCGAGCCGGTGGACTTCCAGAAGACCCTGGATGAAACCCTGGCCATGGGCGAGGAAGTCCGCAGCATGGTCACCGACGTGACCACCGTGCTCCACGGTGCCCGTGAGCGTAATGAGAACATCATGTTCGAGGGCGCCCAGGGCACCCTGCTGGATATCGACCATGGCACCTACCCCTACGTGACCAGCTCTAACACCACCGCCGGCGGCGCCGCCACCGGCACCGGTTTCGGCCCGTTGTATCTGGACTATGTGCTGGGCATCACCAAGGCCTACACCACCCGGGTGGGCAGTGGCCCCTTTCCCACCGAGCTGTTCGACGAAAACGGCCGCTACCTGGCAGAGAAGGGTCACGAGTTCGGTTCCACCACTGGCCGTGCCCGCCGTTGTGGCTGGTTTGATGCGGTGGCCCTGAAGCGTTCCATCCAGATCAACTCCATTACCGGCCTGTGCCTGACCAAGCTGGATGTGCTCGACGGTCTGGAAGAAGTGAATATCTGTATCGGTTACCAGGATGCCCAGGGCAACTCCCTGACCTGTGCCTGGGATGCGGACAGCTATGAAGAGGTGAAGCCGGTCTACGAAAGCCTGCCCGGCTGGACCGAATCCACGCTGGGTGCCAAATCCGTGGATGAGCTGCCGGCCAATGCGGTGGCTTACCTGAAGCGGATCGAGGAAGTGACCGGTGCGCCCATCGATATCATTTCCACCGGCCCGGACCGTGTAGAAACCATCATCAAGCGGCACCCCTTCGCCTGATCGCCGCTTCATCACGTCCCCGGGTCCCCGCCAGGGTGCCCGGTGACGTGACCGCTTTATGCCTGTTTTTCTCCCTCCTCTCCTTCCCTGACGATTGTCTTTTGATAGACACATCCATGCATTGAAAATGACATGCGTCGTACCCCTTTCTGTCATTCGTTCTGCCTAAGCTCGGTTTCGTACTTTTACCGACTCCGTGGCCGGTGTGTCCGGCTCCAGGCAGGCAACGCAAACAGAAACAGGGAGAACAGAGATGGGCCACCATCCCGTAGAAGACAGTAACCGTTCCGACAACACCACCATCAATACTGTGCTGGAACAGCACCTTTCCCGTCGCCAGATTCTGCGTGGCGGTGCGACTGCGGCCACCATGGTGGCCGGTGCCAGTCTGGTGGCCTGTGGTGGTGACAGCAACAATCGCGGTAATGGCGGCGATGCCGGTGGCCAGGTGCCCACCGAGCTGGGCTTTGCTGCAGTTCCGCGTTCGCTGGAGGATCGCGTGGTGCTGCCGGAAGGCTACCGGGCCAGTGTTCTGATCGCCAAGGGTGATGCGCTGTTTTCTGATATTGCGGATTATCAGAACGATGGCAGCGGTGAGGATTTCGACAAGCGTTCCGGTGATGAGCACGATGGCATGGAGTACTTCGGTCTGGGTGCCGACGGGGCCTGGGATCCGAATGCGTCAGAGCGTGGTGTGTTGTGCATGAACCACGAGAATCTGGAAGATGACACCTTGCATGAGAATGGTGTGACCGCTGCCGCCGATAATGGTGGCGCCCGCCCGCAGGTAGAGATTGACCGGGAAATTCTTGCCCATGGTGTGGCATGTCTGGAAGTGGTCAAAGAGGATGGCCAGTGGCGTTACGTCAAGGATTCCGCATTCAACCGTCGTGTTACCGGCGCCACTGAAGCGGTGATTTCAGGCCCCTGCGCGGGTCATGACGCCTTGAAAACCAAACTGAGCCCTGCCGGCGACAAGGGTTTCGGCACCCTTAATAACTGTGCCAGCGGCCGCACTCCCTGGGGTACCTACCTGACCTGTGAAGAAAACTGGTTTTCTTATTTCAATCGCAACGACGCGTCTGATGCGCGCAGTGCGACCGAGAATGATTTGTTCGCGCGCTACGGCATGGGGCTGGTGAGCAAAGGCTTCTCCTATCGGGAATGGGACACTGTGGCCGGCGACATGTACCAGCGCTTCAATATCAGTGTCACTGGCGCCTCAGCCACGGAGGATTTCCGCAATGAGCCGAACACCTTTGGCTATATTGTGGAAGTCGATCCTTTCGACACCGCCAGCAAACCGGTCAAACGGACGGCCATGGGGCGCTTTGCCCATGAAGGGGCGATCTTCGCTCCTGCCGAAGCCGGCAAGCCGCTGGTCTATTACATGGGCGATGATTCCCGCAACGAATATCTCTACAAGTTCGTCAGTGCGGCCAACTGGGATCCCGCTGATGTGGGTACCGGTACGGCTGCGGGCAACAAGTACCTGGATGACGGCAAGCTGTACGTGGCCGTGTTCAATAATGACGGTACCGGCGAGTGGAAAGAGCTGAGCGTTGGGGTCAATGGGCTGGATGCAATGAACCCTCTGTATCCTTTCTCCAGTCAGGGGGATGTGATGCTGGCGACTCGCCTTGCCGCAGATCACGTCGGTGCGACCAAAATGGATCGCCCGGAGTGGGCAGCTGTCAACCCGATCAATGGTGAGTGCTACCTTACCCTGACCAACAACCGCGGCAGCAATCGTAATCCGGATACCGTTGACGGGCCCAACCCGCGTACCTATGGCGGCTCGGGTGGCAACCCCAACGGCCATATCATCCGTTGGCGCGAAGAGGGCGGCGACCATAGCGCGACCCGCTTCGATTGGGATGTGTTCCTGTTCGGGTCCCCTGCGGACAAGGATGCCCAGAGCATCAACCTGTCCGGCCTGACTGCGGACAATGATTTCTCCAGCCCGGACGGTCTCTACTTCGACCATCGTGGTTTGCTGTGGATTCAGACGGATGATGGCGCTTACCGCGATACCGTGAATAACCAGATGCTGGTGGCTATTCCGGGGGAAGTGGGTGATGGCGGCATGCTGACCTTTATCAATGATTTTGGTGGTGAGGAAAATACCACCTTCGTTGGCAAGGATGCGTCCGCGGTGGACCTGCGCCGTTTCCTGGTTGGTCCCAAGGGTTGCGAGATTACCGGTATCACCATGACCCCGGATGGCCGCAGCCTGTTCATCAATGTGCAGCACCCCGGTGAAGGGGGCTCTGCCGCCAACTTCAATACGGATGTGAGCACCTGGCCCAACCCCAACGGCGATGCCCTGGCGCTGGGTAATGGCGTCAGTCGTCCCCGCTCGGCCACCATCGTGATCACCCGCGAAGACAATGGTGAGATCGCGGTGTAGGTGAGTCGATGCAACACCAAAACCGCCCACCCTGTGTGGGCGGTTTTTCTTTTTCTGTGGCCTGTTTTTTGTAAAGGCAACAGGTGCTGCCGGGGTGGTGTGTTGCTGTCATCCCGGAGTCATGCAGAGCCATGACAATGCAGATTATCCCATCAGGCAAACACAGGTGAATCCCATGCTTTCCGGTATCAGTCTCTGGCAACTTCTTATTGTTCTGGTCATCGTCATCATGCTGTTCGGTACCAAGCGTATCCGCAGTCTTGGTTCGGATCTGGGTGGCGCTTTCAAGGGCTTCCGTGATGCCGTAAAGGATGGCGAAAAAAGCCTGCAGTCGGAGCAGGATGACCAGGGCACATTGGTCTCCAATGACATGAACAAGCAGAAAGATACGGTACGGAGCTGACAGGAACATGTTCGACTTCGGTTTCATGGAAATACTGCTGGTCTGCGTGGTGGCGCTGGTGGTGCTGGGGCCGGAAAAGCTGCCCAGGCTGGTGCGCACCCTGGGCCAGTGGGTGGGGCGAGGGCGAGCAATGATGAAGCAGATGCAGCAACAGCTGGAGAATGAGGCGCGCAACCTGGATATGAAAGAGCGGCGCGAAAAGATCCAGCGTGAGTTGGCATTGTTGCAGGGCAATCCGGTTGAAAAGGAAGCGGCACAGAAGTCGCTACCGTTGAAAGACGTGGAATCCCCATGAATGCCATGCCGTTGACTCGCCATTTGCTGGAATTGCGCCAGCGGCTGCTGCGTTCTGTGATTGCCATCGTGCTGGTCTTTATTCCCCTGTTCATGTTTGCCGGGGAGATTTATACCCACCTGGCGCAGCCTCTCATGCAGGCCTTGCCTGAGGGTGGCAGCATGATCGCCACGGATGTGACCGCGCCATTTCTGGTGCCCTTCAAGCTGGCGTTGTATTTGAGTATGTTGCTGGCCATGCCGTTTCTGCTGCATCAATGCTGGAGCTTTGTGTCGCCGGGGCTGTATCGGCGAGAGAAACGTTTTGCGCGACCGTTACTGCTTGCCAGCGTGTTGTTGTTCTATCTCGGTGCCCTGTTTGCCTGGTTCGTGGTCATGCCGTTGTTGTTTGCCTTCTTTATTTCGGTGGCCCCGGAGGGGGTCGCGGTGATGACAGATATCGGCGCCTGGCTGGGCTTCACCATGACATTTGTCATGGCGTTCGGTATGGCATTCGAGTTGCCGGTTGCGGTGGTGTTGCTGGTGGCGTCCGGCATAACCACGCCGGCCGCCTTGTCGGCGGCACGGGCCTATGTGGTGGTGGGGTGTTTTGTGGCAGGCATGCTGCTTACACCGCCGGACATTATTTCCCAGAGCTTGCTGGCTATCCCCATGTGGGGCTTGTTTGAAGCAGGACTGCTGTGTTCGCGCTGGGTGCAGCCTTTGGCCGAAGACAGTGAGGCCCTGACCTGAAATGTCGCTCTGCCGAACGTGGATGGGCAGGGCGCGGAACAGGGCCGGGCAGCCATCCGAACCTGGTTGCCGGGGTGGCGCCTTGCGTTCCAGCAATGCGCCCTCTGCTGGCAGGGTTACTTGCGGCGGCGGGTAATAATGATCAGTGCCACGGTGATGCCCACCACGGCAGCCGGAAACACCAGCAGGTAGCGTTTGCGGCTGGCTTCTTTCTCGCGCTGGGCGTCGGCCTGCTGGATGGCGGGATGTTTGGCACTATCCGCTTCGGCGTAGGTGGCAACCGGTGCCAGGAACAGGCTGGTGGCCAATACGACGGTGGCGATCAGGGAACGTAGGATTTTCATGGCTTTCTGCACCTTGGCTCTGGGACGGCTGGCGGTGTTTGGCCTGAAACGAAAAAGGGCCCCCGTCTGGGAGCCCTTTGAATTGGTGCCGAGGAGAGGACTTGAACCTCCACGGGGTTGCCCCCACTAGCACCTGAAGCTAGCGTGTCTACCAATTTCACCACCTCGGCGTTTCGTGCTGTACCGGACCCTTGTAGATAAGGTAAAGTTTCTTACCGTTTCCGGCCGGTTCATCGCGAAAGCGCGTGCATTCTAGTATATGATGGCCGGATGTCAAACCCTCTTTCCGAAAAAAGTTTAATGCCCCCTAAAAAACGTTACCGCGACCCCCATGCCGATCGTGAGGCCGAAAATTACGAGAACCCCGTCCCCAGCCGGGAGCTGATCCTGGAAGTGCTCAACGACCATGGCAAGCCCATGGAGTTCGAGCAAATCGCCTCCCTGCTGGAGGTGGATGAAGACGGAGAAGTCGGTCTCGAGCGCCGCCTGAAGGCCATGCTTCGTGATGCCCAGCTGGTGCAGAACCGCAATGGCAAGCTGGGTGTGGTGTCGCGCATGGACCTGATTCCCGGTCGTGTGCAGGGCCACAAGGACGGTTTCGGCTTCCTGATTCCGGATGACAAGACCCAGAGCGACCTGTTCCTCGGCCCACGGCAGATGGAAAAGGTCATGGACGGGGACCGGGTTCTGGTCAGTGATGCCGGTTACAACCGCTTCGGCAAGAAAGAAGCCCGTATCGTGGAGATTACCGAGCGGGTCGCCACCGAAGTGGTGGGCCGCTACCGCCGTGAGGCCGGTATCAGCTTTGTGGAACCGGAAAACCGCCGTATCACCAAGGAAGTGCTGGTGGAGGACAAGAACGGCCTCCAGCCCAACCCGGGCGACCACGTGCGCGCCACGATTACCCAGTACCCCAGCCGCGATCACCATGTGCTGGTGCGTCTGGAGGAAATTATTGCCACGCCGGACCAGGCCGGTATGGAAATCGAAGTGGCCCTGCGCCGTTTCGAGATCCCCCACGTCTGGCCGGAGGGAGTGGAAGCCGAGGCCGAGCGGTTCGGCGACAGCGTCCCCCACAAGGCCAAGGCCCACCGGGTCGATCTCCGTGATCTGCCACTGGTCACCATTGATGACGAGACCGCCCGGGATTTTGACGATGCGGTCTATGTGGAGCGCCGCCCCCGGGGCGGTTGGCGTCTGATCGTCGCCATCGCCGATGTCAGCCATTATGTGCATCCCGGTTCCGCGCTGGATCGGGAAGCGGCTACCCGGGGCAACTCGGTGTACTTCCCCAACCGGGTGGTTCCGATGCTGCCAGAGGCCCTGTCAAACGGCCTTTGCTCGCTCAACCCCCATGTGGACCGGTTGTGCCTGTACTGCGACATGAAAATTTCTGCCAACGGCCGCCTGACTCGCTTCGTGTTCCGCGAAGGGGTGATGCGTTCACGGCACCGCCTGACCTACAACAAGGTCGGCGCCATGATCGAGGAACCGGATTCCCAGCTGGCCCAGGACACCGTGGCCAGTCTGGACGACGAATCCCTGGACATGATCTGGTCATTCCATGAAATGTTCCTGGCCCTGCGCAAGCGCCGGGCGGAACGGGGTGCCATCGACTTCGACAGCGATGACACCCGTATCATCTACGATGAAAACCAGAAGATTCAGGCCATTGTGCCGGTGACCCGCAACGTGGCGCACATCATGATCGAGGAGGCCATGCTGGCCGCCAACATCTGCTCCGCCAAGCTGCTGGAAAAGGCCGGCGTGCCGGCCCTGTTCCGTAACCACGAGCCCCCCAAGGAAGAGCGACTGAGCAAGTTGCAGCAATTCCTGGGTGGCCTGGGCCTGAGCCTGGCCTGGTCCGAAGGGGCGCCCCGGCCCCATGTCTATCAGGATTTGCGCGAGCAGATCCTGGAGCGCCCGGATCGCAACGTGATCCAGACGATGATGTTGCGTTCCATGACCCAGGCCAAATACGAAGCCGAGAACAAGGGGCACTTCGGGCTGGCCTACAAGGCCTATACCCATTTCACCTCGCCGATTCGCCGTTACCCGGACCTGCTGGTGCACCGGGCCATCCGCTTCCTGATCCGCAGTGAGGGTGAGCCCAATCACGTGGACAATCCCGGCAAGCTGCCGAAGATTCCCCGCGAGAAGATCATTCCCTACAGCCAGGCGGACATGGTGGCCATTGGTGAGCAGTGCTCCATGACCGAGCGCCGGGCAGACGATGCCACCCGTGATGTGGTGTCCTGGCTCAAGTGTCAGTTCATGGAATCGCACATCGGTGATGTGTTCGAAGGTGTGATCAGTGGCGTGGCCAACTTTGGTCTGTTTGTGCAGCTCAATGAACTGCATATCGACGGTCTGGTGCACGTGGCCAATCTGGACAGCGACTACTACCACTTCGACGAGGTCAATCTGACCCTCACCGGGGAAAGCAGTGGCCGCAAATTCGGGCTTGGTGATGGGGTGACCGTGCGGGTAGCGGCAGTGCATACCGAGGACCGCAAGATTGACCTTCAGCTGGAATCCTCCACCCCGTCCGGCAAGGGGCGCCCCAAGGGCGGCAGCAAGAAAGCCGGTGGCGGTAATCGCAGAGGCGGCACCAGCGAACGGGAAAAGCTGGCCAAGGGCGAGATTCCCAAGCCCAAGGCCAAGCGCAAGGGCCCGCCCCGCGGCAAGAAGGCGGCCCGGCGAAGCAAGAAAAGCTAGAAAGCCCGTCAATAACTCCTTGCCAATCAGGCTTTCGGGCCGGTTCGCAATCCGGGGCCGCTTCAGGTCACGCTGAGAGTGCATGGAGTTATTCAGGGGGTCCCTAACCCTCTGCAGGCGTGGCGCGCGCTCTGCTCTGCGAGTATGAGCCGTGAACATTCCGGGTTCCTGGGTGTTCGCGACCCGGGCGCCGCTCCTGCAGCGTTATTTTTTCACCGCGTATGGCGCGGTGCATGAAGCGTGCAGGCGTCCCAATGAGCAAACCCCAGAAACCCCTGATGTATTCCGGCTTCCATGCGGTGGACGCCCTGTTGCGGCATCGCCCGGAGGCGGTGCTTGAGCTGTTTGTGCAGGACAGCCGTGCCGAGCGTGAGGAGCCCCGCCTGGCGGCCATGATACAGTCGGCCCGGGATTTCGGCATTGCGGTACAGCGTGCCCGGCGCGAGGTGCTGGAAAAGCACGCGGGTCCTCAGCATCAGGGCATCGTGGCCCGGGCGCGACCGCGCAAACCCGGTGATGAGAGTGGTCTGCTCAAGTGGCTGGATGGCAAGCCCGCCCGCCCCTGGCTGCTGATTCTGGAGAACGTCACTGATCCCCATAATCTGGGGGCCTGCCTGCGCAGTGCCGATGCGGCCGGGGTGGATGCGGTGATTGTTCCGCGTCGCAACGCTGCCGGGCTCACCCCGGTGGCCTGTCGTACCGCGGTGGGAGCGGCGGAAAGCCTGGCGTATTACGAAGTGGGCAACCTGGCCAACCTGCTGGATCAGCTGCGGGAAAGAGGGGTCTGGGTAGTCGGTACCGCCCTCGAGGAGCGCAGTGAGTCCCTGTTTGCGTTCCAGGCCCCGGATGCCCTGGCCGTCGTGATGGGGGCGGAAGGTGCCGGCCTGAAACGGCTGACCCGGGACAAGTGCGACCAGCTACTGGAAATTCCCATGGCTGGGGAAGTGCAGAGCCTGAACGTGTCCGTGGCCACGGGGGTGATGCTGTTTCATGTACGGGCGCAGCGGGAGAGCAGTGAATAGTTAACAGTGAATAGTTGCGCGAGCAACGGTTTTCGGTTTTCCAAACGCATGGGGCCGCGACCAGATTCTGGTCGCGGCCCCATGCGTTTGGAAGCCACAAGACTGACCCGCGATTAACGATTCACTGTTCACTATTAACTGCTACCGCAGCTCAGCCTGGTTGACGACGGTTTCGCGTTCCAGTGTGGGCAGTGGTAGCGGGGTGCGGCGGGCGGAGAGTTCCCGCTGGATGCGCACGTTGTCCTCCAGCAATATCTCGGGGATTTCATCATCGTGGTTGTCCGGCAAAGTGCCGGGCACGCTGAGCGCCTTGTCGGCCAGTTGCTGGCCGGGCAGGGGCGCCAGCGGGAAACTGACATGGGTGGTGCGGTTGAAGCGGATCGGTTCCCGGTAGGTGGGCTGTACATAGCCATGGGCATTGCGCACGGCGGTATCCAGGTCCTCAGGGCCGGTGACATGGTGCCAATCGTTGGGTGTACTGGGTCGGGGCGGGGTGATGGACTCACCGCGGGACAGCCTGGCGGTCAGGCGGGTTTTGCGTTGCTGCCAGGCCAGCAAGTCGGTGACGAACTGGTCCTGACGGCGGTAGTTCTGGATGTCCGGGCGAGGCCCCAGGGCCTGCTCAAGAGCCTGTTGCTGACCTTGGCTCAGCCCGTTGTCACCGGCCGCCAACGTGGCCGCTGGCAACATCGGGCCCAGCAGGGCAAGAAAGGCAATAAAGCGGATCAGGGTCATGATGTGCTCCGGGGCTTCTCTCCTTCGTGTCTCCGGCGGCGCTAGGGGGAACTGTCGCAGCCGCTGCTCAAACAGCTTTCCACTTCAATGATGCCAGTGGTCAGCACGGCCTCATCGTTCAGATCCAGATAGAGCATCAGGTTGCCGTTGCGGGATATCTCGACGATGGCATTGGGATTGCTGGCCAGCAGGGTGGCCAGGTCTGCCTTGCGCTCTTCGTTAAACAGGTTTCGGTAAAGCTGTTCGGTGAGCAGATTTCTGGCGTCACCGCCGTCGTTCAGCCCGTCCAGTTGCATGCCGACAATGGTCATGGGCAGCACCAGGGGGGTATCGGAGCCGGCATTGCCGAGCAGGGTGCGGATATGCTCCCCCGACAGGGAGTTGCCGGGCAGGGCGGGCAGGCCAAAGCTCTGCGAGGTGGACCGGTCGTACCAGGTTCGGTTGCGCTGATAATCAATGGGGCTCAGGCGCTCGGTACGGGCCAGGGCGCTGTCCAGGGTTTCCGGCTGCTCGATCACGGTGGGGTCACTGCTGGTCACCGGCTCCGGCTGATAATCCTGGGGGCAGGCGGCCTGATGGGCGGCCCGGCTGCGATTGGCTTGCTTGTACTGCATGACCTGCAACAGGAAATCCGAGTAATCCGGGTAATCCTCGAGGGCTGGCTTGCTTGGTACGGACACCGGGCTGCCACAGGGTGGCGGGGCCGGTTCCTGGGCGGACAGGGGGCTCAGCAGAAAAATGCTGCACAGGCCGGTGGCCAGAGCGCTGAATTTCATGGTCGTATCCCGTTCTTGTTGTTTTCCCCTGTATTTCAGGGGCTTAGGGTTAACGACGCTTCTTGTAAGCGTTTGTAGCGTTTTGTTTCTTCTGAGCATACGTCCGTCTTTGCCGGATGGCAACGGATATACCTTGAGGAAGGGGCGTGCTATGGGATAGAATCGCGCGCTTCCTGCGTCCGACAGGGATTAACTGTCGGGCAGGTCTCCTTGCTTCACCGTCACGCCTATGCGGATGGGAAGCTGAATTGATGCCGTGAGGTATCGCAACCGTAAGGAGCTAATATGCGTCATTACGAAGTTGTGTTCCTGGTTCACCCGGACCAGAGCGAACAGGTGCCGGCCATGATCGAGCGTTACAGCGCGATCGTGACTGATGGTAAGGGCACCATCCACCGTCTTGAAGATTGGGGCCGTCGTCAGCTGGCTTACCCGATCAACAAGATCCACAAAGCCCACTACGTGATGCTGAACATCGAATGTGACGGCGAGACCCTGGGCGAGCTGGAAAACACTTTCCGCTTTAACGATGCCGTAATCCGTCACCTCGTGATTCGTCGCGACAATGCCGTTACCGAGCCGTCGCCGCTGGCGAAGAACGACGAGAAGGAGGGGGCTGCCAGCTGATTTTGGAAAGCAATCGCTGTGAACTCACCGGTGTAATCGTCACGTTGGAAAAAGTGGCACTGACACCGGCTGGGGTACCCCGTCAACGCCTGTGGCTGGAGCATCGCTCCCGGCAACTGGAAGACGGCCATCCCAGAGAGGTCCAGGCTCGCATTGCCGTGATACTGGCAGGCGGGATGACCCGACAGGCCCAGGGCCTGAAAGAAGGTCAGCGCATTAAAGTGACCGGCTGCCTGAGTCGCGCCGGTTACAAAGGTGATGCCCGGGATCGTTTGCAACTGATTGCCCAGACGCTGGACACCCTCAACCAGGATTAGAGAGGAGATTATCCAATGGCCCGTTTTTATCGCCGCCGCAAGTTCTGCCGCTTTACCGCGGAAGGTGTTGAGTACATCGATTACAAAGATCTCGACACCCTGAAAGCCTACATCACCGAAACCGGCAAGATCGTGCCCAGCCGTATCACCGGCACCAAGGCACGTTATCAGCGTCAGCTGGCCTCTGCGATCAAGCAGGCCCGCTTCCTGGCGCTGCTGCCGTACACTGACAGCCACGACAATTAAGCCGAGGGGACCATCATGCAAGTGATCCTGCTGGAAACGATCAAGAACCTGGGCGACCTGGGTGCTGTGGTGGATGTACGTTCCGGTTACGGCCGTAACTTCCTGATCCCGCAAGGCAAAGCCCTGCCGGCCACCAAAGACAACCTGGCCGAAGTGGAACAGCGCCGCGCCGAGCTCGAGAAGCACGCCGCCGAGCAGCTGGCCGCTGCCCAGGAACGTGGTGAAAAACTGAACGAAGCCAGCGTAACCGTGTCTTCCAAGGCCGGTGACGAAGGCAAGCTGTTCGGTTCCGTGGGTACCCGCGACATCGCCGAAGCCATTACCGCTGCAACCGGCGTGGAAGTGGAAAAATCGGAAGTGAAGCTGCCCCACGGCGCGCTGCGCAACACCGGTGAGTACGAAATCGACGTGGTTCTCCACGCCGACGTGACCGTGACCATCAAGCTGGCTGTGGTTCCTGCCGAGTAATCGACAGTTGACCGACAACCGGTTTGCCCCTTGCGGGGCGCGGTGACAGAATCAGGGCATTGTCCGCGAGGGCAGTGCCCTTTTTCGTTGCAGAGCAGTTCAAAGTTGAAAGTTTAAAGCTAAAACGCGGGTAGCACTGGCGGTTTTTGTATGTTGGAGTCCGCGACTTGAGCCATTTCGCGGTCCGCAGCCTTTCGCTGCTGACGCGTGCCTTGATGGTGTTTCAACTTTAAACTTTGAACTTTCAACTCACAGTCCCATGAGTGCTGGTATTCCCGATGAACGAACCTTTGCCGCTGGATAAACACCTGCCGGAAAACCTCCGGATTCCCCCCAATTCCCTGGAAGCGGAACAGGCCATTCTCGGTGGTCTGCTTCTCAATAACAGTGCCTGGGATGATGTGGCGGAACGCGTGGGTGCCCGCGATTTCTACCGCAAGGCTCACCGGCAGATTTTTGAGGTGATTGCGCAGCTGGTGGAAGAGGAGAATCCCTGTGACCTGGTCACCGTCTCCCAGGCCCTGACCCAGTTGGGGCAGCTGGAGGGGATTGGCGGCATGACCTATCTCTCCGAGCTGGCGCGCAATACACCCAGTGCGGCGAATATCACCGCCTATGCGGAAATTGTTCGCGAGCGGAGCATTCTGCGGCAGCTGATCAATGTGTCCCATGATGTGGCCGACAGTGCGTTCAAGCCGGAAGGGCGCAAATCCCTGGAAATTCTCGACAAGGCGGAATCCGCCATTTTCGAGATTGCCGAGCAGCAGAAGAAAGGCTCGGGCCCCCAGGACATCAAATCGGTCCTCAAGAAAACCGTGGATCGCATTGATGAGCTCTACAAGAACAAGAGTGCCATCACCGGGGTGACGACCGGGTTTGACGAACTGGACAAGATGACCGGTGGCTTGCAGCCCTCGGACATGATCGTGATCGCCGGTCGTCCTTCCATGGGTAAGACCACCTTTGCCATGAACCTGTGTGAAAACGTGGCGATCAAGGCGGGGAAGCCGGTGCTGGTGTTCTCCATGGAGATGCCCGCCGATTCCATCGTCATGCGGATGCTGGCGTCCCTGGGCCGCATTAACCAGACATCCATTCGTTCCGGTCAGCTGGAAAAGGATGACTGGCCGCGGATTACCTCTGCCATTCATATGCTCAGTGAGCAAAAGTTCTTTATCGATGACACGCCCGCGCTCAGCCCGCTGGAAATGCGCGCTCGGGCCCGCCGGGTTGCCCGCGAATGCGGTGGCGAACTGGGGGCGATCATGGTGGATTACCTGCAGCTGATGCAGGTGCCGGGGGTGGATAACCGGGTAAATGAAATCTCCGAGATCTCCCGCTCGCTGAAAGGCCTGGCCAAGGAGCTGAATTGTCCGGTACTGGCGCTGTCGCAGCTTAACCGCTCCCTTGAACAGCGCCCCAACAAGCGGCCGGTAATGTCGGATTTGCGGGAATCCGGGGCGATCGAACAGGATGCTGACTTGATTACGTTCCTGTACCGGGACGAGGTGTATAACAAGGACACCAACGAAAAAGGTGTTGCCGAGGTGATCATCGGCAAGCAGCGTAACGGCCCTATCGGCACGGTCCGGCTGGCCTTCCAGGGGCAATTTTCGCGTTTTGATGATCTGGCGCCGGAATACTATGCCCAGCTGGCATCGATGGATGAGTGAGCGAGTTGCAAATTTCACAAGGCAAAATCCAGGGAGAGCGCGGCTGCGGGTTGCTCAATCCGGTTGAGGCCTGGCGGTTTGGGAGCGTCTCGTTGTGAGAGGAACCCGTATCGAAATCCGCCCCGGGGCGCTCCGGCATAACGCCAGTCGGGCGACAGCCCTGGCGCAGGGCGCTCAGGTGTTTGCCATGGTCAAGGCCAATGGTTATGGCCATGGGCTGGTGTTGGCCGCAGACGCCATGGCCGGGGAGGTGGATGGCTTCGGTGTGGCGGTGCTGGAAGAGGCCCTGGTTCTGCGCGAACACGGCGTCAGCGCCCCGATTCTGGTGGCGGAAGGGTTTTTCGACCGGGACGAGCTTGAGCAGGCCCGGGCGCTGTCATTGGAAGTGGTGGTGCACTCTGCCTGGCAAGTGGCTCTGTTGCTCGAGCATCCCGGTCCGTCGCGTATCTGGTTGAAGCTGAATACGGGTATGAACCGGCTGGGCCTGCGTCCGGACATGGCGCTGGAAGCGGCGCAGCAGCTGATCGCTGCCGGGATGACGCCAGTGGGCGTGATGACCCATTTTGCCTGTGCGGACGACGCCGAAGATGGTCGTACGGAGAGTCAGCTGCGCCAGGCCGTTCAGGTTGCCGATGCCCTGGGGTTGCCCCTGTCTACGGCCAACTCCGCGGCGCTGATCCGTTACCCCCATGCCCGGGCCCAGCGTGTGCGGCCAGGCATCATGTTGTATGGATCGTCGCCGTTCGACTGGCAAAGCGCCGCACAACTGGCGCTGAGGGTGAGTCACCGTTTCACCGCCCGTCTGATTGCCATCAACCAGATTCAGCCCGGTGACACGGTGGGGTACGGTGCCACCTGGACCGCCGAACGCCCCGGTCGTATCGGCGTGGTAGCCGCCGGTTACGGTGATGGCTATCCGCGCCACGCTCCCAGCGGGACTCCCGTCGCCGTCAATGGCCAGCCCACCGTGCTGGTGGGCCGTGTCTCCATGGATATGCTGACGATTGACCTGACCGGCATCCAGGCCGACATTGGTGATGAGGTCGAGCTGTGGGGCGATGCCGTGGACGTGGACAAGGTCGCCCGCGCCTGTGGCACCATCAGCTATGAGTTGTTCTGTCAGATCACCGGTCGGCCGGAATGCGTCATCGTTTGATTCGACGCCGCTGTAGGAGCACCGCTTGAGGTGCGAATCCGAGCGTTAGCGAGTAACGAGTTTCGAGTTGCGAAAAGCACAATCCAAACCGATCAACCCTGATGGGTTTGGTTTTCGAAACTCGGGTGTGTTCGTACCTCAAGCGATGTTATTCGCTGCGCTCACCCCTTTGGGGCCGCACTCCGTGCGTTACTCCGCTGCGCTAGGTTCCTGCAGCGACTACCGTAGAGAGTAATACACAAGAAGGAATTGTTTTGGCCAAGAAAAAAACCGCCTTTGTCTGTACGGATTGTGGTGCTGATTTCCCCAAGTGGCAGGGGCAGTGCCCGGCCTGTGGCGCCTGGAATACGCTGCAGGAATTCGTTCATGATCCGGCGACGCCCATGTCAAAAGGGGCCGGCAGCCGTGGCGGGTTTTCCGGGCAGCTGTCCGAGGTGCAAAACCTGGACGAGATTGTGCTGGCGGAAACCCCGCGCATCAGTTCCGGCATGGGGGAGCTGGACCGGGTGCTGGGTGGCGGCCTGGTGCCGGGCTCGGCCATTCTGATTGGCGGTCACCCCGGCGCCGGCAAGTCGACCCTTCTGCTGCAAACCCTGTGCAAGCTGGCGACCTCCCAGAAGTGTCTCTACATCACCGGTGAGGAATCCCTGTCCCAGGTGGCCATGCGGGCGGACCGCCTCAAGTTGCCCAAGGAACAGCTGCGGCTGGCGGCAGAGACGGATGTGGAGCAGATCCTGGATCTGGCCCGCAAGGAACAGCCACGGGTGCTGGTGGTGGATTCCATCCAGGTCATGTTCCTGGCCGCCCTGCAATCCGCTCCCGGCAGTGTGGCCCAGGTGCGTGAGTGCGCCGCCGCGCTCACCCGCTTTGCCAAACAGACCGGTACCGTGCTGCTGCTGGTGGGGCATGTCACCAAGGACGGCACCCTGGCCGGGCCCAAGGTGCTGGAGCATATGATCGACTGCTCACTGATGCTGGAAGGCTCCACGGATTCCCGTTTCCGTACCCTGCGCGGCTTGAAGAACCGTTTCGGGGCGGTGAACGAGCTGGGCGTGTTTGCCATGACCGGCGAGGGCCTGAAGGAAGTGAAGAACCCCTCCGCCATCTTCCTCAACCGGGCGGATGAGATCGCCTCCGGTTCCCTGGTGACGGTGGTCTGGGAAGGTACTCGGCCCTTGCTGGTGGAGTTGCAGGCGCTGGTGGATGCCTCCCATTTCGGTAATCCGCGACGGGTCTGTGTGGGTCTGGAGGCCAACCGGCTTGCCATGTTGCTGGCGGTGCTGCATCGCCATGGTGGCATTCAGGTGGGTGACCAGGATGTGTTCATGAATGTGGTGGGTGGCGTCAAGGTCACTGAAACCGCCGCCGATCTGGCCCAGGTGCTGGCCATTGTTTCAAGCTTCCGGGACCGGGCACTGGGTCGGGAATTGGTGGTGTTTGGCGAGGTGGGCCTGTCCGGCGAAATCCGCCCGGTGCCCCAGGGCCAGGAGCGGCTCTATGAAGCCGTCAAACACGGTTTCAAGAAAGCCATCGTGCCCAAAGCCAATCTGCCCCGTCAGCTACCGGAAGGAGTGGAGGTGATTGGGGTGAGTACGGTGGCGCAGGCGTTGGAATACTTGTAGGGCAATTAATAGTTAATAATGAATAATTAATAACTCGCGATTCTGCTTTGTGGGTTTTGTAATGCAAGAGGCCGCGACCATCCCTGGGGCGCGGCCTCTTGCGTTGAGAAAAACCAAAGCCGCTGCTCGCGCAACTATTAATTATTCATTATTAACTATTAATTATGTTTTGGATGCAGCGTCACCCGATCTCCCTGCGCCCAGCACCAGGCGTCGACGATATCGAAGAACAGACTGATCGCGTTGACCATCACGACGGCCACGGTGAAGGCCCATTGCGTGGGAGTGAGGAAGTCGTCTCCCCAGATGCCGGCTAGCTGGCCTAGCAACCCCATTTCCAGCGGAATCCAGGCGAGCAGATGAACCAGGGACATGTCCTTGTTCATGCCTCCGTGGTGCCACATGAGCGAAAAATTGACCGTCAGCACCAGTAGCAGGGCCAGAGCGGTGGCCTGGCCACTGAAGCTGTCCAGAAACAGCAGGCTGGCACCGTTCAGTGGCATCAGGATCAGTAGCACCCAGCCCTGCAGCCACGGCGGTAAATTCCGGAACGAGTACCAAATGCCCAGTAGGCGGTGCGACGCGGTGTGGCCTTCCATGACTCTTCTCCTGCGGGCTTATTGATTCAGTGACCAGTCATAATCCAGAAACTGTATCTTCAGGGTCTCATCGTCCAGTGACTTTCGGTGGTCGGTGGGTATCTCCAGCGTATCCGCATACTGCAAAAGGTAATGGTGCAGGCTGCCGGCGGCATCCACGAAATCCTCTTCGTACCAGTCGAAAATCTTCGACACTTCCAGGCGTGGCCCTGTCTTGTTGAAGCGATTGCGCTGGCGATCGGAAAGAAAGCGGCGGGTACTGTCGGCCAGTTGTTGTTCCAGTGTCTCTGCACGATAGGCTTCCGGTCGCAGTGCCGGGCAGCCCACCGAGGCGCAGTTGACTGAAAAGTGAATGCGGGGGTCCATCAGCGCCGGGTTGCCCCGAATCATCTCATGCTCCACTTCATCCAGGGTGCGAGTTTCACCCAGCAGGGTAAAGAAACGTTGATCCCAGGGGCCGGAGAAAAAAGAGCCGATATCACGGATGGAGTCGGGCAGGGAATCCTGGCGCAGGATCAGATCGATGGTAAAGGCATTGTAGGCGTTGATCAGAAATGCCAGTTGTTCGTCCTGTGACCAGCGCTGGAAGTCGGCACCGGAGACCAGCGACAGGGCTTGCAGGTACTGGTCCAGTGCGGCCCGATCAGCCCGGAAACCGGGGTAATCCACACCGGTGGCAACCCCGCTCCGTTGCCACTGAACATGCTCAGCCAGCAACCGGTCCCAGCGCTGGTGATCAAAGGCAAGGAGTGGGCTGGCAACCAATAACAGTAACGGTAGCAGTAAACGCGCAATCATCATGTCTCCTCTGGCGTTGCCGATGGCGAGACGCCTAACGTCGCCAGTTATGGAAGCGTTTTACCCAGCGCAATACCCCCTCGGGCTTGTGGGCTTTCTTCCATTCGCCGGCAGCAAACTTGTTGGCTTCCGCCATGGTGGGATAGATGTGGATGGTGCCTAGGATCTTGTTCAGGCCCAGGCCGTGTTTCATGGCCAGCACGTATTCGGCAATCAGATCGCTGGCACCGCTGCCGACGATGGTCACGCCGAGAATCTTGTCGCTGCCCCTGGCGGTAATCACTTTCACGAAACCGTGGTCATTGCTGTCGGCAATGGCCCGGTCCAGGTCGTCGATGCCGTAGCGGGTCACTTCGTAATCGACGCCTTGCTCCTCGGCGTCCTGTTCGTTGAGCCCTACACGGGCCACTTCCGGGTCGGTGAACGTGGCCCAGGGAATAACCCGGTAATCAACCTTGAACCGTTTCAAGGAACCGAACAGGGCATTGACGGCGGCATACCAGGCCTGGTGTGCCGCGGTGTGGGTGAACTGGTAAGGCCCGGCCACGTCGCCGCAGGCGTAGATGTTCGGGTAGCGGCTTTGCAGTTGCTCGTTGACCGTGACGGTGCCGTTACCGTTGGTGGGCAGGTTCAGCGCGTCCAGGCCCAGGCCATCGGTGTTGGCGCGCCGCCCCACGGCCACCAGTACCGCATCGAATGTCAGCCGCTTTTCTTCGCCGTTGTGTTCCACATACAGCACCTTGTCGTCACCTTCCCGGGCAAAGCGCACGGCCTTGTGTTCGGTCATCACATCGACACCGCTTTCGTGCAGGGCGGCGGTAACCAGGGCGGCGGCATCGTCATCCTCGCGGGGCATGATGCGCGGCAGCATCTCCACCTGCATGACCTGGCTGCCCAGGCGGGCAAAGGTCTGTGCCAGCTCGCAGCCAATGGGACCGCCACCCAGCACCACCAGGCGTCCGGGTTGCTCCTGAAGCTCCCAGAGATTGTCAGAGGTCAGGATATCCATGTCTTCGATGCCGGGAATGGGCGGCACAAAGGGGCGTGCGCCGCTGGCAATGATGATGCTGCGGGCGGTGAGTGTTTCTGTGCTGTCTCCGTTGCGAATTTCTACTTCCCAGGGGGAGACGATGCGCGCTTCACCCTGGCGGCAATCCACGCCCAGTTCCGTATAACGCTCCACGGAATCATGGGGTTCGATCTTTTCGATGACCTTGTGCACCCGGGCCATCAGTTTGCTGAAACGAAACTCGCTGCGGATGGCATCGAAGCCGTACTTGTCCGCTTCCTTGTCGTGCCAGGCCAGTCGTGCGCTTTTGATCAATGCCTTGGAGGGCACACAGCCGGTATTCAGGCAGTCGCCGCCCATTTTGTGTTTTTCGATCAGGGTGACTTTGGCTTTGACGGTGGCGGCGATATAGGCGCTCACCAGTCCGGCAGAACCGGCACCGATGACGATCAGGTTGCGATCAAAATGGTCCGGTTTCTGCCAGCCACGATAGACCTTGCGGGCCTGCAGTTGCGCCATGACGGCTTTGGCAATCCAGGGAAAGATGCCCAGCAATACAAAGGCGCCGATCAGTTCCGGTGACAGCAACCCGCTGGCGCTCTCTATTTGCCCCAGTTGAGTGCCCGCCAACACATAGACAGCGGTGCCGGCCAGCATGCCCACCTGGCTGACCCAGTAGAAGGTGCGCACCTTGATAGGGGTGAGGCCCATGACCAGGTTGATGACAAAGAACGGAAAAGCCGGAACCAGACGCAGGGTAAAAAGATAGAACGCCCCGTCTTTTCTGACACCGTCGTTAAGTTTTTTCAGGCGATCGCCGAAGCGTTGCTGCACCGTATCGTGAAACAGAAAGCGGGAAGCGAGAAAAGCCAGGGTGGCACCCATGGAGGACGCAAAAGACACCAGCAGCAAGGCGGCCCAGAAACCGAACAGGGCGCCGGCGGCCAGTGTCATGATGGCGGCGCCAGGCAGGCTCAGGGCGGTAACCACCACATACATGATAAAAAAGCCGCCAAGAATCAGTGCCGGGTTTTCCTGGTAGAGGGCATCAAAAGAGGCTTGTTGATTCTTGATGTACTCCAGGCTCAGGTACTGGCCAAGATCGAAAAAAAAGTAGCCGGCGATCAGAATGGCAAAAACCGCCAGCAAGATGAGTTTGCGAACATTCATGGGTGAGTCCTTGCCGGGTTAACCCTGGTAAATCCAGGGTTGGTCAATCAGGGTCCAGAGCGAGCGACGCTCCTCCTCGGCGGGAGCATAGGCCGTGCCCGCCGGGGTGAAGCAACCGGGAGCCATTAACATCAGCACGTTGATGGCTCGTTGCATTTTTCTCTCCTGCTGGCCCGGTACAGCAATAAGATGCGTGGAGAGAATCGGTGTTACACCGGGGGGCGATGACAGCAGGCGTGATATTGCCTTGTCAGCAGCATGGAGCTCCATCGTTGCCGGCATCGTTATCTTCAAAGGGAACATTTAATCCACACCCTTCAAAGATGCCGTAATGGGTGTCGAAGTTCCCGATAAAAGTGAAGTGCTCGGCGAAGCGGCTTTTTTCCAGCATCAGCCAGGTGTTGCCGCACACCGGAAATACCTTGCCGGTTTCGATCACATGGTGATCGTCCAGCGAAAAAGCGTGGGGATGTTGATCCACCGTGCCTTTATAGACCACGGCTTGGCCGTAGTCTTCACAGGCGGGTTCCAGACCATCAATGTTGAAGAGTCGGTAGGTGGCGGAATAGAAACGCTGCCGACCCAGGCGGGCTTCGATATCCGGGTTCTCGATGGTCAGGCGGCGGGATTCCACCAGGCGCGGATCGGCAAAGCCACTCTGCTTGGCCAGGTTAAGGAAATCATTCCAGTACAGGGCGCCGGCCAGACATTCTCCATAAAGGACCGGATCGTTGCGCAGGTTATCCGGCACACGGCGATCTGCATACACATCGGAGAAATAGAATTCGCCCCCGGGCTTCAGCAGACGTTTCACATCCCGCAGCACCTTGGGCTTGTCAGTGCTGAGGTTAATCACGCAGTTGGAAATGATGATATCGAAGTAGCTGTCTTCCAGATCCAGTTTGTCCAGTTCTTCGATATAGCCCTTCAGAAAGCGCACATTGCTCTTCGCGTAGCCGAAGGTGTCACGGTGATAATCCTGATGTCGGCGGGCGACCTCCAGTTGTTCGTCGGTCATGTCCACGCCCACCACTTCACCGTCTTCACCCACCAGGGCAGAAAGGAGATAGACGTCGCGCCCGGAGCCGGAGCCCAGGTCGAGAATACGCATGCCCTTCAATTGTTGGGGGGCCACCAGACCGCAGCCGTAGTAGCGCATGACAACTTCATCATGGAGCTGCGCAAGAAGGGGTTTCAGATAGGCCGGTGGCTCCTGGTCACAGCAAGCATTGGTCTGCAGATCGTCACTGGAGTGCAGCTGTTGGCCGTAGTAGTTCTGTACCTCTTCACGCATTGTTGATCCTCTGGTGGGTGCATCGGTGTAACGTATGATCAGTGGCAATGATGGGGCCCGATGACATATTGATGCCGTCTCTCTGATCAGGTTACACCGACGAGCGTCTCTGGCTGTAATTTTTGCGTCAAGATGGCATCCAAAGCGGCAGGAAAAGGTGAATAAGGACGACACATGATCGGGAAGACGTTGAAAGGCTTTTTATTGGTGTGGCTGTTGAGCGGCTGCCAGCCGGCAGAGGACAAGCTGGTCATTACCGGTTCCAGTACCATCTCACCGTTGATGGCGGATCTGGCTGAGCAATTTGAAACACAAAGCGGTATTCAGGTTGATGTGCAAAGCGGGGGTTCCGGTCGCGGCATCAGCGATGCCCGCCAGGGGCTGGCGGATTTCGGTATGGTCAGCCGGGCGCTCAAGACAGATGAGCAGGATCTCACCGCTCACCTGATCGGCCGCGACGGCATCGCCATGATCGTTAACGCGGCGAACCCGGTGACCGCTCTCAGTAATGCGGAAATTGTCGCCATTTACACCGGGGAACAGCAAAACTGGTCATCATTGGGCGGCGATGACGCTGCCATCACCGTGGTGCACAAGGCGGATGGTCGTTCTACCCAGGAGCTCTTTCTGGCCCATTTCGGCCTGAACAATGACCAGGTGCAACCGGATATGGTCATTGGTGAAAACCAGCAGGGCATCAAGGCGGTGGCCAATGATGTGAATGCCATTGGTTACGTGTCCATTGGCACTGCCATCTACGAAGCGGATGCCGGCGCCCCCCTGCGCTTGCTGCCCCTGTCCGGTGTGCCTGCCACACTGGAAAGCGTTGATCAGGGGCGCTATCCCCTGAGTCGGGAGCTGAATCTGGTCAGCCAGGGCGAGCTGTCCGAGACGGCCAGCCAGCTGCTGGACTTCATGACTGACCCGGACCGTGCCGCGACCTACCATGATTACTACTTCCTCCCGGTTTCACGCTGATTCGCTGCTGAGCTGGCTGCTGCGCCTCACTGGCGCGGCGGCGGTGCTGGTGCTGGGCGGCATCGTGGCCGTGCTGTTGATACAGTCCGCGCCGTTTCTGGTCGAGCATGGCAGTGCCCTGTGGCGCAACGACTGGCAGCCTGGCCAGACCCGTTATGGCATGGCGGCCATGATTGCCGGCTCCGTGCTGGTGAGCGTGCTGGCGCTGGTGATTGCCGGCCCGCTGGCGGTGCTGCTGGCGGCCTGGCTACGCTATTTCGCGCCGCTGATTCGTCGGCCGGTATTGGCGTTGGTGGAGCTGATGGCCGGGATTCCGTCGGTGGTGTATGGGTTGTGGGGCATGTTGGTGCTGGTCCCCTGGATCAATCAGTGGGCGCCGCCGGGGGCGTCCTGGCTGGCCGCCTCGCTGGTGCTGGCACTGATGATTCTGCCGCTGGCGTTGCTGGTCACCGACACGGCGCTGGGCCAGTTGCCCGCCCGTTATCTGCAGGCGGGGCAGGCACTGTCCCTGTCCCGGGTGGGTATGCTGCGCCGGGTGCTGTTGCCCCAGGCCGGGCCGGCCATTGTCAGTGGTCTGGTACTGCAATTTGGCCGCGCCCTGGGGGAGACCATGGCGGTGTTGATGGTGGCCGGGAATGTGGTGCAGTGGCCCACGTCCCTGTTCGACCCGGTGCGCACCCTGACCGCCAATATCGCTCTGGAAATGGCCTATGCGACCGGGGACCACCGGGTGGCCCTGTTTGTCAGCGGGTTGTTGCTGCTGCTGGTGACGGCGGTGCTGTTGATGTTGAGCTGGCGTCTGCGGGGAGAGCGGCATGAGATGGCCTGATCGCCTTGCCGGCATGATCGGCGGGCTGCTGTTGCTGGCGGTGCTGGTGCCCATGGGCCTGATGTTGTGGTCCCTGCTGGAGCAGGGTGCTGGCGTGCTTTCCATGGACTTCCTGCTGGAAGACCCGCGCCAGGCGGGCCGCACTGGCGGCATTGCTGCGCTGCTGGTCAGCACCGGCTGGATCCTGGCGGTGTGTCTGCTGGTGGCGGTGCCGGTGGGGCTGGGTTGTGCGCTCTATCTGAGCGAGCAGGTACCGGCGGGCACCCGCCGTGCCCAGTGGCTGGGCGGGGTGCTGGATATGCTGGCGGCGGTGCCATCCATCGTTTACGGGCTGTTCGGTTACCAGTTTTTCGCCATCAGCCTGGGACTGGGTTTCTCCATTCTCAGTGGCGGTCTGGCGCTGGCGCTGATGGTCTTGCCGCTGATGATACGCAGTGCCGAGCAGGCCCTGCGTGGGGTGCCGATGTCCTACCGGCAGGCCAGTGAAGCTCTGTCGATCAGCCGCTGGGGCTGGGTCAGGCGCATTCTGGTGCCCCAGGCGGCACCGGGCATTGCGGTGGGCATTATTCTCAGCATTGGTCGGGCATTGGCGGAAACCGCCGTGCTGCTTTTCACTGCCGGTTATGTGCTCCGTCAGCCGGATTCGTTGCTGGATTCCGGCCGGGCATTGAGCGTGCACATCTATGATCTGGCCATGAACGTACCCGGCGGCATGCCCCGGGCGGCGGCCACCGGCCTGGTGCTGGTGGCCATACTGGTGATACTGAATCTGCTGGTGCGGCGCTGGCTGCGCCCGGCACAAGGAGCCTGGCAATGACGTCCCCGACCCTGGAACTGCAACAGGTCTCCGTCTATTACGGCAATCAGGCTGCCATAGAGCAGGCCAGCCTGACGGTGCAGGCTGGCGAGCTGATGGCTCTGGTGGGCCCCAGTGGCTGTGGCAAGAGCAGTCTGCTGGCCAGCATCAATCGCATGACGGACAGCCTCCCCGGGTGCCGGGTCAGTGGCACCATTATGCTCGGCGGAGAGGCGCTGTCTGCCAGCCAGGATGCCACGGCCCTGCGCCGCCGGATTGGCATGGTGTTCCAGCAGCCCAATCCTTTTCCGCTCTCCATTATCGACAACCTGCGTTTTCCCCTGGCGGAGCACGGTGTGCCGCGCCGTGAGCGCGACCCCCGTGCCGAACAAGCGCTGCGGGCGGTGGGGCTGTGGGAGGAAGTCAAAGACCGGCTGTTGCAGTCGGCGTTGGGATTGTCCGGCGGGCAACAGCAGCGGCTGTGCATTGCCCGGGCGCTGGTGCTGGAACCGCAGGTGCTGCTGCTGGACGAGCCCTGCTCGGCGCTGGACCCGGTGTCCTCAAAAGTGGTGGAAGAACTGATTGTGTCGCTCAAGGGGCGTTATACCCTGTTGATGGTGACTCACAACCTGGCCCAGGCCCGACGTATTGCTGACAGCGTGACGGTCTGCTGGGTACAGGAAGGCTGTGGCTGTGTGGTGGAATCCAGTGGCTGCCGACAGGTGTTCGAACACCCCAGCCACCCCATCACCGCGGCCTATTGTGCCGGGGAGGCCGGCTAGCATGATGGATCGGATGGCAGATATCTGGCGCTCCTGGCGGAGCTTGCCACTGTGGGTACAGATCTGGGTGGCCGGCATATTGATACCAGTGAATGTGCTGCCCTTTTTCCTGCTGGAAAGCACTGTGGGGCAGGCCGGGGCGCTGGCCGCCTTACTGGTACTGGTGACTAACGGGCCCCTGATGTGGGTGTATCGGGGCATGAACAAGGTCCTGTCGATCCCGCACCTGATTGCCTGGGGGCCGCTGGTAATCTATCTGTTGATGCTGTTATCGGAGAGTGGCTTCCGTGCCGATGCCTCCATGATGGAGCTTGGCCTGGCCGCTCTGTTGCTGGCTATCAATGGCATCAGCCTGATGTTCGACGTGGTGGACAGCGCAAAATGGCTGGCCGGAGACCGTGCCACCCCGGGCATTCCGGGCAGCCCGTAGAGGGCCTGCCGCGGTTCCGGCGTCTATCTCTTGGTTCTCGTTCGTCAGGACACACCGTTGTCAGCAGCAGGCGAGGGTTCTCAAGGAGTTTATTTCCCGCCGCCTTCCCCTTGCGGGGCGACATGTCTGGCAAGCCAGTAATCCAGACTCAGATAACGTCCCGCTCCGTGGAAGAACAGCACCAGTAGCATGATGAAGTAAGTGGCGGCGAATTCGATGCCGTTGTTAAGAATGACAAAATGCCCTTTCTCCGTCAGCCAGCGGTACTGGCCGTGCTCACGGAGCAGGCCTTTCGCCGCACGCAGACGTTTGCCCACCTCTTCGCTATTTTCCAGGCTGCGCGTTGCCGCAGGAATGCCGATGGCCGCAAGGGGCTGGGCCATGCTGGTCTCCGGATTGGAAGGAGCAATGGCGAACCAGCCATTTTCTCCATGCACGGCAAACATTGCCACCAGCATGGTAATCATCAGGGGGATGGCCAGATAACGGGTGGCAAGACCCAGCAGCAGCAAAATGCCGCCGACCAGTTCTGTGGCGGTGGCCAGAAATGCCATCAGGGTGGGCAAGGGTAATCCCAGCCCCCAGTCCGGGTTGCCAAACCATGCCACGGTGGAGTCGAAGCTGGCTGCCTTGTTCCAGCCCGCCGAAATAAACACGCTAGCCAGGAAAAGACGTAGCAACAGGGGGGCAAGGAAATCCAGCCTGCGGGTCTGATTCAGCCAGGAATGAATTCTCATCGCCCAGGTACCAATGCTCTGCATGCGTCTGCCTCGTTGTGGTCGTTGTCGTGGGCTGTCGCGCTCCGGATCACAGCCGGCGTTAACGCCGGGAAGGGGGCTCTGCGAGGCGCGCTCCGGTTGTGTGTTATGGATGCGGTTGGCGGAAGGATGTTACGGCTGAGGAGTGATCGGCAGTACGAATATGCGAACAGACCGCGGGGCAGGGCGTGGAGAGGCAGGGCAGGATTACGAGTCCTGCAACGAGTCCAGCTTTTTCAGGATGACCTCGGTGTGGGCATCCTCCAGCGGGGTTTCCTGGCGCGGGAGAAAGCCCAGCAGGGCGCCCATCTGCCGGACGTAGCGGCGGCAATGACCGCACATCAGCAGGTGCAGACGCAGGGCAAGGCGCTCCCGCCAGCTGAGCGTGCTGCCGTCGACCAGGGCGTCGGCCTTTTCGGTAACATGCTTGCACTTAAGCATTGTTGACTCCTAGCATTCCCCGGTTTCCTGAAAATGATCCACCATTTCGAACAGACGGGCCCTTGCCCGGTGGAGTAATACCCGCACATTGGATGCACTGATTTCCAGCATGTTACAGACATCTTCCGCGGGCAGGCCTTGCAGGTCGCGCAGCTCCAGCACCAGACGCTGGGTGTCTGGCATGAAGTGAAGGTGTTTCTCCATGCAGCGGCGCAGCTCTTCACGGGTAAGAAGATTGTCCGGGCCGGACAGTTCCCAGTGTTGCGGTGGGTGTTGCCAGTGGCCGTCATCGTGGAAGCGGTGTGCCAGCGCATCAGGGTCATTGGTGGGATCAAACTGGATTTCCCGGCCACGCTTTCTGAGCATCATTTTGGCCTGGTTGATGACGATGCGTGTCAGCCAGGTGCGCAGCAGGCTGCGCCCCTCGAATTTTGCGATGGATCTGTGCGCGGCTATCCATGCATCCTGCACCGCTTCCTCGGCATCTGCCGGGTTCAGTAGTGTGCGGGCGGTAGCCAGCAGCATGTTGTGATGGCCTCTGACCAGTTGTCCGAAGGCGGCCCGATCCCCCTGACGGAGTTTTTCAATAAATCGGGGATCTTCCAGCTGGGCATCGGCCATTGGCAGTTCCGGTTGGTTAGCGTGGCAGCAGGTTGCCGGGTTCGTCTTCCCCATCGTCTCCCTGGTGCAGCACGACCAGACGGCGCAGGTGCTGCATGTCATCCACGGAGGGGCGGCTGAACATGATGCCGATTTCCCGGCCCTGCTGGCGTTTTACGGTGCCAGGCAGGGTCAGATGAATGTCCGAGTCTTCCAGAGTAATGGCCAGGGTAACCGGGGAGGCGTCGGGCAGAGCCAGTGGCTGGCTGCTGTGCACCTGGGCGCCCATCACGGACAAGTCCACCAGTTCCACGGACAGGGTGTCATGCTGAAAGATCAGTGTGGCTTCGCCATCAAAGGCAACGCGGTTGGCCCGGCGCCGTTCGTTCATGGTGTCTTGTCCTTGTCGATCCCCATACCCCGGCGGCGTTCCTGCTGCCGGGGTGACCCTTCAACGGTTTTATACCTCGATACGCTTGTACTTCATGCGCTTGGGCTGCAGCGCGTCATCGCCCAATTGTTTGCGCTTGAATTCCTCGTACTCGGTATAGGAACCCTCAAACCATTCCACCCGCGCATCCCCCTCGAAGGAGAGGATGTGAGTGGCCACACGATCCAGGAACCAGCGATCGTGGGAAATCACGATGGCACAGCCCGGGAAGGCCAGCAGGGCTTCTTCCAGGGCCCGCAGGGTTTCCACATCCAGGTCGTTGGTCGGCTCATCGAGCAGCAACACATTGGCGCCCTGCTTGAGGAGTTTGGCAAGGTGCAGTCGATTTCGTTCCCCGCCGGACAGATCACCCACCCGTTTCTGCTGATCGCCTCCCTTGAAGTTGAAGCGGCCCAGGTAGGCGCGGCTGGGAACTTCGTAGTTGCCGATCTTGAGAATGTCGTTGCCGTCGGACACTTCTTCCCAGACCGTCTTCTTGCTGTCCAGGTCTTCGCGGCTCTGATCCACGTAGGCCATTTGTACGGTGTCGCCGATGACGATTTCGCCCTTGTCCGGGGTTTCCTGGCCGGCCAGCATGCGGAACAGTGTGGTCTTACCGGCACCGTTGGGGCCAATGATGCCGACGATGGCGCCCCGGGGAATCTGGAAGCTCAGATCTTCGTAGAGCAACTTGTGGTCGAACTCCTTGGCCACGTCATGCAGTTCGAAGACCTGTTCGCCCAGGCGCTCACCCGGCGGAATATAGAGCTCCTGGGTCTCGTTGCGCTTCTGGAATTCCTGGCTGGCCAGTTCCTCGAAGGCGGCCACCCGGGCCTTGTTCTTGCTGCGGCGGCCTTTGGGATTCTGGCGTACCCACTCCAGTTCCTTCTCCACGGTCTTGCGGTGGGCGGACTCGGATTTGGCTTCCTGTTCCAGACGCTTCTCCTTCTGTTCCAACCAGGAAGAGTAGTTGCCTTTCCAGGGAATGCCCTCGCCGCGGTCCAGTTCCAGGATCCATTCGCAGGAGTTGTCCAGGAAGTAGCGGTCGTGGGTGACCGCCACCACGGTGCCGGGGAACTCGTGCAGGAAACGCTCCAGCCAGGCCACGGACTCCGCGTCCAGGTGGTTGGTGGGCTCATCCAGCAGCAGCATGTCCGGGGCGCTCATGATCAGGCGGCACAGGGCCACCCGGCGGCGTTCACCCCCGGACAGATGCTCGACGCTGGCATCCCAGGGGGGCAGGCGCAGGGCGTCGGCGGCGATTTCCAGCTTGCGCTCCAGGTTATGGGCATCGCTGGTTTCGATGATGGCTTCCAGCTTGGCCTGCTCGGCGGCCAGCTTGTCGAAATCCGCATCCTCTTCCGCGTAGGCGGCGTACACCTCGTCCAGGCGCTGCTGGGCGCTGAGAATTTCGGTGAGGGCTTCTTCGACGATCTCGCGGACATTCTTGCTGGGGTCCAGTTCCGGCTCCTGGGGCAGGTAGCCGATATTGATGCCCGGCTGCGGCCGTGCTTCACCCAGATAATCCTTGTCCACCCCGGCCATGATGCGCAGCAGGGTGGATTTACCCGACCCGTTGAGGCCCAGCACGCCGATCTTGGCGCCGGGGAAGAACGACAGGGAGATGTCTTTGAGGATGTGCTTTTTCGGCGGGACGACCTTGCCCACCTTGTCCATGGTGAAGATGTACTGGCTCATAAACTCCGACCGCAGTGTCATTGAGTGTGCGGGGCAGGGGGAACAGTCATCCCGGGACCCCGGCGGAATGGCGCCTAAGCTAACGGAAAGCGCCTCTGAGTGAAAGACCGCGGGTTCTCCCGGGGAGCCGATGCCCCCGCTTGGGGCATGAGATGACTGGCAGGTTCTCATGAGTCGACTTCATGTGTCTTTGCGGTCGGTTTTGGTTAGAATACGCGCCCCTGAATCCATCAATGACTCCGTAGGGTAGCCCATGTTCCCGAAATCCATGTCCATCGCCGAGTTTGACCCGGAAATCCAGGCGGCCATCAAGGCCGAGGAAATCCGCCAGGAAGAGCATATCGAGCTGATTGCCTCTGAAAACTACGCGTCTCCACGGGTCATGGAAGCCCAGGGGTCCGTGCTGACCAACAAATACGCGGAAGGCTATCCGGGCAAGCGCTACTACGGCGGTTGTGAGAATGTGGACGTGGTCGAGCAATTGGCCATCGACCGGGCCTGCGAGCTGTTTGGTGCCGATTGGGCCAACGTGCAGCCGCATTCCGGTTCCCAGGCCAATGGCGCCGTCTACATGGCCATGCTGCAGCCGGGCGACACCGTGCTGGGTATGAGCCTGGACGCCGGTGGCCACCTGACCCACGGCGCCAAGCCGAACTTCTCCGGCAAGACCTACAAGGCGGTGCAGTACGGCCTGGACAATGACACCGGCCTGATCGACTACGAGCAGGTGGAAGCCCTGGCCCGTGAGCACAAGCCGAAGATGATCGTGGCCGGCTTCTCCGCCTACTCCCAGGTCGTGGACTGGCAGCGTTTCCGGGATATCGCCGACGAAGTGGGCGCCATCCTGCTGGTGGACATGGCCCACGTGGCCGGTCTGGTAGCGGCGGGCGTGTACCCGAGCCCGGTGGGCATTGCCGACATCACCACCACCACCACCCACAAGACCCTGGGCGGTCCCCGTGGCGGCCTGATCATGGGCAAGGCCAACGAAGAAATTCAGAAGAAGATCAACTCTGCGGTATTCCCCGGTGGCCAGGGTGGCCCGCTGGAGCACGTGATCGCCGCCAAGGCGATCTGCTTCAAGGAAGCCATGCAGGCGGACTTCAAGGGCTACCAGCAGCAGGTAGTGAAGAACGCCCAGGCCATGGCCAGCGTCTTCATCGAGCGTGGTTTCGACGTGGTTTCCAATGGCACCGAAAACCACCTGTTCCTGCTCAGCCTGATCAAGCAGGACATCACCGGTAAGGATGCGGACGCCGCCCTGGGCCGCGCCAACATCACCGTGAACAAGAACGCCGTCCCCAACGACCCGCGTTCCCCGTTCGTCACCTCCGGCCTGCGCATCGGCTCCCCGTCCATCACCCGCCGCGGCTTCAGCGAAGCCGACGCCAAAGAACTGGCCGGCTGGATCTGCGACATCCTCTACAATATGGGCGATGAGTCTGTGATCGAGACCGTGAAGGGCAAGGTGAAGGAGATTTGTGCACGGTTGCCGGTGTACGAGCGGTAGAAGATGAGTTGACAGTTGACAGTGGATAGTTGACAGCGAAAAGCAAACAATACGTAGAGTTACGGATGACGAGAAAGTATGCAGCGCGGGAGAAATCCCGCGCTTTTGCTTTGCGGATGATAAAGGTTTATCAGTATCTGCAAGAGCAGAAACGAGAATACATATTAAGTAAGCAATTGCTGCGCAGCGGAACAGCAATTGGAGCCTTGGTCAGGGAAGCTGAGCAGGCCGAGAGTCGTGCAGACTTCGTGCATAAGTTGTCTATCGCTCTGAAAGAGGCTAATGAAACGGAATATTGGCTGGAGTTGTTGACGGAGTCCGGCTATTTGGAACCTTCGTCTGGTCAGTCGGTTATGGCTGACGCCAAAGAGTTACTGAAGATATTGACGGCAATTATCAAAACCACCAAAACTCGCAGATAATCGGGTTTCAAGGTTTTAGCTGTCAATTGTCAACTATCAACTGTCAACTGGGGTTTCCATGTATTGCCCGTTTTGTTCGGCCCAGGACACCAAAGTGATCGATTCGCGTCTGGTCGCGGATGGCGGGCAGGTGCGTCGGCGGCGGGAGTGTCTCAGCTGCAACGAGCGGTTTACCACCTTTGAAACGGCAGAGCTGGTAATGCCGCGGTTGGTGAAGTCTGATGGGACCCGTCAGCCTTTCGACGAAGCCAAGTTGCGGGCCGGGATGTTGCGGGCGCTGGAGAAGCGTCCGGTGAGCATGGAGGATCTGGAGGCGGCGATCAGTCGTGTTTGCCACCGCTTGCGCGCCACCGGTGAGCGCGAGCTGCCGGCCCGGGAGCTGGGAGAGTTCGTGATGGAAGAGTTGCAACAACTGGACGATGTGGCCTATGTGCGCTTCGCGTCCGTGTACCGCAGCTTCCAGGATATTTCCGAGTTTTCTGCAGAGGTGGATCGCCTGCGCGGAAAAAGCGACAAGAAAGACGATTAGCCATTCCGGCTCCCGGGCCCCTGAAGCCATCGTTCACAAAGAGGTGAGCGGTGGCTTTTTGGTTCTGTTGCCAATGAAGTATTCGGCTGCCTCGCCGCCATGATGCAAACAGCGGATATCCCGGGGTTTCCGTCCTCTCGCTGACGCTATCGCCGCTTCGGCTCGCCTGTGCAGGCACCGCGCGGGGTAGTTTGTGGGAGAGTCAGATCGCTTTGTTGCGGCACCGGAGTCCGGCATCCAGTAGAATGCTCGCCATGTTTACACGTCTGGATCATCAATATATGGCCCGTGCCCTGCAGTTGGCAGAGCAGGGGTTGTACACCACTGACCCCAACCCCCGGGTAGGCTGTGTGCTGGTGCGCGACGGAGAGATTGTCGGTGAAGGCTTTCATGCCCGTGCCGGCGAGCCCCATGCGGAGCGTCATGCCCTGGCCGCAGCGGGAGATCGGGCCCGCGGGGCCACGGCCTATGTGACCCTGGAGCCCTGTTCTCATATGGGGCGCACCGGGCCTTGCGCGGATGCCCTGGTGGACGCCGGGGTCGCCAGGGTGATCGCCGCCATGGAAGACCCCAACCCCCAGGTGGCGGGCAATGGCATGGCGAGACTGGCCACGGCGGGAATCGACACCGCAACGGGGTTGCTGGAGAGCGACGCACGGGCGTTGAATCCGGGCTTTATTTCACGCATGACACGCCAGCGACCCTTTATCCGTATCAAGATTGCCGCCAGTGTGGATGGCCGCACGGCCATGGCCAGCGGCGAATCCCAGTGGATTACCGGCCCGGCGGCCCGAGAGGATGTGCAGCGGTTGCGCGCCCGCAGTTCAGCGGTGATTACCGGGGTGGGAACGGTGCTGGCTGATCGTCCCTCTTATACCGTACGCCCGGCCCAGTGGACGCGGGCCGATTATCATCGCCAGGCCGGTGGCCAGTGGGTGCGCCAGCCCCTGCGGGTGATTCTGGATCGCACCCTGCAGACGCCCCCGGATGTGCCGGTGGTCAGTGCCCCGGGCCATTGCCTGCTGGTGGCCGGCGAGCAGCATCCGGGGCGGCAGAATGCCCTGGAATCCGCCGGGGCCGAGGTGATGCTTCTGCCGGCCTCCGGGTCCGGGATTGACCTGAAACAGTTGCTGATCGAACTGAACCGGCGCGAATGCAACGAAGTACTGGTAGAATGTGGCGCCACGCTGGCCGGGGCCTTCGTCCGCGAGGGGCTGTTCGACGAGCTGATCGTCTTTATGGCGCCGGCCCTGCTGGGCTCATCGGCGCGCCCGCTGCTGGGGTTGCCGCAGCTGGCCAGCATGAGCGAGAAGGTGGCCCTGAAATGGCAGGATGTGCGGCAGATCGGTGATGACCTGCGGCTGACGCTGGTTCCGGCGTGATTCAGACACCGCTGTAGGAGCTATGCTTGCATGGCGAACTTGCTTGCGAAGCGGCTGGTTCGCCATGCAAGCATAGCTCCTACAGTGTGAAATCGAGAGGCATTTCCATGTTTACCGGCATTATTGAAGCCATGGGCCAGGTCGCGGCCATGACCCCCAAGGGGGGCGACGTGACGTTGTTGATCAAGAGCGACGCACTGGACTTTTCCGATGTGCAGCTGGGTGACTCCATTGCCGTCAACGGCGTCTGCCTGACCGCCACAGCCCTGCCCGGCGGTGCTTTCGAGGCAGATGTGTCCGGTGAAACCCTGTCGTTGACCTCTCTCAAGCAGATTGCTGTGGGAAGCCGGGTGAACCTGGAAAAGGCACTGACACCGACCACCCGGCTGGGCGGACACCTGGTCAGTGGCCACGTGGATGGCCTGGGCAAGATCGTGCAGATGAAGCAGGATGCCCGCTCGGTGCGCATTGATATCGAGGCTCCGGCGGAGCTGGCCCGCTACATCGCCCACAAGGGCTCCATTACCGTGGATGGCATCAGCCTGACGGTGAACAGCGTGGCGGGCGCGGTGTTCTCTCTGAACATTATTCCCCATACCCAGGATGTGACCACCATTGGTCAGTGGCAGGTGGGGACGCCAGTGAACCTGGAAGTTGATATCATAGCCCGCTATCTGGAGCGCCTGTTGCTGGGCGACAAGGCCGCCGAGCCGAATGCGGACGGTATCTCCATGGCATTTCTGGCCGAAAACGGGTTTTTGAAAGGCAGTTGAAAGTTAAAAGTTGAAAGTTAAAACGCGGATCAGTGCTGGGAGTTGGTTGCCACCATCTCAGCCGCGATTCGAGGTGAACGCGGGCACGGCAGTGCTGAACAGCCAAGCTACCCCGCGCTTTTCAACTTTAAACTTTGAACTTTCAACTCCAACAGCGAGTGAAGTTATGCAGCTCAACAGTATTGAAGAACTGATCGAAGACATTCGCCAGGGCAAGATGGTTGTCCTGATGGATGATGAAGACCGGGAAAACGAGGGTGATCTGGTCATGGCCGCCGAGCATGTGACCGCCGAGGCCATCAATTTCATGGCCAAGTATGGCCGTGGACTGATCTGCATGCCCATGTCCCGGGAGCGCTGCGAGCTGCTGGAGCTGCCGTTGATGGTGCAGAGCAACGGCAGTGGTTTCGGTACCAAGTTCACCGTGTCCATCGAGGCCCGTGAAGGCGTCACCACCGGTATTTCCGCCGCGGATCGCGCCCGCACCGTGCAGGCCGCCGTGGCACGCAATGCCCGCGCCTATGACATTGTTCAGCCTGGCCACATCTTCCCGTTGATGGCCGAGCCCGGTGGCGTGCTGCGTCGCGCCGGTCATACCGAAGCGTCCTGTGACCTGGCCATGCTGGCCGGTTGCGAGCCTGCCGGGGTGATCTGCGAGGTGATGAACGAAGACGGCTCCATGGCTCGCCGGGAAGATCTGGAAGTGTTCGCCAAGGAACATGACCTGAAAATCGGCACCATTGCGGACCTGATTCAGTACCGCGCCCTGAACGAGAAGACCATTGAGCAGGTATCTGATAATGCCCTGGATACCTGGTATGGCGACTTTCGTCTGGTGGCTTTCCGCGACACCGTGGACGGGCTCACCCATGTGGCACTGGTAAAAGGCGAGATCAGCGAAGACAGGGAAGTGACGGTTCGGGTGCACCAGGTGGACCCGTTGCGGGATCTGATGAGCGCCAAGATGAATGGTCGTACCGGCTGGAACATGCATCGGGTGCTGGAAGCCGTTTCCGAGGCCGATGCCGGTGTGGTGATTATTCTCGGCCAGGATTATGAATCCCAGGATACCGTGGAGCGCCTGGAGAGTTTCTTTGGCGGCACCGCCGCCAAGCCCAAGGGTGAATCCCGTGCCTACCGGAATATCGGCACCGGCTCCCAAATCCTCAAGGCCCTGGGCGTGCGCAAGATGCGCCTGCTCAGCTCGCCGATGAAGTTCAACGCGCTCAGTGGCTTCGATCTGGAAATCACCGAGTACGTGGAAGCGGATAGTTAAGCGAGTCGAACGTCTGAGATCGGACGTTCGACGGCACGTTAAATACTGCGTCGGTCGCCTTGCGCCACCGGCACTGACAGGAAGGCAAGCATGCAAAACATCAAAACCCTGGAAGGCACTCTGAACAATGTGGGCGGTCGTTACGGCATCGTCGTGGCCCGTTTCAACAGTTTTGTGGTGGAAGCCCTGCTGGAAGGCGCGGTGGATGCACTGGTGCGTCACGGCGTAAGCGCGGATGACATCGAGATCATCCGGGTCCCCGGTGCCTGGGAATTGCCGGTGGCGGTGAAGAAGATCATCGAAAAGCGTGACTACGACGCGGTGATTACCCTGGGTGCGGTGATTCGTGGCGGCACCGCCCACTTTGAATATGTGGCCGGCGAAGCCGCCAAGGGCATTGCCGGTGTGCAGAATGCCACTGGTGTGCCGGTGGTCTTCGGTGTGCTGACCGTGGATACCATCGAACAGGCCATCGAACGTTCCGGTACCAAGGCCGGAAACAAGGGGGCCGAAGCGGCCATGAGCGCGCTGGAAATGGTTTCCCTGTTTAAGGCACTGTAATTATTCGGGACGCGGCGCGGGGCGCAGGCGTCCCGCACCACTTCCTGACGTTGAGGCAGCATGAACAATCCTTCTACACCCAGTGCCCGCCGCAAGGCGCGCCGATTCACCATGCAGGCCCTGTATCAGTGGCAGCTGGCCGGTGCCGCCGTGAGCGACATCGAAGCCCAGTTCCTGGCCAACCAGGATTTTGCCAAGGCAGATCGTGAGTACTTCCATGACCTGCTGCACGGGGTACCGGCCCAGGTGAAAGAGCTGGACGAGCTGCTGACGCCTTTTCTCGATCGTCGGGTGGAAGAGCTCTCCCAGATCGAGAAAGCGATCCTGCGGCTGGGCGCCTTCGAGCTCAAAGAGCGGCTGGATGTGCCCTACCGCGTGGTGATCAACGAAGGTATCGAACTGGCCAAGGTGTTCGGTGCCGACGATTCCTTCAAGTACGTCAACGGCGTACTCGACAAGCTGGCGCGCAAGCTGCGCTACCAGGAAGCATCCGAACGTCCTTTCCGCGATTGAGCGGGTGCGCGCAGGGCCGCCTGCGCGCTATGCTTCTCCCATGACAGCTTCTCCCACGTCGCACACGCTGGATGAGTTTTCCCTGATCCGGCGCTATTTTCATCGCCATGGCCACCACGGGCAGGATGCCGGCGTGGTGCTCGGCCCCGGTGATGATGCCGCGATTCTGATTCCTCCCGCTGGCCAGCAATTGGTGATGACCCAGGACACCAGCCTGGAAGGTCGCCATTTTCCCGCCGACATGGATGCCGCGGATGTGGGCTACCGCTGCCTGGCAGTGAACCTGTCGGACCTGGCGGCCATGGGCGCGGATCCTCTCTGGTTCCTGCTCTCGCTGACCCTGCCCGATGTGGATGATGCCTGGCTGGCCGGGTTTGCCGATGGCCTGTTTGCGCTGGCGGACCGTGCCGGTATTTCCCTGGTGGGCGGGGATGTGACCCGGGGGCCGCTGTCCGTTTCCATTCAGGCCACTGGCGCGGTGCCACCGGGGCAGGCCCTGCGCCGTGATGGCGCGCAGGTTGGCGATCGCATCTGTGTGGGTGGGGTGACCGGCGCCGGGCTGCTGGGGCTGCAGCAATGGCAGCAGGGCAAGCGCAGCGGTGCTGCCATTGATCACTTCCGGCGCCCCTCTCCGCAGCTCAGTCTGGGATTGGCCCTGCGTGGCCGCGCCACCGCGTGCATTGATATTTCTGACGGGGTGCTGGCGGATCTGGGGCACATCCTGGCCGCATCCGGTGATCTGGGGGCCTGCTTGCAGGAAGACGCCTTGCCGTTGCATTCAGCGTTGCTGGCCGGTTGCAGCGAGCAGGAGCAGCGCCGCTTGCAGCTCCAGGGTGGTGATGATTATCTGCTGCTCTTTACCTTGCCGGAACAGGAAAGCCTGCCGCCGGGCTGCTATTGTCTGGGGACGGTGGAGCAGCAGCAGGGCCTGCGACTGGCAGCCCCGGATGGAACAATAACCACGTTGCAAGCCAGCGGCTGGCAGCACTTTTGATAACGTAGAGTTGGAGTAGGGTGCACTGAGCCTAAGCGAACTGCACCGGCCCAACGTCTGATGGTGCAGTTCGCCTTCGGCTCAGTGCACGCTACGTCATAATGAAAGAGAATTGTCGATGGAACTGAAACGCCCGAAGATGACAAACCCGGTTCACTTTCTTGCCTTCGGCTTTGGTTCCGGGTTGGCGCCCATTGCGCCGGGTACCTTTGGCACCCTGGCGGCCATGCCTATCTGGTGGCTGTGTGCCCAATTGCCTCTGTGGGGTTATTTGCTGGTGACAGCGCTGGTGATCGCGGTGGGGCCATTCCTGTGCGGCAAAACCTCCCACGACATGCATGTGCATGATCACCCGGGCATTGTCTGGGATGAAATTGCCGGCTTGCTGATCACCATGATTGCGGTACCGGTAACCTGGTGGGGGGCGCTGGCAGGGTTTGTCGCTTTCCGGGTGTTCGACATCATCAAGCCCTGGCCCATTGGCTGGCTGGACCGTCGCGTGGACGGCGGCTTGGGGATCATGGTGGATGACCTGTTGGCCGGGGTGTATGCGGCGGTGGTGGTGCAATTACTGATTGCCTATTTGCCGCAGTGGTTTACCTGAGTCGAGGGCTGACCATCGCAGACCACAGATCGCCCGGCATCCACGTGCTGTTGCATTGTCCGGATTCCTCCCTAATATCGTTTTGTCACTACCGCTGGCGCGAAAAGGATGGCGCCGCGCAGTGTTAACTTTTAGCCTGAACGAATAATAACTGACCAACCGCAGGCAGGGATTTGCCATGTCGGATACCGATCCCCGTTCCAGGCGGGTGGTGGTGCCGGGGGTGCGCTGGTTACGCTTTCCCCGGCGCCTGGAAACCGAATACCGTGACTATCAGTGCCGGGAAGCCGTGGAAGGTTTCCGGGTCAATGCCTTCTATATCCTTCTGCTTTACGTCCTGTTGATCACCGGTATCTACGCGCTGGCGCCGGAAGCCGTGCGTGGCCGCTGGCTGGCCACGTATACCTGGGTGGGCGTCATTGTGCTGGTGGCGGGTGGTCTGGCCCAGGTGTCGGCGCTGAATCGTTATTTTCCCTGGTATGCGGGGCTGGGCAGTTTTCTTGCCGTGGCGGTGTCCATGGCCATTCCCGGCTTTATCAACGGACCCGTTGCCGTTCAGCTTGCCCATGTGTCGGTGATCTATGCCCTGGTGATTGTCTACGCCATGGTGGGGTTGCGTTTCCCGGTGGCGGTGGCAGCTTGCTGGGGGGGCGGGCTATTGGGCTGGTGGTTGTCGGAACGCTTCGGTCAGGGCGTCGATTGGCAGATGACACACCGTACCTATACCGGGGTGAATCTGTTGGGCATGTTTCTGTGCTATACCAGCGAGGTGCGGGATCGGCTGCTGTTTTTCAACCAGCGGCAACTGCTGCGCCAACAACAGCGCACCCAGGCCCTGGCGGAACGTCTGCACCGTCTGAGCCGGGAGGACAGCCTGACCGGGCTGGCCAATCGGCGCTCCTTTGACGAGGCCCTGGATCGTGAATGGCGACGCTGCCAGCGTGACAAGCAGACCTTGACTCTCATGCTGGTGGATGTGGACTGTTTCAAAGCCTACAACGACCACTACGGGCATTTGCAGGGCGACCGGTGTCTGCAGCAGCTGTCCAATGAATTGCGCCGTCACGGCCGGCGTGGCGGTGACGTGGTGGCGCGTTTCGGCGGGGAAGAATTTGTCATGCTGTATCCGGGCATCGGCGACACCGAGGCACAACAGCTGGCCGCGAGGGTATGCCGGTCGGTAAGGGCTTTGGCACTGCCCCATAGCCAAAATCCCGGCACCGATGAGGTGACGGTCAGTATTGGCGTGGCCGTGCTGGTGCCGACGCCCAACCAGACTCCCCGGGCGTTGCTGGATGCGGCGGACCGGGCTCTTTATCAAGCCAAACAAAGTGGCCGCGATACCTGGCGACTGTATGAGCCGCCGCCCAAAGTGCGGTTGGTCAAGGATGACAAAGGGTTGTAAGACCCAGAAGCAGGGTGCCTTCTCGGTGTACCGTACAGGATCCCGGCACCGCCTTTCATTCCGCCCCTCGTTCGCAGCGCTATCAGAGAAAATTCCGGGAAGATTTTCCTCGGGGCACACACACGGTAAGACGGCTTGCTGCGGGAATCAGCGCGCTTCGCGCAGCCGTTGCTGTTCGCTCAGGCGCGCGCGGATTTGCGTCTCGATCCCTTCGGCATCCAGGCCGGCCTGGGCCAGCAATGCATCCCGTTTGCCGTGGTGGATGAAGTGATCGGGCAGCGCCAGATTGAGCACATCGACCAGCAGCCCCTCCTCGTGGAGCAATTCATTCACTGCCGAGCCGGCACCGCCCATACGCTGATGGTCTTCCACGGTCACCAGCAGGGTATGACTGGCGGTGGCCTTGAGGATGGCGTCACGATCAAGCGGTTTTACCCAGCGCATGTCCAGCACGGTGGCATTCAGGGCTTTCCCGGCGTCCAGTGCTGCGGGGGTGAGGGCGCCAAAGGCCAGGATGGCTACCTGCTGGCCGTCGCGCAGGGTACGTGCCTGGCCAATGGGCAGGTTGTCCAGCGGTTTTTCAATCGCGACACCGGGGCCGGTACCGCGGGGGTAGCGCACCGCCGCCGGGCCTTCGTGCTGGTAGGCGCTACTCAGTAACTGCCGGCACTCATTCTCGTCGGAGGGTGCGGCGATGATCATGTTGGGGACCGTGCGCAGGTAGGCCAGGTCAAACACGCCGCCATGGGTGGCGCCGTCCTCACCGACCAGTCCGGCCCGATCCAGAGCAAAGGTCACATCCAGGTCCTGCAGGGCCACGTCGTGGATCAGTTGGTCATAGCCGCGCTGCAGGAAGGTGGAGTAGATCGCCACCACCGGTTTCTGGTTTTCGCAGGCCAGGCCGCCGGCCAGGGTCACTGCGTGTTGTTCGCAGATGGCCACATCATGAAAGCGATCCGGGAAACGCCGGCTGAATTCCACCATGCCGGAGCCTTCGCACATGGCCGGGGTAATGCCCACCAGTCGCTTGTCCTGCGCGGCCATGTCGCACAGCCACTGGCCAAAGATATCCTGGTACTTGGGTTTTTTGGGCTGACTGGGGACGGCCACCTGGACCTTGGGTTTGGGTTCGATCTTGTTGATGGCGTGGTAGCCCACCGGGTCCGCTTCCGCCGGGGCGAAGCCCTTGCCCTTGGTGGTGTAGATATGGAGTAACTGGGGGCCCTCCAGGGCGCGCATGTTACCCAGGGTACGGACCAGCTCGTCCACATTGTGGCCGTCGATGGGGCCGATGTAATTGAAGCCGATGGCCTCGAACAGCATGTCCGGGCTGACCATGTTTTTCATGCTCTCTTCGGTGCGGCGAATAAAATCCCAGGCCGCCGGCATGGTGGAGAGCACTTTTTTGCCCCCTTCGCGCAGGGCGATGTAGCTCTTGCTGGCCCAGATGCGCGCGAAGTAGTTGGACAGGCCGCCCACATTGTGGGAAATCGACATGTTGTTGTCGTTGAGGATCACCAGCAGGTTGGAGCGGGTATGGGCCGCATGGCTCATGGCTTCGAAAGCCTGGCCGGCGGTCATGGCGCCGTCACCGATAATGGCCACGGCACGGCGGTCACTGCCTGCCATTTCTGCCCCCAGTGCCATGCCCAGGGCGGCACTGATGGAGGTGGAGGAGTGGCCCACGCCAAAGGTGTCGTACTCGGATTCGCTGCGCTTGGGAAAACCGGACAGGCCGTCCTGCTGACGGATGCTGGTGATGCCTTCGCGGCGCCCGGTAAGGATCTTGTGCGGATAGCACTGGTGGCCCACATCCCATACCAGCCGGTCATCCGGGGTGTTGTACAGATAGTGGAGCGCCACGGTCAGTTCCACCACGCCCAGGCCGGCACCGAAGTGACCGCCACACTGGCCCACAGCGTAAAGCAGGTATTCACGCAGTTCGTCGACTACCTGCTCCAGCCGGGTGGCAGGTAGCCGTCGTAGCTCGGCGGGGCTGGTCAGGGTGTCCAGCAGCGGCGTGGCCGGGCGAGTCAACGGAATTTGCGTAAATGTCTTGGGCATAGAGATATGCAGCCTGAAATGCACGGCGAAATGAGTGCCTAGTATACCTTCACCGGGCGTCAGGCGTCAGTGATCGCGGGAGATGATGTATTGTGCCAATTGTTGCAAAGGTTGGGCGCTTTCTCCATAGCCGGCCAGGGTTTGTTGCGCCTGCTGGCAAAGCTCCCGGGCCCGTTGCTGGCTCTGTGCCAGGCCAAGCAGGGAGGGGAAGGTGCTTTTCTGCAGCTTTTGATCGGACCCGGAGGGTTTACCCAGCTGTTCGGTGCCGGCCGTGATATCGAGAATATCGTCCTGGATCTGGAAGGCCAGACCGATGGCGTCGCCAAACCGGTTCAGGTCGTCGAACAGTGCGGCATCATCCGCTTCGGCGGCGAAGTAGCCCAGCTGCAGGCTGGCAGTGATCAGCCGGCCGGTCTTGAGGTAGTGCATTTCTTCCAGTTCTGCCACCGTCTGCTGTTGGCCCTGGGCGAGCATGTCCTGCATCTGGCCGGCGGCCATGCCGTCCACGCCTGCTGCCAAGCACAGGTGGCGGATCATGGCGATGCGGGTTTCGGCACGATAATGCCCCCCGCTGGCGAGCAATTCGAAGGCGCGGGTATGCAGGGTATCGCCGGCCAGAATGGCAGTGGCCTCGTCAAAGGCCTTATGGCACGTGGGCTGGCCCCGGCGCAGGTCATCGTCGTCCATGGCCGGCAGGTCATCGTGGACCAGCGAATAGGCATGGATCAGCTCCACCGCGGCGGCGGGCACGTCAGCTTTGCCGGGTTCGGCGCCGGCCAGCTGGGCAGCGCCATAGACCAGTAGGGGGCGAATGCGCTTGCCGCCGCTGAGAGCCGCATAGCGCATGGCCTGGCTCAGCCGCGGGGCGGCGCTGATGGCGGGCACGAAGGTATCCAGTGCCTGCTCCAGGCGGGCCCGGCTGGTTTCTCCCAGCTGGTCCAGGGCGGGGAAGTTACTGGCCATTGTCTTCACCGGCAAAGGGAGCCGGTTCGGCGTCAGTGTTCTGTTCCAGCAGAATGCGCACCTTTTGCTCGGCCTGCTGCAGGGCCTGCTGGCACTCACGGGAAAGGCGAACCCCTTCTTCAAAGGCTTTCAGGGACTCTTCCAGCGTCAGGTCACCGGATTCCATCCGTTCCACCAGGGATTCCAGATTGTCCAGTGAGGTTTCCAGCGCGGGGGCTGCCTGCTTTGCCATGGGTCTCTCCTAGCCTGAGTATGTCACCAAATACGCGCTGAGCTATTCATCGGTGCGATGATAGCAGTTGGACAAGCGATTTGGGGGGTCCGGGTCAGTGCATCCGGCGGGAACAGTAATGCACAGGCGGTGGTGAATCAATTGCTATCTACCGATCTGCGGGGAGCAGGGGGAGCACTGTTCTATTTTTTTGATCATTTGCAAGTATCTGATAACGAAGGAAGAAATCGGGATTTTCAGAAGCCGTGAGAGATTGATTCCAAATGGTTCTAACCAGGGGGTTCCGGTGCCGGCGGGAGGCTGCTTATAGTGAAAGACCCGCCGGAGGCCGTAGACCGCTTCTTCCTCTGATCTCCTAAGCTATGGCGTCTCGTCTGCGCGTCACCGGCGGGATCCTTTTCCGCGCCAACGAAGCGAGTGATTTCCTGAAATTCAGCACCTCACAGGCCCGACCGATCGGCCCGGGCCCGTGGTGTTTGCGGCCGCACGGTACAACGCGGCGGGACGCCATTCAGAAATCGTAGCGCAGCCCCACCGTAAAGACCTGTCCGTCGCTTTGCACCTGATAACCGGCCAGGGGGTTAAAGCTGTCCGAGTTAGGGGTGTAGATCGCGTAGCCCAGCTCTTCATAGAAATATTCGGCAAACAACTTGAGTGCCTCGGTGTGCTGGTAGTCCACCCCCACATGGACGGAATCCCCCTGGAAAAAGGCTTCGCCTTCACCATCGCTTTCCTCTCCCTGGGCATACATGGCCTTGAAGGTGTACTTGTTCCAGCTGTAGGAACCATACAGGTTGTAGGTGACCGGATCCGGATCCTCACTGACACTGCTGTGGGACAACAGCTGTTCCACCTTGGCCGCGAAACGCCAGGGACCGGTGGTGTAGGTGGCTGAAGCGCCCACCTGATCCGCGCGGTCGCCGGAGTCCTGTTCGGTGTCCTGAAAGGCCGCTGCCAGTGTCAGCTTGTCCAGCGACCAGGACAGCGCGTATTGCATGGTGTCCAGGTAGCGGGTGCCGGCTTCGTCGGTCATATCCACCCCGGATACGGTGGCGGTGATGCCGGCCAGGCTTGGCGAGGTATAGGTCAGGGCGTCACGGCGAAAGGCGGACTGGGTCGCGTAGCCGGAGTAGAACGAACTGAAGAAATCCACCGGGTAAGCCACATTGTTGTAGTAGGCCAGCCACTGGGTGCCCACGGTGACGCTGCCGTATTGATCATGGGCCGCAGAAATCGTGGCGACGCGGGGCATGCTGTTGTTGTCTTCCTTGTAAAGCTCCTGGAAGAAAGTGGGATCCTCGGCACGCAGGCGGGCGGAGTTGATCGGGAACTCCAGTGTGGCGGTGATATCCACGTTGTCGAAGTCATTGTAGCTGGCGTTAACGCCAAGCCGGGAATAGGCATCACGCAGTCCCGTGTAGGAATCGTCTTCGCCCGGTTGCGCCTCATCCACCGAGACCGCTTCGGCCTGAATGCGTAACGAACCATAGGGGGTGACAGTCAACTCTGCATGGGCCGGCATGGCTGCCATGGCCGCGAGCAAGGCCGCGCTCAGCGGCAGGGTATGTGGGTGTTTCATCCTTGATCTCCCTTTTATTTCAGATTCAGACAATCAGTACCGGGCAGGAGGCCAGGCTGGCCACTCGCTGGGAGACACTGCCCAGAAAGTAACCGTCCACATCGCCGCTGGTGCCCCGTGAGCCCATCACAATCAGATCCACATTGTTGTCTTTGGCAAAACGGATAATGGCCCGGGATGGTCTGCCTCCCTTGACGAAGGCCCGTACATTTCGGGCGCCGGCCTTCGTGGCCAGCTGTTTGGCCTGATCTGCCACCGAAGACGCGTACTCCTTTAGCGCATCATCCGGCAGCTGCACATCATTGGGGCGAACCATGGAAAGGGATGCCTCGAAGAGGCTGTGGTGTTTGAAAACGCAAAGCAGAAGCAGCTGCGCATCATTGTCCTGCTGCAACCTGGCGGCATGTTCAAGGGCGTTGAGTGCGCCCTGTGAGCCATCGACGGGGACGAGAATTCGTTGATACATACCTGCCTCCTTGCGGGTCGTTGTCCGGTGCCTGATCAGAGGAAGAAAAGGTCACGTAGAAACAGGGCAATTTGCGGGAAAAAGATGACCAGCACAGTGGCACCCAGCAGCATTGCCACAAAGGGTGGCGTTCCCTTGATGACTTCCCAGTAAGGCCGCTTGAAAATGGCGATGGCGGTGAAAATGTCGCAACCGAAAGGTGGCGTGGCCGAGCCGACGGCCACCATCATGGTGATCAGGATTCCCACATGTACCGGGTCCAGTCCCGCAGATGCCACGGCGGGCGCAAAGATCGGGGTAAGAACCAGAATGACCACGATGGGGTCCACGAACATGCAGGCGATAAAGAAAGCCACCGCGATAGCAGTGAGGACACCGATCGGACCGGCTTCATTGATACCCAACGTGCCGAGAATGGTTTGCGGAATCTGGGCAAAGGAAATAATCCAGGAAAAACCGTTGCCCACCGCTACCAGGATAAATACCACTGCGGTGATCAGGCCCGTGGATTTGGCGATGGCATAGATATCCATGGCCTTGAGAGAGCGAAAAATAACGAACTCCAGTATCACCGCATACAGGACGCAGGCCGCAGCGGCTTCCGTGGGACTGAAAATGCCGCCATAAATCCCTCCGACAATGATGACCGGAAAACCCAGAGGCCAGAGCGCCATGCGTACTGAAGAAAGGCGTTCCCCCCAGCCGGCTTTCGCTTCTGTGGGCACGTTCTGGGTGTGGGCGTAGATCACACAATAGATGGAAAAAAGCAGCAGAATCAGCAGGCCCGGACCGATCCCGGCGATGAACAATTCGGCAATGGAGGTGCCGGTAATGACACCGTAAATAATCATGCCGATGCTGGGCGGGATCAGAAAGGCAATGTCGCTGGCATTGATAATCAACGCCAGGGTAAAGGAATCCTTGTAACCCGATTCCAGCATCCGCGGTCGGAGCGGTGAGCCCACAGCCACAACCGTGGCCTGAGTGGAACCGGAAACCGCGCCAAACAGCGTGCAGGAGGCCGCGGTGCTGACCGCCAGGCCGCCTTTGATATGGCCGATAAAGGCCATCACCATGTTGACCAGACGATTGGCCGACTGACCGCGTGTCATGATGTCGGCGGCGAGAATGAACATGGGAACCGCTATCAGGGCGGTGGGACGAATGCCGGCCAGCATTTGCTGAATAAAGAAGTCCATTCTGTCGAAGCCGTCGAACATCATCACGAAGCCAACAACGGCGCCGACAATCAGCGGCACCATCATCGGAAACCCGAACAGCAACAGCGCCAGCATGACGAGAAACATGATCCAGGCCATCATTCGTCAGATCTCCGTTTCCTGCTCGTCATAACCATCCAGCACGGTGGTGGACAGATAAACGTCTCGAGAGAAGATATTCTTTATCCCGGCCATGAAGTACTGAATACCGGTGACCGTGAGGCCGACCGGCACCCAGAGATAAATCAGGTAAATGGGGAAACCCAGGGTCGGTAGTACCCGACCGGTGCTGTACACGGAATGGATGTAGCTGACCGAGTACCAGCACAGGAAAAACATGATTGCTGAGGTGACGAAACTGATCAGAATCATCATCAGCCGACGGATGTTTGTGGGGAAGATGTCGTAGATGGCAGACATGCGGATATGCCGGCCATGGCGGGCTGCATAGCCCAGTCCGGCGAACGTGATCATGACGATCAGGATGCGGTTGACCTCTTCGGAAAAATGCAGGCTTTCACCGAGCAGAAAACGGCCGACCACGTTTGCCACCGTATTGATGGCCATGAGCAGGACCCCGGTGGCAAGGATGATGGCTTCGACTTTGGCGATGCCGTTGTCGAGGGTGCCGAGAAACCCGGGCAGGGAGGATTTCTGTGGAGAGGGAGCCTCATCGTTCATGATTGCATCCTTCTGCAATGGCCGGTTTAACGGATCATCCTGATCCGTACCCCGGCTGGTCGTGGTGCGGGTTTGGCCGGGGAAACCCGTGAAATCATTTTTGCGTTATTCAGGGCTCCGGAGAGAGATGTTGCCGGGGCCGCCCATACAGGTGCAGGCCCCGGCGAGTCATTCCCTGTCTATTCGCTTTCTATGGCTTGAAGATCGGCCTTGAACTGCTCAAGCAGCTTGGCGCCGCTCTCGCCGGTCATCTCCACGAAGCGCTCCTCCACCTGTGGCGCACGCTCCCGGAATGCCTGGCGCTGTTCCTTGGTGAGGCGGGTAACGGTGACCTCGTCGCTGTCTTCAAGAATCTTGTCGAGCATTTTTTCGCCAAGGCCGGGTACGTAATTGGCGATATGATCAAAAGCATGCTCAGTGGCGTCATGTACCAGTGCCTTGTCCTCTTCCGACAGGCCATTGAAGAATTCCTGGTTTGCCATCATGGCGGTGGTGAACTGGTTATGACCGGTGAAGATAAGATTCGGGGAGACTTCATAAAGCCCGCCGGACTGGATCCAGAAAATAGGGTTTTCCTGCCCCTGGATAATATTGGTCTGCAGGGCGCCATACACTTCCCCCCAGGGCAGGGGCGTCGGTGTGGCTCCGAAGGCCTGATAGGTCTCGGAAAGCAAGGGGTTGGTCATGGTGCGGATGTTCTTGCCCTGCAAATCTTCCGGCGAGGTGATCGGTTCGTCGGCGGTGATGACCACTTCCCCCTCGGGATACATGGTCAGCAGTTCCAGACCCTGTTCGGCGTAGAGTTTGGGAAACATCTCGTTGATGGCCTTGCTTTCTTCAAAGAAAGTAACCACCTTTTCAGACTCCACCGGCAGCAGGTAGGGGATAAAGAAAATTTGTGCTTCCGGGATCAGGGAACCGGTAAAGCCCGGTGACTGGTTGACGAATTGCAGTACGCCCGCCTGGGTCAGTTCCATGATGTCATCGGATTCACCGAGCTCGCCAAAACGGTGAATCTGGACAGTATGCGCCGAGTTTTCCTCGATATATTCCTTGAATTTGTAGGCGAACACATCCTGCACATCACCTTCGTATTCTTCGTGGGCATAGCGCCAGTTCTGTCCCTGTGGCTCGGCGCTGGCGGCGGGTTCATCAGCGTTATCGCTGCATGCTGCCAGTGTCGCCATCATCACCGTGGCCGCGACGGCGCCTGCGAGTGATCGAATGGTCATGGTGTACCCTCACTATCTGGTTGACGGAAATTTCCCGCAAACAATGTTCGCAAACTCTTCCATTTTTTACGGACATCGTGGTTTACCTTGGCAAAGGAGAAACCGAAGTGCAAGAAACCGGGTCGCGTTTGTGATTTCCGGATAATGCCTGTGGCGGAGCCATGTGGTGGGTTCCGTAAAGCGGTTTTCGCGGTATGGAAGCCGCTGGTGCAGCGCGCAACGCGGGGCCGCGCGGGGGGTTGGCAAGAAATCATCACGGCGTGTCGGGGTGCCTTTCTGCTAGAATCGCCGCCATGAAACTCATACTTGCGCCCATGGAGGGCCTGGCGGACTTCTGGGTTCGCCAGGCCCTCACCGATGTGGGTCATTACGATTGGTGTGTCAGCGAATTTGTCCGCGTCAGCGGGCTGTTACTGCCACCCAAGGTGTTCTATCGCTGGTGCCCGGAGCTGAAGAATGGCTCGCGCACCCGGGCGGGAACCCCTGTGCATTTGCAATTGCTGGGCTCTGACCCTGCTTGTGTGGCAGAGAATGCGGCCCGGGCGGTGGAGCTGGGGGCGCCGGCCATCGATCTGAATTTCGGTTGCCCGGCGAAAACGGTGAACCGCCATCGCGGTGGGGCAGTGTTGTTGGACGACCCGGAGCTGGTGCACGCAGTGACCGCCGCCGTGCGTCGCGCAGTACCTCCCTCCATTACCGTCTCTGTGAAGATGCGGCTGGGTAATGAAGAAGATGCGCTGGCGTTGGACAATGCGCGAGGGGTGGAAGCCGCGGGCGCGGCCTGGTTGACGGTGCACGGCCGGACCAAGCGTCAGGGTTACCGCCCGCCGGCCTACTGGGATCGCATTGGGCACATCCGCCAGGTGGTATCGATACCGGTTATCGCCAATGGGGAAATCTGGACGCCGGAGGATGCCCGGCGCTGCCAGCAGGAAAGCGGTTGTGTCGATTTGATGATAGGCCGTGGAGCGGTGGCAGACCCGTGGCTGGTCAGTGCCTTGCGGGATGGTCGCGCCACGCGTTGGGAGGATATCCCGCCGGTGCTGAGCCGGTTCCTGGCCGATGTGATCGGCACCGGGACCGATGCCCAGGTGGCGGGGCGGGTCAAGCAGTGGCTGAGCTACCTGCGTCGGCAGTGGCCCCAGGCCGGGGCGTTGCTGGAGCAGATCAAGCGGGAATCCGACCCCCTGGCTATGGCCCCGTTTCTGTCGGCGGCGCAGCAGGCGGTGTCAGCGTAAACGGCTGGAACGGCGGCAGCACGAAAAAATCACCGTCGTGACGATCCGCCATGGCACGGAACGATGCATCCAGGTTGTCCATGGCCCAGGGCAGTGGTGCCACATCGTCACGCAGTTCCGCGAAAAAATCATCCCAGTGCACGGGGATCACCGTGTGCGCTCCCACCGCCTGAGCGGTTTCTTCCATAAATGCCTGTTGATAGGCCTCACTCTGTTTGCCCAGGCTGGCGCTGGCCAATAGCGCATAGTCGGCCTGGTAGCGATCCAGTTCCCCGGGCTGCATGCCTGCACTTCCCTGAATCAGCAGGGTTCCCGCCGGATGGCTGACGACCAGTCCGTAGCTGGTGCCTTCTTCCCAGGCGCCCAGGGGGGCTGGCGGGATCACCGGTTCGGTGACCTCTCCCTTGCCGGTCCAGTTTTCAATGGCTTGTGGCAAGGGCACGTGGCCGGCAGGAACGAAGTAGAGTGTGAAGTCCCCGAATCGATAGGGGTGGTGAGTCTGCACCGTGGTGATGCGCGCTTCCGGTAAGCCGCCACCGCGCCCCACCATGGCGGTGGACGCGGATCCCAACAGCTGGGCGCCGGTCCGTTGCGCCACCAGGGGGGAATCCATGGCATGGTCGAAATGGGTGTGCAGTACCGGGATGGCATCCAGTTTACGGATACCTGCCTGTTTGAGTGCGTTGTCGATACGTTCCGGGTTCGGCTCGATCAGACCAAAAAGCTGGGGGATGCTGACCCGGGAAAAGTAGCCATCGGTGAGCAGGTGGGTGGTGCCGTCGCTGATCAGTACGGTGCTGGTACCAAGGAAGGTCAGGGTCACGTCACCGGGTTGGGCCGGGGGATGCGGCTCGGCAACAGGCCAGTGATCCCGGGAGGGGGATAGCTGGAAAGACACAATGATAGCTATCGCTGCTACCAGAAGGGCGCCGATCATCCATCGCGCAATTTTCATGGGACATCCACTGTTGTTCTGTTGAAAGGCCGTTCCGGACCAGGGGCGCATTTTAACGCATAAGTACCATTCTGACAGGGAAACCGCCGCGATAGATGGCGGTCTGTCGCAAAGTCCCGGTCGTGCCCACGGATTTTCCCGTCAGCCTTGTCTCCTCCCCATCCCCTCTGTCTTTCCGGGCTTCGACTAAAGTCATACTGTGCCGCCGATGCCCTTTGGCTAGTCTTGATAGCGAGCCTATCCCGATATTGCGGATAGCCCGCTACAACGAGGACGCAGAGGGACGAGTAATGAAAGAAGAAAATGCCCGCGCCTATTGGGCTGCCAACCTGCGATTGATTTTGACCTACCTGGCTGTCTGGTTCGCCGTCTCCTATGGCTGCGGAATCCTGCTGGTGGATGAACTCAATCAGATACAGTTTTTCGGATTCAAGCTGGGTTTCTGGTTTGCGCAGCAGGGAGCCATCTATGTGTTCCTGGTGCTGATCATCATGTATGCGCGATCCATGAACAAGCTGGATCGTAAATTCGACGTCCACGAAGACTGAGAGGGGTAAGATTATGGATGTTCAAACACTCACCTATCTCTTTGTGGGCGGTTCCTTTGCGCTTTACATCGGGATTGCGATCTGGTCGCGAGCCGGATCAACCAAAGACTTTTATGTGGCCGGTGGTGGGGTGTCTCCCATTGCCAACGGCGCAGCAACGGCAGCGGACTGGATGTCCGCCGCTTCGTTTATTTCCATGGCGGGGATCATTGCCTACGCCGGTTACGATGCATCGGTCTACCTGATGGGGTGGACTGGCGGTTACGTATTGCTGGCCATGTTGCTGGCGCCCTATCTGCGAAAATTCGGCAAATTTACGGTGCCGGATTTTATCGGTGACCGCTACTACTCCAATGTGGCACGGACCGTGGCAGTGATCTGCGTGATCTTCGTTTCTTTCACCTACGTGGCCGGGCAGATGCGTGGTACCGGTATCGTGTTTGCCCGTTTCCTGGAAGTGAATGTCAATACCGGTGTGGTGATCGGTATGGCCATCGTTTTCTTCTACGCGGTGCTGGGCGGGATGAAAGGGATTACCTACACCCAGGTGGCCCAGTATTGCGTGTTGATCTTTGCTTTCCTGGTGCCGGCGGTCTTCCTGTCCATCATGATGACTGGCCATGTGCTGCCGCAGACCGGTTTCGGTGCCACCGTGCTGGACGCGGCCGGTAACGATTCCGGTGTCTATCTTCTTCACAAGCTGGATCAGGTGGTCACCGATCTGGGCTTTACGGCCTACACCGATGGTTCCAAATCCACGGTTGACGTGTTCTTTATCGCGGCTGCACTGATGTGTGGTACCGCCGGTTTGCCCCACGTGATCGTGCGCTTCTTTACCGTGCCTCGGGTAAAGGATGCCCGTATCAGTGCCGGTTGGGCGCTGTTCTTCATCGCCCTGCTGTACACCTCGGCTCCGGCGGTGGGTGCCTTTGCCCGGCTTAACCTGATTGATACGGTTCACCAGACCCAGTATGAGGAACTGCCGGAATGGTTCTATAACTGGGAAAACTCCGGGCTGATCGGCTGGATGGACAAGAACGGTGATGGCGCAGTGCAGATGAGTGCCGGCGCAGCCTTTGAAGGCAAGCCCACTTTCGCCGGCAGCCGTGCAGAAGTAACCGGTGCCTATGGCGAGCGTGTACTCACCAATGCACCCAGCGATAACGATGCGGAAGTGTATATCGATCGCGATATTATCGTGTTGGCAAACCCGGAAATCGGCAATTTGCCAGCCTGGGTCATCGCCCTGGTGGCGGCCGGTGGGGTGGCTGCGGCGCTATCCACTGCAGCAGGTCTGTTGCTGGTAATTTCCAGTGCCATTTCCCATGACTTGCTGAAGAAAACCCTGAAGCCGGATATTACCGAGAAGCAGGAATTGTTGGCGGCCCGTGGCGCAGCGGTGGTGGCGATTTGTATCGCCGGCTACTTCGGCATCAATCCGCCGGGCTTTGTGGCCCAGGTGGTGGCCTTCGCCTTCGGGTTGGCAGCGGCGAGCTTCTTCCCGGTCATCCTGATGGGTATCTTCTACAAGCGCATGAACAAGGAAGGGGCCATTGCCGGCATGCTTACCGGGCTTGCCTTTACCTTCTCCTATATCGTCTATTTCAAGTTCGTGTCCCCGGAGCTGAACAGCGCCGAGCACTGGCTGCTGGGTGTCTCTCCGGAGGGTATTGGTACCGTCGGCATGCTGCTGAACTTTGCCGTGGCCTTTGCTGTTTCCCGGGTGACGGCACCGCCGCCGGAGCATATCCAGCATATCGTGGAGGACATCCGTGTTCCGCGTGGTGCCGGTGAAGCTGTGGCGCACTAAAGAAAGACGTTGAGCCAAGCCGGTGTGGAAACAGTCAGTCCGCACCGGTTTTGCGCTTTCTGAAAGAAGAGAGGAGAGTGAAAAGTTGAAAGTTTAAAGTTGAAAAGCGGGCAGAGCATTTCTGTTCCTGCTGCGCCATCTCCGCGCTTTTACGCTTTGAACTTTCACCTTTTCACTAACCGGTCCGCCGCCATGATTGAACAGGAACTCGACCAGTATCCGTTCAGCCTGCTGGGAACAGCAGGCCGACATCGCCTGCATCAGGGCACGGATCTGTCCTATTACGAGCCCGGTGACATTATTCTCGAGGCGGCCAGTCCCAGCGACTATGTCTATGTGGTTCACAAGGGCAGCGTGGCAGAGCTGGATGTGAAGGCTCCGGATGGGCGCAGCCAGGTGGGGGTGTATGCTGCCGGGGATCTGTTCGGTGCCATCAGTGTGCTCAATGGCAAAAGCCGTTACCGTTTTCGCGCAGAGCAACAGACCCTCTGCCATCTGATTCCCGCAGCCCTGTTTCTGGAGTTATGCGACAGTGAGCCGGAGTTCGGCCGCTTCTTTCGCCAGAGCCTGGCGGAAAAAAGCCAGCGCCTGGCGGAGCGACGGGAAGGGGGTGTCACCCTGGCCGGGTTCATGCTGGCGCGGGTGGATCAGTGCATGCGCGAGCCGCTGGTCATGGCCGCCGACGGTACCCTGCGGGATGCGGTGACGGCGCTCAAGCAACATGGTGTGGACAGCGTGCTGATCCACAGTGATGACGGCTTTGCCATTGTCACCAAAACCGATCTGCTGACCGCCCTGGTGCTCAACGAGCAAAGTGCCGATACCCCGCTGGACGCGGCGGCAGAGCGGCAACTTGTCACCGTTCGCCCGGACGATTATCTGTTCACCGCGCTGACAAGCATGACCCGCCACAAGGTGGCACGGGTGGTAGTGATGGCGGGCGAGCAGGCGGTGGGGGTGGTGGAGCTCACCGATGTGCTCAGTTTCTTTTCCAGCCGCTCCTATGTGGTGGGTCTGGAAATCGAGAAGGCCGAATCCCTGGACGAGTTACGGCTTGCCAGTGAACGGTTGCCGGAACTGGTGGAAGCGCTGATGGCCCAGGGCGTGAAAATGCGCTTTGCCATGGAGCTTCTGGCTGCCCTTAACGGGCGCATCATGGCCAAGGCGTTTGCCATGGTGGTGCCGCCTGAACAGCACCAGGCCTGCCTGATCATCATGGGCAGTGAAGGGCGCGGGGAGCAGATCCTGAAAACCGACCAGGACAATGGTCTGATCCTGGCGGATGATCAACACTGGCTCCGCTGCGAAACCGATGCCCGGCGTTTTTCTGAAACCCTGCTGACCCTGGGCTATCCCCCCTGTCCAGGCAAGGTGATGGTGTCCAACCCGGAGTGGGTGGGTAGCCTGAGTCAGTGGCAGCGACGCATCCATGGCTGGGCGGCGGATGTGGGTGGCGAGGGACTGATCCGCATTACCACCCTGGTGGACGCCCATTGCGTGGCCGGGGATAACCGCTTGCTGGATAGCGTGCGCACGGCACTGTTCGACCGTTGCAGCGATGATGATCTTTTCATGGCCCACTTTGCCCGGCCGATCCTGCAATTCGCCACGCCATTGAACCTGTTCGGTTCCCTGAAAAAGCCCCAGCACGGTATCGATATCAAGAAAGGGGCATTGTTTCCGGTGGTTCATGGTGTGCGTGCCCTGGCCTTGCAGCACCGCATCGCAGAAACCTCCACCCTGGCCCGGCTGGAAAAGCTGGTGGCGATGAAAGTGTTGGAGCCTGGCTTTGCCGAGGACCTGGGGGAAGCCATGGAGCTGTTCAGTGAGCTGCGCCTGAATCATCAGCTCGAACATCTGCATGGTGATGCCATGAACATACCCGACAACCATATCGTGGTGCAGCGGCTGTCATCCCTGGAGCGAGACCTGCTCCGGGATGCCCTGCATCTGGTCAGTGATTTTAAACAGCGCCTGTCCCGTCGTTTCCATCTGGAGTACTGAGAATAGCCATGGGTGCAGGCAGGAGGATAAAAGGCATGCTGAGGCACTGGCGACGTTATACCGATCGACATCGTCACGGGCAGGGGCCCTTTGCCCATCTTTTTATGCCCTATCAGGGCGATGAGGTGATGGCCATCGACTGTGAAACCACCGGGCTGGACAGCCGCCATGCGGAGCTGGTTTCCATCGCGGCGGTGCCGGTGAAGCAGGGGCGGGTGCTGAGCAGCCAGGCGCTGGATATCAAACTGCAAGCGCCGGACAGTCTGGAAGGCAGTTCCATTCGTATTCATCGTTTGCGGCCGGTCGATCTGGAGGAGGGCGAATCCGTGGTCGCGGCGCTGGAGCAGCTGCTGGACGTGATTGGCAATCGCCCCCTGGTGGGCTGGTGCGTGGATTTCGACGTGGCCATGATCAACCGTTACCTGCGCCCTCTGTTGGGCTTCGATCTGCCCAATGCCACTATCGAGCTGTCCAGCCTGTATCAGAAAAAAATGCGTCACTGGAAACCGGAACTGGAGCCGGACCTGCACTTCGATGCCATGGCCGACGCCTTGCAGGTACCGGTCATGGAGCGGCACACCGCCCGCGGCGATGCGGTGACGGCGGCGTTGATGTACCTGCAGCTGCAGAGACCCGTGATGAATTAAGTTGGCGCTTTGCCAGGAAGGCGCCAACGGGTTGCGGAAGAGATAATGGAGAGGAATATGCTCTACGCCGAAAAAGTGGCCTTGATCGCCGGTCTCTGCATCGTGCTGTATGCCTACCTGCGTTACTGGCTACGGACCCGGGACACCCGCGGGCTGCTGATGTTCTGGCGGCGGGAAATGACACTCACTGCGAGTGAATTCAAGTGGCAACGGGCCGGCGTCGCCCTGTTGCTGGTCGCGGTGGTGCTACGCTTCGTCCAGGCGTTGCTATAAGCTGAAATCTGTATCCGTTTAACCGGGAGCGGCGGTGTTTTCATTGTGGCAGTTGAGCGGCCTGGCACTGGGGTATGTGCTGGTGCTGTTCGTGATCGCCTGGTGGGGTGACCGGGCGGCTCGACAGGGGCGTAAAACCTTTCAGAATGCCTGGGTCTACAGCCTGGGACTGGGCGTATATTGTACCTCCTGGACCTTCTATGGTGCGGTGGGTGAAGCCGCCCAGAATGGCTGGAATTACCTGCCTATCTATCTCGGTCCCATCCTTACCGTGCTGCTCGGTGGTGCCCTGATCTACAAGATGGTCACGGTGGCCCAGCAGCATCACATTACCTCCATCGCGGATTTCCTGGCGGCCCGTTACGGCAAGTCCCGCCGCCTGGCCGTTCTGGTTACCCTGGTGGCAATCATTGGTGTGCTCCCGTATATCGCCCTGCAGCTGAAAGCAGTCACCCTGTCATTCGATTACGTGCTCAAGGACTCCGCGCAATACGATATGGATACCGCGCTGCTGGTGGCGGTACTGATGGCGGTGTTTACCCTGTTGTTCGGAACCCGCCATATCGATACCACGGAGCACCAGTCCGGTTTGATGCTGGCGGTCAGCTTCGAGTCCTTTATCAAGGTGGTGGCCTTCGTGTTGCTGGGGCTTTACTGCCTGTACTTTATTTTCGACGGCCCCCTGGATATGTGGCAGCAAGTGGCGCTGCAGGATGACGTTTTCCAGATTTTCGAGCCCACCCTGTTTTCCCAGAGTTTTGTCACCGCCTTGCTGTTGTCCATGGTGGCGATCCTGTGTTTGCCGCGTCAGTTTCATGCCGGGGTCGTGGAAAACAACGATCTTCGGCATTTACGCACCACCCGCTGGCTTTTTCCGCTGTATCTGCTGATGTTTGCGGTCTTTGTGCTGCCCATCGTGGTGGCCGGCGTCATCACCCAGCCTTACCTGATAGGTCAGGCGGACACCTACATGCTGTCGCTGCCCATGGCCCAGGACAATTCGACCATGCTGATGGTGTCGTTTATCGGCGGCATCGCGGCGGCAACCGGTATGGTGATCGTGTCCACGGTGTCGCTGGCTATCATGCTGACCAACGAAGTGTTGCTGCCGCTGTGGTTGCAGTCGCGGCTTCATGAGCGGGACCAGCTGGCCGGGCTGAGCCGTCAGCTCCGGTTTCTGCGTCGCGCCAGTATTCTGGTCTTGCTGGGCCTGGCATTTGCCTTTCATACCCTGATTGATCGCTTCGATGGCCTGGCCAGTATTGGCCTGTTGTCCTTTGCCGCTGTGGCGCAATTCGCGCCGTCGCTGGTGGGGGCCTTGTACTGGCGCACCGGGCACAAGCAGGGGGCCTTTGCCGGGTTGGGTTTCGGGTTTCTGCTGTGGTTCTACTGCCTGCTGATGCCGGTCATTCTGCCGGTGGAGTGGGTGCAGACCCTGAACGAGCGGGGCCTGTTGGGGCTGGGACTGCTGCGTCCCCATGCCATGTTCGGCATTGAGGGGCTGGAACCGTTGACCCATGGGGTGTTCTGGTCCCTGTCGGTGAATCTGGCGGCGTTTATTTACTTCTCCCGCCGCGCCCATCATGACGCCCTGGATGAGGCCCAGGCAGCCCGGTTTGTGGACATGCCCATGGACTGGTGGCGCGAAGGTATTGGTCACCCGTCCATCACAACCGCGGAACTGCTGGAAGTGTGCAAGCGTGGGCTGGGCCATCCCCGGGCCGAGCCTTTGTTCTTCGACTATATGCGCCGTCGCAACGTGTCCGAGCAGCTGGCGTTGCCGGCGCCGTTGCACCTGGTTCGCTATGTGGAGCGGCTACTCGCCGGCACCATGGGCGCGTCCACGGCGCGAATCGTGATGAGCACCCTGCTACGCAAGCAGAACAGCCGCCATGACGATGTGGTGAGAATGATGGATGAGGCTTCCGAGCTGATCCAGTTCAATCACCAGCTGTTGCGCACCACCATCGAAACCATCAGCCAGGGTATCTGCGTGGTGGATCGGCAGATGCAGGTGGTGGCCTGGAACCAGGCCTACGTGAAACTGTTCGATTATCCGGACGGGCTGATCCGGCTGGGTCGCCCCATCGAGGACGTGTATCGCTATAACGCGGAGCGTGGCTATTACGAGGGCGGGAATCTGGAAGACGATGTGAGCAAGCGGGTACAGCTGTTGCGCGAGGGTCACTCTCACCAGTTCGAACGTGAGTTGCCCAACGGCATTGTTGTGGAGGTGCGCGGTACGCCCATGATGGGGGGCGGTTTTGTCAGTACCTACATGGATATTACCGAGCGCAAGCGTGACGAGCAGGCGCTTCGCCAGATCAACGAAAGTCTGGAAAACCGGGTTGCCGAACGTACCCGAAAACTTACCGAAGTGAATGAGAAACTGGCCCGGGCCAATGATGGCAAGACCCGGTTTCTGGCCGCCGCCGGCCATGACCTGATGCAGCCCCTCAATGCCGCCCAGCTGTTTACCTCGTCGTTACGCCAGCAGCTGGTGAAACGTGACGGTGAAAGTTTTTCCCGTGAAGTGGATGTGCTTGGTCATATCGATACCTCCTTGCAGGCCGCCGAGCAGATCATTTCGGCACTGATGGAAATCAGCAAGCTGGATACCGGCACCATGCCCACGCATGTGCATCCGTTGCGTCTGGGCAGTTTGATGGCCCCGCTCAACCAGGAGTTTTCTGCCCTGGCCGCCGCCAATGGGTTACGTCTGCGATCGGTGATCTGCGAGGCGGTGGTGGAGACGGATGAGGGTCTGTTGCGGCGAGTCCTGCAGAACCTGCTGTCCAATGCCATTCGTTATACTGAACACGGCCGCATCCTGTTTGGCTGCCGGCGCCAGCACAATGCCATACGCATTGAGGTGTGGGACACCGGCCCGGGGATTCCCGATGATCAGCACGAACAGATTTTTCGGGAGTTCCAGCGCCTGCCGCAACAAAGTCGAAAGCCGGTTAAAGGGCTGGGCTTGGGGCTGGCTATCGCGGACCGGATCTGTCGATTGCTGGGGCACCGGTTAACGGTCCGTTCCTGGCCCGGTAAAGGTACGGTGTTCAGTGTCACTGTGCCGCTGGCCAGCGGCGAATTGCCGCCGTTACTGCAAGAAGCGGAAACGGCCAGCAAGGGCATTGAGGGTTTGCGGGTGTTCTGCGTGGATAACGACCCGGCATTGCTGGCCAGTCTGGTGGCGGCCCTGGAGATGCTCGATTGCGACGTGGTAGCGGCCAGCGGTCTGGATGACGCTCTGCAAAAAGCAGTCAACAACCCGGCCCCGGATGTGCTGCTGGTGGACTATCAGCTGGATAATGAAGACGGCTTTGCGGTGATCGAAGGGCTGGACAGCTGCTGGGAAGACGTGGTCCCCGCCATCCTCATGACCGCCGACCGCAACCCCCACGTCCGAGAGCGCGCGGAAGAGCAGGGGGTTGGTTTCCTGCAGAAGCCGTTGACGGAGGGGATGCTCAGAAGAGCGTTGGAGCAAATTAATAGTTAATAATGAATAATTAATAACGCGCGATCAGAAATTCTCGCTTTCTAAAATGCATGAGGCCGCGCCCAGTCTTTGAGCGCGGCCTCATGCGGTCCGGCTGTGACTACCTTTCGCGCGCAACTATTAATTATTCATTATTAACTATTAATTGCCATCCACCCCCTGCGGTTCAATCGCCAGGTCCTTCAATGCCAGCACCGCCTGGGTGCGGTTGCGCACTCCCAGTTTGCGGAAGATGGCGGTCATGTGGGCCTTGATGGTGGCTTCCGAGATATCCAGTTCGTAGGCAATCACCTTGTTCTGCATGCCTTCCATCAACATGCCCATGACCCGGAATTGTTGTGGTGTCAGGCTGGCGATGCGCTCGCTCATGCCAGAGTGATCGGGCAGGGTAGGGGGCATGGCCCGGCGGGCGTGTTCGGGAAGCCAGCGTTCGCCAGCCATGATCTTGCCCATGGCGTCGGTCATGGTTTCGATGGAAGCGGATTTGGGGATAAAGCCGTCGGCGCCAAAATGAATGGCCCGTTGAATCACATCAACACTTTCCGTTGCGGAAATCACCACCAGCGGCACCTTGCGATACTGTTCGCGCAGGTAGACCAGCCCGGAAAAGCCATGGGTGCCCGGCATATGCAAATCGAGCAGAATCACATCGAAGGGAATGGCCTGTTGCCCCAGCGTCTCCAGAGTCGCCAGAGAGTCGGCTTCATGGATGGTGGCATCGACAAAGCTGGCGGCTACCGCCTGTTTCAGGGCAGCGCGGAAAAGGGGATGGTCATCGGCTATCAGTATTGTTGTCATGGCCCCGATTTAAGCATGAAAGAAAAAAAGATGCTGCCCTTTGGAAGACCCGCAGGGCAGCGTGGGAAAAACAGGAAACAACGGGTTCCCTTCAGCATAAATCTCTGGCCGTGGTGCATGGGTGCTGAGTGCGCGCAGGTCCGTTTCAGCGCCCCGGCGCACCTCTCACTCACCGATTGACCCGGGTTTCCACCAGGCTTGCCACCACCGCCGGATCCGCCAGGGTGGAGATGTCGCCGAGGCTGTCATGTTCGTTGGCGGCCACTTTTCTGAGGATGCGACGCATGATCTTGCCGGAGCGGGTTTTCGGGAGCCCGCCAGTGAAATGGATCAGATCCGGGGTGGCGATGGGGCCAATCTCCCGGCGTACCCACTGGCGCAATTCCTGGAGCAGTGCATCGCTGGCCACTTCCCCGTCATTGAGGGTCACATAGACATAGATGCCTTGCCCCTTGATGTCGTGGGGGTATCCCACCACCGCTGCCTCACACACCCTCGGGTGGGCGACCAGGGCGCTTTCCACTTCGGCAGTGCCCATGCGGTGACCGGACACGTTGAGCACATCATCCACCCGGCCGGTAATCCAGTAGTATCCGTCTTCGTCGCGGCGGGCACCGTCCCCAGTGGTGTAGTACCCGGGGAAGCTGCTGAAGTAGGTCTGTACGAAACGTTCGTGATCGCCCCACAGGGTGCGGGCCTGCCCGGGCCAGCTGTCGGCAATGACCAGGTTGCCTTCGGCTGGGCCGTCCAGCAGGTTGCCGTCGTTGTCCACCAGAGCCGGCTGGATGCCGAAAAAGGGCAAGGTGGCGGCGCCGGGTTTGGCCTCGGTGGCCGCCGGGAGCGGACAGATCATGATGCCGCCGGTTTCGGTCTGCCACCAGGTGTCCACCACGGCCGCCTGGCCTTTGCCGACCACATCGTGGAACCATTGCCAGGCAGCCGGATTGATGGGCTCACCGGCGGTGGCCAGGATCCGTAATGTATCGCGCTTGCTGCTCTGGCAGCAGTGATCGCCGCCGGCCATCAGAGCGCGGATGGCGGTGGGGGCGGTGTAGAGAATTTCCACCCCGTAGCGATCGATGATGTCGCCCACCCGCTGATCATTGGGATAGTTGGGCACGCCTTCAAACATCACACAGGTGGCACCGTTGGCCAGCGGACCATAGACCAGATAGGTATGCCCGGTGATCCAGCCCACATCGGCGGTGCACCAATAGACCTGGCCGGGGTGGTAATCGAAGGCCAGCTGATGGGTCAGTGATGCATAGACCATGTAACCACCGGTGGTATGCAGCACCCCCTTGGGTTTGCCGGTGGATCCTGAGGTGTAAAGAATGAACAGGGGGTCTTCCGCATTCATGGCTTCAGCCGGGCAGTGGCTGTCGCTTTGTGCCTGCTCTTCCGCATAGTCCAGATCCCGGCCCGGTTGCCAGTGGACGTCATTGCCCACGTGGCGGACCACCAGAACCTTTTCCACCACACCAGTGCCATCCTGTCGCAGGGCCTCATCCACGTTGTCCTTGAGGGGCACCGGTTTGCCGCCACGCCGTCCGGCATCGGCGGTGATCACCATTTTGGCGCCACAGTCTGCAATGCGACCGGCCAGGGCATCCGGAGAGAAACCGGCAAACACCACGGAATGAATGGCACCGATGCGGGCGCAGGCCAACATGGCGAAAACCGCTTCCGGGATCATCGGCATATAGATCATCACCCGGTCGCCCTTGCCGACGCCCTGGCGCTTGAGGGTATTGGCAAGTTGGCAAACATGCAGATGGAGTGCCTGGTAGGTGATTTCCCGGCTCGGCAGGCCAGCTTCATCCGCTTCCCAGTACAGGGCGACAGCGTCTCCATTGGCGGCCAGATGACGGTCAATGCAATTGCTGCTGGCGTTGAGTTCGCCGTCATGGAACCAGCGAATATGAACGTCATCCGGATGGAAACGGGTGTCGCGAATCTGCTGCGGTTCGCGTACCCAGTCGATTCGCTGGGCCTGGCTGCGCCAGAATCCGACGCTGTCCTGCAGACTCTGTGTGTAGAGAGACTGGTAGTCGTTGGCGTCGATCCAGCAATGGGATTTCAGAGCGGCTTTTACCGGCACGCGTGCACCCGTTTCCATGGGACTTCCTCACTGAAGTGATGCGGTTGTTATCAAGGATGCTTCCAGTGTGCGAAAGCACGGCGGTGCCCTGAATTAGACCTTGGTCTTAAGGGAAGACAGCCCCTTTTCGACCTATGGCTAATAGTTGTGCGCTCAGGGGCCGAGCAAGCTGTTGATGGAGTGACTTACGTGTTGATGAAAACAAGAGGGCAGGGCCATGACAGCAATAAAACCCAAGTACCTGTGTGCCGCCGTTCTATTTGCCCATGCGGGTATGGCGGGTGCCGCTACCCTGGAGGAGCGGGTAGCCGAGCTGGAAAACAAACTGGAACACAGTGGCGGAAACAGCCAGATCACCTTTGGTGGTTTTATCAAAGCTGACACGATCTACAGCAAATACAGCGATGGTGAAGAAGCATCAGCGGCGATCGGTGAGGACTTTATGGTGCCTTCCACCATTCCTGTGGCGGGGGAAGAGGGCTCCGGCAAGCTGCATATGCATGCCAAACAGAGCCGCTTCTGGCTGAAGAGTGTTACCCGTACTCCGGTGGGGGATGTGAAGGGCCATATCGAAATCGATTTTCAGACCACCGGCCTTGGTGACGAGCGTATTACCAATAGCTATGCGCCACGTATTCGCCATGCCTATCTGAGCTGGGACAAGTGGTTGTTCGGACAGACCTGGTCCACCTTTTTCAATGTCAGTGCGTTGCCGGAAACCCTGGATTTTGTGGGTGCTGCCGGCACCGTCTTCGAGCGCCAACCGCAGATTCGTTACACCAGTGGCCCGATCATGCTGGCCCTGGAGAACCCCTCCACGACGCTCTACGGCGGCACGGAAAATCCCTACGACGATAATGGTGTGCCTGATGTGGTGCTGCGCTACAACCTGACCGGAGACTGGGGCAATGTGAGCCTGTCCGGCATGGGGCGTGAGCTGGCCTACCAGGACAACATCGGTGGCCAGGACCGGGACGAGAGCGAATATGGCTACGGACTGGCACTGGCAGGCAAGATGATGCTGGGCGAGATGGATGATGTACGCTTCCAGCTCAATTACGGCAATGCCATTGGCCGTTACCACACCCTGAATGCATTCCGCTCCGGGCAAATTGAAGCGGATGGCGATATCGAGCTGATTGATCAGTGGAGTGCGGTACTGGCCCTGCACCACAACTGGAATGATCGTTGGAGGTCGAACTTTGCGGTGTCCATGAGCGAAGCGGATAACCCGGAGACTGTGGCCGGCACCACCAACGAAACCGTCCAGAGCGCCCATGCCAACCTGATCTGGCAGGTGGCAAAGCCCCTGTCATTGGGGGGAGAGCTGATTTATGCCGAACGGGAAACCGAAGCCGGTGACAATGGTGATCTGAAGCGTGTGCAGTTCACTGCCAAGTACGCGTTTTGAGAATGGCGCTTCGGTTGAGGTGTTGGAGCCATGTCGGCATGGCGAAGCTTGCTGGGGAACGTGGAAGGTTCGCCTTGTGAACAAGGCTCCAACGGTAAAGTCTGAAGGGCAAAAAAACGGGGCGCTTGAAGCGCCCCGTTTTTTCTTGTCAGCGAGTGCCCGGTCGCTTAATCAACATCTGCCGGGTAAACGCCATTTTCATCGTGCACTTCCTTGCCGCTCAGCGGCGGATCGAAAACGCAGGCCACGACCATGTCTTCGTCGCCGCCATAGAGATAATGTTCGTCGTGCTCATTGAGCAGGTAGACAGTGCCGGGCTTCAGGTCGTAGACCTTGCCATCGGAAATGGTTTCTACCTTGCCGTTACCCGACATCACATACACGGTTTCCAGATGGTTCTGGTAGTGGATGTGAGTCTTGGTGCCCTTGAAGATGGTGGTGATGTTGAACGAATGCCCCATCTTGTCGTCTTTCAGGGACAGGCGAACAGACTGCCAGTTGCCGTTTTCGGCTTTGACACAACGGTCTGACTTCTCGGCTTCCGCCAGAGTGCGAACGATCATGAATTATGACTCCTGAGCAAAAAAGGGAGGGAGAAAGGCTCCCCCGGAACCGGGGGAGCGGGCAGTCTGTTTAGCTAGCCATGCTGGCAACAGAGTGCGCTTCACCGCGCTTGATGCGGTCAGTCATGACTTCGGCAACGCTTTCCTTGATGATGTCCAGCGCGCGGGTCAGATCTTCTTCGGCAATGGTCAGCGGACACAGGGTCTTGATCACCTGGTCATCGGCACCGGAGGTTTCAATCACCAGCTGACGCTTGAAGCAAGCCTTGGTGATTTCGCCAGCCAGTTCGCCATCACGGGCCACCAGGCCCTGCATCATGCCGCGACCGTTCAGGTAGAACCAGTGGTCGTCATAGCTGTTGGCGATTTCACGGAAACGGTCAGTGATGATATCCGCCTTGCGCTGCACTTCCTTGGCGAACTTGTCGTCACGCCAGTAATGGTTCAGCGCGGCCGCTGCAGTCACAAAGGCCAGGTTGTGACCACGGAAGGTACCGTTGTGCTCACCGGGTTTCCACTGATCCAGCTCCGGTTTCAGCAGCACCATGGCGAAGGGCAGGCCGTAACCGCTCAGGGACTTGGACAGGGTGATGATGTCCGGATTGATGCCGATATCATCAAAGCTGAAAAAGGTGCCAGTACGGCCACAACCGGCCTGGATGTCATCCAGAATCAGCAGCATGTCGTGTTTGCGACACACTTTTTCCAGATTGCGCAACCATTCAAAGCTGGCTGCATTGATGCCGCCTTCGCCCTGTACGGTTTCTACGATGACCGCCGCGGGATGATCCACGCCGCTGGAGGAATCGCCCAGCACCTTGTCCAGATATTCCGTAGTGTCGAAGGCATCGCCCAGGTAGCCGTCATAGGGCATCGGGGTGACGCCGCCCATGGTCACGCCAGCAACGCCACGGTGGTGGCTGTTACCGGTAGTCGCCAGGGCACCCAGGCTCACACCGTGGAAGCCATTGGTGAAGCTGATGATGTTTTCGCGACCCTTGATATTGCGGGCCACTTTCAGCGCCGCTTCCACCGCATTGGTACCGGTGGGGCCGGTGAACTGCATGATGTAATCCATATCGCGGGGCTTCAGGATCACTTCGTAGAAAGCATCCATGAATTCACGCTTGGCCGTGGTATGCATATCCAGGCCGTGAACAATGCCGTCACGCTGGATGTACTCAAGCAGCTTCTCTTTCAGTACCGGGTTGTTGTGGCCGTAGTTGAGCGTGCCTGCGCCGGCCAGGAAGTCGATGTATTCCTTGCCGGTTTCATCGTACAGGTAGCTGCCCTTGGCCTGGTCAAACACCACCGGGAAGCTACGTGCATAGCTCATTACTTCCGATTCGTGACTTTCAAAAATGTCGGTATCCATGATTCCTGTTCCTCGCTTGAATTCGGTGCTTGTTACGTTCTGCTCAGTTCGCTCAGGCTTCGTCTCTGTTGAATGGCCCGATACGCAGCAGATATTCGTCATTATGTTCGCCGGCAAAGTGAATGCGCGAATCGAACAGAATAAATTCTTCCGTGGGCATGCTGCGCTGGTAGGCGAAGCTGCGGAACATTCCCCAGGAGGCTTCGTTGTCGGGGGTAATGGTGGTCTCGATGAACTGAACGTCGGTGCTTTCCTCACGGTTGATCAGTTCGGCCAGCATGCGCTTGGCCAGGCCCTTGCCGCGGGCTTTCTCATGTACGGCCACCTGCCAGACGAACAGCGTATTCTGCTGCTTGGGCGGGATGTAACCGGAAATGAAGCCCACCAGGTCGCCGTCCATTTCCGCGGCGACGGAGGTGTCAGCAAAGTGCGTACACTGCAGCAAGTTGCAATAGACGGAGTTCTCGTCCAGCGGCTTGCACTCACTGATCAGCTTGTGCACCCGGCTGCCGTCCTGGCTTTCCGGTTTGCGGAAAGTAATGTCATCCTGATTGTCGGTGGATGAATCCGTTTTCTTTGCACTGTCTGCAACCATGGTTTCACTTTTGGTCCGTTTTAGAGAAAGAGTTGGCTTCGCGTTCGCGGCGACTACTCATGTCCACCGCTGGTTGGGCGCGGTCGATGGCGCCCAGATCCAATACCGGGGACGCGTCGATATCCCCGGCATTCATCATCGCGGCCACCCGTTGCAGGGAGCTGAGGATTAACGATTGCTCCCAATCTTCCAGGCGGTCAAAACGCTCGATGAATTCGTCCTGAAGCGGGGTAGGGGCCTGGTCGATGATGTCGTCACCGGCCGGGGTCAGGTGAGCGTAGACCCGACGTTTGTCCTGCTCGCCGCGCTTGCGCTCGACAAGCTCCCGCTTTTCCAGGCGGTCCAGAATGGTGGTGATGGTGGCCTGGCTGAGAGAGACCTCATTGGCCAGGTCGCCCATGGTGATTTCACCGTGAGCCGAAATCGCCTGCATGATGAGTAGCTGCGGCGAAGTGAGCCCCGAGACCTTGCTCAACTTGCGAGAGTAAAGGTCGGTGGCGCGAATAATCTGTCTTAATGCAATCAGCACGTCTTCGTGTCTGGCCATTGCCGTCCGTTCTCTTGATAACAAAGTAATGTGACCGTTATTGGACATAATCAGTCTGCAATCACCTTTGAGATGTAAGGATTCAACCCCACACCATTCAGGGCAACGCCAAGTAATTCCTTGCGAAAATTGGTAAGCTATTTTAGAGGTAAAACATTTAGAAGTCAAAGTAACTGCTGACGCAAGCCCGCCGAAACGGCGCGATGCCGCGTCTTTTCTGGCCTGCACGGGATTTGCCAAAGGCCTGGCAATGACCCGAAATTGCTCTCCTTGTTGAATCAGTATTGCGCCCCGGTCAGAGCCTTCCCCGGTGGATGTGTGGGTGGGGCTGGGGTCCGGCCGGCCTGGCGAATGTGGCCACAGTGGTGGCACATGGCAGGGCTTAATGCGACCATACTCTGGGCCTGAAGTGACCGCTTCTTGCGCCGTTTAAACGTAAGTCGACAGATTGAGGATAGAGTCTTGCAGAGAATGCGACTTGCGCGCCTGGCATTGCTGGGGGTGTTGTTTCTGGGCCTGGCGCCCACCGTCATGGCGGAAACCGATGAGGCTCCCCGCCAGGAGGCTGAAAGCGAAATCGAGAAGGGGCCGGTCATTTCCCAGTTCCGGGAAAACTGGATCCTTGGCGAGTTGCGTAACCTCCGCCAGGACATGATGGAATACCGTAACCAGATGAACCTGCTGGTCACTGACCGGGAGCTGGAAGTGGCAGACAAGGCCATGGGCTATGCCACCAACACGGTGACCTATTTCTTCTATCTGATTGCCGGTGCCGCTTCCATTCTGGCGCTGGTGGGCTGGTCCACCATTCGTGACCTGAAGGACAACGTGCGGGTTTACGCGGAAAAGGAAATGGCCCGTCTGACCAGCGAGTACGAGGCTCGCCTGGCGGATCTGGAGCGGGAGCTGCGCAAGAAATCCCTGACCATTGCCGAAAACCAGGAAGAGATCGAGCGCACCAACGAGATCCACAGCCTGTGGCTCAAGGCCACCAAGGAGCCCAGCGCCCAGGCCAAGATCGAGCTGTATGACCGGATTCTGGAATTACGCCCGGATGATCCGGAAGCCCTGGCCTGGAAGGCCGATGCGGCCCTGGAGCTGGGCGAACAACGCTGGGCCTTGAGCCTGTGTGACCGGGTGCTGGAAGTGGATGAAGAAAACTCCCATGCCTTGTACCAGCGCGCCTGCGCCTGGGCCGGGTTGGGTGAGATCGATAATGCGCTCGCCGACCTGGATGCGGCCATCCAGACCTCCGAAACCCTGCGCCGTCATGCCCGCAGTGAAGAGATGTTCCGCCCCCTGCATGCGCTGGCTCGCTTCCAGGAACTGGTGGGTAGTGCAGACGAACCGATCTGATCGGGCTGATAGGGCCATTCTGTCAATCCCATAGCCAAAGCCGCGCCCGCAAATGGTCAATTTGCGGGAGACTTTCTGCTAGACTTGCCCCCCTTGTCAGTCAGGGCGATGACAGTCGGGTTACCGTTTTGTTCACCCGACGGGCCATAAGATGGTCTCTCGTGCGCCCCTATGGAGAATCCCATGACACGTGAAACTGGTGCCGGTGGCACCAAACAGATGCCGGACGTCGCGTCCAATTCCATGGTGGATCACATCCATAGCACCCTGGATTGGGTCGGCATGAGCGAAATCCACCTGCCTGCCCGGGTCAGTGACACCCTGGCCGGTGAGCGCCCGGTGAGCACCTCTATCCAGGCCTATGTGAATCTGGCCAACCCGGATTCCAAGGGTATCCATATGTCCCGGCTGTTTCTGATGCTGGAAGAGACCTTTGGCGATCATTCGGTCAGTGCTGCATCCATTGAGCAGCTGCTGCGTAATTTCCTGCAGACCCATGAAGGCCTCAGCACCCGCGGCTTTGTGCAGCTGGACTTTGAATACTCCATGCGTCGTCCTGCCCTGAAGAGCAGCTATTCCGGCTGGAAGAGCTACCCGGTCAGCATCAAGGGCACCCTGTGTGAAGAAGGCATGCGGATCGAGATGTACGTGGAAGTGCCGTACTCCTCCACTTGCCCGTGTTCAGCGGCCTTGTCCCGCCAGCTGATTCAGGAACAGTTCCGCCGTGACTTTGCGGAAGGCAAGGTCGATGCGGATGCGGTGTTTGAGTGGCTGGGGACCGAAGAGGGTATTCTGGCCACCCCGCACAGTCAGCGCTCCGTGGCCCAGGTGCGGGTCCTGCTGGATCACACCGAAGGCGATGCGTTCCCCATCACTGCGCTGATCGATTCCATCGAAGGGGCTCTGAAAACCCCGGTGCAGACCGCCGTGAAGCGGGTGGACGAACAGGAATTCGCCCTGCTCAACGGCCAGAACCTGATGTTCTGTGAAGATGCGGCCCGTCGCCTCAAGCAGGCCCTGAATCCCCAGGGTTGCTACAAGGATTTCTGGCTGCGGGTCAATCACCTGGAAAGCCTGCACGCCCACAACGCGGTGGCCATTGTCACCAAGGAAGTGGACGGCGGTTACCTGCCGATTCCCTGATCAGTCAGCGCACCACAAGAAGCCCTCTTTCCTGACGGAAAGGGGGCTTTTTTGTGGGTCGCGCCCCAGCTCTCAGCCCCCGGTCGGAGATCCGACCTCAGCCCCGCGTCCTCTCAATCACGCCTTTTGTGATTTGCGGCCATGCCGCTACCTGTTGTTCGGTTTGTGATCAAATGCCGGTTCGGGTGAGCCAATATCCGTTAGTTTGCATATCGGCACTGACGTCCCAGCCAGCCGATGGCAGTACAACAATAAAAAACGCTAGGCAGATCAGAAATGAGTACGACTGATGCGTCCCGGCCCGTGGCAGGTCGGTTCTACCGGAAGGAACTGGTGGCATTGCTGGATCATTGCGCCCGCGTGCCTCTCACCCTGTTGCTGGCTCCCGCCGGAGCGGGGAAATCCACCCTGCTCAGCCAGTGGCAATCCCGGCCCGGCCCCGGCGTGGTGGTCTCTCTGAGCCTGCGCCCGGCGGATGATGACCCGGTGCGCTTCCTGCGCCGTTTTGCCGAGCAGACCCGGGCCGCCGTGCCGGCGTTCGATACCTCCTGGTTCATGCCCTTCGATGTGGCTGAGCTGCCGCCATCGTCCATTGCCGATGCGCTCTTCGAGGCCCTGGAGCAGGTGGCCGGGCCCCTGTTTATCGTCTTTGATGACTTCCAGCATATCCGTAGCCCGGAAACGCTCAGTGTCATCAGCACCCTGTTGGACCAGCCGCCGGCGGACGTGCACCTGATCATCGCCAGCCGCACCCAGCCGGCCCTGGATATCAGCCGCCTGCGGCTGGAGGACGCGTTACTGGAAATCGGCGCCAGCGAACTGAAAATCCGCCGTGAGGAAGTCACTGCCCTCAATGAAGGTCTGGGCGGCGGGGCGCTGGATGAGGAGGAGATGGTCCACCTGCTTAGCATTACCGAAGGCTGGATGGCCGGGGTCAAGATTGCCCTGCTGGCGGCCATGCGCTCGGGCATGCAGACCCTGAAAGACTTTGATGCCAGCCAGCCGGAGCTGATGGACTACTTCTGCCATGCGGTGTTGAAAGGTCTGCCCGATACCGCCCGCACCCTGTTCATGCAGAGCGCGTTGCTGGACAGCTTCAATGCGGAACTGTGCAACCAGGTGCTGCAGAGCGATCACGCCGCCCGTCTGATCGAGGAGCTGACCTCCCGGGAACTGTTCCTGATCCCGATATCGGGCAGGCCCGGCTGGTATCGCTATCACGGGTTACTGAAAGATTTTTTGCGCGCCCGAGTCGCCATTGAAATGCCCGAATGCATCGCGCCGATTCACCGCCGTGCCACCCGCTTCTTTGTGCGCCAGCAGAATTTTCGGCAGGCCGTATGGCATGCCAAACGGGCCGGGGACGACAGCCTGTTCATTCACTGCCTGGAGCAGGCCTTCGACTACTGGCTACGGGAAGGTTATACCGCCCACATTCTCGACTGGGCGGAAACGCTGTCGGACAGCACCCTTCTCAGCCGTGATGAGTTGTCCGCCCCCTTGATCAGCACCCTGACTCTGTCTCGCCGGTTCTTTCGGGCCCGTTATTATCTGGATGCATTGAAAGAGGCGCCGCGTAACGATCAGCAAGCCCGCGACAATCACGCCCGGGTGATCGACTTTCTGGAAATGCACCTGCAATTGTTCCAGCACGATACCGACTTCATGGAGGGTGCCAATCTGTCCCTGCTGATGGAAAGCAGTGGTCACCGGGACATCCGGGCCTTCTCCCTGGCCATGGTGGCCTACTACCACCTGCAGCATGGACGACTGGAATCCGCGTTGGCGTTTTCCAGTCAGGCCCGGGAAGTCTTGCTTCGCCTGGGGCATCATTTTACCGCCGGCTACGCCGGGTTGATTACCGCCCTGGCCAACCACCAGCTGGGCCATATCGGTGAAGCGGTTGCGTTTATCAACGAGCATTTCCATGGTACCTCCCGGGACAGCCCGACCTGGTCCCTGTGGGCAACCGGCATGGTGGTGGTGCTGTACGACCAGAACCGTCTGGAGGAAGCCCAACAGCTGTGCGAAGACCTGCTGCCCATGGTGTCGTCCGCCTCGGCCACGGAAGTGATTTCCACGGTCTACCTGACCCTGTCGCGGCTTCAGCATCTACAAGGCAAACAGAAACCCTCCGAGCGCATGCTGGAAAAACTGCTGGGCATTCTGCAGCTGGGCAACTACCAGCGCTTCGTCAACATGACGGTGCTGGAAATGGTGCGCCAGGCCTTCACCGCCGGTTGCTGGAGCCGACTGGATGCGGTGGCGGAACGATTCGACCTGGCCGGTTGGGTGGCGAACAACGGCACCCACACCCCGGCCACTTACAGCCAGAGCTGGGAACGGAAAGGGCTGGCTGCGGCCTACTGGTTGATCGCCAATGGCCGCCTTGCCGAGGCAGACGCCGTGTTGCAGCGGTTGCTTTCAGTTGTGAAGGCGGCAGGGATCATGACCCGGGCTTCCATCGTGGAGGCCAACCTGTTGGTAATCACCGCCCGTGGCAGTAGTGCCGGTGAGCAGGCAAAACGGGTGGATGAACTGATCACCCGCTACGGGCTGCTCAATATCAACCGCTCGGTATTCGACGAAGCGCCGGGCCTGGCCGCGCTGATGAAAAAGCTGTGGAGCCGTGGCGTGCTGATGCTGCCGGAGTTTTATACCGACCTGTTCCCCGCCGTCTTCGACGCGGCCCCGGCTACTGCTCCGCTGGATGTGGACCCGGATGCGGTGCTCACGCCAAAGGAACTGGAAATCTTCGAGCTGTTGCAAGGTGGCTTGAGCAACGCCGGCATCAGCGAAAAAGCGGGCACCTCCATCACCACCACCAAATGGCACCTGAAAAACATCTACAGCAAACTCGGCGTTTCCAGCCGCACCGAAGCGGTCCTGCGCGCGGCATCGCGTTAGCGCTTGCCGTAGCAGCGTCGCTGGCGTCGCGATAAATCAAACAGTGACGAGTCGCGAGAAGCGAGATTCGAAAATCGAAACCGAGAACCAGGGAAAGCCAGGTTTTCGCTTCTCGTAACTCGCTACTCGCTACTCGCTACTCGCAACTCGCCTATCGCGCCGCCAGCGACGCTCCTACCGAAAGCCAAACCATGATCCGGTTCGCGATTTCCGCCCACCCCCTACCGCAGGAGGGGGTGGAGGGGCTGGCCCCGTTGCTAGAGTCCGGGCGTTGTCATCCGACATACCCCGAGAACAACAAGACGGAGGCTTATCATGGCTATGACCCCCTGGGTTACCTGGCCGGCCCTGACCAAATTCGGCACCCTGGGCGTGATGGGTGCGTTGCTGGTACTGGCCGGGCAGCGGGAAGACCTGCTCGAGAACAACATGTTCGATATGGAAAGCTGGGACGAAAAGAACGCCAGCATTGTCTGTGACGAACGCAGCCTGACCGCCCGCACCGAAGACGGCACCTGCAATATTCTGGAGAACCCGGCGGAGGGCTCCGTCCATACCAACTTCGGCCGAAATGTGGACCCGGCGTCGGTGTATGCGGAGAACGCCAGTGGCAATCTGCTGACCCCCAACCCCCGGGAAGTCAGTAACCTGATCATGTCCCGGGGCGGCGATTTCAAACCCGCCACCACCCTGAACTTTATCGCCACTTCCTGGATTCAGTTCATGGTGCACGACTGGTTTGACCATGGCCCGCGTACCGATGCCAACCCCATTGAGTTCCCGTTGCCACCGGGTGATGTGCTGGGCTCCGGCACCATGTCCGTCCAGCGCACCCGTCCGGACCCGGATGTGAGTGGTGACGAGTCCGTGGTCACCTACGAGAACATCAACACCCACTGGTGGGATGGCTCCCAGCTCTACGGTAGCGACAAGGACACCAACGACGAGGTTCGTTCCTTCGTGGACGGCAAGCTGGAAGTGGACGGCAACGGCCGTCTGCCCACGGAATTTCTCAGCGGCAAACCGGTCACCGGTTTCAACGAGAACTGGTGGGTGGGGCTGAGCATGATGCATCACCTGTTCACCCTGGAGCACAACGCCATCGCCGACATGCTCAAGGCCAACAACCCGGGCAAGTCCGACCAGTGGCTGTTCGACAAGGCTCGCCTGATTAATTCCGCCTTGATGGCCAAGATTCACACCGTGGAATGGACCCCGGCGATCCTGGCCAATCCGGTATTGGAGCGGGCCATGTACGCCAACTGGTGGGGCCTGGGCGGCGATCGCGACACCCGCGACAAATTCCAGGAAGACCTGGATATGCTCAACAACAACCTGGGGCAGCTGGGCAGTCTGTTTGATCTGGTCGGCATCGATACGGGCCTGGGCGACAGCCCTACCAGTTCCATCGAGCATGCCCTGGCCGGCCTGGTGGGTTCGCGCACGCCCAACAATTACGGTGTGCCTTACACCCTGACCGAAGAGTTTGTTTCCGTATACCGCATGCATCCGCTGTTGCGTGACGAGATCAAGGTCTACGACATCGGCTCCAACATCGTTGATCAGGAAATTCCTATTCAGGACACCCGCAACGGCGACGCAGAAGATTTGCTCGGCGACGTGGGGCAAGACCGTCTATGGTATTCCTTCGGCATCACCCATCCGGGGGCGCTGACCCTGAACAATTACCCGGATTTCCTGCGCAACCTGTCCATGCCGCTGATCGGCGACATCGACATGGCCGCCATCGATGTACTGCGTGATCGCGAACGCGGGGTGCCGCGCTACAACGAATTCCGCCGCCAGATCGGCCTCAAGCCCATCACCCGTTTCGAGGACCTCACCAGCGACCCGGAACTGCTGGCGGACCTGAAGTCGCTCTACAACAACGACATCGAAATGATCGACACCCTGGTGGGGCAGCTGGCGGAAGAAACCCGTCCGGAAGGCTTTGGTTTCGGCGAAACCTCTTTCCAGATCTTCATTCTCAATGCCTCCCGTCGTCTGATGACCGACCGCTTCTTCACCACCGACTATACCGACGAGGTCTACACCGCCGCCGGTATCGACTGGGTGGAAGATAACACCATGGTGGATGTGATCCGTCGTCATTTTCCCACCCTGGCCACCAGCCTGGTGGGCATGGACAACGCCTTCAAACCCTGGGGCCTGAACATGCCGGACGACTATCAGGACTGGTCCGCCCAGGCCAAGCAGGATCACCTGTGGGTCAACGGCGCACTGCGCACCAGCTATGAAGAGGGTGAGGTGCCCGCTATCGAACCCATCGACATCGGCGGCCTGATCAACTCGGTACTGTGGAAGAAAGTGCAGGATGTCACCGACGTGGCGCCCCCGGGCTACAGCAAGCCGATTCATCCGCGCGGTGCTTTGGCCAAGGTACAGTTCCAGTCCGCCGGCGGCCATGATTACAGCGGCCTGTTCCAGGGCGCCGATCATGGGCTGTTGCGCCTGTCCGTTACCGGTGATCCTTCCGACCGCGGTTTTGCCCCCGGCCTGGCACTGAAACTGCTGGTGGATGGCAAACGCTCCGAAAACGTGTCGGCGCTCTATACCCTCAGCGGCCAGGGCGACAACCACAACATCTTCGCCAACGAACTGTCCAACTACGTGCAGGCGGAAGTGAATGAAACGCTGGGCACCACCGCATTGTTCTCCCTGGTTTCCACCAAGCCCACCCTGCTGGTGATGAGCGACATGGCCAAAGTAAACCAGGACGGCAGCGCCGCAGGCAGCGTCAAAACCCCGACGCAGATCTACTTCGTACCCAACCCGACGCTGAGAAATACCATCAGCACCGCCCCCCACGATTTCCGCGACGACCTCACGGCCATCCCGGCGGGCACCAAGCTGTATGACGTCTACGGCACCGACATGCAGATCCGTAAATCCATCTGGCCCTGGGTCACCGCCCGCTACGCCCGCGAGCGCCGCAACAGCGCCGTCAAAATCGGCGAACTGGTCACCCAGTCCGAGTTCACCCTGTCCCAATTCGGTGACACAGGCATCTTCTTCAAGCACCAACGCTACGAGGACCGTTAAGGGAGAGCGGCGCTAACCCCGCCACCACCAGGCCCGGGCAGCCACAAGCTGCCCGGGCTTTTTTATGCCTGCCACATCACCACACCCCGTGGGAGCGGTCGTCCGACCGCGAAATCCGCTTGGCTGTGCCCTTATCGCGTCCCAGGAAAACTCCACCCCTGAATATCCCTCCCTGTGGGAGCTATGCTTGCATGGCGAACTTCCAATGCGTCCAGCACCACCCATGCTCAACAGAACGAGCAATAAATTTGTAGGATATGGCTTACAGAAAAAGCTAAACGGTTGATATAAGGTGTTTTTCAGAAAGGGTCGATATCGGGAAAATCCAGGAAATAGGCCGCTCGTTCGAGTTTTGTCAAATGGGAATGGCTGCCATTTTTTCGGTAAGGTACTGAAGATAGTGGATTCTTCGGCACTATATGTTGTACTCCGGTTCGAATTATGTCGAAAAAAGATATGTCGAATCGTTCGACTGAATACGCTGTTAGGCATAAGGAAGTGCAGAGCTGTGGGCAAAATCGCGGACCTTTTTAATGCTGTTTTTTATGGTGGCTCTCGAAGCTTCAACGCGGGGGAAAATGCCATTCTAGATGCCGTAGAAGCTGAGCTGCCAGAGTCGGAGCGCGAGATTTTTTCTAAGCAGCGTGGCGCTGTGAATCTGGTGCAAAGGCAGCATCCAGGAAGCTCGTAATGGCCTATTACAGAAAATCTTCGAGTGTTCCTGAAATGCCTTATATGTCCGATGAGTATTGTCTAGCTGAGGTTCGTCACAAGCGGGAAAAACAGCCTCGGAAAACCAACGTTGTGCTTCACAATGGCATTCTCCAGAGTCTTGAGCGTTCTGTTCCCAAGGACGAATCTGAGATCAGAGAAATAGTCAGCGTTCGTCTTCATCCAAAGAGCTACCAGAGCCTGGCTGAGGAGCTAGATGCCGAGGAGCACGACGAAAATGCCTAACAAGGCGGTCAACCGGACGCCAAAAGCGTTGCGCTTTTGGTGCCCTCCGCTGGCGCTCCGGCGCCGGTTACCTTAGCGTTATATGAATGGGTGGTTATGACCCTGCGTAAGATTAATGAAGTCGGTGGGGATAAAGTCGAAGAGGCGCTGAAAGCGTTGTCGGTTCTCATTGGATACTGGTTTCTTGCTAGGGCTCTCGTTCGTGAAATTGATTTCTTGAGCCCAAAGTGGTGGCTGGATTTTGTTGTGCCCTTTGTTGTTAGCGACTGGGAGTTTGGGGTCTTACTAGTTTTCGTTGTCTCTCCGGCACTGCTGGCTGTTCTAGGGTTTGTGATTTACCGCCCTGGGGCTCAATGGGTGCGTTGGGCGTTCGCTCCGATGGGAGTGCTCATATGGATTGCATTGATGTGGTAAGCATATAACAAGGGCCTGCAAGCCGACCTTCGGCGGCTGAGGCAGGCGTTATATGTAGGGGGTGAAAGGTTGTACGTCGAGGAAGCTAATACGAAAAAGAACCTTTGGATATGTTTCTTGGGAGCTATTGCTGTCATCACCATTCCGGTTTTAGCACTATCAGTTCCGGTTAGGCCTGTGGGTGAAGAGATAGGGGTTTGGTTTCAGCGAAGCGGTTCAATAATGACGGTGCTCTGTTTGGTTCTGGAGTTGAAGCTTTTCTCTATTCATGGGGTGCTCTTTCCGTCTGGCTACGTCAGTGTGGGGTTTGATGAATTTAAAGAGAAATACTTGCCTTTCTATAAGGCGCTCTCAGTCTCAATCCTCATTCTCACAGCGGTGGGAACAATTATCTGGGGCTATGGCGATCTCATGCTCACATATAACAATGCCATGCATGCGACAAGCGCATGATGGCCGGCGTTACATGCCCATGGAAGTATCTAGTGATATCAAAGAATAAAAAGTTCATTGCATTGTTGTTAGCTTGTTTTCCTGCTATTGCTTATGCCAATGGTGGTGGTCCTTTACTACTATTTATCAGCGGTAGCGCATTTATCTTCGGGCAGGTCTGGATTCTATTTATCGAGACTGTACTGCTAAAAAAAGCGTCAGGACTTAGCACGAAGACAACATTTAAGCATGTGTTTTTAGCTAACTTAGTGTCCACCTTAATTGTTGGTCTTGGGTTTCCATTTTTGTTAGCGGTCATCACCGCGTTCGCAATGGAGTTGCCACAGCCATATGGGGGCTATGCGTCAGCTCTAGGGAACCTCTGAAAAACTCCCCGACTTTGCCATAATCAGGACTTTCTATCAGCCACTTGCCGGGAATGCCATGAGCCAGCTGACCTTTGCCGAAGCCGAATACGAACACAAGAAGCGCAAGACCCGGCGGGAAGTGTTCCTTGAGAAGTTGGATCAGCTTCTACCCTGGAAGGCGCTGGAGTCTACGATTGCTGTTTATTACGCCTCTGGCAGCACTGGCCGGCCGCCGTATGCGCTATCGAGCATGCTTCGCATTCATGTCATGCAGATCATCTACAACCTGAGTGATCCGGCGATGGAAGATGCCTTGTATGAGATCGAGTCCATGCGCCGTTTCGCAGGGATTCG
>NZ_FNUM01000017.1 GCF_900107995.1 Alcanivorax sp. DSM 26293 | reverse complement strand
CGTGGCAAAGGAAAAGTTTGAACGTAATAAACCGCACGTAAACGTAGGCACCATCGGTCACGTTGACCATGGTAAAACCACTCTGACCGCCGCGCTGACCCGCGTGTGTGCAGAAGTTTGGGGCGGTAGCGCCATCGCTTTCGACGGTATTGATAATGCTCCGGAAGAGCGTGAGCGTGGTATCACCATTGCAACCTCTCACGTGGAATACGATTCCCCGACTCGTCACTACGCCCACGTAGACTGCCCCGGTCACGCTGATTATGTGAAGAACATGATCACCGGTGCGGCGCAGATGGACGGTGCGATTCTGGTATGTTCCGCTGCTGACGGCCCGATGCCGCAGACCCGCGAGCACATCCTGCTGTCCCGTCAGGTAGGCGTTCCCTACATCGTTGTGTTCCTGAACAAAGCGGACATGGTTGACGATGAAGAGCTGCTTGAGCTGGTTGAAATGGAAGTTCGCGAACTGCTGAACGACTATGACTTCCCGGGTGACGATACTCCGATCATCAAGGGTTCTGCCCTGAAAGCACTGGAAGGTGACACCAGCGACATCGGCATGCCTGCCGTACAGAAGCTGGTTGAGTGCCTGGACGAGTACATCCCGGAGCCGGAGCGTGCCGTTGATCAGCCGTTCCTGATGCCGATCGAAGACGTATTCTCCATCTCTGGTCGCGGTACTGTAGTAACCGGCCGTGTAGAGCGTGGCATCATCAAGGTGGGCGAGGAAATCGAGATCGTGGGTATCCACGACACCACCAAGACCACCTGTACCGGTGTGGAAATGTTCCGCAAGCTGCTGGACGAAGGTCGTGCAGGCGAGAACGTTGGTGTTCTGCTGCGTGGTACCAAGCGTGATGAGGTTGAGCGTGGCCAGGTACTGGCCAAGCCGGGCTCCATCAAGCCGCACACCAAGTTCATTGCTGAGGTGTACGTGCTGAGCAAGGACGAAGGTGGTCGTCACACCCCGTTCTTCAACGGCTACCGTCCGCAGTTCTACTTCCGTACCACCGACGTAACGGGTGCATGTACCCTGCCGGAAGGTACCGAGATGGTTATGCCGGGCGACAACGTGCAGATGGACGTTGAGCTGATCGCGCCGATCGCCATGGAAGACGGCCTGCGCTTCGCTATCCGCGAAGGTGGCCGTACCGTTGGCGCCGGTGTGGTAGCCAAAATCACCGAGTAATTGTCGCGGTGATCAAGGGTGGCGGGCTAGCCTGCCACCCTGTTTTGTTTAAGGATTTCAGAGTTACAGGCCAGTAGTTCAATTGGTAGAGCACCGGTCTCCAAAACCGGCTGTTGGGGGTTCGAGTCCCTCCTGGCCTGCCAATTTTCCCAAGGCTGCCACTTGGGTGGTGGGGTGCATCGTAAGATGAGCGAGAAAACAGAAGCACGTTCCGGCTCTGCCGCCTTCGAGGCGGTGAAGTGGTTGCTGGTGGTTGGCTTGGTGGCCGCCGCTGTCGTCGGTAATAGCTATTTCTCCGAGCAGCCCACTCTTTACCGGGTGGTCGGTGTTGTTGCTGTTGCCCTGGTCGCAGTGTTCTTTGCTCTGCAGACCGAGCAGGGCAAGGCATTCAATCAGCTTCGCAAGGATTCCATGGTCGAGCTGCGTAAAGTGGTGTGGCCGACGCGTCAGGAAACCCTGCAGACCACGTTGATTGTGCTTGTCTTTGTTGTGATTGTGGCCCTGTTGCTGTTTGTGCTCGACTGGATTCTCGGTGGGCTCATGTCCTGGGTTATTGGCTAAGGGGTAAACATGGCAAAGCGCTGGTATGTGGTACATGCCTATTCGGGTTTCGAGAAGCACGTAAAACGCGCCCTGGAAGAGCGCGTTAAATTGCGTTCTATGGAAGAGCTTTTTGGTGAAATCCTGGTTCCTACCGAAGAAGTGGTAGAGATCAAGGGTGGCCAAAAGCGCAAGTCCGAACGCAAGTTCTTCCCGGGTTATGTGCTGGTGCAAATGGAGATGTGTGATGACTCCTGGCACCTGGTTAAAGAAACCCCGAAGGTAATGGGCTTTATTGGCGAAGATCCGAAGAATCCGGGTCGTGTCTCGCCGATTACCCAGAAAGAGGCAGATGCCATTCTTCGTCGCATGGATGATGCGGTGGAGAAGCCGAAGCCGAAGACATTGTTTGAAGCGGGTGAAGTGGTGCGTGTTAACGATGGCCCCTTTGCCGACTTCAATGGTGTGATCGAAGAAGTGAATTACGAAAAGAGCCGCTTGCAGGTGGCAGTAATGATCTTCGGTCGTTCAACACCGGTAGAGCTGGAGTTTGGTCAGGTCGAAAAGACCTGATACTGCCCGGCAACGGATTTATGGTGCCCTGGTCGCTGAAAAGCGGCCGGGGTGTTTTGACAACCTGAGGGGAGCCCGCTGTCAGCGTGGCGTTTGCACCCAAGGAGTCTTGCAATGGCGAAGAAAGTCCAAGCCTACATCAAGCTGCAGGTAGCAGCGGGTCAGGCTAACCCGTCCCCGCCGGTTGGTCCCGCTCTGGGTCAGCACGGTGTGAACATCATGGAGTTCTGTAAGGCGTTCAACGCCCAGACCCAGCAGCTGGATGCCGGTGCGCCGGTTCCTGTTGTTATCACCGTTTATAGCGACCGTTCCTTTACCTTCACCATGAAGACGCCGCCGGCCTCTTACCTGCTGAAGAAAGCGGCCGGTATCAAGAGCGGTTCTGGTGAGCCGAACACCAAGAAAGTGGGCAAGGTAACCCGTGAGCAGCTGGAAGAGATCGCCAAGGCCAAAGAGCCGGATCTGACTGCTGCTGATCTGGAAGCCGCTGTGCGCACTATCGCGGGCTCTGCCCGTTCCATGGGCCTGGATGTGGAGGGTTAACCAATGGCTAAGTTGTCCAAGCGTACCCGCGCCATCCGGGAAAAAGTGGAAGCTGGCAAACTGTACCAGGTAGAAGAAGCTGTGGCCCTGCTGGCCGAGCTGTCCACCGTTAAGTTCAAGGAATCCCTGGACGTGGCGGTGAACCTGGGTGTTGACCCGCGTAAATCTGATCAAAACGTTCGTGGTGCTTCCGTGCTGCCCCACGGTACGGGTAAAACCGTTCGCGTGGCGGTATTTGCTCAGGGCGCCAAGGCTGAAGAAGCGAAAGAAGCCGGTGCAGACGTGGTAGGTTTCGACGACCTGGCCGAGCAGGTTCAGGGCGGTGAAATCAACTTTGATGTGGTCATCGCTTCCCCGGACGCCATGCGCGTTGTCGGCAAGCTGGGCACCATCCTGGGTCCCCGTGGTCTCATGCCTAACCCGAAGGTGGGTACTGTAACTCCTGATGTTGCCCAGGCCGTGAAAAACGCCAAGGGTGGTCAGGTTCGTTACCGCACCGACAAAGGCGGCATCGTGCACTGCACCGTGGGCCAGGTGGGTTTTGACGCCAATGCGATCAAGGAAAACGTGGAATCGCTGCTGGCTGACCTGAAGAAAGCCAAGCCGTCATCTGCCAAGGGTACCTATTTCAAGAAGGTGACCCTGTCCACCACCATGGGCCCTGGTCTGAATATCGATCCGGCGTCACTGGCGATGTAACTGAATTTGAGCCTGGTGCTTGCTGGCCAGGTTCGCAAGGGCTTTGATCCCGATGACTCACTCTTCAATGAGGGTCTCGTCGGGGCGTCAAAGACCGCAGGTTTCCGGTTCTGTTTGGAGTCTGCCTTTATGAGGCAAGTAACAAACCGGGATTAAGGGGTAACCGCCTGCGCAGGCGCGGTAGTTGTTTCCTGACTTGTTCAGGTTGTGGCTCCGCGATAATGGCCGGGAAACCGGCCCTGGCGACCGCCTCGAAATCAGATTGCAGTCGATTTTGACGGTTAATGTTTGTGAATCCAGGAGGTAAACATGCCTTTGAATCTGGAGGACAAACGGGCGATTGTTGCTTCGGTCAATGCTGTAGCTACTGAAGCGCTGTCTGCTGTGGTTGCTGACTATCGTGGTCTCACTGTTTCTCAGATGACTGAGTTGCGTAGTAAGGCCCGTGAAACCGGCGTGTACCTGAAAGTGGTACGTAATACGCTGGCGAAGTTCGCCGTGAAAGACACTGATTATGAGTGTCTGAGCGACGTTCTGGTTGGCCCCACTGTTTTGGCTTTTTCCCAGGATGATCCGGGTGCAGCTGCCCGCCTCATCAAGGATTTTGCTAAAGACAATGACGCGCTGGAAGTTAAGGCTCTGGCTGTGGGTGGTATAGCGTATGGTCCTCAGGACATTGATGTCCTGGCCAAGCTGCCGACTCGCGACGAAGCACTTTCTCAGCTCATGTCCGTTATGCAGGCCCCGGTGGCCAAGTTTGTTCGTACCCTCAACGAGGTGCCCGGCAAATTTGTTCGCACGGTTGCTGCAGTCAAGGACCAGAAACAGAGTGCCGCCTGATTTGTCAGGCTGCGTAACTACCCGATCCAATCGGATCGCCCGTGTGGTGATTTAGGAGATTGAAAATGGCCGTTTCCAAAGAAGATATCCTCGGCGCTATCGCCGATATGAGCGTTATGGACCTCGTTGAACTGATCGAGGCCATGGAAGAGAAATTCGGCGTAACCGCCGCTGCCGCTGTTGCCGCTGCTCCTGCAGCTGCCGCTGGTGGTGAAGCTGCTGCCGAAGAAAAGACCGAGTTTGACGTTGTTCTGACCGGTTTCGGTGACAAGAAAGTTGGCGTGATCAAGGCTGTCCGTGAAGTAACCGGCCTGGGTCTGAAAGAAGCCAAAGAGCTCGTTGAAGGTGCACCTGCTTCTGTTAAAGAAGGCGCCTCCAAGGACGAAGCCGAAGAGATCAAGAAAAAGATCGAAGAGGCTGGCGGTACTGCCGAGCTCAAGTAAGCGCATTTGCGCAATGCCTTTCCACAATAATGCGGAAAGGCACCGGCTGGCAGCTTGAGGGCTGCCAGCCTTTTGTCGTTTCTGTATGAGAGGTTTCATGCAGAAATATCACCCAAGGGTGATAGATCAACAGCTGAGGAACGCAGATGGCATACTCATTCACTGAGAAAAAGCGGATCCGCAAAGATTTCGGCAAGCTTCCGAAGGTTATGGAGGTCCCGTACCTTCTGGCCATACAGCTCGATTCTTACCGTAAATTTCTGCAGCAGGATAAAAGTGCAGAAGAGCGTCTGGACCAGGGTCTGGAAGCCGCTTTCCGGTCAGTATTTCCGATTTCAAGTTATTCCGGGAATGCCGCGCTGGAGTATGCCGGCTATGAGTTCGGCAAGCCTGTTTTTGATGTAAAAGAATGTACTGTTCGTGGTACCACTTACGCCGCACCGCTGCGCGTACGGATTCGTCTGGTCATCTATGACAAGGAATCCAGTGGGGCTATCAAGGATATCCGTGAACAGCAGGTCTACATGGGCGAAATGCCCCTGATGACCGAAAACGGTACCTTTGTGATCAACGGTACCGAGCGTGTCATTGTGTCCCAGCTGCACCGTTCCCCCGGTGTGTTTTTCGACCACGATAAAGGCAAGACTCACTCCTCCGGCAAGCTGCTCTATTCCGCCCGGGTGATTCCTTACCGTGGGTCCTGGCTGGACTTCGAATTCGATCCCAAGGACCAGGTGTTCGTCCGGATCGACCGTCGCCGCAAGTTGCCGGCGACGATCCTGCTGCGTGCGTTGGGCTATACCTCCGACGAAGTGTTGGAGATGTTCTTCGAGACCAACGAGATTGCAGTGGAAGACGGCATTTACCGCATGAAGCTGGTGCCGGAGCGTCTGCGTGGTGAAACCGCGACCTTCGATATCCTGGCGGACGGTGAAGTCGTGGTGGAGCGTGGCCGTCGTATTACTGCGCGCCACATTCGCCAGCTGGAAAAGGCCAATATCGAGTACCTGGAAATTCCTGCCGAATACCTGCAGGGCAAGTACCTGGCCAAATCCATCATCGATCAGGACACCGGCGAGATCCTGGTGGAGTGTAACACCGAGCTGACAGCGGAAACGCTGGAGAAGCTGGAGCAGGGCGGAATTACCGATTTCGAAACCCTGTACACCAACGACCTGGACAACGGCCCGTTCATGGCCGACACCCTGCGTGCTGACCCGACCCGGACTCCCCTGGAGGCACTGGTCGAGATCTACCGCATGATGCGTCCGGGCGAGCCGCCCACCAAGGAAGCGGCGGAAAACCTGTTCAAGAACCTGTTCTTCACCGACGAGCGTTACGACCTGTCCGGTGTGGGGCGCATGAAGTTCAACCGTCGTCTCGGTCGCGAAGACGAAACCGGTCCCGGTATCCTCTATGACGGTCGCTACTTCAGCTCCCGTACCGATGAGGAAGGCAAGCAGTACTTTGCCCAGATGGGTGAAGAAACCTCCGACATCATCGAGGTGCTGCGCACCCTGGTCGACATCCGCAACGGTAACGGTGTGGTGGATGATATCGATCACCTGGGCAACCGTCGTGTGCGTTCCGTGGGTGAAATGGCCGAAAACCAGTTCCGTGTGGGTCTGGTGCGTGTGGAGCGTGCGGTCAAGGAGCGTCTGAGCCTGGCAGAATCCGAAGGCCTGATGCCCCAGGACCTGATCAACTCCAAGCCGGTGGCGGCTGCCGTGAAAGAGTTCTTTGGCTCTTCCCAGCTGTCCCAGTTTATGGATCAGAACAACCCGCTGTCCGAGATCACGCACAAGCGTCGTGTGTCCGCGTTGGGCCCCGGTGGTCTGACCCGTGAGCGTGCCGGCTTTGAGGTTCGTGACGTTCACCCGACCCACTACGGTCGTGTGTGTCCGATCGAGACCCCTGAAGGTCCGAACATCGGTCTGATCAACTCCCTGGCCACCTATGCCCGCGCCAACGAGTACGGCTTCCTGGAGTCGCCGTATCTGAAGGTCATTGACGGCAAGGTCAGCGAAGAAATCGAATATCTGTCAGCCATCGAGGAAGCCGAGTGCGTGATCGCACAGGTAGACGCGAAGATGACCGACGAGGGCGGTTTCGCGGAAGACTTCGTGACGGTTCGTCACCGCTACGAATTTACCGTGATGGAGCGTGACACCATTACCCATATGGATGTGTCTCCTCGCCAGGTCGTGTCTGTGGCGGCGTCACTGATTCCGTTCCTTGAGCACGATGATGCGAACCGCGCATTGATGGGCTCCAACATGCAGCGTCAGGCTGTGCCCACCCTGCGTGCCGACAAGCCGCTGGTAGGTACCGGTTTCGAGCGTCACGTGGCCCGTGACTCCGGCGTGTGTGTGGTGGCAACCCGTGGCGGTATCGTCGACAAGGTGGATGCATCACGGATCATCGTGAAAGTGAACGATGACGAAGTGAACGAAGGGGAAGCGGGTGTAGATATCTACAACCTGACCAAATACACCCGTTCCAACCAGAACACCTGCATCAACCAGCGTCCGCTGGTGAAAGTGGGTGACCGGGTTGCTGCCCGCGATATCATGGCTGATGGCCCGTCCGTGGACATGGGCGAGCTGGCCCTGGGTCAGAACATGCGCGTGGCGTTCATGCCCTGGAACGGCTACAACTTCGAGGATTCCATCCTGATCTCCGAGCGGGTGGTCAAGGAAGATCGTTTCACCTCCATTCATATTCAGGAGCTGACCGCGATCGCCCGTGACACCAAGCTGGGTCCGGAAGAAATCACTGCCGATATTCCCAATGTGGGCGAGGCGGCACTGTCCAAACTGGACGAGTCCGGCATTGTTTACATCGGTGCGGAAGTGGGCGCTGGCGACATCCTGGTTGGCAAGGTGACACCGAAAGGTGAGACCCAGCTGACCCCGGAAGAGAAGCTGTTGCGTGCCATCTTCGGTGAGAAAGCCTCTGACGTGAAAGATACCTCCCTGCGAGTGTCATCCGGCGTCAAGGGTACCGTCATCGACGTGCAGGTCTTTACCCGCGATGGCGTGGAGAAAGATGAGCGAGCCAAGCAGATCGAGCAGGACTCCCTGGACCAGTTCCGCAAGGACTTGAAAGACGAGTTCCGTATCGTTCAGCAGGATATCCTGGAGCGTCTGCGCACCGTGCTGGTGGGCAAAAAGGTTAACGGTGGTGCCGGCTTCAAGCGTGGCACCGAGCTGACTGCCGATGCGCTGGACAATCTGGATGCGGACAAGTGGTTCGAGCTGCGCCCGGCCGACGACGATGTGGCCGAGCAGCTTGAGCGTGCCCAGCAGTATCTGGAACTGCACAAGAAAGAGCAGGACGAGCGCTACCGGGACAAGCAGGCCAAGATCTCTGGCGGTGATGACCTGGCTCATGGCGTGCTGAAAGTGGTCAAGGTTTACCTGGCTATCAAGCGTCGTATCCAGCCCGGTGACAAGATGGCGGGCCGTCACGGTAACAAGGGTGTGATCTCCGTGATCATGCCGGAAGAAGATATGCCGTACGACGAGCACGGTGTGCCGGTGGATGTGGTGTTGAACCCGCTGGGTGTACCGTCCCGTATGAACGTGGGTCAGATTCTGGAAACCCACCTGGGCTGGGCTGCCAAGGGTCTTGGTGAGCGTATCGGCGAGATGCTGGCCGAGCAGAAGAAAGTGGCGGAAATTCGCGGCTTCCTGGACAAGATCTACAACAAGGCAGGTGCCGGTGGTTCACCGGAAGATCTGGACAGCTTCAGCGATGACGAAATCATTGAGCTGGCCCAGAACCTGGTTGGTGGTGTTCCCATGGCAACCGCTGTATTTGACGGCGCCAAGGAATTCGAGATCAAGGAACTGCTGGAGCTTGCCGGTTACGATCGTTCCGGTCAGATGCAACTCTGGGATGGCCGTACCGGTGAGAAGTTTGATCGCAAGGTCACCGTTGGCTACATGTACATGCTGAAGTTGAACCACCTGGTGGACGACAAGATGCATGCCCGTTCCACCGGCTCCTACAGCCTGGTAACCCAGCAGCCGCTGGGTGGTAAGGCGCAGTTTGGTGGTCAGCGTTTCGGTGAGATGGAAGTGTGGGCGCTGGAAGCCTATGGTGCCGCCTACACCTTGCAGGAAATGCTTACCGTGAAGTCCGATGATGTGAATGGCCGTACTCGTATGTACAAGAACATCGTGGATGGTGATCACCGTATGGACCCGGGTATGCCGGAATCCTTCAACGTATTGCTGAAGGAAATCCGCTCTCTCGGTATCAATATCGAGTTGGAAAACGACTGAAGCGATGTGTGCCGCTTCCCTGTGGGGGAGCGGCTCGCGTTGTTACCCGGGTTTAGGAAAGAATTGAGAGCGTAAAGCTCGCTACGGAGGACTGGCCTTGAAAGACCTGCTGAATCTGCTTAAAAGTCAGGGACAAGTCACGGAGTTTGATAAACTCAAGATCTCTCTGGCACCGCCGGATCTGATCCGCTCCTGGTCTTTCGGCGAAGTGAAAAAGCCGGAAACCATTAACTATCGTACCTTCAAGCCGGAACGGGATGGCCTGTTCTGTGCGCGTATCTTTGGTCCGATCAAGGACTATGAGTGTCTGTGCGGCAAGTACAAGCGTCTCAAGCACCGTGGTGTGATCTGTGAGAAGTGTGGCGTCGAAGTCACCCTTTCCAAGGTTCGCCGTGAGCGCATGGGCCATATCGAACTGGCCAGCCCTACCGCGCACATCTGGTTCCTGAAGTCGCTGCCGTCCCGTATCGGTCTGATGCTGGACATGACCCTGCGTGATATCGAGCGGGTTCTGTACTTCGAGTCCTTTGTGGTGACTGAGCCGGGCATGACCACCCTTGAGCGTGGTCAGCTGCTGACTGACGAAGAGTACTTCGATGCCCTGGAAGAGTTCGGTGACGAATTCGAAGCCAAGATGGGTGCCGAGGCCGTACAGCAGTTGCTCATGGAGCTGGACCTGGTCGAAGAGATCAAGATCCTGCGCGAAGAAGTGGAATCCACCAACTCCGACACCAAGCTGAAGAAGCTGTCCAAGCGTCTGAAGCTGATGGAAGCCTTCAAGGATTCCGGTAACAAGCCGGAGTGGATGATTCTCACCGTGCTGCCGGTGCTGCCGCCGGATCTGCGTCCGCTGGTACCGCTGGACGGTGGCCGTTTTGCCACCTCCGACCTGAACGATCTGTACCGTCGGGTGATCAACCGGAACAACCGTCTCAAGCGTCTACTGGACCTGAGCGCCCCGGACATCATCGTGCGCAACGAAAAGCGCATGCTGCAGGAATCCGTGGATGCGCTGCTGGATAACGGCCGTCGTGGCCGTGCCATCACCGGTTCCAACAAGCGCCCGCTGAAATCCCTGGCTGACATGATCAAGGGTAAGCAGGGTCGTTTCCGTCAAAACCTGCTGGGTAAGCGGGTAGACTACTCCGGTCGTTCCGTGATCGTGGTGGGGCCGTCTCTCAAGCTGCACGAGACCGGCCTGCCCAAGAAGATGGCGCTGGAACTGTTCAAGCCGTTCATCTTTGCCAAGCTGGAAGCCCGTGGTCTGGCGACCACCATCAAGGCGGCCAAGAAAATGGTCGAGCGCGAAACTGCCGAGGTCTGGGATATCCTGGCGGAAGTGATTCGCGAGCACCCGGTCATGTTGAACCGGGCGCCGACCCTTCACCGTCTGGGTATCCAGGCGTTCGAGCCGGTACTGATTGAAGGTAAGGCGATCCAGCTGCATCCGCTGGTGTGTGCGGCCTTCAACGCGGACTTCGATGGTGACCAGATGGCGGTGCATTTGCCGCTGACCCTGGAAGCCCAGCTGGAAGCTCGCGCGCTGATGATGTCCACCAACAACATCCTGTCGCCGGCCAATGGTGAGCCCATCATCGGCCCGACTCAGGACGTGGTACTGGGTCTGTACTACATCAGCCGCGAAAAGGTGAACGCCAAGGGTGAAGGCCAGATTTTTGCCGACACCAAGGAAGTGATGCGTGCCCTGGCCAACAAGCAGGTTGATCTGCATGCCCGGGTGAAAGTGCGTGTTCATGAAGTGGTGCGTGATCTGGAAGGTGGCGTTGAAGAGCGCACCTTTATCGCTGATACCACTCCGGGTCGCTGTAAGCTGTGGGATATCGTGCCCACCGGTCTGGGCTTCGCCATGGTCAACCAGAACATGACCAAGAAGGCGATTTCCAAGCTTTTGAACACCTGCTACCGGATTCTGGGTACCAAAGAAACCTGTATCTTTGCCGACCAGCTGATGTACCTGGGCTTCCGCGAAGCCACCCTGTCCGGTTCCTCCATTGGTGTGGAAGACATGGTGATCCCGGATGCCAAGTACACCATGATTGACGCGGCCGAAGACGAGGTTCGCGAGATCGAGGAGCAATTCGCTTCCGGTCTGGTAACCCGTGGTGAGCGTTATAACAAGGTGGTGGATATCTGGGCCCGTACCAACGACCAGATCGCCAAGGCAATGATGGAAAACCTGCGCGTCGAAGTGGTGAAAAACCGCGACGGCGAGGACGAAGAGCAGGGCTCCTTCAACTCTATCTTTATGATGGCCGATTCCGGTGCGCGGGGCTCCCCGGCACAGATTCGTCAGCTGGCCGGTATGCGTGGTCTGATGGCGAAGCCGGATGGTTCCATCATCGAAACGCCGATCACCAGTAACTTCCGTGAAGGTCTGAACGTACTCCAGTACTTCATCTCCACTCACGGTGCCCGTAAAGGTCTGGCCGATACCGCCTTGAAGACGGCGAACTCCGGTTACCTGACCCGCCGTCTGGTGGACGTGGCTCAGGATCTGGTCGTCACCGAGGATGACTGTGGTACCGAGGAAGGCCTGCTGATGGCGCCGCTGATTGAAGGCGGTGACGTGGTGGAAGGTCTGGGTGAGCGTGTTCTGGGTCGTGTGGTGGCCCGGGATGTGATGAACCCGCTGCAGCAGGACGAAGTCCTGGCGGAAGCCGGCACCCTGCTGGATGAAGTATGGGTCAACAAGCTCGAATCCATGGGTGTGGATGAAGTGCTGGTGCGCTCGCCGATCACCTGTGCCACCCGCTGGGGTGTGTGTTCCACCTGTTACGGCCGTGACCTGGCCCGTGGCCATCAGGTCAATGTGGGTGAAGCGGTGGGCGTTATTGCCGCCCAGTCCATCGGTGAGCCGGGTACCCAGCTGACCATGCGTACCTTCCACATTGGTGGTGCGGCCAGCCGGGCGTCTGCGGTGTCCAGCATCCAGATCAAGCACGGCGGCAAGGTGCGTTTCCATAACGCCAAGCACGTACAGCACAAGGACGGTCTGGTGATCGTTTCCCGTTCCGCCGACCTGGCGGTAGCGGATGAGCTGGGCCGTGAGCGTGAGCGTTACAAGCTGCCCTATGGTGCGACTGTGACCGTGGGCGAAGGTGATCAGGTTGATGGCGGTCAGGTGGTTGCCACCTGGGACCCCCATACCCACCCGATCATCGCGGAAGTGGAAGGCAAGGTGCAGTTCGGTGATATGGAAGAAGGTATCACCGTAAACCACCAGACCGACGAACTGACCGGTCTGACCAACATCGAAGTGCTGGGTACCCAGAACCGTCCCGCCGCCGGCAAGGACATGCGCCCCGTAGTGCGTGTGGTTGATGGCAAGGGTAAGGCGGTATTGATGCCCAACACTGACATGCCGGCCCAGTACCTGCTGCCGGGTGGTGCGCTGTGTGGTCTCAAGGATGGTGCCAGCATCTCCGTGGGTGACGTGATTGCGCGGATTCCGCAGGAATCCTCCAAGACCCGTGACATCACCGGTGGTCTGCCCCGGGTTGCCGACCTGTTCGAGGCACGGAACCCGAAAGAGGCTGCCATCCTGGCCGAGAAGACCGGTACCGTGTCCTTCGGCAAGGAAACCAAAGGCAAGGTTCGCCTGGTGATTACCCCGGATGACGGTGGTGACACCTACGAAGAGCTGATTCCCAAGTGGCGCCAGCTCAACGTGTTCGAAGGTGAGAAAGTGGAAAAGGGTGAAGTGGTCTCTGACGGCCCGCTCAACCCCCACGATATCCTGCGCCTGATGGGTGAATCCGAGCTGGCTCGTTATATCGTTAACGAGGTGCAGGAGGTTTACCGCCTGCAGGGTGTGAAGATCAATGACAAGCACATTGAAACGATCATCCGTCAGATGCTGCGTAAAGTGGAAATCCTGGAAGTGGGCGAGTCCCGCTTCATCAAGGGCGAGCAGGCGGAATACGCCCGCGTGATGGAAGAGATCGAGCGTCTCAAGGCTGAGGACAAAATGCTGCCCCAGTACGAGCGTCAGCTGCTGGGTATTACCAAGGCATCCCTGGCCACCGAGTCGTTCATCTCCGCCGCGTCCTTCCAGGAGACTACCCGGGTTCTGACCGAAGCGGCGGTCACCGGCAAGGAAGACGACCTGCGCGGTCTGAAGGAAAACGTGGTAGTAGGGCGTCTGGTGCCAGCGGGTACCGGCTATGCTCACCACCTGGAGCGCCGCCGTCAGCGTGTCGAGGCACGCGGACCGGAAGCGCCCACCATGGATGAGGTGGAAGCCGCCTTGTCCGAGGCTCTCAGCTCCTCTGACGAGTGATTGCTGGCGAGTGACGGAGTTCCTGGCATCTTGACGTGGTGCCGGGGGCTCCCTACAATCGCTGCCCCCCTGTTCTATGGGCAGTAAATGGGTGCCAGAACCGTCAAGTGACGGTTTCTGTCACAGAACTGTAAGCGTGAGGCAGTAGTTTCATGGCAACTGTAAACCAGCTGGTGCGCAAGCCGCGCAAAAGCAAGGTAGAAAAGAGCGACTCCGTAGCCCTGCAGGGCTGCCCCCAGCGTCGCGGCGTTTGCACTCGGGTGTACACCACTACCCCGAAGAAGCCGAACTCCGCACTGCGTAAAGTGTGTCGTGTGCGTCTGACTAATGGTTATGAAGTCTCTTCCTACATCGGTGGTGAAGGTCATAACCTGCAGGAGCACTCCGTAGTCCTGATCCGTGGCGGTCGTGTAAAAGACCTTCCCGGTGTGCGCTACCACACTGTGCGTGGAACCCTGGATACGGCAGGTGTGCAGGATCGCAAACAGCGTCGCTCCAAGTATGGCGCCAAGCGTCCCAAGAAGTAATTGAAGTAACCGAGCACCTTTTCTGAATGCCGTAGCCCTCAAGGCTGCGGAGGGATGAGTAAGGTCCGGACGGCATGCCGTTCCGGAATTACCTGAAGATTTCCCCGCCCACCGCGGGAATGTTAGAGGAACACATCCGATGCCAAGACGTCGCGTTGTCGCCAAACGTGAGATCCTTCCGGATCCTAAGTTTGGAAGCCAGTTGCTGGCCAAGTTCATGAACCATGTCATGGTCAGTGGTAAGAAATCTGTTTCCGAGCGCATCGTGTACGGTGCCCTGGATATCATCAGCGAACGCAAAGGGGCTGATTCCCTGGAGATGTTCGAGAAGGCGCTGGACAATATTCGTCCCGCCGTCGAGGTAAAGAGCCGCCGTGTCGGTGGTGCCACTTACCAGGTTCCTGTTGAGGTTCGTCCCAGCCGTCGTACCGCCCTGGCAATGCGCTGGTTGGTAGATGCTGCCCGTAAGCGTGGCGAGAAGAGCATGCCTGCTCGTCTGGCCGGCGAAGTGATGGATGCCGCCGAAGGCAAAGGCGCAGCGATGAAGAAGCGTGAAGACGTGCATCGCATGGCCGAGGCCAACAAGGCCTTCTCTCACTTCCGCTTCTAATAGCAGAAGGCAATCGAGTGAAGCCGGCCTAACTTCAGGCCGGTTTCTATATTTGAACCAGTGAATCGAGGTTAGCCGCGTGGCACGTAAGACTCCTCTCAATCGCTATCGTAATATCGGTATCTGCGCACACGTAGATGCGGGTAAAACTACCACTACCGAACGTATTCTTTTCTACACCGGTGTGTCTCACAAGATTGGTGAGGTGCATGACGGCGCTGCCACCATGGACTGGATGGAGCAGGAGCAGGAGCGTGGTATTACCATTACCTCTGCTGCCACCACTACCTTCTGGCAGGGTATGGACCAGCAGTATGACCAGCACCGTATCAACATCATTGATACTCCCGGGCACGTTGACTTTACCATTGAGGTAGAGCGTTCCCTGCGTGTACTGGATGGTGCGGTTGTTGTGTTCTGTGGTTCCTCCGGTGTTGAGCCCCAGTCTGAAACCGTATGGCGTCAGGCCAACAAATACGAAGTGCCGCGTATCGTGTTCGTCAACAAGATGGACCGCGCCGGTGCCGATTTCGACCGTGTTTGTGACCAGATCCGTAATCGTCTGGGTGCCAAGGTTGTGCCGATTCAGTACAACATTGGTGCGGAAGACGAATTCAAAGGTGTTGTCGACCTGATCCGGATGAAAGCGATCTTCTGGAACGAAGACGACATGGGCATGACCTATGAAGAGCGCGACATTCCGGAAAACATCCAGGCCCGTTGTGACGAGCTTCGTGAGCAGATGATGGAATCTGCGGCCGAAGGCTCTGAAGAGCTGATGGAAAAGTACCTGGAAAGCGGCGAGCTCAATAACGACGAAATCAAGGCGGGTCTGCGTCAGCAGGTTCTGGCCAATGAGATCGTTCTGGGCCTGTGTGGCTCTGCGTTCAAGAACAAGGGTGTTCAGGCGCTGCTGGATGCGGTTATCGAATTCCTGCCGGCACCTGATGAAGTAAAAGCGATTCAGGGTGTGCTGGAAGATGGCGAGACGGTTGAGTCCCGCGAGTCTTCTGACAAGGCCCCGTTCTCCGCGCTGGCGTTCAAGATTGCCACGGACCCGTTTGTGGGCTCCCTGACCTTCATCCGTGTTTACTCCGGTGTGCTGAACTCCGGTGACAGCGTGATGAACTCCGTGCGCCAGAAGAAAGAGCGTGTGGGTCGTCTGCTGCAGATGCACGCGAATAGCCGTGAAGAGATCAAGGAAGTATTGGCTGGCGACATCGCTGCCTGTGTGGGTCTGAAGGATATCACCACCGGTGACACCCTGTGCGACCTGAACAACATCATCGTTCTCGAGCGTATGGAATTCCCGGATCCGGTAATTTCCGTAGCGGTAGAGCCGAAGTCCAAGGCCGACCAGGAAAAAATGGGTCTGGCTCTGGGTCGTCTGGCGCAGGAAGATCCGTCTTTCCGGGTTAAGACCGACGAAGAAACCGGCCAGACCATCATCTCTGGTATGGGTGAGCTGCACCTGGATATTCTCGTGGATCGTATGAAGCGCGAATTCAAGGTTGAAGCCAACATCGGTGCGCCGCAGGTGGCCTACCGTGAAACCTTTACCCGTCCGGCTGACGTGGAAGGCAAGTTCGTCAAGCAGTCCGGTGGTCGTGGTCAGTATGGTCACGTTAAGGTGAAGTTCGAGCCCATCGATCGTGATGAAGAGTTCCAGTTTGAGGAGCAGATTCACGGTGGTACGGTTCCGAAGGAATACTTCGGTGCAGTGCAGAAGGGTATCGATGAGCAGCTTCAGTCCGGTGTTCTGGCCGGTTATCCGATCCTGGGTGTGAAAGCGGTTCTGTACGATGGTTCCTACCATGAGGTGGATTCCAACGAAAACGCTTTCCGTATGGCGGGTGCCCTGGCTGTGAAGAACGCAGCGAAGGAAGCCGGTGCGGTACTGCTTGAGCCTATCATGAAGGTAGAAGCGGTAACCCCGGAAGATTACATGGGTGACGTAATGGGCGACCTTAACCGTCGTCGTGGTATCGTTCAGGGCATGGAAGACACCATGGCCGGCAAGATTATTCGTGCCGAGGTGCCGTTGTCTGAAATGTTCGGCTACGCTACCGACCTGCGTTCCATGTCTCAGGGTCGTGCCAGTTACTCCATGGAGTTCCTGAAGTACGCTGAAGCACCGAAGAACATCGCTGATGAAGTGATCAGCGGCAAAAAATCTTAAATTTACGGTTAATTTGTTAAGGGTATAGAGCCGTGGCAAAGGAAAAGTTTGAACGTAATAAACCGCACGTAAACGTAGGCACCATCGGTCACGTTGACCATGGTAAAACCACTCTGACCGCCGCGC
>NZ_FNUM01000002.1:84282-614718 GCF_900107995.1 Alcanivorax sp. DSM 26293 | reverse complement strand
TGGACACTCAAGAGTGAATTGTGGCCTGAATTCGATGGCAGATGCCTGTTGAGGATCGTAAAAGCGAAAAAAGCGAGTTATTCAGACCTTCCCTAACCTTTGCTAGAGCTGAATGTTTTGGTGAGACCTGGACTCCTCATGACCGATTTGAAATTAACGGCAGTGAGGTGGTTGATAAAGATACGGGATTGGTGTGGAAGCGTTGCCCTGAAGGCTTTGAGTGGAGTGGGGCTACGTGCAGCGGGCACCCTGAAAAAATGACATGGGATTATGCTATGGAAAAGTATAAAAGTTCGGGTAAGGGCTGGAGATTGCCTAATAAAGATGAATTGGCGACTCTCAGGGCTGGCGATTATTACAAGAAAGTAGGCTGTTGGTTGCCGGCAATTAATGCCCGGATTTTTCCGGGGGAGGGGCAAGATAGTTGGTTCTGGACGTCATCTCCATATGTGAAAAAAAGTAGTGATGCATGGTATGTCCATTCTGGTAATGGGCTTGTTTTCAGTTTTTCCAAGCTTAATGAAGGAAGTGTTCGTTTAGTACGAGAAAAATAACGACAGAACGGTGGATTGATCAGGTCTTGCCCAGCGGGAAGCCCATGAATAGGGCGATGTCCTACATTAATCCCCGTTCTTTTCTGATATTTGGTTGCCCGTAAAGGGGCTATCTTCAAGTCATGGCTTGGCAGGGAGTCTGCGTATAAGAAAGCCCGCCATGCCCGGGTTGCCCACAAAAGACCTCTTATTAGCAATGCCTTCGCCGTTGTCTCAGACCGGCGTTTCTGTGTGACAGGGGCAATGAACAATCCCTCCTGGATCGCCCAGTTCCAATATCTCAATTGGACACCTGATACGTTACAGATCACAATTAACGGTGATACGAAGCTTCAGACATAAAGGTTTGGCCCGATTCTTTCGGTCTGGTAATACCGCAGGTATTCAGGCGGCCCATGCCAAGAGGCTTCGTCTTATTCTCGGCAGGTTGCATGCCGCATCAGATGCCCGGGACATGGACTTGCCGGGCTCAGACTGCATCCACTTATGGGCAACCGTATCGGGGTATGGTCGGTGACGGTAAGTGGTAACTGGCGAGTGACGTTCCGTTTCGAAGACGGCGATGCCGAGATCGTGAATTACGAGGATTATCACTGAGGTAGTACCCATGTTGATGCACAACCCTCCCCATCCCGGTGAAATCATCAGAGAGCTCTGTCTGGAGCCTCTTGGCTTGTCTGTGACTGCTGCTGCCGATGGGCTTGGGGTGAGCCGTAAAACCCTGAGCGCCATTCTGAACGGAAAGGCGGGTATCAGCCCGGAAATGGCGATCCGGCTGTCTATTGCCTTTGATACCTCGGCGGAAAGCTGGCTTACCCAGCAATATCAGTATGAGCTCTGGCATGCGGAGCAGCGCCGAAAAGACCTTAAGGTCAAGAAGCTGGTTGCGGCGTAGAAGCTGGTGGGATTTATGCGACTTCTTTTATTCGTGATTTTGTTCTTTTCTTCACCCATGAGTCTGGCTGAGGGTGGCCCGGCTCGGGACAAGATGTTGTGGGGATATGCCGAGTTCCTGACAGCGGTGCAAGCCGGGGACTGGGAAACCGCTGAAAGATTTGTATCCGACGAGTCCCGAATCGGTTTTGGACCAGCGGAGGGAAAAGCCGGGTTCCAGGAGCAGGTTGTTGATGATGCTGAATGCCTGAAGGATCTGGTCTTCGCTCTCAAGCAGGGCTGTCGTTTGGATACGGCTAATCAGGATTTGGTATGTGTTGCTCCTCCACAGTTTGCTGACCCTGATGTCCTTTATATGGGGCCACGAGTCAAAATGATCTACGACAAGGGCAGAGAATCTGTTTTTGTCCAGTATCTGGTATGTGGTGGTGATTGATTAGCATCGTTGTTACGCTCTGCCCGTAACGAGAAATACCCCCGCATTGTGATAAAGTCCCCACACAATCCCAACCCGGACCACGATATGCTCCTCTACCTCCTCGTCGCCTCCGATCGCCTGGATGAAAAGCAGGAAAAGAAGCTCAAGCGCAACCTGCCTGACCTGCAAGCGGCGCTGCAGGCCTATGTGGATGAGAACGAAGCAGACAACGTCACTCTGATCAATGAATGCGACAGTGACGATTGTGAGGACTGGCGGTTGGGCATCAGCCTGTCGGTGAAGAAGAAAGCCCAGATCAAGACGCCGGTGACCCTGTTTAATGACCTTGCCAGGCAATATGGCATTGATTGCGAGGTGGGCTCTATCGAGAACGGTGAGCATGACCCGGTGAGTTATTTCGGCAGCCGGGAAGGTCAGGGGGATGCGTTTCTGGTCGGGGAGTATCTGGGGCTGTAGTGGGTTTGTAAGTTTTGCCAGGCCCTGAACCACGGTCCAGTGGTTCAGGGCCTGGTGCTCTCTGGTCAGCGAGCGGTCATTCCGCCATCCACGGCCAGGGCTTGCCCGGTCACGAAGCTTGCCAGTGGCGAGGCCAGCCAGATCACGGCATTGGCCACTTCCTCGGGGGTGCCCATGCGGTTCATGGGGTGCAGGCCGGCAAACTGGCTTTCGGTTTCCGGTTCCTTGCCGGTAATCCGGTCAATCATTTCTGTTTTTATGGCGCCGGGGCAGACCGCATTGACGCGGATGTTCTGCTCTGCGTATTCCAGGGCAGCGGTTCGAGTGAGCTGCACCACACCGCCTTTAGACGCGCAGTAAGCGGGTAACCCCGCAAACCCCACCAGGCCGGCAACGGAGGCCATGTTCACAATGGCCCCATGGCCTTGTTTTGCCATCAAGCCCAGTTGGGTTTTCATGCACAGAAAGACCCCGCGCAGGTTGGTGGCAAGGGTGGTGTCGAAGTTGTCCAGTTGGCACTCCGCGGTGGGAGCCATTGCCCCCTCGATACCGGCGTTGTTGCAAGCCGCGTCCAGTCGGCCAAAGTGGGCAAAACCGCGCCGGTGTAACTCGTTCACGTCCTGCGGGTCGCTCACGTCGGCACTGACAAACAATATGTCCCGTCCGGTGGCTTCGCGCAGCGCCTCGGCGGCTTCTTCGCCACGGCGGGCATCCTTGTCGGTGAGTATCAGGTTGCAACCCGAGCGGGCAAAGCCTTCAGCGATGGCGTAGCCGATGCCGGTTGCCGACCCGGTTACCAGTGCAACCGCAGATTCACAGAACATGGAACTCTCCTGCATTCACGGGGGCTTCCCTTCACTGTATGCCCGCGTGGTCGCTGGCATTTGATCTGAAGCAAGGTTTCTTCTGATACGGCGTTGAGGACGGGCGGAGCGCTCAACGGGGACTGGCGACGACGTGAGTGATTTGGCCAGGGCGTGATTACTGGCAAAACCGCTGCGAAAGAGGATTAAGAGCCTGTCATATTCAGGTTATTTTCCGGGAGCCCTTTACGGCGGCCGGGGTGCAGCGGCGGCATGCATTTATGGTTACAGATTTCTCACCAAAGATAACGAAGCGGTTTGCCTAGCTGGCTATGCTTGTTGATGAGGGATTTTTCGAATGTATCAAAGGGGTAGGGAATGAAAACGTATCGTATTGGGTTGTCATCGGCCATAGACGGCTCGGTCATGGCTGTGAAAGTGTTGTTATTGGGCTTGAGTGCAGTGTTGACCGCTTGTGCGATGGCTCCGTCGATTGATGCGGAATCGGCGTCCAGAGCTTATGGACATATCCAGGTGAGAGGCGATGAAGGATCGAAGTCCTTGACGTCCGTAGAAGTGGTTTTTGATTCTCTGCCTGAAGGCATTAGTACCAGTGCCTGTGTGATCAATGATAATGGGTTGATCGCCATGGGCGATGCGGACTATGCCGTTTATAACCGCTCTTATGGTCGAATGCATCGCATCGGTGCCAATGCGATCCATTTCAGTACGGTCTGTTCCATTATGTCAGCGGCCTCTGATCTGGTGCATGGTCGGTCGGTTGCGCCTTTTGTGGGTATGAAAGAACAATACTGGCAGCTTAATGGCAGCTATAGCCTGAGCAGAACATACTGTGAAAACTGGTCTGGCTTCGTGGGGATGCAACCGGAAGAGATGCGCCCCCCATGCCGGGAAAAAACAGAACGTGCTGGCACTTTCACCAATAGTTGGGATGGCGAGTGGCTGAAGTATGGGTTGGGGGGTAAGTCGGTCACGGTCAGGTTTGACCAGGGGAAACAGAACGTGCCTGCTGTGGTGGATTTTCGCAATGCCGATGGAGAGTCTGTGCGTTTTGAGCGTATGAATGCCCCTGTGGCGGGCAAGGGGCTTTCCGGGGACACGCTAACGGCACGCTCATTGAGTCGGGCTATGAGTCGTGGGGAAAGCCTGTAACGGCGCAGTCACCATGATGGTGACAAAACCTTTAGACGTATAACCGATTACAGCGATAAAAAGGCCCTCATTCGATAATAAGGGCCTTTTTATGGCTGCATTCAGGCCGTTTCCCTGGTGGTTGGTTTGTACTGGTTTGCATCCGTGGTGAATTCCGCATGGCCGTAGTCTACCAGCAGCTCGTTGATGCGCCGGACCAGTATCTTGTCCGCGATCCTGTTGGCCACGGGGATGTCTTGCAGGGTCCGGTAGGCGATCAGGCGGGGCATGATGAACAGCGTGCCGATGCTGGACAGGGCGTAGTCGAGCAGGTGCGGTTCCACGCCCATTTCTTTCGCTTTTGATTTGTCATTCTTGCCAAGAAAGGCCTGGGTGAAGAACACCTTGGAGACGCTGCGCTCCACCAGGTTGTGGACCTTGCTGGTGAACTTGTTGTCCTTCGGACGATAGACGGACATGGTGGCGCGGGTGAGTTCGCCACAGGTTTCGTCGTCGTAGCCCTCGCGCAGGGTACCGGAGTAGGTGAGCATGGTGTCGATAATGTCCGGCGCCTCGGCGGGCAGCAGCTCTTCGGGCAGGCCCAGCAGGAAACACTGGTAGCGGGACAGTTCGACGATGGCCCGCTCGTTGCGGGTGAAGTGCTTGCGGCCCTTGCGCATGGCCTTGAAGGCGGCCAGGTAGGCGGGCATGGTGCCGGCGGGCATCTGGTCTACCTGGGGAATGGGGATGCCATAAATGGCCGGGTCCCATTTCTTTACCCGCTTGAGAATGTTGAAGCGGACCATTGAGTGCATCAGGCGGACCATGGCGGCGGCCTTGAAGCCGGGCCCGAAGCGTTCCAGGGCACCGGGCAGGGTGGCGGTGGTGAAGAAGCTGGCGGTTTCGTTGATGCGCCGGTTCACCGAATCGCTGGCCAGGGTGCCGGTGATGGCCATGGGCAGGCCGGAGTACTTGTTCATGAAGGTGGCCACAAAGGCGCCACGGATCACGTAGGGGGCCAGGTTGGCCATCTGGTTGCGGCTCAGGCGGGCGCCTTCACGGACCAGTTCCATGTCCACCCAGTCCGGGGTGGTTTCCATGGCGGTAATAAAGTCCACCAGTTCCTGGGGGGCATCCGGTATCGCGTCGAGTCCTTCGTCGCAGGCTTTCTTCAACATGCTGATCAGGTCACGAAAGCTGTATTCCGACATCAGGGCTGCGTAGGCATCGGCCACGGTGTCACCCAGCAGGGTGTAGGCGCGGGCCCGGTCCACTTTGTTATGGTCGGCGAGGATTTTCTTGCGGTACTTCCTGGCGAAGTGGGGCGGCAATGTACTGCGGACATCCATGGAATCCGTGAATCGCTCCGGGGTGATATCAAAGTCGATATCGCCGTAGAGAGAGGGGATCCGGGTTTTCTGGGCGCGGACCTTTTCCCAGAGAGCGTCCAGTGACTGTGTCATCGGTAACCTCGGTAGACAGTGTCTTTGAATACCCTACACATTGCGTATACCTGCATGGCAAGACAATTAACGGAAGTCGCCTTTCTGTATAGGTTGGCCGGTTTTGGCCCGCTTTGACAGGGGAAATCAGGGAAAGGAAACAGAGTTGTGTGGGGTGTTTGGGCTTGGGCTCCCCCTGTAGAAGCTATGCTTGCATGGCAAAAGGTGCGGAGTGGTTCGCCATGCAAGCATAGCTCCTACAGAGGCAGGCTTGGTGCTGCAGGAGCATGAGAATTTATTTCTCGTAGCCCGGGTTCTGGCGATCCAGTTTGCGCAGCAGGCCGGGCCAGGCCAGGTTGCCGCCCATGCCCTTGGTGACCTGGGAGGCTTGCTGCTTGATGGTGTTGACGATGCCATCCGGGATCGGGATCAGCGGGCGATTGCCGGACAGGGCCTGAAGCTGGATTTCGCAGGCGCGCTGGAGGATGAACATGCCCAGGAAGGCATCGGCAATGCTGCTGCCCACGGTGAGCAGGCCGTGGTTGCGCAGGATCATGAAGCTGGCATCACCCAGATCGGCCTGCAGGCGGGCCTTTTCGTCCTCGCGCAGGGCCACGCCTTCGTAGTCGTGGTAGGCCAGGCTGGCCAGCGGGAACAGGCTCTGTTGCGACAGAGCGAGCAGGCCTTCCTGCTGGGCGGACACGGCCACACCGGCGGTGGTGTGGGTGTGCATCACGCAGTTGGCATCGTCGCGCACGGCGTGGATGGCGCTGTGGATGGTGAAGCCCGCCGGGTTGATATCGAAGTCACTGTCATCGAGTTTGTTGCCGGCCTGGTCCACGCGCACCAGGCTGGAAGCGGTGATCTCGTCGAACATCATGCCGTAGGGATTGATCAGGAAGTGATGCTCGTCGCCGGGGATGCGGGCAGACAGGTGGGTAAAGATCAGGTCGTCCCAGCCGTGCAGGGCGATCAGCCGGTAGGCGGCGGCCAGATCCACACGCAGTTGCCATTCTTCTGCGCTGACGGAGTTTTTCTTGGACTGGATGGCATCCGGGGTCAATGTTGCCTGACGGTTCATGGTAGCGCTCTCCCTTGTTTTTCGTTTTTACAGTGTAGAGGGAAAGACCTTATCCGGGGCAAGGGGAAAGCGATTGTACGTCGTGGCTGGCCGGAAAGATGGCGGTAACGGCACAGGGGAGGGATGTGGAGGTGAGTTCGGGAAGGAAAGCATTTGCGGTGGCACCCCCGCTCCCACGAGGGGAGCGGGGATCGGTGCCGGGTTAGCGCACTTCCATACCGGGCAGGGCGCCGCTGTCCGGGCTGAGGATGTGGATGTCGTCACCGCCGGGGCCGGCGGCCAGCACCATGCCTTCGGAGACGCCGAATTTCATCTTGCGCGGGGCCAGGTTGGCCACCAGCACCACCAGTTTGCCTTCCAGGTCTTCCGGGCTGTATTTGGCCTTGATGCCGGCAAACACATTGCGCTCGCCCAGTTCGCCCACGTCCAGGGTGAGCTGCAGCAACTTGTCGGCGCCTTCTACATGGGCGGCTTTGGCCACGCGGGCCACGCGCAGTTTCACCTTGAGGAAGTCATCGATGCTGATGGTGTCGTCTGCCACGTCGTCCGCCTGTTTCGGTTCGCTTTTGTTGCCGGCGGGTTTGGCCGCGGGCACGTCTTCTTTCGAGGCATTGAGCATGGCCTCGATCTGCGCCATGTCGATGCGGTTCAATAGCGGCTTGAACTTGGCGATCTCGTGGCCCAGCAGCAGGGTGTCGCTGTCTTTCCAGGTCAGCGGTGCCACCTGCAGGAAGGCTTCCGCCCGTTCGGCCAGGGCCGGCAGTACCGGCTTCAGGTAGATCACCAGCAGACGGAACACGTTGATGGCGGTGGTGCAGATGGCCAGCACTTCCTGTTCCTTGCCGTCTTCTTTGGCCAGGGTCCAGGGCGCCTTGTCGGCGATGTAGCCGTTGGCGTGATCCGCCAGGGCCATGATTTCGCGCATGGCTTTGCCGAATTCGCGCTTTTCGTAGAACTCGGCCAGGCGCGGGGCGGCTTCCTGTACTTCGCGGACCAGTAGCGGGTTGTCCAGCTCGTCACTGAGGGTGCCGCCGAATTTCTTCACGAAGTTGCCGGTGCGGCTGGCGATGTTCACCAGTTTGCCCACCAGGTCGGAGTTTACCCTCTGGGCGAAGTCTTCCAGGTTCAGGTCGAAGTCATCCACCCGGCTGGAGAGCTTGGCGGCGAAGTAGTAACGCAGGTATTCCGGCCCCAGGTGATCCAGGTAGGTGCGCGCCTTGATAAAGGTGCCACGGGACTTGGACATCTTGGCGCCGTTCACGGTGACGAAGCCGTGACTGTAGATGGCGGTGGGCTTGCGCAGGCCGGCACCATCCAGCATGGCGGGCCAGAACAGGCCGTGGAAGTTGATGATGTCCTTGCCGATGAAGTGGTACAGCTCGGCGGTGGATTCCTTGCCCCAGTAGTCGTCGAAGTTCAGGCCTTCGCGGTCGCAGTAGTTCTGGAAGCTGGCCATGTAGCCGATGGGGGCGTCCAGCCAGACGTAGAAGTACTTGCCCGGGTAGCCGGGGATTTCAAAACCGAAGTAGGGGGCTTCGCGGGAAATATCCCAGGGCTGCAGGTCTTCGATCCATTCCTGAAGTTTGTTGGCCACCTGCTCCTGCAGCGCGCCGGAGCGGGTCCACTCGCGCAGCAGGGGCTCGAATTTGGGCAGGTCGAAGAACAGCTGGGTGGTTTCCTTTTCCACCGGGGTGGCGCCACTGACGGAGGAGTAGGGCTTGATCAGCTCCGCCGGGGTATAGGTGGCGCCGCACACTTCACAGTTGTCGCCGTACTGGTCTTCGGCCTTGCACTTGGGGCAGGTGCCCTTGACGAAACGGTCCGCCAGGAACATGCCTTTCTGCGGGTCGTAGAGCTGGGTAATGGTCTTCTCGACGATATAGCCGGCGTCCTTGTTGCGCTGGAACACCATTTCCGACAGCGCGCGGTTTTCCGGGCTGTGGGTGCTGTAGTAGTTGTCGAACTGGATCTGGAAGTCGGCGAAGTCCTTCTCGTGGTCCGCTTTCACTTGCGCAATTTGTTGCTCCGGGGTGATGCCGTTTTCTTCGGCCTTGAGCATGATGGCGGTGCCGTGGGCATCATCCGCGCACACATAGGTGCACTGCTCGCCGCGCAGTTTCTGGAAGCGTACCCAGATATCGGTCTGGATGTATTCCAGCAGGTGGCCCAGGTGAATGGGGCCATTGGCGTAGGGAAGGGCACTGGTCACCAGGATTTTGCGGGGCGTGTCACTCATGGGGTCGACGTCGTCATTCCGGAAAAAGGGTGGCCTATGATACGGGTGCGGCGGGGCTTTTTCATCCTGTGGGTGAACGGCTGTGCGGCATCTCCCACCACGGATGATTGCCGGGGCCCGCTTTGGGGGATCTTGTGCTAGGGTTTCGGCTTAAAACAATTCTTTCAAGACAATGTTACCGGGCGCTGAGCTTATGCAGGCCATGGGGCGGCCCCTTTTGCCGTCAGGCCACCCGGTCAGGGGAAGGGTGAAAGTAACGATGTCACTGAGAGTGCGCATTCGGTGGTTGCTGGTGGTTTCCGCAGCCTGTTGTGTGGTGCTGGCTACCGTGGCGCTGTATTGGGTGAACCTGTCGCTGGTGGACACGCTTACCGAGCGCAACGCCGAGCGGGAGCTGGAAAAGGTGGAGGCCGCCTTTCTGGACCAGCTGTCCATCCTTCGGGTGCGGGCACAGGACTGGAGTCAGCAGCCGGATCAACCACCCACCAATCAGGGCGGGGTGGGGTATCTGGATCTGATGATGGAGCTGCGTGGCCGCTCGGTAGTGTGGAATAACGGCGCCGATAAGGTTTCTTCCCCGGTGTTTGAGACCCTGGCGACTCGCTTTGACGAGCAGGGTTGCATGCCGATCTGGGGCGTCGTGCAGGTGGAAGGGCGTCCCCTGTTGTTCAGCACCGCGGTGGAGATGGGCTGCCAGGCCTACCTGCTTGGGGTGTGGCTGGACAGCGACTGGATGAGCTATTTGTCGGACCGGGTGGGCCATGCCTTGTATGTCCGCCAGGTGCCGGACTCGCTGAACCCGCAACGGGGCCTCACTGTGGCCGGGAGCGATCAGCTGCTGGGGCGGTTCCCGGTGCCGGATTTTCTCGGCGGCAACCCTCTGGAAGTGGTGGTGGAGCTGCCCAACGATGGGTACAAATCCCTGAACCTTTCGGTGCTGGTGATCGGTTTGATCATGGCGTTGCTGGCCGGGCTGACCGTGGTGGTGATCAATTACCGGATTCAGCCGATGCTGTTCGGGCGCTTGAATCTGGTGCATAACGCGGTGCGGTCCATTGCCCGGGGTGGGGCGCTGGATCAGCGGGTGCCGGTGCTGGGCAATGACGAAATTGGCGCCCTGGCGGAAGATTTCAATGCCATGGTGGACAGCATCAACCACGCCCAGAATCAGCTCGCGGATGCCCGTCGCCAGGCGGAGGAGGCGAGCCAGACCAAAAGCCAGTTCCTGGCCAATATCAGCCACGAAATCCGCACTCCGATGACGGCGATTCTTGGCTATACGGAGTTGCTCCGTGATGGCTCCCTGAGCCACGCAGACCAGAGCCGTTACCTCACCATCATTCAGCACAACGGGGATGCGCTGCTGGCGCTGATCAATGATGTGCTGGATCTGTCGCGCATCGAAGCGGGCCAGCTGCAGCACGAACAACGGCTGTTTTCCGTGACGGAGCTGCTGGATGAAGTGGTCGACAGCCTGACGTTACGGGCCTCGGAGAAGCAGATTGATCTGACCCTGTCCTACGTGACCGAGCTGCCGGCTACCGTCAGTGGTGATGCCTTCCGCTTGCGCCAGATTCTGGTGAACCTGGTGGGCAATGCGGTGAAGTTTACCGAGGAAGGCAGTGTGCGGGTGCGTGCCGGTTGGTCCGAGTCGGCGCAGCAACTGGAGGTCTCCGTGGAAGACACGGGTATCGGTATCAGTGAGAGTGAGGTGCAGAAAATCTTCCAGCCGTTTTCCCAGGCCGATGCGTCTCATTCCCGCCGTTACACGGGCACCGGGCTGGGCCTGAGCATTGCCCGTCAACTGGCCCGTTCCGAAGGGGGGGATATCACTGTTTCCAGCGAACTGAACAAGGGCAGTCGCTTTGCCCTTAATATGCCGTTGTCCCTGGCCTGCGAATTAGACGCCAGTGAATCCGCCGAACCGTTGCCCCAGCTGGCAGGCAGCTCCATGGCCCTGAACGGCCGGGCCCTGCTGGTAGAAGACAATACCGTGAACCGGATCTTTGTGCGCAAGGTGCTGGAAAAGGCCGGTATGCAGGTGGTGGAAGCGGAAGATGGCCGGGAGGCTTGCCGGCATTATGGCCAGGACAGTTTCGACCTGGTGGTACTGGATATGCAGATGCCGGTGATGGATGGCTACGAAACCGCCCGGGCCCTGCGCGACCGTGGCTTTAGCGGCCCGATACTGGCGCTGACGGCCAATGTGCTGGCGGTGGACCGCCAGCGCTGTCTGGATGCCGGTTGCGATGCCTTCCTGGGCAAGCCGATCCGGGTCAAGCAACTGCTTACCGTGTGTGCCGGCCTGCTGGCTCAGCCGGAAATTCCGGAGGGGCTGGATACCTGACCGCGACCCAGGGCCTCGCGAACCTGCTGCTGGGAAACCGGCTTGCTCAGATAGTCATCCACTCCGGCGTCGCGGGCTTTTTGGACATAGTCGCCGGTGGCGTGAGCTGACAGGGCGATGATCCAGGCATGGTGGTGGGTGGTCGATGCCTGTTCCAGGCTGCGGATTTCACGGGTGGCCTGGTAGCCATCCATCACCGGCATTTCGCAGTCCATGAAAATGATATCCCAGTAGCCGGGCTGTTCGCGGACCAGATCCAGGGCCTGCTCACCGTCGCTGACCAGGGTGGCATGGATACCGAGGGATTTGAGAATGCTGTCGATCACCAGCTGATTCACCGGGTTGTCCTCGGCCACGATCACATTCAGGGCGCTGCCCTTTTCCAGCACGACGGTGGGTTCTTCTGCCGCCTGTTGGGCAAGGTGCTCGTCGTGGCCGGTGAGCAGGCTGCGTTTGAGGGCCTGGCAGGAGAACGGGGTTTCGATCAGCAACAGGTCTTCGGGCAAATTGTCACTGAGCGGTTTGCCGGTGGGGTGCAGTAACACCAGTACCGGGTTACTGAAATGCTGGCGCAACCGCTGCACATATTGCGGGTTTTCCATCACCGCATGCTCAGCGATGACAAAATCCACCGGCCGGGAGGGGTTGGCCGGGTCCAGGGCACTTTCCACATCGCGGTATTCCAGGGTCTTTGCGCCCCAGCGTGTAAGGATCTGGGAAAGGCTGAGCAACTGGGCCGGAGTGTTGGAAATCAGCAGGGCGCTGCGATTCTTCAGGACCGGTTTGCTCTGGGGTTTTTCCACTTCCACCGGCAGTGACAACCAGAAGGTGGCGCCCCGGCCCAGCGAACTGGAGACCCCGATATCCCCATTGAGTAGTTCGATCAGGCGTTTGCAGATCACCAGCCCCAGTCCGGCACCGGTGTGTTTGCCCTTGCCGGAGAGTTCGTGGAATGCCTGGAACAAACTGTTTTGTTGCCCTTCGTCCAACCCCACACCGGTATCCACCACTTCAAACATCAGTACGCACAGGTTCTTTTCGTTAACCGGTTGTTTCACGGTGACATGCAGCGAGACATTGCCCCGCTCGGTGAACTTGAAGGCATTGCTGAGCAGGTTGGTGATGATCTGTTTGAGACGGATCGGATCGGTCTTGATGCGTTCCGGCACGCGGCTGTCGATATGGATATACAGCGGCAGTTTCTTCTCGCTGGAGCGCAGGGCAAACAAGCGCACGCAATCGTCCACAATGCTTTCCAGAGGCACGCTCTGGTAATCCAGCTCCAGCTTGCCGGATTCGATCTTGGAATAATCGAGAATGTCGTTGATGACCGTGAGCAGGGACTGGGTGGATTGGTAAATGGTGCCCACATACTGGGCCTGCTGCTGGGTCATGGAGGTCCGCCGCAGCAGGTCGGTCATGCCCATGATGCCATTCATGGGGGTGCGGATTTCATGGCTCATGGTGGCCAGAAATTCGCTCTTGGCATGGTTGCGGGCGCCGGCCTTGAAGGCTTCCATTTCCGCGATGGCCTTTTCGCGAATGGAGTCCGAATGGGCTTCCTTGAGGCGGCTGATGCGTCGGGCCAATGCCAGGGATAGCAGGATCACTTCCAGGAAAACGCCGGTCTGAACCAGATTTTCCGTGAGGGCGGTGCGCGGCAGTACGCCGTACTTGTTCAGCGCCATGGCCGCCACGCCGGTGATGAAGCAGGCCCAGGCAATAGTGAAGATGCGGGCATCCGGATCACCCGCGCGGGCGCGCAGCAGACCCACCACCAGAATGCTGAAATCCATCACCAGAATGGCGCTGACGGAAATCGGAATCAGAAAGCCGCGGCTGGTAAACGGAGCGGCAAGGAACAGCAAGGTGCCAATCCCCACCAGGCCTTTCAGCCATGCCGCCAGTCGCGGTGCTTTTTCCTGCAAGGACAGGAAATGCAGGGTAAACAACGGCGGCAGTAATACGATCAACGGCAGCAGATAGTGAATGATGTACTGGCTGACAAGCGGGGAGTGTGGCCACAGGTAGCGGTGGGCATAGCCGTGCAGTACCGCCAGGAACAGGGTCACCACTGCGGACCAGCACACGTACAGCAAATACACCTTCTCGCGAATGGAGAAGAACAATGACAGGTTGTAGAGAATCATCACCAGCATGCCGCCGAAAAAGATGCCCTGGATAATGGTCTGGTTCTGTGCGGAGCGGGCGAACTGTTCGTGGGTAAGCAAGCGTATCGGTAACTGGATGCTGTGCGGTGACGTTACCTTGAGATAGAAGGTGCTGTCCTTGCCACTGGGCAGTGAAAGGGGAAATGCCGGAGTGGGGTAGTTCCCCGGTCGCACGGCAAAATCCCGGTCCATGCCGGCCTGGTAATGGCTGATCAGATTGCCGCCGGCATCCAGCTGGTAGAGATCCAGTTCGCCGAGCATGGCGTAATCAACCAGCAGTTCCCAGTCGCTGTGTCGCGGGTTCTGGTTGCGCACGGCGAAGCGGAACCAGCAATGCTGATTGGTAAATCCCAGGTTGGGCATGTCTCCGCGGCTGGACTGCCAGGGAAGCGTCGGTTGTTTCTGCAGTGCGTTGATGGTCGGCGACTGCGCCGCGGGTGTGCAGAAATAATCCAGCCCTTGATAGGGCTGTAGTTCTTCCTGATTTTCGCCAATAATCTGCAGCTCGGGGCCGTTGGCCAGGACAGCCGGGGTCAGCCCGATCGAAAAGAAGGCAACAAGCAGAACAAAGGCAGTTTTCGCATCCTTGAACAACGTTTTTATTCCTGACAGAGGGTGCTGTTTATTGAGGGCCTGGAACAGTGGCCATAGCGTTTGTTTGCACCGCGTATCAGTGATGCTAGCAGCGTGGGCCGGGGGGCTCAATGCAGGGGGGACATAAGCCATGAGTCAGAGTGTAAACCGTTTTGCGGTGGGACCGGTGGTGGGTGAGGCAGGGGATTCCCATGTTCGGGTCTTCGGTGGCTTGCCGAAAGGGAAACTGTCGGCCGGAGAAAAAGGGTTGTGGGGGCGTATCCGCTGGCGACGGGCGGGGGAGATGGACTGGTCACCGCCAAGGGCGTTCCGGCTCAATGGCAACTTCGATGGCTCTGGTGTGGTGATCCTCAACCAGCTGCAGCCAGGCACCCGCTACGAGTTCCAGGCGGGCTGGGTGAACAGACAAGAGGATGTGGCGCTGGACTGGAGCGCCGTAGAACAGGGGCAATTTCTTACCAACCAGCCGGATGCCAGCGCCACCCGCTTTTTTTTCGGATCCTGTTGCTATCGCTTTGTTGGCCTTGATGGCGAGATTCAGGATGATCGGGCAGACAAGATCTTTGCCGAGATGTCATCCCGGGCAACGTCTTCGAAACCGGATTTTGTCCTTTTCGGCGGGGATCAGGTGTACGCCGATTCCATGTATAAATTTGGTGCCGCCTCCACGCGAGAGGACTTTGACGCGCTTTATCGGGAAAGCTTTTCCCAGCCCCATCTGGCCAAGTTGCTGCGCGAGACCAACAGCTACATGATCCTCGATGATCATGAAATCGAGAATAACTGGCCGGCTCGGGCCAATGCAGAGCTGTGGACCAGCAAATACCCGGCCGCGATCAAGGCCTATCAGATTTATCAGGCCTCTCACTCGCCGGCGGCCCCTCTGAACCAGGCCGGCACCTATCTGGATCGTGACCCGGACCGGTTCTGGTACACCTTCTCCCGGGGGCCGGCGGATTTCTTTGTCATGGATGTGCGTACCGAGCGGGTACTGAGCCGCTGGCCCTGGCAGCGCCGCATGATCGGTGATAGTCAGGAAAAGGCGTTTATCGAGTGGCTGGATCGTGATCCGGAGCGCATCAAGGTGCTGGTGACCTCGGTGCTCTTGTTCCCGGAACAACGCAGGCCGTTTCGTGGCAAGGATGCCTGGGAAGGCTTCATGCACCAGCGCCAGCGTCTGCTGGAAGCCATGGGCCGCAGCCCTAGCGACAAGTTGGTGGTACTGAGCGGGGATGTGCATGCCTCCCTGTATGCCTGTCTGACCTTGAAGGATGGCAAGCAGGTACATAGCTGGACCTGCTCGGGCCTGTTCTGGCCCACCGCGCTGCGGGCGTTCCGCTGGTATCGCCCGATGATCCGGGTGCCGGGCGTATTGCATGGTGGCTGGGGCAAACCCCTGGGCAAAGTGGAGGTACCAGGGGAGGTGTTTAGTGACAACGCCTTCTCCGAGGTTACGTTTGATGCCGAGGGTGCCAGCTTCCAGCTGTTCGACCGCAGGCAGCGGCCGATCAGCGAGACAAGCCAGAAGATTCGCTGGCGCTGACCCGAAGTGATGAGAGGCTGTTTTGCAGGCGCGGCGCTTGAGGCCTGGTCGGTCTGAAGGGCACAGCGCGCGCCGCTGCTATCGTCTCTTCTCCAGCGATCTGGCCAGAACGGCATTGCTTCAATGGCAAATGGCTTACAGAAACTGTAGCGAATCGCGTCTTATCTTCCGGGTGGGACTCTCCTAAAGTGGATCTCGCAAGGACGCAATCGAACATGGATGTTCAATTTCGGCCCCGGTACAGCCCGCCCGCCATCCCCAAGTGGCGGGCGTTCTTTTCCTGCACTTTGATTGCCCCCCTCCGAATACGGATAATGCACGGCCCTGAACACGGAGCCGCCCATGTCTGATCCATCCGCAGATCGCGATATTCTCAAAGCCAAACTCAACCAGGAAACCGCCAAGGCGAACTGGAAAGAACTGCAACCCTTCTTTGCCCGCGGCCAGACGGTGTATGTGGCGCCGGAGCTGGACCTGATCGAGGTGGCCCTGGCGTTTTCCGAAGACCAGGCCGATACCCTGTCTTTGTGGCGGGACAAGGGTCAGGTGGACAAGGTTGCCGATGCGCAGGCCGGCCAGTGGTTCGAGGCCGACCAGGCACTGTGGACCGTGGTGGTAATGCCCTGGGTGCTGGTACAGCCGGTGCAGGTACAGTAAGACGCCTGGGGCCGGAGCGTAGGGTGCACTGAATCTTAGGCGAACTGCACCCTACGTATTGGTAAGGCCTGTTTGGAGCCTCTGTCACTTCCCTTGTCATCCCACTGTCGCGGTCTGCTGATCTAATCACGGCACCGGGCTGGTATTGATCTCTTCCTCCGGTATAGAGTGAAAGGAGGGAGCTTCTGGACAACTCCTTGCATGCTCAGGCTTCCAGGCTGGCTCACAATCTAGGCGCAATGTTAAAGGTGTGTGTCCACCCATCGAGACATTGCAACAACGAGTGTGGGCCAGCCTGGAAGCCCCGGAGGGCGAGGCCTGAAGGGCACATCTGCTGCGCTTTGCCGCCAGGAAAGGGATCCACCCTGACCGTTACGACAAAACACAACAGCTGCACCCTTCAGGCCACGCTGAGTACGCAAGGAGTTGTCCAGAAGCTCCCAGGGCCGCTGGCGCCTTGCCGGCGCGCCTGAACGGATGCCGGAGGATTCGATGCAGGATGACGTCGCGCAGCGCCAGGCCCTGTTACAGGCCCAGCTGGAAGCACTGGTTACCGCCCACGTCGGGGTTGAGCATCAACCCCTGTTCCGCAGTTTCATGGCGGCCTATTTCGAGATGAGCAGCCAGGCCGCGCTCACCGCCAGAACCCCCGAACAGCTTTTCCATATCGCCCAGCAACACTGGATGATGGCTTTCCAGCGCCACCCGGAAGAAACCCTGATCCACCTGAAACCTCCCACCCGGTCCGGGGGGCTGGCCGCCCTGAGGACGGTGACCGATGACATGCCGTTTCTGGTGGACTCCATTGCCATGGCGGTGCGTGATGCGGGCACGGCCATCGACTGGACGATTCACCCGGTGATCCAGGTGCTCCGCGATAATCACGGCCACATGACTCGGGTGGTGGGGGTTGGCGATGGTGAGCACCCGGCGGAATCACTGATCTATGTGGAATTCGAGCCGCTGGCCGACGATGACGCCTATCAGCATCTGCAGGAACATCTGGAACAGGTGCTGGGGGAGTTGCGGGTGGTGGTGCAGGATTTTCCGGCCATGCTGGATAATCTGGAAACCACCCAGCGCAATCTCTCGGCGGAGTTTCCCAACCGGGACCAGGAAGAGCTGGCCGAAGCGCGAGCCTTCATCGACTGGCTCTCCCAGGATCATTTCACCTTTCTCGGCTATGCCCGTTCCCGGGCGGAGCCCGTGGCAGATGGCATCAAGCTGACCCTGGATGATGATGCGGGTCTGGGCCTGGCCCAGGCCGGTAGCCGTTACGCCAATGCGGAAGAATTTATCGCCCCCCATGACGAGATGGCAAAGTACATTTCCCATGGCCGTCTGGTGGTGGTGACCAAGGCCAATGCCCGCTCGCCGATTCATCATCCCCACTATATGGATGTGGTGTCGGTGAAACGCCTGGCCGAAGACGGCACGGTGGAAGGGACGGATCGCTATATCGGCTTGTTTTCCCTGGATGCCTACATCAACCGGCCCCGTGATATTCCGCTGATACGTCGCAAGGTCAACTATGTACTGGAGCGCTCCCGCCTGCCCGAGCGCTCCCACTCCGGCAAACATCTGCGCGATATTATCTATCAACTCCCCCGGGACGAGTTGTTCCAGTGCAGCGAGGAAGAGCTTTATCACACCTGCATGGGAATTCGCGCGCTGCGTGATCGCCATCATCTCAGCCTGTTCATGCGCCGTGATCGCTATGGCCGTTTCTATTCCTGCATGGTGTATCTCAGCCGCGAGCGTTATTCCCGAGAGCTGCGCGACCACGTCACCGCCGAGCTGAAAAGTCTTTGCAACGGGAATTCGGTGGAGCGCACCGTGGACTTCCTGCGCGAAGGGCTGGCCCGAATCCACTGCATTATCCGCATTCCCCAGGGCACTCGCCTGGCCATGTCCCAGGAACAGGTGGAAGAACGGTTGCTGGCGGTGACCCGGACCTGGGCGGACCAGCTTCGCGATATTCTCAAGAAGGACGGGGAAGAGGGTGCGGCGTTATCCCTGCGCTATGGCGATGCCTTTTCGGTGGGATATCAGGAAAACACCCGCCCCATGGAAGCAGCGGCAGATATTCAGTACCTGGCCCAGTTGCACGATGCCCAGCCGGTGCTGCCTTCCCTGTCGATCAACAGTCAGGACGGTGCGGCGTGTCCCACCAGTTTGCGTCTCTATAGCCAGAAGAAACCCATCGCCCTGTCAGAAGTCTTGCCGGCACTGGAAAATTTTGGACTGAGAGTGGTGAGGCAAGAGCCCACCCAGGTCATGCCCCGCGAGGGTGATGCCCAGTGGATTCAGGTTTTTGATGTTCAGGTGCATGGCGATTGCGCCCTGGGGCCGGTGCAGCAGAAGCGCTTTTTTGAAGAGGCGTTCCTGGAATGCTGGCACGGTCATACGGAGAACGATGGGCTGAATCGACTGGTGCTGCTGGCCGGACTGAACTCCCGGCAAATCGTCTGCCTGCGTACCTTGACCAAGTATCTGGTGCAGACCGGCTTGCCGTATTCCCAGGGCTACATGGAGCAGTTGCTGGCGGACCATGCCAGGATCGCCCGGTCCCTGGTGCAGCTATTCGAGATCCGCTTTGATCCTGCCGTTAGCGATGAGCGCCGTAAAAATGAGGGCATCACCCTGGCCCAGACTCTGGATCACCAGCTGGATCAGGTGGCCTCCCTGGATGCGGACCGGGTGTTGCGGGCTTTTCTCAGTGTGGTGCGGGCCGGGTTGCGGACCAACTTTTATCAGCCGGATGCCGCCGGCCGTGACAAGTCCTATGTGAGTCTGAAACTGGACCCGAGTCAGGTATCGGAATTGCCGCCGCCGCTGCCCATGTATGAAACCTTTGTCTATTCTCCCCAGATGGAGGGGATTCATCTGCGTGGCGGTCCGGTGGCCAGGGGTGGGCTGCGCTGGTCTGACCGGCGAGAGGATTTCCGCACCGAGGTATTGGGCCTGGTGAAAGCGCAGATGGTGAAAAACGCCATTATCGTGCCGGTGGGGGCCAAGGGCGGATTCGTCCTCAAGCGCGGCAACCCGGCGGACCGGGAGGCCTGGCAGAAACTGGGCATCACCTGTTACAAGGAATTCATTCGCGGCCTGCTGGACATCACCGACAACCGGGTTGGCGACCAAGTGGTGCCGCCTGAATCGGTGGTCCGTCATGATGGCGACGATCCCTACCTGGTGGTGGCGGCGGACAAGGGGACGGCGACCTTTTCTGATATTGCCAATGGTCTGGCCGAGGAATACGGCTTCTGGCTGGGGGATGCGTTTGCCTCCGGCGGCAGTGCCGGCTACGACCACAAGAAGATGGGCATCACCGCCCGTGGCGCATGGGAAAGCGTCAAGCGACACTTTCGCGAAGCGGGAAAGGATATTCAGACAACGCCCTTTACGGTGGTGGGCATTGGCGACATGGGCGGCGACGTGTTCGGGAACGGCATGCTGTTGTCCGAACAGATCAAGCTGGTGGCCGCATTCAACCACATGCACATCTTTATTGATCCGGACCCGGACCCGGCAACCACCTTTGCCGAGCGGCAGCGTCTTTTCACCACCCGCGGTACCACCTGGGAGGATTTCGATGCTTCGCTGATTTCCGAAGGGGGGGGCGTCTGGTCGCGCAGCGCCAAGAGCATCACCCTGAGCCCGCAGGCCTGTGAGGCCCTGGGGATCGAACAACGGACCCTGACCCCGGCAGAACTGATTACTGCCATTCTCAAGGCGCCGGTGGAGTTGCTCTGGAACGGCGGCATCGGCACCTATGTGAAAGGCAGCAATGAAAGCCAGGCCCAGGTGGGGGACCGGGCCAATGATGCCATCCGGATTAACGGCCGCGACCTGCGCTGCCAGGTGGTGGGCGAGGGCGGCAACCTGGGGCTGACCCAGCTGGGCCGCATCGAATACGCATTGAACGGCGGCTGTATCAACACGGACGCCATTGACAACTCCGGCGGCGTGCACAGCTCCGACCGGGAAGTGAACATCAAGATTCCACTTAACCAGCGGCTGCGCGATGGTCGTCTGGATCGGGAAACCCGGGATCCGCTGCTGGAACGGATGACCGATGATGTGGCCAGCGCCGTGCTGCGCGACAACTATGTGCAGTCCCTGGCCCTCAGCCTGCTGGAATTCAATGCGCCCAGTCGTCTCGACGAACACGCCAACCACCTGCGCACCCTGGAGCGCCAGGGCATGCTTACCCGGTCGGTGGAATACCTGCCGGATGACGAAGGACTCAGCGAGCGGCGCACCCGGGGCAAGGGGCTGACCCGGCCGGAACTGTCGGTGCTGTTGTCCTACACCAAGAACGCCCTGTTCGATGCCATGCTGGCCACCGATGTGCCGGACGATCCGTTCTTCGATCAGGACGTCCTCAACTACTTCCCCAGCGAGCTGGTGGAATCCTACCGCGAGGATTTGCTGGCCCATGGCCTGCGACGGGAACTGATTGCCACCGTGCTTTCCAATGCGGTGGTCAATCGTATGGGGTTCTCCTTTGCTCATCGTTACGCGGACGAACACGGCTTGTCATTGCATCGCATCGTCAAGGCCTACGCCATGGCCCATGCGGTGTTTGACGGTGACCTGTACTGGGCGCCGGTGGATGGGCTGGATGGCAAAGTGGACAGCCAGGTACAGCTGCGACTTTATGGCCGTGTCATCGGCCTGATGAAACACGTCACCACCTGGCTGATCCATTACAAATGGGGGCGCCGTCCGGTGGCGGAAGCGGTCAATCGTTATCGCCAGTCCATTGGCGAACTGGAAGCCATGCTGCCGGACATCCTGCCGGGCAGTTACCGTCAGGAGTGGGATCAGGCCGTGACCGGTATGGGCGACGATGGTGTACCGGAAAAAGAGGCTCGCCTGCTCGCCAACACCATGGTGCTGGGTAGCGCCCCGGACGTGATCGAGCTGGCCTCACAGGCCCAGGTGCCACTGAAGCTGGCGGCGGAAGTCTATTTCCTGGTGGGTGATCATCTGCAGATTCTCTGGCTGTTGTCTTCCATCATCGACTTGAGCGTACAGGGCCGCTGGCAGGCCCTGGCCCGCGCCAACCTGCGAGAAGACACCTATCGCCTGCACCGTCAGGTCGCGGCCAAGGTGCTGGAGCATGAGGGCGACAGCGCCACCGCCCGTTTCGAGGCCTGGGAGGACAAGGCCAGCCGCAAGGTTGCCTTCGGCATTCACCGCCTGCAAACCCTGCAGGCCGACAGCCCTCACGATTTCATGACACTGGCGGTCGGGGTAAGGGAGCTGCGCAAGCTGCGGAGTTTGTGAGGGCCCTTTATGTCCCGCCCTCATTTTATGTCCCGCCCTCATTTCCCCGTTGGCGCCTTGCTCGCAAGGCGCCAACGGAGTGGGTGGGTAGCGTTGGGTAAAAAGTATTGAGTCCGGGCTCGTCTCGATATACTGTACAAAAAGACAGTATTCGACAGGAGCCATTATGCCTGCTGTGAACCGGGGTACCCTCAGCCAGATACCGGGGCGCTTTGCCGTCAGCCACACTGACAGGGATGACGCGCCGGTGAACCGACCCACCCGCTATCACCGTGAACAGGCGAAAAGCCTGATCATGACCAACCGCAGTCCGGACCTGCCCTTCGAGCAGAGTATCAATCCCTACCGGGGTTGTGAGCATGGTTGCATCTACTGTTACGCTCGCCCCAATCATGCCTATGTGGATCTATCACCCGGGCAGGACTTCGAGAGTGAAATCTTCTGCAAGGACAATGCGGCGGAAGTGCTGCGCGATAGTCTGCGCAAGCCTTCTTACCGTTGCCGCCCCATTGTGCTGGGCACGGTGACAGACCCTTACCAGCCCATTGAAAGAGAGCGTCGTATCACTCGCGAATTGCTGCAGGTGCTGGTGGATTGTGAGCATCCCTTCAGCCTGATTACCAAGAGCACCCTGGTGCTCCGGGATCTGGATCTGATTGCGCCCATGGCTCGTCAGGGCAGGGCCTCGGTGGCGGTGTCCGTGACCACGCTGGACAACCGTCTCAAGGGGCAGCTGGAGCCGAGGGCCAGTGGTGGCCGAGAGCGGATCAAGGTGATTCGTGAGTTAAGCCGGGCCGGTGTGCCGGTGACGGTGCTGGTGGCGCCGGTCATTCCCTTTATCAATGATCACGAACTGGAAGATATCGTCGAGCAGGTGGCCCAGGCGGGGGCGCAGCAGGCAGGGTATGTGGTGCTGCGCCTGCCCCATGAGGTGGGGCCGCTGTGGCAGGAATGGCTCCATGAGCATTACCCGGAGCGGGCGGAAAAGGTGATGTCGGTGATGCGGGATCTCCATGGTGGCGCCATTTACGATAGCCGCTGGCATCAGCGACAGAGCGGTCAGGGAGCCTGGGCGCATCTTTTACGGCAGCGATTTGCTTCCGCCTGCAAGGGGGCCGGCCTGGAAGCCAGGGAAGCGCAATCCCTGGATACCAGTGGCTTTGTGCCGCCGGGCCCCCATGGTCAGCTCAACCTCTGGGGGGTGGCCGAGGGGGCGATCTGAAGCGATGGCGCTGTTGGAACTTTGCTCGCAAAGCGAAGATTCCTATGAAAACCCGGGCTCTCAAGGGGTAGTGGCAAGGCAAATGGGTTAAGTGACCAGCGGTTATTTACAGGGCAGTGAGTTTTCTCTAAATTAGTGACCACTGGTTACTTAATGGAGAGAAGACATGCAAGCAGTCGTTATTACTGGCGCCAGCGCCGGCATTGGTAAGGAATTTGCCCGGCAACTGGCGGCGGAAGGGAAGAGCCTGGTACTGGTTGCCCGGCGACTGGATCGGCTGGAAGCGCTCGCGGCTGAGCTGCGTGACGGGCACGGCATTGAGGTGGCGTGTATTGCTTCGGATCTGGCGCAGCCACAGGCATCTGCAGAACTGGTCAAGGCGCTTGAAGAACAGCAGATTGCGGTGACCGGCCTGATCAACAATGCCGGCTTCGGTGATCGGGGGCAGTTTGCCGACCTGGATCTGCAGCGCCAGCTCGATATGGTTCAGGTGAATGTGACCGCCCTGGTAGATCTGACCTGGCGCCTGGTGCCGGCTCTCAAGCAGGCTCAGGATGCGTTTGTCATCAATGTGGCGTCCACGGCGGCGTTCCAGGCTGGTCCGAACATGACTATCTACTATGCCACCAAGGCGTTTGTCCTTTCGTTTTCCGAAGGTCTTCATGAAGAGCTGAAAGCAAGCGGCGTGGCGGTGAGCGCCCTGTGTCCTGGCGCCACCGACTCCGAGTTCGCCACCGAAGCACACATGACCGACACCCTGTTGTTCAAGGCAGGCACCATGAGAACGGACGCGGTGGTGAAGAAATCCCTGGCGGCACGCCGTCGTGCCATTGTGATTCCCGGGCTGAAAAACCTGCTGCTGGTGTGGATGGGCAAACTGTCCCCCCGTATGATTACCCGCCGACTGGCAGGCATGCTGCAGGCGTAATCTGCAGACGACTTCTCCCATGGGAAGCATTGGGGCCGGGGCGAGCTGCATCCGAAATATTGAGCATTGATAGCGCGAGGGATAGTGCCGTCATTGGCTAAACCAGGAGGCCGCAGTGGCACTTTAGCGCGGCTTCCGGGTGTTCCGACCAGGCGGCGTTTGTCTCCGTGCTTATCAATGACCCAGTCCCAATGACCCATGTAAGGGTGTGGGTGTTGTTCGTCTGAGGCCAATTGCACCCTATTGTCATGCCGCCCTGCAGGGTAATGACGGGATAGCCGTTTCGGTGGAAATCAGGCCGGCATGATGCAAATGCAGGCCTGCTACCCGACTCAATCAGAGGTTCTCTATGGCCGAATGTCCTTTTCAACGCGCCCGCTCCCCGGAGCAGAAGGCGGAACGGCGAGCCCAGATTCTTGCGGCAGCGGCCACCTTCTTCGAGCAGGAGCGTTTTGAAGCGATCAGCCTCGCGTCCATTGCCCGCAAGGCGGGCGTTACCAAAGCGGCCTTGTATCGTTATTTCTCTTCCAAGGAAGCCCTGTTTCTGGGCCTCTACCTGGACGAGCTGGAGCAGGTGAGTCTGACGCCGGTGAATGACAGCCTGCCGCTGTGGCAGGCCCTGTCCGAGCTGCTGGTGGCGCGGCCGTTGTTTTGTCGTCTGACAGCGATCCTGCATTCGGTGCTGGAACAGAATCTGGAGGAAGACGCGGCCCGTGAGTTCAAACAATCGCTGCTGTCCCGTTTTACGGTCCTGGCGCAACGGATACAGCAGGCCTATGCCCTGACGGGGGATCAGGCGGCCACCTATCTCATGCAGGTGCAACAGACTCTGATCGGTTGCTGGGCGGTCAGTCATCCGGCACCGGTGGTAGAGAAGATACTTGATACACCGGGGCTGGATCTTTTCCGGGTCGATTTCAAAAGGGCGTTGCAGGCTCAGCTCAAGGCGTTGGAGATGGCGTTGTGATAGAGCTGTTGTGGAATCGTGCCGAGCAACCTTCTGCCTTGTTGTTATTGGCCCATGGCGCCGGTGCACCCATGGACAGTGACTTCATGAACCTGATGGCTGAGGCCATTGCCGGGCGGGGGGTCTCAGTGGTCCGGTTCGAGTTCCCCTACATGGCGCGCCGGCGTCAGGAACAGCGCAAGTTTCCTCCCAATCGCGCCCCCCAGTTGCTGGCTCACTTCCGGGAGGTACTGGCGGTGTTGCCGGAGGATTCTCTGCCCGTGTGGATCGGCGGCAAGTCCATGGGCGGGCGTATGGCCTCGCTGCTGGCAGCGGAAGCAGACTGTCCCCCCATCCACGGGGTGGTGGCCTTGGGCTATCCGTTTCATCCTCCGGGCAAACCTGAGAAAACCCGCACCGAGCATCTGCGGCATCTGACGGTGCCCATGCTGATATGCCAGGGTGAGCGTGACCCTTTCGGTAAGCCGGAGGAAGTGGCGGGTTATGGCTTGCCGGGGAACGTTCGGGTGCACTGGCTCGCTAGTGGCGATCATGATTTCAAACCCTTGAAGCGCAGTGGCCTGATTCAGGCAGACTTGATTGAAGAGTCCGCGGTGGCGGCAGCAGGATTGATTCAGGGAGGCTAGCGCTTCCACCAGAGGTTGGCGGAAAACGTCGCCCAGGAAACACAAGAGGCCGCGCCGGGATATCCGGGCGCGGCCTCTTGCGTTTTCACTCAACCCCGGGTGTATTGAGGGCAGGGCGGTACCTGATCATTCTCAACGATCAATTGCCCTTCTTGGGTTTCTCGCTGATCCAGAGATTGATGGTGCCTTCCACGACTACAGTGCCGTCATCACGCATGGCCTTCACGGTGACGGGCAGGTCGCCGGGTTTCCAGTCTTCCGGGTTGGCCTCGGCGGTAGCAGTGATGTCGCTGGTGGCCTTGGCGGTGTAATTCACATTCATCCCTTTGGGGATCCAGCGCAGGTGTTTGGGCACGGACGCTTCCGCCATGGCGCCCATGGCGCATTCCAGGGCGTTGCAGATAGCGATCACATGCACCGTCTGGATGTGGTTTTCCACACCTTTACGTTTCTTGAACTTTACCTCACAGAAATTGGGGCGAAGTTCGCTGATGGTCGGGGTAATAGTAGCGAAGTAGGGGGCTTTGCGGCTGAACACCATGGAAAACAGCTTGCGGCCAGCAGGCAGCTTGAGGGCTTTTTCATACATGTTCAGAAGGTAGTTGTCGCTCATGGCAGGACTCCTGTGCAAGATGCGCCCATTTTCCACAGCCGTCCGGGTGGCGCAATGGGTTTGGGGCGCCACTGGCGCGCGCAACTGCTACCATGGCGTCAACATTGAAAGGTCTTGAAAGGAGGCAGTTGTGAAGGTGCTACAGGCCTGGAAAAGCAGTAGCTGGAAAGTGAAAACCCTGATTATTCTGGCTAGCCTTTATCTGCTTTATGCCTTGCTGGGGTTTTTCCTGGCACCGGGCCTGGTCCGGGATAATGCCAGGCAGGCACTGGCAGACCTGACCGGTCGGCAAGTCACCATTGAGGAGGTGAAGATCAACCCTCTGGTGCTGAGCGCCACGGTGAAAGGTTTCTCCATTGAAGACGACCAGACCGAGGTGTTGCTCGGGTTCAACCAGCTGTATGTGAATTTCCAGCTGTCTTCCCTGTTCCGCTGGAGCTGGCATTTTGATGAGATCATGCTCGATGCCTTGACGGTGCGGGCCCAGCGCAACCCCGGTAATACCTTCAGCTTTGATGATGTGCTGAGCCATATCCAGACGCAGCTTGCCCAGACTCCGGAGGAGGAAGCCGCGGAGCCGGAGCAGGAAGAGCCGGGGTTGCCGGCCATTTCCATAGCCAGCCTCAGTCTTGCCGATGGCGATCTGCGTTTTACCGAGGCCACCGGTGACGAGCCAGAGACTTTGGTGCTGCCGCTGGCTTTCACAGTGAGCAACTTCTCTACCAAGAGCAAGGACGAAAACAGCAATGACTACGCCATTCGCCTGGAAGGGCCGGACGGTGGCGTCCTTGACTGGCAGGGCCGTTTCGAATTTACCCCCTTCAGCGCGCAGGGCCACTTGAATGTGGAAAAGGTCGATCTGGTCCCGCTGGCGCGCCTGCTCAAGAACGAAGTGCGTTTTACGGTGCCGTCTGGTGAGCTGGATGTGGAAACCGCGTATCAATTCAACGCGGAGCCTCAACCCAGGGTGCTGCTCAGCGACGGCCAGTTGATATTGCGACAGCTGCAGCTGTTAAAACCCGGCGAGGACACGCCCAGTGTCTCCCTGCCGCAGGTTCGCGTTGAAGGCGTGGCGCTGGACTCCCATGCCCAGGAACTGACGATCCCCAATGTGACCGTCACCGATCCCGGTGTCACTGTGGTACTGGATGGTCAGGGCATTGATCTGGCAACGTTGTTCCTGCCTGTTGATCGGGAGGCGGCGGAGGAGCGCGTCGAGGAAGTCAAAGAGAAGGCAGAGCAGGCGGCCCAGAAAGTTCAGCAAGGTAAAAGCGAATGGATTGTTCGCCTGGAGAACGTGCAGGTTGCCGGCAGTGGACTGCGGTTCACCGATCGCACCCTGCAACCGGCTCAGACCCTGGCGCTGTCCGACGGCACCCTGACCCTGAAAAACCTGATTATCGGCGAGCCAGCCACGTTTAGCTGGGAAGGCAGTAGCAAGATCCAGCAGAGCGGCACCCTGAACCATTCCGGTGAAGGCAATCTGACGCCTTTCAGTATGGATGCCCAGGCCGGGCTGAAAGGGTTGTCGTTGACACCCTTCTCGCCATGGCTGGAACGGGAAGCGCCGCTGGTGCTGGCCGACGGACTGTTGTCCCTGGATACCCGGGCCAGCGTGAAAGGTGAGAACGCGGATGTGTCGGTCAATGCCTCCGCCACGGTGGAAAATGTCAGTTTGCTGGAAAATGGCCAGTCCCTGCTGAAGATCAACCAGGGCCGCGTGACAGACCTGTCACTGAGCACGGCTGAACAGGTTGTGCGTATCGGTGAGGTGGGCCTCACCGGGATGGATCTGGCCAACCGGGTGGATGCCCAGGGTCGGGATGTGGCCGCACGGATTCAGGCGGGTATGCCTTCCAGTAATTCTCCGGATAAAGCCAACAGCCAGGGTCAGAGCGACCCCTGGCAGGTCACTGTGGATCGTGTGCGGCTGGTGGGCAGCCAGATTCGCCATGAAGATTTGTCCCTTAGCCCGAATTTCCGGATCGGCCTGTACCAACTGTCCGGTAATCTGCGCAATCTGGATACCCGACCGGGTAGGCGGGCCAGGATTGATCTGAGTGCGCAGGTGGATCGCTACGCACCCCTAACGGTGAACGGGTCGCTGACACCGGAGCCTCTCTTCACGGATCTGAATGTCTCCCTGCAGAACTATGAAATGACCGGATTGACTCCCTACACCGGTCAATACCTGGGCTACAAGGTGGAAAAAGGCCAGCTGGGTGTCACCACGGGAGTCTCCATCGAAAAAAATCAGCTCAGTAGTGATACCAATATTCGTGCCAATGAGTTCTATCTGGGTGAACAGGTCCCCAGCGAACAGGCGGTGAAAGCTCCCGTTAAACTGGGGCTTTCCGTCCTGCGAAACCGGTCCGGCGAAATTACCCTGCCCGTTACCATGGCCGGCAATCTGGATGATCCCAGTTTCAGCGTGGGCGGCATGGTGCTCAAGGTCTTGAGCAATATCGTGGTGAAGGCAGCCACGGCACCGTTCTCCGTGCTGTCAGCGCTGGCCGGTGGCAAAAATCTTGAGACCATTGCCTTTTCGGCAGGGGATGCCGAGATCCAGTCGGACACAGCCTCAGCCCTGGATGCGCTTGCCAAAGTGCTCAATGAGCGCCCGCAGCTCAGGGTGGGGCTGGTCGGCACGACCAATGAAGCGGACCGTACTGCGCTGGCAGCGCAGGCCATTGGACGGGATGTGGCTGATGAGGACTGGTTGGGTATCGATGACGCCTTGCTGGAGAAGAAGTGGCGCCGCAAATTGATTCGGCGCTATGAGTCCAGCACCGACCGTGACGTGGAGAGTCTGGTCAGCGACCCGCTACCCGAAGACGATGAACAGCGGGAAACGATTCTGGCCAGGGCTGCCTGGGAATCCATGCTGGCAGCCGACGCCCGGGCGCTGGAACGGGCGCAACTCACCGAACTGGCACGTCTGCGGGGTGAAAATGCCAAAGCGGCCTTGGTACAAACCCTGGGAATTGATCAGAACCGGGTGTTCCTGAACGAAACCACCGTCGATGGCAATGTGGCTGGCCTGACCCTGACTCTGGAAAAATAAGTGTGGCGTTGATCTGGAAAACCGACCTGCAAGGTGTGCATTACGAAGTGCGTCGAGCAGGCCGGACCCTGCGGCTGTATGCCAATGGCGTTCAGCATTCCGAGTTTCATCCCAAGCGCCTGCTCACTGGCAGTGTCTGGGATCTGCTCTGGCTGCCGGCTCTGCTGCATGAGCCTTCCCGGTTTCGCCGGGTGCTGGTACTGGGGCTGGGCGGGGGATCACTGATCCCGCCGATTCGACGTTTGTTGAACCCGGAGACGCTGGTTGCCGTAGAGCTGGACCCTGCCCATTTGCAAGTGGCGCGGGAGGTGTTTGGCATGGCGGCGTTCAGCGTGGATACCCATGAGGGGGATGCCCAGGCCTGGTTGCGAGCCTATCAGGGAGAACCGTTCGACCTGATTATCGAAGACCTGTTTGCCCCCAGTAATGAGCAGGTCAGCCGCGCGGTGGCAGCAGACAGGCCGTGGCTAGAGTGTCTGGCAGACAATCTGGCACCCGGCGGTACCCTGGTGATGAACTTTGGTGACTGGAAGGAATACCGGGAAAGCCCGGCGGCCACCGATGAGGCCATGGTCGGCTATGCCAGCCGTTTCCGGTTGTCATGCAGTGACTGTCACAACGCGATCATTGCCTTCACCCGGGAACCGGCTCGCAGCATCCACCTGCGCCGGCGGGTGGAGGCGACCCCGCTGCTGTCCACCCGCGATGCCCGAGCCCGGCTGGATTACCACATCCGGCAGCTGGACTGAGGGAGAAGAGGCAGAGCGAGTGACGAGTAGCGAGTAACGGAAACCGAATCGGAATTCCCGTTTTTGCCTTTCGCTTCTCGCTTCTCGTAACTCGCAACGAACCTTGCTTTGTTCGGCTTATGTCCGGGCGCAAAGAGCGGAGCGCCCCTCCGTCAAATCACGCTCAATCCAGCATCGAGACGGAATACAGAACCTGGCTTTCCTTTTCGGTGAGCAGTTGTGAGGTGCGTGCCTGGTTGTCGTGCAGCCCTACAAACAATGCCCGGTAGGTGAGTACAGCCTGGACATAATCCCGGGTTTCCCGAAACGGGATGGATTCGATCCAGACATCCGCGGGCACGGCATCGTCTTCCTCTCCCAGCCAGTTATTCACCCGATGCGGACCGGCATTGTAAGCCGCCAGGGCCAGCACCCGGTTGCCGTTGAATTCGTCCAGCAACTCTGCCAGGTAACGGCTGCCGAGCTGGATATTCAGATCAGGGTTCTGCAGGGTCTGGTTGGTGGGCCGTCCCAGATTGGCGTCCTTGGCAACCTTGCGAGCGGTGGCTGGCATCAATTGCATCAGGCCCATGGCCCCTACCGGGGAGCGAGCCTGGGGATTGAAGGCACTTTCCCGTCGCGCCACTGCCATGGCCAGCCAGGGGTCCAGGTCATGGGCCGCCGCCATCCGTTCAAAATCGTTCTGGAATGCCGGCGGGAAACGCCAGGCCAGCACATCCCAGGCCTTGGCCTGGATGGATGCCTGTACCGCCAGGTCATACCAGTGTTGTTCCAGTGCATGCTGGGCAAGCTGGCGAACCTTGGCATCATCGTTGTGCCACATCAGCCACAGCCACTCCTGACGGGCCGCATGATCCTCGCCCAGTTCCCGCAGCTGTTTCACTCTGGTGATGGCGGGAGGAGGCGTGAAATCGTCGGAGGACGCAACCCTGGCATTGGAGAAATGGTAGGGCTCGCCAAGCCGGTCGGCGGCCATAAAGGCAAAAAAGTTTCTCTGTCTGGCCGCTTGCTGGTAGAGGGCCCGGGCCCGATCGGATTGGTCCAGTTCTTCCAGGGCTCGGGCACGCCAGTAGAGCCAGCGTGAGTCCTGCTGTTCGTTTTCTGGCAAACGGCTAATCCACTGCTCCGCGCTACTCCAGTCCTGTTCAATGATGGTACGCCGGGCGCGTTGGTCCAGCAGCTCCCCATCCGGGTTGGCCACCAGCCAGTTGTCCAGCCATTGGCGATTTTCTTCAATGCCCCGGATGGTGGAATACCAGGCAATGCGTCGACCGGCTTCTGCCCGGATGGTGTCATCGCGAAGACCGTGACGACGGCTGTGCTCATCGAACCACTGGCGAGCGGCTACCGTGTCCTTGTAAGCCCACCGGTGAAGGGCTGCGGCCAGCAGTTGCTGGCGTTGTTCCGGCTTGATGGCGGTGGGCAGGTTGTCCACCTTGTCGGGATCACGATAGAGCGTTTCCAGCCAGTCACTGGCCGTTTCATAATCGGTGTCCTCGAGTTTCTGTGCCAGGTAGCGGATCAGGCCACGGCTGTTGGCCTTGAAGGCCAGCAGCTGCCTCTCCCAGATAGCGGCATCGTCAATCACACCCTGTGCCTGAGCCTGATCAAACAGGGGGTCACACTGATTGGGGCGAGATTGTCCACTGGCCCAGATTTGGGCAGCAGCTTGCAGGGCGGTGTCGTCCCCATTGGCCAGTTTGGCCTGGTAGTAGTAGCACTGGCGGGCAGTGGCAGAGGGGGCATCGCTGATGACAGCCAGCAGGGCGTCCCACTTTTTCGCCTTGCCATAGGCCACGGTAGCCAGCTGACGAATATCGTTAGGCAGGGGCGAATCCGGGTAGCGCCGAGCGTAGTCGTTGATCCTGTCCGGGGCCAGGTCCGGCAATGCCGCCCGCAGCCGATGGAAATCCAGATAGGCTTGCAGAGGATGATCGTCTCCCAGCTGTTTTTCCATCCGGGTCAGGGTATTCCAGTCATCATTGCGTGCTGCGTCCAGTGCCTGGCGGAAAGCGCCGCTATCCGTAGCGGCGGCCACCAACGAAGAAAACAGACAACAACTAAACAGTGCCACAGCGCGAAAATAGGCAACAGCGCGAATGCAGGGTCCTGCGCTTACCATTTAAGTCTCCACATCGTCGGGTTGATTCAGTGATTCTACCGGTGTGGCCGGTTCGTTGGCGTGGAGAATGTGTAAAACTTGAAGCCTAATACCAAAGGGTGAGAGCCCGTTGCGACTGACATGAAAAGGCGTGCTGCTCTATACTGCGCCGCACTTTATTCCACCGGTTCGAGCTCGCTGCTATGGAAAATACGACACAGTTATTATTGCGCCAGGCAGGGGCCCTGTCGGGCCGTCAGGTATTGGTGGTGGATGCGGATGACCCGGCACTGAAAAACCTGGATGCGGATGCCCAGGTGCATTTGCATGCGGATGATTTCACCGTAGGTGCCCAGCAGTGGGCAGCGGCACCCACGGTCCCCCCCGAGGTGGATCTGCTGGTTCTTCCCTTGCCCAAATCCATTGAGCGTTTACGGTTTCTGCTTAACTGGCTGGCCGGTGAAATCAGTCAGCCGGTGGAGTTATGGCTGATCGGACCGGCCAAGGGAGGCATCCGTGGCGCCCTGAAACACATGCAGTCACATGTGGATGATGCGGTATTGGTGGATAGTGCGCGCCACTGCAAGTTGTATAGTGGCCAATTACAGCCCGGGGAAACACAGACGCTGGCGGCCTGGGGGCAGGCGATACCGGTTGGGGATCTGGAGATCGTCAGCTATCCGGGCGTGTTCAGTCATGGCCGCCTGGACGAGGGGACCCGGCTATTGCTGGAGTTGATGGCCGCGCATCGCTTGCCTGGCCCGGGAAGCATGATCGATATGGGCTGCGGCGCAGGAGTGATCAGTGCCAGCCTGGCCAGCCAGGGATGGAAGGTGCAGGCGGTGGATGTGAGTGCCTGTGCGGTGGCGGCGACCACCGCCAGCCTGGCCCGTAATGGTTTGCAGGGGCGAGTGATTGGCGGCGATCTGTTTTCTCCGATCTCCGGTCGGGTGGACATGATTGTCACCAACCCTCCCTTTCATGACCGTCGTCAGCGCACCACGGATATCACTCGCCGGTTGATCGCCGAGGCACCGGCTTACCTGAACAAGGAGGGAGAAATGTGGCTGGTGGCAAACCGCGAGTTACCCTACGCCCAGTGGCTGGATGAGGCCTTTTCCCATGTGCAGGTGGCCGGGGAGACTACGCGTTTTCGGGTATATCGGGCGGTGGTATGAATCAGAACAGGGCATTGCTGCCCTGATGCTTTTTCCCGTAACGGTTTTTCTGTAGGAGCCATGCTTGCATGGCGAACCGCCCACACAGGCAAACAGGTTCGCCATGAGAGCATAGTGACTACAGGCGTTTCTCCTGCCTCATCCAGCGAATACAGTTTGCGATCATGGTGGCCAGTGGCACCTGATCGTTAAAGCCTAATTCCTGGACGGCTTTACTGCCGTCGGCATGCACCCGGCTGGTTACCAGCGCCACCTTTTCCGGTGTCAGACGGGGTTCATTGCCGGTAAACAGGCTGCCAATGGGGTATAGCTGTCCGGCCAGTTTCAATACTGCCGGAGGCACGGTGCGGGTCGGGGCTTTTTTGCCCAGTTGCCCGGCAATGGTCTGCACCAGTTCCAGAAAGCTGGCTTCCACTCCGGCCAGGATATAGCGCTCACCGCATTGGCCCCGTTCCAGCGCCGCCAGGTGCGCGTTGGCCACCTCTTCAACGGCGCAGAAATTGCCCCCGCCCGGTGGCACCCCCGGCAGCTTGCCGTCCTGAATCAGTTTGATCATCTGCGACCAGTTATGGGTGTCGCCGGCGCCGATAATCCCGCAGGGATTCAGGATGACGGCGTCCAGCCCCTGGCGGATACCGTTTTCCACCTCTTGTTCGGCCAGATACTTGCTGCGGTTATAGCCGATCCAGTCGTTGGCGGCATTGGAGGGTGTCTGTTCATTGATGGGGGTGTCCTGGATACCCCAGGCAGAAATCGAGGAGGTATGCACGAAGCGGCCCGCCACATTTTTCAGCGCCGCGCTGACCATGGCCCGGGTCCCCAGGACGTTATCCCGGTACTGCTGCTCGTTGCCGCGTCGCCACAAACTGGTATTACCGGCCACATGAAACACCGCGTCCGGGGCTGCCGGCATCACCAGGGCCAGCTCGGTGGCATTGTCCAGCGGAGCCTGTACCACCTGAACGCCCTTGGCCTGGAGTGCTGCCGCATCACTGTAGGGTCGGATCACGGCGGTAACTTCCCAGCCCCTGGCCAGCAACTGATCGACGATATGCCCACCGAGAAAGCCCCGGGCCCCACTCACAAATGCCATTGGCATGGCCATGCTCCTCTTTTCATTCTCATCGTTACGGGGCCCCTGAGTATGCAATGCATGATTCAGAAGCGGTTAATGCAGTGTAGCCCAACCTTTCTATTATGACGTATTTGCCCACATCAGCACTGGCAAAGACACATCCTTTTGACTATATTGCCGGTTGTCAAAGCGGGTGTAGTTCAATGGTAGAACGGCAGCTTCCCAAGCTGCATACGAGAGTTCGATTCTCTTCACCCGCTCCATATTGAAAAGCCACCCAGCGGGTGGCTTTTTGCTTATGGGGATATCGGTGTTTGTCAGATCGGATAAGCCAGAAATTTCCCGCCAAGCCGGAACAGTACCTGTACCTGCATCCCTTCTTCCAGGTCCTGAGCGGCGTCCCGCGCCAGCATGATGTAGGGGTAGCGGCGCGCCCAGGCGCATGGCTTCACATAGTGAGTCAAGGATGGGGCAGGGGCGTCGGCGACAAAGCTGTCATTTTCCCGATGATAGAGCACATAGCCCTGAAAAACGGCGTTGGCCGGCAGTCCCATTTCTTCCAGAAAGTCGGACATCCAGCCCGGGTTCCCTTCAAGCATATGACTGCATCCTGATCATGGATTCTTAATGCCAACCCTAAGGCAGCCATGGTGATGGTGTGGATATGCCTTTCTTTGCGTTTTGTTGTTTTCCTGTGTGTTCAGTCAAGGGGGTATCCGGAAATACGGGTGCACTATATAACTGTACATAAAGACAGTATTTGATAGCATGGTGCTATCGCTGTTTTCCTGTGGTGTCCCATGACTGCGTTGCCTTTTTTTACCGAACGTGTTGCCGCCGGGTTCCCGTCTCCTGCCCAGGGATATCTGGAGGCGCCGCTGGATCTGAACCAGCTGTGCATCGGCCAGCAGGAAGCCACCTTCTTGCTTCGTGTGGAGGGGGATTCCATGCGCGACGCCGGCATTTTTGCGGATGACATTCTGGTGGTGGACCGCTCTCTGGAGCCGGCCCACGGGGATGTGGTGGTGGCGTCGCTGAACGGGGAATTCACCGTGAAGGAATTGCGGTTGCGACCGCAGCCCGTATTGATGCCTCGCAACCCCTGCTATGCGCCGATACCGCTGGCCGATCAGGAGTGGGAGCTGTTCGGGGTGGTGACATTCTCGCTCCATGCGCACCGGCCAGTGGCCCGCTCCGGACGATGACTGCCATGTTTGCGCTGGTGGACTGCAACAGCTTCTATGCTTCCTGTGAGCGTATTTTTCGCCCGGACCTGCGGGGGCGCCCGGTGGTGGTGCTATCCAACAACGATGGCTGCATCGTGGCGGGATCCGCCGAGGCCAAGGCACTGGGGGTGAGAACCGGGATGCCCCTGTTCGAGGCGCGGGATCTGATCCGCAAGCATCAGGTCGCGGTGTTTTCCTCCAACTATGGACTGTACGGCGATATCTCCCGGCGGGTCATGGCGTCGCTGGCGACGCTGGTACCCGCTGTGGAGGTGTATTCCATTGATGAGGCGTTTCTGGATCTGTCTCTGATGCGACCCGAGGAGCTTCAGCCACTGGGGCAGGCCTTACGCGAGCGGGTTGGCAAGTGGGTGGGGGTCCCCGTATGTGTGGGGGTGGCGCCGACCAAGACCCTGGCCAAGCTGGCCAACCATGCGGCCAAGAGGTATCCGCAAACGGGGGGCGTGCTGGTACTGACGGATCCGCAGAGGCGTCAACGGCTGCTGGCACGTACGCCGGTATCGGCGGTGTGGGGGATCGGCCGACGTCTGGGGCGGCGTCTCAATGATATGGAGATTGAGACTGCGCTGGACCTGGCGCAGACCGATTACCGCCTGATCCGCAAGCGCTTTTCCGTGGTGCAGGAACGGGTGGTGCGGGAATTGAATGGAGAAAGCTGCCTGCCCCTGGAAACCCGCCTGGAACCCCGTCAGCAGATCATCCATTCCCGTTCTTTCGGGGAGCCGGTGGCCTCGCTGGTGGCCGTGCGTCAGGCGGTCAGTGATTTTACCGCCCGGGCCGCGGAAAGCATGCGTGCCGAAGGACTCAGTGCCGGTGCGATCAGTGTGTATCTGCGCACGGCTCCGGTGGGCAAACCACAGCAGTTATTTCCCCATTCCGCCCGGGCGACCCTGTCGCCGGCCACGACAGACACCCGGGTGATGGTTCGCCATGCCATGGAAATGGTGTCAGCCCTGTGGCAGGCCGGTTACCGCTATGGCAAGGCGGGAGTCATGCTGACGGATCTGGGCCCGGCGGGGCGTGAGCAGGTCACCCTGTTTCGCGAAGATGACAACGCAGAGAAAGGGAAGGCGTTGATGGCGGTGATGGATACCATCAACCGGAGCGGCAAGGGCAAAGTCTGGTTGGCAGGGAGAGGGGTCAATCAGGCGGCGCGCTGTGTCTGGGCCATGCGTCGGGCGCATTTGTCACCGGCCTATACTACCCGCTGGAACGATCTGCCCCGGGCCCGTTAACCCGGGCGGCGGGGCAGAGAATGACGCCTGTCAGACGGCGGTCATCGGTACCTGATCGAGCATGCGTTCCTCGATACGGTCCAGACGGGCGCGGCAGTCGCGGAAGGTGCGACTGATGGCGGTAGTGTTGGCCACCATATCGAGCTTGGGCCAGGTCGCCTTTTCCCCCTTGCGGATGTAGTTGCGTACATCCTGCAGGGTCGGGTTGCTCAAGACTCTCAGGGCGTTCATGGGCTGGCGCGGCGGGATCATGTTGATATCGCCGATGTATTTCTGGGTGACCATGCTTTTGGCCTTGTCGAACATCAGGCCCACGTCGTTGGACTCCACCCGGCGCTGCATCAGTTGTAAAGCATAGCGCAGGTTCATGGACACGTTTTTCAGGCCCCAGTCTGCCAGGGTGCTCAGGGAACTGTCGGTGTTCTCGTTACGGGACAGGAAGGGCACCACATGGGGGTTGGTCTGGCTGACAATGGAGTGGTTGACGCCATACAGTCGTGACAGGCGGCGGATGGGCAGGTCGTCGACGATGGAGCCATCCACGAACTTGCGGCCGGGGATATAGGGCACCCGCTCGCCATCGATATTCTTGGCCCACAGGGAGACCGGCGGGTAGATGCCGGGAATCGCGCAGGACGCCAGGGACGCCTTGCGGATCAGCACATTGGGCGAGGTACGCCAATTAAGCAGACGGGCGTGCTGATTGCGGTCGTAGGGGCTGACGGTGATGTTGATTTCACGACCGGTGTGGCGGTAGGCCTCCTCGAAGGTCATGTCGAGGATGTTCTCTTCCAGGCAGGCTTCCAGGTGGTCGCCGTCCAGTACTGGCGTGCCGCGCACGATGCCCTTCCAGCCCAGCACCTTGAAGGCTTCCAGATAAATGTTTTCCGGTTCCAGCTTGAGCTTCAGCTCTTCATCGTTGTGGGTCCCCACAACGGACGCAATGATGCTGCCGGCACTGGAGCCGGAGATCACGGAAGGCAGTAGGCCTTGCTCCCAAAGACAACGGGCCACGCCGATATGGAACAGTCCCAGGGCGGCGCCACCGGACAGCATCAGGCAGCTCTGGCCAAAGGCCTGGCCGGTGGTTTCGAAGAAATCCAGTTTTTCCTTGAGCCCGAATTCCTTGAAGTTGGTATCACACAGGTAATTCAGGGCGATGGTGACTTCTTCGAGATAATTCTCGATCAGACGCTTGGTGCCTACCCGGGTCTGCTGATAAAGGCGCGGGTTGGAGATATTGCCCAGGTTGCCGTGCAGGCCTTCGTGTAAATGGAACACCAGCTTGTTCACGTCATGGCGTTCACGGGCCTGACGAATCTGCCACAGGCGATTACGGATCAGCTCATAGTCGTAATGGGGCGAGCGATCGATTTCCTTCCATTCATCCGCACCGGAAAGACGGTCGTGTTCGCGGCTGGCTTCGTACCATTCTTCGTAGGTTTCTGCGCGCTCGATGGCCCGGTCCAGTTGCTTGAGAGTGCCTTTCATGCAGGTCTCCGCTCATTATTGTCATTGGCTGATGTCAGTATAGCCATGACTGGAGGCCGGGTTTAAGGCTTTGTAGGACAAAAAGAACGCGGCCGAAAAGAAAAGGCCGCGTTTATATGGGCAGAATTGCCTATCAGGCGATCAGCGCAAGCTGATGGGGGGCAGGCCGGTCAGCCGGGTAAGGCCCGGGCCACGTCTTCCAGAACCCGGATCATGTTCATGGCACGGAATGGATGGGACAGGGTGAAGGGGGCATTGGGTCGGTTCTGGGAGCTGGGGTATACCACGATGCAGGGTTTGTCCCCTTTGCCGGCGGGAAGATGACGTGCCTCACTGGCGGCGACCAATAATACGTCGGCTTGTCCGGGGTCGGCATTTTCCCAAATAACGCTGCAACGACCATTGATGATGCCCATCATGGAGACAAAGGCGCTGGCAGAGTCATGAGTCAGGCCACTGACGGAGATTTTGCGGTTCATGGTACGTCCCTGTAGAGGTTCCTGAAACCGATGGGCTCGGTGGTTTGGGGGAACGTCGCGATCCCTTGGGGACTGTTGTAGTCAAACCGTGGAGGCACGGGCAAAGCGATAACGACCGGTGGCGGTGGGGTAGATACCGAACGGGATTATGATCCAATGCGCATAAGAGAAAGCCGATAAATTTTGTAAGCTATCTCTTACAAATCGGACTTGTGCCGGGTGCGGAACTGACCCGGGGTGATGCCGGTATGTCGCTTGAAGCTGCGCTGGAAAGAGCGGATATCCGAGTAGCCCAGGGCTTCGGCAATCTCTGCCTGGGGAGCCGGGCTCTGGCAAAGCAGTTGCCGGGCCCGGTGCAGGCGCACCTCATCCAGCAGTTTTTGCCAGTTGTGGCCTTCATCGGCCAGGCGACGGTGGAGCGTGCGAACATTCATGCCAAGTCGTTCGGCGATGGTTTCCTTGCGGGGCAGGGAATGGCCAATGGCATCCTGGATGCACTGCTTGACCCGCTGGCCCAGGCTGGTTTCCACGCCCAGCTGGTTGAGTTGCTGGATCGCGTGGGCTTCCAGGGTAGACAGCAATAGTGGGTCCGGTTGACGGATGGGTTGTTGCAGCAGGTCCGGTGGGCCGATCAGGGCCGAGCAGGGCTGGGCAAACCGCACCTCGCAGAGAAACACTCGCTGGTATTCCTCCACCAGCGCCGCTCTGGGTCGGGGATGTTCCAGCCAGACCTGGGCCGGGGCCAGTTTTTCATTTCCGGTCAGCCAGCGGGCATAGCGGACCCAGGACCCCAGCACATTGTCGATCAGGTGCTGGCGTGCGGGTTGCTGGACGTAGCGGCATTGCCAACGGATGGCCGCCTGATTATCGGTGACTTGCGTGTCGGTGGTGCCCATGTCGCCTACCAGCTTTTCGTAGAGACTGACCTTGGACAAGGCCTCCTGCAACGTGCTGGCGCTCATGGCAATGTAGCCCATCACGTTATAGGAGCCGGGTTGCACGAACTCGGAAGTGTGCAGCCCGAACAGGGGGTCTCTGGCCTGGTCAATCAGTGTGTGCAGCAAGGTCTGGAAGCTGACACCGGGTATGCGGGCATCCGGCTGGCGGATCCGTTCCGCATCCAGGTTGGCAGCATCCAGTGCCGCAGCAATATCCAGCCCCCGGGCCTCACCGTGGGAGAGATATTGCTGCAGCGCCGCGCTGCAGATTTGACCCAGGTTATCCATCAATCCAGTTCGAAGGTGATCTGTACCCGGGCGGTGATGTCGGTTTCACCGGGGCGATAGCTGTCGGCGTTTCCGCTTTCCTTGCTGCGAGCCATCATGATCACCGGCTGCGGAGATTGCACGTCCTGCGCATGGATCTGGATGGCCTTGCCCAGTTCCCGGTCAGCGGCCTCAGCGATGATGCGGGCGCGCTGGCGGGCGTCGGCCACGGCTTTTTCCAGGGCCCGGTTGGCGAGCTCGTCAGCATTACTGACCTCGGTGCCAGCAGGACGAATGTCGCGTACGCCTTGTTTGGCCAGGCCTTCCAGCAACCGTGTGTAGGTGTCCAGACCGTTGGCACGGAAGATCACGTCACGGCTGACTTCATGGCCGATGAGTTTGCGTTCAGGCTGGTACTGCCATTGTGGCTGGACGTGCAGGTCACTGGCGCGGACCTGTTTCTCTTCGATGTCCAGGTCATCGGCCAGGTCAAGCATGTCGGCCACCGCGTCATCAACGCGGGACTTCATGGCGGCAATATCATCGCCTTGCTCGCGGGCCGTCGCGGCCACCCGAAAAATATCCGGCTGGGCAGCGATTTCGCCATTGCCGGAAACCGTAATACTGTCGGGTCCGGTGCTGAGCATCTGGTGTGTATCGCTACAGGCGGTAAGGGTCAACGCTCCCAGGGCGATCAGGGATGCGGCGGTGATGCGTTTCATGGACTCTCCTTGTACTGCCGTCCAATCGGCAGGATTCTATTTTGCGTATTTATCACGGGATAACCACCCCAAGGTTTGTGTTTGTGTGAGGGCGTCCATGATTTGGCGCTCAACGGATAACATCCATGGGGTGACTTGGTTGTTCCCGGCTTAGCCCCTATCATCGCAGCTCGCGAAACGGAGGCCATCATGAGTTCAGCCGAGCAACGCATTCGACAGCAATTGGGCGAATTTATTCCCGAGGATCTGGGCGTCAGCCTGGCATCGGTGAATGCCATTGAATCACTGGCGGTGGATGACCGCACCGTCCACGCCCGAATCGTTCTGGGATTTCCGATTGACGGTATCCGTGAGCAATGGATAGCGCAGATTCGGGAGTATCTGGAGCCGGTGCTGGAAGGCCGCGAGCTGGCGTTGACCCTGACGGCGAAGATCATTCCGCATCGGGCCCAGAGCAGCCTGCCGGCGCTGGACCAGGTCGCCAATGTGATTGCCATCGCTTCCGGTAAAGGCGGGGTGGGGAAATCCACAACGGCGGTGAATCTGGCGTTGGCGCTGCAGGCGGAGGGCGCCCGGGTGGGGCTGCTGGATGCGGATGTGTTTGGCCCCAGCCAGCCGTTGATGCTGGGCTTGCCGGACGGCACTCGTCCAGAGGTTCTTGAAGGCAAGTACTTCGTGCCGGTGGAGGCCTATGGGTTGCAGACCATGTCCATGGGGTACCTGACCACCAAGCAGACCCCGGTGGTCTGGCGGGGGCCGAAAGCCAGTGGCGCGCTGGTACAAATGATGGAGCAGACCCGCTGGCATGAGCTGGATTATCTGTTGGTGGATCTGCCCCCGGGCACTGGCGATATCCAGCTGACGCTGGCCCAGAAAATTCCCGTCGCCGGTGCGGTTGTGATCACCACGCCCCAGGATATTGCCCTGTTGGATGCCATCAAGGGGGTGGAGATGTTTCGCAAGGTGGATATCCGGGTATTGGGCATTGTGGAAAATATGGCGGTGCACATTTGCAGCCAGTGCGGCCATCAAGAGCATGTGTTCGGCCAGGGCGGCGGTGAAAGGATGGCCCGGGAGTATCACACTGACGTGCTGGCGGCCCTGCCGTTGTCACTGCGGATCCGCGAACAGGCTGATAGCGGCCAACCGGTGGTGGCGGCCTGCCCGGACAGCGAGGAGGCCGGGCTGTACCGGCAGGCCGCCCGCCGTCTCGCGGCCAGGCTGTCATTGACGGAAGCCGGCAAGCGGTCATTTCCCAAAGTGACACAGCATTGAGAAAGGCCGTGAACTTGGCCTGCTGCGTGCGGCGTTTCATGCTGCTACCATTGGCCGCTTGAACGCCAATTACCCCGGAACATTGAGGCGCAATAATGACGATTAAATCGGATCGCTGGATTACCCGTATGGCCGCCGAAAAAGGCATGATCGAGCCCTTCCAGGCCGGCCAGATTCGTGCCGACGAGAATGGCGAAAAAATGATTTCCTACGGCGTGTCCAGCTATGGCTACGATGTGCGCTGCGCGGATGAGTTCAAGGTGTTCACCAATATTCACTCCGCCACGGTGGACCCCAAGGCCTTCGACGAGCGCAGCTTTGTGGATATCAAGGGCGATTACTGCATCATCCCGCCCAATTCCTTTGCACTGGCCCGCACGGTGGAGTACTTCCGCATTCCCCGCAATGTGCTGACCATCTGCCTGGGCAAGTCTACCTATGCGCGTTGCGGCATTATCGTCAATGTGACGCCGCTGGAGCCGGAGTGGGAAGGGCATGTGACGCTGGAATTTTCCAATACCACTACCTTGCCGGCGAAGATCTATGCCCATGAAGGGGTGGCACAGATGCTGTTTTTCGAGTCCGATGAGATGTGCGAAACGTCCTACATGGACCGGGGCGGGAAATATCAGGGGCAGCGCGGTGTGACCCTGCCGCGGGCGTAAAGGCAGCCGGCTGAGCTTGCCATGGGAGCGTCGCCAGCGACGCTCCCGAACAGGCGTTATCCGCTGACTTGATCCGGGCCGGCGTAATCAATCATGATCAGTTCCGCCTTGAGCAGGGTGCTTTCAATGTGCCTGGCTTTCACCACCATGTAATCCAGGCTTGGCGCTACCCAGAACAGGGTGCGACGCTTTTCCTTGCTGTCTCCCTCACGCTTTTTCTCCACCAGCAGGGTATCGATCTTGCCCAGTGGGGTGTCGATTTCTTCCCGGTCGATGATTTCGAAATGGTGGGTACGGAGTTTATCGCCGTAGGCACTGGTGACCTTGTAGGCCTTGTCACCGGTGGCAAACACGCAGCGCCCGCGGAGCAGAATGGTCAGCTCATCCAGGGTGTTCTCCGGGATTTCCAGGCTTTCCTGATCGTCTTCCGACTCGTTGTGGACCATGGGCGGGTCCCACTGAAAATCCATGTGATGGTAGCGGTGCTGGCCGAAGCCCTTGAACTCGTGCACATAGTGGGTGGTCCGGGGCTGGCAGTCGCGCCAATGGAAATAGCTCTCTTCCGTGTTGGTGAGCAGGAACGACTTGGCCTTGAGCAGCATGCGGTAATAGTCTTTGCCCTCGGCAGGCTCCAGGACCAGATCGGCCTTGACGGGGGTGGGCAGTTTATTCACATAAATGCGGAATTCAGCGGCGAAGGGCGCCAGTGGTTCGGCGGAGGCAAGGCTGCTGGTTATCAATAGCAGGGCAAGTAATATCCGTTGCACCGTTATAATCCTTCCATAGATTGCAGTGTCATCACGTGGTCGCCATCACTGTTTTCCTGCAAGAGTTGCACAAGCAGGTAATCATGCTGTGGCGCAAACCACATATAGGTCTGTCGTTTGCTGTTGGCGCCCCGCTGGCGTTGTACTTTTACGGTTTCAATCCGCTGGCCGTCAATCTCCAGGGATTCTTCGCCGACTACCCGGTAACGGTGGGTTTCCAGGGAGCGCTCGTCAGCCACCTGTAACTTGATATCCTGTTGCCCTGCTTGCAGGGAGCACTGCAAGGCCAGGGAGACAGACAGCTCGTCTGTCGCTTCATCGGTGATCGGATAGCTTCGCGTGGGTTTGTCGGTGCGTTCGCTGGCGGCGACACCGGCTTCCCGGTCCAGATGCAGCTTGGCTTCCTTCACCCGGCCCAACCCGCGCCGATAGTAGCCGTAGTAGGTGCTCTCGGGAATGCACTGCTGCCAGTCAAACAGGGTGATTTCACGGATTTCGCCCAGCCAGTTCTTGGCTTGGACCTGCATTTCCCACAGGCCGTTTTTTACCGGCTTGAGCGTGCGGGTAGCGGTGACCGTAAAGGGAATGCCCTCGCTTTTGAGATGGTAATCCAGCGTGAAGGGGGCCACCGGCGGTCCGGCGTGGCTGGCCGGCGCCACCAGGGTCAGCATCAGCAGAAGGCTGCTAGACCAGTTGATAACCCTGTTCAGGGAGGGGTTTGCCATCCAGCTTGACTCCGTCGTGATCCAGTTCCAGGCGCTGTTCGGCGCGCCATTGCAACACCAGAGGATAAAGCAGGTGTTCGCGTTGTTGTACGCGTTTGGACAAGGAATCAACGGTATCGTTCGCAAGGACGTCCAGGGGAGCCTGGGCGATCAGTGGGCCACCATCCAGCTCTTCGGTCACGAAATGGATAGAGCAGCCATGTTGTGAATCGCCGGCTTCCAGAGCGCGGGCATGGGTATGTAGCCCGCGATATTTGGGCAACAGGGAAGGATGGATGTTTATCAGCTGTCCAGCATAGTGGCGCACAAACAGGGGCGAGAGAATGCGCATGAACCCGGCCAGTACCACCGTGCCGGGCTGATAATGATCCAGGGCCGTTATCATGGCCTGGTCAAAGGCTTCCCGGCTGTCGTACTGGCGGTGGTCCAGGACTTCGGTGGCAATGCCGGCATGCCGGGCACGGCTCAGGCCGCCGGCATCGGCACGGTTGGACAGCACCACGGCGATTTCCGCATTCAGGCGGCCACTATCGATGGCCGCCATAATGGCCTGCAGATTGGTGCCGGAGCCGCTGATCAGGACAGCAAGGCGGTGCGTCACTCTGCCAGGCCTTCCAGTACCACTTCCGGTTCCCCTTCACCGGCCTGTATTTCTCCCATCAGGAAGGCCACTTCGCTTTCGGCTTCCATGAGCGCCAGGGTGGCATCCACCTGGTCTGCGGGGACGGCAATGACCATGCCCACACCACAGTTGAAGGTACGGTACATCTCGAAAGCGGGTACCTGGCCTTCCTGTTGCAGCCACTGGAAGACGGCTGGGAATTCCCAGCTACGGGTATCAATGACCGCACGGGTATTCTCCGGCATGACCCGGGGCAGGTTTTCCGGCAGACCGCCGCCGGTAATATGGGCAAGGGCGTGGACCGGTACCTGCTCCAGCAGTTTCAGCAAGGGCTTTACATAGATGCGCGTGGGGGCCAGCAGGTGCTCCATCAGGGGTTGGCCGTCCAGGTCAATATTGATGTCGGACTGGGCCATGATGCGGCGGATCAATGAGTAGCCATTGGAGTGGGGGCCGGAGGAGGCCAGGCCAATGAGCTTGTCGCCAGCTTGTACCTTGCTGCCGTCCAGCACACCGTCCTTTTCCACCACGCCCACGCAGAAGCCGGCCAAATCGTAATCTTCACCTTCATACATGCCGGGCATTTCCGCGGTTTCGCCACCAATCAGGGCGCACCCGGCCATTTCACAGCCTTCGCCGATGCCGGTCACCACGCTGGTGGCGGTGTCCACATCCAGTTTGCCGGTGGCGTAGTAGTCGAGGAAAAACAGTGGCTCGGCGCCGCCGACGATCAGATCGTTGACGCACATGGCCACCAGATCGATGCCCACCTTGTCATGGCGACCGGTATCAATGGCCAGGCGCAGCTTGGTACCGACCCCGTCGGTTCCGGCCACCAACACCGGGTTCTTGTAGCGGCTGGGCAGCTCGCAAAGGGCGCCGAAGCCACCCAGACCGCCCAGCACCTCGGGACGACGGGTGCGTTTGGCCACAGGGGCAATACGTTTTACCAGCTCGTTACCAGCGTCGATATCGACGCCGGCGTCACGGTAGGTCAGCGGCCGTTTCTGATCGGTCATGGGGGGCTCCGGATTGGTGAAGGCGCGTATTTTAAGGGCGGGGGACCCATCTTTCCACCGCTGTCTTCACCTGAAAATCCGGTTCGCGTGGTGGGAGGGAATAAGTGATAATAGCGCGCTTGAATTTTCAGGTTGGAATGGGCGGTCATGCGTTTTCTTGGAATCGTGGCATTGTTGTTGGGATTGTGTCTGGTGGCCCGGGCAGAATCCCTGAATACGGTTGTGCAGTCCGTGGATGGCCGTGGCGACAGCGAGCGCCAGCAGGTCTTGCAGCAGGGGCTCAGGGATATGCTGGTACGGCTGAGTGGCAAGCAGCAGGTGCTTGATCAGCCAGTGACAGAGCAGGCACTGGCCCAGCTGGATCGCTGGGTGACCCGTTACGATTATGACGGCGACAACCTGGTGGTCCGCTATGACACCCGGGGGCTGATGGATTTCATGGCCTCGGAAGGTGCTTCGGTCTGGGGATTTCCGCGTCCCCAGGTGCTGATATGGCTGGTGGATCAAGGCGCCGGGCGCGGTGAACTGGTGGCCGGCGATCATGCCCTGCGCGAGGCACTGATCGGCGAAGCCAGACGGCGGGGGTTGTCCCTGGTGGTGCCGGAATGGGATAGCCAGGACCGTAGTGCGGTTACCGTGGCGGATATCCGTGGCCGTTTCGATGGTCAGTTACTCGCCGCTTCCGAGCGTTATCCCCATGAACTGGTGGTCGCTGCCGTGATGTATCGAGGCTCGCCGACCAAGGTCAGCTGGCGTGTACTGCAAGACCAGAAGACTCTGGATCAGGGCCGCGAGGAAAGCGCGTCCGCCGGGGAGGCTGTAAAGACGCTGGTGGATGCGGTCACTGACCAGCTCGCCCAGCGTTATTCGGTGGCCAGCAGTGCGTCCCGGGGGCTTACCCTGCTGGAGGTTGAGCGGGTGGACGCGCTGGCAGACTGGCATCAGTTGCAGGGCTTTCTGGCCGGGCTGAGCGGCATGCGGTCCGTGTCACTGGTGCAGGTGTCAGATCAGGGTGTGACCTTCGGCCTGGACTTCGGTGCCAGCGATTCCCAACTCCGCAGTTTGCTGGAGCTGTCCCGTCAATTGCGCCCCTGTCCGGACGATGCGGTCGCCGGGCCGCAGTGGCGCTACTGCTGGCGCTCCTGATTCATGAGCGCACAGCTGCCCCTGGCGCTGCAACTGCGTGAGGGAAATGATTTGTCGAACTTCCTTCCCGGGCCCAATGGGGCTGTGCTGGCCGGTGTCCGTGAAGTGGTACTGGGCGATGACCGCCAGGCCTTTGTCTGGGGGGGCGCACAACAGGGCAAAAGTCATCTGCTGGAAGGGGCCGTTCGCCTGGCCCAGCAGCAAGGGATGGATGCCTGTCTGCTGCCTGCCAGCGAGCTGCTTCCACTGGTCCCGGCGGTGCTGGAGTCCATGGAACAGTTTGATCTGTTGGCGCTGGATGACTGCCAGCGTTTTGCAGGTGATGCGGCCTGGGAAGAAGCCCTGTTTCACCTCTACAACCGTCTGATGGCGAGGGGAGGGCGCCTGCTGGTAACCGCTGATGCGTCCCCGACCGCCGCAGGCCTGTTGTTGCCGGATCTGGCCACCCGGCTGGCCGCCGGCCCGGTATACAGAATGTCCCCTTTGGTTGATGAGGACCTGCAGGCCCTGTTGCAGGCGCGAGGCAGAGCCCGTGGACTGAGAATCGAGCAGGATGTTGCTCACTATATTGCCATGCGCAGTGAAAGAAGCCCCGGTGCGCTGATGGCGCTGCTTGACCGTCTTGACCGGATGGCCCTCGCGCAACAACGCTCGGTCACTATTCCCTTTGTCAAGGATGCGCTGGGGTGGTAAAAAGGGGCGCTTAACGAAGAAGCAACAGTTTGATACGCAAGTAACCGGTATATTGATGTTTGCTTACATCAGGTTACGTTTTCGGTGGTTCGTGTATCGCCGGACTTTGGATCCAGATTAGAACAATAACGCCAGGCACAAAAAAGCCTGCAGGAGCACAACATGCGCCACATCGCGCTTTGGCAATCCCTTGTTGGCTGCGCCCTTATTCTCGCGGCCGCCTCTTCCCAGGCCACTGTCTACAAGATCGAGACCACGGATGATGTGGCGGTAACGGTTGATGAACGTCCCGGTGACGCCTCCCCTGAACAAGACCGCTATGAGGTTAATCCCACCACCAGCGGCGCCCAGTGCCGCCTGCGTGAAGCTATCTATGCCATCAATTATCAGACCCCGGTTGGAGCCTGTGAAGCGGGGACGGGTAATGACACTATTCGCCTGCTTGAAGGGAAAACCTACCTGCTTACGGAAGGTGAGCTTCCCATCGGTGGCAGTAAGATCAAGTTTGTTAATAAGACAATCATGGTTCCGGATCCTGAATGTCCCCCGGGAGATGTTTGTGAAGAGATAGAGCAAGTCGTTCTTGATAGTGAGGGGAACCCGGAGAAGGTGCCTGTGACTGATCCCGAGGACGACACTGCCATTTCCCCCAACATCAGGGTCGATGTGTTTCTCGACACCTTTGAAGAGCCGGAAGAAAAAGAGAAGCCTGTTATCTCTGCCGCCGGCAATAGCCGCTTGTTCCGCCTGGATCGCGGTTCCCTGACTCTCGGCAATCTTGTTTTGCAGGATGGCTCAGCCAATAACGAAGTCGACCCGGCAGACAGAAACGGGGGATTGATTCTGGCCAATGGTGGTCTTGGCTTCTCGGAGAATCTGGAGTTGCGCGGCGGCCAGGCAGTCAACGGCGGCGCGATCTACCTTGATAAAGGCGCCAACCTGGTTTTCCCGGAAAGCGCTCTCTTCGAGGATAATGTGGCCAGCGGCAACGGAGCTGTGATCGCCACGTCTGCCGAGTTTGCCGGTGAGATCACCGGCCATCGGTTTTACATGACAGGGAATGAGTCCCAGTCCGATGGCGGCCTGTTCTATCTGGATGGCGATGAAGACAACACGATGGCCGTTGATCTGACCAATGGCACCATCACTAACAATGTGGGTGGCGTGATTCAATTGGTGGCGCCAAAGCATCAACTGGTCATGCAAAACATGACCCTTGCCTTTAACGATGGCCTGGCGCTTTACCTGGACGAGGCGGAGCTGGACGTTCCGGAAGACCCGGAAACAGATCCACCGGAACCTACCAGCACCGCCTTTATTGTCAATACGGTGCTGGTGGGGAACAGCGGTGGAGCGTGTGCGGGAACGGCCCTGGATGGTACGGACGACGCTGACGCCAGGCTGCTCTACACCATTACAGATGATGCCGCCTGCCCCTTGCCCCGTGAGCAGACAGAGGGAACACCGGTCACATCCGATCCGAACGGAGCCACGGCAGAAGTGCTGCTCGGCTGGGATGAGACGGCCGGCGCTCGTCGCGTCTGCACCGGCACCGGTCAGGGAAGCTGTATGCCTATCCCTGCCGACGAGCTGGGCGGGAACTTCCCCGGCTTTCTGCCCAATCCGGAGCCTGCCGGCCTGGACCCGGCAATGTCGGCGGCCACTCCCAGTCTGTTTGACCGCGGAAACCCGGAAACCGTCGACCAGTGCGCCAAAGAGGATATGCGGGGTGAGTCCCGTGGTGGTGCCGGGGGGCGTTGTGATGTGGGCGCAGTGGAATTCCTCCGTGCCTTGGCGCAACCGGATGAGGTCGATCTGATTAGCGGGCGAACCGTGCTGGGTGATGTGCTGAGCAATGACATGAACGACACCCGGGTGGATTGCGGTCGTCTCGAGCCGATCATTGTTGATGAAGGCACCTGTGCCGCCAGTGATGAGGCCTGCCTGGAGCAGCAAGTGCTCAATCGCTGCATGACAATTATTGTTGCGCCTGAGCGTGGCATGGCATCGGTGGAAATCGATGATCAGGGCTACCCGCGTGTCCGTTATACCCCAGCCAGCAGTTTTCATGGTGTGGACAGTCTGGCATACATGGTGGTGGCAGAAGCCTTTGCAGGTGGAACGGATCTTGGCCTGCAAATTGGTGAAGACGTTAATTTGGTTGCGCAGCCAGCCAGTGGTCTGACGGAATCCAAGAGTATTCTGGATGGAAGCAGTGGTGGTTCCGTACCGGGTCTGACGTTGCTGATGCTGGTTGTAGGTGGATTACTGCGTCGTTGGCGTGCAGGCATCGTTGCCTGTGCGATGACTGTATCGGGCACGGCACTGGCAGCGGATATCGAGGTGAACTCCCTGCTGGATCATAACCCGCCGATTCCCAATGATGGCCTCTGCACACTGCGTGAAGCCTTGGCAAATGCCGCCACTTTCAGTAGCCCGGATTGTGAATTTGGCGCCAAAGGCGAAGATCGCATTCTCCTGCCTGCGGGGGAAATCCAGCTGGTGGATACGCTGTTGATCCAAGGTGGCAGTGTGGAGCTGGTGGGCAAAGGGGTTCGCAATGCGGACGATGCGGACCCGGCGGATGAAGATACCATCACCCGCATCATCGGCGATGGACAGAGCCGATTGTTTGAAGTTCGGGCACCGGTGAGCAACGGGCACCCCAGCGTGGCGTTTCGCTATCTGACGCTGGAAGATGGCAATGCCTCCGTACCAGGAGCGACGCCTGTTGGTGATCAGGGATTCGGTGGTGTCATCATTACCGGCGGCTCGGTGGTATTTGACCGGGTCGTTCTGCAGAACAACCGGGCAGATCGTGCTGGTGGGGTGATCTATGTGCGGGCCAATGCCGGCAATGAAAAACAGGTGTCCTTCAACCGTGCCTATGTGACCGGGAATGAGGCGGTGCTGTCTGGTGGCGTTATGGCAACCACGGCGCAGAATGGGGAGAGCTTCCGGTTTGCCGCTGTGGACACCACGTTTGAAAACAATAGTGCCGGTACTGAGGGCGGAGCCTTTGATTTGAATGTTCCTACCGGCAATTTCATAGCGTTTTCCAACTCTACGTTTGTGGATAACAGTGCACCGCAGGGGTCGGCTCTGGACTTGGGTGGCGTTGATATCAATGTTCGCCTGATGAATCTGACCTTTGTGAATAATGCTCCGGGGAATGGCATTGAGTTGGGTGATTCTGAGGCCTCGGTCAGTCTGGCTAACAGCATTGTAGCGGCCAGCGGCGCCAGTTGCTCCACAGGCACCGGGGAATTGCACGATAGCGTGTATAACCTGTTTTCCGACACTGCCTGCACGGCAAGTAATACAGATGAAAACAATGATGACGGAGCAGGTGGAACTGCGGGAGTGTCTCCTGACCTTGGTGGTGAGGCTGGCACTTCAACGGATTATACGCCCCCGTACCTTGCTGCTGAGGACCTGAGCGATCCATTGATCATTGATGCCGGCAACGATGAAGGCGATCTGCAATCCGGTACCTCCACCCCGCTGCGCTGCCGCGCGACGGACTTGCGGGGAATTGCCAGAACGTCCGGGGGGCGTTGTGACCGGGGGGCGTTCGAGTATCAACAAATTACCGCTTCAGATGATGAAGCCGATAACCAGCGTGCACCGGATCGCCGTGTTCTGGTCGACGTACTTGATAATGATTTGCCCAGCGATGGCGCAGAGATTCAGCTTCTTGATGAAAACAATGTATTCCTGAATGACCGCTTTGTTTTCTCGCCTGCCCAGATTGATATGGTTGGCGAGGACGAAGAAGTGAACCCGGCCGCCGGCTCCTACACGTACGACCCGGCCACAGGTCGTTATGTTCTGGGCGGGAGTGGCACCCAGGCTGATGGCACGACCATCGAGTTTGTCTGGGAATTTTATAGCGAATCCATTGATGGCTATGATGTGAAATGTGGCGAGCCGCTACCCCAGCGTTTCATTAATCGCAACCCGGACGACTATGAAGATGGGGACGTGGCAAAGAATTGTATCGTTCTTTATACGCCATCCAATAGTGGCTTTATTCCTACCCCGGGTGCGTCTGACGTTGATGCCACCTGCGAAACTGACACAAACCCTGTTGATCCGGAAGATGAGGATTATGAGTGGGAGGCGCCACGTATCGTTTTTCTCTATGGCTTTAGTGACAGTGAGAACGAAACTGTTCTGCCCGGTGATGAAGCGGCGGTTATGATGACTATCACCAATAAGGCACCGACAATTACCGGCCAGACCCGAGCCAGTCGCCCTGGTGAATCGGTAACCTTCAAGATCACAGCGGAAGATCCTGACGGCGACGAAAGCTCGATTAATTGGGAGTCGCTAACGCTCAAGGATAAACCCGGCTTCAGTAAGCGGGACCCTGAAACAGGAACGGTTCTGGGCACTGGTATCATTATCGACTATGACGCCCGTACAGTGACTTACATATCGGATAGTAACTTTAGTCCTTTCAAGGACAGTTTCACCTTGGAGGTTAGTGACGATTGCGGGGGCACCTCTTCGGCGGCCACATTCACCATCACCTACCCGGGTGAGCAGGAAGACAACAGCGCGGGTAGCTGGAGTCTTGGCCTGCTCTCCGGCCTGCTATTACTGTTCTGGCGTCGTCGACGCTTTGCGGCGGCGTAGCAGGCCTCGCCGCAATAGTTCCCAGATCAGTCCACCGGCCAACATGCTGGCCAGTAAAAGCAACAGTTTGGGGATGTCCACCAGTGTCCAGAAAAGGATATCGATGCTGGTGGGCTCCAGATTCTGAAGCACGATAATGGCCAACAGCAGCACTGCCAGAATCTGCAAGGCCCCTACGGGGTGGGTCACCAGCCAACGCCCTGTTGTCTTGCCACCACGGGCCAACCGAGAGGTCTTGTGTTCTCTGCGCTCATCCATGTCAGACTCCTTTTTTGATTGAATCACTCTCTTTCTTCATCCCCATCATGCCAGCCTCGATGGCTATGACCAGACCTCGGCTTTGGTCTTACTCGTACCCATTGTGCGGCATGCCTATAATAGTCGCGTGGTGGAAAGGAGAAGTGAATGGATATCAGTGCAGGTTGGGATCTGGTGGTGATTGGCAGTGGGCCGGCGGGTGAAGCGGCGGCCATGCAGGCGACAAAGAAAGGCCTGCGTGTGGCCATTGTCGAGGATCAGAAATCTCTGGGTGGAAACTGTACACACTGGGGGACGATCCCTTCCAAGGCGCTTCGTCACCTGGTACGCCAGGTGATTCGTACCCAGCGCAATCCGTTGCTGCGCGGCATCCTCAATCCCCGTGAGGTCCGTTGGCAGGATCTGATCACCCGAACCCGAGAAGTGATTGATTCCCAGGTCCAGGTGCGTACGGATTTCTATATTCGTAACCGGGTGACCGTATTCGGAGGGCGGGGAGAGCTGCTCAGCAACAACGAAGTGAAAGTGCAGGATCGGGAAGGGCGACTGCATCTGCTGAAAACCCGTAATGTGGTCATCGCCACCGGCTCAAGGCCCTATCACCCGGATGACGTGAATTTCGACCATCCACGGATTTACGACTCCGATACCATTCTGACTATGGACCATACCCCAAGGCATATCATTATCTACGGGGCCGGGGTGATCGGGTCGGAGTATGCCTGCATTTTTACCGGGCTGGGGATTCGGGTCGATCTGGTGAATTCACGCCAGCATCTGTTGGACTTTCTGGATACAGAAATTTCTGACGCGCTGAGTTATCACTTGCGTGAGCAGGGCTGCACGATTCGTCAGGATGAAGAATACAAGCGGGTTGTCGCTGATGATCATGGTGTCACTCTGGAGCTGCAGTCCGGCAAGAAACTGCGGGCGGATGCCGTGCTGTGGTGTAACGGCCGGTCCGGTAACACCCAGGACATGGGATTGGAAACCGTTGGCCTGAAAGCCAACAGCCGTGGTCAGCTGCAGGTCAATGAGCGTTACCAGACAGAAGTCGACGGGATCTATGCCGTCGGTGATGTGGTGGGGTGGCCTTCACTGGCAAGTGCCTCCTACGATCAGGGGCGTTTCTGCGCGGCGGCCATCGCCGGAGATGAAGTGCGGCAAGTGACCGATGTGCCCACCGGAATTTATACCATACCGGGGATCAGCAGCGTGGGGCGCACAGAGCAGGAACTCACCGAAGCCAAAGTCCCCTATGAAGTCGGGCAGGCCTTCTTCCGCAATCTGGCCAGGGCACAGATTACCGGTGAGCGAGTGGGCATGCTCAAAATCCTCTTTCACCGGGAAACCCTGGCCGTACTGGGCATTCATTGCTTTGGTTATCAAGCCATGGAAATCGTGCACGTGGGTCAGGCAATCATGCGCCAGCCCGGTGAGCTGAACACCCTGGAGTATTTCATCGATACGACCTTCAACTATCCGACCATGGCAGAAGCGTATCGGGTGGCAGCGATCAACGGGATCAACCGGATAAGGCGGTAGGGTAGTTAACAGTTAACAGTGAATAGTTTCGCGAAGCAGGTTATCTGTTTCGTGAGCGCAAGAGGCCGCGCCCTGAGTATGGACGCGGCCTCTTGCATTTCAGACAGGGATGCGCAGCCAAGCGCGCTATTAACTGTTCACTGTTAACTATTCACTATCTCTGCTGCTTTCCCGCCTCCATAAAGAATTCCCTATTACGCTGTCGTGACTGACTGCTTTTCCGTATCAGCACATAGGTGGCGCCACTGCCGCCCTGATTCTGGGGGGCGGAGTGGTAGGCAAGGACCAGATGGCTTTCCTCAAGCCAATGCATGACATAGCTCTTGAGAAAGCCCGGGCGTTCACTGTGCACGCCTTTGCCATGACTGATCAGGACGGAACGCAGGCCTTGCTCGTGGGCTTTCACAAGAAAGGTTTGCACCCGGTCCCGGGCGTCCATCAAACGTACCCGGTGCAGGTCCAGCACGTCCTGGGCGTCGTACTTTCCCAGTCGTAATTTACGGTAAACCCCTTCCTGAACACCGTTTTTCTTCACACCGACTATGTCGGTGGGGCCAACGGGAGGAACCTGTTCCGGTACAGTGAGGGGATTGTTGTCCTTGCGATCATCCATGGCAGCGGCGCGGCGAAGCTGTTCGCGCAGGCTGTCCGGTCGCTTGACGCGGGGCAGAGTTGCCCGATTATCCGGCTTGATCGGTGTCACATCCGCCATTTCCTGGCGGAACAGATCATCGTCATTGGTGGCCATGGGACTGCTCCACAAAACCCGTTAGTTCATGCTTGCATGGTACACAAAGCGGGCAGAAACTGGCAGTGAGCCCCTTCCCGAGAGGTAGTTATGGAGCGACGACGTTTCCGCAGGCCTCGACTGAGACTCAATGTGCAGGCTTCCATCCACCGACAGCCCGTGGGGCATGTTCTCAATCTGACCGATGAAGGGCTTTGCCTGACCGGTCGGGGCACGCCGCCACAAGGCTGCCAGCCCCTGCTGCTGCAATTACCCCTGACTTTATCGGGTTGCCGTGAATTGACGGTGATGGCGGAGCCCCGCTGGCATGATTATTTGCCCAATGGACATTGGCGTGGCGGATTCAAACTGCAGTCGGATGCAAAAACCGCCGCCGCATTGACCACCCTTGCCAGCCGTTACGGTGATAATTAGTCAAAAAGGGGGAACCAGGGCTTCATCCGTGAAGCCCGGTTTTCAGACCATGAGGCGAATGCCTCAGGGGAAGAAACGCGTTTCAGTAAGGGCGTGAATCGCGACCGTCGCGTGATTCACTTTTTTCCTCTGAATCGTGCCGATGTCGCTTGGCATCGCGTTTGCGACGTTCACGTTCGGCGCGCTTGTGCTCTTCTTTCCAATCGTCCGGTTCATAGTCATCAAAATGTCGACGACCCATGGTGCTGCTCTCTTTCCAGAATTAAAGGGGTACTCAGTGCTTTATATAGCATTAATCCAGAGAGGGGAGAAGGGGGAAACCCCTGAATAGCACCTTGCGTGCTCAGCGTGGTGTGAAGGGGGGCAGGGGCTATATTTTCTGGTGATGGACAGGGTGGTGCCCTTTCCCGGTGTCAAAGCGCCGCAGATCTGCCCTTCAGGTCACCTTTTCCGGGGCTTCAAGGCTGACCCACACCCGCTATTGCATGTTGACGTTGAAACGCTGATGGAGAGGCATCTCTCGATTCTCCTTAAGGGGGTAGCGTCAAAATTGCGCCCCTCGTTACCTGGCCGAGGGGCGACCAGCCTCAAAGACGGGGCATGCAAGGTGTTACTCAGAGGCTCCCTGGGCGCACCATTTGTTGATGCGCCGGATTGCCATTATCGACCGTAAGTCTGGTCCAGATAATCGAGAATATCCGCAGACTCGAACAGTTCAGTGCCCGTATTGGGATCGACCAAGTAAGGAACGGCGATACGGCCGGCCCGCTCCATCAGAGCGATGCGGTTTCGCTGACGGGGTGAATAGTCACTGAGAAGATGCCTGCGCATCGGCGGCAACACCCAGTCCTGCCACTGATCCCGTCCGCACTGGCGTAGCAGGTAGGGAAGCTGAAGCTCGGTGAGGCGTTCGCGAACCAGGCGGGCGAAGGGGCTGGCCTCAAAAGAGTAGAGTTCCAGCGCCTGCTCCGGCGTTTTGCTATCCAGGGCGTGCAGGCCCCGTGACGCGCGGGGGAGAGAAGCGGACACCGCCGCTGCCGTGCGCAAACTGCGTACCAGCCAGCGGCGAGGTGCCGGGCGACCACCGTATTCCCGGTAAAGGTAGTCGATGATATCCGCGGATTCGTAAAGGGCAGCCCCGGTATTCGGATCCATCAGGTAGGGGAACTGCTGGCGCCCACCCAGGCGCTCAACCAGGGGGCGATAACGCTCCCCCCCTTTGGGACAGGGGAAAATCAGCACATCCAGGTCCAGATCCGTCAATGCTTCACGGACCAGGCGGCAGAACGGACACCCTTCCATGTCATACAGTTCAAGGGGCTCCTGGGGGGTCTTGCGGTGGCCTTTGCTGGCAATGCCGCGGCCCTGTTGCAGGGCGGAAGCGGCCAGGGAGCGCAGCACCTCGGTGTTATGGGACATAGCGAATTCTCCTGAAACGAATGTCCGGACCTTAGCATCTCTGGGGCGCCCCGCATTGGCCCTTAAGACACCTTGCATATCAAGCGGTTAACCACTGCCCGTTCCGCTCACCCCGGCTGTTAACTCCTGTCATTGAGTGACGGGCGCGGGTAGGGCAATCTCTCGGGTCTACATTTGGCCGGCACCTGTCACTTTGTTACGCATGATCCAACACATGCACAGACAGGTGCTGCCCTTCACAACCCGTCAGCTGAGCTGACATCTGCCTGAGGCAAGAGGAAGGTTCCATGACCGAAGCCTATATTTACGATGCCATCCGTACTCCCCGTGGTCGGGGCAAAAAAGATGGCTCACTGCATACGGTGAAGCCGCTGGACCTGGTGGTCGGCCTGATCGATGAAGTGAAAGCCCGTTTTCCCAATATGGACACCAACCGTATTGATGACCTGTTGTTGGGCGTGGTTACCCCGGTGGGCGATCAGGGCGCCTGTATCGCCAAGACTGCGGCGCTGGCTGCGGGCCTGCCGGATACCGTGGCGGGTTACCAACTGAACCGCTTTTGTGCTTCCGGCCTGGAAGCGGTGAATACCGGCGCCCAGAAAGTGGCCTCCGGGTGGGATGACCTGATTCTGGCGGGTGGTGTCGAAGCCATGAGCCGGATTCCCATGGGCTCCGACGGTGGCGCCTGGGCCATGGATCCGGTGACCAACTACAAGACCGGTTTCGTGCCCCAGGGCATCGGTGCAGACCTGATCGCGACCATCGAAGGTTTTTCCCGCCGTGATGTGGATGAGTTTGCTGCCGAATCCCAGGCGCGCGCTGCCACTGCCTGGGAAAAAGGCTACTTCGGCAATTCTGTGGTACCGGTGAAAGACCTCAACGGCCTGACCGTTCTGGATCGTGACGAGCATGTCCGTGCCGGCACCACCGCCGATGGCCTGGCGGGCCTGAATCCCTCTTTTGCCATGATGGGCGAAATGGGTGGTTTCGATGCGGTAGCGCTGCAGAAATACCACTGGCTGGAAAAGATTGATCACGTTCACCACGCCGGTAACTCTTCCGGCATCGTGGATGGCGCGGCACTGGTCGTACTGGGTAACGAGCAGGTCGGCAAGGATTACGGCATGAAGGCCCGTGGTCGCATTGTCTGCACCGCCATCAGCGGGGCGGATCCCACCATCATGCTGACCGGTCCGGGCCCGGCTGCCAGGAAGGCGCTGGCAAAAGCCGGCCTCAAGGCCAGCGACATCGATCTGTGGGAAATCAACGAAGCGTTCGCCGCTGTGGCCATGCGTTTCATGAAGGACATGGATATCACCCCGGATGTGACCAACGTGAATGGTGGTGCAATTGCCATGGGCCACCCCCTGGGTGCCACCGGCGCCATGATTCTGGGCACCGCGCTGGATGAACTCGAACGTCGCGACAAGAAGTACGCGCTGTGCACCCTGTGTGTGGGCGGTGGCATGGGTATCGCCACCATCATTGAGCGTCTGTAAACCGCGTCGAACGAATTCGGAGAAATGAAATGAGTGAACAAACTGCTATCCGTTGGGAACAGGACGCGGACAACATCGTTACCCTGATTCTGGATGATCCCAATCAGTCCGCGAACACCATGAACGAGCTGTACGGCAAGTCCATGGCCGCCACCGTAGAGCGTCTGGAAAAAGAGAAAGACAACATTGCCGGCGTCATCATCACCTCTGCCAAGAAGACCTTCTTTGCCGGCGGTGATCTCCGTGACCTGCTCAAGGCGAAAAAGGAAGACGGCCAGGTATTCCTGGATAACGTGACGGAGATCAAGCGCCAGCTGCGTGTGCTGGAAACCCTGGGCAAGCCGGTTGTGGCAGCCCTGAACGGTACGGCTCTGGGCGGCGGTCTGGAAATCGCTTTGGCCTGTCATCACCGTGTTGCCATCAACGATAAATCGGCCCAGTTCGGTCTCCCTGAAGTGACCCTGGGTTTGCTGCCCGGTGGTGGCGGTGTGACCCGCGTAGTGCGCATGCTGGGCATCCAGGACGGCCTGATGAAGGTGTTGATGCAGGGCCAGCGGATGAAAGCCGACAAGGCCCAGAAAGTGGGGCTGATCGACGAATTGGCCGCCGACCGTGATGAGATGCTGGCCAAGGCCCGCGAATGGATCAAGGCCAACCCGAAAGCCCAGCAGCCCTGGGACCAGAAGGGTTACAAGATTCCCGGCGGGGACCCCAAGAATCCCAAGTTCGCCATGAACCTGCCGGCCTTCCCGGCCAACCTGAAAAAGCAGATCAAGGGTGCCAACTACCCGGCCCCGCTGGCGATCATGTCGGCGGCCGTGGAAGGGGCCCAGGTGGATTTCGATAATGCCTCCACCATTGAAGGCCGCTACTTCGTGTCCCTGGTCACCAGCCAGGTGGCCAAGAACATGATCACCGCCTTCTTCTTCAACCTGCAGGCGATCAACGCCGGTGCCAGCCGTCCCAAGGATGTGCCGAAATTCCGCGCCGAAAAAGTCGGTATTCTCGGTGCGGGCATGATGGGTGCAGGTATCGCCTACGTGACCGCTCGCAGTGGTGCCCAGGTGGTGCTGAAAGATATCTCCCAGGAAAACGCGGAGAAGGGCAAGGACTACTCCCGTAAACTGCTCGACAAGGAAATCTCCCGGGGCAAGATGACCGAGGAGAAGAAAGAGCAAATCCTGTCCCTGATCCACGCCACGGCGGATGCCAAGGATCTGGAAGGGGTGGACTTCGTGATTGAGGCGGTGTTCGAGAGCACCGAACTGAAGCACAAGGTCTTCCAGGAAATCGAGGATGTGGTGAAGCCGGATGCGGTGCTGGGTTCCAACACCTCGTCTCTGCCGATTACCGGCCTGGCCAAGGGTGTGAAGAAGCAGGACAACTTTATCGGTATCCACTTCTTCAGCCCGGTGGACAAGATGCCGCTGGTGGAAATTATTTCCGGCAAGGACACCAGCCCGGAAGCGCTGGCGAAAACCTACGATTACTGCCAGCAGATCAAGAAGACCCCTATCGTGGTCAACGATGCCCGTGGCTTCTTCACCACCCGCGTGATTGGCACCTTTGCCAACGAAGGTATTGCCATGCTGGGTGAGGGCATTAACGCCCAGTCCATTGAGCAGGCGGCCATGCAGGCGGGTTATCCGGTAGGCACCCTGAACCTGATCGATGAGATCAACATGGAAACTGCCCTGAAGATCGGCAAGGCAGCCCGTGATGATGCCAAGCGTGAAGGCACAGAGCTGCCGCCGGAGCATCCTGCGGAAGTGGTCATGAAGAAAATGGTCGAAGAGCTCAATCGTCCGGGCAAAGCCCAGGGCAAAGGCTTTTACGAATATCCGGAAAACGGCAAGAAGCACCTTTGGTCTGGCCTGAAAGACGCTTTTGGTGGTGACAAGGAAATCCCGTTCGAAGATATCAAGGAACGGATGATGTTCGTGGAAGCCATTGAAGCGGTGAAATGCTTTGACGAGGGAGTGATGGAATCCGTGGCGGACGCCAACATCGGCTCCATCTTCGGTATCGGCTTCCCGGCCTGGACCGGTGGCGTGATCCAGTACATTAACCAGTATGAGGGTGGCCTGCGCGGTTTTGTGGCTCGTGCCCAGGAGCTGGCCAAGCTGTACGGTGATCGCTTCAATCCGCCGGCTTCCCTGGTGGAGAAAGCGGAAAAGGGCGAAATCTACAAATAACGTGGATGTCGTCTGTTAAAAAGCCCGGCCCTGTGCCGGGCTTTTTTATGTCTATCCGTTGCTGATACTAGCGAGGTCCAACCCAGAAGTGCGGGTTGCAGGCGACTTCCCAGAGATGGCCATCCGGGTCGGCAAAGTAGCCGGCGTAACCGCCCCAGTCGGTGGGCTGGCCGGGTTTGATCCGTTGTGCGCCGGCTTCCCGGGCCTGGGCGAGCAGCTGGTCAACCTGCTGTGGGCTTTCCACATTGTGAGCCATCGCCACTCCCCGAAAACCCTCACCGGCTGCTCCAACGCCGGCATCAGCCGCCAGGTCGTCATGACCGAACAACCCCAGCCAGGTGCCGTTCAATTCAAAGAACGCCACCGGCGCATCGTCGGGACCGGGGCGGCGAGGCAGGCCCAGGCCCTGTTCATAAAAGCGGATCGCCGTAGCCAGATCCCTGACGCCAAGGGTGATCATGCTGATGCGTGGTTCCATGAAAATCTCCTGTTTGCGTGCGGGGCTTCTGGATCACGCCATGCGTACTCGCGCGGCCGATATGCCTTTCAGGCATCTTCTGCTGGCGCTTCCAGGCTGACTGGCACTCGTTGTTGCGGTTTTTCGGTGGATGGACATACACTTTCAAAACCGCGCATTCTGTGCTCTGCGAGTGGGGATTGCGACCCAGCCTGAAAGACTGAGCATGCAAGGAGTTATTCAGAGGCTCCCGAGATCACGCTGCCCATTATGCTCAATTCGGTATACCCAAGGGAGTCAGCATGGAACTGGACCGCTTTGGTTGGCCCTCAGGACCGACCCTCAACGTGCAGAGTTTGCCAACACGTTTTCCGGACTCTCCGGAGCCGTGCCTGGATACGGCACTGGCCGGCCTGCAAGAATACCAACGGCGACTGTTTGCCAATCGGCGTAATGGGGTGCTGCTGGTTGTGCAGGGTCTTGATGCTTCCGGCAAGGATAGTTTGATTCGCACCCTGGCCGGAGCAATGGATCCGGCCGCGTTCCGGGTGCATGGATTCAGTCGCCCCCTGGGTGAGGAGGTGGACCATGATTTTCTCTGGCGAGTATGGCGTCATTTGCCGGCCAGGGGGGAAGTGGTGGCATTCAATCGCAGTCATTACGAATCGGTACTGGCCGAACGGTTATGGCCGGTCACCGAGCACAGTAGTGATGACTGGCCACTGAAATATGAGGCCATCAACGCGTTCGAACAACACCTGCATCGGGAAGGCACCCGGATCATCAAAATCTGGCTGAACACCTCTCGCGAAGAACAGCGCCGCCGGCTGTTGAAGCGACTGGACAAGCCTCGCAAGCGCTGGAAGTTCGATCCCGCCGATGTGGAAAGCTGGATGGCGAGGGAATCCTATCTAACGCTGGTCAATGAGACCCTGACGGCAACCCATACCCTTCATGCTCCCTGGCATCTTATTCCCAATGATGACAAGCACCGTGCCAGAGCGGCTGTGGCACAGTTGTTGTTGTCTACGCTTCAGGAGCTGGCACCAGAATATCCCCGTGAAGACCTGCAGTGTATTGAGCACTATCGCCGGGAACTGATGAAAACGCATGATTGAGTTGCAGGTATGAACAGTGTGCTGACCATGATTGCCGGGCTGGGGTTGTTCCTGTTTTCCATGCAATTGGTGGAGCAGGCGGTGCAGACCCTTTTCAGCGAAAAGGCCTCACACTGGCTGCAACGGTCCACCAACACTACGCTGAAAGGCGTTGTGGCAGGTGCGTTGATAACTGCCGTGATGCAGAGCAGCTCCCTGGTCGGATTGCTGGTCCTGGCATTCGTGTCGGTGGGCATCCTTCCCCTGCGCCATGCCATGGCAGTGATGCTGGGTGCCAATCTGGGCACTACGGTTACCGGCTGGCTGGTGACACTGCTGGGTTTCAAACTCTCGCTCTCTGCGGTGAGCTTGCCACTGGCGGGGGCCGGTGCTCTTTGCTACGTGCTTTTGCCGAAAGGGCTGTGGCGCTCTGGCGGCCTGTTTTTGCTGGCATTCGGATTGCTGATTTTCGGTCTGGATACCATGAAGGTGGCGGTTGAAGGCGTCGGCCAGCGTTTTGATGTGAGCTGGCTGCAGGGTTACCCACCACTGGTATATCTGCTGGCCGGCGTGCTGCTGACCGCCATCATCCAGTCGTCGTCGGCGGCCATGTTGATTACGCTATCGGCGCTCAATGGCGGTTTGATCGCCTTGCCGGAAGCCCTCGCGTTGGTGATTGGTGCGGATCTGGGTACCACGAGTACCTTGTTGCTTGGCGCGATCAAGGGCTCCGTGCAGAAGAAACAGGTGGCGGCCTTTCATGTGTTATATAACGTGGGAACGGCCCTGATGGCGTTTTCTCTGATGATGCCTGTATGGCCACAAGTGGCGGTCTGGCTTGGTGTCAATGATCCGTTATATGGCCTGGTGGCCTTTCATACCGGTTTCAACCTGATCGGGATCGTCGTGTTCGCGCCGTTTCTGGCCGCCATGGAAAAGGGGATTGAGAAACACATTGGTAAGCGAGCACATCATGACCTGTTTGCCGATATCAGCCCGCAATCGGTGGAGCCGGCGTTACTGGTGCTGAGTCGTGAGACGGACAGTCTCATTGAGCGGGTCCGCAACTATTGCCGTTACCCCCTGCAGGGGCGTTCCTTGTCGCGTTTCCTGGAGGAGTATGAGCAGGTAACAGATCAGGAAATGCAGTTGGCGGATTATGCCAACCGGCTGGCTCAACAGACCCTGACCGAGGGGCAGGAACAGCGCCTCCAGCGGCTCCGGGCTCGGGTTCGTGAGGCCGTTTATGCCTTGAAAGCGTTGAAGGATGTGGCCGATGATCTGGCGCTTCTTGCAGAAAGCCGGGACCCCGGCCTGAAGGGATTCAGTGAGCAGATTTTGCTGGCGCTGGACAGGCTTTACCAGGCATCGCCCGGCGCTGAGCTGGCGGCTGAGCATCGTCTGGCCATGGAGAAACTCCAGCGTGAGGCCTATTCGCTGGTCTCAGGCGCTCGTTTACGGGGTATCAGCGTGTTGAATCTGGCCCGGGAAGTGGATGAGAGCGGGCGGCACTGGTTACGCAGTCTGGCGGTGACAAATGACGTTAGGCAATGAGGGCTGAGGTCAAGCGGAGGCGTCAGAGGGGGCAAGGTTGCCGGCAGCTAACTGGCTGAAAGCCATTTCCAGCCAGCGCCGCAATTCACTGGGTCGCAGGGGTTTGGGCATCAAGGTCTCGCCGCCAGCGTCCAGGCATTGTTGCCGATAGGATTCGCTGTTGTTGCCGGATATAAAAAGGATGGGAGTATGGCCATTCTGGTTGCGGATTTCCCGGGCGACGCTGAAGCCGTCCAGAGACGGTAGTTCCACATCCAGAATCAGCAGATCCACCTTCCGTTGTCGAAAAAGGCGAAGCGCCACCTCACCGTCGGCGGCCAGCACATATTCATGGCCCAACTCTTCAATGATACGGCAAATGATCAGACTGACAGCTTTATTGTCTTCGACAACGAGAACATTCATGGATGATTTTGTAACGTAATGACGGGTGGATAACAAGGGTGAAAGATGCGTCAAGGCGATTTTTGTTATTTCCACGTACAATGGCACGGTCGGACCGGGTAAACACTATGTCAATTATGGCGAGTTTCTTTATTATTGACGGCCCGGATTCCGTGCTGAGGATTCGAGAGACAAGCCCGTTGGACAACAATGATGAACGGGTAACCATTTCAGGATACTGAATAAGCGGTTAAGCCGTTTTTTGGCATTGCCAGCGGTGTGAGGGTGGCGGTCGATGTACCAGCGCAGAACAATCAATATCAATCGCGTCGTAAAATTGCTCCAGGGGGCGGCCCGGTCTGGTGCCAGCATTCCCGATCTGTTGGATCAGTGCGACATTCCCCGACAGTTGCTCGATGACCCGAACGGGAGCATTGAGCGCGACACCTTTATCAAGATGATGCTGCTGATCATGCAGCAGACCCAGGACGAGTTCCTCGGTTTCGGCCAGGGGCGCAAATCCAAGCCCGGCACCTTTTCCATGATGGCCCATGCGGTCATCAATTGCCCGACCCTGGGGGCAGCCGTTGAGCGGGGTATCCGTTTTTACGATTTGTTCGAGCTGAGCATGTATTCCCGCATTACGCGAGAAGGCGACATCGCCAGGTTGGTGGTTCACGCGGACCCCCGTCTGGATTTTCGGGAAGTGATCATCGAGACCTCCCTGTTTGTGTGGCTGCGCTTCATGAGCTGGCTGGTCGGCAAGGCCATTGAGCCGAAACTGGTGAAACTGGATTACACCGATGTGAGAAACGACGAAGAACATCGTTTCCTGTTTGATTGCCCGATTGAGTACAGTGCCGACGAGAGTTCGGTGACCTTCCGGGCCGACTTTCTTGATCTGCCGCTGGTGCAGAATGAGTTGTCCCTGTCCAAGTTCCTGAAGGATTCCCTGACCCAGCTGTTTAACGGCAATATTCATAATGTGGGCCTGCCAGCGCAGATACGGGCCATTATCTCCAACGAATACGGCAACAGTTTCCCCGATTTCACGGAAATCTGCGGTAAACTCAACATGACGCCGCAAACCCTGCGCCGGAGGCTGAAAGAGGCCAATACCAGCTACCAGGAGATCAAGGATTCCATCCGCAAGGATGCCTCGGTCTACTACCTGTCCAAGCCGGATCTGAGCATTGATGAAATTGCCCTGTTGATGGGCTTCAGCGAGGCCAGCTCTTTCCACCGTGCTTTCAAGAAGTGGACGGGCAAGACCCCATCCAGCTTCCGCAAGGAGCACTTCGGCGTCAGTCAGTAATTTGTGCCGACCCGTTAATCAGGACCTGCAATGACAGTGCAAGACGCCAATACGGCGCGCCTGCTGGTGACCTGTCCGGACAAGCCGGGCATCATCAGCGCCGTCAGTACCTTTCTGTTCAATCACGGTGCCAACATCACCGATTTCGACCAGCATTCCAGCGATGCCCGTGGCGGCACCTTCTTTCTGCGGCTGGAATTCCAGACGCCGGAGCTGGACTGCTCCCGGGAGGCCCTGCGTAACAACTTCGCCAGCCGGGTTGCCGAACCCTATGGCATGCAGTGGCAAATCAGCTATGCCAGCGAGAAAAAGCGCATGGCGGTGATGGTGTCACGCCATGACCACGTGATCATGGACCTGTTGTGGCGTACCTCCCGGGGCGATTTGCCGGCCACCATTCCCATGGTGATCAGCAACCATGAAGACCTGCGCGGCGAAGTGGAGCGCTTTGGTATTGAGTATCACCATATTCCTGTCAGTGGCGACAACAAGGCCGAGGCGGAAGCCAAGGCATTGGCGCTGCTCGAGGGCCAGGTGGATGTGATCGTGCTGGCACGCTACATGCAGATCTTGAGCAGCGATTTCGTTTCCCATCACCCGCACCGCATTATCAATATCCACCATTCTTTCCTGCCGGCCTTTGTGGGGGCGAATCCCTATCAGCAGGCCCACGATCGCGGCGTCAAACTGATTGGTGCCACCAGCCATTATGTGACCGAAGATCTGGATCAGGGGCCGATCATCGAGCAGAACGTGCAGCGGGTAAGCCATCGCCATTCCGCCGAGGAGCTCAAATCGCTGGGGCAGGATGTGGAGCGTCAGGTGATGCTGCGAGCGGTCCGTTGGCACCTGGAAGACCGGGTGATCGTGGATGGCAACAAGACCGTGGTGTTTGTGAAGTAGCAGCAGAGAGTGGTCTGCTGTGGGATGAAAAGGCGTGGCGCGGTTGGAGCCTTACAAGCAAAGGCACCAACCGCGTTTTCGAATCAGTTGGAAAAACGCAGCCCGACACCAAAGGTGCCATAGTTTTCGGATTCCAATTGCGTTTGGCGGTAATCCGCGGTGACGGACAGCTTGTCCAGAACCGGGATGGCCAGGCCTACGCCGAGATAAGGGGCGATACCACTTTGGCTGTCGTTCGTTGGGGCTTCGTTCACGCTGGCAACCGTGTCTGAATTATCGTCAAGAAATGCCCGTTGCTGACGGTTTTCGAGCTTGAAATCGTAGATATAAGCACCGCCTTTCAGATAGACCCAGCGTTTGGTTTGCCAAACAACTCCCACTGTAATGCCGTTAAGGCGAAGGGAGTTCTCTTCGTTGATTCGGACAGTGTCGATGGGAGTGCCATTAATCGGGGTTTCGTTGGATTCTGGGGCTCGTTCAAGCTGACGGCCGTTCGAGTCTTCGCTGTGACGCAGGAAGCCCGCCTCCAGTCCCAGCCGAGAGTCTCCACCGATATCAACGCTGTTGAGCCACATGCCCAGACGAATATCCAGGCCGTCGGTGGTATCAAAGCCGTAGGGCGCCAGGTCGGCGCGCAGCATCTGCGCCTCGGCGTAGAAATCCACATCCGGTGGCGCCAGTTCCTCTTCAGCGTGTACAAAGGGGGAGAGCAGGGCAGCGCCAAGGCCCAGGGTCAGCGGCAATATTGTTTTCATTATTGATCCAGCCGTTGTGATAAGGACAATGTGCCACATTGTAACCACCGCGAGACCGACATGCACAGTGACTTGCAGCACGCCCATGATGAAACCCTGCTGGGGTTGTGCCGACCCGGCTTCGAGAACGACCTGGCTGCGGAGCTGAATTACCATGCGGCTGAGCAGATGATCGGCGGTTATCCCCGTACCACCCCGGACAGCGGCTATGTGCTCTGGCACAGCCAGCAGGGCTCCATGGCTCCACTGCTGCAGAGTGGGCTGATTTTTGCCCGCAGTCTGAGCCTGGCCGAGGGGCAGTTTGTGAATATCGGCGATGACAGGATCGCCGAGCTGTGGCCATTACTGAAACAGGCCGCGCCTTTCCGTGAAGTGTTTCTGGAGCACCCTGACACCAACGACGGCCGGGAAATGCAGCGGTTTCTGCGTGGCTTTCGCAAGGCGCTGGAACCTCGCCTGAAAAAAGCCGGCCTGTTGAAAGCCAATGCCCGGCAACGGGTACATCTGTTCTTTAGTGATTCCCACAATGGCTGGGTGACCAGCAGCCCGACGTCGGTGCCGCTTGCCGAAGGCGGGGTGCGGCGGCTGAAACTGCCGGCCGAAGCGCCCAGCCGATCTGCCCTCAAGGTGGAAGAGGCGTTACTGCGCTTTTTCGGTAGCACCGACAGCCTCACTGCGAAAACGGCTGTGGATCTGGGTGCCGCGCCGGGAGGCTGGAGCTGGCAACTGGCCAGGCGCGGTATCAAGGTTCAGGCAGTGGATCACGGCAAACTCGATGGGCGTCTGCTGGATGAATACCCGGTAGAGCATATTCATGGTGATGCCTTTACCTGGCGGCCCCGCAGCAGTGTGGACCTGGTGGTCTGCGATGTGGTGGACAAGCCGGCACGTACCCTGCAGCAGATGGAAAAGTGGCTTACCCAGGGCTGGTCCCGGGCTGCCCTGTTCAATCTCAAGCTGCCCATGAAGCGCCGGTTCCAGGAAGCCTGGCAATTGCTGGAAAAGCTGACCGCTGCCATGGAACGTCATGAGCACCTGGGTGTACCCGAGATCAAGGCTGCCCAGCTCTATTATGATCGTGAGGAAATCACCGTCTGGGCCGCCTTCCACCGGGATTACTGATCATGTCAGCCCCCCGTGCCACCCCGGCACTCTTTGTCACTCTGGGCATGCTCTACTTTGCCCAGGGCCTGCCCGCCGGGTTGTTGGGCAAGTCCATGCCGGCCCTGGCCAGGGACGCAGGTCTGTCACCGGAATGGATTGGCCTGCTGGCGTTGCCGGCGCTGCCGTGGGTACTGAAGTTTCTCTGGGCGCCCTGGGTGGACCGCTGGGGCAGCGGCAAGCCCAATCACCGCAAGCGCTGGATTCTTGCCTGCGTGTTGGCGGTAATGCTGGTGTTGGCAGTCACCGCCCTGTTTCCCCGCGAATGGTTGTTCGGGCCCGGCTTTGCGTTGCTGGTGGTGCTACTTTTCCTGCTCAACCTGTTCAGCGCCACCCAGGATATCGCCACTGACGGCCTGGCCACGCGCTTGCTGACACCGGACCTGCGTGGGTTAGGTAACAGTATTCAGGTGAATGGCTACAAGATTGGCATGATTCTCGGCAGTGGTGCCCTGTTGATCATGGTCGGTCACTGGGGCTGGCAGGGTACTCTGGCCAGCCTGATGCTTGCCCTGTTGCTGGTGGCGCTGGTTGTCTGGCGGTTTCATGAGCCACCGGAGCAGATCCGGCCCCGCCGACCGGTGACGTTACGCTGGTGGCGCCGGCAATTGACCCTGTTCTGGTGGCGCCCGGGTATGGCCGTTTGGTTGATCATTCTGCTGGGCTACAAGGTCGGTGATGGTTTTGGTACCCGTATGATCAAACCCTTTCTGGTGGATCGGCAATGGACGCTGGAAGCCATCGGTCGTCTGGATCTGGTGTCATCCCTGGTCGGGCTGGCCGGGGCGGCGCTGGCCGGGGTGCTGATGATGCGCCTGTCGCGCAAACTGGCCCTGTTCGGGTTTGCCGGGTTGCAGGCCCTGTCTTTTTTGGGTTGGTGGGCGGTGGCCAGCAGCCCGGCGGATCACTGGATCTGGCCGGTGGCGCTCTTCGAGCAGTTCGCCGATGGCCTTTCCACCGTGGCCCTGTTTGTGTTGATGATGGACTACTGCCGCAGTGGCCATGAGGGAAGTGACTACACCATGCAGGCGTCCGTGCAGTTGTTTGCGGTGGGGGCCTTTACCCTGGCCAGCGGCTTCAGTGCGGCCTGGCTGGGATATGCTGGCCATTTCCTGCTGGCTGCGATTCTCTGCACAGCCGTTATAATGGCCGCCTTTTTCTGGCAAGCGCCCCTTGTTGGCAACGCAAAAAAGGTAACTCCATGAGCCATGACGCCCAACACCACCTCGACGCCACCGGCCTGCTGTGTCCGGAACCGGTAATGATGCTGCACAACAAGGTGCGTGACATGGACCCCGGCGAGGTTCTGGAAGTGCGAGCCACGGACCCGTCCACCGAACGGGACATTCCCAAGTTCTGTCAGTTTCTTGGCCACACCCTGCTGGGGCAGGAGCAGGAGGGGGAGCTGTTTGTGTATTGGATAAAGAAGAAGCAGTGAACAGTTAATAGTTAACAGTGAATAGTTGCGCGCCCAAGCGCATTGAAAGTTGAACGCAAAGAGGCCGCGCTCAAGCCATGGGCGGGGCCTCCTGTGTTGTGGATTCTCTCACGGATCAATCCGCGTAGCTGTTCACTATTCACTGTTAACTATTAACTGCCTTTCAACTCCTTGCCAGCATTGCCACCGCCGCCAGGGCCTCCGGATCCCTTTCCTTGAGTTTGTTGGCGATGCCGTGTTGGAAAAAATAGCGGAAGTCCGGGAGTTGCTGGGCCTGGATCAGACACCCGGCGCCTGGCAGGACCGGGGTTTCCACCAAGCCATTTTCCTCCGCCACCATGGCAGCCAGACTCCCGTCGGCGGACAGTTGCCAGCTCACCACTTCCATCAGGCTGATGGTGTGGAAGTCATCCTCGGAAAATACCGCGTGGGTGCCGATCGTGTCGGGAATTTCCTGAATCGTCTGATGCCCGGGCTGGGGCTTGCCGAAGAAGCTGATGGCCGCATCCAGTTCCTGCACCTTGTGTGCCGGGGCATCAATAAACAGGTAATCGCTTTCCGGCAGGCGGTAACCTTCCCAGCGACCGTTCAATGGATCCGCCAGGGCCATGGCGGTCACCGGCTCTTTCAGCCAGGGAACCATGGCCACGGTGTCGCCATTGGCGAGACGGGCCCAGGCCAGAATTTTCAGTGAGAAGAGTTTATCCGGGTGATGATCATTGGCGTACAACAGCTCGATGCCATCGTATTCCGGGGAGAGACGCAAAATGGGGGGCTGTGCCGCTTTGCGGCGTGGAGAGAAAGGAACCACATTGTTCCCGCCAGGGTGTTGCCGGTGAGCCTGAGTCATGGGCACCTCCCGGTACAAGTCCTTGGCGCCGCCAGCCCGACACACAGTGTTCGTTCTGCACGGCCCGTTAATTCACGTTAGCCTGTACGGGCCGGCCATGCAAGCCGCTGCAGATAACCGGCTTATCGTGGCATTCTTCTTCAGGAGGCGAGTGTGCAGTGTGAGTATTATTTTGCCTATGGCTCGAACATGAATCCGTCCCGCATGGCGGTGCGGGGGATGCAGTATCAGGATTCCATGGCGGCGCGGCTGGAAGGGTGGGCGCTGGCCTTCAACAAGCGAGCCCACGGTCTGCAGGGTATTGCCTACGCCAACATCGTGCCGACGGATGGGGTCGTGGAAGGGGTGTTGTACCGCTTGCGCGATCACCAGGAAATAGAGCGAATGGATCCCTATGAGGGCCACCCGGTGCGTTACCGGCGTGAATGCCTGCCGGTGCAGACCGGCGCCGGTGAAGTGCTCACCTGGGTTTATATTGCCAACGCCGACTGGCAGGCGGAAAACCTGAAACCGGAGCGCTGGTACCTCAACCATTTGCTGAGCGGGCGGCCCTGGTTGAGCGACAGCTATTATCGACGTTTATTGCAGGTCCCGGTCTTTGAACCCTGACAACCAAGGATTAACGTGCAAAACCTAAATGCTCAGGTTTCCTGCCCCGAAACTGTGTTCGCGTCTCGTAGGGTGCACTGAGCCTAGGGCGAACTGCACCATTCAGACGCCGGATAGGTGCAGTTCGCCTTAGGCTCAGTGCACCCTACCGAGATGCCGTAGGTGAAACGTCAGCCGTCGGTGACAGGGTTTGCCGCATCCGCCAGCGCAGCCGCCATCCCAGCAGAATGGCGGCCACGGTCAGGCCGGCTACCAGGCCGATCCAGAACCCTGCCGGCCCCATGGGTTCGCCGAACCAGTGGGTCAGGCCCAGGCCGTACCCCAGTGGCAGGCCCACACCCCAGTAAGCGAACAGGGTCATGATCATTGGCCAGGCGGTGTCTTCAAAGCCGCGCAGGCAGCCGTTGGCACATACCTGCAGGGCATCGGATACCTGGTACAACGCCGCGAACAGCAATAGATAGGTGGCCAGCTCAATGACGTCCCGGTTATTGGTATAGATATGGGGGATCCAGCCTCTTGCCAGGACCAGCGCCGCTGCCGCTGTCACGCCCACCACGGTGGTGATACAGAGTGCCACCTGCACCGCATGTCGCAGCCCCTGCTCGTCGTGGCGTCCCCTGGCATGGCCCACTCGCACGGAGGCCGCCAGGGAAAAGCTGAGCGGTACCATGAAAATCAGCGAGGTGAAATTCAGGGCGATCTGGTGGCTGGCTACGATCTGGGCGCCCAGGCTGCCAATCAGCAGGGCAATCACGGCAAAGATGCTGACCTCGAAAAAGATCGATAAGCCCACCGGCAGTCCCAGACGCAACATGTACCCCAGACTGGCCATCTCAACGTGGCGCCGGCGCAGATTCAGCGGAGCATGCTGGTACACCGGGTGGCGGTGGGTATAAAACAGCATCATCAGTGCCATGGACCACATCACCAGGGAGGTCGCCCAGCCACAGCCCACGCCGCCCATGGCGGGAAAGCCCAGCTTGCCGTAGATCAGCACATAGTTGCTGGGAATATTGATCAGCAGGCCGATCACACTGAACAGCAACACCGGGCGAGTGTGATTAATGGATTCCGTGTAGCTTCGCATGGCCAGCATCAGGGCGGCACCGGGCATGCCCCAGCTGAGCGCATCCAGATAGCCACTGACCAGCGGGCGAATGGCCGGGTCCACGTCCATCCACACCAACACCGGTGCGATGCTGCGCAGGATCATGGCACAGAGCACCCCCAGCCCCAGGCCCAGCCAGATGCCCTGCTGGGCGAGCGGGTTGATGCGATGGTAAGCTTCGCCGCCGAGATGGCGGGACAGAATCGGCGTGGCACTCATCAGCACGCCGGTCATGAACAGAAACAGGGGCACCCAGATGCTGGCACCCACCGCCACTGCCGCCAGATCATTGGCACTGACCCGACCGGCCATCATGGTATCCACGAAGCCATTGGCGGTCTGGGCCAACTGGCCGCCGAGAATGGGCAGGGCAAGGGTGAGCTGGGCGACGAGCTCCTGACGACGGGATGACATAGGCGCGACGAATCTTATGGGTGATCTTGGCGGTAAACCACAGGGCCAAACAAAGGCGGCTACCATACCGCAAAGCGCTGTTCGGGGGCATCGTAGCGAAGACCTGGACAGACTGTTTAGGGCCACTTTTTTTCATTCCCACACCACCGTGCTGGAAGGCGGCGCGGACGAACCCGTGTATCGTCCGGGCAATCCCCATCGTATCTGCTATACCCGTGACTATTTCCGCAGCGCCCTGCACGAAATCGCCCACTGGTGCGTGGCAGGTCCGGCGCGCCGTCAGCAGGAAGATTATGGCTACTGGTATGCCCCGGATGGCCGCAATGCGGAGCAGCAGGCAGAGTTCACCCGGGTAGAAGTGTTGCCCCAGGCCTATGAGGCGCTTTTCTGTGCGGCCTGTGGGCATCCGTTTCGGGTGTCACTGGATAACCTGGATGGGGAGGCGGGGGATGAGAGGGTCTTTGCAATGAAGGTGCATGATAAGGCGCTTTCCTTACTGGGAAACGGCCTTCCTGAACGTCCCCGGCACTGGTGTCAGACCCTGGTAGATTTCTACGGTCGGACGTCTATTTCCCTGGAGGAGGGGCTTGGCGAGGTTTTTGATTGCCCTTGATCAGTGGACTGGAGAGTTTCAGTTAACAGTGAATAGTTAACAGTGACGCGACCGGGCTTTTCTGGTGCTGCAACGGAAAAGGCCGCGCTCATGATGTAAACCAGTTTCGAGTAGCGAGAAGCGAGTTCCGAAAAGCCGCCAACCTTATTGTGTTGTGCCTTTCGAAACTCGCTTCTCGTACCTCGCAACTGTTTTGATCGCGCCGCCAGCGACGCTCCTACGGCGGGGCGGGATTGGATCTATAAGCGTCCGCTGCGTTTCAGCATCAGGTAAAGGTTGTTGAGCTGCGCCGGCATGTGCTGCGGGGTGGTTGCCGTGACCAGGGCGCCGGCATGACGCAGGCGGGTATGCAGGTCGTGGCGGGCCTGTTGTTCCTGAGCGTCGGCACAGACTTGCAGGGCCTGATCAAAATCATGGCCCACCGGTTGCCGTGACAGTTGTTCCTGCTCCGGCAGCAGCATGTCGGCAATCAGCACCAGATGGTGGCGACGCAGCAGCGACACGGCGCTTATCAAGTCATCCAGATCTTCCTGCTGCAGGCGGGTAACCAGAACCACCAGGGCTCGCCGGCGGCTGCGGCGGACCAGTTGCCGGGCGGCCAGGCTGAAGTCGCTGGCATGCTGGCTGGGGTGCAGATCGTAGAGTCCGTTGAGCAGGTGGTTGATACCCTGCTGGCCCTGCACCGGCGGTAGCCAGCGTGGCTGGTCACCGGAAAAGAGCATTGCCCCGGCCTTGTCCTTTTGCTTCAGGGCGCTCCAGGCGAGCAGCAGTGCGGCGTTAAGGGCGTGATCGAAACCGGTCAGTGAGCCCACCGGCATGCCCAGACGGCGGCCGCCATCCAGCATTATCAGCACCTGTTGATTCTGTTCATCCTGGTATTCCCGGCTGATCAGGCTGCGCCGTCGGGCGGTGGCCTTCCAGTCGATTTGCCGCAGGCTGTCACCCGGGTGGTATTCGCGTAGCTGGTGAAACTCCATGCCTTCGCCGCGGCGTGGTTGCAGGCGGGTGCCGGTGAGCAGGTGGGCATGGCTGGCATCCAGTCCGCTGTGGCTGAGCCGGGAAAAGTCCGGGTAAACCGGCACGGTGCAGGCGGCGTCGCACACCTTGCGTACCTGCCACAGCTTCAGGCGGCTGGGGAACCAGAACACCAGATCGCCGAACTGTACCGGGCCGCGGCGGCTGGGCCGGTAATGATAGGTCAGCTCGGTCAGTTCTTCTTTTGCGCGCGTCAGGGTGGCCGGCAGGCCGGTGTGGGGATCATCACCGGGGTGCTGGTCGGCCAGCTCCACGCTGTCTGGCAGGCTTGCCGAGGAAACCCGGACTCGTACCGGGTGCGGCTGTTGCACCGACAGGGCAGTGGGTAGTTCCCGGTGCGCCTGCGGGGCGGGCAGGCGGCGGGCGTGCCACAGATCCAGCAGCGCAATCACCAGGGCCAAGCCGCCCAGGGCCCACCACAGGGCCACGGCCAGCATGCCGGGTATGACCAGCAACGGCAGAGACAGTAGCGCCCACAGGCCGGCGAGCAGGAGAAGACGCGGCGCAGGCTTCATTGCTTCGGCGCTTCCACCTGTTCCAGCAGTCGACCCAGGGCGGTTTCCGGAGTCTGGCCTTCGATTTCCGCATCGGCGCTGAGCTGGATACGGTGCCGCAGTACCGGGCGGGCCACCTGCTGTACATCGTCCGGGGTGACGAAGTCTCGGCCCTCGAACAGGGCCTGCACCCGGCTGGCCCGGGCCAGGGCGATGCTGGCGCGGGGGCTGGCGCCGTGACTCAAACCGCTGAAGTCCCGGGTGGCGCGAACGATGCGCAGGGCATAGTCGAGCACCTCGTCATCAATCAGCACGCCGTCGCTCAGGGTCTTCATGGCTTTCAGACCGGCGGCATCGGTGACGGGAGTCAGGCTTTCCACATCCAGGCTGGCGCGGATGGTGCCGTCCAGCACCATGTTCACCAGGCGGGTTTCGTCCGCATGATCCGGGTAGTCGATCAGCACCTTGAACAGGAAGCGATCCAGTTCCGCTTCCGGCAGCGGGTAGGTGCCTTCCTGGTCCAGCGGGTTTTGGGTGGCCAGCACCATGTAGGGCTCATTCAGGGTGAACGCCTTGCCCTCGATGGTGATCTGCCGCTCCTGCATGACTTCCAGAAGCGCCGCCTGCGTCTTGGCCGGGGCCCGGTTGATTTCATCGGCCAGCAGCAGTTGCGTAAAGGCGGGGCCGCGGCGAATGCGGAATTGCTCGCTTTTCTGGTCGTACATGGCATGGCCGGTGACGTCCGTGGGCATCAGGTCCGGGGTGAACTGGATACGGTTGAAGTCCAGTTCCAGCGCCTTGCCCAGGCTGCGCACCAGCAGGGTTTTGCCGAGCCCGGGCACCCCTTCAATCAGCACATGGCCGCCGGATACCAGGGCAATCAGCACTTCACGAACCACCTGACGCTGACCGATCAGCACCTGATTGAGATGGTGTTCAATATCCTGGGCCAGGCGGGTGGCATCGGCCAGGGTGGTGGGCTGTGTCATGTTTCACTCCTTAGAGCCTGCAGCAGGCTTACTTGCTGGGTGAGCTGGTCGCGGTTTGCCGGTGGCTGTGTCAGTGCATGGTCCAGTTGTGCCACGGTGACCTTCAGATGCGCGGCGGCGCGTTCCAGGGCCTGCTGGCGCTGGTGATGGTAACGGTTGAGTCGGGCTTGTGCCTGCTGGCGCAAGGCGGTGAGCAGGGTGTCCTGCTGTTCGGTGCGCCACTGGAAATAACCACTGGCGTGTAGATGCTGCAGGTAATCCCGATGGTTGTCTTCGGCCACGGGCTGAATCGGGCCGCGGCGGGGAATCCGTGACCACAACCACAGGCCTAGCAGTAACAGCAAGGCGGTTCCCAGTTCCGGGGCGCGAAGCCATAACCATTGCAGTAGGGGGGGCATGGCCACGGAGCGCACGAACCATACCGGCTGATCGCCGGTGAGCCAGGCCAGCAGCCAGGCATGGTCGAAATAATGCAGATTCTGGTTATTCCATAGTCCCAGGTCGGTGAGCACGGTGATCTGGCCGTCGCCCAGGGATAACTGGACCAGTTGGCTGCCGTAATCATTGTCCGCATAGGCGGAGACCTCCACCGGCCACTCGGGGAGAAACTCTGCCGGGGTGTCTTCCTCGTTCCAGCTGTCGTGCCAGAGTACATGCTGGCTATGCAGCTGGATGCGTCGGGAGGGTTGATCATCACCGGCATGCAGCAGCAGTGGCTCCGGTTGTGGGGGCGCCTCGCAGGCCAGTGCTTCGCAGGTTTCCCGCAGTTCGTCGTTATCGGTCAGCAGGCAGTATTGCAGGGGATTACCGGCAAAGGCCGGTAGCGCATCCAGCAATTCGAAAAACGGGTCCAGCGCTTCGTCGACGGTTTCCTGTTCACTTTTCCAGACCGTGATTCCCAGGCTGAAGAGGAGGGGATCGTTGTCCTGCCACTCCCTCTCGGTGGCGGTATCTTCATCCCGGGATTTTGGCAATGGGCGTGCTTCGACGATCAGTTCACCGCCAGCTTCCACCCATTGCAACAGTGAGCGGACCTGACCGGTATTGAGCAAGCCGCGCTGTTTGTCGATGATCAGGGTGGTGTCTTCTTCCGGCAACGGGAACAGGGCTGCGGCACTCAGTATGCGTGTGCTGGGCTGGCCTCGCTGTGTCAGCCAGTCCTGGGCAGCGCTGTAGGGATTGCGTTGAATGGCGCTGTCCGGCGCCGCTCTCTGGATCACGGTGACCGGCTCGGTCAGTGCGTAATAAGCGATCGTAAGCGCCACTACGAGCAGGGTGCCAAGCCAGGGAAGCTTTTTACGCATTGGCGGCCTCCTCTGCGCTGATTTGCTCCCAGTCAGCCAGCAGGGTGCGCACCGTCTCGGCGTCCACCGGACGATGGGCCCAGGCCGTGCTGATCCAGGCCTGGATCAGGCGTTGCAGATAGAGAATCGGCAAGGGTTCACCATGGGCGGCCTGGAGGTTGCGCAGGCATTGCTGTTCGGTGCTGCCGGCGGCCAGTGCCACCGGATAGCGGCGCAGCAGCTCGGCCAGGGCACTGCGCAACATCAGCGACAGGGCCAGGCGAATGTCGTTGGCACCGAGCGCTTGTTCCGTGGCGTCGCGCAGGTTCTTCGGCAGGCTCTGGCGGCGAATATCCATGCCGGCCACATGGGTAGGAATCACCGGGGTGCTATCCCGATTGCGGCTCCCCAGCCCCAGCTGATCCATGACCTTGATCAGCAGCCAGATCGCCAGCCCGGCGAAGACACCCCAGAACAGTATCCATAGCACCGCATCTGGGATATCAAAGGGGCTGTCGGAGGGTTCCTGTTGCTCATCATCGTCCAGGTTATCGAAGAAGTGTTTCCAGAATTTTTCCAGCCAGCTATCGCTGTCGTCGTCTCGATCTTTCCATTGCCGTTCGGTGCGTTCTTCGAAGGGCATGTAGTCCGGGCCGGCCAGTAGTTCGATGACCTGCTGTTGCTCTTCATTATTGCGGGGGGAAGGTTGTGCCGTTACCGGTTCAGGCAAGGGCAGCAACAGGGCCAGCAGCATTAGCAGGGTGGAACCGGTGCGGCTTGCCCGGTGGCGGCCCAACCGGGTCAGGCCCAGTTGCAGGTCCCAGCCTTCCAGCCAGGTGCGCTTGTTCAGATAGAGGGCAAAGCCACAGGCCACATAGAGTGGTTCGGTGACACACATGACCAGGTACAGAGTAGCGCTGGCAATGGCCATCTGCAGGGCACCTTGATCGTAGAACCAGTCACTCCATTCCAGGCTGAATTGCCAGGGCACCAGGGTGTAAAGCAGTACCATCAGCCCCATGGCCATGAACTGCTCCAGATGCAGCACCACGATGGTCATGATGCCGGCCCGGTTGGAGGGGTAGCTGTTCAGTGCCCGCAAACGCTGGCTGAGTTGTTCTCCCTTGGCGCCCTCCAGTTGCCAGACGCAGGTGTTGAAACTGCGTGCCGGGCTGAAACGGCGCCAGGTGAGCTGGCTGGCCAGGCCGGGCAGGGCGTACTGGCGCCAACGCTGGAACAGTTGCTTGAGCGTGAGGGTTTCCGCAAACAGGGCATGGCTGTACCAGGCCAGCACCGGTCGCTCCCAGAGGGGTTTGAGCCACCAGAACAGGAACAGCGGCCACAGGGTTTCTGCCAGCAGCGACCAGCCAAGCATTAGTCCGAAAGGGACCAGCGTGAATGCCAACCATACCCATAGCACGGGGGCGGCCCATTGCCGATACAGTTTTGTGCCCAGGTCCACCGCCTGCCAGGGGCTACGTGGTGCCAGGCGGGCGCTAGCTTTCTCGAGTTCCATTACGTCCCCCGAAGAAAAGATAGAGATAAAGCAGAGCCCAGCAGGCCGCACCGACGCTGTATTTTATGGTGGCGTCGAAGTCTCTGGGCGACCAGAACGCCTCGATGAAAGCGGCCAGCAGCAACAGAGCGAAGACCCCGTACATGGTCGGCAAGGCATCCCGTGCTGCCAGGCGCAGGGCATCCAGCCGTGACCATTGTCCCGGTGCAATAATCGACCAGCCCAGTCGCAAGCCGGCGCCGCCGGCCAGCACGATGGCGGTGAGTTCCGGGGCCCCATGGGCGATGACGAAGGTAAAGAAGGCCTCATGGCCGCCGGTGTTGATCAGGTGGCCGGCGATGGCGCCAAAGAAACTGCCGTTGAACAGCATGACAAAGATGGCACCCACGCCCAGCAGCAGACCGCCGGCAAAGGTACGAAAGGCAATGCCGATGTTGTTCTTGATGTAGTAACCGAACATCAGCACATCATCCTCGCCCTCTCGCCCGGCATGGATGTCGCTGCTGCCCGAATCCTCCGGCTGATACATGAGCTCCAGATCCGAGAGCATGGCTTCGTCTACTACGGTGTAGATCATCTCCGGTTGCTGCTGCACCAGAATCCAGGCGAGGGCGATGGACAGAACGAAGCTGAGGGCGCTGACCAGGTGCCACTTCCATTGCCGTCGCACGGCGGCGGGAAAGCCATGGGCAAAGAATGCGCCAATACGATCCGCCAGGGGCGGGTTGTAGCGGTACAGCTGGCGGTGGGCGCGCAGCACCAGATTGTTCAGGTATTGCTGAAGTTCCAGACTGTAGGCGCGCTCCCGGGCCAGCGCCAGTTGATGGCACAGCTGGCGGTAATCCGCCACGAAGCGGTCCAGTGGCAGGCGTTTCTTGCGCGACACCCGCAGCGCTTCCAGTTGCTCCAATTGCTGTTCCAGCGACTCCCATAGAGGTCGGTACTGTTGTTCGAAGCGAGCCTGTTTCACCGTGCCCCCTCAAGCAAGTAACGGGTTACGGCTCGCAGGCGTTGCAATGCCTGGGACGGGTTCAGTTCCGGGAAAGCCAGTTGCGCCAACTCCTGCTGGCGGGCTTCGGAGAATTGATCCTGGCGTTCGTGGAAGGCCAGCAGAGCCAGCTGGTCCTGGGCGCTGAGTGGCCAGTCCGGCGGATTGGCCGGGCCGCTGTGTTGCTTGCGGGTGGTCCCGGTTTGCTCGATATGGACGACCAGGGTGTTGGCCGCCATGTCCCCCAGGCGCTGATAGCGCGGACTGATCAGGGTGGTGATAAAACCGAGCAGATAAAATAGCGGGAAAGCATCTGCAGTGCGCAGCAGATTCCGGATCAGACTGCCGTTAAAACTGAGTGGACTCCCGTTGGCGTGGACCACGGCAATGCCCATGGCTTTCTTGCCCGGGGTCTGGCCATGACGCAACGCCTCGAACAGGGTGGGGTAAAACCATTCCAGGGCAAAGCCGATAATCAGCAGCAGGCCAATGCCCATTTTGCCAAGCATGCCCAGCACAAACGCCAGGACCGCGAAAATCAGCAAACGAAGGAGGAGGTCGATACCGTAGGCCATGGCCCGGGTTACCGGGCCCGCCAGGGACAGGCTGAGCATGGCCCCTTCCGGTGTCTCCACCTCATACCGTTCGTCAATCAGCATTTTGCCCCTGGCGAATCTGCAGGGCAGAGAATACAAACAGCATCACCGTCAGCGAGGTCTTGGCGATGGCCAGGGTGCGCACCGGCGGCGGATCCAGTAGCTGGACAGCATAGCCGCAGAAATAGAACAGCAGAATAAAGCACAACCAGGTGGCCTGGCGCTTGTTGCCACTGATCACGGCCGGCAGCATCAGCACCAGCGGCGCGTAGAGAATCGCCGCAAAGATGATGCTGGAAAGAGGATGGACATCCGGCGGCGCCAGGCTGAACAGCCCGGTGATGCCCACAAACAGCAAGAGTGCGTAGCTGATACGCAGAAGCAGAAGATTCATTGTCAGGCCTTGAGTTGGCGGGCCAGGGTCGCCAGGCGTTTGCCCAGCGCCCGTGCCAGGGAGATTTCATGATCGGTCAGCGACGGGTCCGCATCGATACCGGCAACGTGGGTAGGACCGTAGGGAGTGCCGCCACTGCGGGTATCCAGCAGCGCCTGTTCGGAATAGGGCACCCCGGTTATGACCATGCCGTGATGCAGCAGCGGGGTCATCATGGATAGCAGGGTACTTTCCTGGCCACCATGCAGACTACTGGTGGAACTGAATACGCCGGCGGGTTTGCCGATCAGGGTGCCTTTCATCCACAGATCGCTGGTCTGGTCGACAAAGTATTTCAAGGGTGCCGCCATATTGCCGAAGCGGGTGGGGGATCCCAGCGCCAGACCACTGCATCCGGCCAGGTCATCCAGGCTGGCGTAGGGAGCCCCCTGTTCGGGTACGGCGGGTTCACTGGCTTCACTGTTGGCGGAGACTGCCGGTACCGTGCGCAGTCGCGCCTCCATGCCGGTGCTTTCGATACCACGGGCAACCTGTTGCGCCAGGTTGGCTACGCTGCCGTTGCGGCTGTAGTAAAGCACCAATACATAATCCGTCATGATGGTGTCAGTCCAGCAGGTTAAGGGCGTTTTCCGGGGGACGCCCCAGTACCGCCTTGTTGCCCCGTACCAGGATGGGACGCTCAATCAGTTTCGGGTACTGCACCATGGCAGCAATGACCTCATCGTCGTTGCTTTCCGCGGACAAGCCGGCCGTTTTATAGTCGGCTTCCTTGTTACGCACCAGATCATGGGCGCTGGGTAAGCCGAGTTTCTTGACCAGAGTTTTCAACGTGGCGGCGTCCGGGGTGTCGTCCAGATACTTTACGATAGTGGGCTGGATGCCGTTGTCTTCCAGCAATGCCAGCGTCTGGCGGGATTTCGAGCAGCGTGGATTATGGAAGAGGGTGTAGTCCGTCATGAGTTTTGCATATTCTGTGGATGAGGGTGTCATTGTAAGGCGCTTGAATCCGCTGGCAAGGAGAGGATGCCGATAGCATGGAAACTGATGAAGAGGTCATTCCGGTCCGCGCCAGGCTGGATTCCATTCGTGCCTTTTTTGCCTTGCTGGTGCGTCAGTTCAAGGAAGATGGCTGTCGGGAAAGCGCTGCCGCACTGACTTACACGACGCTCTTTGCCATCGTGCCGGTGATGACCGTGAGCTTTTCGGTACTGGCCTCGGTGCCTGCACTGAAGGGCAAGGGGATTCAGCTCCAGCAATGGGCGTTTGAATACTTTGTGCCGTCGGCGGGCAATATGCTGTTGGAGCACCTGCAGTCGTTTGCCCGCCAGGCCACCAATCTGACCGGCCCGGGGGTGATTATTCTGATCATCACCTCGGTATTGATGCTGCGGACCATCGAACAGACCGTGAATCGAATCTGGAAGGTGCGCACTGCCCGTAAGGGGCTTACCAGTCTGATGATGTACTGGGCGGTGTTGTCACTGGGGCCGATCTGTCTGGGTGCGGGGCTGGCGATCTCGTCCTATCTCACCTCCCAGGCTATTTTCAGTGACACCGTGCACTATCTGGGTGGGGTCAGGCTGTGGTTGTCGTTGCTGCCTTTCCTCTTCACCACGGCCATGCTGACGTTGCTATACACGGTGGTTCCCAACACCAATGTCCCTTTGCGTCAGGGCATGCTGGGTGCGGCCTCTGCAGCATTGCTGTTTGAACTGGCAAAAAGCGGTTTTGCCTTTTTTATCCGCCAGGCCCCCAGCTATGAAGTGGTGTACGGGGCGTTTGCGGCGGTGCCGCTGTTTCTTCTGTGGGTGTACATTTCCTGGATCATTGTGCTCGGTGGCGCGGAGCTGGTTCGGGCCCTGGTGGTATTCCAGGAGCATCGACGTCGGGTGCCGAGAATGCATGCGCTGATGCGTTTACTGCATGCTTTCTGGCTACGTCAGCAACAGGGCAAGGTGCTGCGCAGCAAGGAAGTGCGTCAGGTGATGCGCGATTGCGGAGTCAGTCAGTGGGATGAGTTTCGCAACTTATTGATGGACGCCAAGCTGATACGGCGCACGGACGAGGGCGGTTATATGCTATCCCGGGATCTGCGCAACCTGACACTGGGACAGCTGGTAGCTATGCTGCCGTGGCCGGCCCATACCCAGCTTCGGGTGCGCCTGGGCAATGATGAATCCGCCTGGGAGCAGGTATTGAAGGAAAAGATGGATCAGGCCCGTGACGGTATGATGGCGCCGCTGGATATGCCGCTGGATACACTCTTTCACCGTCGTGACAGTATTACCGACGAGGAGATTGGGGAGAGCAATGATGGCGATCACTAAACATGTACTGGTGAGCGGCAGGGTTCAAGGGGTAGGCTACCGGGCCTGGACCCAACACCAAGCCAGCCTGCGAGATCTTGCCGGTTGGGTACGTAATTGTGATGACGGTCGTGTGGAAGCCATCCTGCACGGCCCGCCGGATGCGGTATCGGCGATGCTGGACGCTATGCGCCAGGGGCCGGCCATGGCCCGGGTGGAAGAGGTAATCACCCGGGATTCAGAGGCGCCGCTGACCCGGCACTTTGAGGTAACTCGATGAAACAAGTTGAACTGGTAAACGGTGACTTGCGTTTTCCGGCGCTGATGGCCGGCAGTGGCGAGCCCGTGATTTTGTTGCATGGGTTTCCGGATACCCATGAAAACTGGGCGGTGCAAATCAATGCGCTGGCGGAGGCAGGTTATACCGCCATTGCGCCAGCGTTGCGCGGCTATGCCCCGGGCTGCCAGTCCGGAAGCGGCGATTATTCTCTGTATGCCGCAGTGGACGACCTGATGGTGTTTGCCGCTCAGCTGGGTGGCCGTGTGCACCTGATCGGTCATGACTGGGGGGCGGCGGTGGGCTACCTGGCGTGCGCCCAGTCCCCGGAAACCTTCTGCTCTTTCAGTGCTCTGGCCATACCGCCCCTGCGCCGGATTCCCCAGGCACTGCTCAAGGTTCCCGAACAGGTGCTGCTCAGTGGCTACATGCAGTTTTTCCAGTTGCCGATGGCCCCGGAGGCCTGGCTCAAGCGCGGCGATCTGAGTGGTGTGGAAACCCTCTGGCGGCGTTGGTCGCCGGACTGGGACCCGGGGCTCTACCTGGACAATGCCAAGCACACGTTGGCGGAGCCGGGGGTGATCAGTGCAGCGCTGGCCTGGTATCGGGCCATGTTCAAGCTGTGGAAGAAGGAGCAGCGTAAGGCCCTGACCTGGCTGGGGCAGGATATCGCCACGCCCACCCAGATTCTGATCGGCGAAAATGACGGCTGCATGAGTCCCAAACTGCTCGAACATACTCTGGTGGACACTGACTTCAGCGGCGGCGTGGAGTTGCAGCAGATTGCCAATGCCGGGCATTTCCTGCATCTGGAGCAGCCGGAAGTGATCAACGATCATCTGCTGCGTTTGCTCAACAATACCCGCTGCGACTGAGATGAGCTACGAGCTACGCTCGTTGGATGGGGACAGGGTGGAAAGTCCCCAAGACCTTGGCATTTCTACGAAGCCGCTGTAGGAGCGCCTGTCGAGGCGCGAACCGAGCGGCGCGAGGCAATAAGGACGATTGTCCGTCATTCTTTCTGGAGCCTGTCGAGTTCTGCGATTCCTGATCGCCCTGCGGGTGATTTCCGCGCAAGCGCGGTTCGCACCTCAAGAGGTGCTCCTACGGGTGCCTTTGGTAGGGGCGTCTAGGTAAAATTCTCAGGCTTCACACTCTGCGCTATACTACGCGCCCCCAAATTGTCCCAGCAGGAGTAATCCCATGACGGTGATTCGCCAGGATGACCTGATCCAGAGCGTGGCTGATGCCTTGCAGTACATCTCTTACTACCATCCGGTGGATTTCATTCGTGCCGTCACCGAAGCCTACGAGAAGGAAGAGAGCAGGGCTGCCAAGGACGCCATGGCGCAGATCCTGGTCAATTCCCGCATGTCTGCCATGGGCCGTCGGCCTATTTGCCAGGACACCGGTATCGTGACCGTATTCGCCAAGGTGGGCATGAATGTCACTTTTGAAGGCGACATGAGCCTGGATGACATGATCAACGAAGGTGTACGCCGGGCCTACAACCATCCGGAAAACGTCCTGCGCGCTTCGGTGCTGGCGGACCCGGACGGCAAGCGGGCCAACACCAAGGACAACACCCCGGCAGTGATCAACTATTCCATCGTGCCCGGTGACAAGCTGGAGATTGACGTGGCGGCCAAGGGCGGCGGTTCCGAAGCCAAGTCCAAGTTTGCCATGCTCAACCCTTCTGATTCCGTGGTTGACTGGGTGCTGGAGCAGGTTCCCAAGATGGGGGCCGGGTGGTGCCCGCCGGGCATGCTGGGCATCGGCATTGGCGGTACCGCTGAGAAGGCCATGCTGCTGGCCAAGGAATCGCTGATGGACCCCATCGATATTCACGAGTTGCAGGCCCGTGGCCCGCAGAACCGCTCTGAGGAGCTGCGTCTGGAACTGTTCGAAAAGGTCAATGCATTGGGCATCGGTGCCCAGGGTCTGGGCGGCCTGACCACCGTCCTGGACGTGAAAGTGGCCGATTATCCCACCCACGCGGCCAACAAGCCGGTGGCCATCATTCCCAATTGTGCTGCCACCCGCCATGCCCATTTTACCCTGGACGGCACGGGGCCAGCGGACCTGAAAGCGCCGGATCTGGAAGAATGGCCGGAGATTGCCTGGGGCAATGATGAGGGCGCCAAGCGCGTCAATCTGGATACCGTGACCCCGGAAGAAGTGCAGACCTGGCAGCCCGGTGACACCCTGCTACTGTCCGGCAAGCTGCTCACCGGCCGTGATGCGGCCCACAAGCGCATGGTAGACATGATTTCCAAGGGCGAAAAACTGCCGGTGGACTTCACCAACCGATTTATCTACTACGTGGGTCCGGTGGATCCGGTGGGCGATGAGGTGGTTGGCCCCGCTGGCCCGACCACAGCCACCCGGATGGACAAGTTCACCCGCACCATGCTGGAAGAAACGGGGCTGATCGGCATGGTCGGCAAGGCCGAGCGTGGCGATACCGCTATCGAGGCCATCAAGGACAACAAGGCGGTGTATCTGATGGCCGTGGGCGGCGCCGCCTATCTGGTGTCCAAGGCTATTCGCAAGTCACGCGTAGCGGCTTTTGAAGATCTGGGTATGGAAGCCATCTACGAGTTCGAGGTGGAAGACATGCCGGTGACCGTGGCAGTGGACTCCAAGGGCGAATCCGTTCACAAGACGGGACCGGTGATCTGGAAAGAAAAGATCGCTGCACGTTAAGGTTCTGCATGTCTCGGAGGGGGTAGTCTGGCTACCCCCTTTCTTTCTGTCCCGATGCCACAGGCGACGTTCTGTTTTGCGTATTGTTCCGGCTATTCTCATTGGGTGTCTGGCAGCCGCGGTCAGCGGTTGCAGTTCCCTGGTGCCGGCCACGGCCAACTGGCTGGGCTGGACCCGTGCCCCGACCCTGGTGGATGGTCTCGACTACGATGAGATCGACGCACTGGGTGCCCGGACAGGAGCGTGCCTTTCTCTCTATCAGCTCTATATCGACGGCCGTTACCTGAGACAGCAGCAGGGGGCGGTATGGCATGAGGAGTGTAAAGAACGCATTGCCCAGGCCCGCAAGGCCCGAGAATATGCCCGACAGGTGGATCAGGAAGTGGAGATCGCCTGGCAGGCGCTACTGGACCGCAAGGAAGCGCAGCGGCAACAGGCCCAACGGCGCCGCCAGATCCGTGAGGACATGCGTCAGGCCCAGCAAATGGCGGAAACCCTGCGAAATGCCGAAGAGGAACAGGAGAAGGCACAGAATCAGCGGTTGGAGAGGCTGGACGGGGCCAATATTCATAACCTCATGCTGGAGGTGCCCAACCTGCCACTGGCGTTCACGGTAGGGTCCCCCTCGGACATGACCCTGAAGCGCTTTCTGGCCTGTCTGGAAGTGCTATATCCCAATGAGGGCTATCAGATACGCCGCAATGGCGACAAGCTGACGGTGAAGGCCGAGCGGGCCACCATGATGCGTGGCGATGTGCTGCTGGAAAGTCGCTATACCCGGATCTGGGATAACTGGACCCTGCAGTACCTGTCGGTGGGAGAGATCCGGGCGGAGAGCGCCCAGGACCGCTACGTGCTTGCCCGGAATCTGCTGGGTTCCCAGTGTCAGCCGGACCGGCAAGACGATCAATGAGTCTGGCTGTTTCATGGTGCCAATGAATCGGCCCACTCCTTCTTTCCCTTTACCTTTCCCAATCTCGCCTTTCCGATCTATCGAATAAGTCCGGGAGCCCGGCCCCATCCCTGGGGCTACGGAGATCAATCAGGTCTTCCTGGGGTCACAGTACGAAGGCCTGGGGCCGCCCGGACAATCAATATACTGTTCATTTGGTCAGTGGTCAATTAAAGGCAGTGACGAGTCGCGAGAAGCGAGTTTCGAAAGGCGGGGTGGTTTGCTTTTCGAGACTCGCTTCTCGCAACTCGTTCCTATCCCGCCCGCAGCTTCGGTTTCACCGAGATCAGCAGTGCCGGCAGCAGCGTCAGGTTGCTGAGCAGGGCGACCAGCATGGCCAGGCCGGTGAGCAGGCCGAAGTACACCGTGGGGTTGAAATTGGAGAACGCCAGGATCGAGAAGCCGGCAATGATCGTCAGCGAGGTGTAGTACATGGCCTTGCCGATGGAACCATGGCAGCGCTTCATGGTGGCCACGTAGTCATTATCTTTCGGCAGCTCCTCATGGAAGCGGTGGATATAGTGAATGGTGTCATCCACGGCGATGCCGATGGTGATGGCGGTGATGGTAATGGTCATCAGGTCCAGCGGCAGGCCAATCCAGCCCATCAGGCCCAGCACCAGAGATGCGGAGATCAGGCTTGGCACCATGCTGATAAGCGCCACCGGCAGGCTGCGGAAGAGGATCAGCAGCATTACCAGAATGGCGGCAAACACATAGCCCAGGGTCTTGATCTGGGAATCGAACAGGCTTTGCAGCATGTTGTTGTAGAGCACCATGGCGCCGGTGAGATTCACCTGCTCGGGTTGCAGGCCAAAGTCGCTTTCCAGGTCGGTGCGGATCTTGGCCAGCAGCTCGTTGCGGTTAAGGTTCTGGTCCGAATCGATCACCCTTACGCTGAAACGCACCTGGTTGCCGTCGTCGGACAGGTAGGGACGCACCAGCTGATCACGCAGGTCCTCGGGAATAAAGCTGGCCAGCAGCATCAACTGGACATAGCTGAGCGGTCCCTCGTTGAGTTTTTCCGCCACCTTGTAGGTGGTAGCGATGGACAGCACCTTGCCGGTTTCCGGCAGGGACTGCAGGTAATTCTGGATTTCCACCAGCTGGGCCAGACGTGCCGGGGTAAACCAGTAGGCCCCTTTCAATGGATTGGGCTTGGCCTGCTGGGATTCGGCAAACGGATCGGCAGAGGGCGCGCTTGCAAAGGGATCGTCGCCGCCTGAGCCAGCGGAGAAGGGGTCGCTATCGGCAAACGGGTCCGGCTCTGCAGTGGCAAACGGGTCGCTATCGCCACCCGCCGCGAACGGATCTGTTGCGGCGCTGTCGTCCATGGATTCACCGTCCCAGCCGGTGGCAGGCCCGGATGACGCTGTCGCACTCCGGGCGTCACTACTGGGCGCATCGATGACGATGTCCAGCGGCGTTGTGCCCCCGAGCTTGCGATCAATCTGCAGCATGCCCTGATAGATTTCCGTGTCTTTCTGAAAGTAGTCGATAAAGCGGTTTTCCACCGTCAATCTGCTGATCCCCCACAGGGAGGCGACCACGGTGACAATGGCCAGCACCATCAGGGTAGGGCGGTGCCGTTCGGTAAAGTCGGCAAAGGCCAGGGTGAACTTGCGGCTGAAGTCGCGCCCCTGTTGCGGTTGGCCGGCCTTCAACGGACCCAACAGGGCCGGGAAAACCAGAAAACAGACCACCAGGGCCACGCCCAGGCCAAAGGTCATCATCCAGCCGAAGTCGATCACCGGGCGAATGCCACTGATCACCAGGGACGAGAAGCCCACCATGGTGGTGAGGATCATGTAGATCATGGGCCGCATCATATGGGCGGCGGTTTCCCGGATCAGCCATTTCTGGCTGGCCTCCGGGTTCTCCTCATGGAGCTCCCGGAAACGCACGGTCAGGTGAATGGTGATCGACATGGTGATGATCAGTAGTAACGAGATGTAGTTACTGCTGATCACCGAGACTTTCCAGTCCATCCAGCCCAGCCAGCCGGTCACGGTCAGCACGGTGACACCACAGCAGGCCAGGGGGACGACTACCCAGCGGGGTCGGCGGAAAATCATGAACAGGGTAACGATCAGGAACGCCAGCACGCCGATGCCGAAGATTTTCAGGTCCGCACGAATAAAGCGCACCAGATCCGTGGCGATCATGGGCACCCCGCCGAGGAACAGTTTTGCCTCGTCCCGGTAGCTGTCCATGATATGACGCACCTGATCAATCTCGCCGGCGGTGCGTTCCTGAATCTGACTGCTGTAGTCACTGAAGGCCTGGGAGGCCTCTTCCAGCGCCTGTTCGCCGTCTTCGTCCAGCTCGCCCTCGTGTTGCTGGGCACGCAGCTCATTACGGCGGTAAAGCAGGTCGTAATATTTTTCGTCGCGCTCGAAGCTCACCAGCAGGGCGGTGGTGTTGCCGTCGTCGCTGACCAGCAGATCTTCATAGAGCGGGTTTTCTTCGGTGAATTCCTTCTGCGCCAGTGACAGGTCCACATCCTCGTCAGTGAGGGTCCGGTAGTCGTTGGCCAGGTCACTGAACTCCACCTGGGGGCTGAACAGCAGGGGGACATCCAGCATGCTGTACACCGAACTGACCCGGTCGACCTGTTTCAGATCGTTCTGCAATGCCTGCAAGTGCGCCAGGGTATCGCGCTGGAACAGCGGCGCCTGGGACGGGGTGTAAGTGATGATCAGGAAATCACTGCCCCCGTAGCGCTTGGAAATCTTCCGGTAGTACTGCAATGCCTCATCGTTCTCGAGCACCAGCGAATCCGCCGATGCATCAATCTTGAAGTCCCGGGCCTGCCAGGCGGCGACCGAACAGATAAGCGCCAGCAGAGCCAGCCAGAAAACCGGGTGAGCCAGCACAACCCGGCAGTAGGCATTAAACAGTCGATGCGTCATGAAGGAATCCGTTCAGGGTCAACAATCAGAACATGGCAGCGTATTCTGCCGCAAAGCGGGTATCGAAGCGGTGAATCAGTTTGCCGGCGGGCCAGGCCAGCAGGGTGAGCAGCCCTTCAGTCCATTCTTCCTGGTGGACGCGACAGCCACCCTGGCCGTCATCGATAAAGGTGAATCGATGGGTGATACGCGCGAAGGGAAGATGCAAGCCCCAGGTGATACGCTCGTTTTCCTTGTATTCCATCACCCGGACCACCACCGGCGCCGGCGGCAGCCCGGGCAAGTCTGCCACGAACAGTAGCAGGGCGCCGGGGCGCCAGTTGCCATTCAGCAGTCGGGCATGACGCACCACCGAGCACCAGTTCTGCCAGTTGGTTGCGTCGGTGAACAATTTGAAGGCCTGTTTGCGCGAGGCCCGGGTGTCGGTGACCTCGTCGACCAGATAGCGTTTGAGCATAATCGATCCGGTTGTTGATTGGGGTAACAGCAGGAAGCTGAATGAGGTGTTACACCTATGCCCTGACCCGCTTAGCGAGGGGGTTATTCAGGGCTCTCTAGAGTACTCACTGTCCGAGGGAACCTCCAGTAGGTCAAACGGGCCAATCCCCGGCCGCTGGTTGACCTGCCCGATACCTTTGCCTAGTTTCTGGGGATTGCGAGGAAACACCATGAACACAACGTTGCTTCCGGCTTCCATTCTTCCCGGCCTTCTTGAAGTCTCCCTGCGCGGGCGTCTGGATGTGCAGTCCCTGTTCGAACGGGCAGGTATTGATGCGGACATTGTCGGACGCAATGACCGGTTCATCAGCCTGCTGCAGCTGGATGAACTGCTTTATTCCGCGTTCAGTGAAAGCGATGATCCCTTGTTCGGTTTGCAGGTGGGGGCCGATAATCATTACGGCAACCTGGATCTGCTGGGTAACCTGATGGCAACGGCCGACACCCTGAAACAGGGGTTGGCCATGCTGTTTCGGTACAAGGATCTGGTGGTTCCGTACCTGGATTTCTCTCTGACGACCAGCGGCGACGAAGTGATGCTGGCAGTGGCCAGCAAGGATCCGAGCCTGCGCTTTACCGCCACCCGGACCCATAATGAAGTGGTGGTGGCCACCATGGTGGCCATCGGACGCTCCTTGCTGGCGGGTGACATGCCAGTAAGGAGTGCCTGGTTTCTCCATGACGAGCCGCTGGCCGAACACGTTGCGGTTTACCAGCGGTTTTTCCAGTGCCCGCTGTACTTCGCCCAACAGCACAATGCCATCACGATTCCGGGCAGTCTGTTAGCCGAGCCGTTGCCCCGGGCCTATCCCAAGTATAATGAACGTCTGCGCAAATCCGCGGATCAGGTGTTGTCCGGTCTGTCGCGGGCTGCGGGCGTCTCCGGTCAGGTGATCAAGCAGCTGGAAATCATGCTGGGAGGCCAGACGGTGACCATGGAAGCGGTAGCCGATGCGCTCGCCATGACCCCTCGCACCCTTCAACGACGGCTTCAGGAGGAGGGCACCCGCTTCGCCCAGCTCCGCGACCAGGTCCGTCATCAGCATGCCTGTCAGGCACTGCGCGGCCCTGGCTGTGACATGCAGGCACTGGCCATGGAGCTGGGCTTTTCCGATACCGCCAATTTCTACCATGCCTTCAAGCGCTGGCAGGGTTGTGCCCCCGGGCAATATCGCAAGCAATTCTCCTGATACAGGCGCCCCTCACCGCTGCGACGTTTTGCCACATTGGTTTTGCCCGCAGCATCGTTAGGCTGCCCACTTCTGTTATTCAGTGGGGAGGCGACACATGCCCAAGACAGCGAAATTTCTCGTGGTGGCAACGGCCATGGCCAGCGTGGGCCAGGTCCAGGCTCATTATGATGGCGGTCGGGCCGACAGCCATGCGCCGATTTCCGTGATGGGGGACCACACCCATGGCAAAGGCGAATGGATGCTGTCCTATCGTTATATGGGCATGGGGATGAGTGGTGCCAGGTCCGGCAGTGAATCCCTGAGTACCAACGAGGCCTTCGACGAGATTCCCGGCATGGGCATGATGAACATGAAAGCATTGCCCGACGAGATGACCATGCACATGCACATGCTCGGGGGCATGTACGCGCCGACGGACAATCTCACCCTGATGGCCATGCTGCCGTATACCACCAACAAGATGACCACCAAAACTCGCATGACCATGATGATGAACACCATGGATGACGAGTTCGACACCGAAACCTCCGGTATTGGTGATGCCAGCATCGGTGGCCTCTACAAGTTCTTCGACCACGACGGCTATCGTCTTCATTTGAACCTGGTGTTGGGGTTGCCCACCGGCTCCATTGATGAAGAAGACTATGTGCCCATGCAGGGCAAGGAGATCCAGTTGCCATATCCCATGCAGTTGGGGTCTGGCAGCTACGAGGCACGCCCGGGCATTACCCTGAACAAGCAATACCAAACCTGGAGCTGGGGTGCGCAGGTGAGTGCCAGAATCGCACTGGATGAGAATGATCAGGGTTACAAACTGGGTTCCCGACGTTACCTGACGGCCTGGGCAGCGAAGCCAGTCAGTCCCTGGGCCTCTGTCTCTCTGGCGGCCTACAAAAGCTGGTGGTCGGACATTCATGGCCAGGCGGAAGATCTGACCATTTCACCCAACATGAATCCTGCCGCCGATCCGGACGCCAAGGGTGGGCAGCGACTGGATATCGGCTTGGGGCTGAACCTGTTGGGCAAGAACGGCACACTGAAGGGCCATCGTTTGGCGCTGGAATACAAGGCCCCGGTTCACCAATCCCTGCATGGTGTCCAGATGGAAACCGACTACACCTTCACGGTGGGTTGGCAGAAGGCCTTCGGCGGGAAATAAGAGGCTGTCGCAGGATGGACCAAAACAAAAAAGCCGCCTTAAAAGGCGGCTTTTTTATGATTCGATGGTGCCGGAACGCGGAATCGAACCGCGGACCTACTGATTACGAATCAGTTGCTCTACCGACTGAGCTATCCCGGCATGCCCGTTATTCAGAGCGGCGCTAGTTTAGCAGGACGCCCCGGGCTGGCAAGTAGCGGCGTCAAGAAACCTGCTTGATGCCGGCCAGTTTGCGGGCGTGCCATTTCTTGGCGTCCACATCCATGCCGCGCAGGATCTGTATGCGCTGTGCCTGGGGGCTCCCGGCGCCGTGCATGGATTCGGTGAGGTACCCGACGGCGTTACGACCCAGCGTCATGTTTTCGATCAGGCGCAGGATGCGCATGCGGTCTTCGGTGGGAATGTCGTCCCGCCCTTTCAGGAAACGGCGGATAATGTCGCCGGCTTCCTGGTTTTCCAGGTCTTTCTCGCTGGGCATGGTGACCATGATGCCGCCGGCCAGATCCTGTGCCAGTCGGGAGATTTCATAGGGAAAGCGGGTCACGTTGTGCTTGCACACGTTGGACAGCATGGCGTCGTTCATGAAGATGCCGCTGGGCATCTGCTTGGCCTCGTGGGAGCTGGCGATGCCTGAGGAGTAGATGGTTTCGTTCAGGTGCACCATTTCCACCAGCTTGTCGCGAATATGGCTGATTTTCTCCAGGCCGTTGTATTCGGCAATGGACGCGGCGGCACCCACCAGCACATCGCCCAGGCCGGTTTTGCACACATAGCTGGCCCGGTGATAGGCGGTGAAACGGGCCACCATGTCCTGGGCAAATTCGTACTCGCCGTCCATGAAAACATGCTCATGGGGAATAAAGACGTCATCGAAATAGACCAGGACTTCCTGGCCGCCATATTCGGCATTGCCCTGATCGATGTCGCCACCTTCCATAGCCCGGGTATCGCAGCTCTGGCGGCCGTAGATATAGGTTATGCCTTCCGCGTCGCCGGGGATCATGCCGACCACCGCATAATCCCGGTCGTCTTCAGTCAGGTTCATGGTAGGCATGACGCAGATCCAGTGCTGATTCCAGCCACCGGTCATATGGGCTTTCACGCCTTTCACGTAAATGCCCTTGTCCGTGCGACGGGTCACGCGCATGAACATGTCCGGATCACTCTGCTGGGCCGGGCGCTTGCTGCGATCGCCCTTGGGGTCAGTCATGCCGGCGGCGATGAGGATGTTCTTGCGCTGCGCTTCTGCGAGAAAATCCAGGAAACGCTGGTGATACTGTGTGCCATGCTTTTCGTCGATCTCGTAGGTAATCGAATGCAGCACGCTGATGGTGTCCAGGCCGGTGCAACGTTGAAAACAGGTCCCGGTAATCTGCCCCATGCGGCGTTGCATCTTGTTCTTTTTCACCAGGTCTGCCGGCGATTCCACGATGTGCAGAAAGCGGTTTACCTGAGCATCAATCAGCGGTGACCAGGCCGTGGCCAAGTCCGGATCCTCAATGGCCAGATCGTAACTGGCACGCAGGGCATTGATGCTGGGTTTGATGATCGGGTGGTCAGCGGGTTCGTCGATCAGCTCGCCGAACAGGAATAGGCGGGTGCCGCGGTTGCGCAGGCTAGCCAGGTAATCCTCACCGGTTTTCAGGACAGAAAAGCGATTCCAGCGCTGTTCGGCGCTTTCCTCGCGGCGCGGGGCAGGGGTCGCGGCGTTCATGTTGCCTCCTGTGATTTCCATTGTTCTGGCAGTTGCCAGGGTGTCGTGACTTGGGGGTCACTTCCGATGGTATACAGGGTGTTACAGGAGGCAATGACAGAAACTGCCGCTGTACGCTGCGGTCAAGTCAGGGGTGCTGTGGGGTAAGGGCTAATGAGTTGAAAGTTCAAAGTTGAAACGCGGATAACCGCCGTGCTGACGGAAACTCTGTGCTACGCGTTGCAACCCGCATAGGTACGCGGGCAAAGCAAGTCTGTTGAATGAGGAAGCCATCCCGCGCTTTTCAACTTTGAACTTTAAACTTTCAACTTGCCTTGAACACCATCGACGCCGAATTCAGGCAATAGCGCAGGCCGGTAGGGGGCGGTCCGTCCGGGAAGACATGCCCCAGGTGGCCGTCGCAGCGGGCACAGCGGATTTCCACCCGGACCATGCCATGGCTGGTGTCGCGCAGTTCGCGGATATGCTCCGGGTCAAAGGGCTGGTAAAAGCTGGGCCAGCCCGTACCGGATTCGAATTTGGCGCTGGCGGCGAAAAGTGGCAGCTCGCACAATTTGCAGTGGTAGACGCCATTTTCCTTGTTGTCGAGCAGGCCGCCGCAGAAGGGAGGTTCCGTGCCCTGATTGAGGAGAATGCGTCTTTCCTCGGCGGTGAGGCTTTCCGCGCGTTGCTGTTTTTCCGTGTCACTGAGAGGGGTCAGATCATGACCGCTGGCGGAATGTGTTGCGCTCATTGGGTGTCCCCCTTGAGCAGATCGGGAAAGGCGTGGATGAGCTTTTCCACCTTGGGCTTGGCCACGTGAACGATATAGCCCTGATTCGGGTTGTGACTGGCGAAGTTCTGGTGGTAATCCTCGCCCCGGTAGAAAGTTTCCAGGGGTTCCAGTGTGGTCACGATGGGAGCGGTAAAGGCCCCGGCGTTTTCCAGCTGCTGGATATAGGCCCCGGCCACCGCTTTTTCTTCCGCACTCTGATAGAAAATGGCGGAGCGGTACTGGGTGCCCCGGTCGTTGCCCTGGCGATCTTTCTGGGTCGGGTCGTGGGCGACGGAGAAGAACACCTTGAGCAATTTACCATAGCTGATCACCTTGCTGTCGTAGGCGATTTCCACCGCTTCCGCGTGACCGGTGGTGCCGCTGCAGACCGCCTCATAATTGGCGCGGGAGGCATGACCACCGGTATAACCAGAAGTGACCGCCAATACGCCGTCCAGATTGAGGTAAACTGCTTCCACACACCAGAAGCACCCCCCCGCCAATATGGCTTTGCGGATGCCATCCGTTGGCAGGTCGTCCACCGGATCCGGGAAGCGTTCCGGATGAATGGCCAGGGATGTTCCGGGTATTACTGCACTCATGGAGTCCTCCGCGGGTAAGAATGTCCCGGCACGTGGCCGGGGGCTACTGGCCTGAAACTGGCTGTTGGAGCTTTGCTTGCAAAGCGAAGGTTTCAGGTTGCACCGCACTTGATCAACCCCTTCCCCTTGCAAGCCAGGCTGCAACAGTCGCTCAGGTCAGTCCTGCTTCACTGCGCCGCTATTGATCAATCTGTCGATCTGTTCGTCACTGAAACCGGCCTGGCGCAGTACCGCCTGGCTGTCGGCTCCGGCGCTGGCCGCGGGTTTGATATCGCTGGCGGCGCTGCGCGAAAAGCGCGGTGTCGGGGCCGGCTGTACGGTGTTGCCAACAGTGACAAAGGAACCTCTTACCACGTTATGCGGGTGTGAAGGCGCCTCTTCAAGGCTCAATACCGGTGCAAAGCACACGTCGGTACCTTCCATCAACGCGGTCCATTCATCACGGCTCTTGAGTTTGATGACCGCCGCCAGTTTTTGTTTCAGTTCCGGCCATTTGGCCGGGTTCATTTGCTGAGCAAAGTCCTCGGCGGGCAACTCTGCGATGCGGCACAGCTCGGCGTAGAACTGCGGTTCGATACTGCCGATGGACACGAATTTGTCGTCCGCGGTTTCGTAGACTTCATAGAAGTGGGCGCCGGAATCGAGCATGTGGGTGCCGCGGTTTTCGCTGAACATGCCCTGGGCCTTGAGGCCATAGAACATGGCCATGAGGGCGGCGGAGCCTTCCACCATGGAGCTGTCGACCACCTGGCCTTCGCCGGAGCGCTGGGCTTCCAGGGCGGCACAGACCATGCCGAAGGCCAGCATCATGCCGCCGCCGCCGAAATCACCCACCAGGTTCAGCGGAATGGCGGGCTTTTCCCCCTGACGGCCCATGGCATGGAGGGCACCGGACAGGGAGATGTAGTTCATGTCGTGACCGGCCGCTTTGGCCAGCGGACCCGTCTGGCCCCAACCGGTCATGCGGCCGTACACCAGTTTCGGATTACGGGCCAGACACTGTTCCGGGCCAATGCCCAGGCGCTCGGTCACGCCCGGCCGGAAGCCTTCGAACAGGCCGTCGGCGGTTTCACAAAGCTTGAGGACGGTTTCGATGCCTTCCGGGCTTTTCAGGTCCAGGGCCAGGTTCTGCCGATTGCGGAACAGCACGCTATGGCCGATAGCCGCATGGGGGTTGCCGCCGGGGCGGTCAATGCGAATCACGGTGGCACCCATGTCCGCGAGCATCATGCCGCAGAAGGGGCCGGGGCCGATGCCGGCCAGTTCGATAAAGGTCAGTCCGTTCAGTGGGCCAGTCATAGTCTTGGTTTTCCGTTGTCAGGGAATTAACGCGTTTTCTTTGAGTGTTTTGCGCAGGGCCGTACATTGGCTCTTGGCAATGGCAACGGTATTGCTGGCTTCGTGGGTGGTCGCGATGCCGGTCCACAGCGGCTTGCCGTCGGCGTTGATCAGCTCGGCACCATGTTGACGCAGGGCCTCGGGCACGTCCTCCGGGGCCAGCTCGCCACCGATACCGACTTGCCAGGTCGGCGTCATCTCGCCGGCGGACTGGTCCATGGGGTTGAGGCGATTGCCCGCCGTGGGCGGCGCCGCGGCATCAATCAACAAGTGGGTCAGTTCCACCACCAGAATCCGTTGCACATCTTTGCTTTGCGCCCAGTCGAGAATGCGGTTTTTTCCGCCTTCGTACCATAGCGGTAATTCCTGGTGGCTGAGCAAAATGGTCAACGAACCACTTGAAAATATTTCCTTGCAGGTCAGTTCCCAGGTTTCGCGGGTGTTGCCTTCCGGGGTGTGGGCCACCAGCAGCAATCTGCCCTGAGGAGGGTGGCTTTCGTCGGCGGTAAAGCGGGTGGTGACCTGGGTGGTGCTGGCACAGCCGGCAACGAGAAGGGCGGGTAACAGAAAGCGAAACAGCGGGCGCATGGCGGATCTCCGGGAGAAAAACGGTGCCGTCTGGCACGGCATCAGTGTAGCAGTGCCGCGGGTTTGGCTCACCCGTTACCGCGTTACCCTGTTCGGGGTTGTGACGGTGTCGTCAGCCAGTAAGGGCCGCCTCGCAGAACCCGGCAAATCCGTGCGGTTCCGGCACGGATCAGGGCACGGGCGCGGAAAACAGCGGTTGCCTCTCGCCGGTACCGACGGCAAAGCGACAGGGCCGGGACGGCGGCTGTGTGCCGGGGTACCAGCGCACTTCATAGCGACCGGTTTCCTTTTCGGTATCGCGCAGGTGCAGAAGCTGCAGCTCGGCACTGTCATCGGTAATCACGTGATCATGGCAGTGAATCGCCAGCAGCGGACGATCCAGTGCCATCCGGTTGGCAGCTTCTGCAGACAATTCCAGGCTCCAGTAAGGGCCGGTGGTGGCGTTACCCTGATGATGCGTGGGTGCATTTACCCAGCGACGTGGGCCCGGCGCTGTCAGCATTTCAGGAAAATACTGTCGGCTCAGCAGGGAAAAGGTCTGTTGGCGCGGAATCTGGTCGATGTTGCCCTGTTGTTGTAAATCCCGGCTCAGCCTGACGCTTTGCTGTATCAGGAAATCCAGGGTGTGGGGGCCATACAGGGTGTGCCCGCCCTCGTAGTACTGAAGCGCGTATTCCTCCGGGGTCACGGCATAGCCGAAATAGCCATTGGCCAGGCTGGAAATTTCCACCTGCCAGTCGGGGCCCTCAGGCAGGGTAGCGGCTACCGCCTGTCGAATCCGGTTGCCGCTTTCCAGGGTGATTTCCCAGGGCAGGGGGACCAATACCAGCTGATTGATGCGCACGATCTGGAAAAGGGCCTGGTGGGGGAAGCGCTCGGCAGGTAATAACAATTGCAGTTTGGACAACATCCATTGCTTCACGCCCTGGCAGTTATCGGTAAAAAACCGGCGCGGCCAGTTCTCCGCGAGAAACGGCAGGTAAGACACCGGGAAAACCTCATCGCCGTTGGCTGCGCCTGCCACGGAGGCCCCGGCAATCGCCCGCTCGCAAAGCTCGAAGCGCCCCCCCTCTATGTCGTCAAGCAGGTCCAGCTGGCGACTGGCGATGGCGGTGGTCAGGGTGGGGGAGAGCCGGGTTTCGAGAGAATGAAACAGCCGGATGGCATGGTTCCCCAATGCCTTGCCGATACGTTCTGCCTCCAGGTCGCCACGTAAATCCGCCTGCCAGGCCGGGTTGTTGTCCGCATGGGTGGCCTGGGCAACCCCGTGGATGAATCGTGAGTGTTCACCGGCGAATTCTCTTTCCAGTTCTTCACTGATCCAGTGCCAGACATCTGCATGATAGGGGCGGGTGAAGGGAGGGATGGCAGTGCCATGGATGGAATAGAGGCTGAGTGCTCCGGCGGGCTCGAAACGATCACCCTGGCGTTGATCAATCCGCAACAGTGTCATGGTCGGATTGACTGCCTGCATGGGGTCTGCCGTTGATTGATCCTGATCAGGAAAGTTATTGGCCCAGGCCGCCATGGAGCGGTTGCGGGTAACGCCGAACAGGTCGCTCTGGCCCACCGCAAAGCGGGCTTCGCGCCGGGATTCATAGGCATCGATCACTGCATCGGCAATTCGCTGGCTGAGAAATTCGAACAGGGCCGGGTCGAAGCCGGGTTTATTGCTGCCAAACACGTTATAGAAGTCGCTGCCCAGATACTGGCCGGGGCCCGAGTGGGTATGGGTAACCAGAAGGGTCAGCGCATGGGCGGGCACATCAGTGCGTTCCATGACCAGTTCTGCCACCCGGTGGCGCAGCACCAGCGAGCCGGAGCCGAGGTCCAATTGAACAATGGCAAGCGGAGTCTGCCCCGGACCACTCAGATAGAACGCTCTGGCCTTGAGACGCGTGCGGAAGCCATCAGCATCCCTGGCCCAGGCGGAATAGCCGAATTTGGGCATGCCGATGGGCGGCGTAATGTCCCGTTCGGCGATACCGGCTTTCGCGACGGCCCCCTCAGCTGTTATCGGTTGTGCAGGGAAGGCGAAAGACAGGGTCTGGCGGGGGTAAAACAGGAAAGGCCAGGCGGCATGCAACGCAGCGCCAAGGATAGCGGTCCCCAGGAGGGTTAGCAGTAAAGTGCGGGTGCGGGGTTTGCGCATGGGTAGGTAATCCCTTTTATTTTGTACCATGGTGCCATATTTCGTTTCCAAAGGGACATAAATCCGCTAAAAGTGTCCTCATTGGTTGGTTTTGATACGAAAAGATACGCTCAGAAACAAATGCTGTTGCCAGCAACTATTCGGCAACATTAAAGCAACGTAACGGCACTCGTTGATGGTTTCAAAGCGCGCGCAATCCTATTTCAATAATTGCACAGATCAATCATACCCGAGGGGGGTAACCATGAAAGGATGCATTCGACTCTCTGCACTTGCACTTTCTGTGGCCGTGGCTAACCAGGCGTTCGCAGAAAACAAGTCAGAAGACACTACTCGCCAGTATCTGGCACCCATGGCCAGCTATCTGGTTTTGGACGAAGACCGTGAAATCTCTCGCAAGGGATTGGGTGCAAGCCTGATTTACGGCCGTGAACTGTCTGAACACTGGTGGTGGGAGACTGAAGGTGCCGCATACGGCCTGGATAGTGGCGTCGATGGTGCCACGGATTTTTACCAGTACACCGCCAGCACGGGTCTGGCCTATGCATTCGGTGACCGTGAAGGTTTCACCCCCTTCGTATTGGCCAATATCGGGGCGATCTACAACGATGTGGTGCCGGATGATGACGATGGCGTAGACCTGCATGCCAACGTTGGTATCGGTGCAGTAACGGGGCCCATCTTCGATAACGGCCTGAAACTGCGCGCGGAAGCGCGTTATATGTATGACGACTTTGACGGTGTCACTGGCACCCTGTCCGAAGATGAGGGCGGTTTCAACGACTGGCGTTTCTCTCTGGGTCTGGAAGTGCCGCTTGGCGTGACCAAGGTCGTTGAAGTCGAGAAGATCGTTTACGAAACCCGTGAAGTGGAAAAAATCGTCGAGAAACCCTTCGTGGACAGCGACGGTGACGGTGTGCCGGATGACCGTGACAAGTGCCCGGATACCATCCAGGGCGCCAAGGTCGATTCTGATGGCTGCATGATCACCAACCAGACCATCACCTTCAACAACATCAATTTCGAACTGAACTCCGCGGAGATTACCGCAAGCTCAGGTCCTTCTCTGAATCGTGTGGCCAAGGCGCTGCAGGCCCAGCAGAACTTCAACGTTGAGATTGCCGGCCATACTGACAGCACCGGTTCTGCGTCTTACAACGAGAACCTGTCTGACCAGCGTGCCAAATCCGTACGCCAATACCTGATTGAGCAGGGCATTGATGCCGATCGCCTTACCGCTCGCGGTTACGGTGAACTGGAGCCCATTGCCAGCAACGAAAATCAGTCTGGTCGTGCCATGAACCGTCGCGTTGAATTCCGCGTCAGTGAGAAATAGGGGATAACGATATGAACTCGCAAATGAAATTCTTGTTTGCCATTCTCCTGACCGCTCTGCTGGGCATGGGACTGGCAGGCTGTGAAGCGGAAGGTGATGGAAGCAGTGGTGGGAACAACAACCCTGTGACCCGTGATAACGACCAGGACAATGATGGTGTGCCGGATGACGTGGACAACTGTCCCGCTAACGCAAACGCCATGCAGGAAGACCAGGACGGCGACGGCATCGGTGATGTGTGTGATGACGACCGTGATGGTGACGGTGAAGACAACCCCACCGATAACTGTCCGCTGGTTGCCAACCCGAACCAGGAAGACACCGACGGTGACGGTATTGGTGATGCCTGTGACATGAACAACGATCAGGACAACGACGGTATCGATGACGGCGTTGATAATTGCCCGACGATCTTCAATCCTGAGCAGGGTGATGTTGATAACGATGGTATCGGTGATGTCTGTGATGATGATGCCGATGGCGATGGCATCGACAACAACAACGACAACTGCGTATACACCCCGAACAATGATCAGGTGGATACGGATACTGACGGCATCGGTGATGCCTGCGAAGACGATCGCGATGGTGACACCATTCTGGACCCGAATGACAACTGTCTGAACACCCCGAATACGGATCAGGCGGATCAGGATCTGGACGGTATCGGCGATGTGTGCGATGACGACCGTGATGGTGATGGCATCCCCAATGACACCGATAACTGCCCGTTCACTGCCAATGCGGATCAGGCTGATTCCGATGGCAATGGTATTGGCGATGTCTGCGACGGCGGCGGCGGTGATCCCACCGACACCGACGGCGATGGCATTCCGGACGTCAACGATAACTGTCCGATGATTCCGAATGCGGATCAGGCAGACGCGGATGGCGACGGCAAAGGTGACGTGTGTGATGACGACGGTTTCACTTGCTCCGCGGCTACCACTTACCAGCCGCTGACCAATGCGGATTTCACTGCAAACGGTGGTGTGCTGGGTGTTTGCCTCGGATGTAGCGTTGACAGCCCGGAACTGAGCATCGACAACAACAACAGTACCTTTGCCCAGATCAACATTGGCGCGGCACTGGTGTACGGCGGTGGCTTTGTGGCTGCAGTAGCCAACGATACGTCCGTGGATATTGCTGACAGCGTAGTGGGCTTTGTGGTCAGCGACCCAACGTCCCAGCTTGTAAATCTGGAACTGCTCGGCAACTTCACCACCATCCGCTTCTTCAACGATGGAGTAGAGGTTGACAGTGCAACCGTTGGTGGAGGTCTTCTGGATCTGGATCTGCTGGGTCTGGGTGCGAACTCCGATCAGCGATTCATTGCGGCTCCGGCGTCCAGCCAGGCGTTTGATTCCATTCAGCTGGATTACGCTGGCCTGGTGAATGCCAACAAGTCCTTCCGCGTACACGATGTCTGTGTCGGGACTCCCTGATTACTCACGGGAGTGAAAAAAGGGGCCTTCGGGCCCCTTTTTTTGTCTGCGCATTTCTCCAAACGGGCTTTCACGTGACCGCGGCGCAAGCATTGACAAAATAATCGCCTACTTCGTCCTGAATGGTTACCCTGTCAGTAAGCGCCTTACTGGCCGTTAAGAATGACAATCAGAGCAGTAAAGGGGGGCTCCATGCGACGCAGTATTCTCCTGACAGTGTGCCTGATGATTTCCCTGTTGACCGGTTGTGAAAAGGAACCGGGGGTCGGTGAAGTCGTCAGTACCTTCAACAACTATGAAGAAACCGGCGACTTACCTGCCTTGCAGGAACACGGCTTTATTCGCCTGCTTGCCCCGCGTTTCGATGAGCCCTCCGGCTTGCCCCGGGAGGGAGTTCCCGCCAGAGAGTACCAGGCGCAGGCTGAGGAATTTGTCAGGCACCTGGGGCTGGAGCCCCGCTGGGTTTATGCAGACAGCTTCGCGGAGCTGGGTCAGCTGATCAACGCCGGCGCTGCCGATATCATCGTCACCAACTATTCGGTGACCAAGGCACGACAGAAGGACCTGGCATTTTCGACCCCCGTCAATGCGGTTCAGGAAAAACTGATCGTGCCTGCCGATCAGGCAGGCATTGCCCTGACCAAGCTGAAAAATCTCACCATTTCAGTCCCGGAAGGGACGGCTTACCAGGAGACGGCCGAAAAACTCGCCCGTCGCCATGACAATATTTCGGTGGATGTTCTGGACGCTGACCTTTCCGATGAAGAGCTCGTTGAGGGAGTGGAGTCCGGTGACCTGGGTGCCACCATCATTGACAGCAATATGCTGGATATCCTGATTACCCCTGACTCTGCTGCGGGAATTGGTCCGGTGGTGAACCGCAAACGGCGCATTGCCTGGGCCGTGCGGCAGGACAGTACCGAGCTGTTGGATCGTATCAACCAGTTCATCACCAGCCAGCGGGTCATGTCGTCCGTCAAACAGCAGGAAAAACGCGATTGGGCGGCAATCCAGGAGCAGGGAGTTCTGCGTGTCATTACATCCAACAACCCGGCCAGCTACTTCATGTGGCGAGGAGAGTTGATGGGGTTTGACTACGACCTGATCAATGATTTCGCCAAGAAACACCGGCTCAGGGTCAGTGTGGTTGTTCGTGACAGTCCGTCTGCCATGTTTGCCGCGCTGGAAGCCGGGGAGGGAGATGTGATTGCGGCTTCCATGACCATCACTGAAGACCGTCAGCGCCAGGGCTGGATGTTCAGTGACCGCTATCTGGAGGTGAATGAGCAACTGATCGGTCGTGCTGATGAGTCGCCGCTGGAAAACATCGGGCAGCTTGCCGGTCGTACTGTGGCGGTCAATCCGGAAACGGCCTATTACGATACTCTGCAGCGACTTCGTGAGAGTGATTTCCCCTTCATCGTTCAGGAGGTGCCGGGCGCCAGCACAGAGATGCTGATCAATGCCGTCGCCAATGGAGAATACGACCTGACTATGGCTGACAGTCACCTGGCTGCCATGGAGTCCACTTACCGGGACGATATTGCGGTGTTGTTTGAATTTGAGCCTGCCAAGGAAATTGGCTGGGGCTTGCGTCCGGAACAGACCGCGTTGAAAGAGCAGCTTAACAGCTATATTGCCCGTCATTATCGTGGGCTGAATTACAATATTACCTATAACCGCTATTTCCGCGAGAAAAAAACCATTAACACCCACGAGGCGTATCGTGTGGGGTCCGGAAAAGCCATTTCTCCCTACGATGACCTGGTCAAAAGCGAGGCGCTGAAGTATGGACTGGACTGGCGCTTGATTACCTCGCAGATGTACCAGGAAAGTCGCTTCAACCCGAAGGCGCGCTCTTTTGCCGGTGCCCAGGGGTTACTGCAGGTAATGCCGAGAACCGGTCGTCAGTTTGGTTACAGCAACCTGACGCGCCCGGAAAATGGGGTTGCCGCAGGGGTGGCCTATATGGATTGGCTGGAGCAACGGTTCCCGGCGCGTCTCGACCTGGCAGAGAAACTGTATTTTACCCTGGCGGCCTACAATGCCGGCCACGGCCATGTGGAGGACGCCCGACGTCTTGCCGAGCGACTGGGCAAGGATCCGGATAAATGGTTCGGCCATGTGGAAGAGGCCATGTTGCTGCTTTCCCGGCCGGAATACGCGCGTCAGGCCCGATATGGCTATGTGCGGGGCGCCGAGCCGGTGAAGTATGTCAGACAGATCAAGAACCGTTATCTGGGCTATGTGTCTGCGCTGGAGGAAGAAGAGGGCTAGATTTAGCCGGGACGGCGACAAAGTAAAGGGATGTTTTACAAAGTTGCCATGGAAAAGCCCTTTGTCAGCCCCATGATAGAGGTACCCATTCATTGAAAGGAGATTGTGATGGATCGCAATGCTTTCATCGAAAAGATTAAAGGTAAGCTTAACGAACTGGATAATGAATTCGACCAGTTGCAAGTCAAGGCGGACAAAGCCAGTGAAGACGTTCGTCACAAGTGGGAAAGTCGCAAGCTGGAGCTGAAGGAAAAACGCCAGGAACTGGCGGCCCGGCTTGATGAGTTGCGTAACGATAGCAACGCCCGCTGGGAAGATGTGAAGGCCAGCGTGGAAAAAACCTGGGATAGCACCCTGGATGGCCTCAAGGACATCAAAAACAATTTGTTCAAGTAACGGTGTAGCAACGAGCTACACACAAAAAAGCGGGCTTGTTAAAGCCCGCTTTTTTTATGATCCATTAGCGGTGAAATGGCGCTGACCTGACGCCTGTCATCATCGCTACCCCGCCAGGGGATCAAGCCATTGGCGCAATGCATCCAGTACCTGCTCCCGGCAGTGATCATTGAGAAGTTCATGGCGTCCGTCAGGCCAGAAGTGCGCGGTCAAGGGTTGCTCCATGGTATGCAGGACTTGCTCAAGGGCCATCATGCCCTTGCCCATATCACTCATGGGATCCTGCTCACCGCCTAGCAGTAACACCGGTAACGCATCGGGGAGTTCGGCAAGATGCTGGATGCTGTGGATCTGACGTAGTCCGTCGATCAACTGGCACCAGGACTCGGTGGTGCAATCGAAACCACACAGATCATCATCCAGATAACGTTGTACCTGGTCCCGGTCGTTGCTCAGCCAGTCGAACTCACTGCTGGGGTCGGGCACGCGTTTGGCCCAGGCGCCAAACGTCATTCTGCGAATCAAGGGGCTGACACCGCGCTTGCCATTACGGCGCCGTGCCAGTTTCACGGGCAGCCCCATCAGGGTGTAAAACGTTGCCGGGTGATAGTCGCTGGCACAGAGCACCAGTCCGGCCAGGTTCTCGCCGGTCTGTTGGGCCGCTGCCAGGGCAATGAACGAGCCCATGCTGTGGCCGCCAAGCACGCAGGGAAGCCCCGGGTGGGTTTCACGGGCCATGGTGATCACGGCAATCGCATCCTGTACCAGGCAATCCCAGCCGTTTTCATCACCGATATGGCCTTTCGGGCAAGCCTCGCTGATGCTCAGGCCGTGGCCACGGTGGTCCGGGCAATACAGATGCCAGCCCTGGTCGTTCAGCGCTTTCGCCAGGGCCTCATAACGGGCACCATGCTCCGCCATGCCGTGCAGCCACACCATAATGCCCTTTGACGTGGCGGCTTCGGTGGGCCAGTGATGAATGGCGGTGGAATGGCCGTCGCCCGTATTCAGGTAGCGCATCTGCTTGCTCATAACATTCTCCGGCGGCGCGGTCAGTGGACAGGTTGGATGCCTGTGGCGTGCAGGCGTTGCTGGCGAGGGAAAACGTTCCCGCGGCAGCCTGTCGGACAGGTTGCCTGAGCCCGTCACGGACCATGGCATAATAACAGCTATGGCAACAGGGTGATGCAGCAACTACCATGCCGGACGCTGTTGCACGCTGCCCGATTTCCAGGAGAAACCATGATCGAATACCGGATTCGCCCACTGCGCCCTGAAGCCCATCTTTTTGAAGTGACGCTGACCGTGGCGAAGCCGACCCCGGAAGGGCAGGCGTTTACGCTGCCGGCCTGGATTCCCGGCAGCTACATGATCCGGGATTTCGCCCGCCATCTGGTCTATCTGGAGGCCAGTTGCCAGGGTGAGACGCTGCCCGTGGCGAAAATCGACAAGCAAACCTGGCAGGTGCCACCTTGCGATGGTCCGGTGCAGCTGCAATACCACGTTTACGCCTGGGACCTGTCCGTGCGTGGCGCCCACCTGGATACCACCCACGGTTATTTCAATGGCACCTGTGTATTCCTGGCACCCATGGGGCATGAGGATCAGCCCTGCGAAGTGGATATTGACGCACCGGAAGGTACCGCCTACCTGGGCTGGCACCTGGCTACCGGGCTGCCCCGGCTGACCGGCTCGGAGCTGGGTTTTGGCCGTTTCCGGGTGGACAACTACGATGCCCTGATCGACCATCCGGTGGAAATGGGCCCCTTCGAGTATGCCCAGTTCGAAGCCTGTGGTGTACCGCACTGGGTGGTGATGGCCGGTCGTCACAAGACCGATATGGCGCGGCTGTGCCGGGACCTGAAGCCGATCTGCGAACACCATATCCGCATGTTTGGCGAACCGGCGCCCATGGATCGCTATGTGTTTATGACGTTGGTCACCGGCAACGGGTACGGCGGTCTGGAACATCGTAATTCCACCAGTCTCATGTGTGCCCGCGACGACCTGCCCAAGCGCACCGACGAGCCCGGCAAGGTACGCGATGGCTATCGCAATTATCTGGGCCTGTGCAGCCACGAATATTTCCACACCTGGAATATAAAACGGATCAAGCCGGCGGCGTTCACGCCCTTTGATCTGTCTCGGGAAGTGCACACGGAACTGCTGTGGGCTTTCGAGGGTATCACCAGTTATTACGATGACCTGTCGCTGACCCGTACCGGCCTGATTCCGCCGCAGAGCTATCTGGAGCTTCTCGGGCAAACGCTCAGTCGGGTCTATCGTGGACAGGGCCGTCACAAGCAGACCGTTACCGAATCCAGCTTCGATGCCTGGACCCGCTTCTACAAGCAGGACGAAAACGCTCCCAATGGCATCGTCAGCTATTACACCAAGGGCTCATTGGTGGCGCTGGCGCTGGATCTGACCCTGCGAAATCTGACCGCCGAGAAGAAGTCCCTGGATGACCTTATGCGATTGCTCTGGGCCCGTTACGGCCAGACCGGCGAAGGCGTACCGGAGCAGGGCATCCAGCCCCTGGCCGAGGAAGTGGCCGGTTGCGAGATGACAGACTTTTTCGAGCAGGCGCTCTACAGCACCGAAGATCTGCCACTGGCGGAACTTTTGGCTGAGCGGGGCGTAGAGCTGAACTGGCGCAGTGCGGCCAGCCATGGTGACAACGGTGGCAAGCCGGGCAAGGAGGGTATTGCCAATCTGGGCGCGCGGCTGGTTGCCGACCCCATGGGCGCGAAGATTGCTGTCGCCTTCGAGCAGGGCCCGGCCATGGCAGCCGGATTATCCGCCGGGGATGTGATCATCGCTGTGGATGGCCTGCAGGCCACACAGGGCAATATCGACAATTTGCTGGCCAACTTCCTGCCCGGCGAAATGGTGGAAGTGCATGCTTTCCGTCGCGACGAGCTGATGAAGTTCAACGTGAAAGTGGCGCCCACCGAGCCGAGTACCGCGTATCTGACCATTGCCAAGGGCGGGTTAACCGAGAAGGGCAAGGCCTGGCTGCATTGGCAAGGCAATGAATAGCGCAAACCCTGGAGTGTGAAGTGACTGTAGGAGCGGCGCTCGAGCCGCGAACCTGCTTGCGAGGGTTTTCCCAAGTACGACCCGCGGCTCGGGCGCCGCTCCTACGACGTTTTATGGTTGATTGAATTTTTCATGTCTTTGAAGCCACTCTACAGCCAGCTGGGTAACGTTCGCAGAGCGGATCATTTTCGCTTGAAAAAGCGGATCGATGGTCTGTCTCGCTTGCCTGCTGACAAGCGCAATGACCAGGCCGTGGAGAAGGTATCCAAGGCCATTGCCGCTTCCATTGCCAATCGGGAAAAACGTCAGGCGTCCCAGCCCGTACTGAACTGGCCGGACCTGCCGGTGGTGGCCAGCCGTGAGGAGATCAAGACAGCGATCCGCGACCATCAGGTGGTGGTGATTGCCGGGGAAACCGGCTCCGGCAAGACCACCCAGCTGCCGAAGATCTGCCTGGAGCTGGGGCGGGGCATTGAGGGCACCATCGGTCACACCCAGCCAAGGCGGCTGGCGGCCCGTGCCGTGGCCAGCCGGGTAGCGGAAGAGCTCAACAGCCCGCTTGGCAGTGCCGTTGGCTTCAAGGTGCGTTTCGCCGAGCAGGTCAGCGAGACCAGTCTGATCAAGGTGCTCACCGATGGCATGCTGCTCAATGAAATCCAGCAGGATCGCTTTCTCAACCAGTACGACACCCTGATTATCGATGAAGCCCACGAACGCAGTCTGAACATCGACTTTCTGCTCGGCTATCTCAAGCAGCTGTTACCCAGGCGTCCGGACCTGAAACTCATCATTACCTCGGCCACCATCGACCACGAACGTTTTGCCCGGCATTTCGGTGAGGCTCCGGTGTTGGAGGTTTCCGGGCGGACCTACCCGGTGGAAATGCGCTACCGGCCTCCCGCTGAAGGCCAGGAACTGTCGCGTCAGATTGAAGACGTGCTGCAGGAAATCCAGCGCGAGGAGCGCCGCGAGGGCCTGCCCGTAGCACGGGATGTTCTGGTTTTTCTGGCCGGCGAGCGGGATATTCGCGATGTGCATCATCACTTGAAGCGCTGCGAACTGAGAGACACGGAAATCCTGCCGCTCTATGCGCGATTGAGCCAGGCGGAGCAACACCGCATTTTTGCGTCCCACCGGGGTCGGCGAGTGGTGCTCAGTACCAATGTGGCGGAAACGTCCCTGACCGTGCCGGGTATTCGTTATGTCATCGATGCCGGCACCGCCCGCATCAGCCGTTACAGCGTGCACTCCAAGGTGCAGCGGCTGCCGGTGGAGCCGGTCAGTCAGGCCAGCGCCAATCAGCGGGCCGGGCGCAGCGGGCGGATCATGCCGGGTATCTGTTTTCGGCTGTACGAGGAAGACGACTTCCTCAATCGTCCCGCTTTCACCGACCCGGAGATTCAGCGCACCAACCTGGCAGCGGTGATTCTGCAGATGGCCGACCTGAAACTGGGCCGGGTGGAGGATTTTCCCTTCATTGAGCCGCCGGACGGGCGCCTGATCCGTGACGGTTACCGGCTGCTGGATGAGCTGGGCGCGCTGACGCCGAAACAGACCCTTACCCCCCTGGGCCGGCAGTTGGCCCGCTTTCCGCTGGACCCGACCCTGGGGCGGATACTGGTGGCGGCGTCCCGGCAGAAGGTGCTGCGCGAAGCGCTGATCATCGTGTCCGCTCTGGCCGCCCAGGACCCCCGCGATCGGCCCCATGACAAGCAGCAGCAGGCGGATCAGGCCCATCAGCCGTTCACCGACAAGGACTCGGATTTCCTGTTTTTCGTCAAGTTGTGGCAATGGGCGGAGAACCAACGGGAGTCCCTCAGCCGCAACCAGTATGAGAAGCTGCTGAAGAAAACCTTCCTGTCGCCCACTCGCATGCGCGAGTGGCGAGATACCCACCGCCAGCTGCTGTTGCTGTGCAAGGAGCAGGGCTGGGAGCTGAACCCGCCGGCCATGAACGAGCAGGGGCTGGCCGACGGTGCCTACGGGCCCCTGCATCAGGCCCTGTTGCCCGGGTTGCTGGCCAACGTCATGCAGCGCACGGACGAGGGGGAGTGGCTGTCCACCCGTAATCGCAAGCCGCTGATCTGGCCGGGCTCGTCCCTGTCGAAAACCAAGGCCCGCTGGCTGATGGCGGCGGAGCAAGTGGAAACCAGTCGGTTGTTTGCCCGTACTGTGGCGCGAATTGAGCCGGAATGGGTGGAAGCTGCCGCCGCTCACCTGGTCAAACGCCAGTATTTCGAGCCCCACTGGTCGAAGAAGCGGGGGTGTGCCATGGCCAAGGAGCAGGTGAACCTGTTCGGCCTGATTCTGGCCAGCGGTCGGCGGGTCAACTATGCGCCCATTCATCCCCAGGAAGCCCGCGAATTGATGATTCGCGAAGGGCTGGTGATGGGAGAGTTGCACCGGGAGCCGCCCTTCGTGAAGGCCAACCGGGAGCAATTCGAAACCCTCGAGGAGATGGAACACAAGTTGCGCCGGCGCGATATCCTGGTGGACGAGGAGGCCCGGGTGGCCTTTTACGATGAGCGGTTGCCGCAGGACGTGACCAGCCTGGCCGGGCTGATGAGCTGGTATAACAAAAAGGCCTCGCCGGCCCAGAAAGAAGCACTGCTGATGCCGCGGGATTTCCTGTTGTCACGGAGCCCGGATCTGGGCAGCGACCAGTTCCCGGATCAGCTGCGCCTGGATGGCATCAGCCTGCCGCTGGAATACAGCTTCGATCCCACCGGGGAGCGCGACGGCGTCACGTTGATTGTCCCGCTCGCGGTCCTCAATCAAGTGCCGGACACACGGCTGGACTGGCTGGTCCCCGGGTTGCTGCGGGAAAAACTGGAAGCCCTGATCCGTGCGTTACCCAAGGCCCGCCGCCGTCATTTTGTTCCCGTGCCGGACTTTGTCGGCGCGCTTCTGGATACCCTGGATCCCCAGGAGCCGTTACTGTCGGCCATGACCCGTGAATTGCAACGAATGACCGGTGTGCGGATCGAACGGGAAGAGTGGCAGGATGCCACGCTGCCCGACCATCTGCGCATGTTTATCCAGGTGGTGGACCGGGTGGACGGTAACCGGAAAGTGCTGGCCCAGGGACGCCACCTGGACGAAGTCCGTGACAAACTGGCTGGTGTCACCGCTAACCTGCCGGAACCGGCGGCACAGGAACCAGTACCGCGAGGGCAGGATTGGCTGTTCGGTCGCCTGCCGGACACCCACGAACAGGATCTGGGTGGCATGGTGGTGCGCCGCTATCCCGCCCTGGAAGATGATGGCGACGCGGTGGAGCTTCGCTACCGTGATGATGTGGATGAGGCCCGCTGGAACCATCAGTGGGGTACGGCACGGCTGTTGGGCTTCAAACTCAGTATCCAGCTGCGTGACCTGCGCAAACAGGCCTCACAGATGCCCGGTTTTCAGAAGCTCAAGGGCGAGAAGGGCGCCATGGCCCGCCAGGCACTGGATCATGCGGTACTGCGTCTGCTGGCAGAGCATTTCCGGCTGGACGAGCCGGTACGCGATGAGGCTGCCTTCCGGGCCCGTCTGGATGCCCATCGGGGGGATTTCGTGCCCTGGGCAGGCCAGCAATTGAGCGCTTTCGGCAAGCTGTTCGCCGATTATCGGCAGCTGATGGGCAAGCTGGAAAAAAACTTCCCGCTGGCCTGGGCCCATGCCCACCGGGACCTTAAGCAACAACTGGGCAACTTGTTCCGCGACGATTTCCTGCTGCAGGTGCCCTGCCCCTGGTTGATGGAATACCCGCGCTATCTGGAGGCTATCAGCCACCGTCTGGACAAACTGGGTGGCCAGATTGGCAAGGACCGCACCCTGACCGCAGAGCTGGAGGCCTTTGACAAGCAATACGCCACTCGTGCTGCGGGTATGCCCCTGTGGCAGCAGCCGACGCCTCTGCAAGAGTATTTCTGGATGTTGCAGGAATACCGGGTGAGCCTTTTTGCACAACAGCTTGGCACCCGGGTCCCGGTCTCTGCCAAGCGTCTCAACAAGCAGTGGGAACTCTGCTGATCAGTCAACCCCTCTACGAAGCCGCTGTAGGAGCGCCGCTTTAGGCGCGAACCTCGCGTGCGAGGAAACACACGGAAGACGATCAGGCACAGAAGAACGTTACGCCCGATTCGCGCCTCAAGCGGCGCTCCTGCATTGACTCCGTAACAAGCATAACAACTATCCACCCACGCCCTTTGCGCTGGCCACTCCGAATCCGGATAATCGACCCATTATCCCATTTGTGGAACGGGGCCCTTTACCCCGTTCGAGTGCGAGGACTCGCTTGTGAGCTATTCTGTAGTAATCAGTGGCACCGGCCTGTGGACCCCGGAGCAGACCATCACCAACGATGAATTGGTGGAATCCTTCAACGAGTATGTGAAGCGGTTCAATGCGCGTAACGCCGAGGCCATCGAGGCCGGCGAAGTGGATGCCCTGGGTCCTTCAGACAGCGCCTTTATCGAAAAGGCCTCCGGTATCAAGCAGCGCTTTGTCATCGACAAGAGCGGGATTCTTGATCCGGACCGGATGGCTCCCCGCATCGCCGAGCGATCTGACGATGAGGTATCCATTCAGGCGGAAATTGCTGTCAAAGCGGCCAGGCAGGCCCTGGAACATGCCAACCTGACCGCGGACGATCTGGATGCTGTCCTGGTGGCCTGTTCCAACATGCAGCGCCCGTATCCGGCCATGGCCGTGGAAGTCCAGGCGGCCCTGGGCATGGAGCACGGCTGGGGCTATGACATGAATGTGGCCTGTTCCAGCGCCACCTTCGGGATTCAGGCCGGTGTGGATGCCATCCGTAATGGCAGCGCCCGTCGGGTGCTGATGGTCAATCCGGAAATCTGTTCCGGTCACCTGGCCTGGGAAGATCGCGACTGCCATTTCATTTTTGGTGACGTGGCCACCGCGGTGATTCTGGAGCGCAAGGAAGACGCCACCTCCGACAACCAGTGGGAAGTGCTGGGCACCCGGTTGCAGACCAAGTTTTCCAATAATATCCGCAACAATTTCGGTTTTCTGAACCGTGCGGATGAAAGCGGCATTGGCGCTCGCGACAAGCTGTTCCGCCAGGAAGGGCGCCGCGTTTTCAAGGAAGTCTGCCCCATGGTGGCCGAGCAGATTGCCTCGCATCTATCTGATACCGGGGTGCCGGTGGAGGCCCTCAGCCGGATGTGGCTGCACCAGGCCAACCTGAGCATGAATGAACTGATTTCCAAACGGGTCCTGGGACGCCCGGCTTCCCGTGAGGAAGCCCCGGTGATTCTGGATGACTATGCCAACACCAGTTCCGCCGGTTCCATCATTGCCTTCCATAAGTACAACGCGGATCTGCCGGTGGATACCAAAGGCGTGATCTGTTCCTTTGGGGCCGGTTACTCCATCGGTAGCGTGATTGTGAACCGAATCAAGTAACTGCGTCCGGGTTTCACGTTTGCTTCACGAAGGCCGCATTTTGCGGCTTTTTTTCATGCTGCCTGTAACGTTTACCTCACGGCTTCATCTCTATATTGTCTGAGACAGGCGCTACGCAAACAAACGTGGTTTGCCTGAGCCGCAGAGTGCGGTTTCGGATACAACCTCAATAATGATGGATGGAGACTGAACATGGCTAAGTTGAGCAAACTGAACCCCCTGGCCGCCACTGTTGGTGCCGCTGTTGTTGCTTCCGCGCTTTCCGTGCCGGTTGCTACTGCTGCTGAAAACCCCTTTGCCGCTTCCGACCTGCAAGCCGGTTACCAACTGGCTGGTGACCACGCTGAAGGCAAGTGTGGCGAAGGCAAGTGCGGTGACAAGAAAGGCGAAGGCAGCTGTGGTGAGAAAAGCGGTGAAGGCACATGCGGCGCCGATGACAAAAAAGGTGAAGGTAAATGTGGTGAAGGCAAGTGCGGTGGTGATGCCTAACAGGCAGGAGCCAACGTATGAAACCTGAGACACCAGTGTCCGGAGTGGGCCTGGGTCTTCGGCGGGCCCTCATGGGCCCGCTTTCCCCGACCCTGGATTCCCCGGAAAGTGCCCCTTTCGATTTTATGGAAGTTGCACCGGAGAACTGGATCCCCATGGGTGGGCGTCTGGCGAAGGATTTCCGTGCCTTCACCGAACGTTTCCCCTTTGTTACCCACGGTTTGAGCCTGTCATTGGGTGGGCCTGAGCCGCTGGATTTTGAATTGCTGAAAGCGGTGAAAGGGTTCCTCAAGGAACACAACATTCGTCGTTATACCGAGCACTTGAGTTATTGCAGTGACCACGGTCACCTTTACGATTTGATGCCGATTCCCTTTACCGAAGAGGCCGTTCACTACGTGGCAGACCGGGTCCGGCAGGTGCAGGATTTTCTCGAACAACCCATCGGTATCGAACACGTCAGCTACTATGCTGCGCCCGGTTCCGAAATGTCGGAAATCGACTTCGTTAATGCGGTGCTGGAAGAGGCAGATTGCCAGCTGTTGCTGGATGTGAACAACGCCTACGTGAACAGCATCAATCATGGCTATGATCCCCGTGAATTTATCAGTGCCTTGCCCGGCGAGCGTATTTGCTACCTGCATATCGCCGGTCACTTTGATGAAGCGGAAGATCTGAAAGTGGATACCCACGGCAGCGCGGTCATTGATCCGGTCTGGCAACTGCTTGAGCATGCCTATCAGGAATTTGGTGTACTACCCACCTTGCTGGAGCGGGACTTCAACTTTCCCGGTAACGATGTGCTGTTTGGGGAGCTCGGGCAGATCCGCCAATATCAGCATCAACCGTATTCAGCGACTCGGAAGCTGGGATGAGTCAGACAGATTTCCAGGCCCTGCAACGTCACTTTGCGGCGCACTTGCGTAACCCGCAGACGCACTCTGCGCCAGACGGAATTGAAGAGCGCCGCCTGGCGATTTACCGCAACCTGTTTTTCAACAACGTTAACGGGTTTATCAGCCAGGGCTTCCCGGTGCTGCATTCCCTGCTGGATGCGGAACGCTGGCATCGGTTAGTGCGGGCCTTCTTTGACCAGCACGCCTGTCAGACACCGTATTTTCTCGAAATTCCCCAGGAATTTGTCAGCTTTCTGGCATCCGGTCAGGGCAGGGAAGAGGGAGATCCGCCTTTCCTGCTGGAGCTGGCACATTACGAATGGATGGAGTTGGTGCTGGATGCGTCCACCGAGGTCTTTCCCAAAACCGGATTTCATCCCGAGGGGGACCTGCTTCGTGCCATCCCCCAGCTAAGCCCCTTGCATGTGGTGCTCAGCTATCAGTACCCGGTCCACGAAATTTGCGTGGACTTTCAGCCGCAGACCCCATTGCCACAGCCGCTCTGGCTGCTGGTCTACCGGGATCGTGATGATCAGGTTCGCTTTATGGAAATCAATGCACCTACCGCCCGGTTGTTGCAATTGATCGAGGAGAACCCGAACAGCACCGGTTTTCAGGTGGTTGGCCAATTGGCGGAAGAACTGCAATTTGCGGATGTGGAGAAACTGGCCGAGTTTGCCCGGGATATCCTGCTGCAAATGCACCAGCGGGACATCCTGGTCGGTGCCAGTCTGAAGAGCTGCTGATGCCGCTTCAGGCTGTGGGTCCGATCTGTTCACCCGCTCTCGCTGTAAAATCCGCCAGGAAGCCGGACCGTTCGGTTCGTGGCCCTGTTCGGGCATGCGACGGGCTGGCTATAATGCAGCGTCGACGACATACCGGGGTGACCGTGCGTTATTTACTGCTGACCATATTGCTGAGCATTTCCTGTACCGTGATGGCGGAAGAGGAAGACTGGGGAGACGCGTCCACTGCGTTTGATGCGCCCCAGAGCAGTCAGGCCAAGGATGACGACCCCTGGGAAGACATCAACCGCAAGATCTTTGCCTTCAACGAAGCACTCGACAAGTATGCCCTCAAGCCTGCGGCCAAGGGCTATCGCAAGGCGACGCCGGGCTGGTTCGATGACACGGTAACCCGCTTTTTTGAGAACCTGCGGGATTTTCGCAGCAGTCTCAACAGTGTGCTGCAGTGGCGCTGGGGGCATGCCGGTCACAACTTTGGTCGTTTCGCGGTCAACAGCACTCTGGGTATCGCCGGCTTGTTTGATGTGGCCAGCAAGGTGGACCTGGAAAAGCACAATACCGATCTGGGACTGACCTTTGCCCGCTGGGGGATCCCGGAGGGCAACTATCTGGTGCTCCCGTTCTGGGGGCCATCCACTGTCCGCGATGCGGCAGCGATTTTCCCGGAGGACTACATGCGCCCCAGGCACTACATCCAGCATGACCTGACCCGCTACAGCGTCACGGCGTTGTACGTGGTGGACTTGCGCGCCGACCTGCTGGATCTGGAGCGCAATATCGTCGGCGACCGCTACACCTTCCTGCGCAATGCTTACCTACAACGTCGCCGCTTCGAATCCGGTGATGCACCGTCCCTGCGTTTCCCGGACATAGAACAGCGGGATTCGGAGCCGGAGGACGAGGGGTGGTGAAGGCAATTAATAGTGCAATTAATAGTTAATAATGAATAATTAATAGTTGCGCGAGCAGCAGCGATATTGGTTCAAACGCAAGAGGCCGCGCCCATAGGTTGGGCGCGGCCTCTTGCGTTTAAAAAAGATAAAGCTGAGTCGCGAGTTATTAGTTATTCATTATTAACTATTAATTATTAACCGCCTTCATCTTTGCTCTTATATAGTCCCCATGGGACACATACAGCAGGTCACTGACCCGTCGGATCAGGTGTTCTTCGTGGACATCCACATGGCCGTCAGCGGCGGCCATGGCCCACATTTCCTCAATCAGTGTGACCCTGGGCTCCGGTCCCCAGTGGTCTCGGAGGGGACGGGTGAATTCGAACAGGTCAGTGGCCTGGTCCACACGGGTTTCCAGTTCGCTGAGGATGTCATCCATTTCCTGGGGGTCCAGATGCCAGTGCGTCTTTACTGCCTGAATCAGACGTTGTGATTCTTCCGGTGCCACGGTGCCGTCAGTACGGGCCACTTCCAGAAGCAGGGCAGCAGCCGCCCGGTGCAGGTCGTGCTCGTTTGTCTGTTGCTGGGGCTGGTCGGGGCGAAAGAGTCGGTTAAGCCAATTCAAATTACACCTTCCTCCTGCAATAGCGCTTCCAGCGCCAACTGGTCGTTGGCGAAGCGGCGGATGCCATCGGCAAGCAGGTCGCTGGCCATGGCATCGTCATTGAGTTGCCAGCGGAACGCGGCCTCGGTAACGGCCTGCCAGTCGTCCTCCGGGGCCACCAGTTCCGCATCCAGTACCCGGGTCAGACTCCCGGTATCGGCAGCCAGTTCCCTGAGCAGGGCCGGGCTGATGGTGAGCTTGTCGCAACCGGCCAGAGCTTCGATCTGGCCGGCATTGCGGAAGCTGGCGCCCATGACGATGGTTTCCAGACCCCGGGCCTTGAAGGTGCGATAGATCTGGCGCACGGACTGGACTCCCGGGTCGTCATCCGGGGTGGCAATCTCCATGCCCTGTTTACGGTGCCAGTCGAAGATGCGGCCCACGAAGGGGGAGATCAGGGTAGCGCCGGCTTCTGCCGCAGCCAGACCCTGAGCCTGGTTGAAGACCAGCGTCACATTACAGCGGGTGCCTTCCTCCTCGAGGACTTCCACGGCGCGGATGCCTTCCCAGGTGGCGGCGGTCTTGATCAGGATGCGGGATGGGTCCACGTCCAGTTCCCGGTAGATGGCCATCAGACGACGGGCCTTTTCCACCGTGGCGCGGGTATCAAAGGACAAGCGCGCATCCACCTCACTGGAAACACGGCCGGGAATCCGCTCCAGGATGGCCTGGCCGGCCAGGCAGGCATAGCAGTCGGTCAGCCAGTCCATCTCCCCGCCATGGCCCAGTGTGCGACACAGATCGGCTGCCTGTTGCAGCAATGGCCGGTAACGTTCGTCTCGTGCTGCTGCCAGCAGCAGGGAGGGGTTGGTGGTGGCATCTTCCGGTGCCAGTTCGGCGATCATGTCCAGATCACCGGTATCGGCCACCAGAGAGGTCCATTGGGCTAGCTGTTCGCGTTTGTTCACGGTATCCGTTCCTTTCAGTGTCATGGTGGGGCACGTTAAGGCGTTGCCATGACAGTATGGTGTTAGCTTGCAGTAATCATGTCCCGATGTGGGTGAAGAGAGTTGCAAGTTGAAAGTTCAAAGTTGAAACGCGGCGACGGATCGTACCAACCGACTACGATGTTGGCCGCGCTTTACCTGGGGAGTGAGCGCGGGCAGGACATTTCCCTTACTGATGGGCTTTCACGCGCTTTTCAACTTTGAACTTTCAACTTGTAACTCAACCACGATTCTTGCTAAGAATTGCGGGTTCATTACAGCCTAAGGCAGTTGTGCCAAAGCGTCCATGAGCACTTGCGGGGTGGTGCCGGGCTTGTGCATGTTTTCGCTCAGGTGACGGCGAAAACGGCGGGCGCCGGGTTCGCCCTGGAACAGGTTAAGGATATGACGCAGGGAATGTTTGGGGGCATGACCCAGCGCGTAGCGACGTTCTACATAGGGGAGAAATTGCTCGGCGATGTCCCGGCGGCTGGGCACGGGGTGATCGTCGGCAAACACGATGCGATCCGCATCGGCGAGAAAATAGGGATTTTGGTAGGCCTCGCGACCAATCATCACCCCATCCACGTCGCCCATGTGCGCATGCACTTCGTCCAGAGTCTTCACGCCACCGTTGAGAATGATTTCCATATGGGGGAAGGCCTGCTTGATGGCGTAGGCCCGCTGATAGATCAGCGGCGGAATCTCCCGGTTTTCCTTTGGGGACAGCCCGGAGAGGATGGCCTTGCGGGCATGGATGGTGAGACTGGTGCAGCCGGCCTGCTCCATGCGGGTAACAAACCGGTAGAGAAAGTCGTAATCATCCTGGTCATCGATGCCGATGCGGGTCTTCACCGTCACTGGAACGCGGACCGCCGCCTGCATGGCTTCCACGCACTGGCCCACCAGTTCCGGCTCGGCCATCAGAATGGCGCCGATCTTGCCCTGCTGCACCCGGTCCGACGGGCAGCCAACATTGAGGTTGATCTCGTCGTAACCGTATTGTTCGGCAATTTGTGCGGCTTCCGCCAGATCCTGCGGTTCGCTGCCGCCCAGTTGAAGCGCCACCGGGTGCTCTTCGTCATTGAATGCCAGAAACCGCTCACGGTCCCCGCGCAGAATCGCCTGGGCCACCACCATTTCGGTGTAGAGCAGGGTGTGGCGGGTAATCAGCCGGGCCAGAAACCGGTAGTCGCGGGTGGTCCAGTCCATCATCGGGGCGACGGACAGGCGCCGATCAGGCTGAAGCGACGGGGCTGTTTGGATCAAGGAATCATTCATGCAAGACGATAACACGGGTATTGGGTCAACTATTGTCGCATGTTGCGGCGCTGCGGCGTAGGGCGGGCGGCGGCGTTGCCTGTCAAAGGCCTGCCGGCTCTGCTAGACTCAGCGCCTTTCCGAACCACTCGAGACTGTTCATGATCCTCTCCCGGCTGAGTCCGCCCTAGTAGACAGCCCGTCTCCGGCTTTGCCGTATGGTGCCCTGCGCCATGTCATCCCGTGTTCTGTTGCCCTTGAGCAGCATCCTTGTCTGTCGTATTTGCAAAACAGGATTGTTCTTCATGCTTCGATCTATTCAGCAGGAATGGTTCAGTAATATCCGTGGTGATTTACTGGCGGGTTCCGTTGTGGCCCTGGCCCTGATTCCGGAGGCGATTGCCTTCTCCATCATTGCCGGTGTGGACCCCAAGGTGGGGTTGTATGCATCTTTCTGTATCGCCGTTGTCATTGCGTTTGTCGGCGGCCGCCCGGGGATGATTTCGGCGGCAACCGGGGCCATGGCGCTGGTGATGGTGACGCTGGTCAAAGACCATGGCCTGCAGTATTTGCTGGCGGCGACGGTGTTGACCGGGATGCTGCAGATTGTTGCGGGCTTTCTGCAGCTTGGCAATCTCATGCGCTTTGTCTCCCGCTCCGTGGTCACCGGCTTTGTGAATGCCCTGGCTATCCTGATTTTCATGGCGCAGTTGCCGGAGCTGGTCGGGGTAACCTGGCATGTGTATGCCATGGTGGTCGCCGGCCTGGCGATCATTTACCTGCTGCCGCTGCTGACCACCGCAGTACCATCACCCCTGATCTGTATTGTCGTGATGACCGGGATTGCCATGTATCTGGGTCTGGATGTGCCCACCGTCGGTGACAAGGGTGATCTGCCGGACAGTCTGCCCGTATTCCTGTTGCCGGATATCCCGCTTAACCTGGAAACCCTGAAAATCATTCTGCCGTACTCTCTGGCCCTCGCCGTGGTAGGTCTGCTGGAATCCATGATGACGGCAACCATCGTGGATGATCTGACCGATACCGATAGCGACAAGAACCGCGAATGCAAAGGGCAGGGCGTGGCCAACATTTTCTCCGGGTTCCTGGGGGGCATGGCCGGGTGTGCGATGATCGGCCAGTCCGTGATCAACGTGAAATCCGGTGGCCGCAAGCGCCTGTCCACCTTGTTTGCCGGTTGCTTCCTGCTGGTGCTGGTGGTGTTCCTGGGTGAATGGGTGTCCCAGATTCCCATGGCCGCGCTGGTGGCGGTGATGATCATGGTGTCCATTGGTACCTTCAGCTGGGAGTCCATTACCAACATGGCCAAGCATCCGGCGAGCAGCACCGTGGTGATGCTGGCTACGGTGTCGGCCACCGTGGCGACCCATAACCTGGCCATTGGTGTTGGCATCGGGGTGGTACTGAGTGCGCTGTTCTATGCAAACAAGGTGGGGCGCGTTTTCTATGTGCGCTCGGATCTTGATGAAACTAACAGCAGCCACCGCCGCTACGAGGTCCTGGGGCAGGTATTTTTCACCTCTGCGGATCAGTTCATCGCTTCCTTTGATTTCAAGGAAGCTCTGGATAAAGTGACTATTGATGTGCACCGTTCCCACTTCTGGGATATCACCGCCATCGGAGCGCTGGACAAGGTGATCATCAAATTCCGTCGTGAAGGGACCGAGGTGGAATTGATCGGTCTGAACGAGGCCAGCGCCACCCTGGTGGATAAATTTGCCGTGCACGACAAGCCTGAGGCGGTCGAAAAACTCATGGGCGGCCACTAGTCCCCTGCCAAGGAGAAAACAATGAGTGATGTTATTGCCTGTATTGATGGTTCTCCGGCCGCGGCTCGGGTGTGCGACTATGCGGTGTGGGCGGTGCAGCGGTTGAATGCCCCCTTGACCCTGCTGCATGTGCTGGATCACTCCCGCTATCCGGTGGAAAGTGATCTTAGCGGCAACCTGCTGCTGGGCGGTCGCGAAGCCCTGCTCACCGAGCTCTCCGAGCTGGATGCCAAACGGAACAAGCTGGCCCTGGAGCAGGGCAAGCTGATGCTGGAAGCCGCTGCTGCCCGTGCCATCGAAAAAGGGGTGGTTGAGCCCAAACAGCGACAGCGCCACGGCGGCCTGGTAGAAACTCTGGCCGGCATGCAGGAGCAGACCCGCATTCTGGTGATTGGCAAACTGGGTGAAGAGCACACCGGTGAGGCAGAGCAGGTGGGCGACCATGTGGAGCAAGTGATTCGCACCATGCACAAGCCGATTATGGTGGTGCCCTCGGATTTCACTGAGCCACGCAAGGTGATGCTGGCCTTCGATGGCAGCCCGACCTGCCGTGAAGGAGTGAAAATGCTGGCCGCCAGTCCGCTGTTCCTGGGCCTGCCATGTCACCTGGTGGCGGTGGGCAAGGACAAACAGCTGGGGGAGGATCTGGCCTGGGCCCGTGACACCCTGGAGCAATCCGGTCACGAGGTGGAAGTGGCGCAGTTGGAAGGGGACGTGGAGCCTTCCTTGCACCAGTACCAGCAAGACAACCATATCGATATGGTGGTCATGGGCGCCTACGGGCATTCCCGTATCCGCGAGTTCTTTGTGGGTAGCACCACCAGCAAGATGATCAAGCATGCCACGGTGCCCCATTTGCTGCTGCGATAAGTCGCCGGTCCGGCGCACCGCAAAGCGCTCAGGGAAAGGAAAATGGTGCGGGCAGAACCGCATCGCGTCGGCCTGACTTTTCTGGCAGACCGATTGGTCCCCGGGATGGGTGATTGTCCCGTCAGCGTGTGCTGTACTGAGCATGCCAGTGTCTGCGTATTGATTCGAGCCTATACCGGGAGGTTGTCTTGCCGGAATTGAAAATTCTGGGGCTGTTTCTGATCACGGCGGTCGCCGAGATCGTGGGCTGCTACCTGCCTTATCTATGGTTGCGTGAGGGGAAGTCTGCCTGGTTGTTGGTGCCTGCTGCACTGAGCCTGGCGGCCTTTGCCTGGCTGTTGTCTTTGCATCCCACGGCGGCGGGGCGGGTCTATGCGGCCTACGGCGGCGTGTATATTTTTGTGGCCATTCTCTGGTTGTGGGGCGTGGACGGTATTCGTCCCACGGGCTGGGATATTGTCGGGTCGCTGGTGGCGCTGACGGGGATGGCGATCATCATGTTTGCGCCTCGGCAGATGGGGTGATGCCAGAGGCTTGATGCCGGACGTTTGACGCTGAAAGACAAGCCCTTCTGGCGTCCGACGTCCGGCGTTTAATGCTTACTCCACCGTAATGGTGATCTTTTCGGACATTACCGGCGGTTCATGGGGCACATGCATGTGGTCTCCCAGCAGCAATTGCAGGGTGTGTGTGCCCGGCTCCAGTTCCAGTTCGGTCTGGGTCTGGCCCTTGCCGAAGTGCACCACGTTGTCGTTGGCCGGCAGCGGGAAGTCCATGGCAGGCATGGACTCCTGATCCAGGTCGATCAGCAGGTGGTGGTGGCCGGCATGCTCCTGCTGGGTGCCGGCGGGTACCACCTCCATGCCTTCCAGGCCGAACTCCACGGTAACCGGGCTGGTCACGGTGGCACCATCTGCAGGGCTGAGAATGGTGGCGCTGGCCCCTTCCGGTGCCGCGCTACGGGTTATGCCGTTGTTGCTTGCCGTTTCTTCGGTGCTTTCTTGGGCGCTCTCTTTGCTGCTTTCTTTGGCGCTTTCACCGGCATTGTCCATGGCGGGTGCTTCCGCAGCCGGGGTATCGGTTTTTGCTTCCTCTTTATTGTCAGAGCAGCCCTGGAGCAGGGTGGCACCGGCAATCATGGCTACCAGCAGGGAGTGTTGAAAGGGAATACGCATGGTCTTTTCCTTTACGTCCTGTCGAGTGGGTCAAGCCCGCCGGTGGCCCGGCGGGCGAAAGCATGAGTCGCGTTCAACCTTAGCAGAAAGCCGCCGGCCCGTGTCTATAAGCTTCCTGTTTTGACAGGTATAATCCGCGCCAGTTTGCATTATTGGAGTCAGCATGACCGTCCGTACTCGCGTAGCGCCGTCACCCACCGGTGACCCCCATGTAGGCACCGCCTATATTGCCCTGTTCAATCGCTGTTTTGCCCACCAGCACGGTGGTCAGTTTATTCTGCGTATTGAAGATACGGACCAGACCCGTTCCACCGATCAGTCCGAGCAGATGATTCTGGATTCGCTCAAATGGCTGGGGCTGAGCTGGGATGAAGGCCCGGATGTGGGTGGCCCCCATGGCCCGTACCGGCAGAGTGAACGCAAGCATATGTATCGGGAGTATGCCGAGGCGCTGATCGAGAAAGGCCATGCCTTCAAGTGCTATCGCACCAGTGAAGAGCTGGACAGCCTCCGTGCGGCACTGAAAGAGCAGGGCGAGAACCGCGCGCTGAAGCCGATGGATCTGGAACTGCCGGCGGAAGAACAGGCAAAGCGGGAGGCGGACGGGGCGCCCTACGTGATTCGCATGCGCGTGCCCACCGATGGCCGCTGCGAAATCCAGGACATGCTGCGCGGTACCGTGGAGCTGGATTGGGCGCTGGTGGATGCCCAGATCCTGCTCAAGTCCGACGGCATGCCCACCTACCACCTGGCCAATATCGTGGATGATCACCTGATGGAGATCACCCATGTGATCCGTGGTGAGGAATGGCTGAACTCCGCACCCAAGCACAAGTTGCTCTACGAATATTTCGGCTGGGAGATGCCGGTACTTTGCCATATGCCGCTGCTGCGCAACCCGGACAAGTCCAAGCTCAGCAAGCGCAAGAACCCCACCAGCATCCTGTTCTACCAGCGTATGGGCTACCTGCCGGAGGCGCTGGTGAATTACCTGGGCCGGATGGGCTGGTCCATGCCGGATGAGAGCGAGAAGTTCACCCTGGCGCAGATGCAGGACGCTTTCGATATCAACCGGGTCTCCCTGGGTGGCCCCGTTTTTGATGTGGAAAAGCTGAGCTGGCTGAATGGCCAATGGCTGCGTGAGCAGAGTGATGAGCAGTTTCTGGATACCTTGCTCGATTGGGCCTACAACCGCGATTACGCCATGAAGATCATTCCCCATTTGCGCCAGCGAGTGGAAACCCTGTCGGACGTGGCGGACAAGGCGGCATTCTGTTTCAACGGCATGCCGGCGATCAGCGAAGCCAGCTTCGAGCACAAGCAGTACGGTGGCGAGGATATGAAAGTGTGGCTCCAGTACCTGCTGTGGGCCTACGAGGCGCGCAATGACTGGAACCGTGACGGTCTGTTTGCGGATGCCAAGGCCATTGCCGATGCCCTGGACGTGAAGATCAAGGACTTCCTGTTTCCGGCCTTTGTCGCCATTGCCGGCACCAGCGCCAGCTTCTCGGTGGTGGACTCCATGGAAATCATCGGCGCCGACCTGAGCCGGGCCCGTCTGCGTAACGCCATCGAGGTGCTGGGCGGGGTGTCCAAGAAACAGATGAAGAAGCTGGAGAAGGCCTACCGGGATTTGCCGGTAGGCTGAGGCCTGAGTCGCTGGCGGCGCGATAAGACCAGTTGCGAGTAACGAGTGACGAGAATCGAAAATCATCGGGCTTTCCCGGGATTTGGGGTTTGTCTTTCGAAACTGGCTTCTCGCAACTCGAAACCGGGGTTATCGCGCCGCCAGCGACGCTCCTACGGCAGAGGCTGTGGATTTTCGCCCAGTTTTTCAGCAGCTTGTTCAGGATGTAGTCAAATGGACTTCATTCTGAAAAAAACCACAGGTCTACGCTTGACAGAGTAGGGGTGCTGGGTAGAATACGCCGCACCAACCGGGACGCACCTTGTCTTGATTGATGTATTTGGGGCCATAGCTCAGCTGGGAGAGCGCAACACTGGCAGTGTTGAGGTCGGCGGTTCGATCCCGCCTGGCTCCACCAAATACGTCCCCTTCGTCTAGTGGCCCAGGACACCGCCCTTTCACGGCGGTAACAGGGGTTCGACTCCCCTAGGGGACGCCATATAGAAAAGCCCTGCTCGAAAGAGTGGGGCTTTTTTATTGCTGGAAAGCCGATTGGTGTGACCGTTTGCCTTGGCTTGATGCGTATTGGTTCAAGCGCTCCGCGGTGCACTTTCCCGTTCCCCAGCTCCGTTTTTCCGCCCGGGTCAGTTTGCTCTCTTGATGGGCGTGTCGGCCTGAGGTGGGGAGCCTTGATGGAAGTGTCCACGCCAAACCTGTCTACGAGGATGCGCTGGATCAACGTGTTATGGATCGTGACAGGGCATCGATATCCGCTTCCAGCCGGAATGTGCCGGCAATCCTGTTTTCATCCCCATGGCGATATTTCCCGGTTTGCACCAGGCAGGCCTGCATGCCGCTGTTCAGGGCACCTTCCACGTCTCCATGGACATCGTCTCCGACCATCAGGGTGTCTTCCGGCCTTGTAGCCAGGTCGGCCAGCACCTGTTCGAAAAAGGCGGGGGAGGGTTTGCCGGTGATGATGGCCCGGCAGTCGGCGGCATACTCCAATGCCCTGACAAAAGGGCCCGCATCCAGATGCAGGCCGTCATCCAGCTGGTAATAACGGTTCTCGCCGATGGCTATCAGCGGTGCGCCGTCCTGCAGCAAGCGAAACGCCTGGTCCAGATGCTCATAATTGAATTTTCTGCCGGCATCACCGAGTAGCACTGCATTGGGTGGCTTGCCTTCCAGATCGGAAAATTCCTCTTTCAGGTTCGGATGAAACAGGCAGTAGGGCGTGAGCTGATGGCGGGTCAGGTAGTCGTGGGCTGCTTGCGGGGCGGTAAACAGTTCTGACGCGTTCACAACCAGATTCAAGCTGGCCAGGTCGCTGAGAATTTGGCTGCGGTTGCGTTGGGAGGTGTTGGTGACAAAGCGCAGGGGCAAACCGGTGGCGCGCAGCCGTTCAAGGGCGTTCAGGGCGCCGGGGAGCAGGCGCGGGCCCTGATAAAGTACGCCAGCGAGATCCAGGCAGATGGCACGCAGCGGCATGGCATTCCTCCGAGAGCGACTCTGAATAGCCTGTTAGAGCATAGGCTCGGCGGTGTGGTCAGCTCAAGCGGCGAATGGTCAGCGTGTGGGCAATTTTCTCGCCATCCCAGATGTATTCATAGTGGGCGCTGGGAGTGATGGCTTCGATCGGTTGGGGGGTGAGCAGGGCGTAACAGTGGCTGCCTGGAGCACGGACGGATTCGTAGTGAAGGCCGGTTTCGCGTAGCTGGTAAAGCTGCTGGCCGAGCTGTTGTGGGGCCTGGTAGTGGTCCGGGTCATGCCACTGTGGATAGCGGCTGGCCGGGGTGATATCGCACAGGGTGGCCGAGAAGTGGATCTTGAGGCCCCGCATGACAATGCGATCGTATTTCAGGCCCTCTACTCGCTGAAAATAGCGTTGCTGATGGTACCGGGTTTCGGCAATGGCGGTGGCCATGCGGTCTGCGCAGTAGAAAACACCGTAGGCACCATCGGAAAACCGGGAGCCGGCCGGGTTTACGTGGACAAAGGGGCCCAGGGCATAGTTGCAGCCGGGAATGCCCCAGGGACGCTCTGCGGCGGGTACCCGGTTCAGGTCGCCCACTTCGTTCTGCAGGCGCGGGTTGGTCAGGGCCTGCACGGCAAAGAGCGCATCGAAGTCAGCCTGGTCCGCCACATCATCAAAGATGGCAATGGGCGGGTATTTGCCGTTGACCAGCCGGTAAGCCGCCTGGGATGGGAAGGCTTGTCGGGGCAGGGCGTGGATCTCTGTGTCGCTCACCCCCATTGCCCGCCCCGCAGACTGTCCAGTTGACGGTGCACTTCGTAGAGACTGGCCACGCGGCCGTTGCTCATGATGTCCATGGGGGTGGCCCCGTTGAAGAACGGGTTGTGGTTGGCCATGCGAACGAAGCCATAGACGTTTTCCCGGTTGCCAAACAAGGTGCGCAGCGCCTGATGGATGTTCAGCAAGTAGCTGAGGCGCTCCAGCAGGTCGTTGCCCACCCGGGCACTGTCCGGCTGACTCTGGTACTTGTGCAGGGTGGAGCGACCCACGCCAAGCAGTGCCATCTTTTCCTTCTCGCTGCACTGCCAGTGCTCCAGCAGTTTGAGAACTGCGCGCAGTGCTGCATGGCGCGCACCGTCGTTCACTGCCAGCGTTGTCTGTTGTCTGGCTGCTTCCATAACGCCTCCTGACCTAACTCATGGTTCAATAATGGCCCTTTTTTCATTTGTTGTCTATATGTGGATATACAGAGAGATCCGGGTCGCAGTTTATGAGAATGGTCAGAACTTGAGCCGGGTTTCCCGGTCCCTGACAGCGAGATGACAGACAGGGCATTGTGATGGGAAAGACAAGGTTGTCGATATGGGTATTGCTGATACTGCTGGGCAGTCCCGGGCTTCAGGCCAGGACGCTGACAGATGCGCACCTGCACTACGTGGATTTCATGCAGGACAGTGAGGGCAGCGAGGCCATGCTGGCGGCGATGGATCAGGCCGGGGTGGAGACGGCCTGGCTGTTCGGTTTGCCGGTGATGAAGAAGTGGCAGGCGGAGGCGCCCCGCAAACCCCGCTATTACCTGGGGGATGAAGCGCCGCTGTATTACTACAGCGCCACCGATGACATTGTGGCGCAGGCGGTTCTTGCCTTGCCAGAGTCACAGCAGAAGCGGCTCAAACCTTTTGTCAGCGGCGTTAACCCCACGGACATGAATGCCGCGGATCAGATTGAGGCGCTGATACAGCGCTATCCGGGATTGTGGTTCGGCATTGGCGAAATCCTGACTCGTCATGATCAGCTGACGGCGTTGACCGAAGGCGAAACCCCCAGGGCCAACCACCCGGCTCTGATGCGGGTTTACAAGCTGGCGGCCCGCTACGATCTGCCGGTGTTGCTGCACAGTAATCTGACATCGCTGCGGGAAGAGACGCCGATTTTCCTGGAAGAGCTGGAGGCGGCGTTGTCCGCCAACCCGCAGACCCGCTTTGTGCTGGCCCATGCGGGTACCAGTGGTGGGGTGGAAGAGCGACAGGCGCCCCTGGAGACCCTGGTGCCAATCCTGCGGGCCTTACTGAGCCGTTATGCACATTTTTATGTGGATCTCTCCTGGAGCGTCAAGGATCACTATTTATTGAAGAACGACAAACCCGCATCGGAATGGGTTGAACTGATCCGGGATTATCCGGACCGTTTTGTCCTCGGTTCGGACCTGGTGGGGCACTTCGACAGCATGAAACGGCTGATGGATGACTACCAACCGCTGCTGGATGCCTTGCCCCAAAAAGTGGCGGAGCAACTGGCAAGCGGCAATGCTGCTGCGCTTGTGCCCGAAAAAGGTGCGCAATATCGGCGTGATTGAGGGGCATGAAATGTTCCGTTGTTGCCTTGGTGAAAAGGCAACAACGGCGGTGGCGGGCTACTCGGATTTTTGCAGACGGCGCAGCAGGGCGGAGGTATCCCAGCGTCCGCCACCCATGGCCTGGATCTCCCGATAGAAATCATTGACCTGGGCCGTCACCGGCAAGAGGGTGCCGTTGCGGGCAGCTTCTGCCAGGCAGATATCCAGATCCTTGCGCATCCAGTCCACCGCGAAACCATGTTCGTACTGGTCGTCGATCATGGTCTGGTGGCGGTGGGTCATTTGCCAGGAGCCGGCGGCGCCATGCTGAATGGTCTCGAAGACTTTGCCGGCATCCAGTCCGGCATTCCGGGCAAAGGCGACGCCTTCGGCGAGGGCTTCTACCAGGCCTGCCACGCAGATCTGGTTGACCATCTTGGTGAGCTGCCCACTGCCCGCCGGGCCCATCAGATTGACCGCTTTGGCATAGTGGTTCAGCACGGGAACCGCGCGCTGATAGGCCGCATCGTCGCCGCCACACATGATCGATAGCTGGCCGTTTTCGGCCCCCTGCTGGCCGCCTGACACTGGTGCATCGATAAAGTCTGCCTGGCGATCCCGGCAGGCGGCGTCCAGCTCCCGGGCCACGGCGGCGCTGGCGGTGGTGTGATCCACCAGCAGGGCGCGTTCGCTGAGCGTTTTCAGCACGCCGTCAGGTCCCTGGGTGACCTGGCGCAGATCATCGTCATTGCCCACGCAGACAAACACCATGGCAGCGCCCGCGGCGGCTTCTGCTGGCGTATCCGCGGTGCGGCCACGGAAATCCCGGGCCCACTGTCGGGCGCGGCTGGCGGTTCGGTTGTAGACGGTCACGGACAGCCCGGCCTCGGCCAGGTGGCCGGCCATGGGATAGCCCATGGTGCCGAGCCCGATAAAAGCGGCGTTAATCTGTGACATTGCGGGTGTCCTGCTCCGTTACGGTGGCGGGGTCATTGGCCGGGAGTGGATAGGCGGCAAAGCGGGGGGCGGTGAGGCTGCCCAGGTACAGGGTATTGCCGTGTTGCTCCACGCTGGTGATGGGGGCGAAGGCGTCGGCGCTGGTGTCCTGCAAGTTGTGCGTGACGTCACCCTGTTCGTTCAGGCCCAGAACGAAGCCGTGGTGGGCAGGCTGGGGCTGGAGGAAGGATGGCAGTCGGAAGGCCACCTTGCGCAGCTGGGGCTTGTCGGACATGGCGTCCAGCATGGCATTGCGCGGGCTGAACAGGGCCACCCAGAAGGTGCCATTGCCGTTGGCGGAGACGCCGTCGGGAATCCCGGGCAGGTTGTCGAAGAACACATCATGGCTGCCGGCTTTGTCGCCTTTCAGCCAGTAGCGGACGATCCGGTAACTCCCGGTTTCATTGACCAGGACAAAGTCCTCGTCCTGGGACAGTGCAACGCCGTTGGCGAATTGCAGGCCATCCAGCAGGACTTCGGCTTTCTCTGTCGCCGGGTCATAACGTAGCAGGCGGCCATGACCGCCGTGTTCGAGAATATCGTCGCGGGCGTGCAGGGCGGGACCGAATTTGCTGGATGCATCGGTAAAGTAGATGACCCCATTGCTGTCCGCGTCCACATCGTCGGTGAACCGGTAATCCACACCATTGGCCCGTTGTGACAGGGCGGCAATGGCGCCGGAGGGGCTGATGCTGAGCAGGCCCTTGTAGCCGTCGGCCACGATCAGATTGCCCTGGGGGTCGAAATCCAGACCCAGCGGACGCCCCTTGGTGTCGGCTATCAGGTCCGGGTTGCTGCCATCCGGGTCAAACCGGACGATGCGCCCGTCCACATAGCCAACGTAGAGAAAGCCGTCGTCATCAATGGCCACGTCTTCCGGGCCGACACCTTCATCCACTGCCAGAGAGCGGCTTTTTGCCAGGGCGGAGTTGCTGGCGTAGGGGCCTTCCAGTGCTGGCGCTTCGGGGGCTTGCCAGGCAACAGGGTCAATGGATACCGGCCAGAACAACAGATAGCCAACCAGAATGACGAGAATCAGCAGTGCGATGTTTTTTATCATTGGAATCCGGAAGATCAATTAACGGAAAGCTGATGCTTGCATGCACGGGGCAACCACGCAAATGCAGGGCGGTAATAGCGTGTAATCAGCGCGGTGAAGTCTGTGTTGGCTGGTGAGCGAGAAGCGAGTTTCGAGGAGCGAAAGGCGGAGTCACGAGAGGGGTTTGGGGTTCGTGGCTCGCAACATTCAACTCGTAACTGCTTTTCTTCCGGCACAAAAAAAACCGCCCGGAGGCGGTTTTTTTGTCTGGCGATAACGGGCGCTTATTTGCGCTCGTTGACCGGTACGAACTCGCGTTCGGTCTCGCCGGTGTACAGCTGACGCGGACGGCCAATCTTGTACGGGTTGGAGATCATTTCGTTCCAGTGTGCGATCCAGCCCACGGTGCGGGACAGGGCGAAGATCACGGTGAACATGGAGGTCGGAATACCGATCGCCTTGAGGATGATGCCGGAGTAGAAATCCACGTTCGGGAACAATTTCTTCTCTTTGAAGTAGGGGTCGCTCAGAGCGATCTCTTCCAGCTTCATGGCCAGTTCCAGCTGCGGGTCGTTGACACCGAGTTCGGCCAGCACTTCGTGGCAGGACTCGCGCATTACCGTGGCACGCGGGTCGTAGTTCTTGTAGACGCGGTGACCGAAGCCCATCAGCTTGAACGGATCGTTCTTGTCCTTGGCCTTGGCGATGTAGGTGTCGATGTTATCCAGGGAGCCGATTTCATCCAGCATGTTCAGCACGGCTTCGTTGGCGCCACCGTGTGCCGGGCCCCACAGGGCAGAAATGCCGGCAGCGATACAGGCGAACGGGTTGGCACCGGAGGAACCAGCCAGACGCACGGTAGAGGTAGAGGCGTTCTGCTCGTGATCAGCGTGCAGGATGAAGATGCGATCCATGGCCTTGGCCAGGGTCGGGCTGATCTTGGATTCTTCGCAGGGGTTGCCGAACATCATGTGCAGGAAGTTCTCTGCGTAACCCAGGTCGTTGCGCGGGTACATGAAGGGCTGGCCCAGCGCGTACTTGTAGCACATGGCCGCGATGGTGGGCATCTTGGCGATCAGGCGGTATGCGGTGATTTCACGGTGCTCGGGATTATTGATGTCCAGAGAGTCGTGGTAGAAAGCGGACAGGGCGCCCACTACGCCACACATGATGGCCATGGGGTGAGCATCGCGGCGGAAACCGTTGAAGAAATTGCGAATCTGCTCATGCACCATGGTGTGGTTCTTAACGGTGCTGACAAATTGCTCTTTCTGCTCAGCTGTCGGCAACTCGCCGTAGAGCAGGGTGTAGCACACTTCCAGGTAGTCGGACTTACCAGCCAGTTCCTCGATGGAGTAGCCGCGGTGCAGCAGCTTACCCACTTCACCATCAATAAAGGTGATCTTGGATTCACAGGAAGCGGTGGAGGTAAAGCCCGGGTCGAAGGTAAAGACACCATTGGCTACCAGTTTGGACACGTCGATAACGTCGCGGCCCAGGGTGGGGGAGTAGATAGGCAGGTCCAGGTCCTTACCATCTACCTTGAGAGTGGCTTTCTTCTCGGTCATGGGAATCTCTCCATTGGCGGACGAGGGAACGTTCCTCAAGGCAAGGAAGGTCCTCCAAAGCGCGGGGGAAGGTAAAGTTTTGACACACCTTTGTCAACGCGAACCCGGGAACCGGTGAGTCAGACTTTTGTAGGGTAAACAGCTTGTTACGGCCATAAACCCGTTTTGCATCAGGGTGGTGCAGGCTCTTTTCGTGGCGCTCACATCCGGTGCGGCATTGTAAATCAAGGCGTTAGGAGAAAGATACTTTGTCTTAATCGCCTGTTTAAGGTGCTCGGCGTTTGTTTTGCTCAGGGCGCGGCGATATACTGCCGCCCGGCAGAAACCTCTGACTGGGGGTTTTGTGCGGGCCCACCCCGGCCCGGGCGAGGTTGTTAAGATCAGACTTCACGTTTTGATCTCAACAACTTTGCCAAAGTTCCCGACAACCGCCCCAACCTGGGGCCCGGCTATAAGTAGGCTACCGTGAACGATAAGCGACCCGTTAACCTCGATCTGAGCACGATCAAGTTCCCGGTCACGGCTATAGCATCTATCACCCACCGTGTAACCGGCGTTGCCATTTTCCTGGCGTTGCCGATTCTGCTGTGGATGCTGGATCGCTCCCTGGCGTCTCCCGAGAGCTTTGCGGACCTGAAAGAACTGATGACCTCCCCGCTGGTGAAGCTGGTGGTATGGGCCATTCTGGCAGTACTGCTGTATCACCTGGTGGCAGGTATTCGCCACCTCGTTATGGACGCTGGCGTGGGTGAGAGCCTGGAAGGCGGCCGACGTGGTGCCAAGCTGGTATTCATCATTTCTGTAGTACTGATTCTGCTGGTAGGAGGCTGGATATGGTAACCAGTGTGACGAGCCTGGGCCGTAACGGCCTGTATGACTGGCTCATTCAACGTGTATCCGCCGTGATCATCGGGGTCTACCTGATCGGCATGCTCGGCTACCTGATGGTTGCCGGCGATCTGGACTATGGCAGCTGGAAAGCCCTGATGGGCTCTGTCTGCATGCAGATTGCCAACACCCTGCTGGTAGTTTCTGTTGCAGCACACACCTGGGTAGGTCTGTGGGGCGTAACCACCGACTACCTGACCAGCTTGACCTTCGGTAAAGCCGCCACTGGCGTTCGCCTGATTGCCCAGCTCGCAATTGCACTGGCTCTGGTGGTGTACCTGCTGTGGGGTCTGGTTCTGATCTGGGGAGGGGCGTAATCCATGTCCATTCGCACTATTACGTTTGACGCTATCGTCGTAGGTGGTGGTGGTGCCGGTATGCGCGCCTCACTGCAGATGGCCCAGTCCGGTTTCAAGACCGCGCTGATTTCCAAAGTTTTCCCGACCCGTTCGCACACCGTTTCCGCCCAGGGCGGCATTACCTGTGCGATCGCGTCTGCCGATCCCAACGATGATTGGCGCTGGCACATGTACGATACCGTCAAGGGCTCCGACTACATCGGTGACCAGGACGCTATCGAATACATGTGTAATGTGGGCCCGGAAGCGGTATTCGAGCTGGACCACATGGGTCTGCCGTTCTCCCGTACCGAAGAAGGCCGTATTTACCAGCGTCCTTTCGGTGGTCAGTCCAAGAACTTCGGTGAGGGTGGCCAGGCGGCCCGTACCTGTGCGGCCGCTGACCGTACCGGCCACGCGCTGCTGCACACCCTGTACCAGCAAAACCTGAAAAACGGCACCCAGTTCTATAACGAGTGGTACGCCGCCGAGCTGGTAAAAGACGCTGATGGCAATGTCTGTGGCGTGATCGCCATCGACATCGAATCCGGCGAAACCGTGTTCTTCAAGGCCAAGGCTACCGTCTTTGCCACCGGGGGCTCCGGTCGTATCTACGCCTCCACCACCAATGCCCTGATCAACACCGGCGACGGCGTTGGCATGGCCCTGCGTGCGGGTCTGCCGGTTCAGGACATTGAAATGTGGCAGTTCCATCCCACCGGCATTGCCGGTGCCGGTGTGCTGGTGACCGAGGGTTGCCGGGGCGAGGGTGGCTACCTGATCAACAAGGACGGCGAGCGCTTCATGGAGCGTTATGCGCCGAACGCCAAAGACCTGGCATCCCGTGACGTTGTGGCCCGCTCCATGATGATGGAAATCCTGGATGGGCGTGGTGCCGGCCCCAATGGCGATCACGTGTTCCTGAAGCTGGATCACCTGGGTGAGGAAGTGCTGCACAGCCGCCTGCCGGGCATCTGTGAACTGGCTATTACCTTTGCCCAGACCGACCCGGTGAAAGAGCCGATTCCGGTTGTTCCCACTTGTCACTACATGATGGGCGGCATTCCCACCAATGTTCACGGTCAGGCGATCAAGTTGTCCGGTGGCCATGAGGGCGAAGACCAGTTTGTTAACGGTCTCTTCGCGGTGGGCGAGGTAGCCTGCGTATCTGTACATGGTGCCAACCGTCTGGGTGGCAATTCGCTGCTGGACCTGGTGGTATTCGGTCGTGCGGCCGGTCTCTTTATCGAAGACCAGCTGCGTCAGGGTATGACCCAGTATGAGCCTTCCGATTCTGATATCGAACAGGCTCTGTCCCGTGTGCGTCGCTGGGATGAGTCCAGCGGTGGAGAATCTGTTTCTGCCCTGCGCAAAGAGCTGCAGAGCGTGATGCAGAATCACTTCGGGGTGTTCCGTAAGGGTGACCTGATGGCGGAAGGTGTGGCCAAACTGGCGGATCTGCGTGAGCGGATTTCCAAGGCGCATCTGGATGACAAGAGCAAGCCGTTCAACACCGCGCGTATCGAAGCGCTGGAGCTGGACAATCTGCTCGAGGTGGCGGAAGCCACTGCCATCGCTGCAGAAGGCCGTACCGAAAGCCGTGGCGCGCATTCCCGCTACGACTACCCGGATCGTGATGATGAGAACTGGCTGTGCCATTCCATCTTCGACCCCACTGCCAAGAAGCTGGGTAAGCGCGAGGTGAATTTCAAGCCGAAGACCGTTGACACCTTCCAGCCCAAGGCGCGGACCTACTAAGGGGAGCTAACGATGAAAGTCAGTATCTATCGCTACAATCCGGAAACGGACCGCGAGCCGACCATGAAGGAGTATGAGGTCGATACCCAGGGTAAAGACCTCATGGTGCTGGATATCCTGGCTCTGGTGAAAGAGCAGGACGAATCCATGTCCTACCGTCGCTCCTGCCGTGAAGGCGTGTGTGGTTCCGATGGTATGAACATGAACGGCAAGAACGGCCTGGCCTGTATTACGCCGCTGTCCCAGGTGGCGCCGGGTGTCCTGGAAGGCAAGAAGCCGCTGATCCTGCGTCCCTTGCCCGGCCTGCCGGTGATCCGTGACCTGGTCGTAGACATGGGCATGTTCTACAACCAGTACGAAAAGGTGCAGCCGTTCCTGCAGAACAGCACCCCGGCACCGGCCATTGAGCGCCTGCAGACTCCGGAAGATCGTGCCAAGCTGGATGGCCTGTATGAGTGCATCCTGTGCGCCTGCTGCTCTACCAGCTGTCCGAGCTTCTGGTGGAACCCGGACAAGTTCCTGGGTCCGGCGGCCCTGTTGCAGAGCTACCGCTTCCTGGCGGACAGCCGCGATACGGCCACTGAAGAGCGATTGAGCAAACTGGACGACCCGTTCAGCCTGTTCCGTTGCCATGGCATCATGAACTGTGTCAGCGTGTGTCCGAAAGGGCTCAACCCGACCCGGGCCATTGGCCATATCCGTTCCATGCTACTGGAACGGGGCATCTGACCCGAACGAAGGAGGCGGCCATGTGGCCGCCTTTTTTGTTTCTGGTGTTGAGCAATACCGCTGTCTATTCGACGTTTCGCCAATGCAGTGACAGGCATAAAAAGTGTTACCTTATTTTATCAAGACGGCGTCTAACAAAAGCGAAATAAAAGGGCTACACTAGACGTCGGTTCGAGGTAATCCCTCGTCGAGACGTGGCATAACACTCACTCTCACCAACCCGGTGAAGATGGGTGGTTTTGTTGCATCTCATGGGTGGGGCAGGGCTTAAAAGGCGCTGTCCCGGACAATACAAAGCGTACGGGAACAGGGTCGCCCCCCTGTGGTCGCAGTGACACCAGTTACCACAGAGTGTGACACCTCCCGCTGAAGGAACGAGCTGACATGCAAGACAGTTCCATGCAGCGCCAATGGCAGTCCTCCCACATTGGAGGAGCCAACGCCGCCTATGTCGACGAACTGTACGAATCCTATCTGACTGACCCCAATTCTGTGCCGGAAGACTGGCGCGTCTACTTCGAAAAACTCCCCAGTGTTGATGCCGCCGTCGAGTCCGACGTGCCCCATGCGGCTGTTCGCGAATATTTCCTGCTACAAGCCAAGAATCGCTCCCGTGTGCAAAAGTTTGGCGCCAGTGCTGTCAGCACTGAGCACGAGCGGCGCCAGGTGCGTGTGCTGCACCTGATTGCGGCGTACCGCAACCGGGGCCATCAGGTGGCCAAGCTGGATCCGCTGGGGATTATGGAGCGTGAAGCGGTACCGGATCTGGAGTTGTCACACCACGGGTTAAGTCCCGCGGACCTGGATACCGTATTCCAGACCGGTAACCTGTTTATCGGCAAACCGGAAGCCACCCTCCGTGAAATTGTTGACTGCTTGCAAGGCACCTATTGTTCCAGTGTCGGTGCCGAATATATGCATATCGTCAACACTGCGGAAAAACGCTGGTTGCAACAGCGTATGGAAGGGGTGCGCAGCCATCCGGAATACGGCGAAGACGTCAAAAAGCATATCCTCGAACGTCTCTCCGCCGCGGAAGGCCTGGAAAAATACCTGGGCAGCAAGTACCCAGGCACCAAACGTTTTGGGCTGGAAGGCGGTGAATCCCTGATTCCGCTGATGGATGAAATCATCCAGCGGGTCGGCAGCTACGGGGCCAAGGAACTGGTCATCGGTATGGCCCACCGGGGCCGCCTGAACGTGCTGGTCAACACCCTGGGCAAGAGCCCCAAGGATCTGTTCGAGGAATTTGACGGCAAGAGCTTTATTGAAACCGGTTCCGGTGATGTGAAGTATCACCAGGGGTTTTCCTCCAACGTGCAGACTTCCGGTGGCGAAGTGCACCTGGCCATGGCCTTCAACCCGTCTCACCTGGAAATCGTGTCTCCGGTGGTGGAGGGCTCGGTACGGGCCCGTCAGGACCGCCGTGAGGATTTTGAAGGCGAGCAGGTGGTGCCGATCTTGCTGCATGGTGACGCGGCTTTCGCCGGCCAGGGTGTGGTCATGGAAACCTTCCAGATGTCACAGACCCGCGGCTTCAAGACCGGCGGGACCCTGCATGTGATCATCAACAATCAGGTCGGTTTCACCACCAGCCGACGTGAGGATGCCCGTTCCACCGAATACTGCACCGACGTGGCGAAGATGGTTCAGGCGCCGATCTTCCACGTCAATGCGGACGACCCGGAAGCCGTGTACTTCGTTACCCAGCTGGCCGTGGACTACCGCATGCAGTTCAAGAAGGATGTGGTTATCGACCTGATCTGTTATCGCCGGCTTGGTCATAACGAGGCGGATGAGCCGTCTTCCACCCAGCCGTTGATGTACAAGAAGATCAAGTCTCACCCGACCACCCGTACCCTGTACGCGGAACGTCTGGTCAGAGAGGGCGTAGTCAGTGAACAGGCTGCGCAGAAAACGGCTGACGATTATCGCAACATGCTGGACGCGGGCGACCATGTGGTGAAATCGCTTGTACGCGAGCCGAACAAGTCACTGTTTGTGGACTGGTCACCGTATATCGGTCATCAGGTGGAAGATGACTGGGATACCAGCTATCCGCTGAAAAAACTGCAGGATCTGGCTACCCGTCTGGAAACGCCGCCGGAAGGCTTTGTGGTTCAGCGTCAGGTCAAGAAGATCCTTGAAGACCGACGCAAGATGACGGCCGGGGCCTTGCCGCTGAACTGGGGCTATGGGGAAACCCTGGCCTATGCCACCTTGATTGATCAGGGCTTTAATGTCCGTATCACCGGCCAGGATTCCGGCCGCGGGACCTTCTCCCACCGTCATGCGGTTCTGCATAACCAGAAAGACGGTGAGCAGTATGTGCCGCTGCAGCATCTCTATGACGAGCAGCCGCGCTTCGACATTTATGATTCCTTGTTGTCGGAAGAAGCGGTGCTTGGTTACGAGTACGGCTATTCCACCACCACCCCCAAGACCCTGGTGATCTGGGAGGCGCAATTCGGCGATTTCGCCAATGGTGCCCAGGTGGTGATCGACCAGTTCATCTCCTCCGGGGAAGCAAAGTGGGGCCGCCTGTGTGGTCTCACCATGCTGTTGCCCCATGGCTACGAAGGGCAGGGGCCGGAGCATTCCTCCGCTCGACTGGAACGTTTCCTGCAGCTGTGCGCAGAGCACAACATGCAGGTATGCGTGCCCAGCACCCCGGCCCAGATTTACCACCTGCTGCGCCGTCAGGCAGTCCGCCCGTTGCGCAAGCCGCTGGTGATCATGAGCCCGAAGAGTTTGCTGCGGCACAAGAAAGCCATCTCCACACTGGAAGAGCTGGCCGACGGTATTTTCCGTACCGTGCTGGATGATCCTGCGGAGCTGGATCGTGACAAGGTGAAACGGGTAGTGATGTGCTCTGGCAAGGTGTACTACGACCTGCTGGAAAAGCGGGACAGTGATGATTTGAACGACACTGCGCTGATTCGTGTCGAGCAGCTTTACCCGTTCCCGGAACAGCGTCTTCAGCAAGTGCTGGAGGGATACCCCAATCTGGAAACCCTGGTGTGGTGTCAGGAAGAACCCATGAACCAGGGCGCCTGGTATTGCTCGCAACACCATATGTATCGGGTGGCCCGTGAGGTCGGAGACCTGCGGGTGCATTACGCAGGTCGGGATATGGCTGCCGCGCCGGCGGCCGGGTCCATGGCCCTTCATGTGGAACAACAGCAGCGTCTGGTCCAGGACGCCTTCGAGATCAAGTAAATAAGGATTAGGCATGGCGACTGATATCAAAGCACCGCAGTTTCCCGAATCAGTAGCGGACGGCACCGTAGCCACCTGGCACAAGCAGGAAGGTGAAGCGGTCAAGCGTGATGAGCTGCTGGTGGATATTGAAACCGACAAGGTGGTGCTGGAAGTAGTGGCACCGGCTGACGGTGTAGTCAGCAAGATTCTCGCCGGTGAAGGCGACACGGTTGAGAGCCAGCAGGTGCTGGGTCATTTCGAAGAGGGCGCCAGCGGTGGTGCTGCGCCGTCCGGTGACAAGGCCGATTCGGCACCGGCGGAAGAAGAGAAAGAGGAACCGGCAGAAGCACCGGCGAAAGCCAGTGAGTCTGCCAGTGATGATGACAGCGCGTCGGACCAGGCGGGTCCGGCTGCCCGCAAGTTGATGACCGAGCACGGCGTGGCCGCGGAACAGGTAACGGGTACTGGCAAGGGTGGCCGTATTACCAAGGCGGATGTGGAAAAAACCATCAGCGCCAAGGAAGAGAAGCGGGCCAGCCAGCCGGCTCCGCAGCAGCCCGCTACCGTGGATGTGCCGGCAACGCCGGGCGAGCGCGAAGAGCGTCGGGTACCGATGACCCGCCTGCGCAAGCGTATCGCCGAGCGTCTGGTGTCTGCCCAGCAGAACTCCGCCATGTTGACCACCTTCAACGAGGTCAACATGAAGCCGATCATGGATATGCGCAAGCATTACCAGCCGGAATTCGAAAAGGCCCACAACGTGCGTCTGGGCTTCATGGGCTTCTTTACCCGTGCCTGTGTGGAAGCGCTGAAGCGTTTCCCGGCGGTGAATGCCTCTATCGACGGTGAGGATATCGTGTACCACGGTTACTACGACGTGGGTGTGGCGGTGTCCACCGAGCGCGGGCTGGTGGTGCCGGTGATTCGCGATGCGGACCAGCGTGGTCTGGCAGAAGTGGAATCACAGATCATCGAGTTCGGTCAGAAGGCCCAGAAGGGCAAGCTCTCCATTGAGGAAATGACCGGTGGCACCTTCACCATTTCCAATGGCGGGGTGTTCGGGTCACTGATTTCCACGCCCATTCTCAACCCGCCGCAGACCGCCATCCTCGGTATGCACAAAATCCAGGAACGTCCCATGGCCGTGGACGGCAAGGTGGAAATCCTGCCGATGATGTACCTGGCGCTGTCCTACGATCACCGCTTGATTGATGGCAAGGAAGCGGTGCAGTTCCTGGTGGCAGTGAAAAACTTTATCGAAGATCCGGCGCGTTTGCTGCTGGATATCTGAATGTATGCCTGCACGCATCACGTCGGCACGCAACCACGCTAAGGGCGTGCCAGCGTGTTGCGTGAAGCGTGCCAGCGATTGAAGGAATAGATCATGGCTGACAAGTACGACGTCATTGTCATCGGTGGTGGCCCCGGCGGTTATGTGGCTGCCATTCGTTGTGCGCAACTGGGTTTCAACACGGCCTGCATTGAAAAACGGATCAACAAACAGGATGAGCCGGCACTGGGCGGTACCTGCCTGAACGTGGGCTGCATTCCCTCCAAGGCGTTGCTGGATTCTTCCTGGAAGTATCACGAAGCGCAGAGCTCTCTGGCGGACCATGGCATCAAACTGGGTGATGTGAGCCTGGATCTGGATGCCATGCACAAGCGCAAGGACACCATCGTCCGCAACCTGACCGGTGGTATCGCCCAGCTTTTCAAGGCTAACAAGGTGACCTGGCTGCAAGGCTCCGGCCAGCTGAAAAGTGGCAAGCAGGTGGAGTTTACGCCGCTGGAAGGGGATGCCCAGACCTTGCAGGCCGAGAACATCATTCTCGCCGCAGGTTCTGTGCCGGTGGAAATTCCGCCCACTCCGATCGATCAGAAGCTGATCGTCGACTCGACCGGCGCGCTGGATCTGCCCGAAGTGCCCAAACGTCTTGGCGTGATCGGTGCAGGCGTGATCGGGCTGGAGCTGGGCAGTGTCTGGGCCCGGCTCGGCAGTGAAGTGGTGGTTCTGGAAGCGGTGGATACCTTCCTGCCCACGGTGGATCAACAGATCGCCAAGGATGCCCGGAAACAGTTCAGTAAACAGGGTCTGGATATCCGCCTTGGCGCCCGGGTCACCGGGTCCGAGGTGAAAAAGAACCAGGTCGTGGTCAACTTTACCGATAAAGACGGGGACCAGCAGGAAACCTTCGATCGGTTGATTGTCGCGGTGGGCCGTCGCCCCTACACCGAGGGCCTGCTCAGCCAGGATGCCGGTGTCAGCCTGGACGAGCGTAATTTCGTCTACGTGGACAGCCAGTGCCGCACGGATGTGCCCGGTGTCTACGCCATCGGTGATCTGGTGCGCGGTCCGGCGCTGGCTCACAAGGCCATCGAAGAAGGTGTGATGGTGGCCGAGGTGATTGCCGGTGAGCACACTCAGGTCAACTACGATGCCGTCCCGGGGGTGATCTATACCCATCCGGAAGTGGCCTGGGTGGGCAAGACCGAAGAAGAAGTGAAGGAATCCGGGGAAGCCTACAAGACCGGTGCGGTGCCATTTGCGGCCAATGGTCGCGCCATGGCGGCTGGTGAGACCGGGGGCATGGTGAAGTTTGTGGCGGATGAAAAGACCGACCGCATTCTCGGCATGCATGTGGTCGGTCCTCAGGCGTCCGAGTTGATCCAGCAAGGCGTGGTGGCGATGGAATTCGGCGCCACCATCGAAGATTTGCAACTGATGGTGTTCGGTCATCCGAGCCTGTCGGAAACCGTTCATGAAGCCGCCCTGGCCGTGGATTACAAGGCAATCCACGTGGCGCAGCGTCGGCGCAAGAAATAACGCCGCAGAACGGTCGCGAAGTGACGGCGTCCGGACACGGGCGCCACTCATTCATTGATATGGAAGTATTGGCATGAATCTCCATGAATATCAGTCAAAGCAGCTTTTTGCTGATTATGGTCTGCCAGTTTCTACCGGTTTCGCCTGCGATACTCCTGAAGAGGTCGCAGCCAAAACCAGAGAAATTGGTGGTGACAAGTGGGTGGTAAAAGCCCAGGTGCACGCGGGTGGCCGGGGCAAAGCCGGGGGCGTGAAGCTGGTCAACAGTCCGGAAGAAGCGGCGGAGTTTGCCAAGCAATGGCTGGGCAAAAACCTGGTCACGTTCCAGACCGATGAACACGGTCAGCCGGTGTCCAAGATTCTGGTGGAAACCTGCACGGATATCGCCAAGGAACTCTATCTGAGCGCGGTGTTTGACCGTGCCTCCCGACGAGTCGTGTTCATGGCCTCCACAGAAGGTGGCGTGGATATCGAAACCGTTGCGGAAGAGACCCCGGAAAAGATCCTCAAAGCAGAGGTGGATCCGCTGGTGGGTGCACAGCCCTACCAGGCCCGTGAGATCGCTTTCAAACTCGGCCTTGAGGGCAAGCAGGTCGGCCAGTTCGCCAAAATCTTTGTGGGCCTGGCCAAGCTGTTTGAAGACAAGGATCTGGCATTGATTGAGGTGAACCCCCTGGTGATCACGGACCAGGGCGATCTGCATTGCCTGGATGCCAAGATCAACGTGGATGGCTCAGCACTGTACCGCCACCCGGACATCAAGGCCCTGGAAGACCCCAGCCAGGAAGACGAGCGTGAGCGCCGTGCTGCAGAGTGGGATCTCAACTACGTGGCCCTGGACGGCAACATCGGCTGCATGGTCAACGGTGCCGGCCTGGCCATGGGCACCATGGATCTGGTCAAGCTCAAAGGCGGTGCGCCGGCCAACTTTCTGGATGTGGGCGGTGGCGCCACCAAGGAGCGGGTCACCGAAGCCTTCAAAATCATCCTCTCCGATGATCAGGTAAAAGGCGTTCTGGTAAACATCTTCGGTGGTATCGTTCGCTGCGATCTGATCGCCGAGGGTATTATCGGAGCCGTGGAGGAAGTGGGTGTGACCGTACCCGTGGTGGTTCGCCTGGAAGGTAACAATGCGGAGCTGGGCTCCCAGAAGCTGGCAGAAAGTGGCATGAACATCATCGCCGCGCAAAGTTTTGACGACGCTGCCGAGCAGGTAGTGAAAGCAGTGGGAGGTGCCGCATGAGCGTACTGATCGACAAGAACACCAAAGTCATCTGCCAGGGTTTCACCGGCAGCCAGGGCACCTTTCATTCCGAGCAGGCCATCGAATACGGTACCAAGATGGTTGGCGGTGTGACTCCGGGCAAGGGCGGCCAGACTCACCTGGGCCTGCCAGTGTTCAACACCGTGGCTGAAGCGGTTGCCGAAACTGGCGCCACTGCCAGTGTGATCTATGTGCCGGCACCGTTCTGTAAGGACTCCATTCTGGAAGCTGCCGATGCAGGGGTGGAGCTGATCGTCTGTATTACCGAGGGCATTCCTGCGCTGGATATGCTGTACGTGAAGGAATACATCACTCGCAAGGGCGGCGTACGCCTGATCGGCCCCAACTGCCCAGGTGTGATCACTCCCGGTGAGTGCAAGATCGGTATCATGCCCGGTCACATTCACCAGCCGGGCAAGGTGGGTATCGTATCCCGCTCTGGCACCCTGACCTATGAGGCGGTCAACCAGACCACCAAGCTGGGTTTTGGTCAGTCTACCTGCATCGGTATTGGCGGCGACCCGATTCCCGGCACCACCTTTATCGATGCCCTGGAACTGTTCCAGAACGATCCCCAGACCGAAGCCATTGTCATGGTCGGTGAGATCGGGGGCACTGCAGAAGATGAAGCGGCAGCCTATATCAAGGAGCACGTGACCAAGCCGGTAGTCAGCTACATTGCCGGTGTGACGGCGCCTCCGGGTAAGCGCATGGGGCATGCTGGCGCCATCATTGCTGGCGGCAAGGGGACTGCGGACGAGAAGTTTGCTGCTCTGGAAGCGGCCGGAGTGACAACTGTGCGGAACCCTGCGGAAATCGGCAAGGCTGTCAAAGAAGCGACGGGCTGGTAAATCGCCCCCCCGCATCGACAAAAAGGCCGGCATTTGCCGGCCTTTTTGTTAGTGGAGTACGTCGTCGTCCAGATTAAAGAACTCGTATTCATTGAGTTCCTTTTTCAGGCGCCGCTCCTCCAGGCGATCTTCGATGCGATGGCGCATGTCCATGTTGAAAGCCCTGGAGCGCGCGCTGCGCTCTTCCTGCTCCTCATCGTCCATGTCGTCATCCAGAATATCGAAATCTTCGTTCATCAGCAGATCTTCCGAATCAAGGTCTTGCTCATTACGACGGTTACTCATGGTGGCCTCCTGTGTCTGACCTCCTCAAACAACCTGTTAATCGGCTAGTCAGGCCCGGAGTACCGGTTTCCTAACGTCCTCAGCGCCTATATATCTGCTGATTTTCTGCCTTACAAGTTTTTTTTTATTTCCGATGATGAGTGGTGGTGGCAGGCGCGCCCGACGGCGCCGGGGGCGTTGCCCCGGCCGCTGCAGACAATGCCGAATGTGATGGAGATCATACCTGGCTGCCGGATAGCAAAATCAGTCACTTAAGTGCTGGAATGCCCGGGCGCGGCTTTGTAAAGTGGAGCCAACGGGCCAACGCTATGTCTGTAACCGGCAGACTCTGGTCTGAAGGTTAGTGCGGCAAACATGCTTCAAGAAGCCTGCTCAACGCTCCGTTGAGGAATCATCCGCTGAGAGAATAAGAAGATGGCAGAACTGCTGATCATTATTGGGGTAAGTGGCTTTATCATCAGCACCCTGGGACTGATGCACGAGGCCGCCAGTCGGGGGCATAGCGCCCTGTTTTTTCTGGTGCCACTGGCAAGCCTGGGGCAGGTACAGCAGCACTGGGAAGAGTACCGGTGGTGGGCGCTGGGCCGTGTTGCGTCGCTGCTGACGGCCGCGGTTGGCGTTGCCTTGTTCCTGGCAACCGGACAAACCCTGTTGGAGCCGTCTACCCGGCAGAATCTGGCGGGCCAGGCTGGCCAGGTGTTGCGGGGCGATAATATGGCGTCCAGTACTTCTTTCGTGACCTCCGAGAAAGCGGCGTTGCTGGTGGTAGAGGGGCAGGGCAAAGCCCTCTCGGGGCGCCTGCACGGTCAACGGTTTCGCTATGATCGGGTGGCATTGATTGATGGCGTGCTGACCGCCAGTCAGGGGGAAGGCTTTCTTCCCGAGTTGGAAGTGCGCATTCTGCTGGGCTGGAATCCCCAAGACATTACCGAGCGCCGTTCATTGTTGGTGAACCCGTCCGATGAAGAGGCGCCGGTAGTGCATCTTTCCTGGAAGCCAGATGGCCAGGATTACCCGGAAACCCGTATCTTTTCCGGGGGCTACCGTCTGGAACTGGCCCTGGCCCCGCTGGATACCGGCCAGCTTTCCGGGTCCATGGTCCTTGTCATGCCGGACAGTTTCAAAAGCTACCTGGTCGGCGACTTCACGGCGTATTCCAACCACCTTCGTTATCGTAATGGGGAGGTTGATCTGCACTTCGATCACGATGATACCCTGGCCCATGTGGCCGAAGAGTATCTGGTGACCCAGTTCCCGGAGGGGCTGCTGGAATCCGTCAAGGCTGAGCATGTCCAGCTGAGGCGTGCCGAGGCCAGTGGTCAGGTAATGGCCCGGGTGGTGTTGACCAATGGTGCGGTGGAGCAACGGCATGTCCGCCTGGAGAAAAGCGAGGTTGGCTGGGCAGTGGTGCCGGGCTCGATGGAAACACGGGTGATTACACCACCGTCAGAGGGTGGCGCCACGCTGGTCACCCCCACCTTCGAGAAAGCGGCACCAGAACAGCCAAAGGCGCAGCCGCCGGTGGAAAAAACTTTCCCGGAGCTGATTGCTTATGTGGACAAGAAAGTGCTGCTGGAAACCCAAAGTGGTCGACAGCTTGATGGCGTACTACGACGGGTCAGCGGTAATCGTCTGTGGCTCGTCATGAATGTTGGCAGCGGCAATGTGGAGCGTAGTGTGTCAGACGAAGAGCTCAAATCCGTGACCTTGTCCAATGGACAGCGGATTGATCTGATCTCGGAGTCGGACACTGACAGTGAGGTGGTCATTGCCCCTGACAATGAGGCAGCGCCAGTCCAGCCTGAGCGGTTGCAGCAGGAGCAGCAGCCGGAAGAGGCCATTTCCGCCAAGCTCAGGGAATTGCGTGCCCTGGTCGGCAAATCCGTGACTATTACTGCCGCCGGGGTCGCTACACGGACAGGCATCCTGCAAGCGGTGAGCGAGGATCATTTGACCTTGAGTGTGGCGATGGGAGCAGGCAACATCGAATACTTCTATGACATGAACAGCATTCAAAAAGTTGAGGCGATACGTTGAAGATACTGATAACCGGAGGCAGTGGTTTTATCGGCCAGCATTTGTGCCGGCGCCTGGCGGCCCATGGGCACGAACTGGTTGTGCTCAGTCGGCGCCCGCGCCGGGCAGCCAAGGTGCTCCCGGAGGAAACCCGTATCGTGTCGAGCCTGGACGACATTGCCGATGATGATGCCATTGACGGTATCATCAACCTGGCCGGGGAAAGCCTGTTTGCCGGTCGCTGGACGGAGCGTCGCAAAAAGGTGCTGTTCGATTCCCGTATCGGTGTCACCCAGCAGCTGGTCAGCCTGGTGTCCCGGTTGCAGCGCAAGCCGGCAGTCATGGTATCCGGCTCGGCGGTGGGTTTTTATGGTGATGCGGGCAATGCGGAACTGACCGAAGACAGCTCTGCCCGCAAGCGTGACTTCGGATACCTGCTTTGCGATGCCTGGGAGCAATCGGCGCGACCGGTTTCCCGGCAGGGTGTTCGGCTTTGTCTGGTGCGCACCGGCATTGTGCTGGGGCGTGATGGCGGCATGCTGGGCAAGCTGCTGCCGGTTTACCGCCTTGGCCTTGGCGCCATGCTCGGCGACGGTAGCCAATGGCTGAGCTGGATCCATATTGATGACATGGTCGCGATTCTGGTCCGGGCGGTAGAGACCCCGGGGATCGATGGCGTGTTCAACGCGACTGCGCCTGGCCCTGTCACCCAGCGCGAGTTTCATCGCTCGCTGGCCAGTGCCGTGAAGCGTCCTGCTTTTTTGCGCGTCCCGTCAATCGCCTTGCGTACCGGGTTGGGTGAGCAGTCAGACATCCTGCTGGGTGGGCAGCGGGTCTATCCCCGTCGTCTGGAGCAGCAGGGTTTCGTGTTCCGCTTTCCGGATTTGCAGTCGGCCCTGGCCCAGCAGATCAAACGATGACCTTCCCAGGGCGCCTCTGAAAGACCGAGCTTGCAAGGCGTTACTCAGAGTCTCCCTGGCCCTTGAAAAAAGTCCGGCTGCCCCTATTACTCCCGGGTGATTAATGCCCATAGGAGTCAGCCGTGTCCGTAGAAAAACAAACCCATGGTTTTCAGGCAGAAGTCTCCCGCCTGTTACACCTGATGATTCATTCCCTGTACAGCAACCGGGAAATTTTTCTTCGCGAACTGATCTCCAATGCCTCGGATGCTTGCGACAAATTGCGTTTCAAGGCATTGGATGAGCCGTCCCTGCTCGAGTCCGGGAGTGACCCTGCCATCAGCCTGCGGATAGACAAGGCGGCGAGCACCCTGACCATTGCCGATAACGGTATTGGCATGAACCAGGAGGAAGTGATCGAGAACCTGGGCACGATCGCCCGTTCCGGCACCGAAAAATTCCTGGCCTCGCTCAGTGGTGATCAGAAGAAAGACGCCCAGCTCATCGGTCAGTTTGGTGTGGGTTTCTACTCCGCCTTCATTGTGGCCGATCGGGTAACCGTAGAAAGCCGTAAGGCCGGTACCGATGCGTCAGCGGGTGTGCGCTGGGAAAGCGATGGCCAGGGCGAGTTTACCGTAGAGACCATTGAGCGGGCCGAGCAGGGTACGGCGGTGATTCTGCATCTACGCAAGGATGCCCGTGAGTTTCTGGATGATTTCAAGGTTCGCCAGGTGGTTCACCAGTATTCGGATCATGTGGCATTTCCGATCACGCTTGTTACCCCGGGCGATGATGGGGAAGAGGAGAAAACCGAGACTCTCAATTCGGCCACGGCCCTGTGGCAGCGCCCTCGTCAGGAGATCAGTGATGAGGAGTACCAGAATTTCTACAAGCATATCAGCCATGATTTTCAGGATGCCCTGAGCTGGAGCCACAACAAGGTCGAGGGCAAGCTGGAATACACCAGTCTGCTTTATATCCCTGCCCGGGCGCCTTTTGATCTTTACCACCGCGATGCCAATCGTGGCCTTAAGCTCTATGTGCAACGCGTTTTCATCATGGATGATGCGGAGCAGTTCCTGCCGCAGTATCTGCGTTTTATCAAAGGGGTCATTGACGCGCCAAACCTGCCTCTGAACGTGAGCCGGGAGTTGCTGCAGGACTATGGTCCGGTACAGAAAATCCGTGCCGCCCTGACCAAGCGGGTGCTGCAGATGCTCAAGAAACTGGGTAAGGACGAGGAAAAATACGCCACCTTCTGGTCCCAGTTTGGTCAGGTTATCAAGGAAGGCATTGGCGAAGACCGGGACAATCAGCAGGCGATCGCTGCGCTGTTGCGGTTTGCCAGTAGCAAACAGCCAGGCAAGGCGGCCACCTCACTGGATCAGTATCTTGAGAACAAACCCGCGGATCAGGACAAGATCTATTATCTGCTTGCCGACAGTCCATCCGCGGCGGAAAACAGTCCGCACCTGGAAGTATTCCGCAAGAAGGGCATTGAGGTGTTGTTACTCAGCGACCCGGTGGATGAGTGGATGGTCAGCTACCTGGACAGCTATCAGGACGTGAAGCTGGTCAATGCGGCCCGTGGCGAGCTGGATCTGGGGGATCAGGAGGAAAAAGCGGATAACGATAATCCGTTGATTGCCCGCCTGGGATCCACCCTGGCTGAACGGGTAGAAGCGGTCCGCGCCACCTCACGCCTGGTGGATTCCCCCGCATGTCTGGTGTTGGCCGAAGATCAGCTGGGGCCGCAAATGCGCCGCATGCTGGAAGCTGCCGGTCAGCCGGTACCGGAAAACAAGCCGGTGCTGGAGGTGAATCTGGATCACGGTCTGTTGCAGGCGTTGGCAGGGATGGAAGAGGGCGAACGGTTTGACGATCTGGCCGCACTGCTGCTGGACCAGGCCATGCTGGCGGAAGGGCAGTTGCCCAAGGACCCGGCGGCCACCGCACGACGCCTGCAGGAGCTTCTTGTCAGAGCGTTGTGATAGCCCCCTTTAGGAGCGCTGACTATTCGCTTCGCTCACCCCTTCGGGGCTGCCTTGCAGGCGTTCCTTCGCTTCGCTTGGTGAGGCGCGAACCGAGCGTAGCGAGGACAGCGGTATCTTTGCCTTGTCCTTTCTATTGGCACATGTTGAGCTCTGACAGGCTTGATCGCCTGCGGCGATTTCCTCGCTGGCGCGAGGTTCGCGCCTCAAGAGGCGTTATTCGCTTCGCTCACCCTTCGGGCTGCACTCCGTGCATTACTCCGCTGCGCTGCGTTCCTACAGGTGGTTTCGATCCAGGCTTGATGAGGCTTCCGTTGTCTCTGCTTCGATGGGCGCTTATGATGCCTCAAAAGCTGCTATACAAGGCGTTCCGTATGGAGCAGGAAAGACATAACGCAACAATTCTCGGCGGTGGCAGCTTTGGCACCGCCATGGCCAGTATCCTGGCCGCCAACGGTCATCGAGTGAATATCTGGGTGCGAGACCCGGAAACCGCTGCCGCGATCAATATGGACCGCGAGAACAGCCGTTATCTGCCCGGCGCAGAACTGCCCGCCGGAGTGAACGCCACTGATAGCCTGGAAGAGGCCTTGCACCAGGCCTCTCTGGTGTTTGTGGCGATCCCCAGCAAGGCGTTCGTTGAGGTTTTGCGTCAAGCGAAAGAGTGGGTCCCCGCCGATACCCTGGCCATCAGTTGTACCAAAGGCATATATGCAGAAGGTTTTCTGCTGATGAGCGAAGTGCTTCAGCAGGAGTGGCCCCACGCGCGAATCGGTGCTCTCAGTGGTCCCAATCTGGCAAAGGAAATCGTGGAGCAGAAGTTCAGTGGTACCGTGGTGGCAAGCCCGGATGAGACGCTTTGCCAAGTGGTGCAGACAGCCCTCAGCTGCGATTACTTTCGGGTTTATGACAACCCGGATATCTACGGCGTGGAGCTTGGTGGCGCGTTAAAGAATATTTATGCAGTGGCGTCCGGCATGGCTGCGGCCATCGGCGTCGGTGAAAACAGCCGCAGCTTCATGATTACCCGCGCCCTGGCGGAAATGAGCCGTTTTGCTGTGGAGCTGGGTGCCAACCCGATGACGTTCCTGGGTCTTTCAGGGGTGGGGGATTTGATTGCCACCTGTAGCTCCTCCCTGTCCCGCAACTATCAGGTGGGGTTCCAGCTGGGGCAGGGCAAGACCCTGGAAGAGGCGATAGAAAGCCTTGGCCAGACCGCAGAGGGTATCAATACCATCAAACTGGTGGCGGACAAGGCCGCCGAGCTGGGGGTCTACATGCCGTTGGCCACGGCGCTCTACCAGATCGTCTACCATGGCCAGCCACTGGAACTGGTAATCCAGCAGCTGATGAGTGGGGAATACAAGCACGATGTGGAGTTCCAACTGGCGGGACCCGGGTTGTGAGGTTGTATCTCAGCCGACATGGCCAGGCTGTTTCCCAGGCCCCCACCGATGCTGAGCGGCCATTGACCGAAACCGGCAGGGCAGCCTTGCTGGCGCATTGGCAGCAGATGCGCAGCAGCGGCATTACCGTTTCAGCGCTGATTGCCAGTCCTTATGTGCGGGCCCAGCAGACGGCTGACTGTATCCAGCAGGTCTATGGTGATCTGCCACGAGTCACCTGTGAGCAGTTGGTTCCGGATGCCCACCCCGGAGAGCTGTTCGATTGGCTGCTTGCGAATCCCCCCGCGGAGAATACCGCGCTGGTCAGTCATATGCCGTTAGTGGCGCAGCTGACGGCAAGCTGGACCGGTTCCGCAGAGCGTATTGGTTTCAATGTGGGAACGGTCGCCAGCCTGGATGTGGACGTGGCTGCCGCAGGGGGTGCCCGACTGTTGTGGCTGCGTAGCCCGGGAGAGGCGGTGGCTGGCCGCTGATCCGCCAAACGCTACCCCTGATAACACACTCTCTACCGTTCGCCGTAATCCGCTGGTCAGGCCCGTTGTGATTGTCCTAGTCTGACCCTGATGGCACCGGAACGCATGGCAGACTCCTGAAGGGTGTCATCGGAACCACCTAAGGGGGGGAATGCGATGTCTCCTTGCGTCGCATCAACTTAGGCAGATCCTAGAGCACCAACCCGTGTTGGTGCTTTTTTTATGTCCGCAGTATTGTCCGTTATTCCCTGACCCGTCAGCGACGAAGCTTACAGCGCCTTGTGCGGCAAGGATTCATGAGGTGTGCTAACCCGATTCGGATTCCGGCTCCCAGGCCAGCCTCTCGATGGGTTGGCCATCGGCAGCCACCAGGTTTAGCTGCATTGGCAGGCGGCCCAGGAACGCCAGATCATCGGACTGGCGAAGTTCCTTGAGATACTGTTTTACCCGGCCGCTGATCCAGGGGTGCAGGGTCGCTTTGATCGTGACGCTCTTGCAGCGTGAGCCTCTTTGTTGATGCCAGTCCTGAAGGGCGGAGCGCAGTACCGGGAAATGAGACTGGAATTGCTCGAAGTCGTCGGCAACCAGATAGATGTCGTACTGGTAGAGATTGCCTCTCCAGCTCATTCCCGCCTTGGTTTCCTTGAGTCGCAGGCGAGGCGCCAGGGCACCGTTGATGCCCGTTTCCTGTGGCCGGTAGCGGGCCCGTTCCCGGGTGTAATGTTCCGGTGACTCCAGATTATCGAGCAGCTCGGTAATGGCGGTGCCACTTTGTGGTCGGTCCGCGGGCGACTTGGCCAGTAACTGGCGGAGTAACGGCTGATAGTGGCGGAGTTTGACCGGTAGCAGGGGAATGGGCTCGCGCTGATGGGCCTGGGCCATGGCGCTGGCATCATCCCCCGTGTAGGGCGGCTTGCCAGTGAGCATTTCGTAGAATACGCAGCCCAGAGAGTAAAGATCGGATTGTGGTGTCAAAGGCTGGCGGCGATGCTGCTCCGGGCTCATGTATTTGGGCGTGCCCATGACGCTGGTGCTGCCGGTGACGGAGGTATCACGAAGGATGTTTGCGGCGATACCGAAATCCATCAACAGGGCAGAGCCGTCGGCCCGGAACATCACATTGTCCGGCTTCACATCCCGGTGAATAAAACCGTGCTGGCCGGCATAGTCCAGTGCGCCGGCCAACTGACGGAGAACCGTCTCAGCCTGCCGGGGCTCCAGCCCGTCCCGGATGCGCTGTTTCAGGCTGCCCCCGGTGACGTACTCCATGCTCAGATAATAATAGCCCTCGTGTTCGCCCACATCGTAAACCGGCACGATATGCGGGTGATTAAGGCTGGCAACGGTGCGGGCTTCCTGCATGAAGCGCTCGGCAAAACTCGGCTCCAGGGCAAGGGAGGGGGAGAGAATCTTGATGGCAACCTGGCGTTCGAAGGAATGCTGTGTTGCCAGAAACACATGGGCCATTCCGCCCTTGCCAAGGCGCTCGGTAATGCGGTATCCGGGAAGTCTGATGGCCATGCTGTTTTTTCGGGTCGTCCTGACCGTTTGTTGTGGGGCCCGTTTACTCGGGCGGCTCGCCGTAAAGCGCTTTCATCTCGGCTTCCGAGCGACGGGCCTGGGCCAGTTTCGCTTCCAGCCGCTTCTTCTGTTGGTCAAGGCTGAGGAAAAAGCTGACCTTGCTTTGCAACAGTTGAGGATCGATGGGCTTGAACAGATAGTCTACGGCACCACTGCGATAACCTTGCTGCACAAAGCGTGTTTCTTTCGAGATGGCAGTCACAAAAATGATCGGCACAGTCTGGGTACGCTGGTGAGAGCGCATGATATCTGCCACCTCAAAACCGTCCATTTCCGGCATTTGTACGTCCAGCAGAACCAGGGCGTAATCGTGCTTGAGCAGCTTGGCCAGGGCGGCATTGCCACTGGTGACACTGTCCAGATCGCAGTCCATGTCTTCCAGCACAACTTCCAAAGCGACCAGATTCTGCGGGGTATCATCCACAAGCAGAATGCGGGAGCGAGGCAGTTGCAGATTGTCGTCGCTGGATTCGGTGTTGGTGCTCATGCTGTGATCCGGTTGGCGTAGCCGCTGAGACTTTAGTCCTAGACGATGGTATCAACTTTTTTCGGGGCCGTCTTGCTCTTCCAGCTTCCATTGTTGCACGGCTATCTGGGCTTTTACCTGCTCCAGCACATCCATCAGGGTATCGCGGATCAATTGATCCAGCTGCTCCCCTTCGCCCTTGGCGGCGCCGATCAGGTCATGCAGCAGTTGCTCCAGTTGTTGCCGGTTGGCCGGTGAGGCCAGGTCGTCGACCAGCTGGTCCACAAAGGCGGTACCGGTTTCCCGGACGGCTTCGCCAAGCAGTGCGATGGCGCGGGGCCCGGCGACCGGTATGGCCGCCAACCGCTTGCCCGCCTGGGTGCGTGTCAGTGATTCGTCGGTAAGATGCGCGAAATATTCCGCCAGTTGATCCCGGTACTGGCCGTGGCTTTTCTGGGTAGCATCGGCGATGCGCGTGGCGATGAAACTGACCAGTTTGTCCTGGCGTGGGGCCAGCACCTGGGACTCAATGCGATGAAGCAGGGGGCTGCCACCCCCAATTTCCCGTTGCGCGCCGCTCAGGACATTGATCACTACCCGGTCAGAAATCTCCTCCACCACAATGTTGTAGTACTTGAGAATGGTCTGGCCCAGCCAGGTTTGCGAGAGGTCGATGATTCCCATGCGCTGCAAGCGCATGAGCAGGCCAACCACCCTCAGGATCCGCAACCAGCGGAAGCTGCCCACCGGGATACAACCAAGCAGGTCGTACCAGTGGGCAAAGGGATAGAAAAACCAGCGGTGGTAGGTGCCCCTGGCAATGGCGACGATCCAGCGGATCACGAACTCCGTCAGGTAGACGGCCACGAAACAGAGGTCGTAGAACAGGACGTTGCTGTGAATCGTGTCCCGGTAGAAAGCATGAAACCCTGGCGTCATCCCGGCCAGGAATTCCTGGACAGGGGGAACCTGGAAAAGCCAGTCAAATAGGATCAGCCCGAGGTTGAGTATCACCAGACCGATCATGAACAGGTCGATGATAAAACCGAGGGTATCCAGATTGAGCTTGAGCTTTTCCGGGTACAATTTGATTTTCATGGTTCAACCGCGAAACCGTGCCCAGACCGGGCAGTGATCAGAGGGCTTTTCCATGCCGCGTAGCTCGTAGTCAACGCCGGTGCTGTCCAGTTTTTCCAGCAACGGCGCGGTGGCCAGCACCGTATCAATGCGCAGGCCCCGGCGTGGTTCTCGCTCGAACCCCCGGGAGCGATAATCAAACCAGGAAAAAATATCATCGGTGTGCGGATTCTGATGCCGGAAAGTGTCAGTCAGACCCCAGTCAATCAGGCGCTGCCACCATTCCCGTTCCTCCGGCAGGAAGCTGGTTTTGCCTTCGCGAAGCCAGCGTTTACGGTTGGCCTCGCCGATGCCGATATCCCGATCGGTGGAGGAAATATTGAAATCGCCCATCACCGCCACCTGCTCGCCGGGTTGGTGATGGCTATCCAGGTATTGCTGCAAGTCCTGGTAGAACTTTTCCTTGGCAGGAAATTTGGTCGGGTGCTCGCGGTTTTCCCCCTGGGGGAAATAACCATTGAGTACCGTTATGGCAGAGCCATCGGTGTGCCGCAGGGTGCCGATGATCATACGACGTTGGGCGTCTTCCTCGTCGGAGGGGAAGCCGTACTGCACGGATTCAAGAGGCTCACGGGTTATCAGTGCCACGCCATAATGGCCTTTCTGCCCGAAATAGTAAGGGTGGTAACCCATGTCGCGGACAGCCTGTTCGGGAAATTCCGGGTCATGGACCTTGGTTTCCTGCAGGCCGATAACGGCCGGCTGATATTTATCGATGACGGCCTGCAATTGGTGCAGACGGGCGCGAATACCATTGATGTTGAATGAAATCAGGGTCATGGAGCCTCCTTTGTGCCGGCATTGTACACCAACAAAAGATGGCGAAGGCAGGCAACGCTGTGGCGTTTTCGGACATGGTCGAGGGTGAACAGATGGGGCTATGATGTCTCTTTTTATTCGATCCGCAACCCAGGGAGACACCATGTCAGCAGTTTCTGCCGGTCGCCAGACGCTGGTCTTCGCCCACGCCAACGGTATACCCGGACACAGTTACGACACCTTCCTGGCGCCATTGGCGGATGAATTTGATATCACCATCATCGATCGCCTGGGCCACAACCCGGCGTATCCGGTGGATACGGGTTGGCACAGTCTGAGCCTGGAGTTGGAAGCCAGCCTGGCATCGTTGCCCAAGCCGTTGGTTGGCGCAGGACACTCGCTGGGTTCGGTGGTGATGTATCTGGTCGCGCAACGGCGGCCGGAGTGGTTTTCCGCGCTGATTATGCTGGACCCACCGATGATGAATGGCTGGCACGGGACCTTGATGCAGGTGGCCAAGCTGACCGGCATGATTGACCGGGTAACCCCGGCGGGCAAAAGCAAGGGCCGCCTGGATTACTGGCCGAATTGGGACGCCGTGGAAAGTTACTTTTCCACGCGTGGCCTGTTCAGGGCCTTTGATCCCCGTTGCCTGGCAGATTATTTGCGTGCGGGTCTGGAGCCTTGGGAGGGCGGTTGGCGATTGCGTTTTCGCCCGGAGGTGGAAGTCGATATTTTTCGCCATACCCCTACGACTGCCACCCGTATGCCAAGGCTGAAAGTGCCGGGGGCGATTATCACCGGCAAGGGATCGCCATCTCCCTTCCTCGACAGTGCCAGGCGGCATGTGCGCCGTCACGGCATGCTTCACCGCATTGCAGAGGGATCGCACATGTATCCACTGGAGAAGCCTGAACAGACCCTGGCCCTGTTCCGTGAAACCCTGCAAACGCTTCAGCAGGGGGAGGCGAGTTAATGGCTGCAAAAGAGAAGAAATTTCACGTTTTCGGACAAACCCTGGCTGCCCTCAGCTGGGACGGCCAGGGTGAGCCGGTGTTGGCTCTGCATGGCTGGCTGGATAACGCCGCGTCCTTTATGCCGCTGGCAACACAGTGGCAGCGTCCCATGGTGGCCCTGGATTTCTCCGGCCATGGTCATTCTGATCATCGTCCGGATGGCGTAGTGACGCACCTGGTGGACCATGTGCGCGATGTGCTGGCTGTGGCCGATCAACTTGGCTGGCAGCGATTCACTCTGGTGGGACATTCCATGGGAGCCGGGATTGCCTGTCTGTTTGCCGCGGCATTGCCGGAACGGGTCTCCCGGTTGGTATTGATTGAAGGGCTGGGGCCTCCCACCACCCCCGCTGAAGATGTGGCCAAAACCCTGCGCAAGGCACTGGATGACATGATGGCGCTGGCCGACAAGCGCAAACCGGTGTACACGGAGATTGCCGATGCGGTCGAGGCTCGCACCCGGGGTTTTGGAGGCTTGAGTCGGGATGCATCCGCATTACTGAGCGAGCGGGGTTTAATGCCGGTGGACGGTGGCTGGACCTGGCGGGCGGACAGCCGCCTGCGGCTTACCTCATCGCTGCGGCTCACTGAAGAACAGGTGGAGGGGTTTGTGCGTGCCATTCAGGCCCCCGTCTGCCTGATTCTTGGCGAGCAGGGGATGGGGGGCAACGGTATGTTTGATCACCGTCTTGAGTGGCTGTCGAATGCCACGGTGGTGCGCTTGCCGGGCCGACATCATTTGCATATGGAAGCCCCGAAAGAGGTGGCGCATGCAATGAATGTTTTTCTTGATAACAACAACGGTTGACTGACCAAAAGCACCAGACCGGATCGGGCTGATATCTGAAAGGGTCATGTATTGACTTGCTGAGGAAGGCTAAGCTTCGGGAAAAACACATTTGAGGAGCGCGTTACGATGAAAGTGGTTGAGGTTGCCTCGCTGACCGAATACGTAGGAAAGGAATTGGGCGCGTCTGATTGGTTTCAGATCGATCAGGACAGAATTAACGCTTTCGCCGATGCGACTCTGGATCATCAGTTTATTCATGTGGATCCTGAACAGGCAAAGAACACCCCGTTTGGCACCACCATTGCCCATGGTTATCTGACCCTGTCCCTGCTGCCTTACCTGCAAGCGTCCATCGACGATTTTCTTATGCCCAAGGGCATGAAAATGGCAATGAACTATGGCTTCGACAAGCTGCGGTTCATGGCTCCGGTAAAAGAGGGGAAGCGGGTTCGTGCCGTGGCGACCCTGCTGGATGCGAAAGAAAAACGCGATGGCCAGTGGTTGCTGACTTTTTCCTTTACCGTTGAGATTGAAGGCGAAGACAAACCCGCACTCATTGCAGAATGGTTGTTGATGTACTTCGTCTGACCGAAAAATCCCTTCCAATAGTCGTATCCCCCTCTCCTGGTCAGGCCTGTCGTGTTGCGCGCGTCAGGCCTGTTTTTTTCGCTCGGGCGGGTTTAAATTCCTGTCATCGTTTGCCGTGCAAAGTTCGGGTTCTACACAAGGTTGATCAAATAAGCTGCTGATTTGGCTCAGTTTGATTTTCTGTTTTGGCCACTTTTGCTGCTGGCAAAAGACCGCATTTCGACGTACTGTAAGGGGGAACTTTCGTAGTAGGGCGAGTTTGCCGCCACCCTTTTATCAGGGCTTTCCCATGTTGCATCGTCCCCGACAATGGCTTCGCCGTCTGGTAGACAACCGATCTGCCATACGCCGCGATTTGCGCCTCAGCCTGACCCATGCGGCGGATATCCCGCGCATGGTGCTGCCTGTTGGCCGCGAGCCGGGTATCCGCTCGGAACTGGCCTGGTCGTCTTATACCAGCCGCGGTGAAGCGGTATTCTCGCTACTACAGTTGTTGGTGCCTGCCACGCGCGAATCCATCAGCCAGGGTACCCTGGTGTGTCATCCTCCGAGAGCTACCGCTGAAGCCCGTTCTTCACGCTGGTTCTTTATCAATGGCATGGGCACAGCGGGACCGGTGGCATTGCTCAATGCCAGCGAGATCGCGCGTATTTTCCGACGTCCGGTCCACCTGATTCATACTCCCACCTGGGGGCTGATTCGCGATGTGGCGGAATCCATCACTGCGCGGACGTTGCGCAAGGATGGCAAGTTGTCCCGCCCGGCACTGAATATCCTCGTGGAAGCACTGGAACACAACGATCAGGTGGTACTGCTCTGCCACTCTCAGGGCACCATTGTGGCCAGCTATATCGTTCGTAAACTGCTCCGCCACCCCAGTGCCCGGGAACTGGTCAAGAAGCTGGAAATCTATTGCATCGGCGGCGTGGCTGACAGTCTGGAAATTGATCCGCAACTGACCCTGGCGGCAGGACATCCCGTGCCCTATGTGGAGCACTTTGCCAACGGCCGCGATTATCTGGCGCAGATCGGCATTCTCTCGCATCTGGACAGTACCGCCGGGACCGTTTACTGCCTTGCTGATCGACCGGGCCATCTTCTCAACGAGCATTATTTGCCAGCCATTGCGCGCGGTGATTTCTGCCAGCGCCGCTCCCGGCTTTACGGGTATGTGCGAGGACGGGAACCCGGCCCCAAAGGGGCGCTGTCTGTATTCAACAAGGAAGTGAAATTACATGGATAACAATAACAAACCGGTACTGTTGTTTGTCGATGACTCCAAGGTGATGCGTCTGGCAGCCGACAAGATGCTGGGCAGGGAATTTCGCGTGGAGGTTGCGGAAAACGGGGTCGCAGCCTGGGAGATGATCTGCCATAACCCGAGCATCAGCGTGGTCTTTTCGGATCTGGCCATGCCGGAGATGGATGGCTTTACGCTACTGAAAAAAATCCGCACCAACGAGGATGACGGCATTGCCGGGTTACCGGTGATTATCGTCACCGGTGCCGAGAATGATGAGGAAGCGCGTAGCGAAGCCCTGCGGCTGGGGGGGACCGATTTTATCAGCAAGCCGTTCAATTCCACCGACTTGTTGGCCCGCGCGCGCGCCCATGCCCATTATCAGCGTGAGCGCAAGGAGCTGGTCCGCCAGGCCATGATCGATCCGTTAACCCGGCTTGGCAACCGTCGCTATCTGCAACATCGCCTGCGTCAGGAGCTGGCACTGGCCAGTCGGCAGCAAATCCCCCTGTCGGTTGTGCAACTGGAGATTTACCAATTCAATCAACTTTTCGTACAGCTCGGTAAACGCAGAATCGATATGGTGCTGATGAAAATGGCGCAGCTGATGCGGGGAGTGGTGCGCAAGGAAGATTCGCTGGCGAGAAGCAGCGTGGCCCAGTTCACCATTCTGCTGCCCAGTGCCGGGGCGAATGGTGCGCAGCGATTTGTGGAGCGAGCGTTGAAAGTCAGTGAGAAACTGGCCTTCCAGTTCCGTGGCAAACCGCAGCAGCTGCCTTTGTCGGTGGTGATCCACACGCCCACCGCGCACACCGGCCTGATACCTCGTCAAGTACAGGCGGTACTGGATCAACAAATGAAGAAGGCCCGTCTGGCGGGGCCCGGAGCAGTGGTGACGGATGGTCCCGACGAGCCTCTGGCCACCGCCCGGGCGGTGCCCTCGATAACCATAGAGCAGGCACTCACCCTGTTGCGGGCAGGCAAGTCCCGTGTGGTGGTGAATGCATTGCCGGATTTGAAACGCCAGCTGGCGCCACTGCTGAAACTGATAGAGCAGACGCCGGCGGGTCAGGAGACAGCATGAAGGTAATGGTTGACCGGGAATTTCCTGTCGGCGTGGACCGGCTTTATGAAATTCTCACCAGCAAGGCCTATTTCGAACAGCGTTTCGAGTGGGGCAAGGTAAATGACTACCGTTTCCAGGCATTTCAGGATACCGCGGAAGGGTTGTTGATACAGATCGTTCAGCCGATCCAGATTCGCACGGACAAGGTGCCGTCATTTGCGCGGCGGTTGCTGCCTGGTCAGGCAGATCTGTTAACCGAGTTTCTCTGGCAGAGCACGGGGCAGCCGGGATCTTATCAGGCCCGCTATCGCTTTCAGCTTGGTAATGTTCCGTTAAAGATCAGTGGGACCATGCGGCTCAGCGCTGACAGTGAAAACCAGTCGATTCAACAAACCCAGGTGGAAATCACCTCATCGGTTCCGCTGGTGGGCAAGAAACTGGTGGATCTGGTGGCCCCCAAAATTGATGACGCACTGGCCGGGGATTACCGGCACACCCTGCGTTATGTGGAGCAGTTCGCCTGACAGTCAGCCGTTGCGAGACGCGGGATTCGGGTCACAAAACCGGCACAGGGCCCAGGATCCTCGCAAGCCCCCTGCGGTTCCGGCGCTTGTCTCCCTAGCGCCGGTATTTGGCGCCCAATGCCCGTAAGCCTCGCTCCCAGCGTTCCCTGAACCAGCGTTTGCGTCGCCACTTGCTCCGGGTGTGGCCCGAGGCAATGTGCAGGGCGCTGTCACTGTCCAGTGCCCGCAGAATTTGCTGGCTGAGTTCCTGGCGGGTGACCGGGCTGCGGGCAAGCTTGCGTTGGAAGCGGGCGTCGCTGAGCGGGTCCGTGGCGCACAGGTTATTGGCCTGTTCCGCATACAGGGGAATCACCACGGTGGTTACCTGGATACCGCTGCTGTGCAATTCGCTGTTAAGACTTTCTCCCATTGCCACGATGGCGGCGCTGGCGGCGCTTTGTGCCGCAGCCAGCGGGCCCGGCAGAATGCCGTATTCCGGCACCACATTGAGAATCCTGCCGCCTTCCTGGCGGTGCATGGCGCTGATCGCACTCTGACACAGGTTCACCGTATCCATCAGTTGCTCATCCAGCACCCGCTGCCAATGGGAGGCCTGGGTGGCCTCGAAGGGCCCCAGGGTCAGCGGGGCCGGCAGGTTGATGACGGTGTCCAGTTGCTGCCAGCGACGTAAAACCCGCTCCACGCCCCGTTGCCGGTCTCGGGCGCTGCCGGGCAGGCAGTCCAGGAAAAGGGCTTCCCGGCCGTTACCGTGCAGGTCGGCACACAGCTGGTTTCCGAGCTGCCCATCAGCGTCTGCCAGGGCCACCCGAAAATGCGCTGCGGCGTCACTGACCAGGGTCTGGCCAAGCTCGGAACAGGCATTGCTGATAAGCAGGGTAGGCTGATGTTTCAAGGGATCTCCGCGGCAAATCGATCAATAGTGAACAAGTGTTGACTTTCTCTTTTTGTGAGTTAACATGTGTTCACTAAAACAAGTTCAGAGGAGCATTTCCCATGACTATTATCTCTCGTCTCTGCAAAGATGTTTTCGCTCTGGTTGTGGCTGTTATGTTCACCGTGCTGATGGTAGCCGGTCTTGCCGATCAGGGGAAAAGTCTGTTTCCAGCCATGCTGGCGTTTGCCGCCATGGTCCCGGTAGTGGGCAGTGCGGCGGTAGCCATCAAACGTGACTGGGACAACCGCGACCATCACCTGTCAGTCTGACCCTCGCTGGCGCGGGCGCCTGCCGCCTGCGCCGCTCTCTCTGCTTCGGCCACTGACAACGTCAGCACCTTCTCTTCCCCTTCGCTGCGAGCCAGCAACACCGTGACGACACTGTCCCCCCACACGTTGACGGCGGTGCGGAACATGTCCAGCAGACGATCCGTGACCAGAATCAGGCCAATGGCTTCCGCCGGCAGGCCGATGGCGGCCAGTATCACCGTAATTGCCACCAGCGAGGCGGCGGGAATGCTGGCCACGCCAATGGAGGTGAGTACCGCGGTGATCACAATCATGAATTGTGTGGCCAGTGACAGATCCATGCCATAGGCCTGGGCAATGAACATGGCCGCCACGCACTCGTACAGGGCGGTACCATCCATGTTCACGGTGGCCCCCAGGGGGAGCACAAAGCTGCTGCTTCGTTGGGACACGCCGGCACGATTCTGCACGCATTCCATGGTCAGCGGCAGGGTGGCTGCGGAGCTGGCCGAGGAAAAGGCGGTGAGCAATGCCGGGGTCATGGCCTGAAGGTGTCGAAGTGGGGAGCGGCGGGCCAGGAAAAACACCAGTGCCGGCATGAAAACAAAGGCATGGAGGGTGAGCGCCACCACCACAGAGACAAAGAACCAGGCCAGCGGCTCAATGGCATCCAGGCCGGTACGGGTCACCGTAGCGGCAATCAGGGCAAAAACCCCTATTGGTGTGAAGCGAATCACCAGCATGGTGATTTTCATCACTACCTGGTATATCCCCTCGATCAAATCTCGCAGGCTGCGGCCGGCAGCATTGCGTTCCGTGCGCAGGAAATAGCCGAAAAGAAGGGCAAATACGATCAGGCCTAGCATCTGGCCTTCTGCGGCGGCGGCGATCAGATTGGGCGGCAGCATTTGCATGAGAATCTGGGTGAAATCCCCGGCACCACGCCCTTCGATCCCCGCCAGTACGGCCTCGGTGTCGCTGGCCAGGCCAAGCATGTCCCTGGCCGGTTCACCATTGACGACGCCGGGGGTCAGCAGATTGACGATGACCAGACCGATGGTGACCGCGACCACGGTGGTGGTCATGTACAAGGAGACGGTCTTGAGCCCCATGCGCCCCAGGTTCTTGCCATCACCAACGCTGGTCATGCCATTGATGATGGCCGTGACAATCAGCGGCACCACCACCATTTTCAGCCCATTGATAAAAAGACTGCCCACCAGATCGTAACCGGCCAGTACCGGGACCCCGAACAGGGTGGTGGACTCGCTGGTCAGGCTGCCGGCCAGGGCGCCGGCCAGCATGGCAATAAAGATCTGGTGGTGTAGCTTCATGGTGCTCCCTATCGGTTGTTGTCGGGTTCAACGCGCGAACAGGATTACAAGCCTACCTGATCCTTGTTGGTGTCACAGGGGGGAAATGGCGGGAACGGTTACAGGAGCTGGCGAAGTGCCGCCGGCGCAACCTGGCGTGCCAGGGCCTTCTGGTAAGCCGCCTTCAGCTGTTGATCGGCTTCCACCGGGCCGAGTCGTTCGCACAGCAGGACATAGGTTCGGTTCAGTTGGTCACGCAGGGGGGGCAGTGCCAGTGGCGCCAGTGGGCGCTCCGGCGATTGCAGCCAGTATTCCATGGTCAGACGGACCTCGGCACCTACCTGCTGACTACGAAGCTGGGCGGCCAGGTCCAGGCGAAGCTGGCTGGCAGCTGCAGCCCCGATGCCCTCCCACAACGCATGCATCATCTGTTCAAAAGCCCGGCTGCAAGGGTGCTCCTCCACGGGGCTCTCGTCGCTGCTGGCCAGGGGATCGTCGGCCAGTTCCTGTTCGGAGAGTGTCATGGCCTGTACCAGACTCATATGAATCTGGTGACGCCGTTCACCCAGATCAAACAGCTGGCACAGCTCACTGACGAACCCTTGCAATGAAAACCGTGGCCGTTCGGCATAGTTCTGCTGCCAGAGGCTGATAGCCTCAAGCAGCAGGGGCTCATTCATGTAGGGCATGAGTCCGGTGACAATGGCACGCCGTCGGCGTTGCAGTTCCTGACTCATGAACGCGACTCCACAGGGTTGCTCATATCACTGTTGTAGAGGGTGTTCTGGGGAAACTCCGGATAGCCACTCTCGGCATGTTCGCTCAGGTCCAGGCCTCGCTGTTCATGGAGCGCGGGAGCGCGCAGGCCGGCCAGCAGTGAAACCAGCATATACATGACCAGGGCAGTGAAGAATGCCCAGCCAAACGCCACCACGATGCCGAGCAGTTGCACGGTAATCCGTTCCGGGTTGAACAGGTCGCCTTCGTAGAAGAGGCCAGCGGCCAGGGTGCCCCAGGCGCCGGCGAAGGCATGCACCGGTACCGCGCCGACCACATCATCCAGGCGAAATGCCAGCAGGACTCTGGCACCGAACGCGGCCAGGGCCCCGGCCACCAGGCCGGTGAGGACCGCAAACCCCGGGGTCATGACTGCACAGCCGGCCGTCACTGCTACCAGACCGGCCAGGCTGCCATTGACGGTTTCCGTCAACAGAATCGGGCGGCGGCTGACCATGCGGTAGACCACGCTACCCACTGCGCCCGCGGCGGCAGCGAGCTGAGTGTTCAGGTTTACCTTGGCGATATCCACGCTGGCCGCCAGGGTGGAGCCACCATTAAAGCCGAACCAGCCGAACCAGAGGATAAAACCGCCCAGGGCCACGTAGGACAGGTTATGGCCAGGGATTGTGCGAGGTTGGCCGTGGCGGTCGAAACGGCCGAGCCGTGGCCCCACCACCAGTACCCCGGCCAGGGCGCACCAGCCACCAATACTGTGCACGACAGTGGAACCGGCAAAATCGATAAAGCCCAGTTTTGCCAGCCAGCCATCACTGTTCCATGCCCAGTGGCCGTATAGCGGATAGATCAGACCGGTGATAATCACCGCCCCGCACAGGTAGCCCACGTAGCGGGTGCGTTCGGCCATGGCCCCGGAGGCGATGGTAGCGGCGGTGGCCGCAAACATGATCTGGAACAGCAGCATGGCCCAGGTGCTGGCATCCGCCTGGCTGAGCATAAACTGGTTCTCGCCGAACCAGCCGGTGCTACTGGTGCCAAACATCAGCCCGAAACCCACCCCCCAGAACACCAGCGTCCCCACGCACAGGTCCATGTAGTTTTTCATCACCACATTCAGGGCGTTTTTGGCTCGGCTCAGGCCGCTTTCCAGCAAGGCAAAACCGGCCTGCATGAAGAACACCAGGGCAGCGGCGACGGCAATCCAGACCGTGTCGACGGCGCTGAGTGAGTCGGCTCTGGCAAGCCCGGGCAAGAACAACAGGACACACCAGGGTAGGCGGCGCAGCGGCATGAGATGAACCTCATTCGTGGATAGTGACGAAGGGTCAACTGCAACGGCTGTGCCAAGCCGGGCGGACGAGGAAATCCGCGGGGTAGTCGTTCTTTTTTCGTATCTCCCGGCCCTGTTTTGGGGCGAAGCATCACAATGGTGCGCGGTGATGCGCCGTAATGATTCCGCTGACAGTCAGGCGCTGGCGCGCGTGGACTGACAGCATTGCTGGATATGCTGAAATTGCCGCTCAGTGACTTTCTGTACTGACAGGCGAGGACGAACGACCAGTTCCATATCGGCAAATTCCGGATCCTGGCGCAGGGTTTTCAGGGGTAGCGGCTGTGGATACATGCATACAAAGCGAATATCCACCTGACACCAGCGTGGGGTGTCCGGTGTACTGCGGGGATCGTAGCCCGTTGAGTCGGGATCAAACTGGCTGGGATCCGGATAGGGGGCACTGGCGACCTGGGCTTCGCCGACAATGGCCGGTTCGGCGCAACTGGAGTGATAGATCAGCACGGCATCGCCGTTGCCCATTTCGTCGCGCAGTCGGTTGCGGGCCTGATAATTGCGCACTCCGTCCCAACCGCTGGTGCCATCCGGGCAGGCTTGCAGGTCTTCAATGGAAAAGGTGTCAGGTTCAGTTTTCAGTAGCCAGATTTTGCTCACTTTTCCCCCGGGGCGTAGTTTTCCTGCAGCCAGGCCTTGGCCTGGCTGAGGCTGCCGCAGACGTGGACCGGAAACTGCGGTTTATTGAGCGTCAACATCATATTGGCAAAAGTCCGGTTTAGCATGTTTTCCAGTACCAGGACTTTGGCCTCGGTAATTTGTTCAAAATCTTCACCGCAGGCGTAGCGGGCGGCAGTGAAATCCAGTCCACGGATACGACCCAGATAGATGGCAAGCTGTTTGCGCTGGCGATTCATGTTGAACAGGGTCAGCCGCTGCCGATAAATGGACAGTTCCACACGCATGTCTACCAGGGTGCCGTTTTTCAGATCTACCAGGGTGAAAGGGCCATCTTGTGACACGGTAACTGCAGTCATGCTTATCCTTTCATAAAGTCTATCCGCACTTTATACGCAATCCTTGCTCGGCTGAAAATGATGGCACTGAATTCTGTTCGGATGGCTGAAGAGAATACCTGCGTGACCATCGACGCCCCCTGTGTCTTTAAACGGGCCAGCAAGGCATTCTCTGGCAGGTCCTCCTCATGGATTCTGTGCTAACCTTCGCCGCCTGCTTGAGGAGGATGCCGTGATTAGCCCGCAACAACACCAGGAAGCCGTGACGGCGCTACAGACAGTGAGGGATTGCCTGCGCTTCGGTGAAAGCGCGCTGCGTGCCGGTGACGTCTTTTTTGGCCATGGTAATGATGATCCCTGGGATGAGGCCCTGGCCTTGCTGATGCACACCCTGTCGCTGCCGTTGCAGAGCGACCCGCGTATCCTGGATGCCCGCTTGCTGCCCTCCGAGGTCAGTGACTATCTGGACCTCTTGTCACGGCGGGTAAATGACCGGGTCCCGGTGCCGTATCTGACCCATGAAGCCTGGTTCTGCGGGTTGCCCTTTTACGTGGACGAGCGCGTGCTGATCCCCCGTTCGCCGCTGGCGGAGCTCATCGAGCAATCTTTCACTCCCTGGGTGGACCCTGAGCAGGTCCATGCGGTGCTGGATCTGTGTACGGGCAGCGGCTGTATTGCCATTGCCTGTGCCTATGCGTTTGAGCAGGCGAGGGTGGACGGCAGCGATATCAGTGAAGAGGCCCTGGCGGTCTGTGAAGAGAATATTCGCCGTCACGGCCTGGCAGGGCAGGTGAGAGCATTGCATTCCGACGGTCTTGCCCAGGTGGACGGTCCCTATGACCTGATTGTCTCCAACCCCCCCTACGTGGATGCGCAGGATATGGCCAGCCTGCCGGATGAATACCGCCATGAGCCGGAGTTAGCGCTGGCCTCCGGAGAGGATGGGCTGGATTTTACCCGCCGCTTGCTGCGTGAGGCCCCGGATCAGCTCTCCGACCATGGTGTGTTGATCGTGGAAGTGGGCAACAGTTGGGAAGCCATGGTCAATCAGTGGCCCCAGGTGCCGTTCTTCTGGTTCGAATTCGAGCGCGGCGGTCACGGGGTATTCATGCTTACCCGCCAACAGCTGCTAGAATACCGCCAACAGTTTTCTTCCTGAGCCTCTGATGCTCCTTTCATCCGACCGGTGAAGGGAGTCAGCAATGGCCCAATGCTTTAGAGGATCCGCATGTCCGGCAACAGTTTCGGTGAACGTTTTCGCATCACCACCTTTGGTGAGAGTCATGGCCTGGCATTGGGGGCCATTGTGGATGGCTGCCCGCCAGGGCTGGAAATCAGCGAGGAAGACCTGCAGGTGGAACTGGACCGGCGCAAGCCCGGCACCAGCCGTTATACCACCCAGCGTCGGGAACCGGATCAGGTGAAGATCCTTTCCGGGGTGTTCGAGGGCAAGACCACCGGCACGTCCATTGGACTGTTGATTGAAAACACGGATCAGAAGTCCAAGGACTATTCCGATATCGCCACCACCTTCCGGCCCGGGCATGCGGATTACACCTATACCCAGAAATACGGCTTCCGGGATTACCGGGGCGGTGGTCGTTCCTCTGCCAGGGAAACGGCCATGCGCGTGGCCGCCGGCGCCATTGCCCGCAAGTACCTGGAACAGACACAGGGTATCCGCATTTACGGTGGCTGTACCCAGATCGGGGCCATCAAGGCCGAGCAGTTCGACTGGTCAACGGTAAACCGCAATCCGTTTTTCTTCCCGGATGCCGACAAGGTGCCGGAGCTGGAAGCGCTCATCAATGCCCTGCGCAAGGACGGTTCTTCCATTGGCGCGCGGGTGGAAGTGTTTGCCGACGGTGTCCCGCCGGGTTGGGGGGAGCCGGTATTCGACCGCATCGACGCAGACCTGGCCAAGGCGATGATGTCCATCAACGCAGTCAAAGGTGTGGAAGTGGGCGATGGCTTTGCGGTCGTCAACCAGCGTGGCGAAGAACATCGTGATGAGATGACGCCGGACGGGTTTCTCAGCAACCATGCCGGCGGGGTCCTCGGGGGGATCAGCTCCGGGCAGACCATTCGTGTGGCCATGGCACTCAAGCCCACTTCCAGCATTCTGATTCCCGGCAAGAGCATTGATCTGCAAGGGAATCCGGTGGAGGTGATCACCAAGGGGCGTCACGACCCATGCGTGGGGGTGCGTGCCACCCCCATCGCCGAAGCCATGCTGGCCCTTGTGCTGATGGATCACTGCCTGCGCCATCGGGCCCAGAACGGCGATGTGACGCCACCGTTTCCGGCGATTTAAATGACGAATGCCTGATGCCAGGTCAAGGCGCCGGGATTCGTAGGGCGGAAATGGCCGTCAGCCCATTTCCGCCGATCTCGTGCCATAGTGAGTAGGGTGTACTTAGCCCAAGGCGAACTGCACCATCAAGCGCCGGATCGATGCAATTCGCCTTGGGCTCAGTGCACCCAGCAAAAAAAACGCGGGACTGCCCGAACAAAAAAGCGGCCGCCGCACAATGTCTCGCTCACGTTCCAAGCCAAGAGCAAGGTTCGCTCCATGCCCTATTACTGGCGACTGTCAGGCTTCTATTTTCTCTATTTCGGACTGCTGGGCACCCTGGTGCCTTACTGGTCCTTGTATCTGAAAGACCTGGGATTCAGTGCTGCTGCCATCGGTCTGTTGATGGCGATTCCGCAACTGACCAAGATCGGCGCTCCCAATCTTTGGGGCTGGCTGGCGGACCGCAGCGGCCAGCGTCTTCGTATCATCCGGGCCGGCAATCTGCTGGCGGCAGTGGTATTCCTGCCGGTGTTCTGGATCGATCAGTTCTGGTCCATGGCCGCACTGCTGGTGTCGTTCAGCTTCTTCTGGAACGCGGTGCTGGCCCAGTTTGAAGTGCTCACCCTGCAATCTCTCGGGCGTCAGTCTCATCGCTACAGTCTGGTACGCCTGTGGGGCTCGGTGGGTTTTATCCTGGCAGTGCTGGTGCTTGGTGAGGCTCTGGACCGGTTTGGTACTGAGCTGCTGCCCTGGGTGTTAAGCGCTCTGCTATGGCTGCTGTGGCTGGGTACGCTGACGTTGCCGGCCGGTGACGGGGTGGCGCGTCAGCGGAAACAGGGCGAGCCCTCTGTATGGCGCGTATTGCGCCGTCCCGCCGTTTCCCTGTTTCTGGTGTCGGCGTTTCTGATGCAGCTTTCCCACGGGCCTTACTACACCTTCTACAGCATCTATCTGCAGGATCTGGGGTTCAGCAAGTTTGTGGTGGGGAGTCTGTGGGCGTTGGGCGTACTGGCGGAAGTGGGGCTGTTTCTGGTCATGCACCGGTTGATGCGGCGTTTCTCCATACCCTGGATTCTGGTGGCCAGTCTGTTTTTGGCCGCCCTCCGTTGGCTGCTGATTGGCGTGGTGGCCGATTCCCTGTTCTGGCTGGCCTTTGCCCAGCTGCTCCATGCGGCCAGTTTCGGCAGCTTCCACGCGGGCAGTATCGCCTGGGTGCACAAACAGTTCGGGGCGTCACTGGGCGGTCAGGGACAGGCTCTCTATTCCAGCCTGGGCTTTGGTGCAGGGTGGGCCGCCGGGGCCGGACTGTCCGGTTTGCTCTGGCAGCAGTGGGGAGTCCATCTGTTCTTCGGCGCTGGGCTGGCCGCCGTGCTGGCGGCCATGTTGCTGATGGTTGGCGGTGTAACGCGTTCCCGCGATTAGCGGGACGCTGCGGTGGTAAGGGTTATAGCCCGGACGCCTCAAGGGCCTGCAAAAACGCCTTGGCGGCGTTGGAACGGGTGCGGGCCGGGTGGATCACCACGCCCAGTTCCCGTTCCGGCAAGGGCACGTCCACGGCCAGTTCCACCACCGAACCATCCACCATGGTGGCGGGCAGAACACTCCAGCCCAGGCCGATGGAGACCATCATGTGGATGGTTTCCAGATAGTTGGTGGACATGGCGATATTGAGCTTCAGGTTATGCTCGTCAAACAGCCGCTCCACAATGCCGCGGGTAAAGGTGACCGGTGACGGCAGGATGGCGCTGTAGCCGGTGAGGGTTTCCAGGGTGATATTCTCCACCTTCGCCAGCGGATGCTCCGGGGCGCACATGAATACCAGTGGATCGCGCCAGATCACGTCACTCTGCAGACGGTCATCCGGTTGCGGGGGCAGGGTGACCACACCCATTTCCAGTTCCCCGTGCAGCACCCCCTCCCAGGCTTCCTCCGAATCAATAAAATGGATATCCAGCTCCACCTTTGGATAATCCCGGGAAAACTGGCGCAGTACCGGTGGCAGGCGATGCAGGCCGATGTGGTGGCTGGTGCCGATACGCAGTTTGCCGGTGACGGAACCGGACAGATCATGGATGGCCCGGGCCATATCTTCCACATCCATCAGCACCTGGCGGGCGCGGGGCAGCAGGGATCGGCCGGCTTCGGTAAGCTGAATCTGGCGGCCCACCCGGTCAAACAGACGGGCGCCAAGCTGCTGTTCGAGCAGGGCAATACGCTTGCTGATGGCGGGTTGGGTGATGTAAAGGCGCTCTGCGGCAGCAGAAAACGAGCCGGTTTCGGCCACCGCCATGAAGGCGCTGAGAGTCGGCGTGTCTATCATTCCCGGTGCGTCCAGTTATTCGGTTGCGAGATAATAATTGGTTATCTTAAAAATGAAAAATATGAATTGGATTTATTGATGGGTGAACCCTACATTAATAGTTATTGACAAACCAGTCGCAATGGTGAAGTTGCTGCACCGCGACACAGGGAGAGACACATGGCCGGCAAAACCCTCTATGACAAATTGTGGGACGCTCACCTCGTCACCGAGCGTGAGGATGGCTCCGCACTGATCTATATCGATCGTCAGATCATTCATGAGGTGACGTCGCCACAGGCCTTCGAGGGCTTGCGTCTGGCGGGTCGCAAACCCTGGCGTACGGGTGCCAGCGTGGCCACCATCGATCACAACGTGCCGACCACCCCATTCAAATCCGCAGCGGAAATTGTGGATGAAACCTCCCGCATCCAGGTGCAGACCCTGCAGGACAACACCAAGGAGTTCGGCATTACCGAATTCGGTATTGGCGATGTTCGCCAGGGCATCGTCCATGTGATGGCCCCGGAACAGGGCGCAGTTGTCCCCGGGATGACGGTGGTCTGCGGTGATTCGCACACCTCTACCAATGGCGCGCTTGCCTGTCTGGCCCATGGTATTGGCACCAGCGAGGTCGAGCACGTGTTGGCTACCCAGACCCTGGTGGCGAAAAAAATGAACAATATGCGTGTCAGCGTGGAAGGGGAGCTGGGTCCCGGTGTCACCGCCAAAGATGTGGTGTTGCATATCATCGGGATTATCGGCACCGCCGGGGGTACCGGGTATGCGCTGGAATTTGCCGGCAGTGCCATTCGCAGTCTTTCCATGGAAGGCCGGATGACGATCTGCAACATGTCCATTGAAGCCGGTGCCCGTGCCGGCATGGTGGCGGTGGATGATGTCACCATTGATTATGTGAAGGGCCGTCCCTTTGCCCCCAGCGGCGCAGACTGGGACAAGGCCGTGGAATACTGGCGCACCCTGGTTTCCGATGCCGATGCGCAATTCGACCAGGACATCACCATCGATGCGGCGGACATCAAACCCCAGGTTTCGTGGGGGACCAGCCCGGAGATGGTCGTGCCAGTGGATGCCAATCTGCCGGATCCCGCCGCCGAGAGCGATGAGGTGAAGCGCTCGGGCATGACACGTGCCTATGCCTATATGGGGCTCAAGCCGGGTATGCCGGTGACGGATATCAAAGTGGACCGGGTGTTTATCGGTTCCTGCACCAACTCCCGTATCGAGGATTTGCGTGCCGCTGCCGAAGTGGCCCGGGGCCGCAAGAAGTCAGCGTCGGTTAAGCAGGTGCTGGTGGTGCCCGGTTCCGGCCTGGTCAAACGGCAGGCGGAGCAGGAAGGTCTGGACAAGATCTTTATCGAAGCCGGCTTCGAGTGGCGTGAGCCAGGCTGTTCCATGTGTCTGGCCATGAACCCGGACCGTCTGGAAGCCGGGGAGCATTGTGCATCCACGTCCAACCGTAATTTTGAGGGACGCCAGGGCAACGGCGGCCGCACGCATCTGGTGAGCCCTGCCATGGCAGCCGCCGCGGCAGTGGCCGGTCACTTCGTCGATATTCGCGAACTCGACCGGGCCTGAGGAGAACATCATGGAAAAATTTATTCGTCAGGAAGGGCTGGTCGCACCGTTGGATCGTGCCAATGTGGACACCGACCAGATCATTCCCAAGCAGTTTCTCAAGTCCATCAAACGCACGGGTTTCGGGCCGAATCTGTTTGATGAGTGGCGCTATCTGGATGAAGGCTTTCCTGGCCAGGACAGTAGCCAGCGGCCGAAAAACGAAGACTTCGTGCTCAACCAGGCACGCTATCAGGGCGCCAGCATTCTGCTTACCCGTCGCAACTTCGGGTGCGGCTCCAGCCGTGAGCATGCCCCCTGGGCGCTGATGGATTTCGGTTTCAAGGCCATCATCGCGCCGAGCTTTGCAGATATCTTCTACAACAACTGCTTCAAAAACGGATTGTTGCCCATTGTGTTGTCTGAGGATAACGTGGAAGCCCTGTTCAGAGCGGTGGAAGGGAAGGAAGGCTTCCGGATCACCATTGATCTGGAGCAGCAGCAGGTAATCCCGGAAAACGGAGAGCCACTGCCGTTCGAGATTGATGAGTTCCGCAAGCATTGTCTGCTCAATGGTCTGGATGAAATCGGCCTCACACTGAATGAGGCGGACACCATTCGTGCCTATGAAGCACGCCGCGCCGAGCGTGAACCCTGGATTTTCCAGTAACAGAGTCCGGGACCATTAAAAGAAAAAACCAGGAGGCGACACCATGTTGCGAATTTTATCTCTGCTGTCAGTACTGACTCTGGCCGGTTGTGCGACCGGTATGTACAACGAACCGGACGCAGGAGATGCGGCCAAACTGAGCGTGGATAACCAGCTCTCCGTCGCGTCTCAGGATGAGAATGCCGGTGGTTGGCAGATGCCTACCAGCAGCGCCGCCAAGGCAGAAATCTTCAAGGTCGATGGTGACCGGATTTCCGAGCAGGGCGGGGTGGAATCGGTGTTCATTGATGCCGGTGAGCGTTCCGTTGAAGTGTTCGCCGATCAGGGCGGCATTCTGCGGTTCGGTAAATTCCGCCATACCTTTGAAGAAAAGGGTATCTACCAGGTGCGGATCAAGCCGTCTTCCGGCACCAAGGGCGATTACACCCTGGAGCTGGTCAAGGCCTCCGCACCGAATGATGTGCTGGTAAGCAAAAACTTTTAACCCCAGAGAGTAAACAGGAAGCAGGAATGAGCAAGGTACTGGTGTTGCCCGGCGACGGTATCGGCCCGGAAATCGTGAATGAAGCGGTGAAAGTGCTGAATGTCGCCAAGCAGAAGTTTGGCCTCGAGGTTGAGCTGGATGAGGCCCTGGTGGGCGGCGCGGCGGTGGATGCGGAAGGTGATCCGCTGCCGGAAGGTACCCTGGACAAGGCCCGCGCTGCGGATGCGATTCTGTTTGGCTCTATCGGTGGCCCCAAGTGGGACACCATTGAGCGGGACAAGCGCCCGGAGCGGGGGCTGCTGCGCCTGCGTTCCTCGTTGGGCCTGTTCGCCAATTTGCGCCCGGCGATCCTGTTTCCGCAACTGGCGGATGCATCCAGCCTCAAGCCTGAAGTGGTTTCCGGTCTGGATATTCTGATTGTGCGCGAGCTGACCGGTGGCATCTACTTCGGTCAGCCCCGCGGAATCAGGGAAGAGAACGGCGAGCGCGTGGGTTTCAATACCTATGTCTACACCGAGTCGGAAATGCGCCGCATCGCCAAGGTGGCGTTCGAGCTGGCCATGAAGCGTGGCAAGCGAGTCTGTTCGGTGGACAAGGCCAATGTGCTGGAAGTCACTGAGCTCTGGAAAGAAGTGGTCACCGAGGAGGCCAAGGCCTATCCGGAGATCGAGTTGTCTCATATGTATGTGGACAATGCGGCCATGCAGTTGGTGCGTGCGCCGAAACAGTTTGATGTGATTGTCACCGGCAACCTGTTTGGTGACATTCTCTCCGATGAAGCCGCCATGCTCACCGGCTCCATCGGAATGCTGCCCTCCGCGTCCCTGGACGAGAACCGCAAGGGCTTGTACGAACCCTGCCATGGCTCGGCACCGGATATTGCCGGCCAGGGTATTGCCAACCCGCTGGCGACCATCATGTCGCTGGCCATGCTGATGCGTTACAGCCTGGAGCGCGGCGATGTGGCGGATGCCATCGAAGCGGCGGTAGAGCGGGTACTGGATCAGGGGTTGCGTACTGCGGACATCTACACCGAGGGCACTCGCAAAGTGGGCACTGAAGAGATGGGTAGCGCCGTGGCCGAAGCTCTGGCCCAGGCTTAATAACGCGTTCACCCGTTTATTCACAGATAGAAAGGGCAATCCTTTCAGGAGACTGTTTTCCAATGAAGAAAGTCGGTTTTGTCGGCTGGCGTGGCATGGTGGGTTCCGTTCTGATGGAACGCATGATTGCCGAAAATGATTTTGCAGATATCGAACCGGTCTTTTTCTCGACCTCCCAGGTCGGACAGGCGGGCCCCGATGTGGGCAAGGACATTCCTGCCCTGGGTGATGCCAAGAGCATTGATGAGCTGAAAAGCCTGGATGTGATCGTGACCTGTCAGGGCGGCGATTACACCAATGAGGTCTATCCCAAACTGCGTGAAGCTGGCTGGGACGGTTACTGGATTGATGCCGCTTCGGCCCTGCGCATGGCGGACAACAGCGTTATCGTGCTGGATCCGGTGAACCGCAAAGTGATTGATAGCGCCCTGGAAAAGGGTGTGAAGGATTATGTGGGCGGCAACTGCACCGTGAGCCTGATGCTGATGGCCCTCGGTGGTCTGTTCAATGAAGGCCTGGTGGAATGGGCCAGCGCCCAGACCTATCAGGCGGCATCCGGTGCCGGCGCCCAGAACATGCGCGAGCTGATTGCCCAGATGGGCAAGATCCACGGCGATGTGGCAGACAAGCTGGCGGATCCGGCCAGCGCGATTCTGGATATCGACAGCCAGGTGGCGGCCACCATGCGTAGCAGCGATCTGCCTGCAGAACATTTCGGTCACTCCCTGGCGGGCTCTTTGCTGCCCTGGATCGACAAGGAAATGGAGAATGGGCAGAGCAAGGAAGAATGGAAGGCTCAAGCGGAAACCAACAAGATTCTGGGTCGTGGTGCGGATCCCATTGCTCTGGACGGTACCTGTGTGCGCATCGGTGCCATGCGTTGCCATGCCCAGGCCATCACTGTGAAGCTCACTCGTGATGTGCCGCTGGAGGAAATCTACCAGATCATTGGCAAGGCCAATGACTGGGTGAAAGTGGTGCCCAATGAGAAAGAGGCGACCCTTCGGGATCTGACCCCCACGGCGGTGACCGGTACCCTGAGCATTCCGGTGGGCCGGCTGCGCAAGCTCAACATGGGCGGCGAGTACCTGAATGCCTTCACCGTGGGCGACCAGCTGCTGTGGGGCGCCGCGGAGCCGCTGCGTCGCATGCTGCGCATCCTTATGGAGCGCTAAAAAGCAGTTAAAAGGTGAAAGTGGAAAAGCGCGGGCAGGGCCGAGGTAGTATCAAGGCCGTGCCCGCGTTTGTATTTGTGGGGGACGTGATCCGCGTTCCCGCAGCATCGTTGTAGCGGGGTTTCTATGCGCTCTATCAATCTTGCCATTGTCGGTGCAACCGGACTGGTCGGTGAGGCGATTCTCAAATTGCTTGCGGAGCGACAGTTCCCGGTCGGCGAGCTTTTTCTTCTGGCGTCAGACAATGGTGCGGGCGCCAAGGTGTCATTTGCCGGAAAATCGGTGATCGTCAAAAAAGCCGAAGATTTTGACTTTTCCCGGGTGGAGGTGGCGCTCTTTGCTGCGGGTGCCAGCGTCAGTCAGCAGCTGGCTCCCCGGGCCGCAGAGGCCGGGGCCGTGGCGGTGGACCTGTCACCGGCGTTTCGATACGAATCCGACGTGCCGTTGCTGGTTGCCGACGTCAATGACGAGCTGCTGGCCCAGGCCCGGGAGAACAACCTGGTTGCGTGTGCCGATGCGGCCACCGTCCAGCTGGTCCGCACACTCAAGCCCCTGGCCGACCTGGCTCCGCTCCAGGAAGTGGTGGTGACCCAGTTTCAGGTGGTGTCCGCCACGGGCAAAAGCGGGGTGGATCAGCTTGCACAGCAGAGCGTACGGTTGCTCAATGGCCTCTCTCCCAGCGAGGCGGCCCAGGCCCAGATCGCGTTCAATGTGCTGCCGGTCAGTGGCCAGGTCCAGGAAAATGGCTTTACCAGCGAAGAGCTCAAATTGATGCTGGAAACCCGCCGCATTCTGGCTGACCAACCCCTGTCGGTGCAGGTCACCACGGTGCGGGTGCCGGTTTTCTATGGGCATGGCCAGAGTGTGTCGGTTCGTAGCATCCAGCCGCTGGCCATGGCGCAGGCGCTTACCGTCTGGGAAGCGCAGAACGACGTGGATGTGCTGGACAATGAGGATCCACAGGCCATGTCTCCGGTTGCCTCGGTGGAAGGGGAGCCGTGCCTGCGGATTTCCCGAACCCGGGAAGACATGGAAGGCAGCGGCGGTTTGAGCTATTTTAGCGTCGCCGACAATGTCCGTTGGGGGGCCGCGCTGAATGCGGTGAAGGTGGTCGAGAAGTTGCTAAAAGACTATCTGTAATGGATACTTACTGACATTATGTGACGCGGTTTCTAGGTTTTGACCCCAGCCTGGGGCAAAATGTGTGACCAGCGTCATAGGACTGCTTGCCGCCTCGGGTTCGTCCGGTAGCGCCCGCGGGATCGGGCTGAGCGCGGGAAACATAATAAATAAAGGGTTCGACCATGCTTCGAAAACTTGGGTTTGGCTTAACCGCACTGGTCATCATGTCACCAGGCGTTGCGGCAGCTTTAGGGGTTGGGGAATACGAGCTGAATTCCTACCTTAATCAGCCCCTGGATATGGAAATTTCCTTGCATGAGGTTGGGGATCTGACCGAAGAGGAAATTCTCGTGAATCTGGCGTCGCAGGCCGAATTTGATGCGGCGGGGGTGGATCGCGCCTATTTTCTCAACCGTATGGATTTTGCGGTGGAGAAGCAGGGGGCTGACAAAGCACGACTGCGTATCACCACGGACCAACCGGTTCGTGAGCCCTACCTGAATTTCCTGGTGGAATTTCTCTGGCCTACCGGCCGACTGATGCGTGAGTACACGGTGTTGCTGGACCCGCCCAGCTACGCGGACAGTGCAGCGACCACCGCGCCAACGATCAGTCGTGCGCCCCAGCCGGTTTCTCGAAGCGAGCCGCAGGTGCAGCCCTCTCCCCAGCGCCCGGTTTCGCCGGCTCCGGCACAGCCCGCGCCAGCCGAACCGGCCGCACAGCCGTCTGTACCGGCTTCACCGATGGCCGACAGCGGTGCTCGTAATTCGTACACGGTGAAAGCCTCTGACACGATGTGGCGTATTGCTCTGGATAATCGTCCGGCTGACAGTGTCTCCGTGCAGCAAATGCTGGTCGCCATCCAGACCATGAATCCGGATGCGTTCATTAACAACAATGTGAACCTGGTACGGGAAGGCACCGTGCTGCGCATTCCCAACGAGCAGGAAGTGCGCACCATCTCAACCCGCAACGCCATCGTTGAAGTGGCGGACCAGAACCGCAAATGGCGCGAAATGCTCGAGGCCCGTGGCATTCAGGCCCCCCAGCAGCGCGCCCAACTGGATGGCAGCCGTCAGGTTGCCGATAGCGATGAAGATGACCGGGGCCCAACTACCGGCCAGGTGAAACTGGTTTCCCCGGAGTCTGCGGCCGGTGTGGATGACGGTGACAGCACTGGCTCTGCCAGTGACGGGAATGCCAACACGGCGGTGCTTGAGAATGAACTGGCCATTCGCGATGAAAATCTGGACCGTCTTGATCGCGAAAACGCAGAACTGAAATCCCGCCTGGGTGACCTGGAAGAACAGACTCGTACCAGCGAGCAGCTCCTGAAACTGCGTAACGACCAGATTGCCCAGTTGCAGGAAGAACTCCGCAAGCTGCGTGAGCAGGAAGGCGTCGTTGTGGACGGGGAAGACCCGCTCATGGAAGCGCCTGCCGAACCGGAAGTGGTTGAAGTGGAAGCGGGCACTGATGGCGCGGCTGACAGTGATGTCGTTGCGGGCACTTCCGAACCGGAATCCGCAGAAACCTTGCAGGGTGGTGATTCTTCGGACGCAGGCCTCGACGACAGCGCCTCTGCGGCGGCAGCGGATACCGGGGCAGCGAATCAGGATGAAAGCGTTGACGGCAGCGAGTCGGCAGAAGGGGACGCCACGGTTGTTGCCGACGGCGAGCCGACAACGGCAAAAGCACCGGAAGTGGCAAAACCCGAACCGGTAGCCCCGGCACAGCCTCCGGTTCAGCAGCAGGGCGGCATTGTATCTCTGTTGCTTGATAACCTGATGTATATCGCCCTGGCTCTGGTTGCCATGCTGCTGCTGGTATTCGTGCTGCTTCGCAGCAAGAAGAAAGACGATGCTGACCAGGATTCTGAGGGCGCCCTGTTCGAAGATCTTGATGATGAGGGTCAGGATGAGTTTGGCCTGAACCTGGATGATGACAACGCGGCCACTGGCGCCATCACGGATCATGATGATGACGACGATGCGCCGGAGCAGGGTGGCAGCCAGGATCCGCTGGAAGACGTGGAAGTCTATGTGGCCTATGGCCGTTACCCGCAGGCCGTGGATTTCCTGCGCAATGAAATCAACAAGCACCCCCAGCGAGATGACCTCAAGGTCCGTTTGCTGGAGCTGCTCAAGGAAATGAATGACGATGCTGCTTTCCAGCAGCAAACCAGCATTTTTGCCGGCACCTCCCCCGAGGTCGATGATGCTATCGCCCGCCTTGGTGGTAGCGTGGCGTCAGACGCTTCTGCAGCGGATGATGACGCCTTGTCTCTGGACGATCTGGAAATGGGGCTTTCTTCCGGTCTGGACGACGATGTGCCGACCATGCAGGCGGATGAGCCTGAATCCGGCACCACGGACCAGGACCCGGAGCCGCAGGGTGATGAGCTGGCTGATTTCGATTTCGAACTCGATGAGAACGGCGACGACGAAGATCACACCGTGATGCTGGACTCTTCCGAGGAGAATACCGCTTCGCTGGATGACGACTTCAGCCTGGATTTCGAAGACGACAGCAAGCCGCAAACCGAGCAGGAAGAGGAAGCACCGCTTTCCGATGCCGACAAGCAGTCTCTGGGCGCCAGCCCGGTGCTGGAGCTGGACGATGTAAGCAGCGCCTCCATGGGCGACGATGACACCGAGTTCGGCGATTTCAACCTGGACGACATGAGTCTTGAGTTCGATGAGTCCGGTGACAGTGAAGACAGCAAGGAAGAACTGGACCTGTCCCTGGATGATCTGGATCTGGATGGTGGCGCGGATGACAACGCGGATGACACTCTGACGGATCTGGACCTGGAACTGGATGAGGCCGAAAAATCGCTGGCCGAATCGGCGGGAAGTGGCGTTGAGGCTGATGCTGCCAAGGATGATCTTGCCGATCTGGATCTGGACGAGCCAGCAGAGCCGGAGGCGCCGGCTGCCGACAAGGCCGATTCACTGGAAGACCTGTTGGGCGATGACGATCTGGAGATCGAGGAACAGGGCGAGAGCCTGTCTCTGGAAGAGGAGCCTGCCCGGGAAGATGCGCCGGTGGCAGAACCGGAAATCCCTGCCGTCCCGGTGCCGCAGGCCGATGAGCTGGGGTCGTCTGCACCGCAAGAATCCGCTGACGTCCTGGGTGACGAGGATGATTTCGATTTCCTCGGCGAAACCGACGAGAACGCCACCAAGCTGGACCTGGCCAAGGCCTACATCGATATGGGGGATACCGAAGGTGCCCGCGATATCCTTAATGAGGTGATCTCGGAAGGCAATGATCAGCAACAGGCGGAAGCCCGTGAGCTGATGTCCCAGGTCGGCTGATACTGGCTGAGCTAGGAAAAAAGGGGGCGATGCCTTAAGGTATCGCCCCCTTTTTGTTTTGGTGGAACCATGGCCCGCATCGCCCTGGGAATTGAATACGACGGTACTGATTTTCGCGGCTGGCAGACCCAGCAGCCCGGCGTCAGAACCGTGCAGGAATGCCTCGAGGAGGCATTATCGAAAGTGGCGGATCATCCGGTATCGGTGGTGTGTGCCGGACGCACCGATGCGGGTGTCCATGGCACCGGGCAGGTGGTGCATTTTGACTCTGATGCGCCCAGGGAAATGAAGAGCTGGATCATGGGCGGGAACACCAACCTGCCCCGGGACGTGACCGTGCGCTGGGCGAAACCGGTAAGCGATGAGTTTCATGCCCGGTTTTCTGCGGTCAGCCGACGCTATCGATACGTGATCTACAATCACTCGCGACCGCCAGCCCTGTACCGCAATCAGGTGACCTGGAATTACCGGCCACTGGATCTGGACGCCATGCGTGAAGCTGCGTCTTGTCTGGTCGGCAGTCATGATTTTACCGCTTACCGAAGTGTGCACTGTCAGGCCAAGTCTCCCCACAAGACACTACACAGTCTGAAACTGCACCAACACGGCAAGGTCATCGTGCTGGAAGCCCATGCTAACGCCTTCTTGATGCATATGGTGCGTAATATGGCGGGTGTATTAATGACAATCGGTGCCGGCAAGAGGCCGGCCACCTGGGCCCGCGAAGTCCTGGAATCCCGAGATCGTCGCAAGGGGGCAGCCACGGCGCCCCCCTATGGTTTGTATCTGGTGGAGATCGAATACCCGGATCAATTCGATTTGCCCAGAGAGCCGCTTGGTCCTCTGTGGTTACCCGATTCCCTTGAGGCATAATGGCAGAGGGTGAGTACAGTCTGGCTCGCTCACGCCCCGGAAATATCCCTAATCCATCGGGCTTTTGATACACTGGAGAACCCATGACCATACCCCGGGTCAAAATCTGTGGCATTACCCGCATTGAGGACGGACTGGCGGCGGCAAACGCCGGTGCCGATGCCATTGGTCTGGTTTTTTACGAGCCCAGTCCCCGTTTTGTGACGGTCGCCAGGGCAGCAGCAATTTGTGCCAGCCTGCCTCCGTTCGTGACTACCGTCGGCCTGTTCGTGAATGCCACACAGGCGGATATAGAGAATGTGCTGAGCCAGGTACCGTTGGATCTGCTGCAATTTCATGGCGACGAGCCTGCAGAGTTCTGTTCCCGTTTTTCGCGCCCCTGGATCAAGGCGGTACGCATGAAAGACGATGTGGATCTGTATCAATGCGCGGTTCAATACCGGCAAGCAGCTGGGTTACTGGTGGATAGCTATGTGGCCGGTATTCCGGGGGGGACCGGTGAGACGTTCAATTGGGACAGGTTGCCTAAGGACCTGTCCCTCCCCGTGGTGCTGGCCGGTGGCCTGCAACCGGGTAATGTGGCCGATGCCGTAGCACAGGTGCGGCCATGGGCGGTGGATGTGAGTGGTGGCGTTGAACAGAAAACTGTTCAGGGTGGCCGCAGTGGCGGGATCAAGGATCCTGCCGCCATCCGCGCCTTCATCAAAAGTGCGAAAACACGAGGAGTAGCTGGTGTCTGAACGCCCTGATTTTTCTGCTTTTCCTGACGCCCGAGGCCACTTCGGCCAATTTGGCGGCTGTTTTGTATCCGAGACCCTGATGGGGGCTCTGGACGATCTGGCCGCCATGTATGAGCGTCTCAAGGATGATCCGCAGTTCCGTGCGGATTTCGACTATGATCTGGCCCATTATGTCGGCCGCCCGTCTCCACTGTATCTGGCGGAGCGATGGTCGAAGCAGCTCGGCGGCGCAAAAATCTGGCTCAAGCGTGAGGACCTGAACCACACCGGGGCCCACAAAGTGAACAACACCATTGGCCAGGCGCTGCTTGCCAAACATATGGGCAAGCCACGGGTGATTGCGGAAACCGGGGCAGGGCAGCATGGGGTGGCAACTGCCACCGTGGCCGCCCGGCTGGGGCTCAAGTGCCAGGTGTATATGGGCGCCGAGGATGTGGAGCGACAGAAGCTCAACGTTTACCGCATGAAGTTGCTGGGTGCCGAGGTGATTCCGGTCACCTCCGGTTCGAAAACCCTGAAAGATGCCATGAACGAGGCCATGCGTGACTGGGTCACCAATGTGGATGACACCTTTTACATCATCGGCACCGTGGCAGGCCCGCATCCTTACCCGTTGCTGGTGCGCGATTTCCAGTGCGTGATCGGTCGTGAAGCCCGTGAGCAGAGCCTGAAGCAGGCCGGTAAGCTCCCGGATGCATTGGTGGCCTGTGTCGGTGGTGGCTCCAATGCCATTGGCCTGTTCCACCCCTTCCTCAATGATGATGGGGTGGCCATGTACGGCGTAGAAGCGGCCGGCGACGGGATTGAAACCGGTCGCCATGCGGCTCCGCTGAGTGCAGGGCGCCCGGGTGTGCTGCACGGCAACCGCACTTATCTGATGGAAGACGACAACGGCCAGATCATTGAAACCCATTCCGTGTCTGCCGGCCTGGATTACCCGGGTGTCGGTCCCGAGCACGCCTGGTTGAAGGATCTGGGACGGGTAAATTATGTGTCAGCAGACGACACGGAAGCCCTCTCTGCGTTTCGTGAGTTGACCCGGGTGGAAGGCATCATGCCGGCTCTGGAATCGGCCCATGCGCTTGCCTACGCTCGCAAGCTGGCTCCGACCATGACCCCGGATCAGGACATCGTTATCAACCTGTCCGGTCGAGGGGACAAGGATATTCTGACTGTCGCTGCCATCGATGGCATTGAATTTTAAGGAGCAGTAATGCGTCGTATTGAAAGCTGTTTTCAGCGGCTGGCCGAGCAAAAACGCAAGGCATTGATTCCTTTCGTGACCGCCGGTGACTCCAGTAAGGAAGTGACGGTGCCACTGATGCATGCCATGGTGGAAGCCGGTGCCGACATCATCGAGCTGGGTGTGCCTTTTTCTGACCCCATGGCTGACGGGCCGGTGATCCAGAAGGCCTGCGAGCGGGCCCTGGCCCATGGCACTTCCACTCATGACGTGCTGGCAATGGTAAAGGCATTCCGTGAGCGCGATAGCGAGACACCGGTGGTCCTGATGGGCTATCTGAATCCGGTGGAAGCGCTCGGCTATGAAAACTTTGCCAAGGCGGCCTCACAGGCCGGCGTGGATGGCATCTTGCTGGTGGACTTGCCCCCGGAAGAGGCCCTGGAAATCAAGCCGGTGATGGATGCCTACGAGCTGGACATGATTTTCCTGGTGGCCCCGACCACCTCGGATGCCCGTATCAAGCTGATTGGCAAGGCCGGTTCCGGCTACCTGTATTACGTCTCTCTCAAGGGGGTGACAGGCTCGGCCTCCCTGAATGTGGACGAAGTGGCCGGTCGGGTTGAAACAATTCGCAACCTTGCTCAATTGCCCATTGGTGTCGGCTTTGGTATCAAAGACGCTGAATCTGCACAGGCGGTAAGTCGAGTGTCTGATGGTGTGGTTGTCGGGAGTGCCCTGGTGAATCAGATTGCGGCCAATCCGGACAACCCGGAAGCGATCAACCAGTCCATCAGTGACATTCTGGCCGCCATGCGTAACGCTATGGATCAGTAACGGGACCTTTGCATGAGCAACAGCAACTGGCTGGAAAAAATCCTGCCTGCAGTACGCCGCCCCCAGGAAAATCGGCGCAACAGCATTCCCGAGGGGTTGTGGCGCAAGTGCCCACGCTGCGACGGGGTGGTGTATCGGCCCGAACTGGACCGCAACATGGATGTTTGCCCGAAGTGTGAGCATCACCTGCGCATCAATGCCCGGCGGCGGCTCAAGCTGTTTCTCGATGAAGGCGTGCAGACGGAAATCGGAGCGGAACTGGCCCCGGTGGATCGTCTCAAGTTCAAGGACTCCAAGAAATACAAGGATCGCCTGGTCGCTGCCCAGAAAGCCACCGAGGAAAACGACGCCCTGATAGCCTTGAAAGGGACGTTGCACGGGGAACCCCTGGTGGCCTGTGCCTTCGAATTCAACTTCATGGGCGGCTCCATGGGCTCTGTGGTCGGTGAGCGGTTTGTCCGTGCCGTAGACGTATGCCTGGAGCAAAAGCTGCCGCTGGTCTGTTTTTCCGCCAGCGGTGGGGCGCGCATGCAGGAAGCCCTGTTCTCCCTGATGCAGATGGCCAAGACCAGCGCGGCGCTGGAAAAGTTGCGGCAGGCGGGTCTGCCGTTTATCTCCGTACTCACCGATCCGGTTTATGGTGGCGTGTCCGCGTCCCTGGCCATGCTGGGTGATGTGAACGTGGCTGAGCCCAATGCCCTGATCGGTTTTGCCGGACCTCGGGTCATTGAACAGACCGTGCGGCAGAAATTGCCTGAAGGTTTCCAGCGTAGCGAGTTCCTCTTGGATCATGGTGCCATCGACATGATCGTGGCTCGCCACGATATGCGCGATACCCTCCATCGCCTGCTGGCGAACATGATGGGCTGGTCCCTCCAGACTGTCGATGACTGACGATCCTGCCGCATCCGCTCTGGCCGCCTGGCTGGAGCGGATCGAGGCCATGCATCCCACCGAAATTGAACTGGGCCTGGAGCGTATTCGCCAGGTGGCCAGTCGTCTCGGGGTGAGCACAATGCCTGTGCCGGTGATCACCGTGGCTGGCACCAATGGGAAAGGCTCCACCCTGCGCCTGATGCAGGTTCTGGCGGAGCGTCATGGCCGAAGAGTCTGTCTTTATACCTCCCCTCATCTGCATCGTTTCAATGAGCGCGTTCGCCTGCCTGATGGTCTGGCGTCTGATCAGCAGCTCTGTGAAGCGTTTGAACAGGTGGAGCAGGCGCGCCAGGACATTTCCCTGACCTATTTCGAGTTCAGTACCCTGGCGGCGCTGTGGCTGTTCCGGCAGAGCGGGGCGGATCTGGTACTGCTGGAGGTGGGCCTCGGGGGCCGACTTGATGCGGTCAATATCGTCGATCCGGATGTGGCGGTGGTCACCTCGGTGGGGCTGGATCACCAGGACTGGCTGGGTGAGACCCGGGAAGCCATTGCCGGTGAAAAATGCGGGATTGCCCGATCCGGCAAGCCGCTGGTCTTTGGTGAGGCAGACTGGCCGCAAAACCTGCTGGAGCTGGCAGGACAGTATGCCGCGGTGCCGGTGTTTGCCGGCCGGGATTTCCGTCTTGCCCGGCAGGGAGTCACTCTCTGTGATGGGCGTGACCTGGGTTTTCCCGACCGGGTAGTGCTGGGTCGGGATAATCTGGCGACGGCTTGCCAGGCCCTCAGCCTGGCGGGGGTGCAGGTCGACACAGCGGACTGCCAGGCCGTGGCTGAAGTGACCCTGTTCGGGCGCTGTGAATTCCGACAGATTCAGGGCCGTGCCTGCTGGTTTGACGTGGGCCATAATCTGCCCGCGGTTGCGCGTTTCCTTCAGATGCTGCCCCACTGTGAGGGGGCGCGACACCTGGTGTTCGGGATGATGGCCGACAAGCCGATCGATGACGTGGTGGCGCTCTTCACCGGACAGCCGGTGAGCTGGCATCTGGCCGCGCCTGCGATTGCCAGGGCCGCCCCCGCGACCAGGCTGGCCGCTGCCTTGCCGGAGCAGGCATCCTGCCGCCAGTACGCTAGTGTCCGTGAGGCGTTGCAGGGTGCCCTTAACGCTGCACAGGCCGACGATCAGGTGCTAATCTTCGGGTCTTTCTATACCGTTGCGGAAGCGAGGGGAGAGCAAGGTGGATAAACGAACCCGTCAGCGCATTGTCGGCGTTGTTCTGTTGTTGGTCCTGGCGGCTGTGCTGGCACCCTTTGTGTTCCGGTCGCCGGAACAGATCCGCAATGCCCTGGATATGCAAATTCCTGATCAGCCGGAGATGACGGCGGTCAACGTGGATCCTGTGGTGACAACCGAGATGGAGGAGGCCGCGGCGGAGCGCATTGAGTCGGAGAGAGAGGCGGTCAGAGCTGCTGCGCAGGAGCATTTGCAGGCGAATCCAGACAGTGCCGAGCCGCCGCCAGCCAAGGATCCTGTGGTGACGGAGGATGCGCCAGTGCCACCGCCGGCAGATCCGGATGACGGTCCGGTGCTGGCCGGTTTTGTGGTTCAGGTGGGCAGCTATTCCAGTGTCGATAACGCCGAGGCCGTGGTGGAGAAGCTGAAAGCCGCCGGTTACCGGGCATACAGCGAGACTGACAGCCACCAGGGCAAGGTCGTTCACCGTGTCATGGTGGGGCCGGAAATCCACAAGAAAGATGCCGAACGAACCCGCCAGCAGCTGGCGGATGACAGCCGTTTCGGCTTCAAGGGGCTGGTACGGATTTACGCCCCCTGATTGCCGCCATCCACGGGCTGTATCCATGGGCAAGTGGGTCAGCCTCTGTTAAACTTCGCGCTCTGAATTTTCCGGGTGTCCCGCCGCTGGCTGCAGCGCAAGGGCACCCCCGGACGAGCGTTTATCCGCCGGTGAGAGCACGCTTTACATGAATCTGGCAGACGCCATCATTCTGATTGTCATCGCAATTTCCGCTTTGCTGAGCGTGCGCCGAGGCTTCACCCGTGAAGCCTTTTCGTTGCTCACCTGGGTGGCGGCCTTTATCATCGCGCGCCTGTTCAGCCCGGCCCTGGATCTTCTTCTTCAGGACCAGATTACCACTCCCAGCCTGCGTGCCGCTGTTGCTTTCGGCCTGCTGTTTGTCTTGACGCTGGTGGTCGGTGCCCTCATTAACCATTTGCTCGGTGAGTTGATTCGTGTCACCGGGCTGAGCAGTACTGATCGATTGCTGGGTATGGTCTTCGGCGCCATGCGAGGTGTGCTGCTGATGGTTGTGCTGGTAGCCCTGGGGCGGCACCTGTTTGGTGCCGATCCATGGTGGCAAGAATCCACCCTGGTTCCGCATCTGGTCATGATGGAAGCGTGGACCCGGGACATGGGCGAAAAACTACTCGCTCTGGTCATGAACGTATAAGCAACGAGGGGCTGCAAGACATCGTTCAGATGAATGCGGTTAACAGCCCCTAACGAGAGGAAAGTACCATGTGCGGCATTGTGGGCATTGTCGGCCATAGCTATGTGAACCAGGGTATCTATGATGCGCTGACAGTCCTTCAGCATCGGGGGCAGGATGCAGCCGGTATCGTTACCTGTGACGGGGATCGTCTTTATCTGCGCAAGGACAACGGCATGGTGCGTGATGTGTTTCGCACCCGCCATATGCGCCGTCTGGTGGGCAACATGGGCATCGGTCATGTGCGCTATCCCACTGCGGGCAGCTCAAGTTCCGCGGAAGCCCAGCCGTTCTATGTCAACTCTCCCTACGGCATCACCCTGGCCCACAACGGCAATCTCACCAATGCCGAGGAATTGGCCGAGCATATCTTCCGGGCGGATCTGCGCCATATCAACACCACCTCCGATTCCGAGGTGCTGCTGAATGTGTTTGCCCACGAACTGCAGAGTCGTGGCAAGTTGCAGCCGGAGCCGGACGATATCTTTGACGCCGTCGCCGCTGTTCACAAGCGGGTGGAAGGGGCCTATGCGGTGGTGGCCATGATTACCGGCTATGGCATTCTGGCGTTTCGTGATCCCCACGGCATTCGTCCGGTCTGTTTCGGTCGCAAGGACACCCCCAATGGTCCCGAGTACATGGTGGCGTCGGAATCTGTGGCTTTGTCTTCCCTGGGTTTTCATATCGAACGGGATCTGGCGCCTGGTGAAGCCATCTACATTACTGCAGAAGGGGAGATGCACACCCGTCAGTGTGCCGACAATCCCAGTCTGCATCCCTGCATTTTCGAGCAGGTTTACCTGGCCCGGCCGGACTCCATCATCGACGGTATTTCGGTGTACAAGGCGCGCCTGCGCATGGGCGAGAAGCTGGCGGAGAAAGTCGAGCGGGAATGGCCGGACCACGACATCGACGTGGTGATCCCGATCCCGGATACCAGTCGTACGTCTGCCCTGCAGATGGCGAACCATCTGGGCGTCAAATACCGTGAGGGGTTCATCAAGAACCGCTACATTGGCCGAACCTTCATCATGCCGGGCCAGCAGCAGCGCAAGAAATCCGTGCGCCAGAAACTCAATGCCATTGAGCTGGAGTTCAAAGGCAAGAATGTGCTGTTGGTGGATGACTCCATTGTCCGCGGGACGACCTGTAACGAGATCATCCAGATGGCCCGGGAAGCCGGCGCCCGCAAGGTCTATTTCGCCTCTGCGGCGCCTGCGGTGCAGTATCCCAACGTCTATGGCATTGATATGCCGGCCGCCCAGGAGCTGATTGCCCACGGCCGCACCACTGAGGAAATCGGCAAATTGATCGGTGCCGACAAGTTGATTTACCAGGATCTGGAAGATCTGGTGGAGACGTGCAAGGAAGGTAATCCCGGGGTGGAGTCCTTCGACTGTTCCGTGTTCAATGGAACCTATCTGGCGGGCAACATCACCCCGGAATATCTGGCCGGTCTGGAAGCCCGTCGTAACGATATGGCCAAAGGCAGTAGTGAGAAAACCCGCGCATTGGCAGATAACGAGATTATCGATTTGCACAATCCGAACTGAGCAAGACCGAAGGAAAACCGAGGCTATCAATGAACGATCTGGATCCGACACAACTTGATGTGGAAACCCTGGCTATCCGCACGGCACAGTTGCGTACGGACGAGATGGCACACTCGGATCCGATTTTCCTGACCTCGAGTTTTGTCTATGAGAGCGCCGCCCAGGCTGCGGCCCGATTCGGAGGCCAGGAGCCGGGTAATATCTATTCCCGCTTTACCAATCCCACGGTACGCGCCTTCGAGCAGCGGCTGGCAGCGCTTGAAGGGGGCGAAGCCTGTGTGGCGTTTGCTTCTGGCATGGCCGCCATCAGTGGGACTTTCTTTTCGCTGTTGTCTCCGGGCGATCACATTGTCAGCTCACGCAGTGTGTTCGGTACCACCAATGTGGTGTTCGACAAATACCTGGCCAAGTTCGGTATCGAAACGTCATTGGTGGATCTGAGTGACTTGCAGGACTGGGAAGCGGCAATACGGCCGGAGACCCGGATTCTCTATCTGGAAACCCCGTCCAACCCGCTATCGGAAATTGGCGATATTCGCGCCCTGGCCAAGTTGGCCCATGACAATGGCGCACTGCTGGTCGTGGATAATTGCTTCTGCACCCCTGCGCTGCAAAAGCCCCTGGCGCTTGGCGCTGATATCGTCATCCACAGTGCCACCAAGTATCTTGATGGCCAGGGGCGTTGCCTCGGTGGTGCCGTGGTAGGCCCGAAAGCCGAAATGGAAGAAGTGCTGGGTTTTGTTCGTTCCGCCGGTGCCTGCATGAGCCCCTTCAACGCCTGGGTATTTCTCAAGGGCCTGGAAACACTATCCCTGCGGATGGAAGCCCAGAGCGCCCGTACCCAGGAGCTGGCCGAGTGGTTGGAAAAACAGCCTGGCATTGTGCGGGTGCATTATGCGGGCCTGAAACATCACCCTCAGCATGCTCTTGCCGGAAAACAGCAGTCCGGTTTTGGCGCTGTCATGTCCATTGAAGTGGAAGATGCTGCGGGAAACCGGGACCGGCAAGCAGCCTGGCGCTTTATTGATGCCACCCGGCTGATTTCCATCACCGCCAACCTGGGTGATGTTAAAACGACGATTACCCACCCGGCATCCACAACCCACGGGCGGGTTAAAGAGGAAGAAAAACAGCGGGCAGGGGTCACTGAAAACCTGATTCGTCTGGCCATTGGTCTGGAATCGGTGAACGACCTGAAGGCAGACTTGAACCGGGGTCTACAGGCGATCGCCAGCGCATAACAACAAGCGCCGGCGTAGGCTGGCCAATCGGGTTAAAAAGACGCCTGTACTTCATCTGTCGCGCCCGCAATAAATAGAATCAAGGGGAACCATGCAGGCACTGGATAAAGTTCTGGCCCAGGTGGGCCGTGTTGTACTGGGCAAAGAAGAACAACTCAAGCTCGCACTTACCTGCATGCTGGCCAATGGTCACCTGCTTATCGAAGACCTGCCCGGCATGGGTAAAACCACGCTCGCGCATGCCCTGGCCAGGGTCTTCAAGCTTGAGTACCGACGGGTGCAGTTCACCAGCGACATGCTGCCTGCGGACATTCTTGGCGTCTCTGTGTTTGACCCTGCCACACAGCAATTCTCCCTGCGCGAAGGGCCGGTTTTCACCCAGTTGCTGCTTGCCGATGAGATCAATCGCGCCACACCGAAAACCCAGAGTGCATTGCTGGAAGCCATGGAAGAGCGACAGGTGACTCTGGATGGGGTGACCCGGGATCTGCCACAACCATTCTTCGTTGTCGCCACCCAGAATCCGGTGGACCAGGCCGGCACCTTCGTGCTCCCGGAATCCCAACTTGACCGTTTCTTGATGCGAATTTCCCTGGGCTATCCCGCGCCGGAAGTGGAGCTGCAATTGCTGGCCGGTGGCGACTTGCGCGAACAGGTGCGGGAGTTGCAGGCCGTCATAAACAGTGAAGGCCTCATCAAGCTGTCACGGGTCGTGGGGAAGGTGCGCGCCAGCCACGAACTGCTGGACTATGTACAACGGCTACTGGATGCCACCCGATCTGATGACCGTTTTGTCTCCGGGTTGTCTCCCCGGGCAGGTCTGGGGCTGCTCAAGGCGGCCCGTGCCTGGGCCCTCATCAGTGGGCGTGATTATGTCTTGCCCGAGGATGTACAGGCAGTGTGGCCCTCTGTGGCGGAGCATCGTCTCAGTGCCCGGCAGGGTGGCAGTGTGGCCGCCACCACCCAGTCTTTGCTGCAGTCCGTTCCCGTTATACGCCGTTAGCCATGCTGATGCCGGCGCCGATACGGAACCTTTATGAACGCTGGCTGGCGCGGCGCTTACCGCCGGCCAGACAGGTGGTGCTGGATCAACGGCGCATCTTTATTTTTCCCACCGGCTACGGTTTCTTCTATCTGTTGGTGTCCGCCCTGTTGTTCATCGGCGGCATCAATTATGAAAACAATCTGATCCTGGCCCTGGCGTTCCTGCTTGCCAGCCTGTTCATGGTGGCAATTCTGCATACCTTCCGGAACCTGTCCGCCCTGGGCATGCGTAACGGTGATAGTGAATCCGGCTTTGCGGGGGAAGAAGGGGCACTGGAAATTGTGCTGTTTGCCCAACGTCGCGATCACCATTGTGTCTGGCTACGCTGGCCGGACCAGGATGCTCAACAGATCAGCATCCGCAGGGGCGAGGAAGAAAGCCTGTGGCTGAACCTGCCGTTGCCCGAACGGGGCAGGGTGACGGCGCCCCGGTTAAGGGTAGAAAGCCGCTTCCCGCTGGGACTGCTGCGAAGTTGGTCCTATGTGTCCATGGACCATTACTGCCTGGCCTGGCCGCGCCCGCAGGAAAGCCCGGATTGCCCGGCCGATGGCGGCAAGGAAAATCAGCAGTCATTCAGTAGTGGTCAAACGGGCAATGACGAATTCCAGGGGTTGCGAAACTACACAGCGGGGGACTCCCTGCGACGGGTCGACTGGAAAGGGTACGCGCGGGGCCGTGGGCTGAATACCAAGCAGTTCGAGGAACCGGTCGGTGGTCGTCTGTGGCTGCGCTGGGACCGTCTGCAGGGCCTGGGGGAGGAGCAACGCTTATCCATATTGTGCTACTGGATTTTGCAACTGGATCCGCAGCGCCAACCCTATGGTCTGGAGTTGCCCGGGCTGACACTGGCTCCGGATACCGGTGACGTGCATCGCTGGCGGCTGCTGGATGCATTGGCCAGTTATCCGGATTTCTGAGGTTCTCCATGGCGCGCATCTATCAGGTTCCATCCCATACCCGACTCTGGCTGGCTCTGGCTGTCGTGCTGTGCTCCATCCCGCAACTGGTCAAAGGCGTTCTCTGGCAGACCGGTTTGCTGGCGTTGGTGATCCTGATCCGCTGGCTGGTGGATCATCAACGTCTGACACTGCCGGGCCGGATAGTGCGTTCCCTGTTGTTGATCGGTGCTGTCGGTCTGACGTTTTTCAGCTTCGGTCGACTGTACGGGCCCGAAGCCGGGGTCGCTCTGCTGGTGAGCCTGTTCGCGCTGAAGTATCTGGAAGTGGTGCAGCAGCGTGACGCCTATGTGGTGATTGTGCTCGGTTATTTTGTCTGTGCAACCGCGCTATTGTTTTCCCAGACCCTGGGCATGTTTCTCTATGTGCTGCTGTGCATGATGGTCCTTACCACCTGCCTGGTCGGGATCAACCACAGTGATACCCGTGCCAGTGGCTGGGTACATGGCAAGCGTGCGGCGATGATGACCTTGCAAGCGATTCCCATGATGGTGGTGCTGTTCCTGTTGGTACCCCGGGTCGCGCCGTTATGGAATATGCAGGTGGGGGGAGACAAGGCCCGCACGGGGATGAGCGACAGCATGTCGCCGGGACAGATCAGCGAGTTGTCGGAGTCGGCGGAGCTGGCGTTTCGGGTGGACTTTGAGGGAGAGATGCCGTCGCGGGGCCAGCGTTACTGGCGGGGCCTGACGCTGAGCCACTATGACGGTCGAACCTGGCAGCAGGCGATCCCCCAGGGGATCCCGGAATCGCAGTACCTGTACCGGCCAGGCAATAACAAACCGGACTGGTACCAGCGGATAGCAGAGCAGCGGGAGTCAGGGCTGCCCGGTTACCGCTATCAGGTGATCGCGGAACCCACCCAGCGGCGCTGGTTGTTCAGCCTGGATGTGCCTTTCCCGATCTATGGCGATGTGGCCCTGGCCAAGGATATGCGTCTGGTGGCCAACCGGCCGGTTTCCGAGCGATTTGCCTATCGCGTGGAAAGCGTGCCTGCCGTGGCCGAAGAGATTGACCTGACCCGGCTGGAGCGACAATTGATGTTGTCGATACCGGAGGACGCCGGGGTCAAGGCACGTGGCCTGGCGCAACAGTGGCGTCTGGAAAGTCCTTCGGCGGAGGGCATCGCCCAGCGTGCCCTGCAATACTTCCGGGAGCAGCCTTTTCACTACACCCTGCGGCCCCCACGGCTTGCCATGGATCCGGTGGATGATTTTTTATTCCGAACCCGGCGGGGGTTTTGTGAGCACTATGCGTCCAGCTTTACCTTTCTGATGCGCGCTGCAGGGGTGCCGGCCAGAGTGGTGGTTGGCTACCAGGGGGGTGAGCGTAACGAGCTGGGCTCACATTTACTGGTGCGCCAGTATGACGCCCATGCCTGGAGTGAAATCTGGCTTGAAAACAAAGGGTGGACCCGTGTGGATCCCACCGCCGCGGTTGCCCCCGAGCGCATTGAGTTTGGTCTGAGAGAGGCCCTGGAAAACAGCGAGGAGGGCAGCGATCTGCTGGATGATCTGGGGCTGCGTCGTTTCTCGGATGGCGGCGTACTGGCGCTGGTCAGCCAGTGGATGGACTATGTGGATTTCCGCTGGCAGACCTGGGTGTTGGGCTACGACAGTGTCTTCCAGTCCGAATTTCTCGGAGACCTTCTCGGCGCGGTTTCGCCAACGCGCATTGCCATTGCCCTGATTGTCTCTGTCGGCGTGCTGATGGGGCTCTATGCGCTGTTTCTGCTTTGGCGAACCGGCAAGGCAAAACAGACGCTGATGGAGCGGGAATACTGGCGGTTACATCAACGGGCCAGTGAACGGGGGCGCCCCCTGGTAGTCGGCCTGAGCCCCATGCAGCTATGCGATGCGATCAGCGAGCAATGGCCCCAGGCGGCTGGCGCTGCCCAAAGTTGGGCAAAATACTACCAGAAGCTCCACTACGATCCCGCTTCGCCACCGAATAAACAGCAACGGCGTCATTTACGCAGGCTCCGAAATCGCTTATACAAATTATTGGACTAGTGTGTTATCTGTATAGGATAGCTCTCTGATCCAACGCTGCGATAACTGGTTGTTATGGAGAACGACAAATGCGCGCCGCAAATTATAAGAAAGGGCTCGAACTCACCGATCACAGCCCCTGGGCCCAAACTTTCTGGGACGATCTGGTACCGTTGAAAAATCAGGTGGTGGAGCATCCGGTCTTTGTGGAAATGGGGGCCGGGACACTCAGCTTGCCCCGTTTCCGCAGTGCCTTGCTGAATTTCTATCCGCTGGTGGAAAACTTTCCCAAGTACATGGGGCTGAATCTGGCCAAGACCCAGCCAGGCCGGTATCCCGGCCACGAAGAAAGCAAGAACTGGTTGATCAGCAATATCAAGGTCGAACAACGCCATGCGTACTGGTATCAGGACTGGGCCATGGGCTTTGGTATTACTCTGGAAGAGCTGGAGTTTGTCACGCCGCCGCCAGCCATGGATGCGGTAAACCATTATCTCTGGCACATGGGCAGACAGGCCAGCCTGGAAGAAGGCATTGCCGCCACCAATCTGGCCATAGAGTGGGCCACGGGGGAGTGGAGCCAGAGCGTGGTCAAAGGCATGCAGGCCTATCAGGAAAACGGGGTGGCCACCATTAACCGCCATTCCATGGCCTGGCTGCGAGCCCACGCCTCCTACGATGATGCCCATCCCCACGAGGCCATGGAGCTCATCAAGCTCACCTGTGTCGATCAACAGAGCCGGGAAAGAGCCTTTGCGGCAGCGGTGAAAGGGCTGGAGTACTATGTCCTGGCACTGGACCACTGCTACGCTCAGTCAGACTGAATAGACTTGATCACGTCTACACATCCGGGAAAGCCATCTCTGGTGTTTGGTGGTTCTTCCCGGTCCGGTTTGTTTTCGCTGTTAACTCTTCACTATTAGCGGTTCACTGCCGTTACATGTACACCTTCAGCTTGTCGCGGATGACGCGCTGTATGGCTTTGATTTCCATGGGCGAGCGATCAGACAGTCTGGAGGGTTGAATACGATGCAGGTGGAGGCAGGGAAAATCCTTGCGAAAGGCCCGTAAATCCCCTTTGGTGATGACCGGGAGGAAGGGGATGGTAGTGGATTCCTTCTTCATCAGCGCCCACAGGCCCACTTTCAGAGGCACCGGTTTGATAACCCGCTTGCCATACTTCAGTAGCCGTAACGTCAGAAAAAGCCCTTCCTTACCGAACAAATCTCCAGGCACGATATACATGCCGGTGGCGTGAACACTATGATCCCCAATACTGTTGAACGTATCGTGGTATGCATAGGGATTGGGCAGAATCACCAGTGAGCGATCGTCATCCGGTGGTATGGAAATATCGTAATTGGTATAGAGCTGTTCCACCGGCGCACTGTATACGCACAGCGTATCCTGAAACTGTTTGATGAAATTGACCGCCCGCTGGTGGTTGTCAAAGTCATTCAACTTCCAGATCAGGTGCTCAGGAATCCCCAAGTCATTCAGCATATATCACTACAGAAAGTCATTATTAATTATTAGTCGATGATGAGCAGAATATAGCATAGGTCCGTTTCCCCACCAGCGGTATTGATTCACCAAGTTGACCAGAAGTGACCGCCGTCACGGCGCCTCAGCAATGGACGTAACAAATGCAGAACGAATTTCCCGTCGATGATGTGGTGGCGCCACTCCTTGAAGCCCTGCAGCAATCCGGCTGTGCCATTCTGGAAGCGCCTCCGGGGGCCGGGAAATCGACCCGTGTGCCGTTGTCACTGCTCGAGCGTTTCGGCTCCCGCCCGGGGCGCATTCTGATGCTGGAGCCCCGTCGGGTTGCCGCCCGTTCCGTGGCGACCTTTATGGCTTCCCAGCTCGGTGAGCCGTTGGGGCAGACTGTTGGTTACCGAACCCGGACCGATACCCGAGTCAGCGCGGCCACCCGGCTGGAGGTGGTCACGGAAGGGGTGCTGACCCGCATGGCGTTGAGTGACCCGGAGCTCCAGGGTATTGCGCTGGTCATCTTTGATGAATTTCATGAACGATCCCTGAATGCGGACCTGGGGCTGGCTCTGGTCAGGGAAATCCGAGAGGCCTTCCGCCCGGATCTGGGGTTGCTGGTCATGTCCGCGACGCTGGACTGTGGGCCCCTGGAGGCCATGCTGGAGGCGCCGGTCATTCGCAGTGAAGGGCGCAGTTACCCGGTGGAGGTTCTCTATCGCCCGCCGGCATCACGTCAGGATTGGCGCGACCACTGCGTGCAGCAAATTCTGTCCGTGACGGCTGACGCCCAGGTGATACTGGTGTTTCTTCCGGGCCGGGGGGACATTCGCCGGGTAGCCCGGGGTTTGTCCGAATCCGGATACGGTTTGCCAGTGAGAGAATTGCATGGGGGGTTGCCGCTGGCGCAGCAACAACAGGTGCTGGAAGCAGCCGCAAACGGTGAGCCTCTGGTGGTGTTGGCCACCAATGTGGCGGAAACCAGCCTCACCATTGAGGGGGTTACCCATGTGATTGATAGTGGCCTGGCCAGGGAGCCCGTCTATGACCCGGCCCGCCACCGTAGCCGTCTGGTGACTCGCAGGATCAGCGAAGCCAGTGCTCGTCAGCGTAGCGGTCGGGCGGGGCGGTTAGGCCCCGGCTGCTGTGTGCGGCTATGGTCAGCCTCAGAGGTCATGGCCAGCCACCAGAAGCCGGAGATTGCCCGGGTGGCGCTGGACCCTCTGGTGCTGGATCTGGCCCGCTGGGGATGCCGGGAACCTCAGCAGATGCAATGGCTGGACCTGCCCCCTGTGGCAGCCTGGAACAGTGCGGTGGCGAGGCTGCGCGACGGTGGGGCGCTGGATGCTCAAGGTGGGCTTACCACGTTTGGCGCTGCGATTGCCGGCCTGGGTGTTGAACCCGCTCTGGGGATGCTGATTCTGGCCGGCCGGGAGCAGGGGCTGCCCGTTTGTGCCGCCCGGGTCGCCGCGTTGCTTTCAGAGCGAGACATCCTGAGCCAGGGTGTGGATTTGCGCAGCCGGCTGCAGGCCCTGGAAACCAGTCCGGATCGTCACCGTTCGCTGCTGCTCGAAGCACAACGTCTGCTAGCCGGCGACCCACAGGATCGACAGGACTGGCGCCAGAGTCTGGGGGCGTTGCTGGCCCGGGTATACCCGCGACAGCTGGCTCGACTGCGCCAGGGAGAGGGTAACCGCTACCAGATGATGGACGGCCCGGGTGTGCAACTGCCCCCCGGGGACAGTTTGTCCGGGACATCATGGTTACTGATTCTGGACACCGACGGCCAACCCCGGGATGCCCGTATCCGGCTCGCCATGCCGCTGGATGAGACGGACCTGGACTCGGTTCTGGGGGACCATGCCCAGTGGCACGAACAGATCGGGTGGGATCGTCAGCGTCAGCGGGTAACGGGCTGGCGCCAACGGCGTCTTGGCGCCATTGTCCTGCACAGTCAGCCCATGGCGTCGCTTACCGCTGGGCAACAGGTACAGGGACTGCTGGAGGGGCTGCGGACGGATGGCCTGGGGTTGTTGCCCTGGTCCGAGGACTGTCGGCAGTGGCAGGCCAGGGTGGCAACGCTGGCGGCGGTGGAGGGAGAGCATTGGCCGGATGTGAGTGATGAGGCTCTGCAGGAAAACCTGGAAAGCTGGTTGGCGCCTTTTCTCGCCGGGATGCGTACCCTTCAGGATCTCAAACGGGTGCCGCTACGTGATGCCCTGAACCTGCTATTGACTGCGGATCAGCGCAAGCAGCTGCAAAGGGATATGCCGGAGGCGATCACCATTCCCACCGGACGACGGGTGTTGCTGGATTACACGGGGGAAACCGTGGTTCTGGCGGTCAAGTTGCAGGAATTGTTTGGCCTTACCCGCTTGCCAGCCATTGCCGGAGGAAAGCGGACCATCAGCGCCCATCTCCTCACCCCGGCGGGACGGCCTGCCGCCATTACCGATAACCTGGAACGATTCTGGCGGGAGAACTACCCGGCTGTGCGCAAGGATCTGCGTGGCCGATATCCCAAGCACCCCTGGCCGGAAGATCCTCTGGCGGCAGATGCAACCGCGCTCACCAAACGGCGCCTGAGTGGCAGTGGTGGTCAGTAGTCGGTTGAAATGACGGCAAGGAAGGTGGGTGGCCCTGGATAGGGCAAAGTGCGGATGGAGGTTGCTGCTGGAACAGGATTGCCTCAAGCGTTGATGCGATGGCCGCCAATTCGTGCTGAATCCATTTATTTCCTGTTAAAACGCGAAACGCCCGGCACAGGCCGGGCGTTTCGGGTTCGCAAAGCGATTATCCGGTCTTAGACAGACTGGGCAACCGGGATCTTCACGGTATCGGCCACGTCCTGGTACTCCGGCATCTGGTCGAAGTTCAGGTAGCGGTAGATGTCAGAAGACATGGAGTCGATGGTGTTTGCATACTCCATGTACTCTTCCGGGGTCGGCAGCTTGCCGAGGATGGACGCCACAGACGCCAGCTCAGCCGATGCCAGGTACACATCCGCACCCTGACCCAGACGGTTCGGGAAGTTACGGGTGGAAGTGGATACCGCCGTGGACTTGGGCGCGATGCGAGCCTGGTTACCCATGCACAGGGAGCAGCCCGGCATCTCAGTACGCGCACCGGCGCTGCCGAAGATGTTGTAGTAGCCTTCTTCGGTGAGCTGGTGCTGATCCATCTTGGTCGGCGGTGCGATCCACAGACGGGTGGGCATGGTGCCGCTTTCCACTTTCTGCAGCAGTTTACCCGCCGCGCGGAAGTGACCGATGTTGGTCATGCAGGAACCGATGAATACCTCGTCGATCTTGGCGCCAGCCACCTCGGACAGGGTCTTGGCATCGTCCGGATCGTTCGGGCAGCACAGTACCGGCTCCTTGATCTGATCCATGTCGATTTCGATGACGGTGTGGTACTCGGCATCGGCGTCGGCACGCATCAGGCTCGGGTTGGCCAGCCACTCTTCCATGCCCTGGATGCGACGCTCGATGGTACGGGCATCGCCGTAACCGTTGGCAATCATCCACTTGAGCATGGTGATGTTGGACTTCAGGTACTCGGTCACGCTGTCTTCAGACAGGGTGATGGTACAACCGGCGGCAGAACGCTCGGCGGAAGCATCAGACAGTTCGAATGCCTGCTCCACAGTCAGATCGTCCAGACCTTCGATTTCCAGGACCCGACCGGAGAACACGTTGACCTTGCCGGCTTTGGCAACGGTCAGGTGACCGTCTTTGATCGCCTGCAGCGGGATGGCGTGTACCAGGTCACGCAGGGTGATGCCCGGCTGGCGCTTGCCCTTGAAGCGAACCAGTACGGATTCCGGCATATCCAGCGGCATGACACCGGTGGCGGCAGCGAAGGCTACCAGGCCAGAACCTGCGGGGAAGGAAATGCCCATGGGGAAACGGGTGTGGGAGTCACCACCGGTGCCCACGGTGTCAGGCAGCAGCATACGGTTCAGCCAGGAATGGATGATGCCGTCGCCCGGACGCAGGGACACACCGCCACGGTTCATGATGAAGTCGGGCAGGGTATGCTGGGTTTCGACGTCAACCGGCTTGGGGTAAGCGGCGGTGTGGCAGAAGGACTGCATCACCAGATCCGCCTGGAAGCCCAGACAGGCCAGATCTTTCAGCTCGTCACGGGTCATCGGGCCGGTGGTGTCCTGGGAACCCACGGTGGTCATCTTCGGCTCGCAGTACATGCCGGGGCGAACGCCTTCCAGGCCGCAGGCCTTGCCGACCATCTTCTGGGCCAGGGTGTAGCCCTTGTTGGAGTCACCGGGCTGCTCCGGCTTGCGGAACAGGTCAGACGGGGCCAGACCCAGCGCTTCGCGGGCCTTGGTGGTCAGGCCGCGGCCAATGATCAGGTTGATACGGCCGCCGGCGCGCACTTCGTCCAGCAATACCTGGGAGCGCAGTTCGAATTCGGCAATCACTTCGCCGTTCTTCTCGACCTTGCCTTCGAACGGATAGATGTCGATCTGGTCGCCGGTTTCCATCTTGGAAACGTCACATTCAAAGGGCAGGGCGCCGGAGTCTTCCATGGTGTTGAAGAAGATGGGGGCGATCTTGCCGCCAATGCAGACGCCGCCGGCGCGCTTGTTAGGCACGTACGGAATGTCTTCACCGAAGTGCCACAGCACGGAGTTTGTGGCGGACTTACGGGAGGAACCGGTACCGACAACGTCACCCACGTAGGCAACAGGGAGACCTTTGGCTTTCAGTTCTTCCATTTGCTTGAGCGGGCCGATTTCGCCGTCTTTCTCCGGGAAGATGCCTTCGCGGGCATTCTTCAGCATGGCGTTGCCGTGCAGCGGGATGTCCGGGCGGCTCCAGGCGTCCTGGGCGGGGGACAGGTCATCGGTGTTGGTTTCGCCGGTTACCTTGAACACGGTCAGAGACATTTTCTCTGCCAGATCCGGGCGCTTGGTGAACCACTCGCCTTCGGCCCAGGACTCGATCACTTCCTTGGCCTTGGCGTTGCCGGCTTTCATCTTGTCTTCCACATCGTGGAAAGCATCGAAAACCAGCAGGGTGTGCTTGAGTTCGTTGGCGGCGATTTCTGCCAGTTCGGCATCGTCCAGGGCTTCCACCAGGGTGGCGACGTTGTAGCCGCCCTGCATGGTGCCCAGCAGCTGCACGGCACGCTTGCGGTCGATCAGGGGAGAGCTGGCTTCGCCTTTCACAATCGCGGTCAGGAAGGCAGCCTTCACGTAGGCGGCCTGGTCCACGCCGGGCGGAACACGGTTAACGAACAGGTCCTGGATGAATTCTTCTTCGCCAGCCGGCGGGTTTTTCAGCAGTTCGACCAGCTCGGCAACCTGCTGCTCGTTCAGCGGCTTGGGCGGCACACCTTCGGCGGCGCGCTCTTCAACATGTTTGCGATAGGCTTCTAGCACAGCGTGTCCCTCTTTACTCGAATTGGCTGATTTCTTTTGGAAATCAGTCTTTTAGGGTGTTACTGGGGGTTGGAATTGCGCGCGGAGTATAGCCGAAACGCCATCAACTGTTAAGCCAAACCGCGGTTACAGCCATTCATGGGATGAATACTCGCAATCACTGAAAGCGAGATCCGTTGGCGTCAATAGGGGGCCTGGTGCCCCGGGGGCGGTCGCCGGAAGCGTTTATAGCTCCACAGATACTGGGCGGGCTCCTCGTCAATCAGGTGTGCGATGGAGCGGTTCATGGCGGTGAGAGCAGTGTCCAGATCGTCATCAGCCACCTGCGGGTCCGCCGGTCGCACGCGAATCTCGAATCCCTTTCCGTTCGGTAAACGGCGAGCCCAGGCCATAAAAGTGACTGCACCGGTCTGGCGGATCAGCTTGCAGGCCAGGGTGCCGGTGTAGGCAGGTTGGCCGAAGAAGGGGGCGTGCCGACCACTGCGACGATCCGGTACCTGGTCCGGCAGGATGGCGGTGAGCGCCCCTTTCTTCATGGCCCGGACCAGACCGGCCACTCCCCGGGCGGTGGTGGGGTACATGGTAGAGCCGAAGTGCTCGCGCCCGGAGCGTATCAGGTCATCCACTTCCGGCAGTCCTGACGGGGCAAACATGGCATGCAGACCGAACTCGGTGGCCAGCCAGAAATTAAGTACCTCCCAGCATCCCAGGTGAGGAGCCAGAATCATCACCGGTTTGCCGTCCTCCACTGCCTGCCGCAGGGGGCCGTCACCGTCCACTGCCACGATGCGTTTCAGTCCTTGCTCCGGTCGTCGCCAGAACAGGGCGATCTCGAAGGTATTGCGAGCGCTTTCCAGAAGCGATTGCCGGGCCAGATGATGACGCTGGACCTCGCTCAAATGGGGATAGCTGAGGGAGAGATTGATCCGGGACACATGTCGGGCCTCGCCGGGGAGTCGGGCCAGGATCGCACCGAACAGGGAGGCGATGGCACGGTTCACAGCGTAGGGGAGCCAGGCGATCAGTCGCAGTAATGACACTGCGATCACACCCTTGATGCGTTGAATTGTCGGATTGGTTCGTCGGCCCATGGCGGCAGAGTATAAGGGGCAGAAGGCTCGGTCGCAGCATTCTTCTCGACGACTGCCCCACAGTGCGGAACATTTTCTGTGTGTCTTCGTGTCATGTTTTGTGACATGACGTGCGGTTGACCCGATGTTCACTGCCCGAGGAACACTGTCGATCCATCTCATGCGGTGTTGGTAGGGAGAAACATCATGGTCAGCGTCATCAGTAACAGCCGGTTCAACAAACATTCCGCCGGATCGCGGCGGCGGCGGGGAAGGTTGGAGCGTTCAGCCATTGCCCGTCGCTTACCCGGAGTCCCGGCATTCCTTCTTGTGCTCGCCGGACTGGGGCTGGCCGGTTGCGGTGGCGACGACACGACCCGCTTTGTGGATCGCCCGGTTGAAGTTGTTGTCGGAGACGATCCGGTTTCCGAAGGCAGGGAGGTGTTTCGCTTCGAAACCTTCGGCAACGAACGCTTCTGGACGGATTTCATGCAACTTCCCCAGGGCATTGCCCAGGCTGAGGTAACCCCGCTGACAGCGTTGTCTCTTGGTTTGAACGTCAATGTGGAGGCACTGAGTCCTGGAACAGCTGCCGCCTTGCTGGATGCACTGGCAATGATAGAAGACGGAGCCAATCCTCAGGATACGGTCCTCAGCAATCCCCAGGTGACTCTCGCGCTGATCAATGAAGGGGCCGTCATTGGCGTTGTTCCCTTCGCCGCGGATGGCAGCCGAAAACCGCTGGGGAGTGACGCTGACTTCAACGCCAACGACAGTCTCGATCTGGCACGGGGTGATAAAGTCGGTGTGACCTGTGCCCTTTGCCACGCACGAACGGATGATTCCGTTGTTCCGGCCGGTTTTGCGGGCCCCGGTTCAGTGGGTGTGCAAGTGGATGGTGTCGTCGCTGAAGGCATTGATGTGGGCAATATCTTTGCCGCATCCGCGAATCCTTTGGCGTATTTGCCTTTACTGCAGCTTGAGTTTGACGCCCTGGACGGAGCAACCATTGGCAATGGTGATTTCACCGGCATACCGTCTGATGGCACCATTGACGACCTCAATCAGGTTGCCAGGGAATACCTGACCGGCGTGAACGAGGAAACCGGTATTCGCTACTATGCGGTGACTTCGTTTGACGCCACTCCGGACGGCATTGGCAACGCGACCTATGTGCCTCCGTTCTTCCGCACGGATCTGGCGGCGCCGTGGGGCCACAGTGGATCTTTTGCGCGCCTGAATGACTTCAACAATCTGGTCTATACCGTGGCGCTGGACCCCACCAGCCTGCTCACCGATGAGGGCAAGGCCTTCCTGAATGTGCTTGCAGGCCCGGTCGGTGACGAAATCACGCAGCGATATCAGCAAATTCTGGAAGACAGTGGTGTGCTTTCCTCCGGTATGGCGCTGGATGATCAGGTGCCGCTGGTAGACAGCGAAACCACGGGGATTGCTGCCGGGGATCCGACGGGTCCGGTGGGAGTGAGAGTCTCCGATGACAAACTGGATGCCCTCAAGGCATACACGGATCAATTGGAATCCCCGGCTGCTCCGCAAGGGCTGGATGCTGAGATGGTGGCAGCCGGGGAGGCGATCTTCCGCAATTCCCGTCCCGAGGGTGCCAACTGCGCTGCGTGCCACACGCCCAACCCCAATGACCCTGTGGCCAACATCATCGTGTCGATCACCACGCTGTACCGTGATTATGAAGACGATCTTCTGGTTCTCCTGGAGCGCGATGACCCGCTCAGTAATGTTCAGACCACCTTGGCCGGCCCCACACCGGATTACGACAACACCCTGGTGGTACTGGATGCCAGCGTGCGACAGCAGCAGCGAGGTTTTTCGAAACCGCTATTGCTGGGCCTGGCGGACAAGGATGAGTTTCTTCATAACGGTTCGGTGAAGGGTGAGGATGCGGCAGAGGCATTGAATAACCTGTTCAACCCGGCCCGGGGGGAAGACGAGATGGGGAATCCTGTAAATTCACCGCATCCTTTCTACTTCCCGAGATCGGTTGCTGATGAAACCCCGGCAACGGAGGAGGGCCGTGCGGCACTGGTCGAGTACTTGCTGAGTCGGACCACCCTTTAATCACGACGACCTTGGCGGGGCCTGCCTCTGGCCCCGCAAATGATGCACAGGCTTTGGCGCCGCTCTATACTTATCCCCCCGCGGCGCGAGAGTCCCATGCAAGATATCAGTTTCATTCACGAATTCCTGCCCTGTTCAACGCCATCGGCCTGGATCGACTGGGCGTTGCAGCATCCGGACATTCTTCTTATTGATCATGCCCATTGTGAGAAGAAAGCGGCCAGTACGGCCCTGAATCTCATGTTCCGTTATGTGGATCGGCCGGAATTACTGGATGCCCTGAGCCAGCTTGCCCGCGAGGAACTGCTGCATTTCGAGCAGGTGCTGCAGATCATGCGTCAGCGTGGCGTTACCTATGACCATATGACGCCGGCGCGTTATGCCAAGGGCCTGCGCCAGCATGTGCGCACCAGCGAACCCGGGCGTCTCATCGACACCCTGATTGTCGGGGCCCTGATTGAAGCGAGAAGCTGCGAGCGCTTTGCGGCTCTGGCTCCTCATGTGGATGAGGAGTTAGGTCGCTACTACCGTTATCTGCTGAAAAGCGAATCACGACACTTCGAGGATTACCTGACCTTGGCCGAACAATATGCCGGTGGGCCGATCGAGGAGCGGGTGGGTTTCTTCAAGGAAGTGGAGCGGGAGCTGGTGGAATCGCCGGATTCGGAGTTTCGGTTTCATTCTGGAACGCCGGAAGGGAATTAATAGTTAATAATGAATAATTAATAGTTGCGCGAGCAACAGCTGTAATGGTTCAAACGCAAGAGGCCGCGCCCATAGGTTGGGCGCGGCCTCTTGCGTTTGAATAAGACAAAGCTAAGTCGCGAGTTATTAATTATTAACTATTCATTATTAATTAATTTCAAAGCTTTCCAACCGCAGCCCCTTCTCACTGTCCGCCACAATCTGCCAGCCCAGCTTGCCCCAATCACCCAACACCCAGCGTTTTCCCTGGCCATCGGCCAGCGCGACGTCATGGATGTTGGGACGGTGGGTGTGACCGTGGATCAGGTGTTTGACGCCAGCTTCGTCCATCACCCGGACGACTTCTTCCGGGGTCACGTCCATGATGTTTTCGGCCTTGTTGGCGTTATTGCCCTGGCTTTGCATGCGCATGCCCTGGGCGATCATACGGCGTTCTTCCAGGGGTTTGGCCAGCATACCCTGCTGCCACTGGGGGCTGCGGGCCATGGTGCGGAATTGCTGATAGGCCGTATCCAGGGTGCACAGGCTGTCACCGTGCATCAGCAGGGCAGAGGTGCCATACAGATCGACCACGGTGCCTTCTTCCAGCAGGTTGCCACCACAGGCGGCAGCGAAGCCCTCACCGAGCATGAAATCCCGGTTGCCATGCATGAAATAGAGCTGGCTGCCGTTGTCGCTGAAACTGCGGAAGGCACTGATGGCTTCCTGATTGAACGGCGTGTCATCGTCATCGCCGATCCAGGCCTCGAACAGATCGCCCAAAACATAGAGCGCGTCTGCCTTGCCGGCATGGGCTTCCAGCAGTTTGCCCAGAGCCTCCAGATGTTCCGGTCGGGCCGGGTCCAGATGCAAGTCGGAAATAAACAGGGTGTAGCTCATGGTTACTGAGGGCCTTTCTCTGTATCACCGGCTGCATCCAGGCGGTAGGCCCGGGTAATCAGAATGGGCACTTCCGGCACATCCCGTGCCATCATGCCATTCAGGCGCTGGCTGGTGGTGCGCTCGCGGGCGATATTGTCCACCACGGACATGCCGTCCGTGACTTTGCCGAATACGGCATAGCCCCAGCCGCGCGCGTTCTTGCCGGAAAAATCCAGATTGCCGTTGTCGACCAGATTGATAAAGAACTGAGCAGTGGCGGAGTGCGGGTCGCCGGTACGGGCCATGGCCAGAGTGCCACGCTCATTGCTCAGGCCGTTGTCCGCCTCATTCTGGATCGGGGCGCGGGTCGCCTTGCGTTGCCCGTTCTGGTCAAAACCGCCACCCTGAATCATGAAACCCCGAATGACCCGATGGAACAGGGTGCCGTCGTAGAAGCCCGCATCCACATATTTGAGGAAGTTGGCGACCGTCAGTGGGGCCTTGTCCTCGTAGAGTTCCACGGTGACAGGCCCGGCAGAGGTTTCCAGGCGAACCTGCGGGTTGGCGAGCAGCAGGGTCGGTACCAGGGTAAGCAGGGCGATGGCCAGAACGCGCATGGGCTCAGTCCTCGATCAGTTCAGCGGATTCGATCAGCACGGGTTCCACCGGCACATCCTGGTGGAAGCCGCTGTTACCGGTGGGCACATTGCGGATCTTTTCCACCACGTCCATGCCCTCGACCACAGCACCGAAGACCGCATAGCCCCAGCCATCCTGGCTGCGTTCCTTGTCCAGGAAGTGGTTATCGGCCACGTTGATGAAAAACTGGGCGGAGGCGGAATGCGGGTCCGGTGTGCGCGCCATGGCGATGGTGCCCACCTTGTTGGACAGACCATTGCCCGCCTCGTTCTGGATAGTGTCGCGGGTGGGTTTTTGCTGCATATCTTCGGTGAAACCGCCGCCCTGGATCATGAAATTGCTGATAACACGGTGGAAGATGGTGCCGTCGAAGTGGCCATCCTTGACGTATTGTACAAAGTTCTCGGTCGTGATCGGCGCCTTCTCTGCGTCCAGTTGCAGGGTGATTTTGCCGTAGGTTGTTGTCAGCACCACTTTCATCAGGTTTTCTCCGCAAGATGGGGCCGCTGGGCTTTTTGTTCCCGGGCTGGCCCTGAGTCTTTGACTGTTGGGGGGCGTACAGTACACTAGCGCACCTTCATTTTCACCGTGAGAGCCTGCCCATATTGAGGCTCTCAGCCTTCCGGACTGGCCAAGACCCATGAGCGAAACGAAAGCGCCCAGCAATTTTATCAGACAGATCATCGACCGTGACCTCGCAGAAGGTAAAAACGACGGCCAGGTGGTGACCCGGTTTCCGCCGGAACCCAATGGCTACCTGCATATCGGTCATGCCAAATCTATTTGTCTGAACTTCGGTATTGCCGAAAGCTATAACGGTACCTGCAACCTGCGCTTCGACGATACCAACCCGGAGAAGGAAGAAGACGAGTACATCCAGTCCATCAAGCAGGATGTGCAATGGCTGGGCTTCACCTGGCATGGCCAGGAACGGTTTGCCAGTGACTATTTTGATCGGCTTTATGAGCTGGCAGTGGAGCTGATCCACAAGGGGCTGGCCTATGTGGACAGCCTGAGCCCGGAGCAGATTGCCGAGTACCGGGGCAATTTCACCACCCCGGGCAGGCCAAGTCCCTACCGCGAGCGAAGCGTGGAAGAAAACCTGGCGCTGTTCGAGCAGATGCGCAGCGGCGAGCTGGATGAAGGGGCGGCGGTACTGCGTGCCAAAATCGACATGCAGAGCCCCAACCTGACGTTACGGGATCCGATTCTCTATCGAATCCGCAAGAAAGTGCATCACCAGACCGGTGACAAATGGGTGATCTACCCCATGTACGATTTTACCCATCCGCTGTCCGATGCCCTTGAGGGGATTACCCACAGCCTTTGTACCCTGGAGTTCGAGGATCATCGCCCCTTCTATGACTGGATCATTGAGAACACGTCGGTGCCCGCCAACCCGCGCCAGTATGAGTTTGCCCGGCTCAACCTGAATTACACGGTGACCAGCAAGCGCAAGCTCAAACAGTTGGTGGATGAGGGCCATGTGGAAGGCTGGAACGACCCCCGCATGCCGACCATCAGTGGCCTGCGGCGTCGCGGTTACACCCCGGCGTCCATCCGTACCTTCTGTGAGTCCGTGGGCGTCAGTCGAGCGGATTCCGTGGTGGATATGGGCATGCTGGAAGCGGCCATTCGCGATGACCTGAATCACCATGCACCCCGCGCCATGTGTGTGCTGCACCCCTTGAAAGTCGTCATCGAAAACTGGCCGGAAGGGCACGAGGAGTCCCTCACTGCGCCGGTTCACCCGCAGAATGAGACCATGGGAACCCGGCAGGTGCCCATGACCCGTGAGGTGTATATCGACCGGGAAGATTTCCGCGAAGAGGCCAACAAGAAATTCAAGCGTCTGGTGCTGGGTGACCGGGTGCGCCTGCGCTATGGCTATGTGATTCGTGCCACGGACGTTGTGCGCGATGACAATGGCGAGATTCTGGAAGTACGGTGTACCTATGACCCGGATACCCTGGGCAAGAATCCGGAGAACGCGGAGGATCAGGGCAAGCTGCGGGGGGTGATCCACTGGGTCAGCGCCAGCAAGGGAGTGCCTTGCGAAGTGCGTCTTTACGACCGCCTCTTCACTGCCGCGAATCCCAACAAGACCGAAGAAGGGCAGACCTTCCTTTCCCACATCAACCCTGATTCCCTCAACGTGCTGGAAGGTTGCTGGGTGGAGCCGGGGCTGCGAGGGGCGCTGGCAGAAACCCGCTACCAGTTCGAACGTGAGGGCTATTTCTGCGTGGATCAGGAGAGCAAAGAGGACAAGCTGGTGTTCAACCAAACGGTGGGACTGCGTGAGTCCTGGCCCAAGGAGGCCTGATTCCGGCGACAGTCTGAAAAAAGGGGCCGCACAAGCGGCCCCTTTTTGTATCAATCAGTCAGATCGTCTACGGGGGCATCCGGGGCATTGTTTTTGACGGACTCAATGCCGTTTTCCATGCCACTGGTGCTTTTGTACATCTGGCTCTGGCCAATGATCTGGTGGTTGGCCGCTTTCAGGGAAAAATAATGCCTGCCGTCCTTGGCCTCCTTGCGTTCGTAGCGGCTGTCGTCCGGGGCATTCTTTTTTACTGAGTCCACACCGTTCTCACAGGCACCTTTGCTGGTGTACTGCTCACTGGAGAGAATAATTTCTCCGTTACCGGCTTTCAGGCGGAAGATGTACTGCCCGTTGCTGGCCTTATCGATCTCGAATTTCCCTGCCATTGTCGTTCTCCCTGGGGCGATTGAAGGGCCTCGCGGATGAGGCTCGAGAAACTATAGGCCGCGGGAGAAGACAATAATGTTACCGCCGGTCGTGACTGCGTAGCGTAGCGTTGCTTTGCTGGAGGGTATCGCAAACAGGGAGAGGACGGTGCCGCCTTTGGCGGCACCGCGGAGCGGGGAGGGGGTTAGCCGAGCGCTTTCTCGCCAGACTGAAGGGTCTGGAAAATCAGGGTATTGATCGTCATTGGACCCACGCCGCCGGGTACCGGGGTATAGGCGCTGACCCGGTCCACCAGAGGCGTCAGCTCGATATCGCCACATTTCTCCGGGTGGAAGCCGGCATCCACTACGACGGCTCCATCCTTGATCCAGTCCGCCTTGATGAATTCCGGCTTGCCCACGGCGCCGACTACAATATCCGCTTGCTTGACCAGGTCCGGCAGGTTGCGGGTGCGGCTATGGCAGATGGTCACGGTGGCGTTGGCTTCCAACAGCATCATCGCCATGGGCTTGCCCAGGATGGCACTGCGCCCGACCACCACGGCGTGCTTGCCTTCCAGCTCAACCCGATAGTGCTCCAGCAGGCGCATGATGCCTTTCGGTGTGGCGCAACCGTAGGCCGCTTCGCCCATACTCATGCGACCAAAACCCAGGCAGGTGACGCCGTCCACATCCTTCTCCAGGCTGATAGCGTCGAAACAGGCCCGCTCGTCAATCTGCTCGGGCACGGGGTGCTGCAGCAAAATGCCGTGTACATCCGGGTTATGGTTCAGTTCACTGATCTTGGCCAGCAGTTGTTCGGTGGTGGTCTCCGCGGGCAGCTCGATGGCTTCGGATTCCATGCCGACACGGCGGCAGGCGTTCCCCTTCATCTTGACATAGGTGGCCGAGGCCGGGTCGGCGCCGACCAGGATAGTGGCCAGAATAGGAGTGCGGCCGCCGGCCTTGGCCTTCAGGGCGTCAACACGCTCACGCATTTCCTCTTCAAACTGCTGGGCCAGGGCTTTGCCATCAAGAATCTGGGCGGTCATGATCGGGTCTCTCTAACATTGGCTGAAAATAGGCAAGGGAGTTGGGGCGAAAACGGCGCGATTCTCGCACGCACCGGCCATGGGCGCAAAAGTTGTCTAAAATCTGTACGTTAGGCATATTTTTGTTGCCAGGTCCGTTGACGCTCCCGGGGGTGCCGAGTATTATGCGCGCCTCGCTTTCAAGCTATGTAGGCGTGAAGAACATCGGGGTGTAGCGCAGCCTGGTAGCGCGCCTGCTTTGGGAGCAGGATGTCGGGGGTTCGAATCCCTCCACCCCGACCATTTTAGAGAAGGCGAAACCTGCAATGCGCCTGTAGCTCAACCGGATAGAGCAACGGCCTTCTAAGCCGTCGGTTGCAGGTTCGAGTCCTGCCAGGCGCGCCATTAGCCATTGCGGCGACGCGCAGGACAAACAATGTGGTTTATGGTGACTGTAGCTCAGTTGGTAGAGCCCCGGATTGTGACTCCGGTGGTCGGGGGTTCAAATCCCCTCAGTCACCCCAATTGAAAAGCCTCCGGGAACTCCCGGAGGCTTTTTCGTATGGGCCCCGGTAGAAGCTATCGCCGGGCTCTGTAGGCACAGTGGGCGCCTTTTGATTATAATCTGCGCCCGCTGAGCCTGATTGGGATCTGTACACAGCGTTTTAGCGACAACCGGAAGGGCCGGGCCCCTTATTGCCGCCAGGCTGCGATTACGATTGTTTATGTAGAGTGACTACAGCGCGCAATCGTAACCACGACCTGGCGACACACTCTAACGGGTGAAGAGGGACGCCGGCACGGCTGTGTATAGATTCCAATCAGGCTCATTCAGGCCGTCTGCTCTATCATGCGACGGCGAGCAGCAAAAAGTCTTTTTAAAGAGGATGTTATGCAGGTTTCTGTTGAAACGACTTCAGGTCTTGAGCGCCGTCTGACGGTGGGTGTGCCGGCGGAGAAAGTGGACTCTGCAGTAGAAGGCAAGCTCCAGGAAGCCCAGAAGAATGTCCGTCTGGACGGTTTCCGCCCGGGCAAAGTGCCCATGCGTGAAGTAAAGCGTCGCTTTGGCAGCGCCGTGCGTAACGAAGTGCTGGCCGATGTGATGCGTGAAGCGTTCATCGAAGCCGTGGAGCAGGAAAAGCTGCAGCCAGCGGGCATGCCGGGCTTTGAAGCCACCAAGAACGAAGCGGGCCAGGATCTGGAATTTGTTGCCACCTTCGAGGTATACCCGGATGTGGAGCTGTCTGCCTTTGATTCCATCGAAGTGGAAAAGCCCCAGGCAGAAGTCACCGACGCTGACGTGGACACCATGATCGAAACCCTGCGTCAGCAGCGTGCCCAGTTTGAAGAAGTGGACCGTGCTGCGGAAAGCGGTGACCGTGTCAACATCGACTTCAAGGGTCTGAAAGACGGTGAAGCCTTCGACGGCGGCAGCGCCGAAGGGCAGAACCTGGAGCTGGGCTCCGGTCAGATGATCCCCGGTTTTGAAGACGGTATCGTCGGCATGAAAGCCGGTGAGGAAAAGGATATCGATGTGACCTTCCCGGAGGACTACCAGTCCGAAGAGCTGAAAGGTCAGGCCGTGGTCTTCCAGATCAAGGTCAACAAGGTAGAGGGCAAGGCCCTGCCGGAAGTGGACGCCGAGTTCATGAAGGCCTTTGGTGTTGAAGATGGCGATGAGGCCAAATTCAAGGCGGAAGTGCGCAAGAACATGGAGCGCGAGCTGAAGAATGCGGTCACCGGCAAGGTGAAAGAGCAGGCGATGGATGGCCTGGTCAATCTGCACGAGTTTGACCTGCCGGGCGCCCTGGTCACCCAGGAAATCCAGCGCATGCGTCAGCAGATGATGCAGCAGTTCGGTGGCGGTCAGCAGTTTGACGCCTCCATCCTGCCGGATGACCTGTTCAAGGAACAGGCTGAGCGCTCCGTTCGTCTGGGTCTGGTGGTTCGCGCGATTCTCGACAAGCACGAGATCAAGGCTGATGCCGACAAGGTCAAAGCCCGTGTAGAAGAGATCGCCGAGCAATACGAGAAGCCGGAAGAAGTCGTTAACTGGGTGTACAGCAACCCCCAGCAGCTGCAGCAGATTGAAGGTGCGGTGCTGGAAGAGCAGGTTGTCGACCTGGTACTGGATAGTGCCAAGGTGGAAGAAAAAGCCATGTCCTACCAGGACGCGGTGAAGCCTCGCGAGCAAGCGCAAGGCTGATTCTTTCCGCTTTTTGACACCAAAACGGGGCCTTCTGGCCCCGTTTTGCGTTATTTATGCACAATTTGCGCAAGTTTTGCGCATTCAGACCCCGCCTGAGCCCACTTTTATAGACGCCCCCCATACACCGTCATAAGATGCTGGAAGACCTGTTCGTCCGGCCTGCCTTGTTTTCGGCTATGCCAGCCCCCATTGCAGCAATCAGGATGAGGTCGGCTACAGCCGATACCAACAAATCACAAGAGCGTCCCCGGACGATCGACGAGAAGGAAAGCGCTACATGATCGACTTGAGCCGTATCAACTCCATGACCCCGGAAATGCAGCAACTGAGCAAGGACCCCACCAATCTGGGTCTGGTGCCGGTGGTGATCGAGCAGACCGCCCGTGGCGAGCGTTCTTTTGATATTTATTCCCGCCTGCTCAAAGAGCGGGTGATTTTCATGATCGGCCAGGTGGAAGACCACATGGCGAATCTGATCGTGGCCCAGATGCTGTTTCTGGAGTCCGAAAACCCGGACAAGGATATTCACCTGTATATCAACAGCCCGGGTGGCTCTGTGACGGCGGGTATGTCTATTTATGACACCATGCAGTTCATCAAACCGGATGTGTCCACCATGTGCGTCGGGCAGGCTGCCAGCATGGGCGCCTTCCTGTTGGCTGCCGGTGCCGCTGGCAAGCGTTATGCCTTGCCGAATGCGCGGGTGATGATTCACCAGCCGCTGGGGGGGTTCCAGGGCCAGGCGTCGGATATCGAAATCCACGCCAAGGAAATCCTCAAGATCAAGGGGCAGCTCAACAGCTTGCTGGCGCACCACACCGGTCAGCCGCTGGAGCGGCTGGAGAAAGACACGGACCGTGATAATTTCATGGGCGCTGAAGAAGCCCAGGAATACGGCATCGTTGACGCGGTGTTGCGTCAACGTCCGGTGTAATTCGGTAAGCGTCGTACAAAAAGTGTCCTAACGGAAGGCCTGAGAGGCCCGGCGGGCTTGAAAAACCCCCCGTCTCCCTGCATCTTCAAAGAGACGCAAATACTCAAATACACAGGTTTAGAGGCGATTCAATGACCGACTCCACTGGCAAGGGCGACGACGGCAAGCTGCTGTACTGCTCTTTTTGTGGCAAAAGCCAGCATGAGGTCCGCAAACTGATTGCGGGGCCCTCGGTCTTTATCTGCGACGAATGCGTGGATCTGTGTAATGACATTATCCGCGAGGAAGTGCAGGAAGACACCGGAGATACCGGCGGAGAGAGCCTGCCGAAGCCCAACGAAATCAAGGAAACCCTTGATGAGTATGTCATTGGGCAGGAGCGAGCCAAACGTGTTCTCGCTGTAGCGGTGTACAACCATTACAAGCGTCTGCGCAGTACTGGCAAGGGCCGTGATGAAGTGGAGCTGGGCAAGAGCAATATTTTGCTTATCGGCCCCACCGGTAGTGGTAAGACACTATTGGCAGAGACCCTGGCCCGACTGCTCAATGTGCCTTTCACCATTGCGGATGCCACCACCCTCACCGAAGCCGGTTACGTGGGTGAGGATGTGGAAAACATCATCCAGAAGCTTCTGCAGAAGTGCGACTACGATGTGGACAAGGCCCAGCGCGGCATTGTCTATATCGATGAAATCGACAAGATTTCCCGCAAATCCGACAACCCGTCCATCACCCGTGATGTGAGCGGGGAGGGTGTGCAGCAGGCTCTGCTCAAACTGATTGAAGGCACGGTGGCTTCCGTGCCCCCGCAGGGCGGTCGCAAGCATCCCCAGCAGGAGTTCCTGCAGGTGGACACCTCCAACATGTTGTTCATCTGTGGCGGTGCGTTTGCCGGGCTGGACAAGGTGATTCGCGAGCGTTCCGAGAAAGGCGGGATCGGCTTCTCCGCAGAAGTGAAGAGCAAGGACGATGCCCGCAACCTGGGCGAGCTGCTGGTGGATGTGGAGCCGGAAGATCTGGTCAAGTATGGCCTGATTCCCGAATTTATCGGCCGTCTGCCGGTGATTGCCACACTGGAAGAACTCAGTGAAGAGGCTTTGGTGCAGATCCTGACCGAGCCTCGCAACGCCCTGACCAAGCAATACGCCCGCCTGTTCGAGATGGAAGGGGTGGAGCTGGATTTCCGCGATGATGCCCTGCGGGCCGTGGCCCACAAGGCCATGGAGCGCAAGACCGGGGCTCGTGGCCTGCGCTCCATTCTGGAAAGCGTGTTGCTCGATACCATGTATCAGGTTCCGTCCATGGACTCTGTCGCCAAGGTGGTTATCGACAGCCCCACCATCAAGGGTGAATCCGATCCGTTGTTGATTTACGAAAACAACGAGCAGTCTTCCAAGGTGGCACCGGATTAAGGTGCCGCCACGGCAATAGAGGCAATACGTGCTGAAAGATATCCCGCTTTTACCACTGCGTGACGTAGTGGTGTATCCCCACATGGTGATCCCGTTGTTTGTTGGCCGGGAAAAGTCCATTGCTGCGCTCGAAACAGCCATGGCCGACGACAAACAGATCATGCTGGTCGCCCAGCGCAATGCCTCCGACGACGACCCGGGCGTGGATGACATCTACCGGGTTGGTACTGTTTCGACCATCCTGCAGCTGCTGAAACTCCCTGACGGTACCGTCAAGGTGCTGGTGGAAGGCGGGCAGCGCGCCCACGTGGTCAAGGCCGAGTTCGGTGATCAGGGTGGTATCGCGGATGTGCGAGAGCTGGAAGAGGGGCTGCCTGAAGAGGGCGAGCAAGAAGCCCTGTCCCGTTCGTTGCAATCCCAGTTTGAGGATTACGTAAAACTTTCCAAGAAAGTCGCGCCGGAAGTCACCGGTTCCGTGTCTTCCATCGATGAAGTCAGCCGTCTGGCCGACACCATTGCCGCGCATCTGCAGCTGAAACTGGAAGAAAAGCAGGATGTCCTGGAGATGGTGGATGTCCGTGAGCGTGTCGAGCATCTGATTGCCCTGATGGAATCCGATATTGACGTGCTCAAGGTGGAAAAACGTATTCGTGGCCGCGTCAAGAAACAGATGGAGAAAAGCCAGCGCGAGTACTATCTGAACGAACAGATGAAAGCCATCCAGAAAGAGTTGGGTGATCTGGACGACAGCGGCAACGACCTGGAAGACCTGGAAAAGAAAATTGAAAACGTGGGCATGCCCAAGGAAGCCCTCGAGAAGTCCATGAATGAGCTGAACAAGCTCAAGATGATGTCACCCATGTCTGCGGAAGCCACGGTAGTAAGAAGCTATCTTGACTGGATGACATCGGTGCCATGGAAAAAACGCAGCCGCGTTCGCCATGATCTGGCCCATGCCAAGGAAGTGCTTGATCGTGACCACTATGGTCTGGAAGAAGTGAAAGACCGTATTCTGGAATTTCTGGCCGTGCAAAGCCGTGTGGGCAAGGTCAAGGGGCCGGTATTGTGTCTTGTGGGCCCTCCCGGTGTGGGCAAAACCTCCCTGGGGCAATCCATTGCCCATGCCACCAATCGCAAGTTTGTGCGAATGGCCCTCGGCGGGGTGCGCGATGAGGCGGAAATTCGTGGCCACCGTCGCACCTACATTGGTTCACTGCCGGGCAAGGTGGTCCAGAAATTGTCCAAGGTCGGCGTAAAAAACCCGCTGTTCCTGTTTGATGAAGTCGACAAGATGGGCATGGATAACCGTGGTGATCCGGCCTCCGCGTTGTTGGAAGTGCTCGATCCCGAACAGAACGATACCTTCAGCGATCATTATCTTGAAGTTGACTACAATCTGTCGGAAACCCTGTTTATCTGCACCTCTAACTCCATGAACATTCCGGCACCCTTGCTGGACCGCATGGAAGTGATCCGTCTGCCAGGCTATACGGAAGACGAAAAGGTCAATATTGCCCTCCAGTACTTGGTCCCGAAACAGATCAAGAACAATGGCCTGAAGAAAGACGAAGTGGTTTTCGACGAGAGCGTGCTGCGCTATGTGGTTCGTCACTACACCCGTGAAGCCGGGGTTCGTGGGCTGGAGCGGGAAGTGAGCAAGATTTGCCGCAAGGTGGTCAAGGAGCACTTGCTGGCGAACGAGGCCAAGACCGTTACCTTGTCTGAAGAGCTGATCGAACATTACCTTGGTGTGCGCAAGTTCAGTTTCGGTCGTGCGGAAGAGCAAGACCAGGTTGGACAGGTTACCGGGTTGGCATGGACCTCCGTTGGCGGCGAGCTGCTCACCATCGAAAGTGTTTCCACTCCGGGCAAAGGCCGCGTAATCTCTACCGGTTCCCTGGGTGATGTGATGCAGGAGTCTATTCAGGCTGCATGGACAGTTGTGAAAAGCCGTGCCGGTACCCTTGGAATTCGACGCCGCACACTGGAACGCAACGATCTGCACATGCATGTGCCAGAGGGTGCGACTCCGAAAGATGGGCCCAGTGCGGGTATTGGCATGTGTACCGCCATGGTTTCTGTACTGACCGGGATCCCTGTCCGTGCGGATGTGGCCATGACCGGTGAAATTACCCTGCGCGGTCAAGTGCTTCCCATCGGTGGCCTGAAAGAAAAATTGCTGGCCGCTCACCGTGGTGGCATCAAGACGGTATTGATACCGGAAGAAAATGAGAGGGACCTCAAAGAGATCCCTGACAATATCAAGTCGTCCCTGGATATCCGTCCTGTCAAATGGATTGACCAGGTGCTTGATGTGGCGCTAACTCATCAACCCAGCCCGCTGAGCGAAGCGGAACAGGAAGAGGATTTGGCGCTCGCAGAAGAGAAAAACCAGGAAGGCACAAAGCGTCCCAGTACACATTAACGGGTCGGATTTGAAGCTTTTTAAATTATTGATCTATATGGTTTTTCATTTTTTTTAACTTGGGTGCGATGATACCTTTCCTTTCTTGACGCTCCTTATACCCGTTGGTATAAAGGCGGCTTGCTCAGGAGGAGAGTACATCACGCCTCGACCATAAAACCGGGAAAAACAGAAAGGGGAACTTTGTGAATAAGTCAGAGTTGATTGATGCGATTGCCGCTAGCGCGGATATTTCCAAGGCCGACGCAGGCCGTGCACTGGATGCTACTTTGGAAGCGGTAACTGGCGCCCTGAAAAAAGGTGACAGCGTTTCTCTGGTAGGTTTTGGCACTTTTGCTGTGAAAGAGCGCGCTGCTCGTGAAGGCCGCAACCCGCAAACTGGCCAGACCATTCAGATCGCCGCCGCCAAAGTACCGGGCTTCAAAGCCGGTAAGGCACTGAAAGACGCGGTGAACTAAACTGTTTGCGGGAGCGGTAGTTCAGCTGGTTAGAATACCGGCCTGTCACGCCGGGGGTCGCGGGTTCGAGTCCCGTCCGCTCCGCCAGTTTGAGGAAGCGCAGCCGTAAGCGGGTGCGCTTTTTTCCGTTTAGGGAACCTGCAGTCATTATTGCGGTTCTCATATAACAAGATTGAATTCGACAGTTTTTACCTGACGCCATGTTGAAGTGACCGGCTCAGGTTTTAATAAGAGTCCCTACGGAGTATTTTCATGCAGGAGTTCAGACGGTTTGTCCGCGGTCCCGTGGGCAAGGTCCTGCTTGCCGCGATTATCCTTCCTTTTGTCATTTCCGGCTTCTATGGGTATTTCACCGGAGGCGGAAGCGGAGATGTGGTTGCCGAAGTGGAAGGCAACAAAATCACCCGAAGTATGGTCAATCAGCGCGTTGAACGCGTTCGTGACATGCTGCGACAGCAAAGTCCGAACATTGACCCCTCCATGCTGGATTCCTTTGTGCGTCCTGAAATGGTTCTTGAGGGGCTGGTCAATGAACAGCTGATTCTGGCAGCAGCACAAAATGCCAACCTGGCATTCAGTGAAACCCAGGCCGCACGCGATATTTATCAGATCCCCCTGTTTCAGGAAAATGGCAAGTTTTCCGAAACCCGTTTCGAGCGGGAGCTGCGTAGCCGGGGCATGACTCCGCAGAGCTACATTCAGGGCCTGCGTCAGGATGTGATCAAAGAGCAGTATCGTAGTGGCTTCGTGGCGACCAATTTCGCGCTTCCTGCGGAGTTGAGCGAACAGCGCCGCCTGGGCGAACAGGTTCGTGATATTCGCTATGTGGCCCTGGATATGAATGCCCTGCGTAGCGAGTTCACCGTGACCAGCGAGGACGTTCAGGCCTACTACGATGAAAATCAGGCAGAGTTCATGCGCCCGGAGGAATTCCGCATCAGCTATGTGAGGCTGGCGGTTGAGGATTATGCGGATCAGGTCTCTGTCAGCGACGAGGACGTGGCGGCAGAGTATCAGGTGCGTCGTTCCATCATGGAAGAATCCGGAGCCGGTGCGGCCCGTAAAGTGGCGCATATTCTGGTGGAAATTAACGGCGACCGGGACCTGCAGCAGGCGCAGGCGCGTGCCAGCGAGGCGGCTCAGGCTATCGCTGCGGGGGCATCTTTTGCTGATGTGGCTGCCGAGTATTCCGACGATCCGGGCTCCGCCAATGCTGGCGGTGATCTGGGTGTGGTCTCCAAAGGCGCGCTGCCGGAAGAGATGGAAGAGGCCATTGCCAGTCTTGAGCCCGGGATGGTTTCCGAGCCGGTTGTCACCGATGCGGGTGTTCACCTGATCAAGGTGTCCGAGGCCGTTCGTGAGCAGGACCTGCCCACACTGGAGGCGCTTAGCGAACAGATTCGTGCTGATCTCAAGCAGGGTCGTGCAGAAACCCTGTTGAATGAAGATGTGGCGCGTCTTGAAGAGCTGCTGTACGAACACAGTGATATGGCTGTTCCGGCCGAACAGGTGGGGGCAGAAGTCCAAACCACCGAATGGGTTGCCTTGTCAGCCCTGCCAGCGCCGCTGTCTGCGCCCCAGGTTCAACAGGCACTTAACAGCGATCAGGTGCGTAAGGATCGCCATAACAGTGATCTGATCGAAACGGCGCCGGGTGAGTATCTGGCGGTTCGCATTGCTGAAGAAAAGCCTGCCGAAGCTCTGCCACTGGAGGACGTCGCCGCTGTGATTCGCGAGCGGCTCAAGGCCGAGCTGGCAGCGGACAAGGCCCAGCAGTTGTCCGCCCAGGCAGAGGAGCAATTACAGCAAGGGGCAACACTGGATGAGATCGCCTCCCTGTTTGGTAGCGAAATCGAGGAACAGGAAGGGCTTCAGCGCGGTGGCGCCGAGCCGTTCATGGAAGTGGTCAACGGTGCTTTTGCCTTGCCCAAGAGCAATGAAGGTGCGCCTTCCTCCATCGAGCTGACTCGGGTGGGAGATGGTTCCCTGGTTGCTTATCAGGTAACCCGTGTGGAAGACGGTAACGTTGAGCCTCTGTCCGAAGTCCAGCAACAGGCTGCGCTGCTTCAGCTTGGTAATATTGAAGGGCAACGCAGTTTCCGCCAGGTGGTGGCACTGCTGCGCGATGAGGGCGACGTGGACCTCAACCTGGGACGGCTGAGCAGTAACACTGCCGATCAGTAGCCTGACCAGGGCACAAAAAAAGCTCACCAGCGATGGTGAGCTTTTTTTTGTGCTGAATGGTCTGTTTCGGGGTTACTCGCTATCCATTTCGAAAGGCATGGATACGGTGCTTGCCCCGGCATCGACGTAGGTGATTTCACCGGTAATGCCGGAAGCCAGATCAGAGCACAGGAAAGCGGCTACGTTACCCACTTCCTCGATGGTCACATTGCGACGCAAAGGCGCTTTGGCGGCATTGTAGTCCAGCATGCTGCGAAATTTCTTGATACCGGATGCTGCCAGGGTGCGGATCGGGCCGGCAGAGATGCCGTTCACGCGGATGCCATCCGGGCCCATGCTGGAAGCCAGATACCGGACAGAGGCTTCCAGGCTCGCCTTGGCCAGACCCATCACGTTGTAGTTCGGCACGGTTTGTCGGGCGGCATGATAGGTCAGGGTCAGCAGGGAACCATTGCGGTTGGCCATCATCTGGCGGCCGGCCTTGGCCAGGGCAACGAAGCTGTAGCTGGAAATATCATGGGCGATACGGAAGCCTTCCCGGGTGGCCACGTCGGCAAAGTTGCCATCCAGCTCATTGCCGGGGGCAAAGCCCACCGCATGGATAATGCCATCCAGACCGTCCCACTGCTTGCCCAGGGAGGTGAACACTGCCTCGATTTCTTCATCGCTTGCCACATCGCAGGGGTAGCACAGGGCTTCGCTACTGCCATAGCGTTCGGCCGCTTTCACGACCCGGCTTTTCAGTTTCTCGTTCTGGAAGGTAAAGGCCAGCTCAGCACCCTCGCGATGCATTGCTTCGGCGATACCTGTGGCAATGGAGCGGTCACTGGCGACGCCGACAATCAGGTAGCGTTTGCCTGCTAGAAATCCCATGGTCATCCCTCGTGGTTCTGGTTGTTCCGATTGGTGGCCAACATAACGACTGGGCCAAGTATAGGCAATTAAAGCGGGTTTGACGTCTCTTCACGGGCTGACAAATGCAACGGTGTGTTTCCCGGTGCCTTCTTCAGGCGAAGGCGGCGGACATCAACTTAAGGGTGTAACCGTGTTGCGGCTGGTCGAAAACGGCCTCGGTCTCGCCGTGTTCCACCACTTTGCCATCTTTCATCACCATGACCCGGTGACAGATGGACCGTATGACTTTCAGATCATGGCTGATAAACAGATAGCTGAGATCATGTTTCTTCTGAAGAGACTTCAGTAGCTCGAGAATCTGATATTGCACGCTCCGATCCAGGGCGGAAGTGGGCTCATCCAGAATCAGCAGCTCCGGTTCCATGATCAGGGCCCGGGCGATGGCGATACGCTGTCGCTGGCCACCGGAAAACTCATGGGGGTAACGGCCCTGTGCCGATGCCGGGAGATCCACTTCCTCGAGGATCTGCGCCACCTTCATGTCCCGTTCCTGGCGGGACAGGTTGCTGGCATGTACTGCCAGGCCTTCCGCCACAATCTGGCCCACGGTCATGCGGGGGTTGAGGCTGCCGAACGGGTCCTGAAAGACCACCTGCAGGCGACGGCGCCAGTCACGCATCTGGCGCTGATTCAGGCTATGCAGGTCGTGGCCGTCCATGATGATGCGCCCCTCGCTCCTAATCAGCCTCAGTAGCGCCAGGGCCAGGGTGGACTTGCCCGAACCGGACTCGCCGACAATGCCCAGGGTTTCCCCGCGGCGAAGGTTGAGATCAATACGATCCACGGCATGGAACAGTGGGGCAGGTGAAAAGAGGCTGCGTCGACGTTCCTTGAAGGTCACGGCGATGTCACTGGCATCGAGCAGGAGAGGGGCGTCATCATTCAGCGGGGGCATCTTTCCCCGCGGCTCCGACTCGATCAAATGACGGGTGTAGGCTTCTTTGGGTGACTGGAGCACCTGAGCGGTGGGCCCGGCCTCTACCTTTTTGCCGTTATGCATAACGACAATATCATCGGCAAAACGGCTGACGACGCCCAGGTCATGGCTAATCAGCAGGATGGAGAGTCCCAGCTCATTCTGAAGGCGTTTGATCAGGGTAAGGATGGTTTCCTGAACCGTCACATCCAGTGCCGTGGTGGGCTCGTCGGCAATCAGAATCTGGGGATCGTTGGCCAGCGCCATGGCGATCATGACACGTTGCCGTTGGCCGCCGCTGAGCTGATGCGGGTAGCGCGCCAGCATCTCGTCGGTGGTGGGCAGCTCAACCTGCCCAAGCAGTTCCAGGCAGCGCTCACGGGCTTTCTGCCGACTCATGCCCTGGTGGACGAACAGGCTTTCACTGATCTGCTTTTCCACCGTGTGTAACGGATTCAGCGCGGTCAGCGGTTCCTGGAAAATAGTGCCGATACGGCCCCCACGCAGGGAACGCTTGCGATTCTCGTTGAGACCCAGCAGGTTCTCACCGCCCAACGTCAGCGTCTCGGCTTCCCAGATGGCGCTCTCGGGCAGTAAATCGAGCAAAGACATGGCAGTGAGCGACTTGCCGGAGCCGGATTCTCCTACCAGTGCCAGCATGTGGCCTGGCTCGAGATCCAGTGACATATCATCGACAACCCGCTGTTGCCCAAAGCGGATGGTCAGGCCACGTAAGGTCAGCAAGCTCATTGCAGGAACTTCCTCGTGTCGAAGGCATCCCGGACGGCCTCACCGATGAAGACCAGCAAGGTCAGCATCAGCGTCAGTGTGGCAAACACACTGATACCGATCCACGGAGCATGCAGGTTGGCCTTGCCCTGGCCGACCAGGCGTCCCAGTGAAGGGGCATCGGGTGGCAGCCCGAAACCGATAAAATCCAGGGAGGTGAGGGTGACCACCGCGCTATTGAGAATGAACGGCAAGAAGGTCAGCGTTGCCACCATGGCATTGGGCAGCATATGGCGAAACATGATGACCGGTGTCCCTACGCCCATGGCTTTTGCGGAACGGACATAGTCCATGTTGCGACAGCGAAGAAACTCCGCCCGTACCAGATCGACCAGTGTCATCCAGGAGAACAGCAGCATGATGGCCAGCAGTGTCCAGAAACTGGGAATCAGGAAGCTGGAAATAATGATGATCAGGAAGAGGGTGGGCATGCTTGACCAGATTTCGATGAAACGCTGCCCGAACAGGTCCAGCTTGCCGCCATAGTAACCCTGGATAGCGCCGACAATGATCCCCACGATGCTCGAGAGGATGGTCAGTATCAGCCCGAACAATACCGAAATACGAAACCCGTAGATCAGACCGGCAAGAATATCGCGGCCCTGATCGTCAGTGCCCAGCCAGTTTTCTGAAGAGGGCGGTGCCGGGGCGGGAACGTCCAGGTCGTAATTGATGGTGTTGTAGCTGAAACGAATGGGAGGCCAAAGCATCCATCCCTTGTCGTTGATCAGGTCCTTGACCACCGGATCCCGGTAGTTGGCTTCGGATTCGAAAAAACCGCCGAACGTGGTTTCCGGATAAACCTTTGCCACCGGCACATAGAACTCACCCTCGTAGCTAACCAGTAATGGCTTCTCATTGGCTACCAGCTCGGCGCCCAGGCTGAGGATAAACAGAAACAGAAATAACCACAGGGACCAGTAGCCACGCCGGTTACTGCGGAATGCCTGCCACTGCCGAGCCCACACGGGATTCGACCAGGCTGGCTTGAGGAACGTGGACAGAGGCATCAATGATCCCTCCGCTCGAAATCAATACGCGGGTCCACCCACATATAGGTCAGATCACTGATCAGTTTCATCACCAGACTGAACAGGGTGAAGATGAAGAGGGTGCCGAACACCACCGGGTAATCCCGACTGATCACCGATTCGAACCCCAGCAGTCCGAGACCGTCCAGCGAGAAGATATATTCGATCAGCAGCACACCTGTGAAAAACATGCTGATAAAGGCCGCTGGAAAGCCGGCGATGATGATCAGCATGGCATTGCGAAACACATGGCCGTAAAGCACCTGTTTTTCGGTAAGTCCCTTGGCACGGGCGGTCTGCACATATTGCTTGCGAATCTCGTCCATGAAGGAATTCTTGGTCAGCATGGAGAGGGTGGCAAAGTTGCCGGCGACAATGGCGATGGTGGGGAGGGTAATGTGCCAGAGATAATCGCCCACCTTGCCCAGAAAGCTCAGTTCATCGAAATTATCCGAGGTCAGCCCCCTCAGCGGGAACCACTCGAAGTAGGAGCCGCCCGCGAAGAGGACGATCAGCAACAGGCCGAGCAGGAAGCTGGGAATGGCAAAACCGATGATGATGGCGGTGCTGCTCCACACATCGAAGCGGCTGCCGTCCTTCACTGCCTTGCGGATGCCCAGCGGTATGGATACCAGATAGGCGATCACGGTGCTCCACAGACCGAGAGAAATGGACACCGGCAGACGCTCCAGGATCAGTTCGGTCACCGAGCGATCACGGTAATAGGATTCACCAAAATTGCCGGTGAAGTAATTCTTGATCATTAACCAGAAACGCTCGTGGGCGGGCTTGTCGAAGCCGTACATTTTCTCGATGCGTTCCACCAGCTCAGGGGGCAGACCCTTGGCATTCTGGTAGTTGCCCCCCGTCATGGTGTCGGCGCTGCTGCCGGCAAAACTGCTGCCGGCACCGCCGGTGCCAACCCCCTGGAGTTCGGCCAGTGTCTTTTCAACCGGGCCGCCCGGAGCGGCCTGGATAACGACAAAGTTCAGCAGCAGAATGCCGAACAGGGTCGGCAGCACCAGCAGCAGGCGTTTGCTGATATAGAGTTTCATTTCGCGGTGCTATCCCACCAGGTATCCAGTGAGGTATCGAGTGGGACGTACTTGCCAAACTCCGGGTGTCGCAGCCGCGACTGGTAGGCGATACGGTGCTGATCCGTGTACCAGTTAAGCACACTGTAATAATTCCATTGCAGCACCCGGTCCAGGGCCTGGCAGCTGGTAACCAGTGCCTCCCGGCTCGGAGCGGCAATAATCTTGTCTACCAGAGCGTCAACCACCGGGTTCTGGATGCCGATCAGGTTGCGGCTGTCAGTCTGTTTGGCGGCTTCCGAGCTCCAGTATTCTTTCTGCTCGTTACCCGGGGAGCTGGACTGGCCGATACGGCCCACCACCATATCGAACTCAAAGTGCCGAAGGCGTTCCACGTATTGGGCGGAATCAATGGTAACCACATTGGCCTTGATACCGAGGGCCTTCAGATTGCGGGAGAAGGGCAGCACGATCCGTTCAAACGCGGGGGAACCCAGCATGATTTCAAATTGCACCGGTTTACCATCGGGCGTGTACAGGGTGCCTTCACGAAATTGGTAACCGGCGGCTTTCAGCAGCTCCTGCGCCGTGCGCAGGTTTTCCCGGGGCCTGCCTGAACCGTCGCTTTTCGGGGGTTGATATTCCCGGGTAAAGACTTCTTCCGGGAGTTGGTCGCGGTAGGGTTCGAGCAGGGCCAGCTCGGCTTTGGAGGGAAGTCCGGTGGCTGCCATATCGGAGTTTTCAAAGTAGCTCCGGTTACGCTTGTACTGGCCGTAGAAGAGATTGTTGTTGGACCATTCGAAATCAAAGGCATAGCCGATGGCCTTGCGCAACGTCTTGTCCTGAAAAAGCGGCTTGCGCAGATTGAACAGGAAGCCCTGGGCGCCCCAGGGATTATGATGCGTGACGGATTCGGTCTTGATCTCACCCTTGGCGAACGCGGGTCCCTTGTAGGCGGTGGCCCACAGTTTGGAATTGTTTTCGTGGCGCCAGTCGTAGTTGCCGCTTTTGAAGGCTTCCAGTGCCACGTTGCCTTCCAGATAGTAATCATAGGTGATGGTGCCGAAGTTATTCCGGCCTTTCATTACGGGAAGGTCCCTGGCCCAGTAATCGTCGCGGCGCTGATAAACGATCTGTTTGCCCGGGTCTGCCTTGATAATGCGGTACGGGCCGGACCCCACGGGAATGGCCATGCCGTCCTTGCCGAATTCTTTTTCCTCCCAGATATGCTTGGGAAGAATCGGTAACTGGCCAATGATCAGTGGCAGCTCCTTGTTGACGCTGTCGTTGGCGAAGTGAAAGGTCACGGTAAGCGGGTCCTGCACTTCCACCCGGTCCACTTCCGCATAGTAGTAGCTGTAGAAGGGGCGCCCTTTTTCTAACAGGGTATTGAAGGTCCAGGCCACGTCTTCTGCGCGCACCGGGTGGCCATCCGAGAAAGTGGCCTCTTCGTGCAGGTGGTAGCGGACCCAGCTGCGGTCATCGGGCCATTCGATGGTTTCTGCCAACAGGCCGTACTGGGTGAAAGGTTCATCTTCGCCACGAACGGTCAGTGAATCGTAAAGGTACGAATTGTCGGTGGCGCCCATGCCGGCGGCAGGCCGTCCCTTGGGCACAAAGGGATTGAGCGAGTCAAAGCTGCCGACAACGTGCAGGCGCAGCTCGCCGCCCTTGGGGGCATTCGGGTTGGTGTAGTTGAAGTGGGTAAAATCAGCGGGGTAGAGCGGCTCGCCATGCATGGCGATGGCATGCCCCCTGTGAATCTCGGCATTTGCCAGGCCGGTGCAAACACACAGACCAAGAAACAGCCCACGCAGCATTCGCGTGCGAATGGTGCCGTGAATGGCCATATCGACTCCTTGTTATTGTTTCATCCACCAGGTATCGAGACCCAGGCCATAGGGGATTGGTTCCGGGGGCCTGGCGAACTTGTCCCACCAGGCGATCCTGTGATGGCGGATATGATAGTTCAGTACACCGTAGTGCTGGTAGCGTAAACGACGGTCCAGCGCTTTCAAGGCAAGGGTATAGTCGGCTTCGGTATCAGCCGCCAGCGCACGTTTGACCAGGAAGTCCACCACCGGGTCGGCAATGCCTGCCAGGTTACGGCTGCCGGAAATGTCAGCACTGCTGGACAGGAAATAGTCTTTCAGTTCCGGGCCGGGGTAGTCACGCATGGGAAGCACGAAGAGCACCACGTCGTACTGGAAATTATCCAGTTTTTCCTTGTAGGCCGAGGGGTCGACCTCCCGATAGTCGGCATCGATTCCCAGGCGCTTCAGGTTGCGAAACCAGGGGGCCAGAATGCGGTAGATGCCGGGATTGTGGTAGTTGAGAACCGTAAAACGCAGCGGTTTGCCGGCATCATTCACCAGTCGGTTACCTTGCAGCTGCCAGCCGCTCTCTTTCAGCAAGGCCAGCGCTTCACGCATGCGGTTGCGAATCTGGCCGCTACCATCATTGACCGGAGGGGTAATGTCTGCGGAAAAGTAGTCCGCCGGCAGCGTCTTGCGGAAGTCCTCCAGCAAGGCCTGCTCTTCGGCGCTTGCCGGAATATCGGCAGAGTAGGGGCTATTGGGAAACCAGCTCACCGTGCGTGTGTAGGCATCGGCAAACAGGTTGCGGTTGGACCATTCAAAGTCGAACAACAGGGCGGCAGCTTCACGGACATTGGGGTCGTCAAAGGGGGCCCGCCGAGTGTTGAAGAAGAAGGCCTGCACCGGTCGAGGCACGCTGTGGGGAATTTCCGCCCGTTTCACTCTGCCATCCTTCATGGCCGCAAAGTCGAAGGCAGTGGACCAGCGTTTTGAGCTGTAGGTGTAGTGAAGGTCATAGGCACCGGATTTGAAGGCTTCGAATCCCACATCCGCATCCCGATAGAATTCGAATACCACTTGGTCAAAGTTGTACCGTCCCCGGTTCACCGGCAGGTCTTTGGCCCAGTAATCCGCCACCCTCTGGAATGTGACCTGCTTGCCGCCCTGAACGTCGGCAACCCGGTAGGGCCCACTGCTCACCGGCGCTTCCAGGGTAGACCGTTCAAAATCATGGGTCTGCCAATAATGGCGGGGCAGGATCGGGATGGCTCCCACCAGCAGAGGCAGGTCGCGGCGGCCCTCGGTAAAGGTGAACCTGACCGTGCGTTCGTCCAAGGCTTCAACGCTGTCCACATCCGCCAGGCGAAGACTGTATTCGGGGTGACCCTTTTCGCGCAGGATATTGAAGGTGAATACCACATCGTCAGCACGGATCGGCTCACCATCATGGAAACGGGCCTGGTCACGGAGGCGGAATACGCACCAGCTCCGGTCCTCGGGGTATTCCAGCCACTCAGCGATCAGACCGTAGGCGGCACCGGCTTCATCGCCCAGGGGGTTATGTGGCTGGCTGCCCATCAGCAGGCTGTCCGCCAATTCGGTCACCCCGTACATCTGCATGCCGGGGGTGTCAGCAGGGCTGCGACCCTTGAGGATATAGGGATTGAGGCTGTCGAAGGTGCCGTTGCCGAACAGGGTGATGGAGCCCCCTTTCGGGGCGTCGGGATTCACGTAGTCGAAATGGCTGAAATCGGCGGGATACTTCAGGTCCCCGAAGGGATGATAGCCGTGGCTGCGGGTTACCTCGGCGTGGCAGACCACGCCGAGGAACAGGGCCACAAGGGCAAGGAAGGGTCTAGAACGTTTTGCGAATATCAACGTAGAGTGTCAGCCGTTGCCCGGGTTGAATGTAACGATTGCTGGCAACGCGGTCGTTCCAGCTCTTGATGTCATTGACCGATACATTAAAACGGTCTGCGATGGCATACAAGGAGTCACCATTGCGAACAGCGTAGCGCAGCTTGCGGACCATCTTGTCGTTTTCCGGTGGAACGGCGCTGGCGGCCTGGCGGGATTCGCTCCACACAGCCAGGGACTGGCCGATACGCAAGCTGTCGCCGGGAGCCATGTTGTTCCACTTGGCCAGCTCTTTTACGCCCACGTTATAACGTCTGGAGATATCCCAGAGTGTATCCCCGGACTGTACCGTGTAATTGATCCGTTGCCGGCCTTTGCGCTCCCGGGACTGGTTGGCAGTCAAGCGCGCCTCTTCACTCAGGCTGTAGTCGTCATCACCGGAAGAGGGGCCCGGAATCAGCAAGGTTCGCCCGGCGATGATGGTGTTGCCGTTGAGTTTGTTGATGCTGCGCAGTACCTGGGGGGTGGTGCGGTGTTTGCGGGCAATGGCGCCCAGGTTGTCACCGGGACGAATTTCATAGCGAGCCCAGCGCATACGCTGATCTTTCGGTAATTCGGCCAGGCCAGCCAAAAAGCGTTCCTCCCGGTCTGCCGGGACCAGAAGCCGGTGAGGGCCATCCGGGGAGGTGGCCCAACGATTGTAGGCCGGATTCAGCAGGTAGAGTTCTTCCACGGAAATATCAGCCAGTCGCGCAGCCTGAGCCAGATCAATCTGGCCGCCCGTATCCACGGTACTGAAGTAGGCCTCGTTGCGGATCGGGTGCAGGGTCACGCCGTAGCTGTCCGGGTCCTGAACGATCTGGGCAATGGCCAGAAGCTTGGGAACGTAGGCGGTGGTTTCCCGTGGCAGGCTCAGGTTCCAGAAATCCGTTGGTTTGCCGGCTTCTTCGTTGCGGCGAATGGCCCTGGATACCGTACCGCCGCCGGCATTGTAGGAGGCCAGCGCCAGCAACCAGTCACCCTCAAATCGGTCGGACAGCTGCTGAAGGTAATCCAGTGCGGCATTGGTGGACTTGAGAATGTCCCGTCGCTGGTCCTGCCACCAGGTACGCTTCATGCCGAAATAGTCGCCAGTGGAAGGAATAAACTGCCAGGGCCCGGCGGCACGACCATGGGAATAGGCGAAGGGGTCGAAAGCGCTTTCCACGATAGGCAGTAATGCCAGCTCGAGAGGCATATCGCGGGCTTCGGCTTGCTCGATGATGTAATGCAGGTAGCGTTCGGAGCGGGTGGTGACGCGGGTGAAATACTGCGGGTGGCGGGCGTACCAGTCTCGTTGTACGCGGATACGATCGTTTTCTATCGACAGATCAAGGCCATAACCCTGTCGAAGCCTAACCCATATATCATTGTTTTCCTGCGTTTTTTCCTTTTTTCTCTCCAGAGGAGAGGGTTCTGTCATGCCGTTGGCGAGATTGACATCGTCCACCGAAGGCTCGGCGGCTGGCATGGGCGGGAGTTCATCCAGTGACTGTTTCGAGGCACAACCACTGAGGACTCCCAGGCCCACACAAAGGGCGAGAGTAATAATTCTTTTCATAAATATAACGACAGCAAAATGTTTCAATCATTCTAGGGGCAGGGTAAGGGGCGCCACAAGCCGTGTCGGTCAAAAGTTGTCTTTCCAGCGACGCAAGGTGGCAAAACACTGCATATCACTGTTGCCAGCCCCGGGTTCCCATGCCTCACAGGCATGCTTGAGGGCCGGTTCATGGGCACGCAGGAAAGGGTTGCTGCGTGCCTCTTCGGCAAGCGTCGATGGCAGGGTGATTTGCCCGGCGTCACGGGCCTCTTTTACGGCCTCAAGCCGTTGGGTCACTGCCGTGTCATCCGGCGTCACTGCGGCTGCAAAGGTGAGGTTGGCGAGGGTGTATTCGTGGGTGCAGTACACCAGGGTGGAGGCGGGCAGGCTGGCCAGACGTTGCAGTGAGTCATACATCTGCTCTGGAGTGCCCTCGAAAAGGCGTCCACATCCCCCGGCGAACAGGGTGTCGCCGCAAAAAAGCCAGTTCAGTTCAGCATTGTGGAAGGCGATATGTCCAAGGGTATGGCCGGGGACTTCCATGACTCTCAAGCTGATGTCGAGTCCGGCGGGTTGAATGACATCGCCTTCAGCCAGGGGGTGGGTCATTGCGGGGATGGTTTCCCTGGCAGGCCCATACACGGGGATCTCCCGTTGCTTGAGCAGAGCCGGAATGCCGCCCACATGGTCCGGGTGATGATGGGTAATCAGAATACTGGTGAGTTGCAGACCGTTTTCCTGCAGGAACTGCTCCACCGGTTCTGCATCGCCAGGGTCCACGACCACGCAGCGGTCTTCCTGGCGAATGGCCCAGATGTAATTGTCTCTGAATGCGGGGATGGCAGTAGGGCTGGGCAACATGTCGTGCTACGCTCCTGATAAAACGGCAATCTTTTGTGGGAGTCATTGTCCGTCATGCAGCTGCCTCCACTCAACCGTATTTCCTATAACGCCTCTTCCCCGGAGCTGGGGCGCAATTTTGATAACTGGCTGGACAGTGAGCCCGGTCAGGCCTTGCTTGCAGCGGAGCGTGAAATGCTCGGTGAATGGTTGCGCAGTCAGGCGGGCCAGCGAGCGGTCGCCCTGTACAGCGGCACGGGGAGAGATTTGCTGGCGGAAAGCCCGCTGCCCTGGCAAACCAGTATTTCCACAGAGGGCTTTGGCGGCACCCGGGTTCAGGCCCGTCTGGAGTTGTTACCCTTGGCGAAGGCCAGTGTGGATCTACTTCTGCTGCATCATGTCATGGATTTCAGCCAGGACCCCCATCAGGTGCTACGAGAAGCAACGCGCAGTATCGCCCCGGGTGGCAAGGTGGCCATCATCGGCTTCCATCCGGTCAGCTTGATGGGGCTGGCACGCTGGTTTTTCTGGCGGAAACGGCCGGGCTGGTCCGGGCGGTTTTATCGCCCCAATCGTCTTACCGACTGGTTGCAGGTATTGGGATTTGAGGTCGATGGCATGGCCAGCGGCTTCTATACTATGCCGCTTTCCGGTCGCGGCCGTGAGCGTCTGCGGCTGCTGGAATGGTTGGGTAGCCTGCTTTGGCCTCGCCATGGCAATACCTATCTGCTGGTTGCCCGCAAGCGGGCCGGTATGGCCAAGTTATTGCCCAACCGGCAAAAAAGGGTGCCGCGAAATACCGTTGTCCCGGTACCGGTTGCCCGCTGGGGGCAGCAAAACAAGGAGTCCTGATTCATTGAAGCAAGTGATGATATTTACCGACGGCGCCTGCCGCGGCAATCCCGGCCCCGGTGGCTGGGGCGCCGTGCTGCGTTATGGCAGTACCGAAAAGACCCTTTCCGGTGGGGAGCCTGATACCACCAACAACCGGATGGAACTGATGGCGGCGATCATGGCCCTGGAGGCCCTGACGCAGCCCTGTCAGGTGGTGCTGACCACCGATTCCCGCTATGTCATGGATGGCATCACGCAGTGGATGGCCAACTGGAAAAAGCGGGGCTGGAAAACGGCGTCGAAACAGCCGGTAAAGAATGCGGATTTATGGCGGCGTCTGGATGCGGCCTGCAGCAAGCACACCATTGAATGGCAATGGGTGAAGGGGCACAGCGGTCACCCCGAGAATGAAAAAGCCGATGCGCTTGCCAATCGTGGCATCGATGAACTTCTCCAGAAAAAAGGAATGCCAAGCTGATGCGTCAGGTAGTACTGGATACGGAAACCACGGGTCTTGAACCCAACGATGGCCACCGGGTGATCGAAATTGGCTGTGTGGAAGTGGTCAACAGACGTCTGACAGGCAATAGCCTGCATTTGTATCTCAATCCCCAGCGAGAGATTGATGAGGGCGCCCTGGCGGTCCACGGGATCAGCACCGAGTTTCTCGCAGACAAGCCGACGTTCGACAAGGTGGTGGATGAGTTTCTGGCCTTTGTGGACGGTTCGGAACTGGTGATCCATAACGCGCCGTTCGATGTGGGCTTCCTGAACCATGAATTACGTCGCCTGGGCAGCCGTTATGGCACCATCGAGCAACGCTGTGGTGTCCTCGATACCCTGGTGATGGCACGCCAGAAACACCCTGGCCAGAAAAACAACCTGGATGCGCTGTGCCGCCGCTATGGGGTCGAGAACAGCCATCGTGAGCTGCACGGCGCCTTGCTGGATGCGGAGATTCTCGCCGATGTGTACCTGGCCATGACCGGCGGGCAGACCCGCTTGTCACTGGATGGTAGTGACGGTGCCAGCCAGGGCGGGGAAATGGCTGCTGAGGCGATTCGCCGCCTGGATGGTCAACGCCCCGGGCTGAAGGTTGTACGAGCCTCTGACCAGGAGCTGCAACGGCATCGCGACAAGCTGGCCGCCATTGCCGACAGCAATGGTGAAACCACGTTGTGGGACCGCCAGAAGGAAGAAAGCCCGCTTCATTAAGCGGGCTTTCCGGGGTCAGTGGCTCTTGTTCGGTGACAGCTGGAACTCGCTCACATCGTGGTGTTCGATCCACTCATTCTCGTAAAGGTAATCCGTGGCCGGCCCCAGTGCCATCATGGACATCAGTAAGCCGGTAATCGACATGACGATGGTATAGGGCAGGGCCATGACCACCATTCGTCCGTAAGAGAGCCGCACAAGGGGAGCCAGTGCCGAGGTGAGCAGGAACAGGAACGCGGCCTGGCCATTGGGGGTGGCCACCGAAGGAATGTTGGTGCCGGTGTTGATTGCCACCGCCAGCAGGTCAAAAGTGTCCCGGTCGATCTCGCCTTTCAACAGTGCCTGGCCAACCTCATCCACATAGACCGTGGCCACAAAAACGTTGTCGGAAACCGCCGAAAGCACCCCGTTCGCCACATAGAATGCCGGCCCCTGGATCTGCTTCTCCAGACTCAGCACATACTCAATGACCGGGGCAAAGAGCTGTTGGTCTGCAATAACCGCCACCACGGCGAAAAAGACCGTCAGCAGGGCGGTGAAGGGGAGGGCCTCCTCAAAAGCGGCGCCGAGTCGGTGTTCCTCAATGATGCCGGTAAACGAGGTAGCGAGAATAATCACCGTCAGGCCCACCAGCCCCACTGAGGCGGCGTGGGTGGCCAGGCCGACCACCAGCCACACAGCGGTGAGCGCCTGTATGACCAGCGCAGCCCGATTTTGTACGGTGCGTTTGCGGTCCTGCTCCAGCGCGTACTGGCGCATAATGCCGCGCACCTTTTCCGGAATGTCCTCGCCGTAGCCGAAGCTGCCGCTGATTTCCAGGAAGACACAGGTCAGCAGGCCCATTACCAGGACAGGCAGGGTAATCGGCGCCATGCGCAGGAAAAACTCACCAAATTCCCAGCCGGCCTTGTTGGCGATAAGCAGGTTCTGGGGTTCGCCGACCAGGGTGCAGACTCCACCAAGGGCAGTGCCTACTGCGGCATGCATCAGCAGGCTGCGCAGGAAGGCCCGGAAGCGGCGCAGGTCTTCCCGGTGCAGGTCTTCGACGCTGGTATCGTCGCCATGATCATGCTTCTGCTGAAAGGTCTTGCCGGAAGCCACTTTGTGGTAGATCCCGTAGAAGCCGGTACACACCGCGATGACCACGGCGGTGACGGTGAGCGCATCCAGAAACGCGGAGAGGACGGCCGCCGCGACACAGAACAGCAGGCTCAGGCGAACCTTGGACTTCACCCCCAGAAGGATGCGAGTAAAGAGGAACAGAAGCAGATCCTTGAGGAAGAAAATCCCCGCCACCATGAAAATCAGCAGCAGCATGACTTCCAGGTTGCTTTCTACCTTGTGCAACACGGTCTCAGCGGAAGTCAGCCCGATCAGCACGGCCTCAATGGCAAGCAGCCCGCCCGGCTGGAGCGGGTAGCACTTGAGGGCCATGGCCAGGGTGAAGATAAACTCGGCCAGCAGCAGCCAGCCAGCGACAACGGGGCCCAGTGTCAGAAAAATCAGCGGATTGACGGCCAGAAAGGCAATGATGGTGTATTTGTACCAGGCAGGGGCTTGCCCAAGGAAATTGTGCAGAAAGGCACGGCCAAGCGTGGCGGACATGGCGAAATCCTGTGCGAGGGATGAACGGAGTCGAGGCGGCGGCAATCATACGGATTTGCTGTGCCCCGGTACAGTGCAGAAAGGCAAGAAGTGGCCAGGACCATGGTCGGGATTGACAGGGTTATGGCGGGATTCGGGTTAGGGGCCGATTAAGTGCCGTTTCCAGAGTGTGGCCAGGTTAACAAATAGCCAATAAATCAGTTGCTTACAAATGAAAGTTGACGCATTGTTTGATGACGTGCAAAAGTTGATGCGCCTTTCGCGGTGGGTGTCGAAAGTGGGCTTCAGGCCTTTTCGACCCGCCTTATTGGTAGATTCTGCCCACGCTGAACAGAGTCAATTGCGATGACTCTGTTGATGGGGAAGGGGCCTTTTTCTTGTCTGCCAAGTGGGTTTAAACCCTATGTCGACACTTCTATGATGAGAAATGCGGCGTATGCGGGGGTTGCACGGCGTACGACCGATGATAATAACAGTTGGGTGCTTGCGGAGAGTCCATGGTCGCCATAACGAATACCACCTCCCTGACTTTTCTCAAGGAAGCGATTGACGCCACCCTGACGGAAGCGGAAACCAGCCTGGAGGCGTTTTCCGACGATCCCTCCCGTCAGGAAGAGCTGGCACGGTGTGCCGAAGACTTCCAGCAATTACGGGGTATCTGCCAGGTGGTTGAGCTGCCTGCAGCGGCGCTGATGAGTGAAGAAATGGCACTCGCCGCCCGGGAGCTGCGTGAAAAGCAGTCCGACGCCCGCGTTCAGGCCCTCAGTAATGCCATTGTCCTGCTGACCCGCTATTTCGATTACGTGCAACTCAAGAACCGCACGCTGCCGGCGTTGCTGATCGGCGGTATCAATGAATTACGTCGCGCTGGTGGCAAAGCACTGATTCAGGAAAGCCATTTTTTCAGTGCCAATCTGTCTCGCCCGCGCACACCGCCCGCTCCCGAGAGTGACTTGCCCCGCGCCGAACTGCCGGCCCTGGCCCGGCGCCTGCGGCATATGTATCAAACCGGGTTGTTAGGCGTACTCCGGGACCTGAATCCCTCGGTCAACCTGCGTCTGATGGGCCGCGCCATGGTGCGCCTGGACCGCGCTGCCGGCGACTGTGGCCTGAGTCGTTTCCTGTGGATTGGCCAGGCGGTGATTACGGCCATGGTGGCGGACGACATGGCCCTCACCCCGGCCAGGAAGGCCTTGCTCTCCCAGTACGACAGGCAATTGAAGAAGCTGGTTTACGGTGGCGATCAGGCGCTCAGCGAAGAAGCGCCGCTGTTGATGATCAAGGAAAGCCTCTACCTGGTGTCCCTGTCTTCCCTGAATTCCGGGGTTGTCGGGCAAGTGAAGCAGGCGTTTGCCCTGGACAGCGATGTGTCCGATGCCATCCTGCAGCGTGAACTGGCGTTGATGACCGGAGCCAGTGGTTCGGTGATCCGGTCGGTTGCCAGTGCCATGCGTGATGAAATCAGTGAACTCAAGGAAAGCCTGGATATGGCATCCCAGGGTGTGGCAGATACCAATTACCAGTCTGTGGCCGCCAGCCTTAATCGCCTCGGCAGTACCCTGGCCATGATCGGCAAGGATGATGAGGCCGGTGTCATCAAACAGCAGGCCACCAAGGTCAATGACTGGCAGGCGGACCAGAATGTGGAGAGCGACGCTTTCCACTCGCTGGTGGATGACCTGCTGATGGTGGAGAACGTTGCCGCCAATCTCGAGCGCAGCATCAGCCCGGAAGATGATATCCACCGTGGCAGCAACAACAGCGGCATTTCCCTCTATCAGCTGGACGATGCCCGGATGACCGTGGTGGGGGAGTGTCGCGCCGGCCTGGCCCTGGCAAAACGCTCCATCAGCTCGTTCATGGATAACAACTGGGATGCCATGCACCTTTCCAATCTTCCGGGTACCTTCGCATCCATTGCCGGGGGGCTGATGTTCCTGGAGCTGCAGCGGGCCCGTGGTGTGACGCAGGCCTGTCATCAATATATTGTTCACCAGCTCATCGAGGGGGGCACGCCTCCTACGAGAGAGAACATGGAAACCCTCGCGGACGCTCTGACCGGAGTCGATTACTACCTGGAAAGCATGGAAGAGCAGAAGCCTATCGGTGACGGCGTGCTGGAAGTTGCCGAAGAAAGCATGAAAGCGCTGGGTTACCCGGTTGCCAAAGTGGCCTGATGCCCATGATTGATCTGTCCAGCCCCGAACCGAAGCACGCCGAGCACGCACGCTGCTATGTGATTCATGAACAGAATATCCTGATTGCTGCGGATCCGTGGCAATTACCGGTCTTACCGGCGTACATGCTGCGTCAGCACCCGCATTACTATTATCTTGGCCTTCTGAATGGCGAGCCCTGCTACGTCTGTGAGCTGAGCAACCACGAGCTCGACGACGGCTCCCTGCAACCGGTGCCGTTGCGGCGGCTGATCGCCGGTGGGCTCGATGAAGCCGGGTTTACCATGGTCAGTCGGGCCCTGCAGTTCTTGAGTTGGCAGAAAAATCACCGGTTCTGCAGTCGTTGTGGTTCGCCCACCGAGCCCCATCCCCGTGATCTGGCCATGACGTGCCCGGCCTGTGGCTATTTTCAGTACCCGAGAATCACGCCTTGCATCATTGCACTGGTGACGCGCGGGGAACATGCCCTGTTGGGGCGTTCGACACGCTTCCCGGAGGGCATGTATTCCTGTTTGGCCGGTTTCATGGAAGCCGGGGAGTCCGCTGAGCAGGCTCTGGCCCGGGAAGTCCGGGAAGAGAGCGGTATCGAGGTGACCAACCTGCAATATCTGAGCAGTCAGTCCTGGCCGTTTCCTCACTCCCTCATGTTGGGATTCCATGCGGATTATGCCGGCGGGGAAATCTGCATTGATGATGACGAAATTGTCGCGGCGGACTGGTTCCACTACCAGTCATTGCCGATGATACCGCCCCCGGGCAGTATTGCCCGGACACTGATTGACCATTGGGTAGCGCGCTTCCAATAAGGGATAGAATCAATGAATTACACACTCGCGCCTCTGGTAATTTTTATTTTCAGCCTGGTGTTCGTATTGCTGGGCGCCTGGGTGCTGCTGCGACAGCAATGGCTGCTGCAATGGCTCAAAGGCACAGCCGGCCTGCTAATGGTGGGGCTGGCCATTTATCTCAGCCTGTTTGCCCTGAATATCTACGGTTATCGGGAATACGCCCAGGAAGTCTCCGTAGCCACAGTGAGCTTCCGCCAGTCAGGTGATCAATCCTTTATCGCCACCGTGACCCGCACGGACGGAACCACCGAAGATTTCCGCCTGAAAGGCGATCAATGGCAACTGGATGCCCGCATCATCAAGTGGAAGATGCCATTCAGCCTGCTGGGCCTGCAGCCGGGCTATCAACTGGATCGCATCTCAGGCAGATACTATGCCCTGGAAGATGAACGCTCCCGTGATCGAACCGTCTACAGTCTCCATCGTGACCCGGTGGGCATTGATGTCTGGGAAATGGCGCGAGAGGGCTGGAGCCTGCTGGTCGATGCCAGCTATGGCAGTGCCGCCTATTTGCCCATGGCTGAAGGGGCCTTGTTTGAGGTCAATGCAGGCCCCACTGGATTGGTCGCTCGCCCCATGAACGGCAGTGCCCAGCAGGCCATCTCCGGCTGGGATTGAGGTTTTCCGTCACCACAGGCCCTCCCTGTGGTGACTGCCATACCCCATTGGGGCTCTGTTAGGTAGAATCACCCCACTTCTTTTCATCTGTCGATATTGGGCAGGTGCCAATCCCACGGACAAGCAGGTAACCAGTGATCGCGTTTTTATCCGAATACGGCATGTTTCTGGCCAAGGTTGCCACCCTGGTGGTGGCAATCTTGTTTGTGATCGGCGGCATCGCCGCCACCGCGTCCCGTGGCCGGCAAAAGGCCGGCCAGGACGGGGAGCTGAAGGTGCGTCACCTCAATGAGGAATTCGAGGACCTGAAGGATTCCCTGGAGGCAGAGATTCTCCCCGAGGCCCAGCGCAAGAAAGCGCACAAGGCAAAGCGCAAACAAGAGAAGCTGGAGGCCAAGCAGAAGAAAAAGGCCGGAACGGAAGACAAGGTGGAGCCGCGTCTGTTTGTACTGGATTTTGATGGCGATGTGCAGGCCAGTGCGGTGGATCATCTGCGCCGTGAAATCAGTGCAGTGCTGCAGGTTGCGACCCAGAATGATGAGGTGCTGGTACGGCTGCAGAGCCCGGGTGGGCTGGTACACAGCTATGGATTGGCCGCGTCGCAATTACGCCGTATCCGCAATAGTGGCATCAAACTGACGGTCACCGTTGACGAGGTGGCTGCCAGTGGCGGTTACATGATGGCCTGCATTGCTGACCGCATTGTCGCTGCGCCATTCGCCGTCATCGGTTCCATTGGCGTGGTTGCCCAGATTCCCAACTTCCACCGGTTGTTGAAGAAAAACGATATCGACGTGGAGTTGATGACCGCTGGTGAATACAAGCGGACCATGACCATGCTGGGGGAAAATACCGAAAAAGGCCGCGCCAAGTTCCAGGAAGAACTGGAAGAGACTCACCAGCTGTTCAAGTCCTTTGTCCGCGATAACCGCCGTGGTCTGGATCTGGACAAGGTGGCCACCGGCGAGCACTGGTTCGGTTCTCAGGCCAAGGAGCTGGGCCTGGTCGATGAGATCATGACCAGTGATGAATTGTTGCAACTGCGGCAGAGTTCCCATGCACTCTATCAGGTACAGTGGGAAGCCAAGCGCAAGCTGGGAGAGCGACTTGGATTCTCCCTGGAGAGCAGCCTGCAACGTGCTGTGGAGAAATTCTGGCACCGTGGCAGTCAGCGCCAGATTCATTAACGCTTAGCCTTAGCGAGTTATCCCTTGTTGTAGGAGCGTCGCTGGCGGCGCGATAACCCGACAGTCACGAGAGACGAGCAGCGAGTTTCGAAAACCAAAACCCGGAAGTCGGAAAAAGTCAGGTTTTCGCTGCTCGCTCCCCGTCTCTCGCAACGCAAAGGAGTCGACCATGAGTTTCCAAGCCCTGCTGACCCGTGAAACCGAGAACGGCTATGAAAACGCGGTTGAAGAACGCGAACTGGCCGATCTTGGGGAGGAGGGTGTGCTGGTGCGGGTGCACTGGTCATCCCTGAACTACAAGGATGCCCTCTCCGCCACCGGCAACAAGGGCGTCACCCGCCAGTTCCCTCACACGCCGGGGATTGACGCGGTGGGTGTGGTGGAGGAAACCTCTGACGGCCCATTCAGTGTGGGTGATGCCGTAATCTGCACCGGTTATGACCTGGGCATGAATACGGATGGAGGTTACGGCCAGTATATCCGTGTACCGGCCGAGTGGTTGGTTCCTTTGCCCGAAGGTCTGGCTCCCCGTGATGCCATGGTGCTGGGCACCGCTGGACTGACCGCAGCCCTGTGCGTGGAATCCTTGCTCGATACCGGCCTCAATCCGGACCAGGGCCCGGTGTTGGTAACCGGTGCCACCGGTGGTGTGGGGAGCATCACTGTGGCCATCCTGGCCAAGCTGGGCTTTTCCGTCAGCGCCGTCAGTGGCAAACAGGCATCCCATCAGTGGCTTCAGTCCCTGGGCGCCAGTGAGGTGATTGACCGCGACCGTTTTCTGGAAAATACCGGCAAGCCCATGCTCAAAGAACAATGGGCCGGGGCCGTGGATTGTGCCGGTGGTGACATGCTGACCACGGCACTGAAAAGCCTGAAGTATGGTGGCTCTGCCGCCTGCTGTGGTCTGGCGGCGTCCCCCAAGCTGGAAATGACCGTATTACCGTTTATCCTGCGCGGCGTGAACCTGCTGGGTGTGGACAGTGTTGAGCTGCCCTGCGAGATAAAGCAGCAGATGTGGCAGTTGCTTGCGGACGAATGGATGCCCGCGGATCTGGCCTTGCTGGAAGCGGATGAGGTAGCGCTTGATGGCGTCAATGCCTGGGTGGAAAAAATCCTTCAGGGCGGTGTTCAGGGGCGTGTCGTGGTGCGGTTGCCTTGATTCATTGATGTGGTGCCAGTGAAAGTAAAAAAGCGCGGATTACCGCGCTTTTTTATTTGTCTGACGAAATCTGCTCACGCATTCTATGGGTAACAGAACACAGGGGCATAGGCCGCAATGAGTGACAACAACTGGCTGAAAATTGCACTTCAGTTGACCGGAAACGGGGGCGCACAGCCACTGGACCCCCAGCAGCAACTGGCTGACACCACGGGCTACTGGGTTCACCTGGATTATACCCGGGAAGAGAGCGAGCAGTGGCTGCAGAACGAAGCCGTTCCCCAAGCCGTCATAGATGCCCTGACCGCCGCGGAAACCCGTCCCCGGGCATCGGAAGTCGCCGGGGGGGTGTTGGTGTATCTGCGGGGTGTGAATCTTAACCCGGGGGCACGGCCGGAGGACATGATTGCTTTGCGCATGTGGGTGTCACCGGGAGGATTGATCAGCACACAGAAGCGCACCTTGCTCAGTGTCGAGGCGGTCCGGAAGACTCTGGACAGTCAGCAAGGGCCGGAATCCATTAGTGCGCTGGTGGCAGAGTTGATCGACCAACTTATCTGGCGAATGGAAGAGGTCATTGAGAATCTTGAGCTGGAGGTGGAGGCCTGTGCCCAGCAACTGGAGGAATCGCCCACCGCCAGCCTGACGTCACATTTGAGTTTGCTGCGTCGCCGGGCGATTACCCTGCGGCGATACCTGGCGCCACAGCGGGAAGCTCTGATCAAGCTGCAGAACGAAAGTCTCTTTGCGGCAGCCGATACCCTGTTGATCCGTGAAGCCACGGACAGGCTGCAGCGCTTGCTGGAAGATCTGGATGCGGCAAGAGAGCATGCCACGCTGCTTCAGGAAGAAGTGTTCTCGGTACAGAACGAGGCGATCAATGATCGCATGTATCTGTTGGCAATTATTTCGGCTTTATTTTTGCCGTTGGGGTTTCTCACCGGTCTGTTCGGCATCAACGTGGGCGGTTTGCCCGGTGTCGAGGATCCCAATGCGTTCTGGTGGTTCTGTTCCGGTGTCGCAGTGATTGCCCTTGGAGTGGGTGTCTGGATGCGAAAACGCCGCTGGTTGTAACCAGCGGCGTTTCAGAATCTACCGTCAGAGCCTGATCAGGCACGTCGATAAATTGGTCTCGGGTCGTTCACGTCAGCCTGGTAGGTGACACTGAAGTCCTTGAGGCCTTGTAGTGCTTCTTCAATATTGCGATCTGCACGAACCTCGAAGGCATTGAATCCGCAACGGGTCATGTAGAACAGCTGGTCACGGAGTACGTCGCCAGTGGCGCGCACCTCACCGTCAAATTTGTAGCGGGTACGCAGCTCCCGGGCGTAGGAGTAGCCGCGTCCGTCCTTGAAGGCAGGGAAGTGGATTGCCACCAGCGGCAAAGCGGCAAGATCGTCTTCAAGGTCTTTCGGCTCCTCGCCGGGGGCCAGCCAAACCGCCACGTCGCCACGAGCGATCAGGGCTTCGCGATTTTCCTGCCAGTAGGCCAGCGGCACAATGATCTTGCCCTGTGCCGGGACGCCATTTTCCAGCGCATCTGTTTCCAGACGCTGCCACTGGTTGTCCACGATGGCGCCATCGATGATCAGCTTACCCATAGATGCGCTCCTTGAACGGTTCCATGCCAATCCGCTCGTAGGTGTCGATGAACGGCTCGTTTTCGAGGCGTTTTTCCACGTAGAGCTTGATGATGTTTTCTACCACATCGGTGATCTGGTCAGACTCGAAGGACGGGCCCAGTTTCTCACCCACCCGGGATTCCCTGTCACCACGACCGCCCAGGGTGATCTGGTAAAACTCCTTGCCTTTCTTGTCCACGCCGAGAATGCCGATGTGACCAATGTGGTGATGACCACAGGCGTTCATACAACCGGAGATGTTCAGGTCAATGGGGCCGAGATCGTGAACATAATCCATATTGTCGAAGCGACGCTGGATGGATTCCGCCACTGGAATGGATTTGGCGTTGGCCAGGGCGCACAGATCGCCGCCGGGGCAGGCGACGATATCGGTGATCAGACCCAGGTTGGGGGTGGCGAAACCCAGGGCATCCAGGGCTTTCCACAGGTCGTAGAGATCCGAGGCAGCCACATCCGCCAGCACCATGTTCTGCTGATGGCTGTTACGCAGCACCCCGAAGCTGTACTGGTCTGCCAGGTCGGCGACGGCTTCCAGCTGCTCATCGCTGATATCGCCGGGAATCCGACCGGTTTTCTTCAGGGTCAGGGTCACCGCACGGTAACCGGCCTGTTTGTGCGCACGGGTGTTGGTGTGATACCAACGATTGAATGCCTTGTCTTCGGCCAGTTTGCTGTCCAGGGCTGCAGTGTCCACTGCCTGGTAGGCCGGAGCGGTAAAGCAGGACTGGATGCGCTCCACTTCTTCCCGGGTCAGCGTCATGGGGCCATCTTTCAGCTCGGCGAACTCCTGTTCTACCAGTTCCCGATACTTGTCGGCACCCAGGGCTTTCACCAGGATCTTGATGCGCGCCTTGTACTTGTTGTCCCGGTTACCGTACTTGTTGTACACCCGCAGGATGGATTCCAGGTAGGGCAGCAGATCCTGCCAGGGAACAAACTCGCCGATCAGCGAGCCCGTCATCGGGGTACGGCCTAGGCCACCACCGGCCCAAACCTGGAAGCCGGTCTCTCCGTCGGCACCGTGAACCAGTTGGACACCGATGTCGTGAACGCCAATCAGGGCCGGGTCCGCATCGGGCACCGCATTCACGGCAATCTTGAACTTCCGTGGCAGGTAGGCGAACTCCGGATTGAACGTGGACCACTGGCGAATGATTTCACACCAGGGGCGAGGATCTTCAATTTCCTTCGGGTTCACACCGGCGAATTCATCGGTGGTGATGTTACGGATACAGTTGCCGCTGGTTTGGATGGCGTGCATCTGCACCTCGGCCAGCTCGGCAAGAATGTCCGGCACTTCCTCTACGGACGGCCAGTTCAGCTGAATGTTCTGACGGGTGCTGACGTGGCAGAAGCCCTTGTCATAGGTGCGCACAATATGAGCCAGACGGCGCAACTGACGGCTCGCCAGTAAGCCATAAGGAACGGATATGCGCAGCATCGGCGCATAACGCTGAATATAGAGGCCGTTCTGGAGACGCAGGGCGAGAAACTCGTCTTCGCTCAGTTCTCCAGCCAGATAACGACGGGTCTGGTCGCGATACTGCGCAACCCGCTCTTCCAGCAATCGCTGGTCATGTTCCTGATAGACGTACATGGGACCGATTCACCGTCCTTTATGCTTGAACCCGAATCCATGGCAAATCACAGATTCGGGTTAGAATTCAACAGGTAAGCGCCTCCCTCGGGGGAGGGAGAGCGGCACTCTAACAAAGCGCCCTTATAGTGAAAAGAAATATCTTGGCATATCGCTATAACGGCGGGCCATTAGAAGGGCTTACTTTGCGGCGGCGTCCAGCACCATATTGACCGTGACCACCATGCCGATGACCAGTGCCAGAACCAGCAGCACATAGACACCGATATAGTTCCCGGCATCGCCCTTGGTAAAGTCGCGCTCGCGGTTTTTGGCGCTCTGGACCCCGAACAAGGCGGCCAGAATACTGCTGATGGTCTGAATCAGGGTGGGTTTCTTGTCCTGATTGGCGGGGTTGTGATGTTGCTCGGACATGGAAAATCCTGCGTTTTGGCGTTGGGCTAAACGTTGATGCTACTGGCATCTATTGTACGCTTGCCGGGGCCCGGGTAACAGCGCAGAAAGGCAGGGTTGAATTCGCTTCACAACGGCACCATTGCAACTGGGGAGTACCTGACTAAAATAGTCAGGAAAGCATTACCACCCCCAGGTGGCCATTCATCCCGAACAGGAATCATGATGGCAGAGCAGTTGATCAACATTACCGAAACCGCCCAGGACTACTTGCGTGACCTGTTGGGCAAGCAGGATCAGGGCAATATCGGCGTGCGCATTTTTGTAGAGCGTCCGGGTACCCCCCATGCGGAGTGCTGCATGGCTTACTGCCCGGAGGGTGAGCAGGAAGAGAGCGACGTTCGCTATGACTACGAGGGCTTTCATGCCTGGGTGGAAGGCAAGAGCGTGCGCTACCTGGAAGATGCGGTGATCGACTACAAGAAAGACAGCATGGGCGGTCAGCTCACCTTCCGCGCCCCGAAATCCCGGGTGCCGGACATCAGTGAAGATGCCAGCATCGAAGAGAAGATCAATTACGTGCTGTATGCCGAGATCAACCCCAACCTGGCGGCCCACGGCGGCAGCGTCCAGCTGCTGGAGCTGACCGAGGATAACGTGGCGGTGCTGGAGTTCGGTGGCGGCTGCCAGGGTTGCTCTGTGGTCGACGTAACCCTGCGAGATGGCGTGGAGAAGACACTCAAAGAACGCGTGCCGGACCTGACCGGTGTCCGCGACAAGACCGACCACTCTGTCACGGATAACGCTTACTACAGTTAAAAGTGGCAAGTTCAAAGTTGTAACACGAGTAAGGCGATTCAATAGCCCGAAAGCAAAAAGGCCGCGCCCAAAGTCTGGACGCGGCCTTTTGCATTTCAGGACAGAGTTAACCTGTCCCGCGCGCTATTCACTGTTAACGGGTAATTGCTTTCCTCACCCACACTGCGGTTTACGACCCGCAGCCTGGGCCTGCTGATACAGCGGCATCACTTCCGGTATACGCGCGCGCAGACCTTCAATCCGGGTGGAATTGGACGGGTGAGTGGACATGAATTCCGGTGGCTCGCTCCCCCCATTGGCCGCGGCCATGTTCTGCCACAGGCCCACGCTCTCACGGGGATCGAAGCCGGCCTGGGCCATCAGCTGCAGGCCAATGATATCGGCTTCGGCTTCATGCTTGCGGCTGAAGGGCAGGGCGAGACCGTATTCTGCGCCCACACCCAGGGCTGCCATTATTCCCTGTTTAGCGGCGCTGTCCTGGCCCGCCAGGGCGCCCAATAGCTGCATGCCACTTTGGGTAGCATATTGCAGGGACATGCGCTCGTTGGAGTGCTGCGCTTGCACATGACCAATCTCATGGCCGATCACAGCCGCAAGCTGACTCTGGTTATCGGCCACTTTCAGCAGCCCGGTATGAACGCCGATCTTGCCACCAGGCAGGGCAAAGGCATTGGCACTGTCTTCCTGGAATACGGTCACTTCCCACTGCTGATTCCCATCCAGGGTGCTGGTGATGGCATTGCTGACGCAAAGGACATAATTCACTTCACGGCTGTTCTTGCTCTGGGGCTTTTCTTGCTTCATCTGGGCGTAGGCGGTGCTCCCCATCTCATCCATCTGGTCCGCTGGCATCAGCAGGAACTGGTTGCGTCCCAGTGGTGAGGTGGCGCAGGCCAGCAGACCGGCGGTGAGGACGGAAACCGTGATCAAACGGCGACATTTCATTGTTCAGTTACTCCCATTCCCGCAGAAAACGGCGGGATACAAACATAAGCCAGCCTGCCCAGCCGGCGCTTCCGGGGAAGATGATAAGGCCAAACAGGGAAATTTCCCATGGTGCCGGGAGCCAGCATCAGCCCGAAGCCGGTAAAACCGGCTGATACCTGCAGGCCTGCAGCAGATGATATTTGGCCGGATTGCAGGCATGACATCAGCCTCTCCCGATGGTGCGGATCGATATACCTTTCTTTGGGGCGGCCGTTTGCCGGTATCAGGGATTCTCATGGGGTATGTCCTGCTGTGGTTCGCTCCTGCTCCAGTAATTGCTGTTTCAACTCTGCGCCCCAGTAAAAGCCGCCCGCACTACCATCGGCACGGGTAACCCGGTGGCAAGGTACCAGTATTGCCAGGCGGTTCTTGCCCACCGCTTGCCCGACAGCCCGCGCCTGGCTGCCTATTTGCCGGGCAATGTCACCATAGTGCCGGGTGCTGCCGGCGGGGATGTCGAGCAAGGCGTGCCAAACCTGACGCTGGAATGAGCTTCCGCACAGATGCAATGGGGCGTGCGAGGTGCCCGGGTTTTCCAGGGCCGAGAGCAGTGCAGGGGTCGGCTGCTCGTTAAGGCACGCATCCGGAAAGCGCTGCTTCAATCTGGTCACAGCGTCGTCCTTGTGGTCACAGAAATCGAAATGGATCAAGCCATGAGGCGACTCGGCGACCAGGGCGTTGCCGTAACCGCTTTCACCGTAGTACCAGGTTAGTGAATCCGCATAATCATCGGACTGATAAATGCGGTGAGCGGCTGACGCGGGCGATTGCCCAGTGTCAGTTTGTGCAGGGGGTTGAAGCCATTGCCCGATCGCCTCGGCGATGGCCTTGGGGTTATCTTCCTGCACATAGTGTAGTCCGCGTCCGCAATCGGAAATATCCAGATTGGGGATCTGGTCCAGCAACCAACGGATTCGAGCCGGGCCGAGTACTGCGCCAGGGCGAAAACGCAATAAAAGCATGGGCTGCGACATGCGTCTGAGGCCCTTTTCAATCTGCTCGATGGCTTGCCAGGTTTCATCCTGACGATCATTGATCGGCAACTGGTTGGGCCAGACATACACCGGATAGCGGGACTCGCGCTGACGAAAAGGACGTTGATAGATACGTCTGACACTGCGTGGCAGATGGCGGATAACCCCGAAGGGCAGCACCATCCTGACAAACAGGTTACGGTTGATGATCAGAAACCGGCCCAGCCGTTCCTGCCGAAAGGCAAAGAAAACGGGCCGCAAGGGCAGGGGGAATTCATCCCAGTCAAAGGTGAACGGGAAGGTTTCCATAAAACACAGACGGCTGACCTTCCCGGGATGCTGTTGAGCCAAACGGAAGCCCAGCGGACCGCCCCAATCGTGCAGAACCAGGGTGATATCGGTGAGTGCCAGGGCGGCAACGAACTCTTCCAGGTACTGGTAATGGGTGAGAAAGCGGTAATCCAGGTCGGGCTGGTCACTTTTGCCGAAACCGATCAGGTCCAGGGCAATACAGCGGTATTTGCCGCGCAGGGGTTTGATGACATTACGCCACAGATAACTGGATGTGGGGTTGCCATGGATGAACAGAATAAGCGGTCCTTCACCTTCATCGATGTAATGCAGGCGATGCCCATTCAGCGTGACGAAACGTGACTCAAATGGAAAATCCGCAAAACCCATGACATGCATCCCTTGCATCGAATTTTTCAACTGTTAGCGCTTTTCTGGCAAGATGCCATGGCCGTGTTATCAACGTAAAGTGCAAAAAAATGCCAAAACCCTACCTGCGTGACGATTTACTGGAAGTGCGCCGAAGCGCAGTCCATGGCCGAGGCCTCTTTGCCAGCCTGCCTATCAAGAAGGGGACCGAGCTGGGTCTGTGTAAAACCAAGCCTGCCAAAAAAGATGGCCCCTATGTGTTATCGCTGGATGACGAGGGCAATGAGCGCTACCGGGTGCTGTGCGATCTGCGTTTCATCAACCACGGCAAGAAGCCCAACGTAGCTTACTATGACGACCTGACCGTGGTGGCCCTCAAGTCCATCAAGCCCGGCGAAGAGCTGCTCCACGACTACGGCGACGATTGGGATTAACCGCAGGAGCTATGCGTAGGGTGCACCGATTGGGTCGCCTCAGAACGGGCAGGGCGAGGTGAATTCCTGCCAGAGCCCGGTCAGCGGGTGGTTGAAGGCCAGCCACTGGGCGTGCAGCAGCAATCTCGGGCTTAGTGCTTCAACCTCCGGCGGCGCATACATGTCGCAGCCGATGATGGGGTGGCCAAGCTCCCGGCAGTGAATACGCAGTTGATGGCTGCGGCCGGTGACCGGACTTAACGCCAGCCGCGTGCGGTTGTGGACTTCGTCCCGTTCCAGCACCTGGTAATGGGTCAGGGCGGGCTTACCGGTCTCGTAGCAGACTTTCTGCAGCGGACGGTTGGGCCAATCCGCGATCAATGGCAATTCGATGCTTCCCTGATCCTTTTCGACCAGACCGTGTACTACTGCCTGATAACGTTTCTTGACGGTCCTTTGCTGAAACAGTCGGCTCAGTTGGCTTTGTGCCTGACGGGTCAGGGCGAACACCATGATGCCGGAGGTATCCAGATCCAACCGGTGTACCAGTCGTATATCCGGATCCTTGATCGCCAGCCGTCTAACCGCACAATCCTTATTTTCCGGTGCCCGCCCGGGCACACTCAACAGATAGGCTGGTTTGTTGATCAGCAGAACATGATCATCCCGGTATATTGTGCCGACCCGCTCATGGCAGGTGGGCACAATATAGTAGGGTTTGTCGGCGAGGGAACTCATGAGGCAATTCGCCGTAGGGAGTCGCAAGTGTCGAGTGACGAAGCACCGGCCCGGTTTTGCCTTTCGCTATGCATTACTCGCTTCTCGCCACTTATTTTCCCCAGAGAATCGCAAACACGTCGTCATATCGGCTGGCGAAGTGCACGGTGAGGCCGGCTTTCAGATACTGGGGCAGCTCATTGAAATCACGTTGGCAAGCGTCCGGAAGGATTACCTCACGGATACCCACCCGCCGGGCGGCGATGACTTTCTCGCGGATGCCTCCCACGGCCAGTACCTGACCGGTGAGGGTCAGCTCGCCGGTCATGGCGACCTTGCGGGGCAGACGCTTTTTCAGTAACAGAGACAGCAGGGCAGTGGCCATGGTAATGCCTGCACTGGGGCCATCCTTGGGAGTGGCTCCCTCCGGCACATGAAGGTGAATGAAGGCCTCATCCAGCTGCTCCTCGCTGAGACCGTATTCCTTCAGATGGCTGGCCACGTAACTATAGGCAATCTCCGCGGACTCCTTCATCACATCGCCCAGCTGGCCGGTGAGTTTGAAACCGCGCTGTTTGCTGTGGACCAGGCTGGCTTCCACCGAGAGGGTGGCGCCGCCCATGGAGGTCCAGGCGAGCCCGGTGACCACTCCGACACCACGTTGGGTTTTTTCCGTCTGGAAGTAGGGCTGGCCCAGAAAATCCGCCAGGTTCTTGCCGGAGATACTCAGTTTCTTTTCACCGGCGAGCAGTTTGACGGCTGCCTTGCGGATAATCTTGTTGAGCTGCTTCTCCAGGTTTCGAACCCCGGCTTCGCGTGCGTAGCCCTCGACAATTTGCCGAAGTGCACTGTCGCTGATGCGAAGTTGTCCCGATTTTACGCCGGCACATTCAAGGGCCCGGGGCCACAGATGCTGGCGAGCAATTTGCACCTTCTCTTCGGTGATGTAACCGGACAGACGGATCACTTCCATGCGATCCAGCAACGGCCCCGGAATACTGTCCAGCGTGTTGGCAGTACAGATAAACAGGGCGTGGCTCAGGTCCAGCCGTTCATCCAGGTAGTGGTCGAGAAAGTCCTGGTTCTGTTCGGGATCCAGGACTTCCAGCAGGGCCGAGGCCGGGTCACCCTGAAAAGACTGGCCCAGTTTGTCCACCTCGTCGAGCATGATCACCGGATTGGCGGTGCCGGCTTCCTTGAGTGCCTGCACCAGTTTGCCGGGCATGGCACCGATGTAGGTGCGCCGGTGGCCCTTGATCTCGGCCTCATCGCGCATACCGCCAAGACTGAAACGATAGAACTGCCGACCGAGGGCATCGGCTACGGATTTGCCGATACTGGTCTTGCCCACACCAGGCGGGCCCACCAGCAGAATGATGGAGCCTTTCACTTCACCACGCAGGGCGCCGACGGCCAGGAACTCGACAATACGGTCCTTTACATCATCCAGACCACTGTGGTGCGCTTCGAGAATGCGGCGGGCGTGTTGCAGATCCAGGTTGTCGTCACTGTACTGCCCCCAGGGCACACTGGTGAGCCAGTCCAGGTAGTTGCGGGTAACGCCATATTCCGGGGAGCCGGTTTCCAGCACCGATAGTTTCTGTAACTCGTCCTCAAATCGCTTCTGTACCGGTTCCGGGGGAGCCAGCGCGCTCATGCGCTCACGGAACTCCTCGGCTTCGGCGGTTTTGTCGTCCTTGCTCAGGCCCAATTCACGCTGGATGATCTTAAGCTGCTCGCGCAGGAAAAACTCACGCTGGTGCTGACTGACTTTCTCGTTCACCTCTTCGGAGATCTGGCTTTGCAGGCGAGCGACTTCCAGTTCTTTTTTCACCAGGGTGAGCACTTTTTCCATGCGTGGTTTCAATGGCACGGTTTCCAGAATGGCCTGGAGCTCCGAACCATTGGCACTGGTCAGCGCTGCGGCAAAGTCGGTAAGCGGTGACGGTTCGCTGGGGGAAAAGTTCTGCAGATAGTGCCTCAGCCCCTCATTGTAGAGAGGGTTCAACGGCAGCAGTTCACGAATGGTATTGATGATGGCCATGCCAAAGGCGCGGATGGTTTCATCCGCCTCGGCGCGGGGTTCCGGGTAGCTGACCTCGGTCATGAAAGGCCGCTTGCGGTTCAGCCAGTGCTCAATTCGGAATCGAGTGGTGCCCTGGGCCACCATCTGGAACTGGCCGTTCTCCTCATTGAGGGCATGGACCTTGACCAGGCACCCGTATTCCGGGAAATCCTCCTGGGTGACCGTATTCGGGTCCTTGTCACCCACGTAGACCAGGCCCAGAGACTGGTGGGGTGTCTGGCTCACCCGTTCCAGGGTGGCTTGCCAGCGTTCCTTGTCCAGCATGACCGGTTGCACCAGCCCGGGCATAAAGGGGCGATGCTGCACGGGGATCAGGTATATTCGCTGGGGTTTCAGCTGGTCGGGCAACGCCAGGCTGCCCGAGGATTGCTCAACAGTATTGGTGTTGTCTTGGCTCATAGTGTTGTCACTTCCATTCAGCGTGGAAACAACATGGTGGCGATGGGCAAAAAATCAATTGTTGATGATCAACAGGTCGGCTGACAGGGATTTCGGGGTTTTGGTGCGGCGCTCCACCACACGGGCGTCCATCCCCGCATTCTCACACTTTTCTGCCAGGGCATAGAAGGGCGAACGTCCCGGGTCGGCAATGATTACCTGCTTGACCCCGCTGCGCAGTCCCCGGCGTATCAGGTTGAAGAGCACCGGGGTCAGTTCATCCCAGAAGCAGATATCGGCGCCAGCGATAATATCCACGTCCGCCAGCCGTTTTTTAGTCAGTTTTTCAAAGCGATCCTGCTGCCGGGTTATCTGGACCTTGTTGATCTGGGCATGCAAATCCAGATAGGGGAAAACGTCCGGGTCCGCATCCACAGCGGTGACCCGGCAGCCGAAACGTTTGGCGGCAAAGATCGACAGAGGCCCCCAGCCGCAACCGATATCCATCATGTGCTCATCGGCGGACACTTTTCGTCGCGTCAGATGGTCCATGATCAGGAAGCTGGAGTTCCAGACCTTGTTGCCATGAATGGACGGTGTGTGATTGGCACGTTTCAGGCGGCGGATTTTCCGGTGGCCGGAACGCAGCAGGGTGATGCCGCGAGTGCGAATGGTATGCGGCTCTCCGGCGCGTATAACTGTTCCTGACATAATCGCTCACCAGCGGCAAAGCTAGAAACAGTAAGGTCAAGCCCGGCGGGATTCAAGCCGTATTATGCAGGCATACTATGGGCAGACAGTTTCTGGATGAATAACCATAACGATTACACCCAGATGATGAGAGAAAGTATTGCCGGTGTCAGTGGTCTCGCCGCCGGAAGAACCCGTTATTTACGTGCCCTGACAGCCATGTCTCGTGTGGCGGCTGTCTATGCCGGGGGGGTTGGCAAGGACGACCGACATCAACGGCATTGCCGGGGCGCAGATATTCTGGCGGCTCTGTGTCGTCGTAATGGTGCGTTCTGGGTCAAGGCGGCCCAGTTCTTCAGTTGCCGACCGGACGTGCTGCCGCAGGAATATATTGAAGCGTTCCAGGCGTTGCAGAATGACGCGGCGCCGGTTTCCTTTGCACGCATCGAAAAGGTGTTGAGGAAATCCTGGGGCCGGGACTGGCGTGAGCGGTTTCGCTGGATTGAAGAAACCCCGGTGGCGGTCGCATCCATAGCCCAGGTGCATCGCGCACGCCTCGAGGATGGCACGGATGTGGCCGTGAAAGTGCGCCTGCCCGGTGTCAGCAAGCTGTTCGAGCAGGATGCAAAGGTATTTCAGGTTCTGGCAGCGATTGCGGCGCCCCGATTCCGTGAGTTCGATCTCAAACAAGCCATCGAGCAACTGTTGATTATGACCGCCATGGAATTGGATTTTCGTAACGAGGCGGCCAATACCCGGCGCTTTTCGCGCCAGCCCCATCATGACCGTATCCGTATTCCTGATTTGATCGATGGGCTGTGCTCGGAACGGATTCTGGTTACCAGCTGGGAGCAGGGCCAGCGATTGCGCAACCATCTGGATGCGAATCCGGAACAGGCAGAAGATCTGCTCTCGGTACTGTTGACCAGTTACTTGCAGCAGGTGACCCGTTTCGGGGTCTACCAGGCAGATCCGCACCCGGGCAATTTTCTGGTCAACGATCAGGGTCAGGTAGTGATACTGGATTTCGGTGCCATCGGGGTGCTGACGCCGGATCAGGTCCGTCGCTACTCACGACTGCTTTACGGTCTGATGGGCTTTGAGGGCGAGGTGGATATTGGCGAACTCTTTGTTCAGGCCGGTTTTAAAGGCGGGAGCCCGGAAACACTGAAAGAGCTGGCACTCTTTGTGCTGACTGACAAGGTCAATCAGCAGGGGCCGGTGGCCGCCATGGGCGAGCTGATGCAGCGGTTCCGGGAAGAGCGAATCAGTATTCCCGATTCCTATATCGGCATCTCCCGGGTATTGATTACCCTGGGGGGCTTTCTGATGAGTTATCAGGTGCCCTTTGACTGGACCCCGCCAGAGCAGCGGCGGGTCCCGTCAAAGGGAGCCTCTGAATGACTTTTCCCGGCTCAGTTTTTCAGGCGGGCTCCCCGTGCGGATCAGATCAGGATTCCGACTGGGCTTCGCGCCAGAACACCCGGAACGCATCGGCACTTTTGGTGGGCGCTTCTGCCATGGGCACATGACCAATGCCATCCAGAATCACTGCCCGAGCGCGGGGTAACGCTTCCAGGAACGCCTCCACGTTGTCCACGCCCAGCAGTCGGTCTTCACGGCCCCAGAGAATCAGCGCCGGCTGATTCAGGGTCGCCAGTGTACCGGTGCCCTCAAGGCTCATGCCCGGGTCCGTGTCCATGTCTTGCCAGATCTTGTCCGCCACCGGGGCATTCTCGGCCTTCTTTGCGCCCATGATGTCGATAAAGAATTCGGGAATATAGGGGGCATCTTCCATGGCCCATTTGAGCGTGGTGTGGAACTGTTCAGGGCTACGAGGGATCAGGGGATTGCTGTCACTGGAGGCGAGTATAGCCTTGAATTCCTCCGTCTGGCGGGTCAGGCCGGCGGAATCCACCAGCCCCATGGAAAGCACCCGCTGCGGTGCTGCCTGCGCCAGCGCCAGGGTGATGGCGCCGCCCATGGAATTGCCGGCCACGTGATAAGCCGGAATTTCCAGGGTTTCCATCAGGTTAACCAGACGCTCGGCCTGTGCGGCCATGGTGTAGTCCAGAGTGGTAGTGCGGGTGGTTTCACCGTGGCCCGGCAGGTCCGGCACCACAAAGTGGAAGTCGCCCTCCAGTTCGTTGACAAAGCGCACCCAGTTACTGGAATCGGCGCCAAAGCCGTGGATCAACAGCACCACCGGTTTGTCCAGCTGGCCTTCACTGCGCAGCAGGTGCCATTGAATGCCATCAGCGGTCTCTACGGTCTGATCTGTCAGGCCGGCACGACTTTTTTCCAGACCCAGGCCGGTTTCATAGGCCCATTTTGCCAGGCCGTCACAGCCGGAAAGAAGAAGGGTGCTGACCAACAGCAGGCTGAGTTTGAATGTATGCATGCAGGAATCCCGTTTGTTGTTTTGCCGAGCCATGAGGATAGGGGATTTTGTGGTCGAGTGTCCTTCCCTGCGGGCCAATATACCGTGCGTCGTTAATGGTTCTGAAATCAGCCTGCAGAGACCCTATCGACTCTTCAGATTCCAGACACCGGCGGCGACGATCAGCAGCGTGCCAATGAGGGTGGTCAGGATCAGGGTTTCTCCCCAGAACATCCAGCCGAGCAGAGCGGCCCAGACTACGGAGGAATAGTTGTAGACGCCTACCTGGCCCGGACGGGCGATTTGATAGGCGGTGGTCATGGCATATTGCCCGCCGGTGGCCACCAGGCCGATGCCGAACAGCCACAGATAATCCGTGCCAACAGGCAAGGTGCTGGCCCAGGGCAGGGGCAGGGCGGAAAACAGGGTGGCGAACAGGGCAAAGTAAAACACCACGCGCTGGGCCGGTTCCGATACCGCCATACGCCGAATGCTCACCTTGGCCACGCTCATGATGGCGGCACCGGCCAATGCCACCCACATCACCGGGTTCACGCTGCCACTGCCCACATCCATGATCACCGCAACCCCGGCAAACCCGCCGATGATGGCCAGCCAGGTGTGCAGACTGATGACTTCGCGCAGCCATAACCAGGCCACGATGGGCAGGAAAAACGGCACGGTCATCTTCACCAGTACGGCTTCCGCCAGGGCAATATGCCCGATGGTGTAGAAAAAGCAGAACATGGCGGTGACGCCGGTGAAGCCGCGGATCATGTGCAGATGCAGAAAGCGGGTGCGCAGCTGGCCGAAGCCGCCACGGGAGGCAATGATCGGAATCAGAATCAGCAGGCCGAACAGATTGCGGGCAAACACGATCACCTCGGTATCGAGGTGATCGGACAGGTGCTTGATCATGGCGGCCATGACCGCCAGCAGGCCCTCGCCAAGGACCAGTAGCAGGGCGCCTTTAAGAGGCTGGTCGTTCACGGGATTACTGGCTGGCCGGCAAGGGAGTGCCCCACAGGTCGTGCTCGTCAGCGTGTTCGATATTGACCTTCAGGCGCTGGCCAGGTTTCAGATCGCTTTCCCCGTTGAGATAGACCAGCCCGTCGATTTCCGGGGCATCCGCCTGGGAGCGGGCAATGGCGCCTTCCTCGTCCACTTCATCCACCAGGACTTCCAGGGTACGGCCGATTTTCTTTTGCAGCTTGGCAGCACTGATGCGTGCCTGCACATTCATGAACCGCTCGCGGCGCTCTTCCGCCACGTCCGGGTCCACCGGGTCGGGCAGGGCGTTGGCCGGCGCGCCTTCCACCGGGGAGTAGGTGAAACAACCCACACGGTCCAACTGGGCCTCCTCCAGCCAGTCCAGCAGTATTTCGAAATCCGCGTCGGTTTCACCGGGGAAGCCGGTGATGAAGGTGCTGCGCAGGGTAATATCCGGGCAGATTTCCCGCCAGCGACGAATGCGTTCCAGGGTGTTTTCGGCATGGGCTGGGCGCTTCATGTTCTTGAGAACACTGGGGCTGGCATGCTGAAAAGGAATATCCAGATAAGGCAGGATATGACCTTCGGCCATCATCGGGATGATGTCGTCCACATGCGGGTAGGGGTACACATAGTGCAGTCGTACCCAGGCACCCAGTTGGCCCAGCGCCTGACACATCTCCAGCATGCGGGTCTTTACCGGCATGCCTTGCCAGAACCCGGTCTGGTACTTGCGGTCCACTCCGTAGGCGCTGGTGTCCTGGCTGATAACCAGCAACTCCTGAACACCGGATTTCACCAGTCGTTCGGCCTCATCCATTACATCGCCGATGGGCCGTGAATCCAGTTTGCCACGCATGCTGGGGATAATGCAGAAACTGCACTTGTGATTGCAGCCTTCGGAAATTTTCAGATACGCGTAGTGACGGGGTGTCAGCTTGATACCCTGTGGCGGCACCAGGTCCAGGAAGGGGTCGTGGTTCTGGCTGGGTGGCACCACCTGGTGAACCGCGTTGACCACCTGTTCATATTGCTGGGGGCCTGTGACAGAGAGTACCGAGGGATGCACCTTGCGGATGGTATCCTCTTCCACGCCCATGCAACCGGTGACAATGACCTTGCCATTTTCGCTCAGGGCTTCACCAATGGTTTCCAGGGACTCCGCCTTGGCATCGTCGATAAAACCACAGGTGTTGACCACCACCACATCCGCATCGTCGTAACTGGGTGTGACCTCGTAGCCTTCCGTGCGAAGCTGGGTCAGAATACGTTCAGAGTCCACCAGGGCCTTGGGGCAACCCAGGCTGATGAAACCGACTTTACCGGACATAGTGATACCTCGAGATTGGCTGCCGTTCGCTGATGGCTGACACTGGCTGGGCGAACGGGGGCGCAATTCTACCGCCGTCACCGCTTTGAAGCCATGCCACAGGGCTGGTCTATCAGACAGGAGGTTTTTGATGCGCTGTTTTGTCGGCGTACCGGTGACCGGGCCCCTGGCCCGGGAATGCAAGGAGCTTGCCCTGGGGTTGCCGCGTGCCACCCCTCGACCCAATCTGCACATGACGTTGGCCTTTCTGGGGCAGTGCACCCCGGCTGGAGTGGCCCGGCTGTCTGCAGAATTACGGTCGTTGGCCGACCGCTTCGCGGCCTTTGACCTGACCTTTGATCGTTGTGAACCCTTCCCCGCAGAGCAGGGGCCATTCCTGGCGCTGACCGCTACCTGTTCAGAGGCGCTCAGCGCGCTGCATGAGGGGCTATGGGAATGTCTTGGCCGACAGGGCATTGATCGCGAACAGCGCGCCTTTCGCCCGCACATTACCCTGGCGAAGCCGGGGCTGGCCCTTGCGACGCAAACCGGCGCCTGGCAGTTGACCGTAGACCAGTTATGTTTGTACCAGAGTGAGTTGATCCAGGGGGAGGTTCCTACCTATCGGCCTCTCTCCCAGCACCCTTTGGCGGGGTGACAGGAAGCGGAATGAGGGATTGCCGGTTGAATTTTTCCTCGGCACCTGCAAGGTTGGAGCCTCTGCAAAACCGGACCCAAGGAGTCTTACCATGGAGCTAGTCAGTAACAGTCTCACCGATCAGGCTCCCATAGCTGAAAAGTTTGCCTTTGCGGTGATTGACCCGGACAACCATGTGGCCTTGTCCAGCAACATCAATCCTCATCTGGCCTGGAAAGGCGAGCCTGCAGGAACCCGTTCCTTCGCGGTGATCTGTCACGACCCGGATGTGCCCAGCGCCGGGGACGATGTGAACCAGGAAGACCGTGAGGTGCCTGCGGACTTGCCCCGGGTGGATTTTTATCACTGGACCCTTTTCGATATTCCCGCAGACCAGAGCGAAATCATGGAAGGCAGCCATTGTGAGGGGATCACCCCGCGGGGCAAGTCGGGACCGTCTGCTCCCCAGGGGCTGCGACATGGTCTCAATGACTACACCAGCTGGTTCGCCGGCGATGGTGAGATGGAGGGGAACTACTTCGGTTATGACGGCCCCTGTCCGCCCTGGAACGACAGTATCGTTCATCGCTACGTCTTTACTGTCTATGCCCTGGATGTGGACAAGCTGCCGGTGGCAGATGACATGAGCGGAGCGGCGATTGTGGCCGCCCTTGAAGGGCATGTGCTGGACAAGGCCAGTATCACGGTGAGCTACACACTGAATCCGCGACTGGCGGACTGAACCTGCCATGTGCAGACACAAAAAAGGCCGCTTTCGCGGCCTTTTTTGTAGACCCTTCGGCGAGGGTCTGAATTGGTCGGAATAGCAGGATTCGAACCTGCGACCCCTACGTCCCGAACGTAGTGCTCTACCAGGCTGAGCTATATTCCGGATCTTGTGCTGGCGCATTCTAGCAGCGAAATTTCAAAATACCATACCTAAATAACCGTCGCCGGCCTGTTTGCGCAGATTCTGGTCAACGACGGGCAGGGCAGGCAGAATGCGCCGCCTGAACGACACAACCGGGAACGGCATGACAACCTTTGAGCACCCCTGGGGCCGATTGACACTGCAGCGCTGGCCCCGACGCCGCAATGACCCTCTGCAAGCCTGGGATAATGCGGATCTCTACCTGCTGAATACCTTGAAAGCGCGGGCGCTTGGGCCGTCCACGCTGGTGGTGAATGATCAGCAGGGAGCATTGGCATTGGCTTCACTTCAGCAGGGGCCTGTGGTGAGTACCGGCGATTCTTTTCTGGCCCGGCGGGCCCGCTGTCATAACCGGGATCTGAACGGGCTGCCGGAGGAGGGGAGGCATCTGTGGCCCTTCGATCCTCTCCCGGAGTCTCCGGATCAGGTGATCATGCGGGTTCCCAAGTCATTGGCATTGCTGGAATGGCAGTTGCAGTGGCTGAGTGAGCAGCTGGCAAAAGACACGCCGGTCTGGCTGTCGGGGATGGACAAGCACCTGCCTCGCCAGCTGGTGCCGTTGATGCAACTGTATCTGGGCAATGGTCGGGCAGAGCTGGGCTGGAAAAAAGCCCGCTTGTTCAGTGCCGTGGCGCCTGGTGAGCGGCTGGCCGAGGCGCCGTACCCCACCGCGGTGGAGGGCCCCATGGGGCCGTTGACGGTGCATGCGGGCGTGTTTGCCCAGCAGCAGCAGGATATCGGGGCGCGGTTTTTCCTCGAGCACCTTCCCGGCACTCTGTCAGCGGGGACCAAGGTGGCGGATCTTGGCTGCGGCAACGGGGTGATCGGGCTATCGCTGCTTCAGGCACATCCGAGCAGTCATCTGGTGTTCTGCGACGAATCCTGGCTGGCCCTGCAAAGCGCCCGTGACAATGTGGCCAGGTATTGCCCGGAAAGCACCTGCGACTTTCATCTTGGTGATGGCCTGGCCGAGTACGATGAGCGTTTTGATCTGATCCTTCTCAACCCGCCGTTTCATGAAGGGCATGTGGTCGGTGATCACGTGGCGCGGCGGTTGTTCCGGCAATCGAAACAGGCGCTGAACACTGGCGGAGAACTGCGGGTGATCGGTAATCGCCATCTGGGCTACCACAAATTACTGGGCAAGCTGTTTGGCAAGGTAGAGGTGTTGGGCAGCAACCAGAAATTCGTCGTTTGGCGCTGTTCGTAGGGTGCACTGAGCCTGGGGCGAACTGCACCGAACCGGCGCTCGAATGGTGCAGTTCGCCTTAGGCTCAGTGCACCCTACATTTTCCGATTCCCCGTTGTGCGGCCCTATAGGACGATTTCTTCAAACGAGCTCACTACCCGGTGCTGGCTTTCCCCCTGACTGCCTTCCCGGTCCAGTCGGATTGTCTGGAATCCAGCTTCCGCGGCCGCATCAAGCTCTGCTTCTATATCCGACAGGAACAGCAATTGTTCCGCCGGCAAACCGATGGCCTGCTGAATCGTGCGGTAGCTGTCTACTTCCTGTTTATGCCCGGAGGTGGTGTCGAAATAACCGGAGAGCAGGCCTGTCAGATCCCCCGCATCGCTATAGCCGAAGAACAGCTGCTGGGCGGCAATGGAACCGGAAGAATAGACATACAGGTCCAGTCCCTGCTGCTTCCAGGCTCGCAGGGCCGCGGCGGTATCCGGGTAGAGGTGAGCGGTGTAATCCCCATTTTGATAGCCGGCCTTCCAGATCATTCCCTGCAGGGCTTTTAGCGGTGTGGCCTTGCGGTCCTCACTGATCCACTGCTGGAAGAGGGCATTGGCGGCGGCCGGACTGCCCAGACTCTGGCCGCTTTCCTGCTCGGCCGCTCGCAGCTGAGCCTGTACCTCCGGTTTGTCCCAGTGCATTTCCAGAAACCGCGGGAATTGCCTGGCAGCATAGGGAAACAGCACTTCCTTGACGAAGGAAATGCTGCTGGTGGTGCCTTCAATGTCGGTGACAATTGCCTTGATCATGGGGATCCTTACTTTCAAGCCTCAACAGGCTCTGCAGGGGCGGAGCGTTGCGAACAAGCACTGAAGTGACGAGTGATCCGGTGCAAGTTTCGAAAGGCAAAGGTCTGATGCTCGTGTTTGGATTTCGCAACTCGCAACTCGCAACTCGCAACTCGCAACTCGATCGCTTCGCGACTCAAGCGTCGCTCCTGCAGGCAGCGAGGTGATTAGCCCAAACGGTTGAACCGCTGTGCGATATCGCTACCGGTAAAATTGGCCACCCAGCCCTCCGGATTATTGAACAGGCGGATGGCCACGAAGCGCGGATTGGACCCCATATCAAACCAGTGCGGCGTGTTGGCAGGAACGCTGATCAGGTCCCCCTTGGTGCAGAGCACCTCGTAGACACGCTCGCCGATGTGCAGGGTAAACAGGCCCTGGCCTTCCACGAAAAAACGTACCTCGTCTTCACTGTGTCGATGTTCTTCCAGAAACTTCTGACGGAAAGCCGCCTTTTCCGGGTGATCGGGCACCATGCTGACCACGTCCACAGTCTGGTAGCCTTCATCCGCGATCAAGCGATCGATATCTGCCTTGTAGGCGGCAATCACTTCTTCCTGCTGCGGATTATCCGACAACTCTTGTGTGGCCTGCCATTGCTCATAGCGAATGCCTGCATCGGCCAACACTTTGGCCATGGCTGCCTTGTCAGTCAGGTGTTGTTCAAGGGTGTCAGGCTGACTGTCTTGAAAGATTTTCAGTTCGCTCATGGGGTCATACTCCTTGCAAACGGCGACGATCCAGCTCTACGGCGAGCAAGGTCTCCAGCGCTTCAAGTTGACGGTAACAGGTGGGTAAATCCCGTGCCCAGGTGTAAAGGCCATGACCGCGGATCAGGTAGGCATGGCTAATGCCATCGTCCGCCATGGCGGCATCCACCTGATCGGCCAGGGTGGCGATGTCCTGGGTATTATCAAACACAGGAATCCGTAGCCGGCTGTCATGGGTGGTATAGCCGTCCAGAGCCTTGAGCAGCTCATAGCCTTCCAGGGTGATGCTGTTGGCAGGCCAGTGCATGGTCAGCACGGTACTGGCATGGCTGTGGGTATGCAGGACAGCCCCCACGTTGTCATGGCGACGGTAAAGCTGTGTGTGCAGCAGGGTTTCGGCCGAGGGTTTGCCATCGCTGACGGACTGGCCATCCATGTCCACGGCCATGATATCGGTTTCCTGCAGCAGGCCCTTGTCCTTGCCGGAACGGGTAATGGCAGCATGGGTGGCATTCAGGCGCACGGAGTAGTTGCTACTGGTGGCCGGCGACCAGCCATGTTGATAGATACGCTGTCCCACGGCGGCCAGAGCCCGGGCAGCTTCACGGTAATCGGCAGTAGAGTAGGGGCGATCAGTCATGCGGTTATCCACGAAGATGGGCCATCAGTGTAGCGGTGCTGGGGTTCTGGATCACGCCTCGCTCGGTGACGATGGCGGAGATCAACGCAGCCGGGGTGACATCAAATGCCGGGTTGTACACGGGACAATGGGCTGGCGCCAGGGTCTTGCCCTGAATGCTTCGGACTTCGCTACCGTCGCGCTCTTCGATGACAATATGGCTGCCGTCCGGGAGTTCCGCATCCAGAGTCGACAATGGCGCTGCCACGATAAAGGGAATGCCATGGTGACGCGCCAGGACGGCCAGATTGTAGGTGCCGATCTTGTTGGCCGTATCGCCATTGGCAGTAATGCGGTCTGCGCCCACGATCACGGCCTGTATCTTGCCCTGCTGCATGAGCTGACCTGCGGCACTGTCTGCCACCAGGGTAACGGGAATGCCATCATTGAGCAGCTCCCAGCTAGTCAGGCGACTGCCTTGCAACCAGGGCCGGGTTTCTCCGGCGTAGACTTCCTGCAGGTTTCCCCGCGCCCACGCCGTACGGATGATGCCGAGCGCTGTCCCATGGCCGCCGGTCGCCAGGGCACCGGTGTTGCAGTGCGTGTAGACACTGGCGTTGTCTGGGAGCAGGTCTGCACCCAGCTCGCCCATGCGCTGATTGGCTGCCAGGTCTTCTTCGTGGATGGCCTGGGCATCCGTTTTCAGGGCGTTGACCAGGGCTTCTCCGGACTGTTCACCGGCCAGCCTCTGCAGGCGCTCAAGGGCCCAGAACAGGTTGACGGCGGTTGGCCGGCTGGCGGCCAGAGTGGCAATGGCCGGGGCCAGCGCTGCTGCTGATGCACTATCACCCAGGCGTGCGGCTTCCAATGCCAGGCCATAGGCGGCGGTAATGCCGATGGCAGGTGCGCCGCGGACCACCATGTCCCGAATGGCGCTGGCGGCATCATCGCTGCCATGCACAGGCAGCCAAACGGTCTCCGCGGGCAGTCGCCGCTGATCCAGTAACTCAAGGTGGTCGTCATGCCAACGGATGGCAGCGCTATTAATCGCCATCGGTGATGTCCTCATCGTGTCCGTCAGGGTGTTTCAGCGGTGTTCTGTGGTATTTGCGACGTATCCAGTTGGCAGCCCGGAACACCCCAGGGCGGCGCATGATAGCGCGTTCCAACCGGTATTTCCCTGGAAAGGTGCTGGCCATCAGGGCGATCAGAATGGTGAGCAGCCCTTGCCCGGGAAGCACCAGCATCAGGATGCCGGCTACCAGCAATACTACCGCGATCACGTTTCGAATCACCCAGAAAAACCAGGCAAGAGGGCCGCGATGAGCGTGTGGCAAGTAGCTTTCGGTGAAGTAATTCGCAGGCATGCGCAGCAGCAGCCAGGGAATGGCAACACAGGAGGCCAGAGCCATGATAAACCCGGTGATTGTGAGTGCGGGCACCCAGGGTTCCAGTTGCTGGGCCAAGGGCGCCAGCCAGGCAGGTAACTCTGCGTTCAATGGGCCTCCGGTTTGCGGTGCTGTGCAGAGAGAGTGTGCCGCGTACAATGCGGCTATGCTCGGGGATTTTCAATCCCGCAAATGTCACTTTTATCCTCACATACCCCTAGGAGAATCTGTTATGGCCCAGGCCGGACAACTCATACTGGCAGCGCTCATCGGGCTGTTGATTGGCGCTATGCTGGGTTTGGGGCTCTGGCGGTTATGGTTGGCCCGTCGCCAGGCAAGGGAAACGCGAGCCCAGCAGGTGCATATCATTGAGAGCCTGGAGGTGTTATGTCGCGCCGTAGAGCAGAAACAGGTGGAGCTGAGTGAAGCCTCCATTCGCATCAGCGCGTTGCTTGACTGCCTGCCTGACAGCATTGAACCGAAGGTAGATCTTGCTGCCATTCACCAGTTTGCCGAGACGTGCCGCCAGTTTGACCGTGGTGAGCAGCGGCAGGAACTCACGCCGCGAGCCCGTTTCCAGCAGGACTCCCGTCGCTGGCAAATGGAAGAGGACCAGAATGAAGTAATCAATCAGGCGACTCGGCGGTTGGCCAAGGTGCTGCCGGCCTGGCGCAGTGGATTGGGAATCCAGGGAGGCGCTGAATAATGCCTTGTTTACCCAATCTCTGAGGCATGACACGCAAGGTGTAATTCAGAGGCTACCGGGTTACGGGGTGCTCGCGAGATATCTGAATGAGGTCATTTCAATACGCCCCCGTACGAACAGATTCTCCTGATGATCCATGCGGACCATGAAGTAATCCAGCTCTCTGGCGGCCCAGAATCGTGAACGTTTGCTGCGCTCAGGGTAATCCCTCTCGATGCTGGCTGCATCCCACTCGCCAGCGGGGGTCTCCAAGCTTTCCTCTCCCAGAGAGCGATACTGATAGTGCGTCATGCCATCAGGTTCCGCCACCTGATAGCTGAATGCGGTATCGCCTCTGGCCATATTGCAGCGTGCCATCATGGCCACGCTGAGTGCATCCAGCGCATTGTCCACTAAAGGGTAAACGGCCTTGCTTCCTTGCGCTTGGCCTTCTTTCCAGTCAAAGCGGATTTCGCCTTCCCGGCGCATGCCAAAACCGGCGCTGGCATGACGATAGTGATACGGACGGGCACTACAGTCATGCCAGCGGAAGGTGGCAATTTCTTCATGTTGAAATAGTCGGTTTTCAATTTGGAAGTGCAGTTGGTAATCCTGATCACTCTGCGTCAGGCGAATGGTGGCATCGAGGCCTAGCGGGATACCATTGACGACAACCCGGTACTGGGCTTCAGCGGGTTGCAGTGTCATCGGGAAGGACGAGATCGGGGGCTCTGCTTCCGCGAAAAGTGACTGGGACGCCAGAAGAACCAGGCCCGTCAGCAGCCGTAAGGGCCTGAAAATTACAGTAAGATTCGCCACTTTCCCTGTGTCCGCCAGTTAAACGAATATGGATCATAGCACGCTACACATCGCCTTCGAGGCATCACCTCCGCTTCAGCAATCCATTGAGCAATTTATTGATGGCATGCTGGCTGCCCCGCACCGTTGTCATCTGGCACAACTGGATGCGCTGGTCGCGCCTTTTGTTGATGAGGTGCTGTCGGTGTTCTTCAAAGGTCCCCTCGAAGCCGCTCAAGCAAAGGGCGCTTCGGCAAGGCTGATTCTGGGTGCCATGCGTGTCATCAACCGCTCGGCGGACAGTCTCATTGGGCGGTTGCTGAAAAATACCACCGTCGCTGAACAGCTTGCCCTGGCGCGGTACTTTTCGAATTTGCGCTATTACCAGCAGGACAGGCTGTATGTGGCCTATCCGCTAAGCCCATCAATGGCTGAAAAAGCCAGCCTGGTGTTCCAGGCCAGCCTGCAGGGTGAAGAGGACATGGCGGCACTGCTTGACGTGTTGCAGGCCATCAATGACGGGGCGATCACTCATTTTATGGATAACTCTGTAGCTTGTCTGGCATTGGGGCGAGTAAACCGTGCACTCGTCGCCGCTGCTCGTGTTACAATTTGTAAAGCTACATCGTCCGCCACCCACAAAGGGCTGCCGGGCATGGAGGCCAGCGCCAGGAAGGCGGTGGTACATTATTTTGATCAGATGCTGATACGGTTCGATGATGGATAGCAGGGAAAATCGCGGCGCCAATCGTCGCAAGCTGGCACGAATCCACACCCAGATGCGGGTGGACATCTTTCGACATCGCCTGATTGGTGGGTGGCGCTTTCTTACCCGCGCCAAGGCCATGGACTATAACCGTTACGGCGTTGGACTGACGTCTCCGGTGAGTTTGTCGCCGGGAACCCGCCTCAAGCTGGATCTCTATGCGCCGGGCATGATCTTGCGACAGGTCTCTGCCGAGGTCGTCAGTTGCCAGCGGGTAGGGCAGGCGTACCGTATTGGGCTTCGCACCTACTCCAATCTGCGTGAACTGGCGGGCGATGCTCGCCAGCATCAGATTCGCTATCTGGCAGGTATGGAAGAACAGCTTTTACCCCAAGGGTAACCGCTTCATGAAAACAAAAAAGCCGCCCTTGGGCGGCTTTTTTGGTTGCGGGCAGCTTAGCTGCCGGAGGAGGGCGCTGCTGCTTTCTTCTTGGCAGGTGCGCGCTTGGCAGCCGCTTTCTTCTTGGTTGCTGCTTTCTTGGCGGGGGCCTTTTTGGCAGCGGATTTCTTTTTCGCAGGTGCCTTGCGAGTGGCGGCTTTCTTCGTTGCAGCGGCCTTTTTCTTGGCAGGCGCCTTGCGGGTAGCTGCCTTCTTGGGGGCGACTTTGCGTTCGATTTCCTTGGCCCGCTTTTCCAGGTCTTTTTCGTACTGGCCGATCACCCGTGACAGGCTGTGTGCCTGTTTGGCGGTGGCTTTCAGCACGCGAACCTCGGTTTCCAGAATACGCTTGCGGCCTTCTGAGGCTTCAACCTGCTTGCGGGCATCCTCGGCTGCCTTGCGAGCCCGCTCAATCTGCTTCTTGACGGTAGCAGTGGCTCGTTCACGGTATTCAGCCTGGAGCTTTTCAAGCTTGGCGAAGTACTCCCGTTGGCGCTTCATTTCCTGGTTCAGGCGATCGCGCACCTTCTCCAGTTGTTTCTCAAGTTGACTGATCTGTTTCTCGCGTTCCTTGTCGAAGCGCTCAGCCAGCTTGCGAATCTGAGCCTGAAGTTCCTCGACAGTATCTTTCACCTTGCTAGCAGCCATGGATGACTCCCTTTCCCCTTCGGATTGTTCGTAGTGGCTTTGTGCCGGAGAGCAGCAATGCCCTGTTTCAATGCTAACGTGCAACGCCGTTGCTGTAGCAACTTTATGCCACATCCCAGCACTGAACAACCATTGATCAATTTCCTGATCACGCGAATGGCAATTTTTCTCGATCAGTAACCTTTGAATGACGGTGAAAGGGCTGTTGCGAATTGCTGACCTGCACAGGATACTGGGCTAAATACTCTGACCATGAGAGCCATGATGCCGGTTTCCTTTGATGGCAAGTTGGTTGTAGCGATCAGCTCACGCGCCCTGTTCAACCTGGCTGACAGCCATCGGGTCTATCTGGAAGAGGGGCTTGAGGCCTTTCAGGATTACCAGACCCGCCACGAGGATGATGTACTGGAACCGGGGGATGCCTTCCCTCTGGTGCAGAAATTGCTGGCCATCAATGAGCTGAAGGAAGGCAAGGGCCGGGTCGAAGTGATCCTGTTGTCACGCAACAGTTCGGATACCGGGCTGCGGGTCTTCAATTCCATTGAACACTACGGGCTGCCCATTACCCGCGCTGCCTTCGCAGGGGGGCAGAGCCCACACCGCTATGTCTCTGCCTTCGGCGCGCATCTGTTTCTCTCAACCGATCCGGACGATGTGCAGCAGGTACTTGAAGCGGGTTACGCCGCCGCGACGATCCTTTCCGGCGGGCAGTGCCAGCGCCCGGATGGCATCTTGCGGATCGCCTTTGACGGTGATGCCGTGTTGTTTTCCGATGAGTCTGAACAGATTTTCCAGAGTGATGGACTCGAAGCCTTTACCGAAAACGAGAAGCGCTCGGCCCGCCAGCCGCTGGACGGGGGGCCTTTCAAACCCTTCCTGGCGGCCTTGCATCAACTCCAGAACAGTTTCCCAGTGGAATCTTGCCCGATCCGTACCGCGCTGGTGACCGCTCGGGGCGCCCCCGCCCATGAGCGCGTGGTACGAACCCTGCGCGACTGGAATATCCGTCTGGATGAAAGCCTGTTTTTAGGCGGGTTGGCGAAAGGGGATTTTCTGCGGGCATTCGGTGCGGACGTGTTCTTCGATGATCAGCAGGGCCACTGTGAATCAGCTGCCCACCATGTGGCCGCCGGGCATGTTCCCCATGGCGTGGCAAATCGGCGCAAAAGCGGCGAGGGCTGAAGCCTGTGTAGCCTTCCGGTTTTTCGGATTCCCGTAGGAACCCAGGCTTGCATGGCGAACAGCTGCCATCGCAAGCCGGTTCGCCATGCAGCATGGGCTCCTACGTCTCTATTACTGGGGCTTTCCTTCAAAACACCGCATATTTGACCCCCAACGCCAACAGCACTGTGACCAACAGCGGATGCATGATATGGCTGGGTACCCGGTGCCCCACGTGGGTACCGATATAAATTGCCGGCAGGGACCCCATCAGCAGGGCTAACAGCAGACCCGGATCTACATGCCCCAGTGCCAGGTGGCCCAGGCCGGCGACGAGAGTCAGCGGGACCGCATGGGCCAGATCGGTGCCCACCACTTTAACGGGTGCCAGGGCAGGGTAGAGAATCAGCAAGACGGCTGTACCGATGGCGCCGGCACCCACAGAGGACAGGGTCACGAAAACCCCCAACAGAATCCCCATGGCCACCGTCCATGCCTCGGCCCGCTGCTGTACGGCCCTCATTAAGCTGGCCGATTGCGGGTTCGCCAGGGCCTGCAGACGATGCTTGAACAGTAGCACCAGAGCGGTGACGATCAGGGTGATGCCCAATGCCGTTGTCAGTAACGGGGCATAGTCACCAGCATCAGATGCCAGTAACCACAGCGCTGCAGCGGTGAGCAAGGCGGCCGGGATGCTGCCGGCAGCCATGCGCTTCAAAATGGTCCAGTCAACGTTGCCGCGACGGGCATGTATGACCATACCGGATGACTTGGTAATAGCGGCATAAAGCAGGTCGGTGCCAATGGCAACCTGGGGCGGGAAACCGAACAGGAGCAGCAGTGGCGTCATCAACGACCCGCCTCCGACTCCGGTCAGGCCAACGGCAAAACCGACCAAGGCACCGGCGCCTATATAGAGAAACAGCTCCGGTTGCAGTAGCGGCATAAAGTGACTCCATATGGGGAGAATGACTTGACGGGGACACTGTAAAGACGGTTATCTATGCTTTGAACGAATAATTATTCATATTTTTATAACCAGGTTAGGTTGCCGTTACGAAAACCCCACACCGGGTGGCGACGGATCCGGGAGCCGTGTTCAGATTGCGGAGGCAAGGATGAAATTGCAGCAATTACGCTACATTTGGGAAGTGGCCCGCCATGATCTGAATGTATCTGCCACTGCCGCGGCCCTTTTCACGTCCCAGCCGGGAATCAGCAAGCAGATTCGCATGCTTGAGGATGAACTCGGCGTTGAAGTCTTTGCCCGCAGCGGCAAGCATTTGACCCATATCACCCCGGCAGGCCAGGCGATCCTGAAGATTGCCGGAGAGATTCTTCAGCAGACAGAATCGATTCGTCGTGTCTCCCAGGAATTCCGTGATGAATCCCGCGGTGAACTGAGCATCGCCACCACCCATACCCAGGCCCGTTATGCGCTGCCGCCGGTGATACAGCAGTTCACCGGGCGGTTCCCGGATGTTTCCCTGCATATGCATCAGGGCACGCCGATGCAGATTTCCGAGATGGCCGCCAATGGCAGCGTGGATTTCGCCATTGCCACGGAAGCCCTGGATCTGTTCACGGACCTGGTCATGATGCCCTGTTATCGCTGGAACCGAACCGTGGTGGTGCCGGAGGGACACCCGCTGACCAAGGTCAAACCGTTGACCCTGGAAGCGCTGGCGGAGTACCCCATTGTCACCTATGTGTTCGGTTTCACGGGGCGCAGCAAGCTGGACGATGCCTTTGTCGATAAGGGGCTGGAACCGAAGGTGGTGTTCACCGCTGCAGATGCGGACGTGATCAAAACCTACGTCCGCCTGGGCATGGGGGTGGGTATCATCGCCCATATGGCCGTGGACCCGGTGGAGGACAAGGGCCTGGTCGCGCTGGATGCCGGCCATCTGTTCGAATCCAGCACCACACGCATTGGTTTCCGTAAGGGCACCTTCCTGCGCGGGTTCATGTATGACTTTCTGGAGGCCTTTGCTCCCCACCTCACCCGTGATCTGGTGGATGCTGCCATCAAGGCCCCCAACCGGGAAGAAAGAGAGGCGCTTTTCGAGGGCATTGAGCTGCCCATACGCTAACCCCTCAGAACTGCTCAAGGTTGCCGTTGGTGTCCTGCCTGCAAGGTGAAGAGTCTCGGCAGCACTGGCGGCCTTCCCCGTGCCAGCCTGGCCAGCAAGGCTCTCACAGGCTAAACCAGGCTGAATGTGGCCAGTCGTTGCAAAGCGCATCGCCCGCCGCTACATTGTGCGCGCCTTATTCACCCAAAGGGGAAAACCGTGGAATTGCTGTGCCTGGACCTGGAAGGGGTGTTGATCCCCGAAATCTGGATCAACTTTGCGGAAAAGACCGGTATTGACGAGCTTCGAGCCACCACCCGGGATATTCCTGACTATGATGAGTTGATGCGGATGCGCCTGCGGCTGCTGGACGAGCACGGCTATGGCCTGCCGGATATTCAGGCGGTTATTGATACCCTGGAGCCTCTGGAAGGTGCCAGGGAGTTTGTCGAGTGGGCTCGCGAGAACTTCCAGCTGATCATTCTTTCCGACACCTTCTACGAGTTCGCCAGGCCGCTGATGAAGAAGCTTGGCTGGCCGACCCTGTTCTGCCATCGCCTGGAAGTGGACGGCAATGGCCGGATCACCGACTATAAATTGCGCCAGAAAGACCCCAAACGGGCATCCATCAAGGCATTTCATTCCCTGAATTACCACTGTATCGCGGCAGGTGATTCCTACAACGATACCACCATGCTGTCAGAAGCGGAGCAGGGGATCCTGTTTCATGCTCCCGACAATGTGATAGCCGAATTTCCCCAGTTCCCTGCCGTGCACAGCTATGAGGACCTGAAGAAGGAAATCGTCAAGGCCAGCCCCCGCGATATCCCGCTGTAACACCGCGGCCTTGGCCAGGATGGTAGAGTCAAAAAAGCCGCGCCCAGAATTGGGCGCGGCTTTTTTTCGAGGGCTGAATGCAACGGTGCTTTCTAGAGAAATCGTTCCTCCAGTGCCCCCATCAGCTTGGCGACCTTAAAGCGGCTTTCCTCATACTCGGCCTCTGGCACGGAATCGAACACAATCCCGCCTCCGCCATGGCAGTAGAGCCTGTCACCATCGGTCTGCAGCGTGCGAATCAGGATGTTGCTGTCCAGATTGCCCTGGTTGTCCATCCAGAAGAAGCTGCCGCAATAGGCGCCGCGGGGCACGGGTTCCAGTTCGGCAATAATCTCCATGGCTCGTTTTTTGGGGGCGCCGGTAATGGAACCACCGGGAAAAGCGCCAAGCAGGGCGTCCAGGGGCGACAGGTCCTGGCGCAGGGTGCCGGTCACGGTGCTGACCAGATGCTGAACATTGCTGAAACGCCGTAACTCGAACAGGGGGTCGGCCTGGACGCTGCCCGGTTCACAGCAGATTCCCAAGTCATTACGCAGCAGATCCACAATCATCAGGTTTTCGGCCCGATCTTTCGGGTTGGACAGCAGTTCCGCACCGAACGCCTGGTCTTCCTCAGGGGTTGCCCCCCGTGGCCGCGATCCCTTGATCGGTTCGGTCACTACCTGCCTGTCGCGGATGGACAAGAACCGTTCAGGCGAGACACCGAATACCTGGTTATCACCCGCATCAAAGTAACAACTGTGCGGGGCAGGGTGGGCGTCCCGCAATCCCAACCAGGCAACCAGGGGGTTCCCCGTGAACTTGGTGCAGAAGCGCTGGGACAGATTGACCTGGTAGCAGTCCCCGGCGGACAGGTAGTCCTTGATCTGACTCAGGCTATGCAGATATTGCTCCCGGCGCTGCTCTTCCCGAAAGGCTCCACAGAGGCTGAACTGGCCTTTGAGAGCGGCATCTGAACCGCTTAAGGCCGTTGGCAATTCCCGGTAAAGGTGGATCACTGCAGGCATCACCGAAGGGGCAGACTCACCACTCTCGGTCACGGCGGACGTTGCGCTAACCTCTCTTAACCAGGCGCCGGCCTCATAGGGCAGAATGCCGGCAGCAAAAAGAAACCCGTCCGCCAGCGCCTCTTGAGTGTCAGCCACACAGCGCATGAGTTCCGCCTTGTTGTTGGCAGTTAACGTCAGATCCGGTTGCTGGAGCGCGACCAGACCGTCTGTGCTATTAAAGAGGCAGCTCGGTGTCATTGCGGTAACCCGGTGAAGGAGCGAGCTAGTCTACCTGCCATGGTCGGACTTGCCCAACCTTGTTACCGCGCGTAACAGGTAGACTTATTGTTTTTCATTGTTTACATGCGTTCATGGCTGTGACGGTGGTTCCAAAAACAATATTAGCGAATAAAAACAGAGAGATACGGGTTTTTTCTAGAAGTCACAACTTTTGTAACGGGAACATTTGTTTTTGTAACTGTTGTGTTAACTTAGAGGCGTGCCCTGACAAGCGTGGCACCCGAACGATTACAACAAAACGTTGTGCACACGAGGAGATTACAATGAAATTCAAGAAGCTTGCTCTGGCGGCCGCCGTTGCAGCCCTTCCGGCTACCGGTTTTTCCATGGAAGCCATGGAAGATAGCGCGCTGTCCGGTGTAACTGGTCAGGATGGTATTAGTATTGGCCTATCTTTGAATGCAACGCTGGATGTGGGTATTGAAGATACCGATGGTCTTGGTGCGCCCTCTACCAATTCCGGTTTGATTATCATGGATAATGTGGGTTTGGCAGGCGATATTTCAATTGAAGTTGACGCAGCCAGTACCGCCAGTGGTGGGGGTGTGCTTGAAGTCGGTGTTTCCATTCCTACCCTGACAATTCAGACGGGTGATTTGTATGTTGGCCAGGGTACGGACGGTTCTGATGTGAGTGCGGGCCTGACTAACCTTGGCACTGAAGTAGCGGCGGTTTCAGCGGGTGACCCGTTGCTCGATAGTGTTAGTCTTACCCTGAATGACGTGGATCTCACCATTCAGCTGGGTAGTGAAGCAAGCAACTTCTTGTCTCTCGCAACGACTTCAGTTCTTGATATTGATATCGGTACCCTCAATGACGGTACTGACAACCTTACACTGCGCGACCAAAGCGCAAGTGGTGGCGGCGCTCTGATTGCTGATCAAGTTGCCATTCGTAATGTCGATGTAAACGGTATCACTGGTTCCATTACGAATGCCGGGCTCGCAATTGCAACTAATTCGGCACTGTCAGGTATCGATGTTGCCATGATGGGCCTGGCCCTTGGTGCAGATGACGGGACTGCTCCCGCAATTGGTAATGTATACATTACTGGTCTGGATTTGTCTGGCCAGACAATTACGATCTCTGGCCATTAATCTCCAGCTTGATCTCGTTAAAGCCCGGCCTCGGCCGGGCTTTTTTATGAGTCAACCATTGGCCGAATCGCATCCATTGGTTGTCAGAATAGGTGGTTGCCTGCCTACGGGTACATGGTTAACATGTCTGCCTATGTTAGAAACAAACAATAACAATAATAGCGGATAACTTGCCATGCTGACGTCCATGCTGGGTGTAGCGCTGATCTACTTTGCGGCCAACGAGTCGGTTGTGGTGGAGCCCCCTGAAAAAGGCGTGATCTACTACGAGCACCCGACTGGTGCCGGTCCTCTCCGTGAGCGGGGGTTACCCGTCAAACCGGTTTCCGAATTCCGTTATCACAATGTCACACGCCAGGCGTACGATTATTCCTGCGGCTCCGCCGCCTTGACCACCGTGTTGAATCAATATCTTGGGCGCCAGTTCCAGGAGCGGCAGATCATGGAGGGGCTTCTGCGGTTTGGCGAAACCGAGAAGATTGTCCAGCGGCGAGGCTTTTCGTTATTGGATATGAAACGATTGGCAACGGCTTTGGGTCACCCCAGTGGTGGTTTCAAGGCGGAAATGAAAGACATTAAAACGCTGGACCACCCCGCCATCGTGCCTATCGCCTATGGGGGCTTCAAGCACTTCGTCGTTTTGAAGAAATACCAGAATGGCCATGTGTTTGTGGCTGATCCTGCACTGGGAAATATCAGTTTTACCGAATCCAAATTCCTTGAGGTCTGGGACCAGAACGTCCTCTTTATTGTCTTCCCCAATGGCTTTGAGCCTCAGGATGGTCTGGAATTAACAGATTACGACCTCCGTTTGCTCGACGAGCGGACTGTCAATCGGTTGGCGTTCCAGGAGTTTCCTGTATTCACCAATACCATTGAGAACTGGGCTGACAAAGCCAGCACGCTTCGCCGAGTATTGATTGAGGAACAGGATGGCACAGAGAGGGTCATCAATGTGCCAACCCGTACCTATTTCAGAAAATAAGAGCCTGCAGTGGCAAATAACAAACAGAATAAAGGAAGGCTTTGCATGAACATGAAGTCTGGAAAAGTGGCAGCCCTGGCTGCTCTTCTGCTTGCCCAGCCCGTTGCCTGGGCGGCTGAAAGCGTTGAGGAAGCGCGTGATGCCCTGCAGACCAAAGAAGACGATGTAACCGAAGAAAAGAACCTGGAAGAGGTGTTTCAGGCCGCAGAGAAACAGTACTCCCTGCTGCCCAGTGGCCAGATGTCGCTGAATTTCTCTGCCAACTATAATTATTTCCGTGATGACCGTATTGATATCGCTCTGGACGAAGACAGCGGTGACATCAGCCGGTTTCGCATTGAACAGGACGCCCAGCATTCCTTCGGCTCGTCCTTGTCCTTTGACTACGGGATCTGGAACAACCTGACCTTCAATACCCGCCTGCCGGTTTCCTACAAATATGACACCGAAAAAGATGTGTCCCAGGCTGCCCTGGGTGATGTTTCCTTCGGTTTGCGTTATCAGCCTTTCCCGGTGCGACCGGGTGCGGTTAACACCACCCTTTACACCACATTGACCACTCCTACCGGTGACAGTCCATACGAGATCAACGTCAATAGTGAGGTGTCCAGTGGCTCCGGCTTCTATTCCCTGGGCGGTGGCGTGAGTATGAGCAAGGTTGTTGATCCGGTCGTACTCTACGGTTCCTTGGGCTACACCATGGCCTTTGATGTGTCCGGGTTGAATCAGCCGAGAGGGCGTTCTGATCTAAAAGAGGTGCAACCGGGTGACAGCATAAACTTCTCTCTGGGGTTGGCCTATGCTTTGTCTTATGAAGTTTCACTGAGTGCCAGTTACCAGCAATCTTATAATTTCACCACGGATTTTATTTTCGAAGACAAAGACGGGAACAAAATAATTGCTCCATCTGAAGACTCCACCTCCAGTGTGGTAAACACCTCCATTGGCCTGCGTACTTCCAAGAACCGAATCATTAATTTCAGTTTCGGCTTCGGTCTCACCGAAGACTCTCCCGATGTGTTGCTTGGGTTGTCAATGCCGATTGATTTCAGTGCTCTGAAACCCGGTGCCTAAGCCGACATTTGCAGTTGTGAGAGGCATGCCATGAAAAATAACAAGAAGGCGTTGGTCTTTGGCCTGGTGGCTCTGCTGGGTGGGGCGTTTGCAACGAGTGTCAACGCCCAGCTGGCGAACAACCTGGCGATTGATGTGCGGGCCATGAGCATGGGCCACGCAGTCACGGCCGATCCACCGGGGATTATGGCTATTCACTTTAACCCGGCGGGTCTTGCCAAACTGGATGGTCGCAGGGTTGATTTGCAGTTCCTCGCTGCGGACTTCAGCTTGAACTCGGAGTTCTCCGCGCCACCGGACTATAACGTTTTCGGCTTTTCCGATGATCCGGTGGTTTGTAATGATGCCCCCAATGATGGTGTGGATTTCTGTCGGGATTTTAAAACCGCGAACAGTACTATTGAGGGGATTTCTCTCTATGTCCCCTTTATTAACGATACCGTGGATCTGCCGCCGGGGCCGTTGATTGCCGGCCCGTTGCCGGCATTTTCCATTCGCCCTGCAGGCTCCAAATTTACCTTCGGCACAGCCACGTATTTGCCCATGGCGGCCGGTTTTTATCGCGATGAAGATGACGTCGGTAACTTCATGGGGGAAAGGGTTGCCCTGGAGCGTATTACCTATCTTTCCCCATCGGTGGGCTACCGGGTGAATGATGAGCTTTCGATCGGTGCCTCCATCGGCATGAGTTTTCAGGCGGTTGCACTGGAGCAGGATTTTCGTGCTCCCAACGAGCTTTTGGGCTTTGCACGAGTGCTGGATGAAAGCATCTGTGCTCCCTTCAAAGGGGAATCAAATATTGCTCTCGATCTGATCCTGTTCGGGATCTGTCGCCCGGAGGAAGGCCTGGGTCCGTTCAAGAATCTGGCATCCCTGGACGTCAAAATGGATCAGCGGTTCAGTCCCTCTTACAACCTGGGTGTTCTGTGGGAGCCTAATGACCGGTTTGCCTGGGGGGCCGTATGGCGCTCAGCGGCCAAGACGCATATGCGCGGTGATTACAAAATCAGCTACTCCAATGCTGCCCAGGAAACCATTAATGGTATTGGGAGTTCTGCCACCGGTGCCATTGCCCTGGCGGTGCTTGGAATTCCTTCTCGTGTTGCGCCAGAGGAAGTGGGCCGAGTCAGCATGGATTTGACCATGCCGGCGTCATTTCAGACCGGCATCAAAATTCGCCCCACCGAAAGACTGCAGTTTAATATCGATGCGGTCTGGGCGGATTACAAAGAGTGGGATTCCTTCGAGTTTGCCTTTGACCGCAGCTCAGCGGTGCTTAGTCTGGCGCGTCTGTTTTCACCGGGTTCTACCTCAACGCGTTTAAATTATCCGCTGAACTACCAGTCCACGTGGAATCTGGCGTTTGGTGCTTCCTATGATCTCACCGGTCGTATCCAGCTTCGTGCCGGCTACGAGCCGCGGGCGTCGGCCATTCCTGAGGACCGTCGCAGCCCGCTGGTGCCGATCAACGAGGCCAAATACTACAGCCTCGGCCTTGGCTACAAATGGGATAAGGATACGGATATCGACCTGGGGATTGCCCAGCTTCGCAGCGAGGATGAAATCCCGGCGAATTCAAGCTGTGCGGCAAACTGTACGGGTATCGACAATGTGGTGTACAACCCCTATGCAGGGCTGGATATCAAAACCGAAGCGACAGTCACGATTATGGGGCTGGCGTTCAGAACCCGTTTCTAATATTGCATACAACGAACGCTGCCAGGTTGGCTTGCGAGGAGTCCTGCAGAATCATCATGGGTGCATGCAGTCGTGGAGAACAGAAGAAGATGCAGGGTGATGGCGTGAAACCAATACTGCATACCTTTGCATTGGTAATGACCTTTTGCCTGCTTCTTTCTGCCTGCCAAAGCAACCCGGGGCAGGGTGAGTTTTACGTTTACACGGATGCCCAGGGGAACCTGGTTACCATTGAAAAGCCCCTGTCGGAGCAAGCCGCGGAAGAGGCCAAGGAAGACAGTGTTGAAACTGTCGACACTATCGACACTATCGACACATCCGGTGGTGATTTGCTGTCTGCACCCCTTGAGGATTACCGGCCCAGTGAAGAGATTGACCAGGAGCTTGCAGCGAAAGAGCGAGACCGCTTCATCACCTATATGGATGAAAGCGGCCAGCTAGTGAGCCGTCCGGTGGATATGGTGGCAGAGAAAGAAGCCAAAAACCGGGTTGAGCCTGACTATGCGGAATTATCCGGCGGCGATGGGTTCCTGGAAACCTATCGGACGATAAGGCAGGATTGCTGCCTGCACTTGCTTGACGAAAGCGAAACCCTTGGCGCCGGGCAGGAAATACTGATTACGTTTGCCCCGGACAGTCCGGTCTTGCTTGGTGATCAGCCATTCAAGGCCAAGGCGCTTAAGTTTGCCGAAGATGTGAACAGTCTTGATCTGAAGGCATTTATCCGGAAAAAAGACTATGTGGCTGCCCAGCTTCTCTGGCTGGATGAGCAGGGGCGGCCACTGCTTCTTGTCGATCAACCGTTCAGTCGAAAATACCCGGAGACCTGGTACCGTTACGGCTATCTGCAAGGAACCTTTCCGCGTGAATCCGGTCAACGCCACTTGGTGGTTTTCCTGCCTTATCAACAAGAACAGCCAAGCACTGATGGGTTGCAGGCAGTACTGAACGGCGAGTTGCTGCTATCCGCCCAATGAATTCAGTCGGGGCCTTCCCGGCTTGAGATGACAGGTAAAGAATTATGCGACATCTAACATTAATGGCTTTTGCTGCCCTGGCGCTGGCTGGCTGTAATGGCGGCGAGGATTTTTCTGATGCTACGGTTCCGGGGTGTCCGCTAGGGGCTACCTGTAACATCAACCCTCGTGGGGAATCTCTGGTCGAGCTACAGGGTCCCAGAGTTGCCAACTTGGGCTACCGATGTGGCAGCTCTAACGGCTTCACTAGGGGCAGTGACACCCCCATTGGTGATATCGAGGTGCCCGCATACCATGCATTGTGTCCGGCAAGCTCACGCTCTATCGAGTTTTATATCGGGAACGGAGTATTCGAGGGGAATCGTGTGACTTTAGGGGAATATGTATTCCCTCTTGAGCAACGTAAAGAGCTTTATCAGGTAACGATAGCCGATTTGCTGGATCCGCCTCGACGGTTGGCCGTTCAGGAGGGGCAGCTGGGCACAGCAAGCTCCGTATTGAATCGCTCGGCCTTGCTTCATGCTCTCAACGAACAGGGCAATGACTCTGACGAAGCCATCATTATTCCAGGAGAGCCCGATGAGAATGGGGATGATGGCGATCCGAATACTATCATTGATGCTCAGCCGCAATTGATTCCTGCGGATGGCTTTGCATACTCTGATTATGCTGCATTCAAGGATGCCTGGCAGGGATTGATTGATAACGTTAATGCGAGCCAGTTGTACAACGTGGATGGTTTTGACCCTTCCAGTACCGAGTCATACCAGGAAAATGTCGAGTTCGCCAATGACCGCACACGTTCCGGTCTTTACGCCCTCAGCGTTTCAGAGGAATGCATACTTCAAGGGGTTGAACTTGAAGCGTGTGACTATGGTGGGGCGCCCGGCACGAATATTTCTCTATCATTGAATGCATTGGTTTTACCAGACGGTCAAATCCTTGGTGGTGGACTGGGTCTTAGAGCTACAAGTCAGCAAGATAGCACATTTGATTATGTGGGTTTCAGATCCAATGCCAGCTTGTCAGATTTGCTTGAGTTTCAAGAGCAGGGGGCGCCTTCAAATTTGTTTGTCGGCCTTTTGGGCCGTGGTATCGGCGATGCCGATGAACTTGATACCGTTGCAGATCTCTCTGGTCGATTCCTTGCCAGTGGGCTTTATTCTGGTGTAACGGTTGAAGGCCGCAGTGATTTCAATCTGGATTTCCCCAGTGGCGTTGAGCCGCTGGCAGACTCGGAAAAAGGCAAGGTGACGGGTACTCTGCTTACCCAGAATCTGGCCGATGATAAACCTTTGCCGTTTCGGGCAAGCAAAACTGCCGTTGTTCAAGCCAGACCTGATGGTTCCATTGTCTCAGATCTTGTGGGAGTTTATACACTTCGTCTGATGCGTGCCTGTGTCGGTGAAGATGATGACGATGCGGTATGCTCAGAAATTCCCAGCCCTGATGACGACAGTCCGGAAGAGAACGAGGAAGTTACCCCGGTCTCCTGTGATCGCAATGGCGAAAACTGCTTTGTTGCTGGTAATTATCAGCAAACAGGCGATGGCCCGACGGATGAGCGTATTCGTCTTGATGAAGGTCTCGGGCCAGATGGCCCGGTTGGCGAGTTCTGTTTATCAGTCAAGAGCGATGGTTTTATTGAAGTTGGAACCTGGAACCAAGCCAAGGATAGCTGCCAGCTCAGTAACCATGATGTGGGCTTTGTGACGCGTACTTTTGAGACCCCTAGAAGTGCCAATGTGTCATTGATGTTGGCCCCCGGTCTTGACGTTCGAAGCGCTATTCCTCACTACAATACGGCGATTGAAGGTCGAATTGATTTGAGGGAAGAGGCTGATGAATGTGCGCCAATGTACCGACTGGGTGACGAAAATTTCGAAATCGGTCTTCGTGCAAAGTGGGTAGAGCAGAGCTATCTTCCCCTCATAATGCGGGAAGAGACGTTCCAGGATCCCCCCACTGAGTTAGAGAGTAAGGTTTTTAACTCACTGACCGTGGGCGCCGTGCAATTCTTCAAGGGAGCCCCTGGCGACCAGAACTGTGACCCAATGGCGCCTTAGACTTAACGCTAATTGTCAACAATGCCTCTTGAAACATCCTGTTTAGGGGCGTAAAGTCCAGCCCGGTTGTTCAGATTGTCAACAATCGGGCTGTTTTATGTCTGTTGCTTCCCCGGGCTCCTTGCCTGAAAACACTCGCACACTGGCAGATCGGGTCTTCGCCCGGCTCCAGGACGATATTGTGCGTGGGGAAATCCTGCCTGGTTCCAAGGTCAGCGAAACCGAGCTGGCCAGCCGCTATGGCGTCAGCCGCGGCCCCCTTCGTGAAGCGATACGCCGCCTGGAATCCCGCAAATTGCTTGAAAGAGTGGTGCATGTGGGGACTCGCGTGGCCTCCCTCAGCGTCAACGACCTGATCGAAATCTACCATGTGCGCGAAGCCCTGGAAGGCATGGCTGCCAGGCTGGCCGCCGAGCACATGACCGCTGAGGAAGTACGTGGCCTCTATGATGTGCTGGCCCAGCATGAGCAGCAGCAGGATCTGCGCGAAGATGTGGCTTATTTTCAGCGCGAAGGGGACCTGGATTTTCACTATCGCATTATCCAGGGCAGCCACAATGCCACGCTAAGCCAACTGCTGATCGGGGAGCTGTATCACCTGGTGCGTATGTACCGCTATCAGTTCAGCACCGTGGCTAATCGACCCCAGAAAGCCCTCAATGAACACCGCCGAATCGTAGAAGCCATCGAGGCCCGGGATGCGGAAATGGCCGAGCTGTTAATGCGTCGCCATATCAGCAGTGCGCGCAAGAATATCGAAAACCAGTACACCACACCGGCTAATACCCCGTAGGAGCCATGCCCGCATGGCGAACGTAGTTCGTTTGGAAACAAGCTCCCTGGGCTCATAACGAGGAGATTTACCATGAGCAAACTCACCGCCGGCGGTCGTTTCCGCAAGGCACTGGCCGAAGAAAAACCGCTGCAAGTGATGGGCACCATCAACGCCTATGCGGCAATGATGGCAGAGCAGACCGGTTACCGGGCTATTTACCTGTCAGGCGGTGGCGTGGCGAATGCCAGCTACGGCATGCCGGATCTGGGCATGACCAGCATGAATGACGTGCTGGAAGACGTGCGCCGCATCTCCAGTGCCGTGGAAACCCCGTTGCTGGTGGATATCGATACCGGTTGGGGTGGGGCGTTCAATATCTCCCGTACCGTCAAGGAAATGATCAAGGCCGGCGCTGGCGCGGTGCACCTGGAAGACCAGGTGGCCCAGAAGCGTTGTGGGCACCGTCCGAACAAGGAAATTGTTTCCCAGGAAGAAATGGTTGACCGAGTCAAGGCGGCCGTAGACGGCAAGACCGATGATGATTTTTTCATCATTGCCCGTACCGACGCCTTCCAGAAAGATGGCCTGGAGGCGGCCATCGAGCGTTCCAGAGCCTGTATTGATGCCGGAGCAGACGGCATCTTTGCTGAGGCTGTGCACACCCTGGAAGATTACAAGGCCTTCAAGAAAGGGCTTGGGGATGTGCCCCTGTTGGCCAATATCACTGAATTTGGTGCGACGCCACTCTTCACCCGCGAAGAGCTGGCAGAGGCTGGCGCCGACATGATCCTGTATCCGCTGAGTGCCTTCCGTGCCATGAACCAGGCGGCGTTGAAGGTGTACCAGAGCATCCGCGAGCAGGGTCATCAGAAGGATGTGGTAGACATCATGCAGACACGTATGGAACTGTACGATTTCCTGAACTACCACGATTACGAACAGAAGCTGGATGCGCTCTTCGCCAAAGGCAAGGGCTGAGAGATTTTATCTGGGAGCGGCTTGAAAGACGTTCCCACAGAGCAGAATTCGTATTGCTGAAAATGAGTTTCACAAGGAGATAAACAATGGCAGAAGGCAAAAAACTCGGTGGCGCAGGCCTGCGCGGCCAGGTAGCAGGTAAAACCGCACTCTCCACCGTTGGCAAGAGTGGCTCGGGGCTGACCTACCGTGGTTATGATGTGAAAGATCTTGCCGAGAACTGCGAGTTCGAGGAAGTGGCACACCTGATCCTGAAAGGGGAGCTGCCTACCCAGGATCAGCTGGCCACCTACAAGGCCAAGTTGAAAAGCCTGCGCGGTCTGCCTGATGCGCTGAAAACTGTTCTGGAGCAAATCCCCAAGGATGCGCACCCCATGGATGTGATGCGCACCGGCTGCTCCATGCTGGGTAATCTGGAAACGGAAACCGATTTCAGTCAGCAGGAAGATGCCACCGACCGTCTGCTGGCCGCTTTCCCCAGCATCATCTGCTACTGGTACCGTTTCAGCCACGATGGCGTGAAAATCGATCCGGAAACTGACGACGAGTCCATTGGCGCCCACTTCCTGCATCTTCTGCGCGGCGAAAAGCCCAACGAGCTGCACGAGCGGGTAATGAACGTATCTCTGATTCTCTATGCAGAGCATGAGTTCAACGCGTCTACCTTCACTGCCCGTGTTTGTGCATCCACCCTGAGCGATTTGCACAGCTGTGTCACCGGTGCCATCGGTTCTTTGCGGGGTCCGTTGCATGGCGGCGCCAACGAAGCGGCCATGGACATGATCGAGAAGTTTTCCGATGCGGAGCATGCCGAGAAAGAAATGATGGGCATGCTGGAGCGCAAGGAAAAGATCATGGGCTTCGGCCACGCGATCTACACCGAATCCGATCCGCGGAATGCCATCATCAAGCAATGGTCCGAAAAGCTGGCCAAGGATGTGGGCGATACGGTGCTGTATCCGGTATCCGTGCGTTGTGAAGAAGTTATGTGGCGCGAGAAGAAACTGTTCTGCAACGCGGATTTTTTCCATGCATCTGCGTATCACTTCATGGGCATTCCCACCAAACTGTTCACCCCTATCTTCGTGATGAGCCGTCTGACTGGCTGGGCCGCCCACGTGTTCGAGCAACGTGCCGATAACCGCATCATCCGTCCCAGTGCGGAGTACACCGGTCCGGAACTGCGCAAGGTAACCCCGATCGCCGAGCGCGGCTGATTGACCGCGCCGGGCGTCTGATGTCGGACGCCCGGCGCTCAAGCCGATGCGGATCGAGGTGGCTTGATTGTCAACATTCGATACCCATTTGAGCGCAGCAGAAATTGTTTAAAGCGTCTGACGTGCGACTGTAAGACGTCCCCAGGATTGACTAAAGAGTCCCAGGCTATGAACACCGAATACCGCAAAGCCCTTCCCGGCACCGAGCTGGAGTATTTCGACACCCGTGCGGCCGTCGATGCGATCCAGCCTGGGGCCTACGACAAACTGCCGTACACTTCACGGATTCTCGCCGAACAGCTGGTTCGCCGCTGTGCGCCGGAAGCATTGACCGACTCGCTGAACCAGCTGATCGAGCGTAAACGCGATCTGGATTTCCCCTGGTATCCGGCCCGGGTTGTCTGTCACGACATCCTGGGCCAGACCGCATTGGTGGATCTGGCCGGCTTGCGCGACACCATCGCCGAGCAGGGCGGTGATCCGTCCAAGGTTAACCCGGTGGTACCGACCCAGCTGATCGTCGATCACTCCCTGGCTGTGGAACACCCGGGCTTTGAAGATAATGCCTTCGAGAAAAACCGGGCGGTGGAAGAACGCCGCAACGAAGACCGTTTCCACTTCATCAACTGGACCAAGACCGCCTTTGATAACGTGGACGTGATTCCGCCGGGTAATGGCATCATGCACCAGATCAACCTGGAGAAAATGTCGCCGGTGGTCCAGGTGCGCGATGGCGTTGCCTACCCGGATACCTGTGTCGGTACCGACAGCCATACGCCCATGGTGGATGCGCTCGGCGTAATTTCTGTTGGTGTCGGTGGTCTCGAGGCCGAGAACGTGATGCTGGGCAACCCGTCCATGATGCGTCTGCCTGACATCGTCGGCGTGGAGCTCACCGGCAAACTGCGTCCCGGCATTAACGGTACTGATCTGGTACTGGCGATCACCGAGTTCCTGCGCCGCGAGCGTGTTGTCGGTGCCTACCTGGAATTCTTCGGCGAAGGCGCTGACAGCCTGTCCGTGGGCGATCGTGCTACCATCGCCAACATGACGCCGGAATATGGCGCCACTGCCGGCATGTTCTTCATCGACGATAACACCCTGGAATACCTGAAGCTCACCGGCCGCGAAGACAAGCAGGTGTCGCTGGTGGAAACCTATGCCAAAGCCACCGGCCTGTGGGCAGACAGCCTGAAGACCGCCGAATACGAGCGCGTTCTCAAGTTCGACATGACCAGCGTCGGCCGCAACCTGGCAGGCCCTTCCAACCCTCATGCCTTGCTGCCGGCCTCTGAACTGGCCAATCGTGGCATCTCCGGCAAGTGGGAAGAGAAAGAAGGCGAAATGCCGGATGGCGCGGTGATCATTGCTGCCATCACCAGCTGCACCAACACCAGTAACCCGCGCAACATGATCGCTGCCGGCCTGATTGCCCGCAACGCCAACAAGCTGGGCCTGATCCGCAAGCCCTGGGTGAAATCCTCCCTGGCGCCGGGCTCCAAGACCGTCAAGATGTACCTGGAAGAAGCGGACCTGCTGCCGGAACTGCAGCAGCTGGGCTTTGATGTGGTGGCCTTTGCCTGCACCACCTGTAACGGCATGAGTGGCGCGCTGGATCCCAAAATCCAGAAAGAAGTGATTGATCGCGACCTGTACGCCACCGCGGTACTGTCCGGTAACCGGAACTTCGATGGACGTATTCACCCTTACGCCAAGCAGGCCTTCCTGGCTTCGCCACCGCTGGTGGTGGCCTACGCCATTGCCGGTACCATCCGTTTCGATATCGAGAAGGATGTGCTGGGCCACGACCAGGATGGTAATCCGATCATGCTCAAGGATATCTGGCCGGCTGACGAGGAAATCGATGCCATCGTCAAGGCATCCGTAAAGCCGGATCAGTTCCGTAAAACCTACATCCCCATGTTCGAGAAGAAAGGCGACGGCGCGCGCGCAGCCAGCCCGCTATACGACTGGCGCCCGCAGAGCACCTACATCCGCCGTCCGCCGTACTGGGAAGGCACCATGGCCGAGGCCCGTGCCCTGAAAGGTATGCGTCCGCTGGCGATCCTGCCGGACAATATCACCACTGACCATTTGTCGCCCTCCAACGCCATCCTGCTGGACAGCGCTGCCGGTGCCTACTTGCACAAGATGGGCCTGCCGGAGGAAGACTTTAACTCCTACGCCACGCACCGTGGCGATCACCTGACGGCCCAGCGTGCCACCCTGGCCAACCCGAAGCTGTTCAACGAGATGGTCAAGGACGAGCAGGGCAATGTGATCCAGGGCTCCCTGGCCCGGGTTGAACCGGAAGGCGAAGTGAAGCGCATGTGGGAAGCCATTGAGACCTACATGGACCGCAAACAGCCGCTGATCATTATCGCCGGCGCCGACTACGGCCAGGGTTCATCCCGTGACTGGGCGGCTAAAGGTGTGGCTCTTGCGGGTGTGGAAGCCATCGTTGCCGAAGGCTTCGAACGCATCCACCGTACCAACCTCATCGGCATGGGTGTCATGCCTCTGCAGTTTGAAGAAGGTACTACCCGCAAGACCCTGGGTCTGGCCGGCACAGAGATCTTCGACGTGGAAGGGGAGCGCGCGCCCGGGTCCACCATGACCCTGGTGATCCACCGCCAGAATGGCGATGTGGAACGTGTACCGGTCAAGTGCCGCCTGGATACTGCCGAGGAAGTCTCCGTGTATTCCGCTGGCGGCATCCTGCAGAAGTTCGCCAAGGACTTCATGGCAGAGGCGAGTTAAGTCGTTCTTTAATGTGAGCCAGGCTTCAGCGAAATTGGTTGGAGCCTTGCTCGCAAGGCGAAGAATCTGAAACCCCGATGGCTTCGCTCATCGGGGTTTTTTGAAGGAGAAAACGCATGACTCATGCACCTCAAATAAAAGTCCCGGCCACCTACATGCGTGGGGGCACCAGCAAAGGCGTGTTCTTCAGTCTCACGGATCTGCCGAAGGTGGCCCAGGTCCCGGGCGAGGCCCGTGACAAACTGTTGCTGCGAGTGATCGGCAGCCCGGACCCCTACGGCAAACACACTGACGGCATGGGTGGTGCCACATCCAGCACCAGCAAAACAGTGATTCTGGCCAAGAGCGAGAGCGCCGATCATGACGTGGATTACCTGTTCGGTCAGGTCTCCATCGACAAGCCCTTTATTGACTGGAGCGGCAATTGCGGCAACCTGACCGCGGCGGTAGGGGCTTTTGCCATCAATAATGGACTGGTAGCTGCCGAACTCATTCCTGAAAATGGCATCGCGGTGGTGCGCATCTGGCAGGTGAATATCCGGAAAACCATCATCGCCCACGTACCGATCACCAACGGGGAAGTCCAGGAAACCGGTGACTTCGAGCTGGACGGGGTGACCTTTCCGGCCGCGGAAGTGCAGGTGGACTTCATGGATCCGGCAGACGGCGACGGCGCCATGTTCCCCACGGGCAATGTGGTTGATGAGCTGGAAGTTCCCGGCGTCGGCACCTTTCCGGCGACCATGATCAATGCCGGTATTCCTACGGTTTTCGTGAACGCAGAAGATATCGGCTACACCGGTACCGAGCTGCAAGGGGATATCAACGAAAACAAGGACGCGCTGCAGAGATTCGAGACCATTCGCGCTTACGGTGCCGTGCGCATGGGACTGATCGAGAATATCGAGGAAGCAGAAGCCCGCCAGCACACCCCCAAAATTGCTTTTGTGGCAAAACCGAAGGCGTATACCGCATCCAGTGGCAAGCAAATCGGAGAAGGGGAGGTGGACCTGCTGGTGCGGGCCTTGTCCATGGGCAAGCTGCACCATGCGATGATGGGCACCGCCGCCGTGGCCATCGCCAGTGCCTCGGCGGTGCCGGGCACCCTGGTTAACCTGGCCGCCGGAGGCGGCGAACGTGACAGTGTAACCTTCGGCCACCCCTCCGGCACCCTGCGCGTCGGTGCCGGCGCCCAGCAAGTGAACGGCCAGTGGACTGCCACCAAAGCCAGCATGAGCCGTAGTGCACGTGTGCTGATGGAAGGCTGGGTGCGGGTCCCCGGCGACTGCTTCTGATTCGCTTGGCCGACTTCGCACTGCGAGCAAAGCTCCAACAATAGCCACCCCCGTTGGAGCCTTGCTCGCAAGGCGAATATCCGCTGATTTAGTCTTCTCCAACCCTTGACCCTCTGTCACCCCGGGGCGACCCTGAAGGCCAACCCATCAACGGGGAGGCGTCACCATGCCCAGCAATGTGGATAGTAACGAACGCCCGGACTATGACCCGGAAATTCAGGCCATTGCGGACTATGTGTTGAATTACCGCATTGATTCGCAAGAAGCCTGGAATACGGCGCGTCATTGCCTGATGGACACCCTGGGCTGTGGCCTGCTGGCGTTGCGCTTTCCCGAGTGCACCAAACACCTGGGCCCCCTCGTGGAGGGCACCCTGGTTCCCCATCCTGCCCGCGTACCTGGCACCTCACACCGTCTTGACCCAGTCAAAGCTGCCTGGGACATCGGCTGCATTGTCCGCTGGCTGGACTATAACGACACCTGGCTGGCAGCAGAATGGGGACATCCGTCGGATAACCTGGGAGCTATTCTGGCGCTGGCAGACCATCTATCCCAGAAAAAGATGGCACAGGGCAGGGCGCCGCTGACCATGAAGGACGTGCTTGATGCCATGATCCGAGCCCATGAAATTCAGGGCGTACTGGCACTGGAGAATGCCTTTAACCGGGTAGGGTTGGACCACGTGGTGCTGGTGAAAGTGGCGTCCACGGCCGTGGCAGCAAAAATGATGGGCGCCAATCGCGAACAGCTGCTTTCCGCCATTTCCCATGCCTGGGTTGATGGTCAGTCTCTACGTACCTACCGCCATGCCCCCAATGCGGGTTCACGAAAATCCTGGGCTGCCGGCGATGCCACCAGCCGGGCCGTGCGACTGGCCGATATCGCGCTGAGAGGGGAGATGGGGATCCCCGGTGCGCTGACGGCCAAGCAGTGGGGCTTCTACGACGTACTGTTTTCCAAGACCAACAAGGACCAGCAGATCAAAACCGAGGCAGAGCGCAGATTCCGCTTTCAGCGAGAGTATGGCTCCTATGTCATGGAGAATATTCTCTTCAAACTCAGTTTCCCGGCAGAGTTCCATGCCCAGACGGCCTGTGAAGCGGCGGTAACGCTGCACCCTCAGGTAAAGGATCGTCTCGACGAAATCGACAGGATCGAGCTTACCACCCACGATTCCGCTATTCGTATCATCTCCAAGGAGGGCAAGTTGGCCAATCCGGCGGACAGAGACCACTGTCTGCAATACATGGTCGCCGTACCCCTCATATTCGGTGAACTGACTGCCGAACACTATGAGGATGATTTCCATGCTAGCCACCCCAGGATCGACAGCCTGCGCGACAAAATGATCGTCCGGGAAGACAAACAGTACTCGTCCGATTATCACGACCCTGATAAGCGGTCCATCGCCAATGCCATCCAGATAGTTTTCAAGGATGGTTCCCGCACGGACAAGGTGGCGGTGGAATATCCCATTGGACACCGCCGTCGCAGGGAGGAGGGGATCCCTGTACTGGAAAGCAAATTCCGTCGTAACCTGCTTACCAGCTTCCCCTTGGCGCGATCAGAGAAAATCCTGGAACGCTGCCAGGACCGTGATGGGCTTGAAGCCATGCCGGTCAATGACTTCATGGATATGCTGGCTTTGTAAGAGCTCGGCAGAAAAGTCGGAGCATTTCGTCAGCACGACGCAACCCCCGAATTTCCTGTTGGGGCCATGCTTGCATGGCGAACCGCCCAACCCCGCACCTCATCAGCACAGTTAATGATGCTCTTGCTGCGATTCAGCATCCACAATCTCCCCCAAAGTGTGCATATTTGTAACAGGCGGAGTGAATTCCTGGCGCACGAATATTCATATACTGAGTAAACCTGGTGTATATAGGCTTCAACTTGTTGAAATTCATTAAATTTTAAATCTGACATAGTGTAGTGTTTCTGTTAACACATGTTGTGGCGCGTTAACAGCATGTGTAACCTTGTGGCATAAGTAACCAGTCCTGCCCAAAGACCCTTCACGGCCAGACTGATAACAACAAGACAGAGGTCACAGTGCGGCGCAACAACTCCCTTTCCCACATGCTGCTGGGAGCGGCCCTCACCCTCGGCGCTTCCCAGGCAATGGCTCTTAAAGAGCTGGATGATTCTTCGCTCTCTGAAGTTCAGGGGGCGGGTTTCGCCTTTGCGCTAGATAATTTCAGCATGCGCTTTGCACCCACCAGCTTTATCGAACTGACCGGCGCGTCGGTAAACGGCGTCGGCTGGCAGCGCGGTGATGCCCGCTACTATGGCCTTTCCATGACAAACGGTTCTCAGGCCGGTGGCACGGACTGGTACGCCACGCTGAATGGTGGTGGCGGTGGTTGTGGTGGAAACAGCCTCTATGGCAACAGCTTCCTGGCTTGTCCGTTAGGTAATGGAAATAACCCTTCCCTTGGGCAAACTGGCAATGAATATGGCATTGGTGCCATGGCATCAGTCTATGACCCCTATGTATTGCGTGTCTTCGATTATGAGGGCTATGACTATCAGGGGAATTATCTGGATGGCACTGGTGGCACAGAAAAGCCAACCATTCTCGAGCTTATTGGCCCCAGTCAAACAGAGGATTGGCGTTGGAGCTTCTGGGGTGAGCTGGAGGTGGACCGGCTCAATAATGATGCTGCTATTGGCGCGTGTAACAAGAGTGATCCCGCTTGCTCTGGTGGTGCGGATTTTCTGCAAAGCCAGACGATAATTCATGGCAAGCCAGTAACCAAAGATGGTAAGCCGGCCATTTTGCGGCTAATGCAGACGGAAAATACTGCTGACAAGACCTTGGGTATTACCTACCAGAGTGCAATTTCCGGTGATTTTCGCTTTTCCGTTCGTCAAAAAGATACAGATGTATTAGCAGATACGCTTCACAACGTGCCGGATTTTGATGACAACGAAGGTGTGTACTTCAAAAATGTGGATGCGTTTCTGCCGCTGGGAACTCTGCATTATCAGACAATTACCCTCGATGCGCTCAGAGATGGCTCCGGCAATGCTGCAGGTGATTTTGTTATTGAGTTGACTCGAATTCCCAATACCTCAGTAATATACGAAGATTTTTATTGCGATGGCGCGTGCAATATCGTTGGCGGGGAAATCCAGAACCCCAACGAAGGCACCCGAGGCTATGTTCGTTGGGGGGATTTCTCCGGCGTTAATATTGGCACCGGGGTAGGGCTGCCGGGACCGAATGATACGGATAATGGTATTTACTTCGTTAGCCCGCCCACCGGCGGATCAGCCCCTAGCCCTAGCGATGTTACCAATATTGGTATTTCCCGAATCGAAGGCATGCGAATTCATCACATGAAAATCACTACATTGGGGGCCAATTAATCATGAGATATTCATTTGCAGCCTCCATGTTGCCCTCCCGGGTAACGGCCCGCCCGACCGTGAAATCCCTCCATGCTTTCGCTACCCTAATTGTAGGAGCATGCTTGAACGCGAATCCAGTCTTGGCACTCGAAGCCTTGGACGACGAAGAAATGGATGCGGTCACCGGCCAAGCGGGCATCCTGTTGAGCTTTCAGTACTACTTCAACAGTAATCAGGCAGATAACCCAGGAACCCCGGATTTTAACGAAGCGGGTGCGCGGCTGACCGGTGCTACGGGCTGTGCTACTCCTAATGGTGGTGCCAGCTTGGGAAACATGAACTGTCGTTTTGCTATGCAGTTAAAAAATCGCGAATCAGAATGGCTGGTCTTTAAAAATGGCCATGCTTCTATCGATCTTCGCCGTTTGTCACTGGACGCCTCTGAGTTAGGAGACTCTTATGGTTCTGGTGCCGCGTTCAATAGCTTCTTTAATGCAGAAAAATTTCAAGAGGTAGACGGCACGTGCCTTCTTCCTAGCGGCGATTGCTCTAGTGGCGCCTCATCCGGCCTAGCGAACATGGCTGGCCTAAGGCTCAGTTATCCGGAAGCGAGTAATGATGGTCAGGAGTTCAATGATGTTCGCTTTGGTCTTTACTTTGAGGGATTGGCAGTGGAACCAAATTCATCGCCTCTAATACAGGATGGCTGGAGTAGGAACATTAACGGTTCCTTTATGGGGTTAAATATTGCCGACAACAATGGCTACCAGGCGGGGATCGCCTTTGGTGGTGACTTTTATCTGTACGGATTTTAGGCGCGAGCGGTCGGCTACCGTCGGGTGAGTTTATGTGTGCAGAAATGAAAAATAATAAATGGATAGAGCGCAGTTTTATCGCAGCACTACTTTTGTGGTCGCTGAACAGCTATGCCCTGGAAGCGCTTTCCGAACAGGAAATGGGTGCAATCCAAGGTCGTGACGGAGTAACAATCGGACTGGAAGTCCCGCAAAACGATGCCATTACGGCTGAACAGATTCGCTGGGAACTGGACAATGGGGAAGTAGACGCTAACAGCGATTCGATCCAGAATCACATCATTATCGGTGGCACAGCCATTGATGCTAGCCAATTTGCCATAAAACCGATTGACCTCGATGGCAGCGAAGCCAGCCAGGCGTTGGACTTTGCCTTGGCCATTGATGCTTATACCAATGATCAGGGCCGACCAGGACTTGGCCTGGATGCCACCTGGAATCGTATGCGAGTGCAGGCCGATAGCCTGTCAGTGACAGATGAGTCCCGCTCATTTGGTGCCGTGGCGCTGGATTCCGGTGGGCGCTTTGCCGTCTTCGGCGATGGTGGCTTTGCCAATATCAGCACAAACCAGGCACGGGTTATCGTGAATGTCGGTGATATCGATAATAGTGATCCTGATCCAAATACATGGACCATGGCCAACCCGGGTCGGATGTTTTACCGAATGGGGCCGGCAGGAAGTACTGAAATACAATTGGATAATTTGGGCTTTCTGTTTGATATGCATCAGGGCACGGTGGGTGTCGATGCCGACGGTTTAGTGGTAAGAAGTGCGCTAGGTTCACGTACTGACTTGAATCTCACCTTCGATATTTTCGCCAATGTGGCCAATACGGCCTCTACGGCTTTCCAACTCAATGAACAATCCATTCCCATGCTGCTGTTCGGTTGGCGCGGCGGGATTGAGGATTTTGACTTGCACTTGCTCCCGCAAGGCACATGGTTGCCTGATGATGGTACTTTCACTCAGGGGCTTACGGCCTCGCTCGGTTTGAACCTTGCAGACAATTTCCAGTTTGTCCTAGGCGAGGCGAAATATGAAGATACTGGTGACCAGAAACAATCTTATCTGGAATTTACCCAGCCAATCAGCATGCCCACTACGCTTGGGCAGACCCGTAAAGATGTCGAGTTTGGTTATCTGACATTGGATACTGTCTCAGCCGGGCACCAAAGTATTGGCGGTATCTGCTTCGGGGGTGGCAACACTTATGGGAGTACACCTTCCGGTTGTACCACATCAACAGGAGGTGTTTTGCCAACGGAGCTTTTGGAGATTGCTCCCTCTGACACGGGGCTTGCCATTATAAACCGAGAGTGGGGCCTTCATGCTTACTCTTCCAGGGTTGTCTATCGCGATGGTGTCTCTGCAGCGAATAACATCGATGAAGGTTGGGCGCTAATCTATACCTTGGGTGATATCAGCACAAATTGGTATCTCTATCCACAGTCAGGTGATGGCTCAACTCTTGGCTCTCCCGGCTTCAGCATGGATGTGGTCACCGCTATCCAGACAGAGGGTGGTGCTGATGCCAATGGGAGGCCGGATCGTTCGCGCTGGGAAAATGGCACCCATCTTATGATCGGTGATACTGATTTTCAAACCAGTTATCACGACCCGCTGAATCCAACAGCAGATGGATTGGCTATTGGTCTGATGGGTGCGGATCTTCTGTTTGCCGCCAATGACATGGGGGTTGGCTTGTCTCTTGCAGACGGCCTCAATCTTTCTTCTAATGAAGTTCGCTTACAACTACGCGGTATGTTTGGAGGGGGGGATGTGCCTCGGATGGAATCCCCTGTTTACGGTAGTTACATCGATATTAATCTAGAGTTGGACGATTTTCTCTTCAAAATTTTCCCGTCTTCGAATGGTGATGCAATTAATTTTGGTGGCTTCCTTAGTCTTGCCAAATTGAATGACATCCCTGGCAGTGAAATCACTGGCAGTGCGGATGGCACATATATTTCTTTTGCTGAACCCAATCTCAATAAATTGGATGTGGATGTACGTTTGGCTGATATTGTCGGAGATATTGAAATTCCTACAAACGCGATTCTAGCCGGTGGCGGTGGGAAAATTGATTTATTGACAGCAACGGAAGAGGCGGACGGCAAACCAAAGTTGCGGATCGCGACCAATATGAATATTGGTGCCTTGGCGAGTAAGCCAGGCGGTGGCGCTGGAGACCCACTTGAGATTAGAAGAATCGAATTTGGTGGTAAAGATCTAGGATCTATGATTGTACCTGCTGGGAAAATTTATACCTCACTTACACTGGAGCAGCAATAATTTCACTAATGAAAGCTGGGGTGCGGAGTTACGGATGTCAACAATGAAAATAACAGCACGTATTGTATTTGGAAAGACAATGTCGGCAGCTTTCTCAGGGATGCTTTTTCTGCTGAGTCTTTCTTATTCGTTGTCTGTATCAGCAATGATTGAGATGGGTGATGAGCAGCTTTCTAAAGTGACGGGCCAGGCTCTGTTGCAGATGAACAAGGTTGTAGGCGACGACCTTGATAATGGCACCCAAGGGGTGACTTTTTATACAGCAGGCTTGGACGCCTTGCTGGACCTGAACCTGAATATTGAAAAGCTTCAGTTGGGTTGTGGGGGTGTAAATGGTGTGGGCTGTGACCTTGATATTGATAATTTTTCATTGGGTTGCATTACAAACAGCTCAGGAAATTGCATAACACTATCCCCAGCTCCTGGTACTAATCAAAAGGTTGGAGCAGTTAATGAAGGGCCTCAAGCTGGCATGGAAGACTTTTCCATTGAGCGGCCTTTTTTCCAATTTGCAATCAAAAATGATGACACCAAAACACTAAGAGAAGTTGTGGGAATACGTTTGGGTGGAGAGAATGTGTCAGGTCCGCTCAGTTTCGGTAGTTTGAACTCTTTTAGCGGCTACTTGAATGGCGAGGCAGACGTTTTTCTGCGAGGGGAAACGGATGTTGCAGCAACATGCACCAGTCCGGATACTTGCCCTAATGCGGGTGGTCGAACACGTTACTCCGATGCGAGCGCTTTTCTCGGTCTTAATGATGGCAATGTTCTTAATCTTGGAATCTACAGAATATTTTATCGAAATCTGACTATCGATTATGGCGGTCAATCACGAGAAAACATTGCTGCGGAGGTTTTTGGAAATCGAGTAACTCAGGTTCCAATTGAGGGCTTGGCTCTTGCCGATTTGGTTGATGATATTGTTGATGATGTTTCGATTAATCGGATCTGTGCACTAAGAATTTCTGGGAGTTGTTCTTTCATCATTGGTGATGGCCTTGCTAACGCGTTGTTGCCCCTTTTGAAGGGTGGGGTTGGTGATTATATTAAAGGGCAATTGGCTAATGGGTTGAATATTACTCCTGGCGAACTTAATGATTATGTCCTTCCATACAACTTGAAAAATATTCATCAGCTTGATGTCGCAACTGAGTTATTTGGGTTGTCCTTCCAGAAAGAGTCTATACGCTATCCTGGTTATAAAAGAGCAATGGCTGCAGGTTGGTCGATGTATGCGCCAGATGCTTTTAATCTTGTTATCGACGATAAGGTATCCAATTTTGTTCAGGGCATTGCTGGCAGTAGTAATGCGCGTGACGGGAATATTGTTGGTTTGCCTGCGCCATATCGCAATTGTTGGGGCAGTGCCCGTTTTTGCTAACGGAATTTGCCCTGAGGCTTGACTCAGAGGCATATGCTTCTCTTGCTAAGCAAATGAGGAAACTTCAGCCATTTCCTGCCCCCCCCCCCCGATTCGCGAATCATTGAGGGCAATTACAATCAGGAAAATCTCTTTCGATGTTGAATAGTGTGAGCGTCTTGTAATCTCGTGCTTTGAAAGGAATGCTCACCAATGGAAACTTTTCTGTCAGCGTCAGGGTACCTCTACGGGCTAGCTTGAATGAGAAATGTGGCTGACTGGAATGGTGCCAGGATCCAGGTTTACTGCAACCGACGCTTCAATCCCTTCATTGCCAGCACCCGCGTGCTGATTTCCTCGATCGACAACTCCGTGGCATCCAGGTACGGGATGTTGTGCTTGTTGTACATGGCTTCCAGGGCTCTTAACTCCATATCGCACTGACGGAGGGAGGCATATTTGCTGCCGGCTTTGCGTTCGCTGCGGATAGCGCTGAGGCGGTCAGCGTTGATGGTCAGGCCGAAGAGTTTGTGTTTGTGCTCCATGAGCGGCTTGGGTAGACGAAGGTCGTCAAAGTCGTCTTCGGTGAGCGGGTAGTTGGCGGTGAAAAGACCGAACTGCAAAGCCAGGTAGAGGCAGGTCGGCGTTTTGCCCGAGCGGGACACGCCAATGAGGATGACGTCTGCCTGGTCGTAATGACGGGTGCGGGCACCATCGTCGTTGTCCAGGGCGAAATGCACGGCGTTGATACGGATTCGGTAAGACTCCGCATCGCGGATGGCGTGACTTTGATTGATCTTGTGGCTTGAGCGCACCCCCAGCTCGTCTTCCAGGGGGTTGAGAAACGCCCCGAACAGATCCAGTACCAGGCCGTCACAGCCGTGGAGCAGAGTTCGGTGGTCACTGTTGACCAGGGTAGAGAACACCACGGGCTTTTGGCCATCTTCACGAGACGCCTGGTTGATCCGTGCCACGGCTTCACGGGTCTGCTCATCCGACTGCACGAAGGGCAGGGTGATCTGCACGAACTCGATATCGCCGAACTGGCTGAGCATGCTGTGGCCGAGGGTTTCAGCGGTGATGCCGGTGCCGTCAGAGAGATAAAACGCCGTTCTTTTCATGGGGGTCAGCCGTTTTCTGTGCCGCAGGAGCGGCGCTTGAGCCGCGTATTGACTTGCAAAAAGGCGTTGCCAGTCGTTCGCAGCTCAGGCGCCGCTCCTGTGGGGGTTCGTAAGTCATTGTTTTCAATGATGACAGTCTAGAGCTCGCCGTTGTCCGGGGCCAGTGCTATCTGCGAACTATTGGCCGGCAAATTCGGGAAATACCGCCTGGGGCGTTGTCCCTGCCTTCACATCCTTCTAAACTGCGCCGCACAGGCTGGCCCACTGGTTAAATACCCTTTCATTTTCAATGGGATAGACAGGCCAGGCAAGTCGCAGCTCGCTACTGATGCAGGGATTGACCAAAGTCGTACCCAAATTACGACGAGGGGCGGGCAAACTGTGCGGGTTTTGAGTAGAATGTCGGCTCGATTAGCGCCGGCTCAGGCCAGTAATCAACGGTAATACGTAAAAAGGAGACGACCTTGGCGGAATATGTAGTCTGGTTTCAGGACCTGGGGAAAAATGACGTTGAACGCGTAGGCGGCAAAAATGCATCCCTCGGTGAGATGATCAGCAATCTGTCGGCAGCGGGTGTCTCCGTTCCGGGCGGTTTTGCCACCACCGCTGAAGCCTTTCGCGAGTTCCTCGAGCACAACAATCTGACACAGAAGATCAATGACGCCTTGAGCGCCCTGGATGTGGATGATGTGGTCGCCTTGGCCAAGACCGGTGAGCAGATCCGCCAGTGGGTAGTGGATGCACCTTTCCAGCCTGCTCTGGATAGCGCTATCCGCGACGCCTATGCACAGATTGGTGAAGGCAATGCGGATCTGCCGGTAGCGGTTCGTTCTTCCGCTACCGCAGAGGACTTGCCGGATGCGTCCTTCGCCGGCCAGCAGGAAACCTTCCTGAATATTCGCGGCATCGACAGTGTGATGATTGCCGTCAAAGAAGTGTTTGCCTCCCTGTTCAATGATCGCGCCATCAGCTATCGCGTGCACCAGGGTTTTGACCACAAACTGGTGGCCCTGTCTGCCGGCGTGCAGCGCATGGTCCGCTCAGAAACCGGCGCCGCCGGGGTTATGTTCTCCATGGACACTGAATCCGGTTTCCGTGATGTGGTCTTTATCACTGCCTCCTACGGTCTGGGTGAAATGGTTGTGCAGGGCGCGGTTAACCCTGACGAATTCTACGTTCACAAAAAGACTCTCCTGAACAAGAAGCCTGCCATTCTTCGCCGTAACCTGGGCAGCAAGATGCAGAAAATGGTTTACGGTGCTGAAGCCTCTGCGGGCAAGTCCGTCAAGATTGTGGAAGTCGATACGGCAGAGCGCATGACGTTCTGTCTGAACGACGAGCAAATCGAGAACCTGTCCCGTCAGGCCATCGAGATCGAAAAGCACTACGGCATGCCCATGGATATTGAATGGGCGCTGGATGGTGACGACGGCAAGCTGTACATCGTGCAGGCCCGTCCGGAAACCGTGAAGAGCCGCTCCGATGTGAATGTGATGGAGCGCTACCTGCTCAAACAGACCGGCAAGGTATTGGTGGAAGGCCGCTCCATTGGCCAGCGTATTGGTGCCGGTAAAGTGCGCATCGTTACCAATATCAAGGAAATGGACAAGGTCCAGCCCGGCGACGTGTTGGTCACCGACATGACAGACCCGGATTGGGAACCGGTCATGAAGCGTGCAGCAGCGATTGTCACCAACCGTGGTGGGCGCACCTGCCACGCGGCGATCATTGCCCGCGAACTGGGTGTTCCCGCCATTGTTGGCTGTGGCGACGCCACCGAAGTCCTCAGCGACGGTCAGGAAGTTACGGCCTCCTGTGCGGAAGGCGATACCGGCAAGATTTACGAGGGGCAGCTGGAATTCGATATTCAGCGCAACTCCATTGAATCCATGCCCAAACTGCCATTCAAGATCATGATGAATGTGGGCAACCCGGACCGTGCCTTTGACTTTGCCGGTTTGCCGAACCAGGGCGTCGGTCTGGCCCGTCTGGAATTTATCATCAACCGCATGATCGGTGTGCACCCGAAAGCGCTGCTGAACTACGATACCTTGCCCAAGGATGTGAAGCAGAATGTGGACAAGCGCACCTCCGGTTACGGTGATCCGGTGGATTTCTACGTGGAAAAGCTGGTCGAGGGGATTTCCACCCTGGCCGCGGCTTTCCATCCGGAGAAGGTGATTGTTCGTCTGTCCGACTTCAAGTCCAACGAGTACGCCAACCTGATCGGCGGCAAGCTCTACGAGCCGGAAGAAGAGAACCCCATGTTGGGCTTCCGGGGTGCCAGCCGTTACATCAGCGAAAACTTCCGGGATTGCTTCGAGCTTGAGTGCCGCGCCCTGAAGAAAGTGCGTGACGTCATGGGCTTCACCAATGTGGAAATCATGGTGCCCTTCGTCCGGACTGTTGGCGAAGCCGAGCAAGCGGTTGACCTGCTGGCCAAGAACGGACTGAAGCGTGGTGAAAACGGTCTGCGCGTGATCATGATGTGCGAGCTGCCCACCAACGCGCTGCTGGCCGATGAGTTCCTGCAGCACTTTGATGGCTTCTCAATCGGTTCCAACGATCTGACCCAGTTGACGCTGGGCCTGGACCGGGATTCCGGTATCGTCAGCCATCTGTTTGACGAGCGCGATCCGGCGGTCAAGAAGTTGCTGAAGATGGCTATCGATGCCTGTAACGCCCAGGGCAAGTACATCGGCATCTGTGGCCAGGGGCCATCTGATCATCCTGATCTTGCCAAGTGGCTGATGGAGCAGGGCATCTCTTCCGTGTCCCTGAACCCGGATTCCGTCCTGGATACCTGGTTCTACCTGGCGGAGAAGCATGGCAACTGATTAGCCTGCTTGATCCATCTGGTGCCTCACGGCAAAGTAAAAAGCCCGCTATTGCGGGCTTTTTACGTTAGTGGCAATGTTGGCGACAAGGTGCTTTGCAGCCGCTCATGCCTTTTGAAAGTGACAGCCTGATTGGAGCCTGATTCGGCGATGGGTTGAGGTGGCGTTGAGGCCGCCAGTCAAGGTCGCCGGGTGTATCGAATCGGAGAGAAGGGAAGCCATGTTTCATCGCCTGATCAGGACGCTGGATTTATATGATGGCTTGAGATTGCCCGTAAAAGTCGGTCGGCTTGAGCTTTTGCTGGTCCATGAAGAGGGCGAAACCCGGTTAATGCAGCGTCGCTGTCCCCATGCAGACTTTGCTCTGGATCGCTGCACCATCAGTCATGGGGAGCTTCGCTGCCCAGGGCATGGATTGACCTTTTCCCTGCGGAGTGGCCGCTGTCTCAATGGCAACTACCAGCTGCAGCAATACCGAATTGACTACGACGGCCCCTGGCTGGGTGTGGATTTGTCTCCCTAACCACTGGCTTCAACACAGAAAATCGGGCTGACTGAACAGGACGACTCTCTCTTCTTTTGACGGCGCGGCACGTGCCAGAAGGGCCAGGCATCTTATTGAGGGATGGGGGAGGCGTAGACCACTTTCTCGTCACCCAGGCCTGCGACAAAGTGGCTGCTGTAACGATGGCGCAGTTGTTTGACCTTACGCACATAGGCCTGGGTCTCCTTGAAGGGAGGGATGCCACCGTAGCGGCGCACATTCCCTTCGCCGGCGTTATAGGCCGCCAGGATATGATCCAGGGTAGAGAACTTGCCTTTCAGGTAGGCCAGAAAGCGGGTGCCGCCAAGAATGTTTTCACGGGCATCAAACGGGTTGCTGACTTTCAGATAGGCCGCCGTTTCGGGCATTAACTGCATCAGACCCTGAGCGCCCACACGGGAGATGGCCTTCGGGTTAAACAGGGATTCCGCATGGATCACGGCTTTCACCAGCGCCGGATCGACCCGGTGCTGGCTGGCTGCGAAAGTGATCAGGGTATCGTAACGGTCACGCTCTGCATCGCTTAGCGCACGGGGCTGATAATTCCATCCCTTGCGGATGGACAGCAGGGTATGGCCACTGCCAACCCGGTCTTGGGGCTGGTCTGTGAACAGAATGGTGCCATCGGCGGCGCGATACTTGTAAATATCGCTTGCCGCAGCACTTGAAAAACTGATCATGCCGCTCAATAGCAGAGCCAGCAGCCCGGTCAGTCGCATTGTGTCCCGTTCCCCATTGAATGCGCGCTGTTTGAGGCGCGTTATTGTTTTCGTGAAATGCCTTACCAGTCTACATCCAGACTATATAGCAACAGATTAGCATTTCTGATGGACGTTACCCCCATGGTACCGCTACGCCCGTTGATGTTGACCCCTGTTCGATAAAGGGTCATTTTCACGTGCTGAGCGTCGCGACTAGTCCAGCTCAATCATACTATCGCTGCGGTCATTGCCCAAGTGACCTGGCACACATTCCGGTTTGTCCCTGCTATTGCCGTTGGCTATGAGCGGTATCAGCGGGGACGCCTTGTGAATCTTCCCGCGCTGCGCACAATAGGGTCAAACTTGAAGGAGTCAGCAGTGACAAAAGAATTCGATCTGGTGGTAATCGGGGCCGGTTCCGGCGGTGTTCGAGCGGCCCGTATGGCGGCAAGTCACGGTGCGCGGGTTGCCATCATTGAAGAGCGGTTTTTTGGCGGTACCTGCGTGAATGTGGGTTGTGTCCCCAAGAAGCTGTTTTCCTACGGGGCGCATTTTCCTCAGGAATTTGCCTTGGCAGAGGATTTCGGTTTTACGATCAAGGGCTGGTCCTTTGATTGGGCAACCCTGAGAGATAACAAAAGCCGGGAAATCCAGCGTTTGAATGGCATTTACCAGCGAATTCTTGACCAGGCCGGGGTGACCGTTTTTGAGGGACATGGCACGGTGCTGGGCCAGGGCCGCGTCGCGGTGGATGACCAGGAACTGAAAGCGGCGAATATCCTCGTCGCCACCGGCGGCAAGCCTTATGTGCCGGAGTTCCCGGGCTCAGAATTGGCCCGAATCTCTGACGACCTTTTCTACCTGGAGGCGCTGCCTGACAAGGTGGCAGTGGTAGGAGGAGGCTATATCGCTACCGAATTCGCTGGCATCTTGCACGGCCTGGGCTGCCAGGTAACCCAGATTTATCGCGGGGACCTTTTCCTGCGCGGATTTGACGGCGATATCCGGCAGTTTGTGGCAGAGCAAATGCGCGGGCAGGGCGTGGACCTGAAGTTCAATGCCGACGTGAGCCGTCTTGACGTCGTGGGCAGCGGCAAACAGGTCACCTACCAGGATGGCAGCCAGCAAACCTTCGATGAAGTGTTTTACGCCACCGGCCGTGTACCGAAGCTGGATGGCCTGTTTGTAGACGGCGCTGTTCCGGCATTGACGGATAAAGGGGCGATCCAGGTCGATGCCGGGTTTGCCACGTCCATTCCCGGGCTATATGCCCTGGGGGATGTGATTGACCGTGTGCAGCTGACACCTGTGGCACTATCTGAAGGGATGTGGCTGGCTGCAAAATTGTTCGGAGAGAACAAGCCGTCATCGCCCATGGATTACCGCCATATTGCTACCGCCGTGTTCAGCCACCCCAACATTGGCACCGTCGGCCTCACCGAGGAAGAGGCGTTGCGGCAGACTCCTGCCGTCCGGGTTTACAAAAGCGGTTTCCGCCCCATGCGCTATACCTTGGGTGACAAACAGGAGCGCAGCTTTATCAAGCTGATCGTGGACGATGAAAGCGACAAGGTGCTCGGGTTGCATATGGCCGGGGAGGACGCGGCGGAAATCACTCAGGGATTTGCCGTGGCCATCAAGATGGGGGCCACCAAGGCCGATTTTGACGCCACGGTGGGCATACACCCCACGGCGGCGGAAGAGCTGGTCACCCTGCGTCAGGGAGAAAGAATCACCGCCTGACGATCAACCTATCGTTTCCCGAGACGTAGGCGCGTCGCTGGCGGCGCGCCTGCGGTCCGGGTGTCAGATTCTCTCCAGTGTTACGGGTAACCCATCCCCGGGAACCGGCAGGCTGGTGGTATCCACTGGCATTTCGTAATTCTGTGGCACACTCCAGCGGTAATTGAGCAGCACCTGGTGAAGAATGGCCTTCACCTGCATCTCCGCAAAGTGCAGACCGATACATTTGTGGGCGCCGCCCCCAAACGGTACCCAGGCATAGGGATGCACCTTGTCTTCACGGCGAGCATCGCTGAATCGCTCAGGATCAAACTTTTCCGGTTCGGGCCAGTATTCCTCCATGTAGTGCGTGAAGTAGGGCACCACGTTAATGAAGCTGCCGCGGGGGATAAAGAACCCCTCGTACTCCACATCCTTCACTGTCTTGCGAGGCAGGGAAGGTACCGGAGCACAGAGTCGAAGCGCCTCTTTCATGGCCATGCCGATGCCCTCCAGCCGGGGCAGATCCTCGTAGTCCAGACAGGTTTTGCCGAGGGCCTGGCTTTCTTCGCGCAGACGTTCCTGCCATTGCGGATTCTTGGCCAGATAGTAGAAGAGGGTGGAAAGCGTGATGGTGGAGGTGTCGTGTGCCGCCATCATCAGAAAGATCATGTGGTTGACCACGTCGTCATCGCTGAACTGCTCACCGTCTTCGGTTTCGGCGTGACACAGAACACTGAACAGATCGGAATCCCGGCTTTGGCGTTTTGCGGCAATTTCCTTGCGGAAAAAGGCTTCCAGAACCTTTCGGCCTTTCAGCCCTTTCGACCAGCGCAAACCAGGCACACTGGTGCGCACGATCGCCGTGCCGGCGCGAACGGTATCCACAAAGGCGCGATTGATGTCGTCAGCCTCCGGGCCCAGCTCATAGCCCATGAACACATCCGTGGCCAGGTCCAGAGTGAGTTGTTTTACCGCATTGAGCACGTGGAAATCGGGGATCGATTTCCAGGGGGTGATCCCGGTGGTGATGTGCGGACCCATTCTCTCCAGGTAGCCTTTCAGCACCTCCCGGTTGAAGGCTTGCTGCATGATCTTCCGGTGCCAGCGATGTTCCTCGAAATCCAGCAGCATGATGCCGCGATGAAAAAACCGGCCGATAAAGTAATCCCAGCCCTGATGATTCGAGAACAGATCGCCGCGGTTGAGCATAACGAACTGATTGGCATCAGGACCAAGCAATTGCACCATTTTCAGACCGAAAACGCTGGTCCAGGACACGGGGCCGTATTGGTCATACCGCTTGCGCATCAAGCCGATGGGGTCGCGCATGAAGGAGAGGGTGTGGCCAATGAGCGGCAGCCCCTTGTCACCGGGTACGGCCCGAAGCGGGCTTTGGGTGGGCACGGGGCAAAACGGTTGCGACATGGGGCTTTCCTCATAAACAGTGCGTTTACTATTAGCCCGATAGCGCTTGAAGCTCAACACCACTAAACAGATTTCGTGTTGGCATTTCCTTGCCGGCATTTAATTGTCACTGGCGCGGGTTTGAGCCTGTGGTGTGGTGTTTTTTTGATCGGCCGGACTCGGGCAGCCCAAGGGGTGCGGCCGTGGGCAATCACTAAAGGGTTATGCACCCGGTTATCCACAGAAACTGTGGATAGAAAAAGAGGGCCCATGGACACTGGGAGAGCCAGTACGGCCTGTGTATGATTCGGCAACAAACCAAAATTCCTGCAGATGCCTGCCTGGTTCGCGTTGAATCGTCTTGCCGGTCAAAGGGGCCTGTCGCCTGATTCGAATCGAATCCGGGCCAGGGCGCCAATGCCCGAACGCGCAAGCCCCGGTGGAACGGGTTCTGCAGTTGATCTGCAAGTCTGCTGTATTAAGGAGAACAAGGAATGCGTCGTGTGGTCTTTAACCAGAAAGGGGGCGTGGGGAAATCCAGCATCACGGTAAACCTGGCTGCCATCAGTGCTGCCGAAGGCAATCGCACCCTGGTGGTGGATCTGGATCCGCAGTGTAATGCCAGCCAATACCTGCTGGGGATGCCTGCGTACAGCAATGGGGAAGGCCCCAAACCCAATATCGGTACTTTCTTTGCCCAGACGCTGTCGTTTCGGTTGAAAGAGAAGGACGCTCGCGAGTACGTGCATGCCACTCCTTTCGAGAACCTGTTTGTCTTGCCGTCGGATGGGGAGCTGGGCGAAATCGAGCATATGCTCGAATCCAAGCACAAGATCTATAAGCTCCGGGGCCTGCTGAAAAGCCTGGCAAAGGATTTTGACGCGATCTTTGTGGATACTCCGCCGGCCTATAACTTTTATACCCTCTCCGCCTTGATTGCGGCGGACCGGGTGCTGATTCCCTTCGATTGTGATGCCTTCTCCCGCAAAGCACTGTACACACTGCTGGAAAATATTCAGGAAGCCCGTGAAGACCATAACGACGAGCTTCAGGTGGAAGGAATTGTGGTCAATCAGTTCCAGCCCCGCGCCCGATTGCCGCAGGAGCTGGTGGCATCCCTGGAGGAAGAGGGCCTGCCCATGTTGAGCAGCAAGCTCTCTGCCAGCGTGGTCATGCGGGAATCCCATGAACAGGCCACACCGCTGGTGAATTTGCAGCCCAAGCACAAGCTGACCGAGGAATACCGCGCACTGTTCCACGAGCTCAATGGCCGCTAATCCATTTCGTCGCCAGGCCACCCGCCGCGCCGAGCGCATATTGCGTTCGGCCACTGCCAGTCGCTGGTTGGCCAGGGCGGTGTTCAGCCGCTCTGATCAGTTGCAGCAACGGCTGGGCGAGGCCGCAGGGCAGCTTAAACTCCTGGCCGCGATGCTGCTTGATTGGGCCTCAGGACGCTATCGGCAGGTACCCTGGGCAACCCTGCTGACTATCACCGGGGCGTTGGTGTACTTTCTGATGCCTCTGGACGCCATTCCTGACCCGATTATCGGCCTGGGCTTGCTGGATGATATGGGGGTGCTTGCCAAATCCTGGCAATTTGCCCGACAGGACATTGAAAACTATCGAGAGTGGCGTGATACAAAGGGGGATATCCGTGCCGATGAGAAGCAGGACTGACGACAGCGACGCCATCTTCAAGCCGGGTTTTAATGGCCGCGGCAACCTGGTTTACGAACCCTTGTCAGTGCTTAGCCTCAGCCAACGGCTGGGACGGCTGCGGTATGCCTGTTACCAATTTGCCGCATGGTTCACCGGGTTTTTGCTGATTGCCCTTGCCATGCTGCTTTCCGTGGAGCTTGTCCCTGACCTTGTCGGTATTGGTGTCACGCTGATAGTGGGGCTGCTGTTATTGCTCTACACGGTGGGGCTGATGGTGCGCCGGCTTCATGATATGGATATGAGCGGCTGGTGGGCTCTGCTGTCCCTGGTCCCTGTGCTGAATCTGCCCTTTCATCTATTCCTATACCTGGGTAATGGCAGCAGCTCCATGAACCGTTACGGCACGCCCAACCCGCTACCGAGCGGTATTGTTATGCTGTTCGGCGGACTGTTCTGGTTTATTAATGTGCTTTCGATTATAGCTACCATCGCCTTCATGGTAATTGCGTGGCTGGCTCCGGAATGGTTGCTGCCCTACCTGTCACAAATACCGGATAGTTGGCCGGCTGCGGGTCGCAATTGGATGGAGGTATTTTGATATCAATGTCAGGTTCCTCTCTCTTACGAATTTTGTGATAGTGTTTACTATAATTTCGTCATTGCTTGCCCGGGGCAGGCTTGATCAGAGCAAAAACAAACAACACACAACAACAATTAGCGATCTGGAAAAGGGAGTAGTTATGGGCAAGCGTCTGCTGGGGAGCCTTTTGGCCATCGCCTTGCTGCCAGTGCAGGGGATGGCAGCCATCACCAATGCCGATCTTGAAGAACTCGAATTATCACTGTGGAAAGTGCGCACAAACTTTCATATGCTGACAGTGATGACAGGCAGTGACATCTACGCCTCAGAACTGAACAAGACGATCTCACAGGCCAGTCAGGCGCTTTCCGCTTTGAAAGCCAGTGCGGAAGGCAGTGAAGAGCGTCAGTTTGTCATGGATCTGGAAAAGGACTGGGCTCTCTACATGGACGCTGCCAAGGGCAATACCATGGCAGAGCAAGGCTACACCAATGCCTACGTCATCAAGGACGTGAATGAGCTTCCCGCTATCATGGCGGAAAAAATGGATACCTTCGGGAATGCCTCAGATGGACAGTACGATGAGATTCGTGAGCTCTCCGCCTATTTGCAGCGGATGACATCGGAATACCTGAATGTGGCAGCAGATCCGGCCGGCGGTATGGCTTCAGGTTCCGATGAGGGGCGGCTGGATTTCAAAAATGCCGTACCGGAATTCGAGAAGATGCTCAAAGCGGCCCAGGCCCAGTATGCCGGCGATGAAGCCATGACCCGGGCACTGGATCAGGTAGCGGTAAAATGGAAATTCATTCGTCAGTCCATGGTGAAGTTCTATGAAAATGCGGTGCCGTTTCTTATCTACCGCTATACCCGGCAGATGGTAGATACCATGGAGCAGGCGATCAGCCTGGCTTCAACGGATATGGCCAAGCCCACCTTTGGGCCCGTTGAATAGTCACAACGGCCATTATTCAGATACATTGTGCCCCCGCTAACGGCGGGGGTTTTTCATGGGGTTGAAAAGAGGATATCGGGGTGAAAAAACAAGGACTGTGTGTGTTTGCGGGTGCACTGATGTTGGCTGTTTCCGGCGCACAAGCGGCACTGTCTGCAACGGAGCTTGCAATGCTCGAAGCGGATGCCTGGCGTGCCAGGATGGGATTTCATCTGCTCTCGATCCGTGGTGACAACCCGGAAGATCGTGCGGCCCTGCGCCAATTGCTGGAAGCCGGCGAGGGCCGTGTGGCTGAATTGAAATCCCAGGCTGAGGGTGACGAGGTGTCTCAGGTTAACGCCTTTGGCCAGGCCTGGAACGATCTTTCCCGCCGGGCCATGGATAACCCGCTGGCGTCTCTCGGCTATGCCGATTACGGTGCCATGAGCGAGATGAATACCACGACGCTGGCGGTGGCCGAATTGGCAGAACAGGCGCAAAGTGCCCCTGACGCCCAGTATCTTGATATTGCGGATTTGTCGGTATCCATGCAGCGGCTGGCCAGTGAGTATCTGGCATTGGCTGCCTTCCCGTCAGCGGGGCTGCCCACCGGTACCGGGTTGGCGCCGCTGGACTTTGCCCTTGAAGCAAAAAGTATCGATGACACGCTGAGCCGCCTCAAGAGCCGCTATGCCAGCGATCCGCAAGCGAAGGAGGTTCTGGCTTTTGTCGAGCAGCGCTGGGTTTTCGTTCGGGGCACCATTCCGCGAATGAACGAGCAGGATACCAACAAGGTGCCGTACCTGTTTTACCGATATGCCACCCAGATAGCAGAGCGGGTGGATGAGTTGGTCGCGCCCTGAAGCCTCGCGCCGTTGTTTGGCAAGGGACTATTGAGACAGGCACTCCCTTTTACAGCGCGCCCGTCTCGCTGCTGAAGAGATCCAACATCAATCAGAACGGGTGGCCAGCCAGTCTGCACTGATGCGCCAGGCATGGCTCGGCGCCTTGGAACCGGAGAACACCCCGGCGTGACCGCCGGGGACTTCCTCGAATCGCTTCTCCTGGCTACCGACTAGCCGCAAGACCTCCCTGGCCGCGCGCAGGCTGACGATATTGTCAGTGGTTCCGGCAAACGCCAGCAGATCCTGGTGAATGCCCGAGAAATCTACGCTTCGCTCTCCAACGCGGATTCTCCCCTTGGCCAGGCTGTTGGCCAGAATCATCTTCTCGATCACTTCCCGCACCACCGCGCCCGGGTAATCCACCATATCGTTGAACCACTGGCCCATGGTCATGTACTCGGTAACGTATTCCCGGTCGGCGAGATTCTTTACCAGATCCAGGTAAGCCTGAACCACCCCGGGAGGGTTGGTCATCTTGAATCCGAATCTGAGCAATCCCGCCGGGATATGGAACAGCTTGTCGTCCAGCGGGGAGAGACGCACCTTGAACCAGTCGTGGGCTTGCATGGCCGGAATCGAGGCCAGGCCAAGGGCCTTGCCAAAAGGGCCGCTCTTGTGGAAATTCACCGGGCTGGCAATCGTGATCAGGCTCCGCACCGGCGCATCCGGGTGCCCGCCCAGATACATCAGGCAAAGCAGGCCTCCCATGCAGTACCCCAGCAGATTGACCTGTTCCTGACCGGAGTGGACTTTCACCGTGTCCACCGCCGCCGGCAACCAGCGGTTCACATAGGTATCCAGATCCAGGCTTCGCTCCGCCTGAGACGGCTTGCCCCAGTCCACCAGGTAGACGTCATAGCCTCGGGCCATCAGATAGCGGACCATGGAGCGGTTCGGCATCAGATCGTAGGTCCAGCACTGGATGCCCAGTGCCGGTACCAGAATCAACGGGGTGCGGTATTTGTTGCGCTCTACCGGCATCATTTCGTCGTTGACCGGGATTTCGCTCATGGGCGGCAGGCTATAATGGCGAACGGCCATGATGCCGTCCCGGTAGATTTCATCCCAGGGGCACTTGTCGATCTGAATAAACCGTTGCGGATGCCGTCGACGCTCGACGATATGTCCAACGGCACGCAGACTGGTCTTCAAACGGGATGACGTCGCCATGGATGGCCTCCGACAATGAGGGGGCTGGGGATACTATCGGGAAAGCAACGCATTACCATGGTGAAAAAGTAACACTTTGCAGATTAATGTCGACTCGCTAATCTAGCGCGCCCGACGCACAGGAGGCATTGGCCGTCGTGACAACTTCATCGCAATCCTTTACTCGTCTGGATGTCTGTAACCGCTTTCTGGAGTCGGTCAGGCACTCTGTTGTACTGGGGCTGGAAGTGCTCAGCGCCGAAGAACACGCAGTCCGGGTAAGGGTGCCCTGGCGGGAAGACCTGGTGGGCAACCCGGAAACCGGTGTCATGCATGGTGGCGCCATCTTCGCCATGATGGACCATGCTGGCGGTATGGCAGTGACCTGTCGCACCTTTCCCACGTTCGAAATCACCCCCACCATCGACTTTCGCGTCGACCACCTTCGTGGACCGGCCAAGGGCGCTGCGGTGGTTTGCGAAGCCACCTGTTACCGGCTCACCAACCATGTGGCCTTTGTCCGCATCACCACCTGGGAGGAGGGCACCGAGGACGAGCCCATCGCAACCGGTCTGGCAACCTACACCCGGTTGAAAATTGAAACTGCTGGCAAGGTGGTGGGGCAATGAAAGCACTGAAAACCCTGATTGAAGAATGCCGAGCCGGCGAAGCGGACTACCAGAGCCTGATTGACCGGGTGCCCTATGCCCGCTTTCTGGGTATCCAGGTGGTGGCACAAGGGGACGAGCTGACCTTTGTATTGCCCAAGCATGACAATGTGGTGGGCAATCCGACTCTGCCAGCTTTGCATGGCGGGGCCGTGGCAGGCTTCATGGAGCAGGCAGCGATTATCTTTATCCTGTTGCAAATGGGGGAACCACGGGTCCCCAAGACCATCGATTTCACCATCGATTACCTGCGCGCCGGGCTTTTCCGTGACACCTATGCGGAATGCAGCGTCACCCGACTGGGGCGACGGATCGCCAATGTGCATATCAGCGCCTGGCAAAAAAACCGCCAGGAGCCGATCACCATTGCCCGGGCACATTTCCTGCTGTCCGATGATGCGGGCTGATCCTGACGGATCGAGGCCTGCTTCTTTATCCAAGAAACCGCGCCCTAAGGTCGGGCGCGGCGCTTGGCTCCGTAATCAACACGACTCGCCTGTCCGTTATTCATGTTCGGGTACCGGATGCATCCCCACACTGCTTGCCCCCGTTAGTCTTCCCCGGTCCATGCTGCGATTGTGATTTTGCGCCAGCCCGTAACCCGATTGTCATAACGCGACATTGTTCCGGCAAACACTTCCGCCTAGCGTTTAAGTGAACCTGTTCGGAGCGCACCGATGCGTTCCGGGGTGTGCGCTACAACGCTAAAAAAGGGTGTATCCATGAAAATAACCAATGTCACCTCGCCACCAACTTCCGTGAGCATCTACGACAACTGGGACGGCCCCGGCTCCGAGGACATCGAAGACAAGCTGACACCGGGCCACGTGCAGGATGTGGTGGAAATCTTCCAGACCCCGCTTACCGGTCACTACAACTGGGATTATTCCAGTGCCGATGGCCGTATCCGCAAGTTGTATCGCCTTGGCAAGGAGCTGAACTGGAATGCAGACATGGATCTGGACTGGACCCAGACCTTCCCCAGGAGCGAGGTTCCTCTCGATCAGGCCTTTAATCCGTTCAACGGCTGGCCCACGTTCGAGGCACTGAGCGATGACGAGAAGCTGCGTTTCGGCTGGCACAACCTGGCCTGGATGCTGGCGCAGTTCATGCACGGGGAGCAGGGCGCACTGCTGGTGGCATCGCAATTAGCCAGTTGCGCGCCGTCCTACGATGCCAAGCTCTATGCGGCGAGTCAGACTTTTGACGAGGCCCGACACGTTGAAGTGTTCACCCGGTACCTGCAGGAAAAAATCGGCATCCTGTATCCGGTGAACCCCAACCTGAAGGCACTGCTCGACAAGATCCTTTCCGATCCGCGCTGGGACCTGAAGTTCATCGGCATGCAGATCATCATTGAGGGCCTGGCTCTGGCGGCCTTCAACACCCTCAAGCTGACCGCCCATGACCCGCTTCTCAAGCAGATTATCCATTTGGTGATTCGTGATGAAGCACGCCACGTTACCTTTGGTGTCAATTACTTGGAGGATTTTGTTGAGACTCTTTCTGAGGAAGAGAGGGAGGAACGCGCCCACTTCGCGTTTGAAGCCTGTGTGGTCATGCGCGAACGGCTGATTAGCACCGAGGTCTTTGAGCACTTTGGCTGGGATGTGGAAGAGGCCCGTGAGCAGGTGCTGTCTTCCACCATCATGGCCCAGTTCCGCAATCTGCTATTCACCCGCATCATGCCCAACCTGAAACGTATCGGCCTGCTCACCGAGTCAGTGCGTCCCCGTTTCGAAGAGCTGGGCATCCTGCAGTTCGAAAACCTGGTGGATGATGGTGAAGTGGACTGGGCAGAGCTGTCGAAACCTCTCTACGACGAAGCCTCCTGAGGGCTGTGTCTATAGGCTCTTACAAAAGCCCATAGACAGCGTAGGGAGCAGTTCGCTTAGGCTCAGTGCACCTTGCGTTTCAATACACGCTGTCGACGTTGACCATTCCCTGCCGAACCGGTTTGGCCAGTGCCTGAGTGGTCGCGTCATAGGCCTGCTGTAACGCCACGGGCCCCTGTTCCAGCTTCCCCGGACCGCTGCGGGCCAGGCCGTCAATGGCCAGGGTGATCAGGTTGTGGCGCAAAGGCGCCTGCAAGGCAGGGCTATTGGCCCGACGCCACGGGGATCGGGATTGCAGATGGTGATAAAGTACACGCTCGCCGGGCCAGGTGCCGGCCAGACCGTGGCGATCCGCGATGCCGCCATCCCAGTAATACCCTCCATCGATGCGTGCGGGCTGGAAAAGCAATGGCACCGCACAGGACGCATAGACAGCTTCCACTGGGTCACCGGTTTTCAGCACCCGGGTGCGCCGACTGGCGGCGTGCCAGGCGGAAAGGGCAACCGGGGTAGGGCTGTGGGCCAGGTCTGTTAGCGGGACCAGACCCTGCAACAGGGTCCGAAAACGTTTGCCGGCCAGCAAACCGAGGCCGGGTGCGGGGTCCCAGAAATGATCTCGAGACAGCCCCAGCAGGGTGCGTTCCATTTTCTCCGGGCACGCCTGACTGGCCATGCAGGCCGCGACCAACGCACCGGCACTGGAACCGCAGTAGCGGGCCGGGTGCAATTCATTTTCTTTCAAGGCTTTGACGACACCAAAATGGGCAAAAAAACCAAAAAATCCGGACGACATGGCCAGGGTGAAGGGGCGATCTGCCAACCATTCAGCCAGGCTCGGGGCGGGATATGTCTTCATTGAATGCTTCCTCTGCGGCGACAAACCCTAACCCGGGCACCCTCAGCCACACAATCCTGCTGACCGCCGTGGCCGTGACGGCCCTGGGCCAGACGCTGGTATTCACGCTGCTGCCCTCTCTGGGGCGTGCCACGGGGCTCGCGGAAATGCAGGTGGGGCTGATTATCAGTTGTTCCTCACTGGTTTTTGCGCTGGCCAGCCCGGTGTGGGGCACCCTCAGCGAATCCCTGGGCCGCAAGCGGGTGCTGGTGATCGGGTTGAGCGGCTACTCCCTCGGCACCTTGATGTTTGCGGTGGTATTCGATATTGGCCTGCACGGCGGACTGGCCGGCGGGCTGCTGGTGGCAGGCCTGGTGCTCAGTCGTATGGTGCAGGCAGCCATTATGGCGGCCACGCCAGCAGCGGCGGCGGCCTATACCGCTGATATCACCACTCCCGAACAACGGACCCAGGGCATGGGCCGAATCGGTGCTGCCAATAATCTGGGCACGGTGATCGGCCCGGTATCCGGCGGCATTCTGGCGGCGGTGGGCCTGGTCTTTCCGCTTTATGGGGTGGCAGCCCTGACCGCGCTGATGGCCATTGCCACAGCGTTGTGGCTGCCCCCATCGCCGCACCAGCCTAGGGCCCGCACAGTGTCGCTGGGCAAGGTGCTGCGCAGCGGACTCGGCGCCTATGCGGATCCGCGCCTGCGCGACTTACTGCTTACCGGGGTGATGCTGTTCATGAGCTTTGCGCTGATTCAGCAGACCCTGGGATTCCTGTTTCAGGACCACTTCGGGCTGTCACCGGCGGCGGCCGCCCGCGCCCTTGGCCTGACCATGATGGCAGCGGCCGTCACCTCATTGTTCGGCCAGATTGTGGTGGTGCAATGGCTGCGAGCCCCTGCCACGCTGTTGGTCGCCCTGGCGGTGCCTGCGCTTGGCGCGGGGGCGCTGATTCTGTGGCTGGCAGACCGGCAATGGGTGATGAGCTTTGCGGTGCTGCTGGTAGGTCTTGGGCTGGGTTTTGGCATGCCGGCGATCATGTCTCTGGCCAGCCTGCGGGTCAGCAGTGAAGAACAGGGCAGGGTGGCCGGGCTGGCCAGCGCTTGTCCGGCGCTGGGGTTTATTCTCGGGCCGTTGGTGGGCACCGGGCTGTACACCCTCGACCATCGTTGGCCCTATTTGCTGGTGATGTCCCTGATGGTGCCACTGGCCTGGCTGGCCTGGCGGCTGGTGCGTTCCGCGGCTGATAGCAAAGCAATTGATAATGGATAATTGAGAATTGATAGCACGCAGGACAGCCAACCCTGCTTCCACACCCAACAGGCCGAGCCCAATCCCTGGACGTGGTCTTTGCGTTTTCAGATCCGTCTCGACGTTGATCGTGCCGTTATCAAGTATCCATTCTCAATTATCAATTAAGGATAACGATTTCCATAGATGAGCCGCCAGCAGGCTGCGCCAGGGGCGGAAGTCTGCCAGCCAGGCTTCGGCTTCCCGGGCGGTCGGCGGAGTGGCACCACCCTGTAATTGTTGGATTGCCCGGCGCACGGCCACATCCCCGTGGAGGCTGCCGTCCATCCGGGCATAGCCTCGCAGCAATGCATAGTGAACGCTCCAGGGGCCGAGCCCGCGGATGTCCAGTAATGTCTTCTGTAGTGTTTTCAGGCGGTTCTCTGGGATGCCGATCTGCGGTAGCAGGGATTCAGCAAGACAGGCTTGAGCCACGGTCAGCAGGCAATCTGCCTTGCTGCGCGAAAACCCGCAGGCTTTCAATGTTTCCACGTCGGTGGCAATCACATCGCTGGCATCGGGGTAGCAGTACAGGCCGCTACAGTGCTGGCGGCCAAGTGCCAGGATAAAGCGTCGACGAATGGAAACCGCAGCGGCCACACTGATCTGCTGGCCGATGATTGCCCAGCTCAGTGCCTCGAAAGGTGATGCGGATTGCGGCACCCGCAACCCGGCCTGGGAGCGCACCAATGCGCCCACCAGAGGATGATCGGCAACCTTTGTTTCGAATTCCTGCGTTGGCTGATCCAGGCCCAGCAGATGTCGCGCAAAGGCGGCCAGTGAAACACCGGTTAACGGCACGTCACTGTCCGGCTGCAGCACAACCCGGGCCTGGCCGGGTTCGCTGAATTCCACGACCAGCAGGGCCGGTATCTGCTGCCAGATCAAGGCCTTGTCGAGCCTCTTGGCATCAACTCTCTCGGCTACCGCTTGAACATCACGCCGGTGAAAATCCAGAAACGCCTCGCGATCAAAATCCACCGGCAACGGCAGAACTACCTCCGCTGTTTTTTTTCGCACTCACTCTCCTCGTGCTCACGTTCCAGCAAGGCCCGTTTGCGCTCCACGCCCCAGCGATAGCCGGACAGGCTGCCATCGCGGCGAACAATGCGGTGGCAGGGGATGGCCACGGCCAGGGTATTGGCGGCACAGGCCGAGGCCACCGCCCGGGCCGCAGCCGGCTGGCCGATTTTTTCGGCCAGCTCCTGATAGGACAGGGTGGTGCCCGGCGGTATCTGCTGCAGCGCCTGCCACACACGCTGTTGAAAAACGGTGCCGCGAATGTCCAGCGGTAACGACAGGTTCCGGTGCGGATCTTCCATCAGTGCAATAACCCGGGCCACCTTGTCATCAAACGCCGGATCCGGGGGAAGCAGGTCGGCGCCGGCAAAGCGGGCCTGGAATTCCAGGAGTAACGGCTCCGGCTCATCACCGAGGCTGATGGCACAGATACCCTGCGCCGTTTCCGCCACCAGCAGGCTTCCCAGGCTGCATTCGGCCATGGCAAATCGGATGGTGATTCCCGCACCGCGGGAACGATACTGGCCGGGCAGCATGCCCAACATCTGCTTGCCCTGGGTATAAAGCTGACTGCTGGACTCCATGCCGGCGTCCTCCATGGCTCGAAGGATGGAGCTGTGGCGCTGTAAATTTCCGCACAGGCGTCGTCGGCGCACCGCCAACGCATACTCCCTGGGAGTCAGACCGGTGATGGCCTTGAACTGGCGTTGCAAATGGTAGCGCGACCAGCCGCATTGTGTGGCCAGTTCTTCCAAAGTCGGGAGACTATGGCTGTGTTCAATGTGCCGGCACAGGGCGGTTACGGTGGCGGTTACCGGCGAGCCTGCCACAGAAAGGGGGTTGCAGCGACGACAGGGGCGAAATCCTGCCTGCAAGGCTGCCGTGCCATCAGGAAAAATCCGCACATTTTCCACATTGGGACGTCTTGCCGGGCAACTGGGGCGGCAAAAAATGCCGGTAGTGATCACCCCATAGATAAAACGCCCATCCGCGTTCCGGTCCCGTTTCAGGATGGCCTGCCACTGTGTGTCTGTCACCGGCTGAGAGGCTGTCACCACGATCTGTCCCTTCATTGTTTCCGTCATGAGTCTGAACGGATCGTGGCGCGAAGGAAATCGTGATGCACTCTGGATGTTGCGGGGGAATTGAAAAAAGCGGCGGGAATGGGAGGTGGGTGAGGGCACCCACCTCCAGACGAACCCGACTACCTTACTCGGTGTAGGGCAGCAGGGTCAGTTCAACGCGGCGGTTCTGTTCACGACCGCTGGCGGTGCTGTTGCTGGCAATAGGCTGGGTTTCGCCGAAACCGACGGTGTCCAGACGCACTTGCTCAACGCCGAAACCGCTGAGAATGTTGGCCACGGACTGGGCGCGCTGCTGGGAAAGCATCAGGTTGTACTTGTCACCGCCGGTGCTGTCGGTGTGACCGGCCACCTGGATCATGGTGGACTTGTATTCCTTGAGGACCTCAGACACCGCATCCAGTACCGGACGGAAAGAGGGCTTCACCGTGGTGCTGTCGGTATCGAAGGTCAGATTGCCCGGCATATTCAGAATGATATTGTCGCCATCACGGGTCACAGAGACGCCAGCACCTTCCATTTTTTCGCGCAATTTGGCTTCCTGGACATCCATGTAGTAGCCCACGCCACCGCCGGCAACGGCACCAATACCGGCCCCTTTCAGAGCCCGCTCCTTGCGTTCCTTGGCACTGTCAGACGTGGCGATACCGATCAGGGCACCGGTTACAGCGCCAATACCGGCACCCATGCCGGCTTTGGAGGTCTGCTTCTCACCAGTATAGGGGTTGATGGTGCTACAGCCTGCCTGCAGGGAAACAGCACCTGCCAGTGCCAGGCAGCCAATAAAACGTTTCATGGAAACTCCTTGTAAATTATATAAGGTATTGGTTTTAAAATGGTTTGAGAGTGTAGAGACAATAGCCCTGCAAACAGGATCGGTAAAGCTGCGTCTTCACGAGTTTACGAATTTGTACGAAAAAATCCGGTTGCCAATCTAGATATGCGCATACCGGATCCATGATTCCGGTAACGGCGAGGGTAATACTTTGCGTGTCCGAAATAGTCCATCAGGTGTCCCCCTGCGCCAGTGAAAACCTCACTCTGCAGGTCTACCATGGGGCATGAGTCAGGTCCGATCTGCCCCTGTCCATCCTCTTTCATTCGGGGCCGACGGATTCCCAACATCAAGGAGTACGCTGCATGCGACGCTGGAACGGCTGGGGCGACAGCGCCAACCATTATCCGCTGAAGGCCTCTGGCCTGACTTTCCTACAATCCCGCCTTGGTTCCGCTACACCCTTGCCTGATGCGGAAATCACCACGGTATCCCAGGCGGTTCCACGGTCCCGTCTGCCAGCCCACCCGCTGATCCGAACTGATGCGGAAACCCGGATCCGCCACGCCCGAGGCCAGAGTCTGCCGGACTGGCTAGCCATGCGCTCCGGGGATTTCGGCCGTTTCCCCGACGGTGTTGCCATACCCACTAAAAGCGCTGAGGTGAAAGCCTTGCTGGTCTGGGCGCAGGAGCATGATGTGCTGGTTATCCCCTATGGGGGCGGCACTTCCGTAGCAGGGCACATCAACCCGCCAGCCAGCGACAAGCCGATCCTGACCCTGTCCCTGGCGGCCATGAATCGGCTACTGCATCTGGACAAGGAAAGCCAGATTGCCACTTTCGGAGCCGGTACACCCGGACCGGAAGTGGAAGGCCAGTTGCGGGAAAAGGGATATATGCTGGGGCATTTTCCGCAATCCTGGGAGCTTTCTACCGTGGGAGGCTGGGTCGCCAGCCGTTCCAGTGGCCAGCAGTCCATGCGTTACGGTCGCATCGAGCAGATGTTCGCCGGTGGCCGTGTTGAAACCCCCAGGGGGACCCTGGATATCCCCACCATTCCGGCGTCGTCCGCCGGGCCGGATTTGCGGGAAATCATCATGGGCTCGGAAGGGCGCATGGGTGTCATTACCGAGGTCAAGGTCCGGATTACGCCTTTGCCGGAAATGGAAACCTTTCAGGTGGCCTTTGCACCGGATTGGGAAACAGCCAAGACCTTGGTACGCAGCCTCACCCAGGCAAAGCTGCCGCTTTCCATGCTGCGCTTGTCCAATGCGGAAGAAACCCGTACCCATCTGATGCTGGCCGGACATGAAAAAATGGTCTCTGTGTTGCACCGCTACCTGGCATTACGCGGTTGCCGGAATGAAAAATGCATGATCACCTTTGGTGTCACCGGCGAAAGGGCACTGGTGCGCCATACACTGGCCACCGTCAAGAAACGCATTCGTGCCGCTGGCGGCACAGTGGTGGGTGAGCTGCTCGGCAAAAAGTGGGAAGAGTCCCGTTTCCGCTCTCCCTATCTTCGCCATGGCCTCTGGGAGCATGGTTACGTGGTGGACACGTTCGAGACCGCAGTGGACTGGAAGCAGGTCACCCCGGCCATGGAGGCCATGGAACAGGCGGTGCGTGACAATGTGGGGGAGGGTGAGAAGGTGCATGTCTTTACCCATCTGTCACACCTGTATCCGCAGGGTTCCAGTATCTATACCACGTATGTGTTTCGCTGCTCCGACACGTATCAGGCGACCCTGGAACGTTGGCAGGCCATGAAACAGGCGGCCAGCAATGCCATCGTGGCCCATGGCGGCACGATCAGTCACCAGCACGGGGTAGGGCGCGACCACGCTCCCTGGCTTCATCATGAGAAAGGGGATCAGGGCATGGCAGCACTGGGGTCGCTGGTAAAGCACTTTGATCCCCAGCAACGGTTGAACCCGGGTTGTTTGGTTGAAAACGCAACGTCCCGGACTTGAGAAGGAATATTGATGTTAGGCAAACGCCAATCCCTGGACGCCCTGGCTGACGAAAATTGGGATCTTGTTGTCATCGGTGGCGGAATCACCGGTGCCGGCGTGCTTCTGGAAGCGGCGCGCCGCGGGCTCCGTGTGTTGCTGCTCGAACAGACCGATTTTGCCTGGGGGACGTCCAGCCGCTCCTCGAAGATGGTCCATGGGGGGCTGCGATACATTGCCCAGGGGGACATTCGCCTGACGCGCCATTCCCTGCTGGAACGGGAGCGCCTGATCGACGAATTGCCGGGGCTGGTGGAGCGGGCAACCTATCTCTTCCCGTTGCGCAAAGGGGTGTTCCCGGGCCGTTGGCCCATGAAAGCCATTCTCTGGCTCTATGACTTCCTGGCGGGCATCCGTGACCATCGCTACCTGAGCCGCGAGCAATTGCTGGAGCGGGTGCCCGGATTGAATCGTCAGTCGCTGACCGGCGCAATGAGTTATACCGATGCGCTCACCGATGATTGTCGTCTGGTGGTGCGGGCGATCCTGGAAGCGGCCCGCCATGGCGGGGTGGCGCAGAATTATTGCCGGGTGGAGCAGGCGATGGCCGATGGAGACAAATTTGCCATCACCGTCACAGACCGTACCAGCGGGCAGACCGCCACTCTCTCATCACGTCGGGTGGTCAGTGCGACGGGGGCCTGGGCAGACCGATTTTCCGGTAGCGACCCGCGTGTGCGGCCGCTCCGTGGCAGTCACCTGTTTGTCGACCCTGAACGCCTGCCAGTGAAGGATTGCCTGACGGTGATGCACCCGGATGATGGCCGCCCGGTCTTTGTCTTCCCCTGGGAGGGAGTGACCTGTGTGGGCACGACGGACCTGGATCATCCCCAGGACATGGACATCGAAGCCGCCGCCAGTGGCCAGGAAGTGGACTACTTGCTGCGCCTCATCAACAGCCAGTTCCCTGACGTCAAACTCGACCGCAAGGATATCTACGCCACCATTGCCGGTGTCCGACCGGTGATTGCCTCGGGGAAGGGGCTGGACCCCTCCAAAGAGCGCCGCGACCATGCGGTGTGGGGGGAAAACGGCATCGTCACTGTCAGTGGCGGCAAGCTCACTACCTTTCGGCTGATCGCCCTGGATGCCTTGCTTGCCACCGGACTGATTGACAGCGCCACCCACCGACGCGGCCAGAAAAGCCGAGAACCCGGCTTTACGCCCATCAGCGATGCGCCCGCAGCCGTGGATGCTTTCCTCCATGCGGACCAGGGTGACCCGGATTTCATTCAGTGGATTCTGGATCACGAAGATGTGGTGCACCTGGATGACCTGATGTTGCGCCGGACCCGCCTGGGTTTGCTTTTGCCGCAAGCAGGCAAAGCCAAGCTCGATGCCTTGCAACAACAGATTCAGCAAAGTCTGGGTTGGGATGACGAGCGCTGGCAGGAAGAAAGGGCCCGTTATCTGGATATTCATCAGCGATATTACGGTGTGCCCGCGTCTCCATTACAGCAGGCCACAGCATGAGTGCGCCATTACTGCTGGCTCTGGATCAGGGCACACAAAGCGCCCGGGCCATGCTGTTTGACGGCCACGGCGAGCTTGTGGCCCGGTATCAGCAACATATTGAGCCCTACGTGGTGGATCAGCCCGGTCACGCGGAGCAGGATGCCAATTATTTTTGGGAGCAGTTGGGCCAGGCTTGTCAGGGGCTGTGGCTGGAGCATGCCGAGCTGCGCTCCCGGGTTGTGGCTGTCTCCCTGACCACCCAGCGAGCCTCGGTAGTCTGCCTGGACAAGGCGATGAAGCCACTTCGTCCGGCTGTGATCTGGCTGGATCAACGCCGCACGCCGGACTTTCCCCGACTTCCCTGGTGGTATGAGGCGCCGGTGAATTTGTTGGGCCAAGGGGAAACCCTGCGCCAGTTCCAGGCCAAGGCAGAATGCAACTGGCTGGCCCAGGACGAGCCGGAAATATGGCAGCGAACTGCGCATTTTCTGCTGCTCTCCGGCTATCTGAACTTCCGGCTTACCGGAGAAATTCGCGACTGTACGGCCTCCCAGGTCGGCTACATTCCGTTTGATTACAGGGGACAGCGCTGGGCGCCGTCCCATGATCTGAAATGGAAAGCCCTGCAGGTGACACGCGAACAGTTACCTGAGCTGATTCCGCCGGGGGAGACCCTGGGCAAGGTGACTGCCGCCGCCAGTCGACACACCGGCATTCCTGCCGGGTTGCCGGTGATCGCCAGTGGGGCTGACAAAGCCTGTGAAGTACTTGGGTCGGGTGCCTTTACCCCGGACATCGGCAACCTCAGCTACGGCACCACTGCCACCTTCAATACCTGCAACGAACGTTATGTGGAGCCTATCCCCTTTGTGCCCGCTTACAGTGCCGCGGTCCCGGGGCGTTTTAATTCGGAGATCATCGTTCAGCGCGGTTACTGGATGGTGAACTGGTTCAAGCGGGAGTTCGCCCAACAGGAAGTGCAGCAGGCGCAAGAGCTGGGCGTCAGCCCGGAAACCCTGTTCGAATCCTTCCTGAATGAATCGCCACCGGGTGCCATGGGGCTGGTGCTGCAACCTTTCTGGAACCCCGGGGTGCGCATACCCGGTCCCGAGGCCAAAGGGGCCATTATCGGTTTTGGTGACGTGCATACCCGCGCCCATCTCTACCGAGCGATCATCGAAGGTATTGCCTATGCGTTGCGCGAGGGCAAGGAACGCCTGGAAAAACGTAACCGGGTTGCAGTGCAGTCGTTAAGGGTGTCCGGGGGTGGCTCACAGAGCGATGCCATCATGCAGATCACGGCCAATATATTCGGCTTGCCCGCCGAACGCCCGCATACCTCGGAAACCTCCGGTCTGGGTGCAGCGATTAACGCGGCCGTGGCCATGGGGCTGCATGCGGATCATGCCAGTGCAGTGGCGGCCATGACACGGCCGGGCAAGCGCTTTGAGCCTGACACGGAAACGGCGCGTCAATACGATGCGCTTTTCCGTCAGGTCTACCGCAAAATGTACCCGCGCCTGTCTCCCTTGTATCGTTCCATCCGGCAGATAACCGGCTACCCGGCCAGATAGGACTGTTCGCCGGCATGGCGGGATCCCTTGGCAGCCCGACTCGCACTACAGAGACCGAATCCGCCCGTTTCATTCTTCGTCCGTTGTGGCTTGTGTCCGTTTTTTTGCCTAGGCTGTGCCGGACTGAATGAGGTTTTCCATGGTTTTCCGATTCTGGGCCGCATTGTTGCTTTTCTGTCTGGCATCCTCTGCGGTTGCTGGCAGCGCCACCCTGCAGGCGTTAAGGGCGGACCTGGCCAGCGGATCGCTCAAGCCGCTGCTGGCCCGCCAGGCGCTGGTATCCATTCCCGACAAGCTGCTGGCCCGCTGGGTGCAGGACACCCCCATCGAACAGTTCGCCATCACCGGATTCAATCAACACCGGGCGCGTTTTGCCGCCCGCGTCAGGCTGCATTTCGTTGATGGCAGGGTGGGGTTTTTACGGCTGGAGGGTGAGCCCGGGCCAGACTACCGGTTGACCGGATGGTATGACTACAGCAGCGGCCTCGAGCTGAGTGAGTTGATCGCCTACGGTGATCAATTTAACCGCGGACAGGGCAAGGCGTTTCTGACCATGCTGCACAAGCGCCCTGATTCTCCGGAACTGGCCAGCCTGGCCGCGGACCATCCCGTGCTGCAGGCGTTATGGCTCGCGCAATGCAGCGGCAAACCCTGCGAGGAGCAGGCCCTGGCGGCCCAGGTCGTCTCTGACAAGCCGGCCCTGTGGCAACTCGAGAAGGCTCTGAACGCTGATCTCGAGAATTACCGGCAAATCAGCCAGACGCTTCATGGTGCCCTCGGCGATGATCCCTATCTATGGTGGCTGGAAGGGCAGCAGACGTTGCTTCAGCGGCGATGTGAATGGGTGCAGGCCGATCTGGCGCTGGCCTGGCAACGGCACACGGAACATCGCTTGCTGGCCGACGTGGCGCTGCAATGTTTTCTGGCGGTAGAGCCGGGCGGGACGGCGTTTCTCGATCAGCTTTCCGCTGCTTTGGGGGCTGACACCCTGTCGGCCGCCATCCGGAATTATTACCAGCTGCAGGGTACCCCGGTACCCACACTCTACCAACCCTGGACTGTGCCGGGAGACTATTGATATGCGTGTTTCCGATCTGGCCCGCAAGACGGGAACTACCACCGAAACGGTTCGGCATTACACCGACATTGGTTTGCTGCAACCGGTCAGGGACCCGAATAACGGTTATCGCCGTTACGGAAATACGGATCTACGGCTGCTGCGGTTTGCCCTGAAGGCGCGCTCCCTGGGGTTTACGCTTGCGGATATCCAGGCTCTGGCAGAGGCATCCCGGCATGGAGAGACCCCTTGTGGTCAGGTGCGTACGCTGATTGAAACCCGCTTGCAGCAGGTGGAGGATCGTATTGCCGAGTTGCAGTCACTGAGCCAGAGAATGCGTACCGCCATGGCCGAATGGCAAACAGTCCCCGACCAGCGTCTTGACGATGGTCGGGTTTGCGGCCTGATTGATACCTTTGCGGATGATGCCGGTGAAACCGGCTAGATCAGTCTTTCTTGGCGGCCTTGTCGGCACCTTTCTGTTTGTCTGCGGCCACTTTTTCCGCAGCCGCTTCAGCGCGGGCTTCAGTACGGGCCTCTTCCTTGGCGGCATCTTCCTTCACCAGACCCAGTACATGCCAGCCCGCCTTCGGTGCCGGCTGGCTTTCCTCGCTGAAGACATAGATACGATCACGGGGGTCGATGGCAAACAGCGGCCATACCCGGCGGTGAGGGGTCTGCAGGTAGGTGTTGAAGTCGAATTCCTCGGTGAGCCGGGTCTTGCGGATTTCCGCCCCCTGACTTAACAGGCTGGCCAGGCGGGCATAGGTCATTTCCGCACCAAATAACGTGGCGCCCCGGTGTTCAGGGGCCACTTCATGCTTCACTTCCTTGTCGCTGCGCTGGGTCGGCAGGCTGAAGATGTTGGGTTCCCCGAATTCCAGGCGATAGCGCATGGTCGCCATGGTGTTGAGCTCTCGCCGTGGGCTCAGGCCCAGCAGTTTTCCGTAACCCACCAGATCCATATATTGGTCTGCATGCTGGGAGACCGGATTACCGTAGAAGGTGCTCAGGCCTTCCATGCGCGCCAGACGGATGGACTCCCAGCTGGAATCGGTAACCATCACCGGGAACTGGTTTTTCTGCAGGGAAGACCCAATGGCCCGGGCCACCGGGTTGGCTCCCACAATCAGGAAACCTCGCGGTGCCGGCTCGGCGACTTTCAGTAACCGTGCCAGCGGCCGGGCAGTCAGGCTTTGCAGGGCCACCGTGCCAATGATGACCATGAATGTGAGGGGGACCAGCATTTCCGCACCAGCCACACCGTTTTGCAGCAAGCGTTCGGCAAACAGGGCGGAGATAGCCGCAGCAACAATCCCCCGTGGGGCAATCCAGGCAAGCAGGGACTTCTCCCGCCAGTTCAGATTGGAGCCAAGGGTTGCCACCAGCACCGAGGCAGGGCGGGCCACCAGCTGGATAATTGCCAGCAGCACCAGTGCCATCAGCCCCAGCTGCTGCAGCTCCTGCATTTCCAGTCGCGCGGCCAGCACAATAAACAGGCCGGAAATCAGAATGACCGACAGGTTTTCCTTGAAGTGAAGGATGTCGTTGGTCCGTACTCCCTTCAGGTTGGCCAGCACGATGCCGGTGGCAGTGACGGCCACCAGGCCGGATTCCTCACTGAGCGCATTGGCAAGCACGAATTCGCCGATCACCAGAGACAGCACCAGAAAGCTGCGCAGATATTCCGGCACCAGATGTCGACGCAGCAGCGCCGCCAGTGCCATGGCAACCACAACCCCGATGGCGGTGCCCACGGTAATGGTCTGGATAAACAGCCACAGGGTGTGGAGCAGGGCGCCTTCCTGGCCACTGGCCACCACCAGCTCATAGGCCAGTACGGCAAAAATGGCGCCCAGCGGGTCAATCACGATGCCTTCCCAGCGCAACAGCCGGGCCACGCTGCTCACCGGGCGTACGCTGCGCAACAACGGCACGATCACGGTAGGCCCGGTGACCACGACGAGAGCGCCGAACAGCAGGGCCAGGTCAAAAGACAGCTTCAATAACCACCAGGCAGAAATGGCCACGATGGACCAGGTCACCAGTGCCCCCCAGGTCACCAGGCGACGCACCGTTTTCTCGAGGCCGCGGATCTCGTCGAAGCGCAGGGTCATGGCCCCTTCGAAGAGAATGATAGAAACCGCAAGCGACACGCCGGGAAGAAGCAAATCGCCCAGCAGCTCTTTGGGCTCCAACACGCCAGTGAGTGGTCCCAGAGCCAGACCGGTCAACAACAACGGGAGAATGGCAGGGAGTTTGATGCGCCAGGAAACCCACTGGCAGAGGAAGGCCACGACGGTAATGATGGCCAATTGGTAAGCGATCTCTAAATCCATGCAGTTTCCGTTTGGTAATGACGGCAGGTTGGGCGGGCAGCGTTATTCATGGGGCCGATGGCAGCATGCAGTGGCAAACAATCTGCGGGGCATCTGCGCCGGTCCGTTGGTTGTATTGTCATCACTGGCATCCATCGCGGTTTTTCGCCCCAACGGTGAGACTCGTGCCAGGCCCACCAAAGCGGCTAATGGTCACAGGACATCCCGGTGGCCGCAACCCGTTTTTCATAAGCATACTTGAATCCGGTTCAGAAAATCACTGAACCTGGCTTTGACATGCGTTACCATCGCGCTCTTACTGCCTGACTGGACATCGCATGCAAGCCCGAATTTCCCCGCGCCGACTGGCGCTTCTGCTCGGTACCCTGGTTGCTCTGGGGCCGCTGGCCATTGACACCTATCTTCCTGCGCTACTCGCCATGTCCGAACATTTCGCCGTGCCGATTCATGATGTGGAGATTTCGGTGAGTGTTTATGTGCTGGGCGTGGCGCTGGGCCAGTGGCTAGGCGGGCCCTTGTCGGATCACTTCGGGCGAAAGCCGGTGGCTTATGCAGGTCTGCTGTTGTTTATCAGCTCCAGCCTGATGATTCCGTTCAGTGCGGATATTCAGGCGCTGTATGTCCTGCGCTTTCTGCAGGCGGTGGGTGGCGGCGCCTCGGTGGTGATTGCTGCTGCGTCGGTGCGGGACCATTTTACCGGCCAGCAGGCCGCCGGCGTGCTGACCAGTATCGGCCTGGTGATGTTGATTGCCCCCCTGGTGGCCCCGGCAGTGGGCGTGGCGTTACTCAATCTGGCGGGTTGGCAGAGCATTTTTTTCATGCTGGCAGGCTACGGGGCACTGCTGATGCTGCTGGTGCGTTTTCCCCTGCCCACGGTGCCACCCCGTCAGGACAGTGAAACCCTGTGGCATCGGTTGTTCCATGCCTATGGGCGGGTGCTGCGCAATCGCCCGGCCATGGGATTCATTCTTGCCAACGGGCTGGCATTTTCCGCCCTGTTCGTCTTCATTACCGATGCGGCCTTTTTGTACATGGATTATTTCGGTATCAGCCCGGAGCAGTTTCCACTCTTTTTCGGCGCCAATGTGGTGACCATGCTGGGTCTGAACCGCTTGAATGTGATCCTGCTGCGCCGTTATGCCAGCGCCGACATCATGCGTGCGGGTTTGATCCTGCAAGCGTTGGCGGGAGTGGCCTTGTTGGTGCTGACGCTGACAGACACTCTGGTGCTGTGGGCTGTGGTGCCATTGATCATGGTGACCGCGGGCATGGTGGCTTTGGTGATTCCCAACGGTATTGCCAGTTTTCTGAGCCTGTTCGATCGTGATAGCGGGGCGGCGACCGGCCTCAACGGCACCCTGCAATTTCTGTTGGCTGGCCTAATCGGCACCGTGCTGGGTGCCTGGCATGATGGCACCCCGGTCCCCATGACCATGCTGATGGCAGGCAGTAGCATCACCGCGCTCATCGTTTTCCTCTGGCTGAGGAAGGGGGCGGAGCACCCAGCCTCCCCGAACACCTAGAGCTAGGGGGTGTCCAGTCAGGCTTTTCCTCCCCGGGGGGCGGGCTGCAGTGGTGGCGCGATCTGGGCCGCCAGCACCAGTACCAGGGTGACAGCCCAGGGCAGCAGCAACCAGAGACTCAATGGCAACTGCCCATCAAACAACCTCTGCCCCAGAGGAAACAGTGAGCCAAAGTGAATCAGATTGGCCAGCAATGCGGCCCCACCGATCAGGAACAGGGCCTGCAGAGCCGCGGTGCGACGCAATAGACGCTGACGGGCACCGATGACGATCAGCAGATGGTTGTCCTTACGCATCTGATCGGCACTGGCCAGCAATGCCGCCGCAAGCACCAGCAGGGCTGCCAGCATCAGCAGCAGACCGACGAAGAACGCGGCTCGACTGGCCTGGGTCACAATCTCTTGCAGCGTGGCCAGAATCGCATTCACATCCAGCAAGCTGATCTGAGGGAATTGCTGTACCAGACTGCCAAGGGTTTTGCTTTTCTCCGGTGGCAGATAAAAACTGGTGATCCAGGTGCGGCTTTGCGCCTCCAGGGTGCCGGGGGCAAACATAAAGTAGAAGTTGGGGGCAAAACTCTCCCAGTCCACGTCCCGCAAGCCCACCACTTCCGCGTTGATGGGGGTGGCAGCACCGGTAAAAGTCAGCCGGTCGCCTACCTTCAGCCCCAGGGATTCGGCCAGCTTGCTTTCCACTGTGACCTCGCCGGGGTTGTCGGCCCAGCGACCTTCCTGCATGAGGTTGCTATCCGGCAAGGCGTCAGCTTCGGTCAGTGACAGGTCCCGATTCAATGCTCGCTCGCCCCGGCCCTGCTCTTTGGTCACCGCCTCACGAACCGGTTCACCATTAACCGCCGTCAACCGGGCACGTACCACCGGGTAGAGCGGCTGGCTGTCGCTGTTATGTGCCGCCAGCCAGTCTTTGAACGGGGCCAGATCCTGATCGAACAGGTTGATGACAAAATAGTTGGGGGCGTTCTCGGGCAGGGTGGATCGCCAGTCGCTCAACAGCTGCCGACCGGTCTGTATGGACATGGATAACACGGCCAGGGATACCACCAGGGCGGCAAGCAGGGGCAGGGTGGTGGCCTTCCGGCGACTCAGCCGTCGCAAGGCAAGGCGGGCTGCCAGTGGCAACTTGCCGCTGGCACGATCCAGCAGGGACACCAGCGGCCAGAGCAGCAATGGCAGTCCCACTGCGATGGCGAAGGTCAGCAACAGCAGGGGCCACAACGCGGTCAGTGAGCCGCTCATCATGGCCGCAATCGGAACCGGAGTCAGCAACGCGATCAACAGGGTCCAGCGCTGGCGGCCAGGCGAGTTTTCCCGTTGTTGCAGCAGGGCGGTGGCCGGCAACCCCAGATGCGCCCACAGTGTGGGGGCGGCAAATCCCATCCAAAGCAGTACCGGGCCGATGATACCCAGCAGCGGCGCCATGGCGGGAAATGCCATATTGCCGCCCATCAGGGCGATCAGGTAAAGCCCAGTGGCAGCGGCCAGCGCGATGCCGACCAGAGCCGGGATCAACAATGCCAGGGCATCCCCGCCCAACAAACGGCGTACGATGGCGCCCTGGCTGGCGCCCACGGTTTTCATCACCGCGCAGAGGGTTTGCTGGTGTCGCGCCCGGTGGCTTGAGGTCAGGTAAATGGCTGCCGCGCAAAGTAATACCACCAACATTACCGCCAGTTGCGACCACAGGAAAAGCTGTTCCACCGGACCGCGGGTGCGCAGGTCGGTATTGGCCACGGTTTCCAGTTCCTGGTCCGGGCGCAGCGCCGGGGTCAGACGATCCTCCAGCTGCTGGCGAGTGGCATCATCCGCCGCGACCAGCAGGTTGTGTCGGTAGCGGCTGCCTTCACCCAGTACGCCCGCATCCTGCAGATCATCAAGATGGATCAGGGCGCGGGGGTTCATGCTGTAGAAACCGGCCTGCTGGTCCGGTTCCTGGACAATTACCTTGTCGATCAACAGGCTGCGCTCGCCCAGGGTGATGAACTCCCCGGTTTGCATGCCCAGACGGTCCAGTCCGGTGCCGGCAATCCAGACATGGCCGGGTTTCGGGCCGTGGCTCACCGGATACGGGTCAGCGAATCGGCTGTCACTGATGCGGATTTCCCCATACAAGGGGAAGCCGGCGGAAACCGCACGGATACTGGCCAGCAAAAATCGCTCGTCATGGATCAGTACGCTGGAAAACGTCACGCTCTCGGCCTGGCGGGTGCCTTCCGCGTTTGCCAGCCATTGCCGTTGTTCCGGTTTCGGAAAACGACTGCCTTCCAGGATCAGGTCCGCCCCCAGGGCCACGGCGGTTCGCTGATTGAATCGTTGGTCCACGGTGTCGCGCAGGATCAGCATGGCGGTCATGGCAAAGGCTGCCACCAGCACGGCCAGTGCCTGCACGCGGAATGCGGGGGAACGCCAGGGTTTAAACACCGAGACGGCCCTCCACCAGCGACATAGCTCGACTGCAACGGCGAGCCAGGGTCTGGTCGTGGGTGACCAGCACCAGGGCGGTGCCCTGTTCCCGGTTCAGGGAAAACAGCAGGTCTGCCACGTGCTCGCCGTTGGCATAATCCAGGCTTCCCGTGGGTTCATCAGCAAACAGCAAGGAAGGGGCGACCGCGAAGGCCCGGGCCAGGGCTACTCGCTGCTGTTCACCGCCTGACAGTTGGGCGGGGAAGTGGTGGCAACGCTTGCCCAGTCCCACCTGGCCCAACCAATGTCGGGCGGTATCGCGGGCCTTGTCACGGCCAAGAATTTCCAGCGGCAGCATCACATTCTCCTGGGCGGTAAGATCCGCCACCAACTGGAAATGCTGAAAGACAAAGCCGCAATGCTCGCCGCGCAGGCGTGCACGTTGATCTTCACTGCCACTGCTGAAGGGGGTGTCTGCCAGCAGCACCTCGCCACGGGTGGGCACATCCAGGCCGGCCAACAGGGAAAGCAATGTCGACTTGCCGGAACCTGACGGCCCGGTGATGGCCAGACTATCACCGGCATTCACGGTCAGCGTGATATCCTGCAACAGGTCCAGTCCGCCCTCTGGTCCCAGGACACGTTTGCCAAGGTTTCGGGCGCTCAATACGGGAGACTTTGTATTCATGATTCGGCTTCTTTTAGTGACAGTTCTGGCAATAACGTCGTTGTCGGTGCAGGCCGGTGGCTTGCTGGTGCTTGGCGATAGTATCAGCGCGGCCTACGGGATTGAAAAATCCGCCGGCTGGGTCGCCCTGTTGGAGAAAGAACTGGAACAGCGCTGCCGTGATTTCCCCGTGATCAATGCCTCGGTCAGTGGAGAAACCACCGCCGGGGGTAATAGTCGCCTTGAGGCCCTGCTGGACACGCATTCGCCAGACATCGTGATCATTGAGCTGGGCGGTAATGATGGACTGCGCGGCCTGTCCCCGGTGGCCATGGCGAACAATCTGACACAGATGATCGAGAAAAGCCGTGCGGCCAATGCGACGCCTGTGCTGCTGGGCATGCGGATACCCCCCAATTACGGGCAACAGTATACCCGCCTGTTCGAACAACAGTTCCGTCAGGTATCCGACGACAAACAGGTGCCATTGTTCCCGTTTTTCCTTGAGGGCGTGGTAGAAAAGGGCTGGTTGCAGAAAGACGGAATTCATCCCACCGAAGAGGCGCAGCCATTGTTGAAGCGCCATGCGGTTTCCGTGCTTGAACCGGTGTTGCCCGCACGGTGCGGCAACGGCAAAGGGGACGAGGATGTTTGAGCTGACGCCACCCTGGCAGGAGGTACTGGATTACTGGTTTGAGGATGGCCTGAGCCAGGATTGGCCGGCGTCATCGGTGACCCGGAAATGGTTTCGGGCCAGCGCCGGGGATGATGCGGAGATTGAGCACCGCTTCGGCGCCTGGGTGGAGGCGGCTCTGCAGCAGGAACTGGTGGACTGGGAGCGCCAGCCCCAGTCGCGCCTGGCCCTGATTCTGCTACTGGATCAGTTCACCCGCCATATCGATCGAGGCCAGGGAAAAGCGTTTGCTGGCGATCACCGGGCAGCCACGCTGGCAGTGGAGGGTGTCTCCAGGCAGATGCACAGCAAGCTGCCCTTGTGTAACCAGGTGTTCTTTCTGATGCCACTGATGCATGCCGAAGATGAAGATCTTCAGGATCTCTGCCTGAAGAGCATGACCGACTTGCTGGAGCGCGCACCCGCTTCCTGTCGCGACTCGGTTCGCAGCAGCGTCAATGCCGCCAGGCAGCATCGGGAGCTGATTAGCCGCTTCGGGCGCTTCCCCCATCGCAACAAGGCGCTGGGGCGGGAAAGCACGTCTGAAGAGCTTGCTTATCTGGAAAAATCAGGGGGCTTCGGACAGTAATTGGAAACGCCATGCGAGGGATCAGGTCCGGGGCTTCTTGCGGATATAGAGAGTCTTGTTGATTTGTGCCACGGTCTCGCCATCGTCATTGACGATGGTCACCGGCCAGCAGGGCAGGTATTTGTTGCCATCAGCGGTATGTCGCTGGATATCGTCCAGCATGACATCAGTTAGCTGGAAGTGCGCGTGGACCCGTCCTGTGCCCGGTTTGATAAAATCAATCTCTGCGGCCTTGTCCCAGACGATATAGTCTCGACCCAGCACGTTCATCACCATGAGCATGTAGAACGGGTCCACCATGGAATAAAGGCTGCCGCCAAAATGGGTGCCCACGTAGTTGCGGTTGTACCAGTGCAACCCCATGGACACCCTCAATTCGCGGAAATCCTCAGCCAGGAAATCCACCCGCACGCCGGCCCCGAGATAAGGCCCGTATAAGTTGAGAAACCAGCGCAGGCCTCTTGGCGTGCGGGCGAAACGGGTGAGAAAATTACTCACTGCCGGGCTCCAGCACGGCCAGGGCCTGATGAAGGCGGTTACGCACAGCAGTAGAGACGGGTTGGTCGTGGGCTTTCAGTAGACGGCTCATCTCATCCAGGGCGGCAAATTCCTGCTGCTTCATTGCCGACGGCAATGTCTCCAGTTGCCACTGAAGGCGCCGCTGACGCTCGGCTTCAGGGCTGGGCACCCCGGCCAACGCTTCGAAGGCCACCGCCAGTGTCAGTGACGCTTCGCCACACTCAGTCACCTCGGCAAGGTTTTCCACCTTCTGTTGCAGCATTTGCCAGTTTTCCCATTCAGACTGGCGATCAAGCCTTTCCCGGGCGCGACGGCGCAGTTGCTGGGCCTGGCGGTTGAGTGATTGGGGCAGGGCGGCGCTGTGGAATTGCTCAACAGCGCGTAAGGCGTCCTTCAGATCGTCGGCGCCATCTGTTGAGAAAGGGGCATCCAGGCTGATTTGCAGGTGTTCAACGGCACCCTGTGCCTCCTGCGAACGGGCCTCCTGTTCCGCCTTGCGCTCGGCGTGCTGACGATTGCGCTCCGCAAACAGGCCATCCATGATTTTCTTGAACTGCTTTTGCCCGGCACGGTGCTGAGCCGGTGGCAGCCATGGCGTGTCTCGCCATTGTTTCTGCAGTTGCTGGGCCTGGCGGGTAGCTTCACCCACATCGGTCTGCTCGGTCAGCGCTGCCGCTTGGTCGATCAGGGCTTGCCGGGCCGCTTCCGCCTGTTCCACATAGTCTTTCAACTTGTCATCCAGGTCAGAAAGGATGGCGGAGAAGCGTTTCTGCACCTCCCGGGCATCGGTGAACCGCACCGGCTGGATGGCCTTCCAGTCCTTCGGTGCCTGTTGGCGGATTTGCCAGATGCCTTGCCAGTCTGCCCGGCTCCAGTCCTGGGCACTGATAAAACCTTCCAGCTGTTCGCAAAGCTGGCGGCGCTTTTCCAGATTCTGCTGGCGCAGTGCGTCCTGTTCGGCGAAATGGGCCTTGCAGGGCTCATAGGCGCGATCGGAGGCGGCCTTGAACCGGTCCCAGAGGGCCTGGTCCTCATCCTGATCAGAACTCATCAGGGCCCGCCATTCGTCATGAAGCGCCTGGATGGCCGATGCCAGTTGCGGGGCATCCATGGCGCTGTCGGCAAGGGCTTCCATGGATTCACACAGCGAGACTTTCTTGGGCTCAGCAGCAAACCGGTGCCAGTCCTGCAGTTCGGCGCGTCGGGATTCCAGCTTCTTCAGCTGGTTGGCCAGCGCCGGATCATCGCCTTCCTCGACAATGGCCTGGGCCTTGTGCCAGAGACGATTGGCATGGCGCAGGTTGCCTTCACGGAGTTCCCGTTTCAGGGCAACCAGCAGCCCTTGATGGGGACTGGCCGTCGGCCGGCCGGGAGCGGAAGCGGGCTTCTCTTCGCGGGGTTCTGTTGCCAGTGCACTCAGCAAGGGCGGCTTGGGATATCCCGTCGGCCACTGTTCTGACAGGCTGCGCAGACGAGCGGGATCATCCCGTGCGTCGAGAATCTCCGTAGCCAGGCTCAACATGCGCTCGAAAGCGCTCACCAGGTCGTCGAAGGCCTGCCGGTCATTGTCAGGCGCTGGCGCTTGCTCATTGGCGCTGTCCCAGCGCCGTTTCTGGGTGGCCAGGGCAGAGCGCAATTCGCCGAGTTGAGCTTCCCAGGCTTGCGGTTCGGTGTGGCTGAGGAGTTGATACAGGTTGTGAGCGGCGGCCTCGCGCTCTGCACGGGCGGTATCTGCCAATGCCTGGCGATGGGTTTCTTCCTGCAGGGTCGCCAGTTGATGCCGGCAGTGTTGCAGGGCCTGTTGCACCCGCTCGGCCAGGTCCGGTGTCGCCCGGTTACGGCTTTCCTGCCACTGTTGCTCAAATTGTTCCAGGCGCGGGCCATACAGCGCATCCACTGAACGGCGGGCATGTTGTTCCAGTCGATCGGCCAGTTGGGCCACCCGTGCGGATTCGGCTTCTTCCAGCTGAATTTTTTCCTGCAACGCCCTGGCTTGTTCCCTGGCCAGCCGGGTCACGCGTTTATCGCGGCCTTCGCGGCTCAGACGCTTGAGCAGGGACAGGCTGCGCAGTTGCTGGGCAGCCTCCAGACGCAGGGTTTCTGTCTTGCTCTCCAGCGCCAGTTCGAACAGCAGGCTGTCATCGTCCAGGCGCTCGATGGCGGCCTGTTGGCACATTTCCTCGGGGCTGTTGCGGGCAATATAGGCCAGAGCGTCCCGGTTGCCGGTGAGGCGGATCAATCGCAACCGGGTTTCACTGTTGGGAGCGCCTTCGGCGGTGCCGGCCAGTAACGCCATGATGCGTAGTGAGGCGGCCTCGCGCACGGAGGGCTCCTCATCACGCTGATGGATTTCATCCAGCAGGGAAAAATCGGTAATCCGACCACTGGCAGCGGCTCGCACCAGGGAATTGGAATCCCCCCGGGCGAGGCGGGCCAGGGTGGCCTCGTCATCACTGGGGGAAAGTTGCTCGACGGCCTTCAGCCGTATATCGGGATTGGCGTGCTGCCAGCGTGGTTTCAGAAATCGGCCAAACATAATGTCTCGCCCGGGTGCTTCCCGGGTCCCTGTTTTTTGTGGGCCGATATGCCGAACTCTGGCTTATCGGTCCATTTTCGAAGTCAGTAAGGCATCCTTTTCCGCCCAGAGCTCGCCAATCCATTGCTGGAATCGGGCGCGGAATTCCGGGTCCGATTCATAGTCGCCTTCCGAGGCCCAGGCAGGAATAACACGCTGTTGAACGATCACGTCGATGTCGTTCATGGCGCCGCCGAGAAAAGCCAGCAGAGAGCGAGGAGCCTCCGGGGGGTAAATAATGGTCACATCAAGCAAATTTCGCAAATGTCCTGACATGGCATTGAGGGTAAAGGCGGCGCCGCCGGCCTTGGGTTTGAGCAGGTGTTTATAGGGGGATTGTTGCTTGGCATGTTTTTCCGCGTCGAAGCGGGTGCCTTCAAAAAAGTTCATCACCGAGGTGGGAAAGTAGGCAAATTTCTCGCAGGCCTTGCGGGTGGTTTCCAGGTCCTTGCCCTTAAGCGACGGGTTCTTTTCAATTTCCGCCTTGCTGAAGCGCTTCATAAAGGGGAAGTCCAGCGCCCACCAGGCCAGTCCCAGCAGGGGGACCTTGATCAGTTCCTGCTTGAGGAAAAACTTCAGGAACGGAATACGGCGGTTGGAAATGCGCTGCAGCACGAGAATATCGGCCCAGGACTGGTGGTTGCAGGTGACCAGGTACCATTGATCCCGGTCCAGGCTCTCCATGCCAGTGATGTTCCATTTCACCTGACTGGTCAGGCCGATAATGGCGTTATTGATGCCGATCCAGGTTTCGGCGATGAACACCAGGATTCTAGACAAAACCACCTGGGCTTTTTCCCCGCGCAGGACCAGGCGCAGCAGGGCAAAAAAGTAAAGCGGCAGGCAGAGAAGCAGGGTGTTGACCAGGATGCCCAGCAGGGCCAGTGCGCCACGAATCTTGTGCCAGAGAGTCATAACTGTCGTCATCAATATCAGGGTAAACACGCATGCTACCCAAAGGCTGTGGGCATGTCCCGTGTCCGTTTCGGTCATTTTTGCCGAAAATACAGGGTGTTGGACCGTTTATGCATAAAAAAGGCCATGCGGGTATGGCATGGCCTTTATCAGGATTGCGGGGGCAGGGGTCAGTTGGCCCAACCACTATTGCGACGGCGCCCGGAACGGGAGCGCATGATCATGCCGGCAATCAGGCCAAGCAGCAGAATGCCGACCCCGGTGATCCATTGCTGGGAGGTATTGTTGTTGCGGAGCATCACATTCTCGCCCTTGACCTGATCCAGCTCGGATCGAAGCAGGCTCAGCTCCTCGTTGAGGCGACGGTTGGCCTGGTCCAGGCGGATCGGATCCGAGGCCACGTCCTGCAGTTGCTCCAGTTCATTACTGCGGGCGCTGAGGGCATTCTTCAGTTCGGATGACTGTTCGGAAAGGGCCTGGTGCTGACCTTTTAGCTCTGCCAGCTGGGTCCGAAGTTTGGCCGCTTCCGCCTTGGCCTGTTCGCTGGCCTGATTGGCCCGTTCCAGCAGGATCTCGGCGGTGGGGCTCTGGCTCAGGTATTGCTTGCCGATGTAGCCTTCAATGTCCTTGTAGCGGATCTTCGCCCAGTCCCCGTCAAAACCGAGAAACTCAATGCGGGTACCGCTCTTGATACCCCGGTGCAGGATTCGTCCAGCCGGGTTGGCGGATGAGCGAATGGGCACATAAATACTGTCATCCACCCAGGCAGTCGAGGCAACCGCCGTATGGCTGGCTACCATTATTGCCAGGAAACAAACCAGTCTTGCGAGCATGGGGGTCATTACTCCTTCGTATCAGGCCGCGCAGTCTAAAGAAGTCATCAGGGTTGCGGCGCTACCATAATCACATTTCGCGCTGTGGGCCGTGGTGTCTTTGTAAAAAATGGCAATCTGCCCGCCATCAGCTCAGGGCAGCACCTTCTTGAACGGTTTTACCGTGACGCCGGCATACACACCGGCAGCAATGTAGGGGTCCGCATCAGCCCATTGCTGGGCCGCTTCCAGGGACGGGAATTCGGCCACGACCAGCGATCCGGTAAAACCGGCGTCGCCGGGATCGTTACTGTCGATGGCCGGGTGCGGGCCGGCGAGAATAAGTCGCCCTTGTTCTTTCAGGCTTTCCAGGCGGGCCAGGTGGTCCGCCCGGGCCTGTTTGCGCAAGGGAAGGGAATTGGCCACATCCTCACTGATAATCGCGTACAGCATGGTTTCGCTCTTTCGTTTGGGGGTTAGCGGTGGTGTGCGGCCATGATCTCTTCCAGCTTCAGGCCGGTGAGTTTGCCGATGCGGCGAAACAGAAAGACCATGGCGAGGATCAGTACAATCATGGAGGGCAAGACAATAACCGGGTAACTCAGGGCTGTCATCTTGCCGAGTTCAGCGTTGAAGGCTTCGGTGCCGGGAGGGCTGGTCAGTATCAGCATGGCCAGGAAGTAATTCAGCACCGAGGACAGAAAAAACGAGGCGGCCACCATCCAGGAGGCCTGTTTCAGGGTTTGCTCGAAGGCGGACACGCTATTGTTCTCGGCCAGTCGGGACGCAATTTTCTCGGTATCGAGCACCTTGTCGTTGTAGAGGAACGTTTTCACCAATGGCCAACGCGTGCGCAGGGATACAATCGTCGCAAAACCCAGTAGCGCCGGAATGGCTGCTTCCTTGATCGCAATGTATTTGGCGTCCAGCTCCATCAGGCTGATGCCACCGGTCAGCAGAATGCTGATAATGCCGAGCCCGGAGAAAAAATTGGCCCTGCCGGTCTTGAGAAAGTCCCGCAGGCCATAGAGCAGGGGGAATGCCAATGCGACCACAATGGCCCATTTGGTGCCCAGCCAGTCGTCCCCGGAGAGTTTCGCCAGGATCAGGGCAGGAATGATGATGTTGATCAGCAGATTGGCCAGCAGGCTTTCCTGTTTCGCCGGCGCAGTGGGTTTGCGGGTCTGTTCGGGGGTATCGCTGTCGGTCATTGCTGATTCCGTTTGATCGATGGGGGCGGCCTGGCGCCGTTAAAAATGCCGGTAACGGGGACAAAAATGCTACCCTGCGCCTTGGCCCAGTGATCCGCCGACCTTTCCGGGCCATTTGGCGGATTTGGCGTCATAGCAGAAACATCAAGAACCCTGAGAGGATCTGGCTATCTCCTGTAACCATACAATCGACTTGCACAGTCACAGCACGGCGTCCGACGGTATTCTAAGCCCTGCAGCGCTGGTGTCGAGGGCTGCAGACTACGGAGTGACCTGCCTGGCTCTGACCGACCACGATACTCTGGCAGGACTGCCGGAGGCGGATGAGGCTGCTCGCCAGCATGGCATCAGGCTGGTGAACGGGATCGAGCTGTCCGTGCGACACGAAAACCGTGAGTATCATGTGTTGGGGCTATGGCTGGATACCGATTGCGCCCAGCTGCAGGAAAGGGTGGCTGCCCAGCAGGCCGCACGGGTCAATCGTGCCCGGGAGATAGGCCGTCGTCTGGACCGGGCTGCCACGCTGGCCAATAGCTATGAACGCACCTGCGAGCTGGCAGGCACCGATGCCCCGGGTCGCCCCTTGTTTGCCCGGTTTCTGGAGGAGGCGGGCAGGGTGCGCAACCAGCGACATGCCTTTAACCGTTACCTCAAGCAGGGCCAATCCGCGTTTGTGGCAACGCCCTGGTGTTCGCTGCATGAGGCCATTGCGGATATCCATGCCGCAGGGGGCTCGGCGGTGCTGGCCCACCCGCAAGCCTATGGCATGACCCGCAAGAAACTGCGCCAGTTTCTTGCCAGCTTCAAGGAGGCCGGCGGCGATGGCCTGGAAGTCGCCATGCCGGGACTGTCCCCGCAACAGACCGCGTTGCTGGATGAGTGCTGGCAGCACTTTGATTTGCAGGTGTCCGCCGGGTCGGACTTTCACTCACCAGAGCAGAAATGGCTGGCCCTGGGGCGATTGCCGCCGGTGCCGAAGGGGGCCAGGCCGGTGTGGGAAGGGAGGCTGGCTTGAGTTAACAGTTAATAGTGAACAGTTGACAGCTAAAACAATAGGTTGCGGCAATGTTTTGGCGTTAGCTGTCAACTGTCAATTATCAACTATCAACTGAAGTTATGACCGAAATCCTCTATATCCATCCTGAAACACCCCAGCCTCGCCTTATCCGGCAAGCTGTGGATGTGATTCGCAACGGCGGGCTGATCGCCTACCCGACGGATACCACCTACGCGCTGGGCTGCGGTATCGGCGAAAAGAATGCGCTGGATCGGCTGATCCGCCTGCGGCAGCTGGACAAGAAGCACCAGTTCACCCTGTTGTGTCATGACCTGTCCGCGCTGGCCATCTATGCCAAGGTGGAAAACCCGGATTACCGTTTGCTCAAGTCCCACACGCCGGGCCCCTATACCTTCATTCTCAAGGGCACTACCGAGGTGCCACGGCGGCTGATGGACCCGAAGAAGCGCAATATCGGTATCCGGGTGCCGGATCATCCCATCTGCCAGGCGTTGCTGGCCGAGCATGGCGAGCCGATCATGACGTCGACCTGCCATCTGCCCAATGATGAATTTCCTCTCACCGATCCCCAGGATGTCCGTGATTTCCTGCAGGGGCAGGTGGACCTGGTCATTGACGGGGGCTTCTGTGGTGTCACCGAAACCACCGTCATCTCGCTGGCCGATGGCGATGGCCCCGAAGTGGTGCGTGAAGGGGCAGGGCCGGTGGACAGTATTTACTGATCATCGCCGTGACTGGTTATCTTTTGCCCGGACTGCCGTAAAGAGCCCGCTTGCCACTGTCCCTGATGGCCCGGTTCACCGTATAATCCCGGGCTTTCCTCCGTGCCTTGCCAATGGCAGCGCACGGATCGTCGGGTTTGTTAAGGAGTAGGCTTTGAGTTCCGTGGTTCCCTCCCAGCGAGTTGTTTCAGGCATGCGCGCCACCGGCCGTCTGCATCTGGGTCATTACCATGGCGTGCTGAAGAACTGGGCGCGTCTGCAGCACGAGTACGAGTGCTTTTTCTTCGTGGCAGACTGGCACGGACTCACCACCGAATACGAAAACCCGCACAAGATCGAACAGCACGTCTGGGATCTGGTGATCGACTGGCTGGCCGCCGGTGTGAACCCCGGTTCCGCCACCCTGTTTATCCAGAGTCAGGTACCGGAGCACGCAGAGTTGCATCTGTTGCTGTCCATGATGACCCCCCTGTCCTGGCTGGAACGGGTGCCTACCTATAAAGATCAGCAGGAAAAGCTGCGCGAGAAAGACCTCAGCACCTATGGGTTTCTGGGCTATCCGCTGCTGCAATCCGCCGACATTCTGGCTTACCGGGCCGGTCAGGTACCGGTCGGTGCTGATCAGGTGGCCCATGTGGAGCTCACGCGGGAAGTGGCGCGCCGTTTCAATCACCTCTATGGCCGTGAGCCGGGCTTCGAGGAAGCCGTGGATGCCGCCATCAAGAAAATGGGCAAGAAACAGGCAAAGGTCTACCTGACCCACCGTCGTCAGTACCAGGAAAAAGGCGATGAATCCTCCCTGGAAACCGCCCGCGCCCTGGTGGAAAGCCAGCAGAACATCACCCTGGGTGACAAGGAACGATTGATGGGCGATCTGGAGGGCGGCGGCAAGGTGATCCTGCCGGAACCCCAGGCCCTGCTGACACCGGCCTCCAAGATGCCCGGCCTGGATGGGCAGAAAATGTCCAAGTCCTACGGCAACTTCATCACCATGCGTGAGGAAGAGGCGGATATCGACAGCAAGATTCGTCGCATGCCGACCGACCCGGCCCGGGTTCGCCGTACCGACCCGGGCAACCCGGATAACTGCCCGGTATGGCAGTTCCATATGGTCTATTCCGATGACAACACCCGTCAGTGGGTGAAAGAGGGCTGCACCAGTGCCGGTATCGGTTGTCTGGACTGCAAGAAGCCGGTCATCGAAGCGGTTCAGGAAGAGCTGGAACCGATCCGCAAGCGCGCCGAAGAACACCTGCGCAACCCGGATCTGGTCCGTACCCTGGTCGCTGAAGGTTGCGAAGAAGCCCGCGAGGCTGCCCGCGCCACCCTGGAAGAAGTCCGTGCCGCCATGGGGCTCAATTACCGCTGAGGCGCAGCTGCGCACTCGGGAGAGAGACATGACTGAACCGGCAGAACCCACAGCCACACCCGTCATGAAGCCGCTGCATCCCAGCCAGGCTGAGATGCCGTTTGGCCTGATGTATGGCAAGGCCATCACCAAGCTGCCGGACGATCTGTACATTCCTCCGGATGCACTGGAAGTCTTCCTGGAAGCGTTCGAAGGCCCCCTGGATCTGCTGCTGTACCTGATCAAGCGCCAGAACCTGGACATTCTCGATATTCCCGTCTCCACCATTACCACCCAGTACATGGAATACGTGGAGCTGATGAAGGCGATGAACTTCGAGCTTGCGGCGGAATACCTGGTGATGGCCGCCATGCTCGGTGAGATCAAGTCGCGGATGCTGCTGCCCCGTCAGAAGGATGACGAGGAGGATGAAGAGCACGATCCGCGGGCTGAGCTGATTCGTCGTCTGCAGGAATACGAGCGTTTCAAGCAGGCAGCAGAAGACATTGACGAGCTGCCAAGGCTGGAAAGGGATATCTTCCCCGCCGAAGCAAAGCGCCCGGAGTTTACCCGCGAAAAGGCGCAGCCGGACGTGGATATGCGCGAGCTGCTGTTGGCTCTGAAAGAGGTGATGCACCGGGCGGATATGTTCGAGAGCCACCAGGTGTCCCGCGAGAAGCTGTCGACCCGGGAGCGGATGGCCAACGTCCTGGACAAACTCAAGGGCCGCGATTTTGTGCCTTTCGTGGAGTTGTTTAACCCGGAAGAAGGGCGCCTTGGTGTGGTGGTCACATTCCTGGCCACCCTGGAGCTGGTTAAAGGCAGCCTGATCGAGCTGGTGCAAAACGGGCCTTTTGCCCCGATTCATGTGAAGGCGAAGACCCTGGTGCTGGAAGAATCCGACGTGCTGGCTCAACTGGAACTGGAAGACGAACCCGATGACGGCGTGGATGATGAAACCGATGCCCATGACGGAACCAAGGGGTAAGCGTGGAAGCTGAGCAGATAAAAAAAATTATTGAGGCCGCCATCCTGGTGGCGGAAGGCCCGCTGGACCGGGATGCCATCCTGTCCCTGTTTGACGAGGAGGATCGTCCCAGCAAGCAGGATCTGGGTAAATACCTGGAAGATATCGATGCGGCCTATGCAGACCGCGGCATCTTTCTGAAGGAAGTGGCCTCCGGTTTCCGTTTTCAGGCTCGCCCGGAACTGGGGCAGTGGGTCAGCCGGCTGTGGCAGGAGAAGCCGCCGCGATACAGTCGGGCGATTCTGGAAACCCTGGCACTGATTGCCTATCGCCAGCCTATTACCCGTGGCGAAATCGAAGAAATTCGTGGTGTTTCGGTAAGCTCGCATATCGTCAAGAGTTTGCTGGAGCGAAACTGGGTACGCGTGGTGGGCCACCGGGATGTACCGGGCCGGCCGGCCATGTTTGCCACCACCAAACAGTTTCTCGACTACTTTGATCTGAAGAGCCTGGAAGACCTGCCCCCGCTGTCAGAGATTCGTGATCTGGACAAGATCAACGAGGAGCTGGCCCTCAGCGATGTACCTCCCGCCAATGCGGCCCCCGGGGATATGGACGAGGCCCCGGAAGGGGAGGACGGCCATGGCATGCTGGAAGGCGAACGCGAAGCCCGGCTGCCGGGCGATCAGGAGGCTTTCCCGGGGCTCGAGCAGGAACCGGAAATTGACGACGCCACCCTGATGAGCATGGACAAGGTGGATTCGGTGCTGAGCAGCTTTGAGCAGGAGTTCCGCCGCAAACCGTCTGCCGACAGGGATGATTCGGAGAGCCCGGCTGAAGACGCTGCGGCCGACCAGGCAGAACCGGCTGACAATGACCCCGATAATGACGCTGACGGCACCGATGCCGCTGCGAACGAGAATGCAGAGGACAGCCAGACCCGTCATGAGTGAGACTGAAAAATTGCAGAAAGTGCTGGCGAGAGCCGGCCTTGGCTCCCGTCGGGAGCTGGAAAAATGGATTGCCGATGGCCGGGTTTCGGTGAACGGCACAGTGGCAACCCTGGGTGACAGGGTTGGCAATGACGACACCCTACGTGTGGATGGCAGGATTATTAAAGTGAAGCCGGAAGAAGACATTGTTCAGCGCGTGATCATGTACCACAAGCCACCCGGCGAAGTGTGTTCGCGCAACGATCCGGAAGGACGCCCCACGGTGTTTGATAATCTGCCACGCCTGCAGGGCATGCGCTGGGTGCAGGTAGGGCGTCTGGACATCAATACCACCGGGCTGCTGCTGTTCACCACCGACGGGGAGTTGGCGCATCGCCTGATGCACCCGTCCAATGGCTTCGTCCGTGAGTACGCAGTGCGCGTCCGTGGCGGCATGACCCCGGAAAAGCGCCAGGCCATGCTCGATGGCGTGTTGCTCGAAGATGGTGTGTCCAAATTCGACAGCATCGAAGATGCCGGCGGCGCGGAAGAGGGCGCCAACCACTGGTACAAGGTGACGCTGACCGGGGGTAAATACCGGGAAGTGCGCCGTCTGTTCCAGTCCCAGGATCTGGATGTGGCCCGACTGATGCGAATTCGCTTTGGCGATCTGACACTGCCGCCACAGCTGCGTCAGGGCCGCTGGATGGAACTGGAAGCCGAGCAAATCCAGGCCCTGATCGGCAAGGTGGAGCTGAAGGGCAAGAAATACACCGGCCTCTACGGCCGTGCCCGCCTGCGCCATCAGCGTACCGGCAGCAAACCGCCCCGCAAGGCCCGCGGCCCTTACCGCCGTTAAGTTGCACCTGTAGGAGCGCCTCTCGAGGCGCGAATCGCCGAATTGTGCCAATCGGGGTTCGCGCCTCACACCCGCAGAGCACAGTGAGCGGCGCTCCTACGGCAGCCTCATCAAGCGTCCGACCAGCGCGGGCAGCGCAGTCTCCACTCTGAGAATTCGCGTCCCGAAGCTGTGGCAGGCAAATCCCTGCCGCTGCAGCATTTCCACTTCGTAGTCAGTCCAGCCGCCCTCCGGGCCGATGGCCAGAGTGACAGGCTCACTCAGATCACAGGGCATGGCCGGGAAGTCGCCGGGATGGGCAAGCAGACGCCGGCCGGGCCCGGCCCAGCGGTCCAGCTCATCTTCCACGAAGGGTTTGAAGCGCGGCGCCAGGATCAGTTCGGGCAGGGACGTGTCCCGGGCCTGTTCCAGCCCGAGCAGCATCTTTTCCCGGAGCAGGCCGGCCTTCAGATTCGGGGTTTGCCAGTAGCTCTTGTCCACCTTCCAGCTATTGATCAGCACAATACGTTTGATGCCCAGACTGGTGGCGTCGATGAGGATGCGTTTGAGCATCTTTGGCCGGGGCAGGGCCAGCAAAAGGGAAAGCGATGGGGCAGGAGTCGGATGAGACTCTACATTAAATAAAATCGTTATCTCATTGTTTTTAATTGACTCTACCCGTGCCATTCCCACGCCGCCATCGAGAATGCCTGCCCGGAAAGTGTCTCCCTCTGCCAACCCCAGAATATCGCGCACATGACGACCCTGGCGCTCGTCCAGGCACCAGAGATTGTCGTGAAGATATTGATGAGGGTGTAGCAGCAGCAGGTTCATGGGGCGGATTATGGCACAGCCTGGGCGCTAATCCGCCCTCAATTCCTCACCGCATAGTGACGCAAATCGCTGTTTACTTGGCTGTTCTCGCCCTTTGCGGGTGGTGGCAGCCTTGCTAAATTGCCCCTCTGTCATATCGCCTGCAGGCGGGATCCTGCGTTGAAAGGGGATTGGCCTGCTGGTAACTGGCGACGTCTTCGGGGCGCTGGTAGAGTGTGCCGCCCGTTCACCCGTTCGATTAACTGTTTAGTGTGGAGAGTTTCATGCAGTTTCAGGGTACTGACCAATATGTGGCCACCGACGACCTGAAAATGGCCGTTAACGCAGCGATCGCCCTCAAGCGCCCGTTGCTGATCAAGGGTGAGCCGGGTACCGGCAAGACCCTGTTGGCAGAACAGGTGGCCGAGTCCCTGGGCCTGCCACTGCTGTCCTGGAATATCAAATCCACCACCAAGGCCCAGCAGGGCCTGTACGAGTACGATGCGGTGTCGCGCCTGCGTGACTCCCAGCTCGGCGCCGAAGGGGTGGAAGATGTGTCCAACTACCTGAAAAAAGGCAAGCTGTGGGAAGCCTTTACCCATGACGGCCAGGTGGTGCTGCTGATCGACGAGATCGACAAGGCCGACATCGAGTTCCCCAATGACCTTCTGCAGGAACTGGATCGCATGGAGTTCTTCGTCTACGAGACCGGGGAAACCATCCGCGCCGAGCAGCGCCCGATCGTGATCATCACCTCCAACAACGAGAAAGAGCTGCCTGACGCCTTCCTGCGTCGCTGCTTCTTCCATTACATCAATTTCCCCGATGCCCAGACCATGCAGGCCATCGTGGATGTGCATTTCCCGGAGATCAAAAAGAACCTGGTCACCGAGGCCCTGGAAATCTTCTTCGACCTGCGCAAGGTGCCCGGGCTGAAGAAGAAGCCGTCCACCAGTGAGCTGATCGATTGGCTCAAGCTACTCATGGCCGACGATATTCCGGCGGATATCCTGCGTAACCGGGATACCAAGAGTGCCGTGCCGCCGCTTTATGGCGCGTTGCTGAAAAACGAGTCGGACGTCCAGCTGCTTGAGCGCCTGGCGTTCATGAACCGTCGCGAAAGCTAACCGCAGCGCTGACTGATTATGCTGATTGGTTTCTTCGAAAATCTGCGCCGCTACCGGGTCCCGGTGACCCTGCGTGAGCTGCTGGACCTCTTTGATGCCCTGCAGGCCCATGTGGCCTTCGGTTCTGTTGAGGATTTCTACTTGCTCAGCCGGGCGGTGATGGTCAAGGACGAAAAGTTCTATGACCGCTTCGATCAGGCCTTTGCCAATTACTTCGAAGGGCTGGAAAACCTGGAGCCGGACTGGCTCAACAAGGTGATTCCGGATGAGTGGCTGCGCAAGGAGCTGGAGAAGAACCTGAGCCCGGAAGAGTTCGAGAAACTCAAGGGCCTGGGTAGCCTGGAAAAAATCATGGACGAGCTGCGCAAGCGGCTCGAAGAGCAGGAAAAACGGCACCAGGGCGGCAACAAGTGGGTCGGTACCGGTGGCACCAGCCCGTTTGGCGGCTACGGCGCCAACCCTGAGGGCGTGCGCATGGTCGGCCCGTCCCGCAACAAGCGGGCGGTGAAAGTTTGGGAAAAGCGGGAATTCCGCAACCTGGACGATTCCGTGGAACTGGGCACGCGCAACATCAAGCTGGCCCTGCGTCGTTTGCGCAAGTTTGCCCGCACCGGGCGCGAAGAAGAGCTGGATATGGATGACACCATCCGCTCCACTGCGCGCAATGCGGGTCTGCTCGACATCAAGATGCGTCCGCAGAAGGAAAACCGGGTCAAAGTGCTGATCTTCTTTGATGTGGGCGGCTCAATGGACCCCTATATCAAACTCTGCGAAGAGCTGTTCTCCGCCGCCCGGCTGGAGTTCAAGCACATGGAGTATTTCTACTTCCACAACTTCATTTATGAATATGTGTGGAAGGACAACCGCCGTCGCTGGGACGAGAAGATTTCCACCTGGGACGTGCTGCACAAGTACGGCAGCGACTACAAGGTGATTTTTGTCGGCGATGCGGCCATGAGTCCCTACGAAGTCAATTCCGTGGGCGGTAGCGTGGAGCACTGGAACGAGGAGGCCGGGGCCGTCTGGTTCCAGCGCGTCATGGAAACCTACGAGAAAGTGGCCTGGCTCAACCCGGAACCGGAGCGGGCCTGGCAGATGACCACCTCCACCCAATGGATCAAGCAGCTCAGTGAACACAAGATGTACCCGCTCACCATCGAAGGCCTGGAAAAGGCCATGCGTTATTTGAGCAAGTAATAGACCGCTGACAGAAAACTGCCTGCCGTCGCGCCGACATCGTCGGGTTCGGCGACAGGCAGGTTCCTTGACGACCCATCCCGCAAAAACCTGCATTCCATCCGTCCGCCCAGAACAAGATTTTGCCGAAATAAACATTTCGTCTAGTAGCGAACCGCGATTGAGATCCGTATCCTCCGCGCCTTTCGTGTTTTACCGCCCCGGACAGCCCACAAGGCACGGAAGCCCGGGACGTTGAAGCAACACATTGAACGCCCACCGTGATCCGGTGGACTTCAGGAGAAATTGTCATGTCCAGGGTGCGAACCACCATCTGGACGACGGCTTTCAGCACTAGCGCTCTGGTCTCGGCGGGCCTTTGTGCGGATACCACCGAAGCTGAAATCCGTCGTCTGCAACAGGAGCTGAATCAGCTCAAGGCCAGCCTCAGCCAGGATGCGCCAACCCGTCCCCGGTCCAATGATCCGCAGTGGCCCAGCTTCGCCGTCTTCGGCAAGGTCAGCGTGGACGCCATCTACGATGACAAGAATGCGGGCCTCAACGATCTGTTGATCCCCAGCACCATCCCTGCCGGCGACACCCACCAGCAAAACGTTGAGCTTCACGGAAAAAACAGCCAGCTTGGCGTGCGGATAGGAGAGGGCGGTGGTGCCCAAGCCGTGTTTGCCATGGATCTGTTCGGTAGCGTTGACGGTTATGAATTGCGGGTGCGCGATTTCTATTTCGAATACGGTGCCCTGCGTGCCGGCTATGGTTATACCGCCTTACTGGACGGCACCGCCTGGCCGCTGACCCTGGATTCCCAGGGGCCAAACAGTGCCATCTTTGCCCGTCAGACAGGGGTGCGTTGGCAGGGCGAGCATCTCACCCTGGCGCTGGAAGATCCCAATCCGGAAGTGTATGACCCGGAGAATCTGAGCAGTGCCAGCGGTCGCCGCCCCGATGTCATCGCTGCCTGGACCCAGTCCCATGGCCGCGGCCATGGACGAGTAGGGCTGGTGCACCGGGAAATCGGGGTGGAATTCGCCGATGGAGATCAGCAATTTGCCAGTGCTACCGGGGGTGTAGTCAGTGGCACACTGGCCCTGGGTGGCACGGTCACGCTACTTGCCAGCGCCAGCTACGGCGAGGCCATGGCCCATTACTACAATGACCTGTCCGGCTTCGGCGATGGGGGCATGGATGGCTATGTCTTTGCTGACAGGGGACTGGAGCCGCTACTGGCCCAGGGCGGTTATCTGGCCGGGCAATGGCGGTTCCGACCGGACTGGACTCTGGCTCTGGTCGGCGGTGAGATCACCCTGGAAAATGACAGGGATCTGCCTGCGGATGCCATGCGACGTACTCGCTACGGCACCCTTAGCCTGGTTCGCCAACACGACGACCATCTCAGTTACGGGGCCGAGTTCGCCTACGGCATGCGGGACAATCAGGCAGGGGATCGCAGCGAAGCGCCACGGGTGCAGTTAAACCTGACTTACCGGTTTGAGCATAACCGCAGCGATGGATGAGGAGATGCCAACCATTGCGTTCTGGCACTGTCAGATCTGTAAACGGGGATAAACGCGTATGGGCCACGCCATGGACGGCGGCACAGCTCAGCAGCAATAACCATCCACCATGCGAGGGGCAATGCTTTCAGACCAATTGTGATGCTGGTTATTCCTCTATTTAACATAATATACATTATGCGTAGTTATAGTGGTCTTGATCCAGGCAGCGTCGCTACAATCCTTACGCCCGATTCACTCGGACTTGCCTTTACCCTGCTAAAGTATGCGCTGTCGTTAAGTCTGAAAATAACCACAAGGACACGTATGCCGTCACTGTCCCTGCTATCTCATCGTCTTTTCCGGGTTGTGTTGCTGTTGTCATTCGCTGTTTCTGCACAGGCGGATGATCGCAAGCCAGTCTCTCTTGAGACGGTCACTCTGTCACGCTCCCAGGATGCGCTGCTGGTGAACGGCACGCTGGTGGCAGATCGTGCCGCCCGGCTTTCCGCGTCGGTGTCGGGTCTGGTGAGCAAACTGCTCGTGGATATCGGCGATCAGGTAGAGGCAGGCGCCGCACTGATTGAGCTGGATGCGGAGCTCAATCGACTGGAATTGCAACGTGCCCGGGCCAACTATCAGCAGCAACAGGCAACGCTGGCCGATGCCCGTCGGCGCCTTGAGGAAGCCAATAGTCTGGTCGCCCGGCGCAGCATTGCCGCCAGTGAGGTCCGAAGTCTGGAATCCGAGGTTCAGGTGGCCGAGTCTTCCCTGGCGGCCAGTCAGGCGGAGATGGCACGCCAGCAGGCGCTGATCAAGCGACATACCCTGCGAGCACCCTTCAGCGGCGTAATCAGTGCCAAACTGAGTGAGGTTGGCGAATGGGTCACTCCCGGGACCACCGTTTTCGAGCTGGTCGGCAGCGACACGCTGCACGCGGATTTTGCCGTGCCACAGCGTTATTTTCCGCAGCTTTCCCCCGATACGGCTATCGATGTCTGGCTGGCAGACCAGAACGACCCGAACAATGCCATGAGCGCAAAAATCACGGCCATTGTGCCGGTGAATGATCCCACGGCGAGAACCTTTACGGTACGCGCCAGCATTGATGAAAAGGGCCTGACCCCGGGGATGGCGATCAATGGCCGGCTGCGCATGTTATCCGCGGATGCCCGCCCCACGGTGCCCCGTGATGCCCTGCTCCAGGACAGCCAGGGCAATGTGACCGTGTGGCTGGCTGAGGGTGACGGTGACGATCTGGTCGCGCGCCGCAAGGTCGTCAAGGTTGCATCCGGGCAGTCACCGCAGGCTTCGGTGCTTGAGGGCCTGTCGAGCGGTGATCGCGTGGTTGTGCGTGGCAATGAAAGTCTGCGCGATGGTGACACGCTTCGGGTGGTGGACTGATGTTCGACAAGATCGTTCGCCATGGCACCTTGATGACCGTTGTGGTGCTGATCATCACTCTGCTCGGGGTGCTGGCAGCCTTGCGCATCCCGGTACAGATGATCCCGGATCTGGAGGTCCGCACCATCTCGGTTGTCACCAGCTGGCCAGGGGCAACCCCCCAGGATGTGGAAAAGGAAATCCTTATTGAGCAGGAGGAATACCTGCGCAACCTGCCCAACTTGAGGCGTATGACCTCTTCCGCCGGCAGCGGCGAAGCGGAAATCGAACTGGAATTTCCGTTCGGTGTGGATATCACCGATGCGCTGATCCGGGTCAATAATGCCCTCAGTCAGGTGCCCGCCTATCCCGACAATGTGGATCAACCGCGGATTCTGTCCAGTTCGTTTTCCAGTAACGCTTTCATGTATTACCGCGTCTCTCCCCTGCCCGACAATCCCCGCGGGCTGGACATGGACATGATGCAGGACTTCATTGATGACGAAGTCCGCTCGCGAATGGAGAGCGTACCCGGGGTGTCCCAGGTGGAAGTCCGCGGCGGCGCGGAACGACAGGTTCAGCTGCTGCTGGATGCGCAGAAGCTGGCCCAGTTCGGCCTGGGTGTGGTGGATGTGCGCGATGCGCTGCGCGAACGCAACCGGGATGTCTCCGGTGGCGAGCTGGAAAGCGGCAAGCGCCGATATTTGCTGCGTACGGTGGGGCGTTTCAAGGATATCGACAGCCTCAATGCGCTGATTCTGGCCCGTAACGGTGATTCCCTGGTGCGTCTCGGGGACGTGGCCACGGTGGTCCTGGATCACTTCCCGGTTCGCAGCCTGTCGCGGGTGAATGGTGAGCCGGTGATCAGCCTGGCGGTGCGCCGGGAGACCGGATCCAATGTGATCGATATCAAGTACGCCATGTTTGATCAGGTGGCTCAGATCAATCGGGAGGTGCTGGAGCCGGCCGGCATGCGGATCGCGCTGATCGCCGACGACGTGCGTTACGTGGAAGCATCGGTGGCCAATGTGTGGACCAACCTGGCCATTGGCGCCGCCTTTGCCACCCTGGTCATGTTCCTGTTTTTGCGCTCGGTGAAGATCACCGCCGTGGGCGTGATTGGTATTCCCATCTGTACCATTGCCGCGTTTCTGGGGCTGCTACTGGCCGGGCGCACCATCAATGTGATTTCCCTGGCCGGGATCGCCTTTGCCATCGGCATGACCCTGGATAACTCCATTGTGGTGCTGGAAAGCATCGAGATGGAAAGACGCAAAGGGCTCGATCGCTTTCGCGCGGCAGTGAGCGGTATCCAGAAGGTATGGCCGGCGGTGTTCGCCTCTACCATGACCACGGTGCTGGTGTTCCTGCCGGTGGTGTTTATCCAGGAAGAGGCCGGCCAGCTCTACTCGGATATCGCCATCGCCGTATCTGCGTCGATTCTGGTCTCCATGCTGGTGGCCATGACAGTGATCCCCACCCTCTCCGCCCGTCTGGATTTCAGTGCGGTGGTGGCCCATGACGGCCAGCACAGTCGCTGGATGACCGCCCTGCACCGGCTTTCCGCCCGCCTCTCCAGCAGCCGGCCCCGGCAAGTGGCCACCCTGGTGGCAACCGTGTTGATCGGGGGCGCTATTGTGCTGTTCCTGACGCCGCCGGCGGAATATCTGCCGGAGGGCGAGGAGCCGAAAACCTTTGCCAGTATGAGCGCACCACCCGGCTACAACCTCAGCACCATGGCAGCCATTGCCGACGAGGTGGAAGCGGAATTCTTGCCGCTGGTGGGCGCGGCCCCGGCAGACTATGACGCTGGCAAACTGGCCATGCCACCCCTGAAATACCTGAATATGGGCGTGGATGCCGAGCGCTTGCGCATCATTGCCGAGCCGGTGGACCCGGCCCATATGGAAGCGATGATGGACAGCATTACCCAGGTGTATCGCCGCTATCCCGGCATGGGCGCTTTTGCCGCCCGGGGCTCGATTATTTCCAGTAATGATGGGGGGACCCGCAGCGTCACGCTGGATGTGGCCGGGGCGGACCTGGCGGAAATCTACACGGTGGCCTCGCGTCTTGAGCGAGAGGCCGAACGGGTTTTCGATAACCCGCGTATCCAGTCGCAACCCGCCAGCCTGTCCTTGGCCCAGCCGTTGATAGAGGTCCATCCGCTCTGGAGCCGTGCTGCCGAAGTGCAGTTTTCCACGCAAGCTCTCGGCTTTACCGTGGCCGCGCTCACCGATGGCGCCTACCTGGATGAATTTTTCCTGGGTGACGACAAGATCGACATTTATGCCTACAGCCAGCGTACCGGCACCCGGCCAGACCTGGCCGCCCTGCCCGGCCTGCCGGTTCACACGCCCATTGGCGCCACCGTGCCGCTGTCTTCGCTGGCCACCCTGAAAGAAACCGTGGACACCAGTGTGGTACGGCGGGTCAACGGTCGACGCACGGTGACCCTGAATATCATCCCGCCCCGTGGTGTGGCCCTGGAAACCGGTGTCAGCCGGGTGCGCGCCATGATCCAGCAGTTGCGTGATGCGGGGGAAATTCCGGATACCATCAGCATCACCCTGTCCGGTGCCAGCGACCAGTTACAGGCCACCCAGGAATCCCTGTCCGGAAATTATGTGGTCGCCCTGTTGCTGGTCTATCTCTTGCTGGTGGCGATTTTTACCCACTGGGGCTTCCCGTTGCTGATCATGACCACGATTCCACTGGGTATTGCCAGCGGCCTGCTGGGCCTGGCGATGATGAATGGCGTGGGCGCGCTGCTTCCGCTTCTCGGTCTGCCGCCGCTCACCCAGCCCTTCGACATGATTACCATGCTCGGTTTCCTGATTCTCATGGGCACCGTGGTGAACAACCCCATCCTGATCGTCCATCAGGCAACACTGAATTTCCGGGAAAAGGCCATGAGCGCCGTGGATGCCGTCAACGACGCCGTGTCATCACGGTTGCGTCCCATCGCCATGACCACCATTACCACGGTCTGCGGCCTGGCGCCGCTGGTGCTGATTCCCGGTGAGGGCACCGAACTCTATCGGGGCGTCGGCGCCATCGTCCTGTTCGGGCTGCTTGGCACGGCCATTGTGACAATCACCTTCCTGCCAGCGCTCACCGCTCTGGTGCTTTCCCTTTTCAGAAAGAGGACCTGATCCCGCAACGTTTCCTTCCGACGGTTGACGACAGCGCCAAAATTATCCACAAAGGTCATGTGCCTATCCCAGGATGGGTGAGACATTTTGTCCCAGGGTTACGAACGGCGCAGTTGATCTATATCAAGAAAGCCGGGGAACACGCTTGGTATCGTCTCCCGGCGCATCATTCGGAAGGGAACGCACATGGAACACTCCGCGGTTTCACCATCGTATAACTACACGGTGGTTCGGCAATTCACCATCATGTCGGTTGTCTGGGGGATTGTGGGTATGCTGGTGGGGGTCATTATCGCCGCCCAGCTTGCCTGGCCTGTCCTCAATTTTGAATTACCCTGGTTCAGCTTCGGCCGGTTACGGCCGCTGCACACCAATGCGGTGATTTTTGCCTTTGGTGGCTCGGCCCTCATCGGCACCAGTTACTATGTGGTGCAGCGTACCTGCCAGGCAACCTTGGCGTTTCCCAAGCTGGCCGCTTTCACTTTCTGGGGCTGGCAGGCGGTGATTGTGGCCGCGGCCATCACCTTGCCCATGGGCTATACCAGCAGCAAGGAATACGCCGAGCTGGAATGGCCCATTGATATCCTCATCACCCTGGTCTGGGTGGCCTATGCCATCGTTTTCTTCGCCACCATTGCGCGACGCAAACAACCCCATATTTACGTGGCCAACTGGTTCTACGGCGCCTTTATCATTGCGGTAGCCCTGCTCCATGTGATCAACAACATCGCCATTCCCGTCTCGGCGATGAAGTCCTACTCCGTCTACTCCGGGTCCATCGATGCCATGGTGCAGTGGTGGTACGGGCACAATGCGGTGGGCTTTTTCCTGACCGCGGGCTTCCTGGGCATGATGTACTACTATGTGCCGGTACAAGCCCAGCGCCCGGTCTATTCCTACCGGCTTTCCATCGTCCATTTCTGGGCCCTGATCGCCGTGTATATGTGGGCCGGCCCCCACCACCTGCACTACTCCTCCCTGCCCGACTGGGCCCAGTCCGTGGGCATGGTGTTCTCTATCGTCCTGTTGGCGCCCAGCTGGGGCGGCATGATCAACGGCATGATGACCCTGTCCGGGGCCTGGCATAAGTTGCGCACGGATCCGATCATCCGCTTCATGATCGTGGCCCTGTCCTTCTATGGGATGAGCACCTTCGAAGGCCCGATGATGTCCATCAAGACGGTCAACGCCCTGAGTCACAATACCGACTGGACGATCGGCCATGTGCACTCCGGCGCGCTCGGCTGGGTGGCCATGATCACCATTGGTGCCATCTACGTGATGATTCCCCGCCTGTTCGATCGCAAACAGATGTATTCCGTTGGCTGGATCAATGCCCACTTCTGGTTGAGCACCATCGGTACCGTGTTGTACATCGCCTCCATGTGGGTGTCCGGGATCATGCAGGGCCTGATGTGGCGGGCAGTCAATACCGATGGCACCCTCACCTACAACTTCGTGCAGGAACTGGTAGAGCGGCAACCGTTCTACGCCATCCGTCTGCTCGGCGGGGTGGTGTTCTTCGCCGGCATGGTGCTGATGGCCGTCAATGTCTACAAGACCATCGTTGGCGAACGTGACACCCGCGGTGACAACAACGTGCTGCAGGCTGCCTGAGGAGACCGACATGTCCAATGCCCATGAAAGAGTGGAAAAGAATGTCGGCCTGATGATCGTGCTGACATTGATCGCGGTAAGTTTTGGTGGCCTGGCGGAAATCGTGCCCTTGTTCTGGCAGAAAGCCACCACCGAGCCGCTGGAAAGCCTGGAGCCTTACACCGCCCTGGAAATGGAAGGCCGGGATATCTATATCCGCGAAGGCTGCCACGTTTGCCACACGCAGATGGTTCGGCCCCTGCGTGCAGAAACCGAACGCTATGGCGCCTATTCCGTGGCTGGCGAAGACGTGTGGGAGCATCCCTTCCTCTGGGGCTCCAAGCGTACCGGCCCGGATCTGGCCCGGGTGGGACTGCGCCCGATCACCGAGCAATGGCACCGTGAGCATCTGCGTGATCCGCGCCAGGTCGTGCCGGAATCCAATATGCCCGCTTACCCCTGGTTGCAGGAAACGCCGGTGGACTGGAGTGATACCGAACGCACCCTGCAACTGTTCAAGGACACCTTTGGCGTCCCCTACAGCGAGCAGGACATTACCGAGCAGTTGAACAAGATCGAGGGCGAATGGGCCGATGCCACGGAAGAAGATGCCCTGGTTGCCTATCTGCTTTCCCTCGGCCAGGAACGTAAGGAGGCCTCACAATGAGCTATCAAGCCCTGTTCACGCTGGTCTTCTTTGTGGCGTTTATTGCAATGACCCTCTGGGTGTACCGGCCCAGCCGCAAGAAAGACTACGAAAAACTCGCACACATGGCCCTTGAGGCTGATCGCCGCAAAGAGAGGGATGAGCAATGAGTGATTTCTGGAGCTGGTTCATCATCATTATTGTTGCCATCAATCTGCTCGGCTGTGCGGGGCTATTGCTGTGGAACAATCAGATTTCTCCGGAGGAAGCGGCCAAGGAAACCACTGGCCACAGCTTTGACGGGATTCAGGAACGGAATGCGCCCCTGCCCCGCTGGTGGCTGTTCCTGTTCATCGGCACGCTGATCTTTGCCTGCATCTATCTGGCGCTGTACCCGGGCCTGGGCAAGTTCGAAGGCCTGTTGGGCTGGAGCAGTTCCGGCCAGTATGAAAAGGAAGTCACCCTGGTAGCGCGGCAAACCGACCCGTTGTTCGAAGAGTTTGCCAAGGTGCCGGTGGAAGAATTGATCGAGTACCCGGAAGCCCTGGCTGTGGGGGGACGGCTGTTTGCCAATAACTGCGCCATTTGTCATGGCTCGGATGCCCGTGGGGCCAAAGGCTATCCGAACCTGGCAGATAACGACTGGCTCTATGGGGGTGAACCCAAGCAGATCATTACCAGCATTGCCCAGGGGCGCACCGGCATGATGCCCCCCATGGCCGCGGCCATCGGCAATACCGATCAAGCCGTGCGCGACATGGCCATTTATGTGCAAAGCCTGAGCCGACCGGATCTTGCCAGGGATGCGCAGAAGGCCGCCGCCATTGAGCGGGCGAAGCCTAAATTTGCCGTCTGTGCCGCATGTCACGGGCAAGACGGCAAGGGGATTCAGGCCATGGGCGCGCCAAACCTCACTGACACCACCTGGCTCTACGGTCCACGACTGGAGGATATCGAAACGACGATCCATGAAGGCCGCAAAGGGGAAATGCCCAAGCATGAGAATCTGCTCAGCGATGAAAAGATTCATGTGATTGCGGCCTACGTTTACAGCCTGTCCCACAAGCCAGCTCCGTAACGACAGGCCATTGTCGCGGCCCCACAGGGGCCGCCGACAGGGCCAGTCGGTGGATCACGCCAGCCCCCTTAGAGGTGCGTAATGAGTGAACGCGACCGCATCAAAACCGTTGATGACAGCCCGGAAGCGCAGGGGCCCATCAGTCTCTATGCCAAACGCAAACGGATACAGGTCAAATCCATCAGCGGTCGTTTCCAGCGTATTCGGGATTTCACCATCCTCAGCACCATGGGGCTCTACCTGGCTCTGCCCTGGGTTCGCTGGGACGGGCAGCAGGCGGTGCTGTTCGACCTGCCCAACCGGCAGTTCCATATTTTCGGTCTGACGCTGTGGCCGCAGGATTTCCTGTTCCTTTCCTGGACCTTGATCATTGCCGCTTTTGCCCTGTTCTTCTTCACGGTTCTGGCCGGACGTGTCTATTGCGGCTATGTGTGTCCGCAGACGACCTGGACTCGCTTTTTTCAATGGATTGAGCAGTTATTTGAAGGTGACCGGCACAGCCGCATCAAGATGGATGAGGCTCCCTGGACCCTGAGCAAAGTGCTGCGCCGTGGCAGCAAGCATGTCATGTGGCTGGCCCTGGCATTTCTTACCGGTCTCACTTTTGTCGGTTACTTCTCCCCCATCACGGATCTCACCGTGCGCATCTTCAGCTTCAGCTGGGGAGGCTGGGAGCTGTTCTGGGTGGCTTTTTTTACCGTCGCCACCTATATGAATGCCGGGTTCATGCGCGAACAGGTGTGTCTGTACATGTGTCCCTATGCCCGTTTCCAGAGCGTCATGTTCGATCGCGAAACCCTCATCGTTTCCTATGATGAAGCCCGGGGCGAACCCCGTGGCAGAGGCAGCAAAAAGCGGCAACAGGGCACACAGGAAGTAGAAAAAGGCGACTGCATAGACTGCGGGCTGTGTGTCCAGGTTTGCCCTACCGGCATTGATATTCGCGATGGTCTTCAATATGAATGCATTACCTGCGCGGCCTGCATCGACGCCTGCGACGATGTGATGGACCATATCGACAAGCCCCGGGGGTTAATCCGCTATACCACCGAGAATGCCCTGGAGGGCAAGGAATCCCGGGTCATTCGTCCGCGTCTGGTCGGCTATGGGATGGTGTTGTTGGCCATGGCCACCCTGTTCATGGTCACTCTCTATAATCGGGTGCCCCTGCAGGTCGATGTATTGCGCGATCGTAATCAGCTGTTCCGGGTTGCCAGCAGTGGGCGCGTGGAAAATGTCTATCGACTGGAAATTCTCAACAAGGGTCAGGATGCCCACCGCTACACATTGACTCTGGAAGGCCCTGAGGGGCTGCGCATGGAGAACCGTACCGAATTTACCATTCAGCCCGGCCAGCATTTATCCTTGCCGGTCACCGTCAGTTACGACCCCTATGAGGTGGAGATGCCCTCATCCACCATCTGGTTTTCAGTAAGGTCACTGGACGACCCGGACCTGGAGAAGCAGCATGAATCACGTTTCATCACCCCCCGTGGATGATCGCCCCTGGTACCGGTATCCGCTGTTATGGCTGGCCATTCTGCTGCCCGCCAGCTCGGTGGTTGCCGGCCTGACCACCCTGTATATCGCTGTGATCAATGCAGACGCTCCCGTGGTGGACGAGTGGTACAAGGAAGGCCGCGGCATCAACCGCTCCATGGAGCAGGAACAGATTGCCGCGCGCCTGGGCATTGGCCTGGTACTGTCCCAGGTGGGTGCAGGGGTGCAGGCCAGGTTGACCAGCGACGCCGGCATCCCGGCGCCGGCGATGATCAAGGTGGCACTTCGTCACCCTACCCTCAAGGAAAAGGATGTCTTGCTGACGCTGCATCATCAGGGCAGCGGAGTATTTCGGGGCGATGGTGTCCTGCCTGCGTCCGGGCGTTTCATCGCTACCGCATCCACGCCGGAGGGCCACTGGCGTTTGTACCAGAACGGCACCATTGAAGACGGCACCGTGAGTCTGGGTCACGTTACGACACCATGAACCAGCGACTCGCCCCACCCTGCTGGCACTGCGGGCAACCTGCCCCTTCTGGCGCCTTCATTGCGCGCACCCCGGAAGGAAAGCGCGATGCCTGCTGCCCGGGCTGTGCGGCCGCCATTGAAACCATTTATGGCATGGGCCTGGATGATTACTACCGAATCCGCCAGGACGATGCTCCGGCGCCGGATGCTCGCCGTGCTGAACTGGATCTGGCCCTGTTCGACATTGCCGATCTGCTCGCGCCACACTGTACCCCGCTACCGGATGGCCAGCGTCTGCGACTGCAGCTTAGCGGGCTCACCTGTGCCGCCTGCAGCTGGCTGATCGAAAAAACCCTTTCCGCACAACCGGGTGTGAAGCGCGCCAGCGTCAATCTGGCGGGCATGACACTGACCGTGGACTATCAGGGCACTCCCGAGGCCCGTGAAACCGCCCGTCGAATCCAACAGTTGGGTTATGGCGTGAGCCTGCCCGGCGACCCCGCTGCCAGTGCCGCCAACCGGCGGGAGCACAAACGGCTCCTGGGCCGGCTGATACTGGCGGGTCTGGGCGCCATGCAGGCCATGATGTATTCCATGGCCCTGTATATCGGCGTGTTTGATGGCTCCGATGCGATTTATGAGTGGGTCTTCCGGCTGGCCAGTTTCCTTGTCGCAACGCCGGTGGTGTTTTACGCCGGCTGGCCTTTCTTTCAGGGCGCCTGGCGAGGACTGCGCAATCTCAACCTGACCATGGATACCCCCATCGCGTTGGCCCTGTTTCTGGCCTGGGGCGGCAGCCTGGTTGCCATGTTCGCCGGTGGTAGCCATGTTTACTTCGACTCCGCTGCCATGTTCGTTTTCTTTCTGTTGATCAGCCGCTGGCTGGAGCACCGGCAGCGCCAGGCGATCCATGCCGGGTATGCTCGGCTTGGCGATACCCTGCCCCGGGCGGTTCGGCGACTGCGTGGGGATCAGCCAGAGTGGGTCAGCCTGCGTCAGGTGAGGGCCGGTGACCGGTTGTTGCTGATACAGGGGGATGTGATTCCGGTGGATGGGCGCATTGTCGATGGCCAGGGCAGTTTCGATGAAGCGGCACTCACCGGGGAGTCCCTACCCGTGAATCGGGGCCATGATGCCCGGCTGGTGGCCGGCGCGCGCCTGCAAGAGGGGGCAATCACTCTGGAGGCCGAGTGCGCTGCTGATCACAGTCAGATTGCCCGTATCGCCGAGCAGGTGGAGTTGGCCAGCCGCGAGCGTCTGGACGTGGTCCGCGACTGGCATCGTATTGCCCCGCTCTTTACCGCTGCCGTGTTGTTCCTGGCCACCTTTACCCTGGTGTGGCATTGGCCCGCCGGGCCTGGCGAGGCCTTTGATCATACCCTGGCGGTACTGGTGATTACCTGCCCCTGCGCCCTGGCCCTGGCGGTGCCACTGACGCTCTCGGCCACTTTGGGGACCGCCTTGCGCGAAGGCGTGCTGGTGGCATCCCCTCGCCAGCTGTTGCGACTGCCACAGATTGGCGGCGTGCTGTTCGACAAGACCGGCACCCTGACCAAGGGCGCCTTTTCCTTGGTAGAGAGCCAAACACTCGGCAGCGTTTCGGAGGCCGAGCTGCTTGCCATTGTCGCCGCCCTGGAATGGAATAACCCGCATCCGCTGGCACAGGCTTTCCGTGACATGGAGCGGGATCCCCAGGTCACCGCTGTCCAGCCGGACGGCAACGGTATCAGTGGTGTGCGTCACGGACAGCAATGGCGTATCAGTGGTGCGCCAGAGCAGGCGCGCCCGGGCACCACCTGCCTGCAACTCACCTGTGACCACACAGTGCAGTTGTATCTATGGCTACAGGACAGTCTTCGCCAGGAAAGCGTGGCGGTTACCCGGGCACTCCGGGCTCAGGGTCTGCAGGTACGCATGGCAACCGGCGATACCGCGGCTGCCGCCGAGCCGGTAGCTCGGGCATTGTCGCTGGAGCAGTGGCATGCCGGCATGCAACCCGCGGACAAGACCCGCTGGCTCACGGAACTGCAAGCCGACAGGCCCCAGATGATGGTCGGTGACGGCATCAACGATGCCCAGGCCATGCTCGCTGCAGACGTGTCGGTGGCCACTGCCAACGCCACCAGCCTGGCCCAGCGGGCGGCAGGCCTGTATCTGCTTCAGGATAACCTGCATGCCATTCCTGCCCTGCCCGCGCTGGCCCGCTGTTGCCGACGTATCGTTCGGCAGAACCTGACCTGGGCCCTGCTCTACAATCTGCTGGCGGTTCCCTTTGCTGTCGCCGGCTGGATTCCGCCCTGGGCAGCAGCCCTGGGCATGTCTGCCAGCTCGCTACTGGTCACCCTCAACGCAACACGGGTTAGCCGATGGAAATTGTCCTCCTGTTGATACCTCTGGCCTTGCTGTTTCTGGGCGGAGCTATCTGGGCGCTCTTCTGGGCCCTGCGCAAGGATCAGTTTGATGACCTGGAGAATGCCTCCTGGCGCGTGGTGTTCGAAGACCGGGAGCAGCGCAAAAGCGTCCCGGGGACACGTGATGACACGGCGGCTGACAGGGACGAAAGGAATGAAAGGGGCGACGGGGAGTGATGATGCCGGAAGCCTCGCAGTCCCTGCTGGCATTGCTGGCCAGTGCCATGCTGTTGGCCAGTGCCGGCAGTGTTCACTGCATCGGCATGTGTGGCGGCATTAGCAGTGCCCTGACTTTCTCGATTCCGGAGCCACAACGACGGGGCAAAGCCCTCTGGGGCTGGCAGTTACTGTTCGGCACCGGCCGGGTATCCACCTATGTTCTGCTCGGCAGCCTGGCAGGAACGCTGGGCAAGACCCTGCTGGACTGGCTGCCCGGGCCCTCCATGGCGGTGGGTCTGGCCCTGTCCGGGATCCTGATGCTGCTGCTCAGCGGGTATCTGTTAGGGCGCGGCGTGTTGCTGAAGAAACTGGAGGGTGTCGGTGCCGGATTATGGCGTCGCCTGCAGCCGCTGACCCGTCGTCTGCTGCCCGTGGATCACCCGATAAAAGCCCTGGCACTAGGCGGGCTATGGGGGCTGCTGCCCTGCGGGCTGGTGTACACGGCGCTGGCGTTGTCCATCACCTCTGGCAGCGCGTTGTCAGGCGCCCTTGTCATGCTCTGCTTTGGCATCGTCACCGTGGTGCCGGTGGCCACCACTGGCGTTATCGCCTCCCAGCTGCAGCGCTTTCGTTCCGGGCCATGGCCCAAGGTAGCGGCGTGCCTGACTCTGATGCTGGCCCTGGTGTTCTTCTGGCAGGCCTGGTCCATGGGTCAGGGCGGTCACGCTGGCCATCATGGTGCCACAGGGCCCGCCTCCGATATGTCTCACCACCATCAGCACCATCATTCCGACCCTTGATCCAGGTCAACATTGGGCCCTGACAGCTGGCCATAATGGGCAAAACCACTCAACAGGAGAGAGAGTGTGGCCACCTGGGACAAAGCATTGATCAGCCAGTATGGCGGTCCGGGACCGCGTTACACCTCTTATCCCCCTGCGCCGCAATTCCATGAAGAGATCAGTGAGGAAGAGTGCTCCCGGGCCATTGCCGCCGGAAATACTGCCCGTCGCCCTCTTTCCCTGTATGTGCATGTGCCCTTTTGCAGCACGGTCTGTTACTACTGCGCCTGCAACCGTATCGTCACCGCCAATCGCGGCCGGGCGGGGGAATACCTGAGCCGGCTGAAGCAGGAAATCGGCCGTCGCGCTGCCCGGGTGGATAGCCAGCGTCCGGTGACCCAGATCCACTGGGGCGGTGGCACTCCCACGTTTCTGAGCGATGCCCAGATCACCGAACTGGTCTATTACATGGCCCGGCACTTCACCCTGCGCGAAGACGACCGTGGTGACTATGCCATCGAGATTGATCCACGAACCGTGGATCAGGCGCGCCTGGGCCTGCTGCGTGGTCTGGGTTTCAATCGCATCAGTCTGGGTGTCCAGGATCTGGATCTTCGCGTGCAGCAGGCCGTCAATCGCGTCCAGCCCTATGAAATTATTCGCCAGACCATGGAATGGGCACGGGACTTCGGCTTCAAATCCATCAATACCGATCTTATTTACGGTCTGCCCTGGCAGTCAGAGTCCAGTCTGGCCAGGACCCTGGAGCAAATTGCCGATCTGCGACCGGATCGTATCTCGCTCTACAATTACGCCCATCTGCCGGCGCGATTCAAGATTCAGCGTCAGATTCCCGACATGGCTCTGCCGAGCCCGGATGAAAAGCTGGCCATGTTTGTTCGGGCCGGCAGGATTCTGCAGGATGCCGGTTATGTGTTTATCGGTATGGATCACTTTGCCCTGGAAAATGATGAAATTGCCGTCGCTCAACGTAATGGCCTGCTGCATCGCAATTTCCAGGGATACACCCTCCATGGCGATGCGGATCTGCTGGGTTTTGGGGTCAGCGCGATCAGTCAGATCGGCAACCTTTATGCCCAGAACATGAAATCATTAAGTCAGTGGTCTGACGCCATTGATCAGGGTCATTCTCCCATTGAGCAGGGCTATCTGCTGGATCGCGACGACCAGATGCGACGGGATCTGATCATGCGACTACTGTGCGACCTGTATGTAGATATGAAGCTGTTCAGCGAACAGTGGCAGATCAATTTTCCCGACTACTTTGTGGACGCTCTGGGGGCATGGGTGGAATTCGAGGCGCAGGGGCTGGTCCGGGTCGATCAGCACCGTCTGGTGATCACGGACCGGGGCCGACTGGTCAGCCGGGCACTGGTGATGCCGTTTGACCGTTATACCCAGAACGAAGCCAGACATCGCTTCAGTCGTATCATCTGAACCTTGTACGTTTGTTGTTCACCCTGCCCTATACTGTAAGGTGAAATTTGCACTACGCAGCCATCAACCGGAGTCGCACCGTGTCCCACCATGTTTCCTGCAATGATTGCAGTCTGAGCCCCATCTGTCTTCCCCTGGCAGTGGCGCCGGCACAGCTTGACGAGCTGGATCGCATCATTCACCGGGGCCGCCCCCTGAAGCGCGGCGAGCACCTGTTTCGCGCGGCGGATGATTTCCAGGCGGTCTACGCGGTCCGCTCCGGCGCGCTGAAAACCTATGTGCTCAGCGATGAAGGCGACGAGCAAGTCACCGGGTTTTATCTGCCCGGGGAAGTGCTCGGTATGGATGGCATCAGCACCGCTCACCATGTTTCCAACGCCAAGGCCCTGGAAACGGCCACGGTGTGCGAAATCCCCTTCTCCAAACTGGAAATGTTGTCCCAGCGGATTCCCACGCTGCAACACCATTTCTTCAGCTTGATGAGCAACGAAATCCGCTCCGACCGTGAGCTGCACATGCTGCTCAGCAAGAAGAACGCGGATGATCGTGTGGCATCGCTACTACTGTCCATGTCAGCGCGCCACCAGCGGCGCGGGCTCAGTGAGCGGGTTTTTCGCCTGCCCATGTCCCGCTACGACATCGCCAACTACCTGGGCCTGGCGGTGGAAACGGTCAGCCGTATTTTTACCCGTTTCCAGCAGAACGAATGGCTGCGCGTGGAAGGCCGGGAAGTGGAAATCCTGGATCGCCGCAGCCTTTGCGGTGAGCGGCAAAATCTGGAGGCCAGTCTGTGAACGCCCCCGTTCTGGCCATTCTCGATAGTGACCTGAAAGCGCCCCAACCGGCGCTGCACAAGGCGCAGCAAATTGCGGATGCCAGTCAGCGGCCACTGCATGTGCTGGTCAATGCCTATTCGTCTGCCATGGTTCGGGCTGTCGGTATCGACCAGGAGCGGCAAAACGCCGCCAGGCAGCAAATTCATGGCGCCTGGGAGAAACGGATCCGCCATCTGACGGACCGGGAGGATGGCGAACTTTCCATTCTCTGGCAGAAAGACAGCATGGAGGCGCTGCGCGATAGCATTATTGCCCTGCAACCCGGCATGGTCGTGGTCCACACCAGCGCGGAAACCGGGCTTCGCCGGCACCTGTTTACCCCCCGGGATTGGCAGCTGATCCGCAAGGCACCCTGTCCGGTGCTGTGCGTCCATGGTCGTGCCTGGTCCTCATCGCCGAGGGTGCTGGCTGCCCTTGACCCGGGCAACGAGGCGCAGCAGGACGACCCGCTGGCCATCCGGGTGCTTGATGCGGCAAATGAGATTGCCCTCCACCTGGGTGGGAGCCTGCGCGCTTGCCATGTCCTGGATGAAATGGACGACAGCATGATTATGCTGGTGGGCGAGGCAATCCCGGATTACGCCGGTGGCATGGATGAGGTGCGTCGCTTCTACCGGGAGCGCTTTCTGAAATTCGGCGCCGCCCATGGGCTTGGGCCGGATCAAATGACGACCCTTACCGGCCCGGTCGCAGCAACCCTGGGCAAATATTGTGACGACCAGGACATGGATGTGCTGGTGGTCGGCACCGTGCACCGCAACCTGCCGGAGCGGGTATTGCTGGGTGCCACTGCGGAATCTGTAATTACCCGTGCCAGCGCCGATGTGCTGGTGATCAAACCCGAAGGCTTCCAGGGTCCCTGGCAAGCCTGATTCAGGAGAACCTTACGATGACAGACAAGAAGGATTTTGCCGACAGCATTCGCCAAAAGCTGGAAGACTGGGATTATCAACTGGATCGGCTGACCGCGCGACTGGGTGACAAGCGAGACGAGTGGCGCGCGGAAGCCAAGCAGAGAATTGCTGACATTGAAGAACGCCGCGACGCGCTGGAAGCGAAACTGGAAAAACTGGAATCCCACGGCGAGGATGCCTGGCAAGACATCAAAGCCGGTGTGGAGCTGGCCTGGGATGGTTTGAAAACCGGCCTTCTTGCCGCCCGTAGCGAATTCGAAGACGGGAAATAATCATTTCTAGGTTCGAGTTACGAGGTTCGAGGTTCGAAATGCAAAAGCCACAATAGAACCCGTTTTTTGCCTTTCGTAACTCGAACCTCGCGACTCGCAACTGAAATCCCTACTGCTCTTGCCGCCGAAATACCGGTTTTTCCGCTGTGGATTCCTCCGCGCAGAAACGATAACCGGCCACATCAAAATTCTTCAGCTTTGCTGGATCCTTGATGCCCTTCTTGATGACCCACGCCGCCATTAATCCGCGGGCCTTCTTGGCGTAGAAACTGATCACCTTGTACTTGCCGTTTTTCTCGTCCTGGAACACCGGCTCGATGATACGGCCGTTGATGGATTGCTTTTTCACCGATTTGAAGTACTCATTGGATGCCAGATTCAGCAGCACGTCGGTTTTTGCCGTTTTCATATCCTTGTTCAGCTGTTCGGTGATAATGTCACCCCAGAAGGTGTAAAGGTCCTTGCCGCGAGGATTGTCCAGCCGGGTTCCCATTTCCAGCCGGTATGGCTGCATCAGGTCCAATGGACGAAGCACACCATACAGTCCCGACAGCATGCGAAACGAATTCTGCGCTTCCTTGAGCTGGTTATCGGTAAAGGTGTCGATTTCAAGGCCGGTATAGACATCACCCTTGAAAGCAAATGCTGCCGGTCGGGCGTTACGCTTGTTGAACGGTCGTTGCCATTGGGCAAACCGTTCCACGTTCAAATGTGCGATTTTGTCACTGACACTCATCAGACTGCTGACATCGGCCGGGGAAAGCTGGCGCGCGCGCTCGATCAGCACTTCGCTGTCGTCCAGCAAACGGGGCTGGGTCGTTTTCAGCGCTGGCAATTCGCTCTCGTAATCCAGGGTCTTTGCCGGGGATACGACAATCAGCATGGTCTACTCCTTTACATATGACTCCCGGGATTATATGAATCAGGGAGTGCGAGGTCTGCAATTCTGGAGAATAAATGCGCCTATTACTGGTATTGACTGTCATTATCGCTGTGACTGTTCTGCTGTGGGGAAGCTGGCAGTGGGGACGCCGACCGTTTTATCTGGTGCTGAGCCTGGTGTTGGCAGGACTGCTGGTGCTCGGCATTGGCGTTTGGCACGGTGGCCGTGATGATCAGGTTCGCCTTCCTCCGGACGGCATCGTGGTGACATTGAAAGGCAGTCTCGCTTCCGAATCCGGCGTACGGCTCACCGGTAATCTGGCCAATCGCAGTGAAATGAATGTGGCGGCCGTCACCCTTCTTGCCCGGGCCCTGTCCTGCCCGGAGACAGGGAGCGAGTGCACGGTGATCTACCAGCAGCCGATTGATCTGCAAATGTATGTACCCGCCGGCAAGGACTATCCCTTTGCCGTGGTCAGTCGCCACCCGGACGAGGACACCCCGGTGGACCGCTGGGAGCTGGAAGCCATCGACAAGCTGGCCTACCCCAACCGGTAATCCTGGCTGCTACTGGCATCCTGCCGAGCGAATCGTCACAATGCTGCCTCGACAGGCTGTTGAAAAGCCGCTTGCGTGTCAGTCTTTCAGGCTGGCTCGCAATCCAGGCACGGTGTTGAAAATGTCCCCTCAAGGGGAATCGAGATATGACAATCCATCAGCTCTTCACCTTCAACACGCAACAACGAGTGCGAGTCAGCCTGGAAGACCCGGGAGTACTCGCAGAGCATAAAGGCGTGGCCTGAATGGCCCATCTACTGCTCTTTGTCGCCAGGAAAGGGAGCCACCCTCTCCGTCGCGACAAAACACAACAGCTGCACCTTTCAGGCCACGCTGAGTACGCAAGAGGCGTTTCATTAGCCTGCTAAACTCCCAGGAGTCACTATGGCATCACTGATTGCCGGCCAGCTCACCCCCATTGGCGACCATGCCTGGCGGGTCCTGGCGCGCAACCCGGGCATGATGACCGGGCCAGGCACCAACAGTTATCTGTTTGGCAAGGAAAGCCTGACTGTCATTGATCCCGGTCCGGAGGATCAGCAGCATCTGCAGGCATTGCTGCAGGCCTCGCGTACCCTGGGAAAACCCATAGAGCAGATCATCGTCACCCATACCCACCGTGATCACTCCCCCGGGGCGCTGGCCTTGGTGGCAGCAACCGGTGCCCGTTGCCTGGGCCCCGCCGTGCCCGACGACGGGCTGCAGGATGAAAGCTGGCAAGCAGACCGGTTATTGGCCGAGGGTGACCGGGTTGATTGTGGCGGTGTATCGCTGCAGGTAATCGAAACCCCGGGGCACGTGGGTAACCACCTGTGCTATCTCAGTGAAGATGGCCTGCTGTTTACCGGTGATCACCTGATACAGGGCTCGACAGTGGTCATCGCCCCACCCTCCGGCTCCATGCAGGCCTACTTCGCCTCTCTGCGTAAACTCCAGCACCGCGGCATTACCCGCATGGCACCGGGCCACGGGGATGTGATCGGCGATCCGGAGACCACCCTGAGCCAGACGCTGGCACACCGGCAGAAACGGGAAGACAAGGTCCTGGAGGCGCTTTCCAGCGACGCACAACCCCTGGCCATATTGGTTAAGGATGTCTACGACGATGTGCCCGAGTTCCTCCACGGCGTGGCGCAATTCTCACTCCAGGCCCACCTGATCAAGCTGGCAGAAGACGGCAAAGCCCAGGAAACCGGTCAGGGCTGGCACAGAACCTGATTGCGCAGCCTCTTGGTAGGAGCGCCTCTTGAGGCGCGAAGTCGGCAAGGAGGCTTACGGGGTACGAGAAGCGAGTTTCGAATGGCGAAAAGCAAACCAGCGACGATTCTGGTTTGCGCGACTCGTTGCTCGCTTCTCGCTCCGCCTCTTTCGCACCTCAAGCGGTGCTCCTACAGGTGCACCAATACAAGGTTTTCGCTGTTAACTGCTTTTCACAGCCACCCTTTGCGCTTGAAGAACCAATATGGCGTCAGGCCGGACAGGAACATCAGCCCGATCGCCATGGGATAACCAAAGCGGAAATCCAGCTCCGGCATGATCTCGAAGTTCATGCCATAGATGCTGGCGATCATGGTCGGTGGCAGGAACACCACCGCGGCAATGGAAAAGATCTTGATGATCTGGTTCTGCTGAATATTGATAAACCCCTGCGCCGCATCCATCAGGAAGTTGATCTTGTCGAACAGAAAAGTGGTATGCGACATCAGCGTGTCCAGATCGTGCTGCACCTCGGCACAGGTCCGGCGGCGGACCTTGTCGGTTCTTACATAGCGCTGAATAAAGGAGATGGAGCGCTGGGTATCCATGAGACACAGGCGGATTTTGCCGTTGGTATCCTCCAGCCGGGCCAGCTTTTCGATATCGTCTTCCAGCTCCCCGTTTTCCTCTTCCAGGACGCTGTAACCGACCTGCTCCAGATCCCGATGCACATCCTCCAGGGCATCGGCCAGGTTCTCCACTTTCTGTTCCAGAATGCTCAGCAGAATATCAATGGGCTGTTGGGTCTTCACCCAGCCGCGACGCACACGCAGACGCAACAGGCGAAAGTCCGGCAAGCGGGAATCGCGGAATGACAGCAACCGCCCTTCCTGTACCACAAAGGCGACCGTGGAGGTGCGGGCACGACCTTCTGACTGGAACAGGAACAGGGAATGGACATGCAGGCCCTGCTCGTCGCTGAAAAATCGGGCGGAGGCTTCAATTTCTTCCATATCATCGGACGCTGGCAGCTCCGCTTCCAGAAACTGCTGTACCAGCTCCCGTTCGCTGTCTTCCGAATCGACCAGGTCAATCCAGCTGGCGTCGTCCGCCAGGGTTGGCAGAATGCTTTCTGTGTCCTTTTCACGCAGAACACCGTTCTCGATACGGAAGATATGCAGCATGATGTTTCCCTGATCATGGTCGCCGGCAAGCGGCCGGCAGCAACTTGATAATGCACCAGACTTATGACTGTCAACGATCCCGACTTCGGGAATCCAAACAAGGCTCCGGAATTGATCACATTGGCCGGTGACGCCCGCCTCTGGCTGTGGCGCGATGCCCTGCCCGCTTCGCTGTGCGGATCGCTACAGGCGGCATTAAACGCGCAACTGGACTGGCAACAGCCTCAGGTACAGGTATTCGGCCGCAGCTATACCGTACCACGGCTAACCGCCTGGCATGGCGATGCGGGCATTCCCTACCGTTATTCAGGCCATCAGCATGTGGCGGAGGGCTGGCCGGCGCCCCTTTTGCCTGTGCGGGATGCGGTCAGTGCACTCTGCGGACACCGGTTCAACTCGGTGCTTGCCAATCGCTATCGGAACGGCAGGGACTGCATGGGCTATCACAGCGATGATGAACCGGAATTGGGACCGCAGCCATGGATTGCCTCCTACAGCCTTGGCGCTGAGCGGGATTTCGTTTTTCGCCCCCGTGGTGGTGGCCGACAGTGCCTGAGCCTTGCCTTGCCCGACAACAGCCTGTTGCTGATGAGTCCGGATGTGCAGCGAAGGTTTCAGCATGCGTTGCCACGCCGTCAGCGCGTTCAGGCAGAGCGCCTCAATCTGACCTTTCGCCAGATAATCCCCCGCGGTCAACCCCAGAACGCATAGCTGAGCAGAATCGCAGCAATCAGCCCCGCCGCATCTGCCGCCAGGCCACACCAAAGGGCATGGCGGAAATCGCGAATACCGACGCTGCCAAAATACACTGCCAGAACATAGAAGGTGGTTTCCGTGGAGCCCTGCATCACCGCGGCCATTCGGGCAGCCAGCGAATCTACCCCCTGGGTCTGCATCACATCCACCATGGCCGCCCGCGCCCCGGAGCCGCTCAGTGGTTTGAGAAAGGCAACCGGCAGTGCCTCCACAAAGCGGGTATCCCAACCGATCGCGGCGGCGGCAAAGCGAATGCCATCAAGAAACAGGTCCAGCACGCCGCCAGCTCGCAACATGGCGATCGCCGCCAACATGGCCACCAGATACGGAATCAGCCTGACGGCAAGGGTGAAACCTTCCTTGGCCCCCTCCACAAAGGTGTCATAGCTATCCACGCCCCCACGCCAGGCGGCGATAAAGAAGGCGCTCAACACCAACAGCAGGATGCCATTGCCCAACAGACTGGAGAGCGTATTGGCCAGCTCGGCCGGAGCCAGCCAGACAATGGTGCCCAGGACCCCCAGGATGGCCAACCAGAGTCCACCCACCAGCAGCAACAGCGGGTCGGCTAGGGAAATACGCTGAACCCGGGCGGTCACCAGTATCCCCGCCAGGGTGGAAACGGTGGTTGCCATCAGCAAAGGCAGGTAGACCGCTGCCGGGTCGGCGGCGCCCTGTTGCGCCCGAAACAGCAACACCGTCACCGGGACCAGGGTCACTGAGGAGGTATTGAGCACCAGAAACATGATCTGGCTGTCCGTGGCCCGAGTCGGCTGCGGGTTGCCCACCTGCAAGCGCTCCATGGCTTTCAGCCCCAGCGGAGTGGCCGCGTTATCCAGGCCCAGCATATTGGCTGCCAGGTTCATGGAGACGGGGGCGGATGCCTGCGGAGTGCGCTTGACACCGGGCATCAGTCGAGCCAGCAGCGGCTCCACCCAGGAGGATAACCGGGCGGCCAGGTTGCTGGCCTCCGCCATCTTGAATAGCCCACTCCACAATGCCAGCACCCCGATCAGCCCCAGGCTGACCTCCACGGCAAGGTCTGCCGCGGCCCACAGCGCATTGATTAATCGGCCCGGGGCCTCCATATCACCACTGATCAGCTGGATTACCGCTCCGGCGATACCCGCAAGGAAAAACAGGCTGAAGAGTCTGTGCAAAGCTTCCCCCGTACGCTAGGGTCTTGTTTGGATTGCTGAAAACCGTAATGGAGTGGCTTTTCTGACAGTGCAACTTCGCACCGTCACAATAGTCTACAGGTCAGGGCACCCCTGGATAACTCCTTGCATGCCCGTCTTTATAGGCTGGTTCGTGATCGAGACGCAATTTTGAACGTGTGTGTCCGGCGCGCTTACCGTCAAGAACGGCAATAGAGTACGGGCCACCATGAATGACCACCCACGGGCGGTCGTCTATACTGCAGGTAAACCGTTTGAGATACAGCATGTCATTAGTCCGTAAACTCTTCCCCCTGGCGCTGGCGCTGGTCCTGTTGGGGGGCGCCATTCAGGGAGTGAGTGGCCTTCGTTCCGAGCCGGAGGTTCAGGGTGACCTGAAGCCCACCAGCGATCAGCTGGATGCCGCCGAGGAAATCGCCGCCAAGCTGAAGCATCACTACCGGCGACTGGAGTTTGACGACACCCTCTCCAGCCAGGTTCTCGACAGCTATCTCAAGGATTTGGACCCCAATCGGCAGTATTTCCTGGCCACGGATATCCGCGAATTCGAGCGCTATCGCGATCAGCTGGACGACCAGCTGAGCCGAGGCCAGCTGGAAGCCGGTTACACCATTTTCAACCGCTTCCAAGAGCGTCTGGAAACACGCCTGGGCAAGCTCCTCGATACCATCAAGAATGATCTGGATTCGCTGACTTTTGACGACCAGGAAACCGTGGTGGTGGACCGCGAAGATGCGCCCTGGGCCGCCAATGAAGCGGAGCTGGATGCCATCTGGCATCGGCAGCTGAAAAATGCCGTCTTGTCCATGCGACTCAATGACAGCTCGCTGGAAGATATCCGTACCCGGCTCACCCGTCGCTATGAAAGCCAGCTCAAGCGCATTACCCAGAATACCCCGGAAGATGTGTTCCAGGTGTACATCAATGCCTTGACGCAAACCTTTGATCCCCATACCACCTATTTCACGCCCCATAATTCGGAAAATTTTGACATCAGCATGAGCCGCTCACTGGAAGGGATCGGCGCGGTGCTGCAGTACGAGGACGGTTATACCAAGGTGGTGCGTTTGGTCCCCGGCGGCCCGGCAGCGAAAAGCGGCCAGTTGAAACCCGCCGACCGGATTGTTGGTGTTGGCCAGGATGGTGAGACCCCGGAGCCCGTGATCGGATTGCGGCTGGACGAAGTTGTGGACCAGATTCGTGGTCCCAAGGGCACCAAGGTCAATCTGGAAATCATCCCGGCGGGCAGCGCCAGTGAGCACGATACCCGCACCATCACCATAGAACGGAACAAGGTGGTGCTGGAGGAACAGGCTGCCAAGAAAGACGTGATAACCATCGACCGTGATGGCGAAACCCTGAAGCTGGGCGTTATTGAAATTCCTGCCTTCTATCTTGATTTCGCCGCTTTCCACCGGGGAGATCCCAACTATACGAGTACCACCAGTGATGTGGCCAAGCTGCTGGTTGAGCTGCGCAAGGAAAACATTGACGGTCTGGTAATCGATCTGCGCAACAATGGTGGTGGCTCACTGCTGGAAGTCAACAAACTGGTCAGCCTGTTTATTAACCGTGGCCCCACCGTGCAGGTGCGCGAATCCAGCGGCCGGGTCAGCATCGAGGGAGACAAGTTCCCCGGGGTACTCTACGCCGGCCCCATGGCAGTGATGGTCAACCGCTTCAGCGCTTCCGCTTCGGAAATTTTCGCCGGCGCCATGCAGGATTACGGTCGCGCCCTGATTGTCGGCGATCAGACCTACGGTAAGGGCACGGTACAAACACTGCTGGACCTGAACCACGGCAAACTGAAGATGACCAATGCCAAGTTCTACCGGGTTTCCGGGTCCAGCAACCAGAACCTGGGGATCGTGCCTGATGTGGACATGCCGTCGTTGATCGACAAGGACGAGGTGGGCGAAAGTTCCTTGCCCAATGCCCTGCCCTGGGATGAAATCGAATCGGCCAAATACCAACGGGTGAGCGATATTGTTCCCTATTTGCCCGAGCTGCGTGAAAAACATTCCCATCGCATCAATAAGGACCCGGAGTTTGTTTATGTGGAGTCCCTGCGCAAGCTTCTGGACGAAAACCGTAACCGGGTTGAATTGTCACTGAATGAAGATAACCGCACCGCCACGCAAAAGGCGCTGGATCGCGAACGTCTGGCAATCGAAAACCGTCGTCGCCAGTCCCGTGGGGAAGAGCCGCTGGCCAGCATCAAGGAACTGCGTGAGCTGGAGGAACAACGGGCCCTGGATCCGGAAAGTGATGAAGAGGCTATCGATGAAGACCCCTATGTGCGAGAAACCGGTGAAATTCTGGTGGACTACATGAGTCTGATTCGGGACAACCAGGTGGCTCGCAAATAGAGCTGCGGCAACAACAAAAAAAAACCGGCTTTCGCCGGTTTTTTGTTTCAGGCCAAGGCCTTGAATCCCCAGCGGGCGGGGTCGTCCCCCAGCCCGGCTTTCAATGTACGCTTGCCCAACCGGTGATTCAGGTCTTCCAGAGCGCGCTTGGCCGGATCAGGCAGGAAGCGCACACCAAAACTGGCGGCACTGACAGCCGTCTTCACCACCCTAACCGCGGTAGCCGCGGAGACGCTGCTGTGGATATTCAGGTCATCCGCAACCTTGTCACCGATCAGGTAACGACTGAAGCCCAGCAATACCTCGTAGGACAGGTTAAAGGGGGGCTTGCCGGCCATATCCCGCAGCAGGGCCTTGGCCAGTGATTCGCTGTCTGCAGTGGGCTCATAGAGATGCGAGGTCAACTGCATGGCAAGGATTTCCTGCTCCTCCAGTGTGGTGGTCAGCAATGCCTCGTCGACGCCGAGCAGATAGCCGGCATAGCGCCAGAAATAATGCATGGACTCATGCTCACGGCGACTGATTTGAAGACCAAGACGCTTGAGTCCCCGGACCACCATGAAATCGAACTCCAGGATGGTGCCCGCCATGTCTTCCTGATTGATTGGCAGGTCGTATTTGGCATTGTCCCAACGGGGATTGTTGGCAAGAAATTGTCTCACTGCCGCATGCAGCAACCGTACTTCCATCAAGGTGCGATGCCCCAGGCTGCCCGGGCGGATCCCGTCATCACCGACGATGTTGTGGAGCATCTGTCCGGTTTCGTAAATCCGACGGGAAACATCTTTCTGCAATCGCCCTGTAGCCACCAGTACCTGGGAAGGTTTGTTGTGGGCATAGCCCTCTACCAGGCTTGAACACATCAACACCAGACCCTGCAATGCACCGTTACGGCGGTACATACGCCGTCCCAGCTCCATGGCGTCAAAATCCACCCAGGCTGGAACGCTGTAACAATGGTCCAGAAAGGCCTGGAAATCACCGCCCTCTTCCCTGGCCCGTTTCTCCACTTCCTCAAGCAAGCCCGAGGGCCGGGTAAACTTGATTTGCGCCGCGCAACGATCCGCCAGCGGATCCTGCACCTGCCGCCAGGCATTCAGTCGCTCATGGGAATAGCGATCCCACCAGACCCGCTCACGGGGATTTTGTGGGCCAGATTCGAAGCGGGCCAGTTCCTGCGGTGTTGCCATAATTACCCCACGGTTGTTGTTATCCTGGAACTCACGAGTTCTCGAATAACGCTAGGCCAGCGAGGATAGGGGGTCAACACACTAAACAGAGAAATCTGTTACCCCTTCAATCAAGGTATTGATAAGCCACCGGGGGGCATCGAGGGGAAGATCATGGCCCGCCTGAGGGTGACTCTTGATCGGCAAATCCCAGGCCTGGGCAAGTGTCTGCGAGCAGGCCGGGCTGACAAGGCGGTCCCCTGCCCCGTTGATGATCAGCACCGGGACACTTTCCGGCAAGGCCGCCGGGGCCCGAAAACGCATGGCAGCCAGTAACTGGCGCAGACTGTTTGCCAGGGAAACCGGGCGTTCCCGCGCGTAACCGGCCCAGGTGTCAGCCAGTTGATGAAGATAGTCTGCCTCACGCAGATTGGACGTGATTTCCAGGATGGCAACCTCCTTGCGCAACCGGTCACGACTGAACACCGCATCACTCAGTAAACGGCGGTAATTCGCCGGGCGCAGGCGTCGCCAGAATGGGCTGTAGCGACTGGCACTGGTGTTGATCAAGCCGGCAAACGCCACATCACCAGGAGCCTGACACAACCACTGCACCGCCACCATGCCCCCCAGAGACAAGGCCACAAGATGATAAGGGCCCTGATGCCCCTGCCGGGCCAGCTGGTCTCTGAGATGGGCAACCATGGCTGCAACCCGTGTCGGGCTTTTGTCTCGATAAAACTGGCCATTTCCAGGCAGATCCACCGTCAGCACCTGATCTTGTGGCACACTGGCCTGAAACTGCTCGGGAAAATCCTCCCAGTGCCTCTGCTCACGAACCAGGCCACGCAACAACACCCAGGTTCTACCCATGCCCGCATTCCTCCCGAGATATAGAAAAATCAACCTGTTGCTTTCTGTAAGGGGGTATCCACAGGCTCCTTCAGCCAATGACCCGCTATCTAATACCGGCTAGAATGCCACCGGCACTCAGGATCGCAAACGGAGTTTCCTCACGACTATGACACGAAAAACCGTAAAACGGGTTAAGACGGGCTCGGTTGAGCGACGCTTTTCCATGGCCAAAGCCGGTTTTCTGGCCGGCGCCAAGTATGCGACCGCAAGCGCTGGCTCCATCTTCACCCCAAAGGACCAGCGTGAGGCGCGCCGCAAGGAAAACCTGTCCTCCCGCGCCCAGGAACTGGTAGAGGAACTGGGCAGACTGAAAGGCTCTGTGGTCAAGATTGGCCAGATGATGGCCCTGTTTGGCGAACATTTCCTGCCGGAGGAAGTCACCGAAGCGCTTCATACCCTGGAAAACCAGACCACCGCCCTGGAATGGCCCTCCATTGAACGCCATCTCAAGCGAGAGCTTGGAGAGGTGAAAATGGCGGAGCTGGATATTGAAGAAACGCCGCTCGGCGCAGCCTCCCTAGCCCAGGTCCACAAGGCCATACGCAAATCCGACGGCAAGGAGCTGGTTCTCAAGATCCAGTATCCGGGCGTGGCCGACGCCATTGATTCGGACATGCGCGCCCTGGTCCGGCTGCTGAAGCTGAGCCGACTGGTGCCGATCACCGAGCAGTTCAATCTCTGGCTCGATGAAGTCCGCGAAATGCTCCAGCGCGAAGTGGATTACGACCTGGAGGCTCACACCACCCGACATTTCCGCCAGATTCTCGCCGAGGATACCCGCTTTGTGGTGCCCGAGATTGTGCCGGAATACTCCAGCCATAACATCATGTGCATGACCTTCGAGCATGGTATCAGCGTCACCGATCCGTCCGTGCTTAAGCTCTCCCAGGAACGTCGCAATTTCATTGGTCGCGCCATCATGGAGTTGTGCTGCCGGGAGGTTTTCGAATGGAGCAAGATGCAAACCGACCCGAATTTCGGCAATTACCTGCTGCGATTTGGTGACAGCCCGGAAAATGACCAGATTGTCCTGCTGGATTTCGGTGCCATTCGGGATTTTGACAATGAGGTGCTGGGCCCCGGCCGGGAAATGATCCGCGCTTCCTTTCATCACGACAGTGATCGCCTGATCCGCGCGCTCAACGCCCTGGATTTTCTTGCCCGCGGAGCCCCTCGGCGGTTGCTGGATGATTTCTGCGCGCTTTGCTTCGAGGCCATTGAGGTTCTTCAGGATCCGGACCGCTTTCCGCCCCCGGCGGAGGTACTCAACGACAAGGGCGAGTATTGCTGGGGCAAAAGCAATTTGCCGAACCGCATCATGAATCGGGCCAGCCGCAATGCCCTGTCCGTTCATTTCGATGTGCCGCCCAAAGAGTTTATTTTCCTGGCCCGCAAGTTGCTCGGTGCGTACACCTTTTTGCACGTCATCGAGGCAGAAGTGCGCGGCAACACCATTCTGGAGCCATTTATCCACATGCAGGAAGACGCGGATGTGATCCTGGTTGATCAAAAAACCATCAGCCCGGTCGATTAATGGCTCCGATAGTGACAAAAATGCCCTTTTGTCACCCGCTTATCGGTGCGATAACGAATTGTCATTTGCCAAGGTGGCATCGCCACAATAAGGTTAGCACCCTGCTGAGAGCCTGTTTCAGGCCTTTGCGCTACCGAGGGGGTTAGCCTCCGGCTTGTCTCATTGCCCACACTGCGGCAATGGGGCCACCGGCGGTATTCGACCTTCGCAGTGTGATGGAGACAGTGGCGGCCTTCGGGTCATTACCTTCCACCCCACGCGGTACGCAAGGGCCTGAGACAGGCTCTTGTCGGTCGGCTCCCATGAAGCGACCGTTTAACGAGGCTTTCAAGGTGCCGGGTTGCCAACTCTGCTGCCCTGATAGCCGATTATTTGCGAACCACAGACGGGGGTAACGCAGGTGATTATCGGTGTTCCCAAAGAAATCTGCCCTGGCGAGCAGCGCGTTGCTCTAACGCCTGCCAATGTCAGCGCACTGCTGAAAAAACAAGGTGTCGAGATCATCATCGAGCGTGGCGCTGGTGAGATTGCCGGCTACCCGGACAGCGCTTTTGAAGCTGCCGGTGCCAAGCTGGTTGATCGCGACGAGGTTTTCAACGCCGCTCAGGTGGTCCTGCAGGTACAAACGCCTGGCAGTAACACCCAGAACGGCAACGACGACCTGGAAAAACTCAAGCAAGGCCAGATCGTAATCGGCATGACCGATCCGCTGGCCAACCCGCAATTTGCCCAGACCCTGGCCGACAAGAAAGTCACTGGCCTGGCGCTGGAACTGGTGCCGCGTATCACTCGCGCCCAGGCCATGGATGTCCTTTCTTCCATGGCCATGATTGCCGGTTACAAGTGCGTATTACTTGCCGCCAACGAGTCCCAGCGCATGTTCCCCATGAACATGACCGCTGCTGGCACCATGAATGCGTCCCGCGTGTTCGTTATGGGTGCCGGTGTGGCAGGCCTGCAAGCCTGTGCCACCGCCAAGCGCCTGGGTGCCGTGGTGGAAGCCTATGACGTGCGCCCTGCTGCCCGCGAGCAAATCCTCTCCGTTGGCGCCAAGCCGGTGGAACTGGATCTGGATACCGGCGAAGCCGAGGGCAGCGGCGGTTATGCCAAGGCCCAGGGCGAGGACTTCCTGAAGCGCCAGCGCGAGCTGATGACCGAAGTGATCAAGGAAATGGACGTGGTAATCACCACGGCTGCCGTTCCCGGCGCCAAGAGCCCGATCCTGGTCACCGAAGACATGGTCAAGGCCATGAAGCCCGGCTCCATCATTGTGGATCTGGCGGCAGAGCGTGGCGGCAACTGTGATCTGACCGAATCCGGAAAGACCGTTGTCAAACACGGCGTTACCATCGTCGGACCTGAGAACGTTCCCTCCTCAGTGGCCTATCACGCCAGCCAGATGTTCGGCAAGAACATGGAAAACCTGCTCAACCTGCTGCTGGACGATAACGGCGATCTGCAACTGGACTTCGAAGATGAAATCGTTGCGGAAACCGTGATCAGCCATGATGGCGACGTACCCCAGGCCCGCCTGCGTGACCTGCTCGGCCTGCCTGCTCTTGCCAAGCCTGAGCCCGAGGCCGAGGAACCCGCCGAAGCGGACTCCGACGCCAACAAGGAGGAGGAGAAATAATGGATTTCGTAGCCCAACTGACCCTGTTTGTGCTGGCGATCTTCCTCGGTGTGGAGCTTATCACCAAGGTCCCGCCCACCCTGCACACCCCGCTGATGTCCGGTTCCAACGCGATCTCCGGTATTACTATCGTGGGCGCCCTGATTGCCGCCGGGTCTGACTCCAGCATGCTGATCAATGTGCTGGGCTTTATCGCTGTGGTGCTGGCCACCATCAACGTGATTGGCGGCTTTATGGTCACCAATCGAATGCTGGCGATGTTCAAGAGGAAGTAATTCATGCAGAACTGGATTGATATCGCCTACTTGATCGCCGCCTGCCTGTTTGTGCTGGGCATCAAGGGGCTGACCAAGCCGAAAACTGCCGTGCGCGGGAATTTGCTGGCTGCTGCCGGCATGGGTATTGCCGCCGTGGTCACCCTGCTCAATGAGCATATTGTCACCTATGAAATCATTATTGCCGGCGTAGTCGTTGGTGGCCTGATTGGTGCCGTCATGGCCAAGAAGGTCCAGATGACCGCCATGCCGCAGATGATTGCCCTGCTGAACGGTTTCGGTGGTGGTGCATCCTTCTCGGTGGCTTCTGCGGAATTTTTCCGTGGTTCTGCCACCGATACGGTATCCATCATTGCCACCGGTGCGGCCGTACTCATCGGTGCTGTGACCCTGACCGGTTCCCTGGTCGCATTCGCCAAGCTGCAGGAGCTCATCGACGGCAAGCCCATGGGCTTCCCGGGCATGAAGCTGGTTAATGCGGTCCTGTTTATCGGTTCCATCGTTGGCATTGGCTACCTGGTGCTGAACCCGGGCAATGAAATGGTGTTCTGGGGTCTTGTGGCGGCGGCCATGGTACTCGGCCTGTTGCTGGTTCTGCCGATTGGCGGCGCCGATATGCCGGTTGTGATCGCCCTGCTGAACTCCTATTCCGGTGTGGCTGCCTCTGCGGCCGGTTTTGTCATGGGCAACAGCGCCCTGATCATCACCGGGTCCCTGGTGGGGGCTTCCGGTCTGATTCTGACCAGCATCATGTGTAAAGCCATGAACCGCTCACTCACCAACGTTCTGTTTGGTGTGATGGCCGAAGCTGGCGAAGCCATGGACGAAGACGAGGTTTACGCCGGCAAGGTGAAATCCACCTCCGCCGAAGAAGTGGCCATGCTGCTGGAAACCGCCCAGCGCGTTGTTATCGTCCCGGGCTTTGGTCTGGCAATGGCCCAGGCGCAGCACGCAGTGCGTGATCTGGCAGATACCCTGGAAGCTGCCGGCATCGAAGTGGCCTACGCCATTCACCCGGTTGCGGGCCGTATGCCCGGTCACATGAACGTACTGCTTGCAGAAGCGGAAGTGCCCTACGATCAGCTCAAGGATATGGATGCCATCAATCCGACCTTCGAGCAGACCGATGTGGCCATCGTGCTGGGCGCCAACGACGTGACCAACCCCATGGCCCGTGAGGACAAAGGCAGCCCGATTTACGGCATGCCTATCCTCAACGTGGACAAGGCCAAGACCGTGGTTGTGGTAAAACGCTCCCTGAGCGCCGGTTTCGCCGGCCTGCCCAACCCCCTGTTCGCCAAGGACAATACCCTGATGTTGTTCGGCGACGGCAAGGGTGCGGTGCTGGATATCACCACCGCCCTGAAAGAAGGCTGATCCTCTGCGGGTCAGCAAAAAGGGGAGCCTCGGCTCCCCTTTTTTATGCCTGTTTTCCCTCTGCTTCCGTCATTGCAGACAACAGGTCCGGGCACTTTCCCCCCTCAAGCACGTAAACCGCCTTCCCTTGCCTCCACCGGCCACCGCCAACCTGGTATTGACGCGATAAATGCAAGTGCCCTGCTACGGCGGCTGCGGGGGCGATCTTCCACAAAAAAGCCCGCATTACGCGGGCTTTTCTGCATTCGTTGCGATGAAACAACAGGACTAGTTGAAGGTATACACCACGCCAACCGTTACCTGGTGATCCGTCTCCTTGGTCCCTGCCGGCACCTTGGATTCATGCTCCAGCAAGTGGCGCAACCGCAGTGCAAAATGGCTGTTGATCTTGCTGGTCAGCGAGGTTTCCATCCGGGTACTGGTGGAGTCTTCGCCCACTTCACTGCTGATTTCTTCCTGGAATTCAGCGCTGTCACTGATCTTCCAGTGGTATTTCAGCGCCAGACGAGCAATGGCACTTTCTTCCGTGTCCGCACAATCGCTGTAGGAGTCTTCCGGCTCCAGGCACTGTACGCGGTAACCGGGACCCGCTTCCAGATCCAGGGTATGGGCATCGTTTTCAATAAAACGACGACCCAGACCGATGGCGTAACTGGCCTGATAGTGGAACCCGGAGAAATTGTCTTTCTCGTAAGTGGCCACGTTGAACAGATAATTACGGGATTCCTCGCCGAGCTTGCGATCAAGCTTGTAGGAAGCAAAGTAATTTTCATCGGTACGGTTGTATTCTTCCGTCTCCGGATCGCGCTCTTTCTCGTTGTTGGCGTCTGCCTTGAAGTGGTGGCGCCAGAAGGCACTGTCACGGCTGGCGTTGGCGTGGGCGTTCACCGAATCGGAATCGGTATTGCCGCGTTTGAAAAGCAGGCCAACAGAAATATCCCCGGACCACTTGCTTGCTTCACTGGTGCCTTCCTCGGCCGCCACTGATACCGCCGGCAAGCCGGCGGCAATCAGCATGGCAGCGAGATACTTACTGCGCATGAATCTCTCCTCTACTCACTCTTGTCCAGATGCACATCCATCTGCGGAAACGGAATGCCAATCCCTGCTTCATCGAAGCGGCGCTTCACGGTTTCCGTGGTGTCCCAAAGCACCGGCCAGTAATCCGCGCTTTTCACCCAGGGGCGACAAAGGAAGTTCACAGAGCTGTCAGCCAGCTCACCCACAACAATGGTCGGGGCGGGATCCTTGAGAACGCGTTCGTCAGCGGCCAGAACCTCTTCCAGCACTTTCTTCACCACGGAAAGGTCCGCATCGTAAGCAACACCGAACACCATATCTACCCTGCGAGTGGGCAATTCAGAATAATTGGTGATATTGCCGGACATGATTGACCCGTTAGGCACGGTAATCACCTTGTTGTCCGGGCTGTTCATGATGGTGGCAAAGATGCGGATTTCCTTGACGGTACCCGAGGTGCCACCGGCTTCCACGTAATGCCCCACCCGGAAGGGCTTGAACATGATCAGCATCACGCCGGCAGCGAAATTGCCCAGGGAGTCCTTCAGCGCCAGACCTACGGCCAGACCCGCCGCACCGAGAATGGCAACCAATGACGTGGTTTCTACCCCGAGCTGGTCCAGCGAGGCGATGATCACGAAGACAAACAGCAGTACATGGATGATATTACTCAGAAACTTGGCCACTTCCGTGTCCAGCTTCTTGTCCATCACCCGGCCAAGCCATCCAGCAATTTTCCCGACGATCCATTTACCGACAATAAAGATGACCAGCGCGGCAATGATATTCCATGCGTAGGGCATCAGGTTTTCGTTGGCAAAGGTTTCCAGTTGAGACAGATATTGATCCATTAAACGTACTCCTCATCCAGTGAGCGCGAATTATGCCCATTCCTGCTTCCAGCCCAAGATGGCGGGTTGCCCCGAAGCAGAATTTTACAAAGGTTTCACCTGAGGCAAACGAAGCACAGACCCCTGCCCGCTGCCGGCTTGCTGCACATAATGAAACCTTCACGCGTCCATGACCAGTCTCAAGGTCCCCATAAGGCGGATTTCCTCATCAATTCATGCACATGTCTGGGTATCTGCCGGGCTGGCCGGTATAATGCCCGGTCACATTTCTGCCTGTCGGAGTCTTCAATGTCCAAGCGCGTGCGTGCCTCCCTGACCGCCCAATTGCAAGAACGCATCCTGATTCTGGATGGCGGCATGGGCACCATGATTCAGGGCTGCAAGTTCACCGAGGAGGACTTCCGGGGGAGCCGTTTTGCCGACTGGCCAAGCGACCTCAAGGGTAACAATGATCTGCTCTGCATGACGCAACCGGAACGGATCAAGGCCCTTCACAAGGGCTATCTGGACGCCGGCGCTGACATTATCGAGACCAACTCCTTCAATGCCACCTCCATCGCCATGGCCGATTACGACATGCAGGACCTGGCGCGGGAAATCAATGTGGCCGCCGCCCGGGTGGCCCGTGAAGCCGCTGACGAGGCGTCGACGCCTGACAAGCCCCGCTATGTCGCAGGGGTATTGGGTCCCACCAACCGTACGGCCAGCATCAGCCCGGACGTGAACGACCCGGGTTACCGCAACACCAATTTCGACAAGCTGGTTGAAGCCTACCTGGAAGCGCTGGATGGCCTGGTGGAAGGCGGCATTGATCTGATCCTCATCGAAACCATCTTCGACACCCTTAACGCCAAAGCGGCTGTCTTTGCCGTGGATCAGTACTGCTACGAAAACGGCCTGGATCTGCCGGTCATGCTCTCCGGGACGATCACGGACGCCTCCGGCCGGACACTCACCGGCCAGACCACCGAGGCGTTCTACAACTCCCTGCGCCATGCCCGTCCGATCAGCGTCGGGCTCAACTGTGCGCTGGGCCCCATGGAGCTGCGCCCCTATATCGAAGAGCTGTCACGGATTTCCGAGACCTACGTGTCCGCTCACCCCAACGCTGGCCTGCCCAACGAAATGGGGGAATACGATCTTGATCCGGCCACCATGGCCAGGGAAATCCGCGGTTGGGCCGAAAAGGGGTTCCTCAACATCATCGGTGGCTGCTGCGGCACCACCCCCGAGCACATTGCCGCCATGGCGGAGGCCGTGGAGGGATTGCCGCCACGACAGATTCCCGATATCGAGATCGCCTGCCGGTTGTCGGGCCTGGAGCCCTGCACCATCAGCAAGGACTCCCTGTTCGTTAACGTGGGCGAGCGGACCAATGTGACCGGCTCCAAACGCTTTCTGCGCCTGATCAAGGAAGAGGATTACGACGCTGCCCTGGACGTGGCCCGTGACCAGGTGGAGAACGGCGCCCAGATCATCGACATCAACATGGATGAGGGGATGCTGGAATCCGCCGAGTGCATGGTGAAGTTCCTTAACCTGGTGGCATCTGAACCGGAGATCTCCAAGGTGCCGATCATGATCGATTCCTCCAAGTGGGAAGTGATCGAGGCCGGTTTGAAATGCATCCAGGGCAAGGGGGTGGTGAACTCCATTTCCATGAAGGAAGGTGAAGACGCCTTCCTGCACCAGGCGCGACTGCTGCGTCGTTACGGTGCGGCAGTGATCGTCATGGCCTTTGATGAGGAAGGCCAGGCGGAAACCCGTGAGCGCAAAGTGGAAATCTGTACCCGAGCCTACAAGCTGCTCACTGAAGAAGTGGATTTCCCGCCGGAAGACATTATCTTCGACCCCAATATCTTTGCCATCGCCACCGGCATTGAAGAGCACAACAACTACGCCGTGGACTTCATCGAAGCCGTGGCGGACATCAAGCGTACCCTGCCCCACGCCATGATTTCCGGCGGCGTTTCCAACGTGAGCTTTTCCTTCCGCGGCAATGACACTGTCCGTGAAGCGATTCATGCCGTGTTCCTCTACTACGCGATTCGCAATGGCATGGACATGGGCATCGTTAACCCGGCCATGCTGGCGATTTATGCGGATATTCCTGAAGAACTTCGCAACGCCGTAGAAGACGTGGTGCTTAATCGCCGTGAGGATGGCACCGAAATTCTGCTCGATCTGGCCGAAAAATACCGGGGAAGCGGCGCCGAAAAAGCCAAGAAAGAGGATCTGGCCTGGCGTGAATGGGACGTGGAAAAGCGTCTCGAACATGCCCTGGTGAAAGGCATCGCCGATTACGTGGACGAGGATACCGAACTGGCACGCCAGAATGCCGCCCGGCCCCTGCACGTGATCGAGGGGCCGCTCATGGATGGCATGAACGTGGTCGGCGACCTGTTTGGTGAAGGCAAGATGTTCCTGCCCCAGGTGGTGAAATCCGCCCGGGTGATGAAAAAGGCCGTGGCCTACCTGCTCCCCTTCATGGAAAAGGAAAAGGAGGAGCTTGGCACCCAGGACGAGGCCAACGGCAAGATCCTGATGGCCACGGTAAAAGGCGATGTACACGATATCGGCAAGAATATCGTCGGCGTGGTACTGCAGTGTAACGGCTACGACGTGGTCGATATGGGCGTGATGGTACCCTGCGAGAAGATTCTGGAAACGGCCCAGGCAGAGAAGGTGGATATCATTGGCCTGTCCGGTCTGATCACGCCGTCTCTGGATGAAATGGTTCACGTGGCCAGTGAAATGCAGCGCCTGGGCATGGATCTGCCGTTGATGATCGGCGGCGCCACCACCAGCCGCATCCACACCGCCGTGAAGATCGACCCGGCCTACGAGCAGGCAGTGGTGCATGTCGCCGATGCCTCCCGGGCGGTGGGTGTCGCCTCCAAATTGCTCTCCAAGACGGCCAAGGCTGATTATGTGGCCGAATTGAAGGAAACCTACGAAGGCCTGCGCGTGCGCCGGAAACAGCAGCAGGTTGACCGCAGCCTGATTTCCATTGAGCAGGCCCGGCAGCATCGCTTCCAGCCAGACTGGTCCAGCTATACCCCGCCCGAGCCAAAGGTGAAAGGTCTGAAGGTGTTCGACGATTACCCGCTGGAGGATCTGGTGCAGCGTATCGACTGGACCCCCTTCTTCCGCTCCTGGGAGCTTGCCGGTAAATTTCCGCGCATTCTGGAAGACGAGGTGGTCGGTACTGAAGCCACCAAGCTTTACCGTGATGCCCAGGCAATGCTTGAGAAAATCGTTGAAGAAAAGTGGCTAACTGCCCGTGCAGTAATAGGTTTTTGGCCTGCAAACTCGGTCATGGACGATATCGAGCTGTACCGTAACCCCGGTGACAAGGAGGCCTTCATGACCCTCCATCACTTGCGCCAGCAGCTCGACCGGACCAAGAGCCATCAGCAAGGAAGTAAAGAGCGCAAGCCTGACTTCTGTCTCAGCGACTTTATCGCGCCCAGGGAAACCGGCCTCACCGACTGGCTGGGCGGCTTTGCCGTCACCGCCGGCATCGGCATCGACGAACACGTGGCACGTTTTGAAGCGGACCACGATGACTACTCTTCCATTATGCTCAAGGCGCTGGCTGACCGGCTGGCAGAAGCACTGGCCGAGCGCATGCACGAAAAGGTGCGTAAGGATTACTGGGGCTACGCCAGCGATGAAGCCCTCAGCAACCAGGACATGATCAGTGAAAAATACCGGGGTATTCGCCCTGCCCCTGGCTACCCGGCGTGCCCGGACCACACTGAAAAAGCCTTGCTCTGGGAGCTGCTGGAGCCGGAGAAGAATGCTGGCATGACCCTGACGGAAAGCTACGCCATGCTGCCTGCTGCGGCGGTGTCCGGTTGGTATTTCTCTCACCCGGAAGCCAAGTACTTCGGCACCGGCAAGCTGGCCAAGGATCAGATGGATGACTATGCCGCCCGCAAGGGAATGACTCGCAAGGAAATCGAGCGCATGGTGCCGCATCTATTGGGCTACATGGACGAAGAGCAAAGCTGAACCAGGACTGCAAAGGCGCAAGAAGCCCCATGGCAACGGCAGTGTTTCGGGACCGGACGCCCCACGCTGCCGGCCGCGCCTGCGAGTCGGGAGAATTTTGAGTGCCACGCCCCCACCCGTCTCTTCAGTGATGCTCCTGCGGAAGTTCGAAGCGGGCCTCCCATGCACTGGCATCAATCGATTCCCGGTAGCCGTGCCAGGTGGCATAGCCGAGCACCGGGAGCAGCACAGCAAGCCCCAGATAGGCCGTCAGCAATCCTGACAGCAAGCAGACGCCAATAAGGCTGGCCCAGACAAACAGCGCCAGCTTGTTGCGCAACACCGCATTGATGCTCGTGATCACGCCGGTCACCATGTCCGTGCGGCGATCCATGATCATCGGCAAGGAAAACACGCTGGCAGTGAAGATAATGGCACAGAACACGGCACCGACACTGCTGCCCACTCCGAAGAACAACACGATATCTTTCCAGTGCCATTCGTTGACCGGATAGAAAATGTAAATCAGGTTGGCGGCACGAGCCCAGATCAGGAAGACCACAATCATGATCACCGTGTAGGTCAGCGCATCGCCCATGCACTGCCTGGCCTGGCGCAGACTCTCCCTCAGCGTGGGCACCCGGCCCTGCTGCAGCTGAATGCTGATGTTATAGAGGTTCAGGGCAAGAATGGGTCCCAGGAAGACAAAGCCGGAGATCAGCCCCAGATACAGCCCCATGTTGCCAAACCACCAGGTGGCGCCAGTAATCAAGTAGCTGAGGCCCACCATCATCAATCCGTAGATCAGGCTCGGCCCCGGAGCCGCACGAAAATCCTGCCAGCCCTTGCGTAACCAGCGCAAAGGCGCAGACGGGGCGATGGTACGACAGGGTGCCACAAAGGGGCGGGTATCCTCTTCCTGCGGGTTATTATCGTTATTCATCACTGGGCCATGGGGTGAGATGTGACCCGGTCAATCTTCTGCAATCTCCGCGGACACATCAAGCCTGCCGTGGGTGGCATCCAGGTGCCCGGGCAACTCATCCTGGACGCTGTGCATGACGTCATTGGCTGACCAAATCGCAGGAATCCCGTAAGTGACGGCCAGGCTGGCGGCGCCATTACAGGGATCCTTTTCGGCAATGACCAGGCCCCCGGCCTGGACCAGCCAGGGCAGCCAGGCGGGTTCTACCTGATCAACCACCACAATATCCCCCGGGCATATCCGGTTCAGGCTCCAGGCACTGCACACCCGCCGTATCGGCCCCTCTGCCCTGCCCGGCACCAGCGATACCCCGCGCAGCAAAGGACTCAGGCGTTGGCCGCCGCCAAAGCCGTAACCGATTTGATCCATTTTCCAGTCAGGCGCTCCCTGTAAGCCATCATCGAGGTAGCGGAGTTTCCGCTCCCCGATCACCTCGCGACTGGCACTGGCAGGCAGTTGCTGGCCCATCCATAACTGCCACAACTCATCGAAATAGAGGAAATAGATGTCATCGGGGTGTTGCAGTCGCCCCTGATTGACCGCCACCGCCCCCATGGCGCGCAACAGGCTGCGCAACCGGTTACCGATGGCAAAACGCAACCCACGAGCCTGACGGGCCAATGCCAGCCAGCGCGCATCCTCCGTGGAGGGCTCGGCACACGTCACCGAAGGCTCCCCGCTGGTGATCGCGTAAAGCGTATGCAGGTTGCCGGCCTGGGCCGGATTCTCGCTCAGGGGCGCATGAACCGGATCGGCCCCCGGACGCAGGCCGGTCTCTGCCAGGACGTCGCTACGCCCCGCCACCAGCGCGTCGATGGCATCCTTTTCTGCACCGCTGACCAACCACGATAAAGGGAACGGCGCCGTGTAATGTTGGCTGCGGTCCGGCAAGGCCAGATATCCCACCTCGCCTTCAACGCCACTGAGTCGCTCCCCCATGCCATCAAGCTGCATGAAGCCACGCCATAGCCCTTCCTGGGTCGCGGCAGGCTGTTGCCAGCGTTTCAGGTCCCGGCTGACACGGGCCAGTGTCAACTGGTGCCGGTAAACCGCCACCCGGTCAGCCAGGCGACCCGGTGAAACCGGCCCCGGTTCGGCCTCCAGCTGCTGCCATGCCGGTGGCAGAAAACGGCTGACGCCGGCATGCTGGCCCTGTAATTCACGGAAAAACGCACAGTTGGTGTAAAGATGGCTGTGCTGCCGCCGATAGGGCTCCACCTTGGCCAGGGATTGCCAGCCATGTTGCCCCACAAGGGGCTCCCAGAAGGCCGTCTTCAGCCACCGCCCCTGCAAGGTGTACCAGAGCGGCGTCTCCACCTGGATAAATAACCCACTGCCGGCCCGACGCGTCCATGCCTCCCGGGGCATGGGAAGAGAGCCGACCGGCAGGGTCTGCAACAGCCACAGCTGCTGCCCATCAAACACCCATTCCCCGGCCTGGGGCCGTTTGAAATTCTGCTTCAGCTGCTCATGGAGCCCGCGCAACAACGGTTCGCCCACCTGATCACCCAGGGCATTGTCTCCATGAGAAGCATGCACCAGGCGCCCATCCTCATCGAAGATCAGCCGCTGGCGGTCATTACTGCCGTCCAGGACCCCTTCCACCACCATGTGAGGCAGGTCTTGTCGGAGCGGATGACGGGTAAACAGAACACCAGCAGCCTGCTGGCGCGGTAATGCCTGAATCACCACATGATCCGGCCCCTGCTCACGCTGAAAAATACTCCGCAACGCTGCCGCCAGGGACTCATCAGAATCCAGGTTGAGCAAGCTTTCCCGGCGGGAGTCCGGGTTCATTGGCCCCTGTTGCAGGACCCAGTAACGGTCTTCGCTAAACATGCGTGGCAACGCACGCAGTTGTTGTGCCAGGGATTCCGGCGAATTGTCTTGTACCACTTCCCGGCCCACTCGCCAGCTCGGCGGCACAGGCAGCCCCATGGCCGCCCAGCGCTGCAGGTTTTCGCTGCCCTGCGCGTCAGCAGTCAGTACTTCAATGCCCATGACCTGATTCTTGTTTGACGATGTTTTTCGACAGCCGCAGCCCCAACCCGTACAACACCGGCGTCAGCAGCAGTGCCCCCAGAGCGATTGCCGCGGCAATTCCCCCGAACAGTACCGGCGCTTTCATCAGAGTGCTCATCAGCGAATCCTGCCAGTAGAAAAACCATTGGTTCTCCGCAGGAAACAGCCAGACGTGAAACTGATAAAAAATCTGCGTCGGCCCGACAATGGCCAACCACGCTATCATAGCCCCCAGTGCGAAAACAGTTATCAGAATTCGCTGGCGCATGGGCGGTATGGCCAGGCGGATACACAACAGGGACAGCAACACCCAGAGTGGTGCCAGGGCAACCATCAGCCAGCGGCCGACATCGATCAGATCGGCCACGTCCTGCAGATGACGAATCTCTGCCTCATGCAGTAACGGCACCGGTTTCCGGCCAGGCAAGGTGTAATGAATATCCGCCAGGCCTTCGCCCTGCTGATGCACGGCATCCCGTATTTGCTCAAACGCCTGGATATGCTGTTCGCTCGGCAATTGCTCAAAACCGTATCGAAAGCGATTCTTGGGGCCGTATTCCTGTATATGCGTATCAATGTCTAATTGCTGGTACCAGAACCCGTACCCGTAATTGGCCTGGCTGTATAATGCCCAACTGATAAGAACGGAAAGCAATACAACCGTGACAGCGTAGAAGAACCACACTAAAGTGGCAGCGACCCGGCTTTTTTGTACTGTTTTTTTCATAATATCCCCAAGCATAAACCAGAATAATAAACAGAGGACGTAGCGCCATGCGACCGCTCTTCATGTCGATAGCCCTTTTTCTGGGCGCCTTCGCCATTACCGGCTGTGCCACCACCAGCCTTCCCAAAACCAATGATCGCCTTACCACCCAGGCCCTCGAAGCGGATTACTACCAGGTTCGCATCCCCACACGGGATGGCAAGAAACTGGCCGCCACGGTCTATCAACCGGCGTTGCAGAGCGGCCAAAGTGCGCCGCTGGTCATTGCCACCCACGGTTTTGGCGGTTTCCGTGCGAAGCGCCCGCTGTCCGTCTACGGCAAGGCAATCCTCACCGGGGAGGCCGCCATTGCCGCCTGGAAAGCCGGTTATTGGGTGGTCTTCTATGACCAGCGAGGCTGGGGCCAGTCCCAGGGCCGGGTTCACATGATGGACCCGGACTACGAAGTGGCTGACCTGAGCCAGGTCATTGACTGGTCCCTGGCCCATCTGCCCGGAGTCAAGCGGCTGGAAGACGGCAGCCCCGCCATCGGCATGATAGGCGAATCCTACGGAGCCGGCCTGCAAACCCTGGCGGCTTTCACCGAACCCCGTTTAAAAGCCCTGGTGCCGCTTACCGGCTGGTATGACATGAACAGCATCGCTCCCAATGGCGAATTCCGCACAGCCTGGGGGGCAGTATTGCTCGGATTCGGAGGGATCAATAGTGGTTTTGATATTGGAGAGATGTTTGCGGATCCCTGGCGCAGCGCCTTTGATGGCACGGTAAGCCGTGACATGCAGGCACTGATGTATGAGCGCAGCGCCGCCAGGTACTGCGATCAGGGCAAAACTCCCCATGCGGACGCCCTCTTTATCCAGGGTTTCAGCGACAGCCTGTTCCCTTTCCAGCAGGCAGAAAAAAATTATGACTGCTGGCAGGCACAAGGACGTGACGCGCGCATTATCGGTATGGAAAGCGGCCATGTCATGCCCTGGCCAATTCAGAAATGGCGCGGCTGGGTGCCCTTCTACCAAACCGATGACATGGTGCACTGTGGCGACTACAGCGAAACAACCGTTGATACCATTATCAACTGGTGGGACGAAAAGCTGCGTGGAGAAGACGCCACTGTTCCCCAATACTGCATCAACGTGACCCGCGACCGCGGGATAGCCATGGAAGAAAACGGCATCCTCGACGGGGGTAGCCGTTATGCCCTCTCCCCCACCCGCGTCACTATCCCCCTTGCCGGAGCCTTTGAATGGCTGATGGCCGGGTTCGATATTGGTGGCGATATGTTCCGGGCCATGTGGCCCGGTGCAGACCTTCGCGAGCTGGAACCCAATGGCGGTTTCGGGCGTCCGAAATTCGTGCCGCTGTATGTGGCCCGGGGTGACGATGAGGTGCTGTTGGGCAAGCCCCGCATTGCGCTGAGCCTGGCCGGCACCTCAGGCGGCAAAAGCATGCCGGTCTTTGTCGGGGTCGGCATTCAACACGCCAACCGCCGCCGGGTACACGTGGCCAGTGAGCAATTGACGCCCCTGCCGGAAAAAGGCATCCACAATATGGAGTTGCCGGCGGTGAGCCAACCCCTGAAAGGAGGCGATCGTGTCGGGCTGGTGATTTACGGATTTACCACCCAGTTCCCGCTCAATTCCGCTTTCCTGGCGAGAAATGCCACAGTGAAGGGGGATGTCTGGTTGCCGCTGACCCGGGAAGAAGCCATTTCACTGACGCCGGAACGGCCATTCTGAACAACACAGCACGATTTCCGTGCCGACAAAGACGGCGACCTGCAACGGGCAGCGAAACCGTCTTTGTCTTGTATCACGCCGGCAGACACTGAATAGGCAGGCCTTACCGCCTGTTAACGGTCCCTTACCTGCACCGGGACCTCGGCGGACCGCCTCGTGGCGAACTGGTCTGCGGCAAAACCTTTCAAACCCTCTTCGAAATACAGGCTCACGGTAAACCGCAGCTCCTCCGGCTGCGGCCAGCCATGCAGGGAGTAACCCAGGTTGGGAAGCTGGCCGGGAAATTGTTCCGGCTCCACCGTCAACGAGGCATCATCCTGATAAATGAGCGCCAGCGGCGTTTCCATGAGCTCATCAGGCACGGTGAGATGGGTGAGCAGCGCAAAATCCCGCTGGCTGTCAAACAGGATCCAGTTGGCATCCATGGTGAGCGCCTGGTCAGCAAACGCCTGATCATCCGGTTTGCCGTCGACAATCACCGGAGAGTCGACAAAATTTGCTGTGTACACAGCGGCGCCTGACTGATTGTTGCCATCCACAGTCACCGACACTTCCGGCTCTTTCAGGGTCGCTCGATAAAGGTCGGGAATTTTGGCGTAGGTATGCGCTTCATAATGCGCCGCGTAGCGCATGGCCTGTACCTGGATGGTCATCACGGGAATACCGGCCAGTACCACCTTGGTACGCAAATGCATCACCGAACGAATCGGCCCCACAGAAAACCCCACCCGTTTGGGTCTGAGGTTGTGATTATCCAGGGTCATGCGGGTAAACCGGGACAGTACACCGGCACTCATGCGCATTTTCAGGGTATCGATGATTGACCCCTCGCCCAGATAGCCCCGATAACCCAGATAGCGCCAGTTCAATTCATTATCCGGATCCACATCCAGCTGATAAAGCGCCGTGCGGGTTTCGCCACTGTCGATATCGTGGGCTACATAGTAATTGTCACTTCGTTCAGGATTCCCCTGGACCAGATAGAAATGGCAATCCTCTGCGACGGTCAGCCTGGCAATGAGCTCACCCTGTTCCGGCTTGAGGTCTGCCGGCGCCCGCGGGCCTGCATCTGTCAGCATCATGAGCAGCTGGTCTTGCCCATCCAGTTGGCCTGGAGAACCTGCCAGCTCGAAGCCTGAATCCGCAAACCAGACCATGCCCTTCTGGTCCATTTCATCGAACTGGTAGGCCACCGGGATAAAGCGCCCTTTCTCCACCCGCATGACCGAAAGACTGGATAGCGACATGCCGGATGCGGCGGGCAGCTGCGCGCCGGAAATTTTCACCACGCGGCCTTGATCCAGCGGATCGAAGCGACATTGCGCCTCCGCCGTGACGGTGAAACCCAGAGTGCAAAAAGCCAGAAGAAGGCGAAGGGTCATATTATTGCTGCAGGGTTGCCCGAACGGTGGCAGTGCCGGACTTGCCACCCGGCGTCATTTCCAGATTGCCCAATTGCACGCCTTTTTGCTGCAGGGACTGCAGCCATAGCACGGCCTGCGCAGCGGACTGATCTTCCAGCTGGATACGGACGGAGCGATTCCCATCCGGCGTGAAGTTACGCAAGGTGAGACCGAAATCATCCGCACTGCGGCTCACGTCACTGACCCAGTTGTCTGGCAACCGGCTACCACTGCTGGTGCCAGCGCGAGCGGCCATTACGGCACCGCTGTTGGCGTCTATCCATTCCAGTGTCTGCATGTTGGCCACATACTGTTGGCGAGCCTGATTACGGGCCGCCCATGACGGTGCCCAGATAACCCAGTAGAGCACCACAAACAGCGCCACCACCGCGAGCACCTTGAGCACCTGCTGTTCGCGGGCTTCACGACTGGCATACCACTGTTGCAGTTGCGACCAGCGCTGGCCGGCCAGTTTCTTCAATTCGGCAGATGTCATCCCGGTTGCTCCACCTTGATGCGGGCACTGACGCCCTGGGCGCCGTTGCGGTAATTGGCGATGGAGGCATTGCCCCCCTGCTTTCTTATGGCGTTCTGCAGGGCTTCAAGCTGGGCGTAATCCTTGGCCCCCACATCCAGCAGCAACACATTCTGACGCTGGTCATACTGCAGCCGTTTGGGCTCCACCTTCATGTCTTTGAGCACCTGGGCAACCGGCGCGAGCAACGGGAAAAACGCTGCACCACCGCCATCAACGCCACCGCCAAGGCGCGCCAGACGGCCCTGGAACTGACGGTTCAGGGCCGAGGTCGCCTTGTCGCCGGGGAACAGCTGTTCATAACGCTGTTTCGCCTGCGCCAACGCCTGGTCCGCTGCCTGCTGATAGCGCCACTGCTGTATCCAGAGTGCAACCACCGCAACCAGAAACACCGCGGCAGCCAGGTAGGCAACAGGACGCCAGGGTCCCAACAATGCGTTTTTCTGACGGTCCTGTTTGGGGGTATAGGGGCCGGTCAACAGCTCCTGGCCGTGATACTGACGCAGTTCGTCAAAGAGGGTTGGCAAATCAACCTGTCGAGCCTGATCCAGGCTGTCTCCCAGCAGGGGGGCAAACGCTTCCTGCTGGTCCGCATCAATGACCAGACCCTGCTCGCGATCTATCAACAGCAGCTGCTGACGATTGCCCAGGTCCGCCGTCAGCGGCAGCACCGCCTGCAGACAGTCGCCATCCACCTGCAAGGATGCCATCTGCGCGCCTGCCTCCCTGGCCCATTGCTGGAGCCGGGTAATCAGCTCCCTGCGTACCGCTGATACCTGATAATCGTCCCCACTGCCCTTGCGGGACACGAACCAAAGGTCATCCGGGTTGTCGAGCAGCTGCTCTTCCAGCAGGTATGGCAGGACGCGCTGAAGATGACGGGCCTGCTTGCGACTCAGGGAAACGTGGGTCAATCGGGCGCAGGAGACACTGATGACCACCGCCACGTTGCGCCCCTGGCAGGCCGCCAGCGCCTCGCCCAGGCCGAGCCATTGCACCGCCTCACCGCGGTGGGGCTGGAACAGCACGGGGCTGTCCGGTTGCCATTGGGTTTCCCCGGCACCGGCGAGATAAATCAAGGGAGCATCTGCCACGCTATCTGTCCTTCCATCATTATTCTTGAGCATGCGACCCGCCACACCGGGTTGCATCTGGCTTTCTGTTAGCTGCCGTCGGCATTGTAGAAGGGATTGCACGCCGGTTCGAGGGGTGTCAGCAGCGGACTGACCTGACGGCTGAACACGGCGGTTGTTTCCCCTTGGCCCGTGGCCCTGCGAAGCCGGCTGACCAGCCGGCTGAGCTGACCATCCACTTCCACATCTACCATTACCTGAAAATACTCGCTGCTGACACCCAATAAACTGGCAAGATCGTTCTTTTCGTCGGCGGAAAGGTCATCAAGGGGGGGCAGTTTCATCAGTTCACTGATTTCAGTGACCGGCTTCTCCTGACGCGCGTCGAGTACCGCCTGCACCGCGGCTGTCCCTGCCATGTCGCCTATCACCGCATCAAGCACCTGGGGAGGCGCGGTATTCACATTCAAGGTGGTCCCTAGTGGCAGGGCCGTCAACAATCCCCACGCTTGCGGCTCCGCAGGTTGATCCGCAACCCGAAAGCTGAGCAATGCCCGCATTTCGGATTCATGGGCGGCCGGCAAATTGGGGGTGCGGCGATTACGGTATTCCGGGTCTTCTGCCCCTTCCACGCTGTCGACAATATTGTTGCTGTCCAGCCAGTCAGCCATTTCATTGGCCAGCCGGCTGGCATTGGCTTCGCCGGGGAATGTCTGCTCGATCAGGCGGGTCAGTTGTGCGATAGCTCTGGGATTACGGATAAACTCGTCGCCGGAAGCGGTGATCAGCCAGTTCAGGTTAAAGCGACCCTGCAGATCCTGAACGCTGGCGCTGAGCATGGCATCTTCGTAGGGAGTGGGCGGCAGCTGGACCGCCCACTGTTCTTCCACGCAATCGTCCACCATGGCATTGTTGTTGCGGTCATCCTCCAGATCGTCGATCAGCCCCTGCTGGGCCACCACTTCCGCGGCCATGGCGTATTGATAGCGTTTATCCCATTGCAGCAGGTTGTCTGCCCGGGTCAGGAACCGATCCTGCCGGAAGACAATTTCCAGCGTGATGGTGGCAAGGATCGCGAACAGCATCAGCACGATAATAAGGGCTACACCCCGCTGTTTTGCGTTGCGGGTCAGGACCATGGGTTCACCACCGTACGGTAGAATCGGTGAATGGTGTCGCCATCTTCCAGCTCAATTTCCACTTCGATGCTTTTCGGTAATCGCTGCTGCCAGACAGGAACGGCAGCCAGGGCCACATCCGGCCACAGCTCCAGCCATTGCCACTCTCCCTGTGGAGTCTTGTCCAGATAACGCACCGTAAAGCGGGCCACATCGTCGATCAGCACATCTTGTTGATACTCGGTGGCCACATTGGTATCCAGCACTGGCCAATAACGACGATAGAGTTTGCCGTCTTCCAGCGTATAGATAACCCGCTGCATCTCACTGCGCTGGCGCAACCCGAAGGGGTTGGACCAACCCAGCCGGGTAAATTCCACGTAATTGTCGCGGCCAACGATGGCGGGTTGCGGGTCGCCATAGGGATCGCGGACCGGGCGGCTGATCAGTTGCTCGAAATCCAGGGTCAGGTAGGTGATGGCGCGCTGGTTGCGTTCCATGATGCCGGCATCGGCATTGAGTTGCTCACGGCCCTGCAGGGCCGTGCCAAGAAAACTGGCCACCCAGACGTAGATAAAGGCAAAAATGGCGATGGTGACAACCATCTCCAGTAGCGTGAAACCGCGTATCCTGCCGCGCTGTGACATCAGGACGCAGGCTTTCCAATCAGACTGGCCAGGCGATAGGCCATGCCGCCTTTGTCCTTGCCCCGCAGCGGTCCGACTTCAATGTCCACTCGGCGGGTATCCGGATAAGGCCCTTCAGAAACGGTGGTTTCGATCCACCAGTCACGGCCATTGCGGGACAGTTCACTGTCCGAGGTGCCGGTAGAAGGCCATTGCTGATACACCTGCATCTCCACCAGTTTGTCGGACGCAACCAGGAACCCCAGATGGGTCTCGTTGATGTTGGTGTAGGCCCGGGCCGTGGCTCCCATGCTCTGCCCCAGGGTAACCATGACCAGCGCCAGGATGGAGACGGCAACCAGCACCTCCACCAGGGTAAACCCCTTCTGCTCACCACTCACGGTGCGGCCTCCTCGTCATTGCCGGCATCCGGGTCACTGAATTGCCCCAGTGCCGACACGCGCAAACGTTGTTCAGCATCCACATCATCGTAGGCGCGCAGGGTCAGGGTCACCGGGGATACCTCGCCGCTGGGAAAGAAAAATACCTGGGGGAAATCCGCTTCCTCCTGGTCGCTTTCATCGCCCTCTTCCTGGTCGACCAGGTCGTTGCCTGCGCCGGCCATGACGTCGTCTTTGACCAGGTTCTCGGCCACATCACTGAGGCTGGCCTGATCTTCACCGAGCTCATCCAGTTGCCAGACCAATTCCAGGGATGGCGGTAACCTGTGTGCCTTGAGCGCGGTGTCATCCACGGGCAGGAATTCCCCCTCAACCCTGTCGTAGGCCAGCGGTGTCCAGCCGGTGGTTTCCAGTCGCAGCGCCATCAACTGGCCCGAGAAAAGACTGCGCTCGTTCAAGAGCGCCAGCGTGTCCTGCAAACGGGCGGTTTCCTGCTCCAGTTGGCGACCATCACTGGTCCAGTTGCCCTGGGACACCAGCACTACGGTGAGCAACCCCATCAGCATCACCACAACCATGATTTCCAGCAGGGTGAATCCGGCCTGAATGACGGGGCGCAAGCGCATCTTAATGAATGTCGCGCCAGTTGATGTCGGCATCGGTCCCTTCGCCACCTTCGGCACCGTCAGCGCCCAGGGAAAGCAGGTCGAAGGGCCCGTCTACACCGGGGCTGATATAGACATAATCATTATTCCAGGCGTCCTCGGGCACACTGGAGAGGTACCCGCCATCAGGCCATTTACGGGCGGATGCGGGGCGCTCAACCAGCGCATTGAGGCCTTCTTCACTGGTGGGGTAGCTGCCATTGTTGAATTTGTAGAGGTCCAGCTGCTGGACGATTTTCCCCATGTTGGCCTTGGTCAGGTCCACTTTGGCGCCTTCACCCTGCCCGATCACATTGGGAACAATCACGGCGGCCAGCAGACCGATAATGGCAACAACCACCATAATTTCCAGCAGGGTGAACCCTGACATGGTGCCTTTCGTTTTCATTCCTTCACCTATCCAGCTAGTAAGTTGTTCATCTGCATGATGGGCAGCATCACAGACAGTACGATCAATACCACCACACCCGCCATGAATAGAAGCATGATGGGCCCCAACAGCCCCACCATGGTATTGACCGTGCTGCTCAATTCCCGTTCCTGGTAGTCGGCTGCGCGGGTCAGCATGTGGTCCAGCTCCCCGCTGGCCTCGCCACTGGCGATCATCTGCACCAGCATTGGCGGGAAATAGCCACTGGCGTCCAGGGCCCGGCTCAGGCTGCCGCCCTCGCGGACCTTGGCCGCGGCATTCTTCACCGCGTTTCTGACTTCAAGATTGCCCACCACCTGGGCGGCAATAAAAAGGGCATCCACCAGCGGCACCCCGGAACGACCGAGGATACCCAGTGTGCTGGCGAGACGGGCGCTGTCGGCAGCCCGCAACATGGTGCCGACCATGGGCATGGTGACCATTTTCCGGTGCACCCGCAGGCGGAAACCGGGATCGCGCATGGCGCGCATGAAGGCCACAACAGCCACAACGACAACCAGTAGCAGCAACCAACCCCAATCGCGGGCGAAATCACTGAGCGCCATGACGATACGCGTCAACAGGGGCAGAGTCTGGTCACGGCCTTCAAACACCGCCACCAGCTTGGGGACCACAAAGGTCATCATCAGCATGATGACAATGGTGGCGAACACCATGATAAAGGCCGGATAGATCATCGCCTGCGCCACCGAGCGACCAGTGTCGTGACGGGTTTCCAGGTAATCTGCCAGTTGCTCGAGAACCTGCTCCAGGTGTCCGCTCTGCTCACCCGCAGCCACGGTGGCCCGGTACATCTCCGGGAAGGCACGGGGAAAGGATTCAAAGCTGCTGGCCAGGCTGAAGCCCTCGCGCACCTTGGCGCGAACCGCCAGAACAATGCGTTCGATTCTGTCATTGGCGGCCTGCTTGGCCACCGCGGACAATGCCTGCTCCACAGGCAGGCCGGACTTGAGAAGAGTCGCAAGCTGGCGTGTCAGCAGGGCCTGCTCTGCCCCTTTCAGCTTGCCAGACGCGGAAAATTGCCCGAGACCGCCGGAACGGCCGGAGTCATGGGCTTCATGCACTTCAATGGGCACCCAGCCCTTGTCACGGAGCTGCTGACGCACCTGGCGGGCACTGTCCGCTTCCAGAGTGCCTTTCTTGATTTTGCCCCTGTGATCCAGGGATCGATATTCGAATGCAGGCATGGATCAGGGGTCCGGTCAGTCCTCGCGGGTCACACGCAGCACTTCTTCCACGCTGGTGTGTCCAGCCAGTACTTTACGCCAGCCATCCTCACGGATGCCACTGGTGAGGGTACGGGCATGTCGGTTCAGTTCCAGCTCGCCGGCCCGGTCATGGATCAGCTGGCGCATTGTTTCATCAATCATTACCAGCTCATAGATACCGGTTCGCCCACGGTAGCCCTGCTGATTACAGGCATTGCAGCCCTTGGGGTGATAGAGGGTACAGGATTCATCCTCCGGCAATCCCATCATTTTCAATTCGCTGGCACTGGGCTGATAGGGGGTCTTGCAGTCATCGCAGAGAACCCGCACCAGTCGTTGCGCCAGAACCCCCAGCAGGGAACTGGAGAGCAGAAAGGGCTCAATCCCCATATCCTGAAGGCGGGTTACCGCGCCCACGGCGGTATTGGTGTGCAAGGTAGACAGCACCAGGTGACCGGTCAGGGATGCCTGGACGGCGATTTCTGCGGTTTCCAGATCGCGGATCTCCCCCACCATGACCACATCCGGATCCTGGCGCAGGATGGCGCGCAATCCGCGGGCAAAGGTCATGTCCACTTTACTGTTGACCTGGGTCTGACCGATGCCTTCAAGCTGGTATTCGATCGGGTCTTCTACCGTCAGGATATTGCGGGTGCTGTCGTTCAGGTCCGCCAGTGAGGCATACAGGGTGGTGGTTTTACCGGAACCGGTGGGCCCCGTCACCAGGATAATCCCGTGGGGCTTGTGAATCAGCTCGCGCATATGCTGGTCACAGACATCTCCCATGCCCAGGTGCGATAACTGCAAACGCCCTGCCTGCTTGTCCAGAAGACGCAGCACCACCCGCTCGCCATTGCTGGAAGGCATGGTGGATACCCGCACATCCACATCTCGCCCACCAATACGCAGGGAGATACGGCCATCCTGCGGAATCCGCTTCTCGGCGATATCCAGCCGGGCCATTACCTTGATCCGGGAAACCAGCAGGGGCGCCAGTTCGCGCTTGGGAGTCAGGATTTCACGCAGTACCCCATCTACCCGCAGGCGCACTACCAGGCGCCGCTCGAAGGTTTCGATATGGATATCGGAAGCATCCTCACGGATGGCCTCCTGCAGCAGGGCATTGATCAGCCGGATAATCGGCGCATCGTCTTCCTGTTCCAGCAGGTCGGAGGTTTCCGGCAGGGAATCCGCCAGACTGGCAAGGTCCAGACCTTCCAGGTCGTCAGCGGCCTCCGCGGCAGCCCCCCGCTGCTGCTCATAGGCTATCGCCATGGCTGCGGTAAATGCGGCGTCATCCATGGGAACCAGGGTGGGCAACCGGCCGATGTGACGCTGCACTTCACTCAGGGCGGAAAGGGGGACGTCCTTGCGATAGCATAATTCGCGGCGCCCATCCTTTTCACGCAACAACACACCGTAGCGCCGGGCGAACCCATAGGGCAGCAATGACGGGGGAAGGTCCTGATTTTCCGGCGTCTCGATGTGCTCGTTCATTTCAGTATTTGTCCATCAAATTCTCGATCACATTGGCGGTGATCTCTGTCAGTGCCAGAAACTGGAAACCCACCTGATACTCTCCGGGAGCGTCCAGGACTTCCGACCACACTACTCTGGCGTCAAAGCTGATGGTGTTGACCCCGGAAATTTGATCCGGCAGCACCATTCCCATCTGCAACACCTCACCCTGAGAGATTTCCCGGCGGGTAAACAGCTTGAACCCGTCCAGGCTGATATTCATCAGGCGGCCCACGTTACCACCGGTGCTTCGATCAAACACCACCATTTCCCTAAACAGTTTCTTGCGGGGGTGGCGTCGGTGGTCCTTGCGGCTGTCGCGGACATCATTCTCGTCATCCGCCTTGCGCAGCACAATAACCACACCCGTGAAATTGCCGGCATCGTCATTGATGGCATTACCCCGTACTGACAAGGCTACCAGTCCGTCCTCGTCCTGTGTGTACAGGCTGTGTTCGTTTTTCCAGCCTTCACCCTGCTGGCAGGCCTGCCGCAGGGGGGATTCCTGCCACTCCCAGCGGCGCTTGCCGGTATCATCATTGAAAATCAGCGCGGCAATATCCCGGCCTATCAACTCATCACGGGGGCGACGCAGCAGCGCACAGGCGGCTTCATTGCAGAACGATACCTTGCCGCCGGCATCGGCACCGATCAGTGCCTCACCCAGGGCATGAAGCAGCCGCTCATTCTCGTCTTTCAGGCGTTTCATCTGCACCACTGCCTGCTGCAGTTTCTTTCGCTGGCGATCCAGCTCCAGAAACACATTGACCTTGGCTTCGAGAATTTTCTGGTCGATGGGCTTGAACAGATAGTCCACAGCGCCACATTCGTAGCCCTTGAAGACATACTTCTGCTCTTTGGAAATGGCCGTCACGAAGATAATGGGGATATGGCGGGTTTTCTTGTTTTTGCGCATCAACTCCGCGACTTCAAAACCGTCCATCTCCGGCATTTGCACATCAAGTAACACCAGCGCGAAGTCGTACTTCAGCGCCAATGACAAGGCTTCATTGCCTGATTGTGCCATGACAAGATTTCGCCCTTCCCCGTCAAGAATAGCCTCGAGGGCGATAAGATTTTCCCTGTGATCATCCACAACCAAAATGTTTTGCTTCATAGGTCTACTACCCTGCAACCTGTTCTGCCAGAAAGGTCCCGATTGCTTCAAGGTCGAGCACTCTGGAAACTGCACCTGTTTTTATTGCCGCTTCGGGCATGGCCGGTGCTTCTGCGCTTACCGGTGACTGGGCAATGGTGAACCCGCCACGACGGTGAATGTAGTCAATTCCTTTTGCTCCATCTTCATTGGCGCCGGTAAGGATAACCCCTGCAAGCTGTTTTCCGTAGACCGCCCCGGCGGAAAGGAACAGCTCGTCTACCGACGGCCGGGAAAAGTGTACGGGCCTTCCCGCAGACAATGCCAGCGTCTCGTCCTCTTCCACCAGCATGTGGTAACCCGGTGGTGCCACATAGACACAACCCGGCTGAATCTCTTCCTTGTCTTCCGGCGCGATCACGGGCAACTGGCAATAACGGGCCAATAGCCAGGGCAGCCGGTTTTCAGCACTGGCGTGCTGGTGCTGAACCAGCAGAATGGCGGCCGGAAACCCCACAGGCAATGCCGACAAGATGGTCGTGTAGGCATTCAACCCTCCCCAGGAGGCCCCCATGACGATCGCCTTTACCGGTCCGATCCTGTTTATCACGATGGGTTACCACTGCCCTCCCCGCGCTGGCTCTTGCCCGCTTCATAGGCGGCGCGGTGTGCCTGGGCCTCACGCAGTTTTTGCTGAAGTTCCCGCCTCTGCTTATCCAGGCTGAGAAAGAAATCCACCTTGCTCTTCAGGATCAACGGGTCCAGGGGCTTGAACAGATAGTCCACGGCGCCTGCCTGGTATCCCTTGAAGACATACTTCTTCTCTTTACTGATCGCCGTCACGAAGATAATCGGGATCGTCTGGGTATCTTTTCTCTGACGCATCAGCTCGGCGACTTCAAAGCCGTCCATACCGGGCATCTGCACATCCAGCAGCACCAGGGATATATCTTCCTTGAGCAGAATCTTCAATGCTTCCTGGCCGGAATGCGCCTTGATAAGGGTGCGCCCCTCGCCTTCCAGCACTGCCTCCAGCGACACCAGGTTGGCGGGTTGGTCATCCACGAGTAGCAGCTTCTGCTCTATCATTGGTTGTCTCTAATCATGCGTTGTGAGGGAATTGCCGTTTGCGAAATATCCGCAGCGGTGTATTGATCACATCAAAGGTCTCTTCCTGACCACTGAAACGCAGGCTTTCCTTGGTACCCAGACAAAGGTAACCCCCCATGTCCAGGCTGTCGCTGAACAGCCGTATCACCCGGGCCTGCAGGGCACGATCGAAATAGATCAGCACATTGCGGCACAGGATCACATGCATTTCACCAAAAACCTGGTCCGTTGCCAGGTCGTGGTCGGCAAAAACGATATTGCGCTTGAGGCGCTGCTCCATGATCACGCTGTCGTAGCGTGCGGTGAAATAGTCGGACAGGGAATGACGGCCTCCAGCCCGGCGATAGTTGTCGCCATACTGCTTCACCGCCTCAATGGAATAAATGCCCTTTTTGGCGGACGCCAGCACATTCTTGTCGATATCGGTGGCATAAATCATGGCGCGATCGTAGAGCCCCTCTTCCTCCAGCAATATGGCCATGGAATAGATTTCTTCGCCGGTGGAACAGCCGGCATGCCAGATCTTGATGAAGGGGAAGGTTTTCAGTACCGGCACCACCTCTTCACGGAAGGCGCGATAGAACTCCGGGTCACGGTACATCTCTGTCACATTGACCGTCAGATCATTGAGCAGGGTCACGAAGAACGGCCGGTCCCTGAGCACTTTATCCGTCATCTCCATGATCGAGGCGAAGCCGGACATGGTCATTCTGTGCATCACACGACGACGAATGGAGGCCTTGCTGTAGGAACGGAAATCGTAGCCGTACATCTGGTAGATAGCCTCCATCAGCAGGCGGATTTCAATATCCTCCACATTGACCTCATCATCATCGATGGGATAAGGCTCAGCCATTCATTGATCCTCCAAGACCTACTTGTGGAGCCAGACCCGCAACAGCGAGGTAAGTTTTGCCATATCAATCGGTTTCGAGCAGTAGTCATTCGCCCCGGCCTGGATACATTTGGCCCGATCGTCTTTCATGGCCTTGGCAGTGAGGGCCAGGATCGGCAGCTTCTGGAAACGGCTTTGCTCACGGATAAGACTCATGGCCTCATAGCCATCCATTTCCGGCATCATGATATCCATCAGCACGATATCCATTTGCGCATTCGCTTCCAGCACATCCAGGGCTTCACGGCCATTATTGGCAATGGTGATGTCGAAACCCAGCTCTTCAAGCTGGGCCGACAGCGCATAAATATTGCGCATGTCATCATCTACCAGTAGCAGCTGTTTGCCCTCGAAAATGTCATCGCGATGCTCGATCGCATCATTGCCGGGACGACGGTTGGCCGGCAATGTGGACTCCAGCCAGTGCAGGAACAGGGAGGCCTCATTCAGCAGGCGTTCATGGGAGCGTTCTGTCTTGAGAATGATTCGATCCGCGTATTTGCGCAGCTTCGCCTCTTCCTCACGGGTCATGTCCTTGCCGGTATAGATCACCACCGGAACGCTGTCATAACTCTCGCTGGCGTGCAGGGTTTCCAGTAATTCAAAACCACTCATGTCCGGCAGGGTCAGATCCAGGATCATGCAATCGAAAACGGTTTCCCGAAGTGCTGTCAACGCTTCCTCACCACTGGTGGCGGCGGTAATTTCCACCCCTTTCTGGTCAAACAGCTCGCGGATACTCTCGTGCTGTATCTCACTGTCTTCCACTACCAGCAGGCGCCGAACATTGGTCTCAATGGCCCCTTCAATCTTGGCGAAAGCAGAAAGGATGTCATCCTGCTTGGCAGGTTTGGTGAGAAAGTCGATGGCTCCCAGCTCCAGCGCCTTCTTGCGCTCATCCCGACCGGACAGGAAATGAACGGGGATATCCTTGGTGCGGGGATCCGCCTTGAGCTTCTCCATGACCTCCCATCCATCAATACCGGGAAGACCGATATCCAGAATGATGGCACTGGGACGGTAGTGACTGGCGTATTCCAGACCGGCCTCACCATCAGAACAAATATGCCCTTCGAGCCCGTAGTCCGCGGCCAACTCCAGGAGGACATTGGCAAATTCAATGTCATCCTCAACGATCAATACGGTTTTTTCCCGCACCACAAAATCGTCTCGACCCGACTCATTCGGGGTCAATGCGGCGGTGTGGGCCTCCGCGTTGCTGCCAATATCTGCCTCACCGGACACATCACCAGGAGTGGCATCCATGGATTCCGCAGAACCTTCAGGCAGATACAGCATAAACGTGGAGCCGGTGCCTTCCCCGTCACTGTAAAGGCTGATCTCCCCGCCCAGCAGGCGGGCAAGTTCGCGGGAAATCGTCAGCCCCAGACCCGTACCGCCGTATTTGCGGCTGGTGGTGCCATCCGCTTGCTGGAACGCCTCGAAGATCAGTTTCTGTTTTTCGGCCGGTATGCCGGCGCCGGTGTCGGTAACCGCAAATTTGATGGTCTTCTCGGGCAGAAGATGGCGGGACGGCAGGGTCTCCCCCTCTTCCGGGCGGGCAATGGTCAGTGTCACTGAGCCCTGCTCGGTAAATTTCAGGGCATTGGAAAGCAGGTTCTTGATGATCTGCTCAAGGCGCTGACGATCCGTGTAGAAATAATCAGGAAGGTTATCGCCCAGATTGACATGGAAATCCAGATTGCGGCTTTCCGCCACGTGGGCAAAGTTACGCCGGAAATGTTCACCAATTTCCTGGGCAGACAGGTCATCAATGATGACATCCATCTTGCCTTCTTCAATCTTGGAAATATCGAGAATATCGTTGATCAGACTGAGAAGATCCGAGCCCGCGGAATGAATGACCTGGGCATGCTCGACCTGCTTGTCATCCAGATTACCCTTCTTGTTCTGGCCCAGCGCATTGGAGAGAATCAGGATCGAGTTGAGCGGTGTCCGCAGTTCGTGGCTCATGGTTGAGAGGAACTCGGACTTGTACTTGGACGACATCTCCAGTTCGCGGATCTTGTCCTCCAGCTCATGGCGAAGCAACTCAAGTTCGTCGTTCTTCTGCGCCATTTCCGTTTTCTGTTCGGTCAGCAGGCGTGCCTGGGCTTCCAGCTCCTCGTTGGTGACCCGGAGCTCTTCCTGCTGGGCCTGCAGACTCTCCTCTGAGGCTCGCAAGGCCTGCGTCTGGGATTCCAGTTCCTCGTTGATTGCCTTGAGCTCTTCCTGTTGCTGCTGCAGTCGGGATTCGGAGGCAGACAACTCCATGGCCTGTTCTTCCAGATCTTCATTGACCTGTGCCATTTCCTCTTTCTGCCGCTCCAGGGCCTCAGCCTGCTCCTGGGTTTGTTCCAGCATCTGTGCCAGCCGCATACGGCTTTGTACGCTGTGCACGGATACCGCAATCACCGAAACGCACTGTTCCAGGAATGTCAGGTCTTCATCACTGAATTCCCGGAAAGCACCGATCTCGAGAACCCCCTTGATTTCGTCATCATGAACAACCGGCATTACCATCACATTGCGGGCCTGCCCGGTACCGGTTCCCGACGCGATACTGATGTAATCCTCCGGCACCTGCTCGAGCAGAATGCTCTTGCGCTCCAGGGCGCACTGGCCAACCAGGGACTCGCCCAGACGGAACGTATTCGCCAGATGTTTGCGGCGCTGCATGGCATAGGAGCTACTTAACGTGAGCTGCTCGGTGGCAGGATCGAAGCTGTAAAAGGCCCCCACCTGGGCTTCCAGCACCGGCACCAGGAAACTGAGCATATTGTTGCCCAGCTGCTCGAAGCTCATCTCCCCGCGCATGCGGTTGTTAAGCTCGGCCAGATGGTTCTTGATGGTTTCCTGTCGACGATCCTCGGTATGGCGTTTTATCAGCGAATCTCGCATCTTGCGAATGGCGTGCAGCAAGTGTCCGGTCTCATCACGACCGCCCTTCTCGATCTTGGTATCCCACTTGCCGTTGGCAATATTGTCGGCAGCGTTTACCGCGCCTTCCAGCGGCAAGGTAATGGCACGGGTAACCCGCAGGGCAATGAGAGCCAGCAGCGTAAAGGCCACCAGGCCGAGAAAGAGGCCGATTTTCTGGGTGCTGAGATTGTCCGAGCGGCTGGCATTCAGTGTGTCTCGAAACGCCTCGTAGCGCTGCTTTTCGAAGGCTTTCTGGTGCGTCTCGTAGGCGTCCTGGAGGCCACGAACGTGGCTGATGCGTTGATACAGATCATCGGCGGCGGCATCGCTGTTAATCAAGCTGCGCGCCAGGGTGGTGGCTTCGCCGATATAGGCGCTGAAGCTGCGACGCAAATCCTCCACACTGCCCGACAGGCTCGGGTCGGTGCGACGAATATCCGCCAGCCGCTGCTCGAACTCGGCGGCACGACTTTGCGCTTCCTGCAACAGATCCGGGTCAGCCTGGGTGATGGCAGCAATAAAGGATTCACTGATGGCAATGAAATCCACATTGTTGGCATTAACCAACTCCAGAACGGGAAAGTCCTGGCTTTCAATACGTTTCAGATGATCAATATTGGTTTCGGCGATATAAAAGCTGTAGGCCGCATAAACGACGAACAACACAATCCCCAGCCCGGCCACAGACAGGATCTTCAGCCGCACTGACAGGTTCTGGAACCAGTTCATTCAGATAGCCCTCTCGCCTTTCCGGCTTTTTGTTCTCATTGCCCCCCGAAAGGGCCATGCCTGTATCCGTGATGGGATGGCGGACCAGGCTAAGACTAAAGTGTGAGGCTACCAGAAAGCGGGCTGATACGGCAATAAAGTGCCTGAAGTTGCGTAACCAGATAGTTGATTTGACTGGGATTTTTTCTGACTAGCGGCAGGTGCAGACTCGGGCCGAGTCAGAATGGGTATAACCAGGAGGGGGAAAGCAATAACAGGAAGCTGGTGCCCGGGGCGGGACTTGAACCCGCACGACCAAAGGTCAACGGATTTTAAGTCCGTTGCGTCTACCAATTTCGCCACCCGGGCGGTGACCGTGCAGGTCGAAAATTGGAGGCGCGGGTCGGAATCGAACCGGCGTACACGGAGTTGCAGTCCGCTGCATAACCACTCTGCCACCGCGCCTTTAAACTGATTTACCAAGAAAAAACCTCGGCGGAACCGAGGCTTTTGAAAACTTGGAGCGGGAAACGAGATTCGAACTCGCGACCCCAACCTTGGCAAGGTTGTGCTCTACCAGCTGAGCTATTCCCGCTTGTCTTGCTTTGAAAAGTCGCCGCGAAGCATGCTTCGTTGCGGGGAGAATTCTACCCATCGCCCCCTCACTGTCAACCCGGCCCGGCTGGTTTTTTCTGATTTTTCAGCACTTTGACTAAAAAACCCTCGATTCTGCCAGGGCCAGACTCGCGCGGGCCGGCTTAACTCCGCTCAGTCACCACTTTTCAGCAATTCCGGGGCGGCAGCGCGCAAATATGCGCCCATGGACCACAGGGTCAATGCCGTGGCCAGGTACAGGAGACCGTAGCTGAGCCACAACCAGGGAGTCATCATGATATCGCCCAGGGCATCGAACTCGGGCTTCTGGGCCAGTAACAGGGTGATGGCTGTCATCTGGGTCACCGTCTTGATCTTGCCCAGCTGACTGACTGCCACCCTGCCCCGCTGACCCAGCTCCGCCATCCATTCACGCAGGGCGGATACCGCGATCTCCCGGGACACAATCACCATGGCGGGCACCGCCAGCCAGGCCGTGGCATGCACCTGCACCAGCATGACCAGGGCCACCCCGACAATCAGCTTGTCTGCCACCGGATCGAGGAAGGCACCCAGAGGGCTGGTCTGGTTAAGGCGACGGGCCAGGTAGCCGTCCAGCCAGTCGGTAATGCCCGCAGCCAGAAACAGGGCCGCCGCACACATATCGCTCCACTTGAAGGGCAAGTAGAACACCAGAACCAGAACGGGAATTGCCAATACACGAATCATGGTGAGGATATTGGGCAAATTCAGGATCGGGCTCGTTTTCTGCATAGGTACTACCGCCAAAATAAGGGCCTGTTGATACCCCGCTGCTCCGTCGAAATCGTTGCAAAGAGCATAAAAAGACACGAACGCAGGGCATGGCCAGCCATAATGTCTGCCGCTGTCGATCAACGCAGGCAATAACAGGCCGAAAGAGTCAGTATAACGGAAAGGCCACGGTGACTCATTGCCGATTTATCATCAGCCCAGGCCACCCTGACTCAGCGCACGTGGCGATTCTGCCTGTTAGTGCCCCTAATCATGAAACCAGTCATACAGGGTTTGTGCCATCTGGGCATTGATCCCCGGAACACGGGCCAACTCCCCGGCCGAGGCATTGCGTAGCTGTTTCAGGCCACCAAAGTGCGTCAACAGCGCCTTGCGACGCTTTGGACCGATGCCGGGAATTTCGTCCAGGGAGGATTGCTTGCGCGCCTTGCCACGCCGGGCGCGATGGCCGGTGAGCGCAAAGCGGTGGGCCTCATCGCGAACCTGCTGCAACAAGTGCAACGCGGAGTGGGACGGCCCGGGCACCAGTTCCTTACCATCGGGCAGGTACAGCACTTCAAAGCCGGGACGCCTGCTGGGCCCCTTGCCAATACCCATGACCCGAACGCGATCGTGCAAGGCAAGCGCCTGCATCACACTCCAGGCGCGCTGCATCTGGCCCTTGCCGCCATCAATCAGCAGCAGATCCGGCAACCTGCCCTGCTCCTTGAGCACCCGCTGATAGCGCCGGCGCACCGCCTCTTCCAGCGCTTCATAATCATCACCGCCATGGGCCGGGGACACATTGAAATGGCGATAATCGGTTTTCCTGGCGCCCTGCTGGTCGAACACCACGCAGGACGCCACGGCTTTTTCGCCCTGGGTATGGCTGATATCAAAGCACTCGATCCGGCGAACCGGCTCATCCGCCCCGAGCAAGGCCTCGAGGGCCAGAAAGCGCTGCTCCATGTGCTCGCGGGCGGCCAGCTCGGCCGCCAGAGATTGCTGGGCATTGGTCTGGGCCATGGCAATCCAGGCAGCACGCTCTCCGCGAACCCGCCAGGCCAGACGCACCTTCTTGCCCCAGTGCTGGCTTAATGCCTGCTGTAATGCCTCAGCGCTGGCAGGCTCCAGGCCCAACAGGATTTCCTGGGGTTGCACCGGGTCCTCCCGGTCCCCCAGATAGTATTGCGCCAGGAAGGCCTCGAGAATATCGTTCTGATCTTCCTCGCCGCGGGTATCCGGGCGAAACGTCCGGTGGCCGAGAATCCTGCCCCCGCGAATCATCAATACTTCCAGTACAGCCAGGCCATGGCGGCTATCGATGGCCACCACATCCAGATTCCCCTGCCCGGTTTCCGCATACTGCTTTTGCTGAACAGCCTGTATGGCTGCCAGCTGATCGCGAATAATGGCGGCCCGCTCAAAATCCAGTGACTGGGCCGCACTGTTCATTTCCCGGCTGAGCTGTTCCACCACTTCCCGGCTGCGGCCATCCAGAAAATCCATGGCCAGCTTCACCTGTCGGGCATAGTCCTGTTCGCTCACCAGCCCCACACAGGGTGCCGTACAGCGATTGATCTGGTGCTGCAGACAGGGTCGGGTGCGGTTGCGAAAATAACTGTCGCTACAGTTACGTACCTGGAAGACCTTTTCCACCAGGGACAGGGCTTCACGAACTGCGCCACCACTTGGATAAGGACCAAAGTAATGGCTGCCACTGCGGCGACTGCCGCGGTGAAAGGTGATGCGCGGGAAGCGGTCAGCGCTGGTAATACGGATGTAGGGGTAGGATTTATCGTCCCGCAGGAGAATGTTGTAGGGCGGCCGTAGTTCCTTGATCAGCGACTGCTCTAGCAGCAAGGCCTCCGCCTCACTGCCCGTCACTGTGGTCTGGACACTGGCGATACGCCCCACCAGGGCCCGGGTTTTCGGGCTGGTAATATTCTTCTGGAAGTAACTGCTCAGACGGGCCTGAAGATTACGGGCTTTACCCACATAGAGGACATCACCCTCATCATTGAGCATGCGATAGACGCCCGGCTTGCGAGCGCAATGATCAAGAAAATGTTGCGGGTCAAACTCTGACAAGGGAACAATCTCGGCCGGTTACTGCCCACAAAGTGTAACAGTTTCGCCCAGCCAGTTGTCTGTTTCCCGTGACCGCCCTGTTGCCATCAGGGAACGGTATTCTCAACCGCATCCAGCATGCCATGGCGTACCGCAAGCAGTGCCATTTCCACATCACTGGTCACGCCCAGCTTATCGAAAATGCGATAGCGGTAGGTATTGACGGTTTTCGGTGACAGGCACAGTTTGTCAGCCACATCCTGCACCTTGTGGCAGTTGACGATCATCATCATGATCTGCAGCTCGCGCTCGGAGAGCATATCCAGCAGCGTGGCATCCTCACCGGTGTAGGGCTTCAGCGCCATGGTCTGGGCAATTTCCGGGCTGATGTACCGCTGCCCGGTGGTCACAACCTTGATGGCCCTGACCATTTCTTCCAGGCCAGCCCCTTTGGTCATGTAGCCGGCGGCGCCGGCTTTCATCAGCCGCGAGGGAAAGGGTTCCTCCTCGCACATGGTTACCGCGATCACGCGGATGCCCTCGTCCACACGCAGCAATTTGCGAGTTGCCTCAAGGCCGCCGATGCCTGGCATCTTGATATCCATCAACACCACATCCGGCACCGTTTCCTTGGCCAGTTGCACGGCCTGTTCGCCGGAGCTGGCCTCACCAACAACCCGCAAACCTTCAACCTCGTCCAGCATCCTGGAGATACCGGTTCTGACCAGATCATGGTCGTCCACTACCAATACTTTGATCATTGCTGCTTTCCCCCGGGTAATCCTTTACCCACTTCTTTTTCAGTATGTTCCGAAGAGTAGCGTCTGTGCACCCGCATGCATAGGGCAAGATGAACAAACGATGACATAGCGCACGTGCCCCGAATATTTACCGCCCGCGGGCCAGCCTGCATAAAACGGGTTAGCCATTGGTCGCGTTGACGCTGGCAGCAAAACCGCTAACCATAGGCTGCATGCCCGAACGGGCCCATCATAGCGACAATGACAAAGGGCACCCCATGAGCGCAATCGTTTTACTTTTGCTCGGTCTGGGTGGCATGGCCGCCGGATATCTATTCTACTCCCGCTTTATTGCATCCCGCATCTACAAGCTGGACCCTGCTTTTCGGACACCCGCCCACGAATTTGAGGATGGGGTGGATTTTGTGCCGACCAACCGTTTTGTCCTGTGGGGCCACCACTTCACCTCCGTTGCCGGCGCCGCCCCCATTGTCGGGCCGGCCATCGCGGTGATCTGGGGATGGTTGCCGGCCTTTGTGTGGGTAGTGCTGGGCACGGTTTTTTTTGCCGGGGTTCATGACAGCGGTGCGCTCTGGGCCAGTGTCCGCAACCGGGCCAAATCCGTAGGCGCCCTCACCGGCGAGGTGGTGGGTTATCGAGCCCGCACCGTGTTCATGATCGTTATTTTCCTGGTGCTGTTGATGGTGAATGCCGTTTTCGGGGTGGTCATTGCCAAGCTGCTAATCAACAACCCGGGGTCCGTGGTCCCGGTATGGGGTGCCATCGCGGTAGCACTGATCATCGGCCAGCTCATTTACCGCCGCATCATTGGCCTGGGACTGGTCTCCGTGCTGGGGGTGATCGCCCTGTACAGCCTGATTTATGTGGGTCCCCAGGTCCCTGTGACATTACCGGAACAGGTCATGGGCCTGTCCGCCAACGCCAGCTGGATTCTGCTGTTATTCGCCTACGCGGCCATCGCCTCCCTGCTGCCGGTCTGGGTATTGTTGCAACCCCGCGATTACATCAATGGGCTACAACTTTTCGTGGGGCTGATTCTGCTCTATGGCGCTGTGCTGATTGGCAATCCACAGGTCGTCGCCCCCATGATCAATAACGATGTGCCTGCAGGGACCCCTTCCCTGTTACCCCTGCTGTTCGTCACCATCGCCTGTGGTGCCATTTCCGGCTTCCACGGACTGGTGGCATCCGGAACCAGCTCCAAACAGTTGGACAAGGAACCCGATGCCCGTTTTGTCGGGTATTTCGGCGCCGTGGGTGAAGGCGCCCTGGCTCTGGCGGCCATCATCGCAGCCACTGCCGGCTTCGCCACTCTGGCGGACTGGCAGGCTGTCTATACCGCTTTCGGTAATGGCAGTCTGAGCGCCTTCGTCAACGGTGGCGCCAATATTCTCGCCGGTGGTACCGGCATGGATGTGGGCGTGGCGGCCACACTCCTCACCGTCATGGCAGCCCTGTTTGCTGGCACCACCATGGATACCGGCCTGCGCCTGCAGCGTTATATCTTCCAGGAGTGGGGGGAAATCTATCAGCAGAAGTGGCTGACCCGCCCTCTCCCCGCCACTCTGCTGGCAGTGGCCAGCTGTTTACTGCTGGCCTTTGGAGCCGGAGGGGCTGACGGTTCCGGCGGCCTGCTGATCTGGCCTTTGTTTGGCACCACCAACCAGTTGCTGGCCGGACTAACCCTGCTGGTGATCACCATCATGCTGGTGAAACGGGGACGCCCTGCCATTTATACTCTGGCGCCCTTGGTATTTCTGTTGGTCATGACCCTGTACGCCCTGCTGATTCAGCTGAAAAGTTTCTACGACCAATCTGACTGGTTCCTGCTGGGGCTGGATCTGGTCGTGCTGGTAGCCGCCTTGCTGGTGACCCTGGAGTGTGCAGCGGCCTTGAAACGCGCCTTTAGCGCCCCACCGGAGAACATCTGATGTCCGGCAAGACTCGGCTGCTTTTTCGCCGTCTGGGCGAACTGGGCGCCCAGTACTACAACGCGCCCTATCGGGCGGCCATCGCTCGAGCCAAACGGGACGAGGAAGACCTGTTCATGCTGCTGGTATTTGCCGAAATGATGGGTGTACCCAACCCGGCGACCTGGAGCACGCTGGAACTGCAACCGCTACTCATGGACCGTTTCCACGATTGGCATACCCGCATGGGCATGGAACGTTCCCCGCTCGACCATTTCCGCTGCTGCTGATGGCTGAGACCGCTCTGGATCTGGATCGACTGCTGGCGGAAAAGTCCCTGCTGATGGTTGGCGGCAAGGGCGGCGTAGGGAAAACCACGACCGCCTCGGCACTGGCCCTGCGCGCCGCAGAACAGGGGCGCCGGGTATTGCTGGTATCCACCGATCCCGCCCACAGTCTGGCCGACGCCTTCGACCGGCCCATCGGCAACCACCCGACCCGCATGGCTCCCAATCTGGTCGCCCTGGAGCTGGACCCGGATCAGGAAGTGGAGGCATATCTGGATCGTGTCAGTGCCCAGATGCGGCGCTTTGCCGGCCCGGACCAGGTGCGGGAGCTGGAAAAGCAATTGCGTCTGAGTCGCCAGTCTCCTGGTGCCCAGGAAGCGGCTCTGCTGGAACGCATCGCTCGCACTATCGATGAAGACAGCCGCGACTATGACCTGGTAATTTTCGATACTGCACCCACCGGCCACACTCTGCGACTGTTGAGCCTGCCGGAAGTGATGGCCGCCTGGACCGATGGTCTGTTACGCCACAATGAAAGAGCACGAACCCTGGGCAAGGTGGTCGGACACCTGACTCCCGGCAAGGACCTGGACAGCCCGCTGCAGGACCCCACCGAACACGCCACCGCAGATCTGGACCCGCGCAGTCGAGAAGTGGCAGAAACGCTGATGACCAGACAGCGCCTGTTCCACCGCACCCGACGGCAGCTCAGCGACCCGGACCACACCGCCTTCCTGTTCGTACTGACCCCGGAACGCCTGCCCATCCTGGAAACCGCCCGCGCCGTAGCCACCCTGCGCGACAGCCATATCCCGGTGGCAGGGGCCATCGTCAACCGGGTACTCCCGGATGCCGCCGACAGCGCCTTCTTCGCCGCCCGCCTGGTGCGTCAGCAACGACACATGATCGAACTGGATGAGGCGCTCAAAGGACTACCCAGAATCCAGCTACCGTTGCTGGAGGATGATATTCAGGGACTGGACGGGCTACAGGAATTTGCGGCTTTGCTGGAACCAAGGATATAGACACGCAGGTTTTCGAGTTACGATTTACGAGGAGCGAAAATCAAAACCAGCTTCGACTTTTGCTCCTCGTAACTCGTAACTCGCTACCGCTCCGTCGTCGGTTTCGTCGCCCGATTGGCCATAAAAAAAGCCCGCGCTCTTGCGAGCACGGGCTTCTTGTTTGGCGGAGGGGGTGGGATTTGAACCCACGGACGGTCTCCCGTCGCCGGTTTTCAAGACCGGTGCATTCGGCCACTCTGCCACCCCTCCAGACAGGCCCGCAATAATACATGAGCAATGAAGTCAGTCAATCGCGCTTCGCAAATCCTCGCTGCAACTGGTGGAAAGTTAATCAGCTGCGGGGCCAACTCAATCATCTCCTCACTAAATCGGGAACAATCAGCCACACTGCACATGGGTAGCCGCCTCATCAACGCTTCCCTGTCTTTGAGAGACTGCCACTGCCGATCAGCATTTGTTCAGTCATAGCAAAACCCGATGCCTTTGCCGATTCGGATCAACCCCGTTGCGGCGCCGTTTTGGTCGAAAAACGGCTGTAGCGCCCGCCCTGCCCTGATCCCCCGTCGGACCCATAAAAAATCGACCTTTATGCCTTGTTTCTTCGCTTGATTTTGGCGTTACCGCCCTTATTATCACAGGGACAATTCCTAAGGATGAGTGCAAACACATGAATAACCAGACCAACCCCTATTCCGTCTCTCCGCACGGCGTAGCCGTCACCGGGGAGCGCGCGGCCCAGGTATTGAAGAACACCTACATGCTGCTGGGGCTGTCACTGATTGTGGCCACCGGCGCCTCCTGGTTTGCCATGGCCAGCAACATCGGCTTTGTTAACGTCTGGCTGACCCTCGGCGTGTACTTTGGTCTGCTTTTCGCTACCAACATGCTCCGCAACAGCGCCTGGGGCATTCTGGCCGTATTCGGTTTGACCGGCTGGCTGGGCTTTACGACTGGCCCGATCATCAACATGTACGCGCAAATGCCGGGCGGCATGGAAATCGTAACCATGGCCCTGGGCGGCACTGCAGGCATCTTCGTGGCCATGTCAGCCATCGCTCTGGTGACCAAGAAAGACTTCAGTTTCATGACCAATTTCATCATGGTCGGTATTCTGGTGGCTTTTATTGCGGCAATCGCCAATATTTTCTTCGCCATACCCGCACTGGCCCTGGCGATCTCCGCCGCTTTCGTATTGCTGTCCTCAATGCTGATCCTGTGGCAGACCAGCGCCATTATTCACGGCGGCGAGACCAACTACATCATGGCCACGGTAACTCTGTTCGTGTCCCTGTATAACCTCTTCATGTCTCTGCTGCACCTGCTCACCGCCCTTGGTGGCGATGATTGATGCGGTTTGCCCTTCTGGTCAATGCGGCGGCGGATTCCGCCGCCGCACTGACTGCCCTTGATACTGCCCGGGCATTACTGGCCCACCCCAACTTCCATCTGTACCGACTTTTCTTCTACCGTGACGCCGTGCACCTGGCCAACCGTCATGCCTGGCGTGGCGACGGCGATCAGGCCTGTGCCGCGCAACAATGGCAGCAATGGCTGGCTGAAAACCCTGTTGATGCAGTGGTTTGTGTAGGCGCAGCCCAGCGACGGGGCGTGGTACCGGATACCCTGGCAGAGGGCTTTACTCTGGCCGGTCTGGGCCAGTGGGCCGATGCTCTTATCAACAGCGACCGGGTCATTCAGTTTGGCTAACCCGATTCTCTACATCGCCACCGGCAGTGCGCCGCTTTCCAGCCAGTTTCAGGAAACCCTGGATATGCTGTTAACCGGGGCAGCCTTTGGCCAGCCCACGATCCTGTGGCTCACCGAAGCGTCCCTGTCTCAGCTGCAACGGGCACCCAGCGACGCTCTGGCACAGCTCCCCGACTTTGGCGTACGCTGTGTCACTGACAGTCTTGCGCCAGTGACGCCAGTCCCGGTAGAGACGCTGGACTCTCAATCCTTGCTGAGGCTGCGCGACCAGTGCGCTCAGGTTGTGGTGTTCTGAAGCGATGATTCATCTGATCGGTTTTCCCCCGCACAGTCCCCAACGGCAGACATTCGAGACCCTGTATCGTGACGGCGATATCTGCGTGTTCAGCGATGCCGGCCTGCTGTGCGCTTCCGGCTTCGCACTGAAAGGCGAAGGCTATTTGCTGCAGCACTCCGCACTGGCTCTGCCGGACAACACCTTGCCTGTTATTGACCACGCCCGGTTGCTGGAGCTGGTCGCCGAACATGGCCCCTGTACCAGTTGGTATTGATATCGCGCTCACTCGTCGTACGCTTCACGCAACATGCACCCTTCCCAGCCTGAAGTGACGGGCATCCACGAGGCTAACCATGACTGAACATGCTTTTGCCCCTTTTGTACGCACACTTGGCCGCGGTAAACGGGCACGGCGCAGTCTCACGCGGGAGGAAGCCCGGGAAGCCATGCAGGCCATTCTCGATGGCCAGGTGGAAGACATTCAACTTGGCGCCTTCCTGATGCTGCTACGGGTAAAGGAAGAAACGCCCGAGGAGCTGGCCGGCTTTCTGGATGCCTGCCGTCCGGTGTGTTACCGGGCGCTGGCCGACCTGCCGGACGTGCAGCTTGACTGGCCCAGCTACGCGGGCAAGAAAAAGCACCACCCCTGGTATCTGCTGGCAGCATTGTTACTGGCTAGCCAGGGCATCCGCACCCTGCTTCATGGCGGGCCCGCCCATACCCCGAACCGGGTCTACAGTGACCAGCTGTTGCCACAACTGGGGCTGCCGGTGGCCGATTCTCCACAGGCCGCCGCCGCCCATCTGGATCAGTATGGCCTGGCGTATCTGCCGCTGGAGACTTTCTGCGCGCCACTATCGCACCTGCTGACCCTGCGCTACTTACTTGGCCTGCGCTCCCCCATCAATACGCTGGCGAGAAGTCTCAATCCGGCCAAAGCGCCCCTGTCCATGCAGAGCGTTTTCCATCCCGCCTACATCGAGCTGCACCAGGGTGCCGCCGACCTGGCGGGTGATCAGGACCTGCTGTTATTCAAGGGCGAAGGCGGCGAACTGGAAATCCGCCCGGATGCGCGCACCCAGATCACCGGCATCCGACATGGCGAACATCTGGAAGGCGCAGCCGTTCTGGATAACGTCATGCCACGGCAAAGCCCCCCTGGCGAGCCGGATGCACAAACCGTGCTGGCGGTATGGCGTGGCGAGCAGAGCGATGACTATGGCGAAAACGCAGTGATCCAGACCGTAGCGGTAGCGCTATGGGGACTGGACCGGGCGGCTTCGCTGGAAGAAGCACAGGAGCTGGCACGTGAGTTGTGGCAGAACAGGAAAAGGCAATTAATAATGAATAATTAATAACGACGAGAGATGGCCCGTCTGTTTTGAAAGCAAGAAGCCGCGACCATGGCTATGGTCGCGGCTTCTTTGTCTGAAAACCCCATACGCGTGACCGCGTAACTATTAACTATTAATTACCCTTCCCGAACCATTCAAACTGCGAATGCAGGCTCACCACACTGCCAACAATGATCAAGGTCGGCGCATGAACCTCGCGACCTTCAATCTGATCCGGCAGGCTATCGAGGGTACCGGTGATCACTTCCTGCAGGTTGGTAGTGCCGCGGGACACCAGGGCGATGGGCGTGTCGCCGGCTCGACCGTGTTCCATCAGCTCAGTGCAGATCTGTCGCAGCCCCACCAGCCCCATGTAGAAGACCACGGTCTCCGTTTCACTGACCAGGTGCTCCCAGTCAAGGGTAACGGTCCCATCCTTGCGATGGCCGGTAACGAAGCGCACGGACTGGGCATGGTCACGGTGGGTCAACGGAATACCGGCATAGGCGGCACACCCACTGGCGGCAGTAATCCCCGGCACCACCTGAAAGTCGATGCCCTCCGCCACGATCAGGTCAATTTCCTCGCCGCCGCGGCCAAAGATAAAGGGGTCTCCCCCTTTCAGCCGGCACACTTTCTTGCCCTGTTTGGCGTAATGGACCAGCAGTTCGTTGATATTGTCCTGGGGCAAGGCGTGTTTGTCCCGTGCCTTGCCCACGTAAACCAGTTCCGCATCCCGCCGGGCCAGATCCACGATGCCCTGTCCCACCAGACGGTCATAGAGGACCACATCGGCTTTCTGCAACAGGCGCAGGGCGCGGAAAGTAAGCAGGTCCGGGTCGCCGGGACCGGCGCCCACCAGGTAGACCTCACCACGGCTCAAGCGGGCTGCATCGGCCTGCTCGATGGCTTCGCTGAGCATGGCTTCGGCTTCGCTGTCCTTGCCGGCCATGACTTTTTCGACCAGGGGACCTTCCAGGGCCTGCTCCCAGAACAGGCGGCGGGCGCCCACGCTCTTGAGTTTGTCCTTGAGGGGTTGGCGGAACCGGGCCATCAGGTCAGCCAGGCGGCCCCAGCGAGCCGGCAACGCAGACTCCAGCTGATTGCGCAGCTTGCGCGCCAGTACCGGCGAGGCCCCGGAGGAACTGATACTGATCAGCACCGGGGAACGGTCCACGATAGCCGGAAAGATGAAATCTCCCAGAGACGGGTTATCCACCACATTCACCGGCAGGCCTTTTTCCTGGGCCAATTGTGCCACCGAGGCATTCACGGACCCATCGTCAGTGGCACAAATGACCAAAGCCTGACCGGTCAGATCGCCGGATTCAAAGGCACGCTCAACACACTCACCGCCACTCTGCGCCACGATGTCGCACAATTCTGCGCACACTTCAGGCGCAACCACATTCACCTTTGCGCCAGATCGGTGCAGGAGACGCCCCTTACGCAGGGCCACTTCGCCGCCCCCCACCAACAGGGCCGATTTGCCCTGCAGACGCCAGCTGATTGGCAGGAATTCCATGATTGCTCCCTGTTTCAATGACCGGGAGCGTGCTACTGCAACCGCTCCAGGCCTCTCATGTAGGGGCGCAGTGCCTCCGGTACGGTTACGGAACCATCCTCATTCTGATAGTTCTCCAGAATCGCCACCAGTGTACGCCCTACTGCCAGACCCGACCCATTCAAAGTATGTACCAGTTCGGGCTTGCCGGTTTCCGGGTTACGCCAGCGGGCCTGCATGCGGCGGGCCTGGTAGTCACGGAAATTGGAACAGGAGGAGATTTCCCGGTAGCGCTGCTGGCTGGGCAGCCATACCTCAATGTCATAGGTCTTGGAGGAAGAAAAGCCCAGATCGCCGCCACACAGGATCACTACCCGATAGGGTAAATCCAGCTTCTGCAGAATCGCTTCCGCATGGCCGGTCAGGGCTTCCAGGGCCGCATCCGACTCTTCCGGGCGCACCAGCTGCACCAGCTCCACCTTCTCGAACTGGTGCTGGCGGATCATGCCGCGGGTATCCTTGCCATGGCTGCCAGCCTCGGAGCGAAAACAGGGGGTATGGCAGGTATAGCGCCGGGGCAGCGCCTCCGCATCGATAATCTCGTCAGCGGCCAGATTGGTTACCGGGACCTCGGCGGTGGGAATCAGGTACAGCTCGCGCTCCCCTTCCATCTTGAACAGGTCATCCGCGAACTTGGGCAGCTGGCCGGTGCCGCGCAGGGCTTCCGGACCCACCAGGTAAGGTACATAAACTTCTTCATAGCCGTGTTCGCTGCTATGAATATCGAGCATAAAATCGATTAGCGCACGATGCAGACGGGCCAGGCCACCAGTCATTACCGCAAAGCGGCTGCCGGAGAGTTTGGCAGCACGCTCGAAATCGAGACTGCCCTGCCCCAGCGCCTCGCCCACATCCACATGGTCCTTTGGCTCGAAGGCAAAGGTCTTCGGTGTGCCCCACTGACGCACTTCCACGTTGTCGTCTTCGTCATTGCCGGCAGGCACGGCGTCCTGAGGCACATTGGGAATGCCCATCAGGAAATCACGAATCTCATCCTGAATCGCCTTGGCGTTAGCCACCTCCTGATCCAGTTCCTGGTCAATGGTCTTCAGGGATTCGGCCACCTGGGCCTTGGCCTGCTCCACATCCATGCCGGACTGGATCAGCTGGCCCACCTGCTTGGACGCTTTCTTGCGCTCGGCCTGCAGATCCTGGGATCGCACGTCGGCCTGTTTGCGGCGGGCATCCAGGGCGGCAAAGGCATCCAGATCCAGGTCAAAACCACGCTTGGCCAGTGCTGCCTTGATGGCTTCACCGTCCTGACGCAGGGCACGAATATCCAGCATGTTTGTTTCACTCCAGGCAAAAAACGCCCGACGCCAGATGCCTGACGCAAGACGCTGATAAGATTCTTCCTGTAGGAGCCATGCTTGCATGGCGAACCTGCTCGCGAAAGCGCCCTGACGGGCGGTTCGCCATGCAAGCATGGCTTCTACAATGTTTTTTCAGGCAATCGTTACTCGAACACCAACCGTCCCAGCAGCAACCCCAGCCCACCGAGACAAAAACAGACCAGCACCGACGCCAGGGCATATCCAGCCGCCATCCCGTAGGCCTTCACTTCCACCAATCGAACCAGTTCGAAGGAGAAGGTGGAAAACGTGGTCAACGCGCCGAGCATGCCGGTCATCAACGCCAGCCGCCAGAGCTCACCCACCGGCAGGCTGGCCAGAGCCACCGCCAGAAAGCCGAACAAAAAACTGCCCACCAGATTCACCCCGAAGGTGGCCCAGGGCCAGGTCGGCATGGTCGGCACACCGATCCACAGCGTAGTGGCAAAACGCAGGCTGGCACCAAGAGCTCCGCCGCCGGCAACAGCCAGCCAGGGCGCCAGGGTTGCCATATTCATGACTCGTCCCCGTAGCGTTGCCAGTCACTTTGCTGGTTCAGCTCGCGCAGACGCGCCAGCTTTTCCGACACCTTGATTTCCAGCCCCCGGTTCACCGGTTCGTACAAGCGGGTCCTGCTGAGGCTGGGCGGAAAGTAGTTCTCGCCAGCCACAAAGGCATCCGGAAAATCGTGGGCGTAATGATACTCGGCACCGAAGCCTTCATCTTTCATCAACTGGGTGGGCGCATTGCGCAGATGCAGTGGCACCTCATCGGTGGGGTGCTCACGTACCAGCGCCCGGGCCTGGTTATAGGCCTTGTAAACCGCATTGCTCTTGGGCGCCACAGCCAGGTAAGCAATGGCCTGGGCGATGGCCAGCTCACCTTCCGGGCTGCCCAGCCGCTCCTGCACATCCCAGGCCTGAAGGCAAAGCGTCAGCGCTCTGGGGTCAGCATTGGCCACTTCTTCACTGGCCATGCGCACCACGCGGCGGGCAATGTACAGGGGGTCACAGCCACCGTCCAGCATGCGCGCAAACCAGTACAGCGCCGCATCCGGATCAGACCCGCGAACGGATTTGTGCAGCGCGCTGATCTGGTCATAAAACAGATCCCCGCCCTTGTCGAACCGACGCACCGCATCGCGAAGCACTTCCCGCATCAGCGCCGCATCGATGACCGGGGATTCGCCGTCAGCCAGATCCGCCGCCACTTCCAGCATATTCAGCAATCGCCGGGCATCACCATCGGCGTAGTTGAGCAATAGCTGGCGAGCATCACCGTCAAGCTCCATGCCTTTCAGGGTCGGGTCCGCCAGGGCCCGGGAAAGCAAACCGTGCAGGTCCTCCGCGGTCAGTGAGCGCAGTCGGTAGACCCGGGCCCGGGACAGCAAGGCGTTGTTGAGCTCGAAAGAGGGATTTTCCGTGGTGGCACCGATAAAGGTGATGGTGCCCTCTTCCACATGGGGCAGGAAGGCGTCCTGCTGGGCCTTGTTAAAGCGGTGCACCTCGTCCACGAACAGGACCGTGCGCCGCCCCTGGCCCAGGCGGACCTGCGCCTGTTCCACCGCCGCGCGGATATCCTTGACCCCGGATAGCACTGCGGAAAGCGTGATAAAGGCCGCATCCACCGCCTGGGCCAGAATCAACGCCAGGGTGGTCTTGCCGGTCCCCGGCGGCCCCCACAGGATCATGGAATGCAGTTGACCCCGCTCCAGTGCCTGGCGAAAAGGTTTGCCGTCGCCCACCAGATGCTGCTGCCCCACGTACTCGTCCAGCGAGGTGGGACGCAGGCGTGCCGCCAGGGGCTGTGCCTGCCGGGCAGCGTCGGTGGCGAACAGGTCGTTCATTGTTGTTGCTGGATCACATCCGTGCCTTCCGGCGGCACGAAGTTGAACAACGCGGCATCAATGCCGGTGTTGATCATCAAGTCGCGAAAATCGATCACGGTTTGCTGACCCAGGGCATCCTGCAGACGCATGGAACGGGGCTTGTCGCCCTCGAACGTCACATCCAGCTGGTCGAACAAGGGATCGCTGCCTTTCGGCTTGAGGCGGTAGGTGACGCTTTCTCCCTCCCGGCTACGCTCGGAAATGGCGAAGGCCTCGGCCACGTCAGCAGGTTTGCCGCCAAACAGCAGCGCAGGGGTCTGGCCAAGGTCCTGACTCAGGGGCCGCACCACCACTTGTTCCAGATCCTTGTCATAGACCCAGACGGTGCTGCCATCGGACACCGCCAGTTGCTCGAAAGGCATTGCCGTGGACCAGTAGAAGCGGTTGCCCCGGGCCACCTGAAACTCCCCTTCCGCTTCCTGCATGTGGGTACCACCCTGGTCCAGCACCATCTGTTCAAACTGGCCCTTCATGGATTCCAGCTTCTGCAGCTTGGACAGCAGCTCATCGGTAGGGGCCGCCCACAACAGGGACGGCATGATCAGTAAACCCGTTAACAGCTTGCGCATTGAAACTCCTTGTTAAACCGGCGGCGGCGCCAGCACTTCGCGCTGGCCGTTGTGCCCCGCCTCGCTGACAACCCCGGCCATCTCCATGGCTTCCACCAGACGGGCGGCACGGTTGTAGCCGATTTTCAGTTTCCGCTGTACGGACGAAATGGAAGCCCGGCGCGACTGGGTCACATAGGCCACCGCCTCGTCATAAAGCGGGTCGTTTTCGTCATCGCCCCCGCCACCGGCACTTTCCATACCCGGCATGGGCGCATTGAGATCACTGCCACCATCCAGAATTTCGTCCAGATAGTTGGGCTCACCGCGTTTGCGCCAATCGTCACAGACCCGGTGTACCTCTTCATCTGAGACAAAGGCGCCGTGAACACGTTCCGGAACACTTTTGCCGCCGGGCAAATAAAGCATGTCACCGTGGCCGAGCAGTTGCTCCGCCCCACCCTGGTCCAGCACCGTGCGGGAATCGATCTTGGAGGACACCTGGAAACCGATCCGCGACGGCACGTTGGCCTTGATCAGGCCGGTGATCACGTCCACGGATGGCCGCTGGGTGGCAAGAATCAGGTGGATACCGGCGGCCCGGGCCTTCTGGGCAATACGGGCAATCAGCTCTTCCACCTTCTTGCCGACGATCATCATCATGTCGGCAAATTCATCAATCACGATGACAATGTAGGGCAGATGCTCCGCCAGTGGTGCCTCTTCCTCCAGATTCATGGGGTCGTCCGGCTTCCACATGGGGTCCTTGAGCGGCTGGCCCGCCTTCTTGGCGTCTGCCACCTTGCGGTTATAGCCGGAAAGGTTACGTACGCCCATGGATGCCATCAGCCGGTAGCGACGCTCCATTTCACCCACCCCCCAACGCAGGGCGCCGGCGGCCTCCTTCATGTCAGTGACCACCGGAGTCAGCAGATGGGGGATGCCATCGTAGACCGCCAACTCCAGCATCTTGGGGTCAATCAGGATCATCCGCACATCTTCCGGGCTGGACTTGAACAGCATGGAAAGCAGCATGGCGTTCACGCCCACCGATTTACCCGAGCCGGTGGTGCCCGCCACCAGCAAGTGGGGCATCTTGGCCAGATCGGCCATGACCGGGTTACCGGCAATGTCCTTGCCCAGCGCCATGGTCAACGGTGACGGAGACTGGTCGAACATCTGGGTGCCGACCACTTCGGTAAAGCGGATCATTTCCCGTTGTTCATTGGGAATCTCGATACCGACGGTGGTCTTGCCGGGGATCACTTCCACCACCCGCACACTGATCACCGCCAGGGAGCGAGCCAGATCCTTGGCCAGGTTAGTGATTCGCGACACCTTGATGCCCGGTGCCGGCTGGATTTCAAAGCGGGTAATCACCGGGCCGGGCTGCACCGCCACCACTTCCGCTTCGATATTGAAGTCCTTGAGCTTGATTTCCAGCAGGCGAGACATGCCTTCCAGGGCTTCCTCGGAAAAGCCCCCTTTGGACTCTTCCACCTGATCCAGGAGCACCAGCGGTGGCAGCTCGCCAGTAACCTCGGTGGTAAAGAGTTTCTGCTGTTTCTCCTTCTGGACCCGGGCGCTCTTCTCCACCGGTTTGGCCGGTTTGGCGATCTTCGGCGGGGTGCGGGTCTCGGCTTTCTTCTTCGCTTCGCTGATCACCTTGGCGCGCTTTTCATGGGCCTCTTTCTTCTGCTGGGCTTCCTCGCGCTTCTTGCGGCGAGCCTGCCACCAGGCGGGGATTTTCTCGAAGGCCCCCAGCACCAGGGCACCCAGCCCTTCGGCCAGAGCGATCCATGACAGATCCGTAAAGATCGTCACCCCGATCAGGAACAGGGCCACCATGATCAGTGAGCCGCCCAAGGGGTTAAAACCGTCCAGTGCCGCGGCACCGACCTCGTGGCCGAGAATCCCCCCTGCCCCTTCCGGCAGGGCATCCCCCACGGTGAAGTGCATGTAGGACAGTGCGGTTCCCGCCAGCATGGTCAGGACAAAGCCCACCAGGCGCAGGCTGAATAATGGCCAGCTGCCCGGCAGACCCGCATGGCGCTCTCTCAGCACCTTGGTGGCCCAAAAGCCCACCAGCACCGGAAACAGATAAGCCATGTAGCCGAACAGGCCCAGCAGCAAGTCAGCGCTGAACGCCCCTGCCCGGCCGGCGGCATTGCGCACCGCATCCACATTGCCCACATAGGACCAACCCGGATCCCGGCTGTCGAAACTGATCAGCGCCAGCAGCAGATACAGGGACAGGGCAATCAGGGCGATCACCATGCCTTCTACCAAACCGCGCTTGAGATGGCGGGAAAACCCGGACTGTCCTTGCCCGGCAACCGTTTTACTCACGCCTCGCCCCTCGCATTCATAAAGTTACGCTTAAAAAAGTGCTGATAACGAATTGAAATTATTGCGATTATAGTCAATCCCGCTGGGAGCGGCCAGCTTTGTGGCCCCGGCCCGGTCGAGCCGCCGGGCATTATCGCACAATTCCCCCTGGCTGCCTGCCCGGCGTGGAGTCGGTTGGCCAAATCTATAGGATCGATAGGCTTCACGTCACCCCGGTTTTACGGTAGTTTTCACACGCCTTGAATGTGCAGTGCCGCACCCCCATTAGCTGGGTGACAACCTGCCCTTACCTATCAACTGGAGTTCTCAATGAGCGACGTGCAGCACCATCGCCTGATTATCCTCGGTTCCGGCCCTGCGGGTTACACCGCCGCCGTTTACGCCGCCCGTGCCAACCTGAAGCCGGTGGTGATTACCGGGATTCAGCCCGGTGGGCAGCTCACCACCACCACCGAGGTAGATAACTGGCCCGGTGATGTGGAAGGTTTGCAAGGCCCAGACCTGATGGTGCGCATGCAGCAGCACGCCGAGCGCTTCGAGACGCAGATGGTGTACGACCACATCAATGAAGTGGATGTCCGTAATCGCCCCTTCACCCTCAAGGGCGACAGCGGTACCTACACCTGCGACGCCCTGATCATTGCCACCGGCGCTTCCGCCATGTACCTGGGCCTGGAGTCCGAGGAAGCCTTCATGGGCAAAGGGGTGTCCGCCTGCGCCACCTGTGACGGTTTCTTCTACAAGGGCCAGCGCGTGGCCGTGATTGGCGGCGGCAACACCGCCGTTGAGGAAGCCCTGTACCTGTCACACATTGCCGAACACGTCACCCTGGTGCACCGTCGTGACAGCCTGCGTGCGGAGAAAATCCTGCAGGACAAGCTGCTGGCCAAGGACAACATCAGCGTCGAGTGGGATCACACCCTGGAAGAGGTACTGGGCGACGACAGCGGCGTGACCGGTATGCGCATCAAGTCCACCAAGGGTGAAGGCAGCAAGGATCTGGAACTGCAGGGCGTCTTCATTGCCATCGGTCACAAGCCGAATACGGATATCTTTGAAGGTCAGCTGGACATGAATGACGGCTACATCAAGATCCGCAGCGGCATTGAAGGCAATGCAACGGCCACCAGTGTGGAAGGCGTGTTCGCTGCCGGTGATGTGGCTGACCACGTCTACCGTCAGGCAGTGACCTCCGCCGGTGCCGGCTGTATGGCCGCTCTAGATGCGGAGAAGTATCTGGATAACCTGAACCACTAAGCCATGGTGCCGTGGCTGGAGCCGGGAACCCCGTTCCCGGATACCCGCACCGCCCTGCGCGACCCGGACGGCCTGCTGGCCGCCGGGGCCGATCTGAGCCCGGAGACACTCCTCCGGGCTTATTCGTTGGGCATCTTTCCCTGGTACGACGCGGATTATCAACCCATCCTCTGGTGGTCCCCTGCCCCACGTTGTGTGATTCGCCCGCAACGGATACATGTCAGCCGGAGCCTGACCCGCCATCTGCGCCGGACCGACTTTACTGTCACCCTGGATCGCGACTTTGAATCGGTGATGCGCCTGTGTGCCGCCCCCCGGGCGGATGGGATGGGCACCTGGATCAGCGAAGAAATGATCACTGCCTATGTGGACCTGCACCAGCTTGGCTTCGCCCACAGCCTGGAGATCTGGCAGGACGGCGCCATTGCCGGCGGCGTTTACGGTATCAAGCTGGGTGGGGTCTTCTTCGGGGAATCCATGGTATCGCCAAGACAAAATGGCTCAAAGATGGCCTTTGCGGCACTGCGCGCCCTGGCGCCCACCCTCGGCATCGAACTGATTGATGCCCAGGTGGAAAACCCGCACCTGCTGACCCTGGGCGCCGAACTGATTGACCGACCCACTTTTGAGGGTCTGCTGCACCAGCTGATTCCTGACGCTGCCAAGGCAGAGCGCTGGCCGGATACCGATTGGGACCGGTCCCTGATCCTCGAAAGCGCGCGCTAGGGCGCCAGCGACAGAAGCTGCGCCGCTCCTCTCCCGGAAAAGGGCAGAATTAGCGCCCCTGCCCCCTCTCAGGGATATGGCTTCCACCAGGATATTCGCTACACTGAGGCCATGACCGATCTGTCCACGCTGCGGTTCTTCCGCACCCCGGCCCACAGCTGCAGTTACCTGGAGGACCGCCAGGCCTCTACCCTGTTTGTGGACCCCCAGGCCAAATTGTCACCAGAGCTCTACAGCGAACTGAGCTTGCTGGGGTTTCGTCGCAGCGGCGATTATCTCTACCGGCCGCACTGCGAGGGCTGCAACGCCTGTATTCCCGCCCGGGTCCGGGTGGCGGATTTCCAACCCCGGCGCCGTCATCGGCGTATCGAGAAAGCCAACCGGGATCTTACGGTTCATCGTGAGCCGGCCCGCTACACCCGTGAGTTCTACAACCTTTACGCCGCGTATATTGATCAGCGGCACGGTGACGGCGACATGTATCCGCCTTCGGAGGAGCAATTTACCAATTTCCTGACCTGCGACTGGGCGGATACCCACTTCTACTGCTTCCGCCGCCAGGGAGACCTGCTGGCGGTGGCCGTGACCGATCAGCTGGCGGACGGTCTCTCTGCGGTTTATACCTTCTTTGACCCGACACTGGCGGAGCGCAGCCTGGGGGTAATGGCCCTGCTCTGGCAGATTCGTCAGTGCCATCACCTGGAGCTTCCCTATCTCTATCTGGGGTACTGGATTGACCAGTGTCAGAAGATGGCCTACAAGAGCCAGTACCAGCCCCTGGAAATCCTCCGCAGTGGTGCCTGGAAAGAGTTCAAGAAGGACTAGAGCGCCCGATACCACCTGGAATAACCCGCTTTTCTTTCCCGTCCCAACTTCTTTTGCAGCCCGGCGTCTTTTCCGGCACAATTGCGCCCGCTAATAGCCGGTAACCCAAGGTATTCGTTGGATGGCGAAAGAAGAGCAGATTGAACTAGAAGGTGTCATCGTTGAAACCCTGCCGAACACGATGTTTCGTGTGAAGCTGGACAACGGTCATGTTATTACCGCCCATATCTCCGGGAAGATGCGTAAATTCTATATCCGCATTCTCACCGGTGACCGGGTCAAGGTGGAAATGTCCCCCTATGACCTGACCAAGGGCCGTATTACGTTCCGCATGAAATAAGCCTTCAATTGACAGTTGATAATTGACAATTGATAGCTAAAAAAATACCCCTGCCTCTTCGTGAGCCAGGGGTATTTTCTTTTTCTATGTTTTGCGGAAACCTGCAGAGGTGCAGGCCCCCTTGCTTAACATCTATTCCTGACGAAAAACCCGGCTTTGCCGGGTTTTTTCGTTTCTCGTTTTCAACTGTCAATTATCAACTATCAATTGCTTCTACGCTGGCTCCGGCTCCGCCGCCTTGACGGTAAGCGACAGTTGGCCGTCCTTCTCGGTCACATCGACCTGGCCACCGTTAGCTGAAAGCTCCCCGAACAGCAGCTTTTCCGCCAGCGGCTTCTTGAGCTGTTCCTGAATCAGGCGGGCCATGGGGCGTGCCCCCATATCCTTGTCATAGCCCTTGTCCGCCAGCCAGGTACGCGCCGCCTTGTCCACGTTGAGCACCACGCCTTTCTCGTCCAGTTGCGCCTGCAGTTCCACCAGGAACTTGTCCACCACACCGAGGATGACCTCTGTGGACAGCGGCTTGAACTGGATGATGCCATCCAGGCGGTTGCGGAACTCGGGGGTGAAGACCTTTTTCAGCATCTCCATGCCATCGGTGCTGTTGTCCTGCTCCGTGAAGCCGATGGTGCGCTTGTTCAGCACTTCCACGCCAGCGTTGGTGGTCATGATCACAATCACGTTGCGGAAATCCGCCTTGCGACCGTTATTGTCGGTCAGCGTGGCATTGTCCATGACCTGCAACAGGATGTTGAATACCTCCGGGTGAGCCTTTTCGATTTCGTCCAGAAGCAGCACACAGTGAGGCGTCTTGGTCACGGCCTCGGTGAGCAGACCGCCCTGGTCATAACCCACGTAGCCCGGGGGTGCGCCGATCAAGCGGCTCACGGTATGACGCTCCATGTACTCGGACATGTCAAAGCGCACCAGTTCCACACCCAGAGCTCGGGCCAGTTGCCGGCTCACCTCGGTCTTGCCCACCCCGGTGGGGCCGGCAAACATGAAACTGCCAATGGGCTTGTGTTCGCCCTTGAGGCCGGCACGGGACAGCTTGATGGCCGCCGAGATGGTATCAATGGCTTCCTCCTGCCCGAACACGGTCATCTTCAGGTCCCGCTCCAGATTACGCAGCAGTTCCTTGTCGGAAGACGACACCTGCTTGGGAGGAATGCGCGCGATCTTGGCCACCATGTCTTCCACGTCAGACTCGTCAATGGTGTGCTTGCGCTGGTCTTCCGGGCGCAAACGTTGCCAGGCACCCACCTCGTCAATCACATCAATGGCCTTGTCCGGCAGGTAGCGATCATTGATATAACGGGCACTGAGCTCCGCCGCCGCCTTGAGCGCGGCATCGCTGTAGGTCACATCGTGGTGCTGCTCAAAACGGCTCTTCAACCCTTTGAGAATCCCCACGGTATCTTCCACCGAGGGCTCTACCACATCGATTTTCTGGAACCGGCGCGACAGGGCCCGATCCTTCTCGAATACACCACGGTATTCCTGGAAGGTGGTCGAGCCCATGCACTTCAGCTCGCCACTGGCCAACATCGGCTTGAGAAGGTTGGAGGCATCCATGACCCCACCAGAAGCGGCACCTGCGCCGATGATGGTATGGATCTCATCGATGAAGAGAATCGAGTTGGGGTCTTTCTTCAATTCGGCCAGCACCGATTTCAGGCGTTTCTCAAAATCGCCACGGTACTTGGTACCGGCCAGTAACGCGCCCAGATCCAGGGAATAGACGGTGGCATCCAGCAGTGGTTCCGGCACCTTCTCTTCCACGATCATCCGTGCCAGACCCTCAGCGATAGCGGTCTTGCCGACACCGGGCTCGCCCACCAGGAGCGGGTTATTCTTGCGGCGACGGCAGAGTATCTGGGCCGCCCGCTCTATTTCGAAAGCACGCCCCACCAGCGGATCAATGCGGTCCGCACGGGCCAGCTCATTCAGGTTGCTGGCATAGTTTTCCAGGGCGCTGGCCGGGGCACTCTCCCCGGCATTTTCCATGTCCTGTTCCGCCTCCATGGACGGCTCCGCATCCTGCACCTGGGAAATGCCGTGGGCGATAAAATTCACCACGTCCAGGCGATGGATATCCTGGCAGTTGAGGAAATAGACTGCCTGGCTTTCCTGTTCGTTAAAGATGGCCACCAGCACGTTGGCGCCGGTCACCTCTTTCTTGCCGGAGGATTGCACGCTGAAGACGGCGCGCTGGAGCACACGCTGGAACCCCAGGGTTGGCTGGGTATCACGATCCGGATCACTTTCCGGCAACAGCGGGGTGGAGTCCTCAATAAACTGGCTTAACGCATCGCGCAGTTCCTCCAGATCCGCGCTACAGGCGCGCAGGACCTCGATGGCCGCCTCGTTATCCAGCAGCGCCAGCAGCAAATGCTCAACGGTCATGAATTCATGACGGTGGCTACGTGCATGGCGAAACGCTTCATTCAGCGTCATTTCCAGTTCTTTGCTGAGCATAAGGCTACCTCACTGCAGTACCCGGGAATCCAGCTGGAGAGCCTGAATCAGGCTTTCTCCACCTGACACATCAGCGGGTGCTGATTTTCACGGGCGTATTCCACCACCTGAGTGGCTTTCGTTTCGGCGATATCCTGGGGATACACCCCGCATACCGCCTTTCCTTCGGTATGAACCGTGAGCATCACGCGAGTGGCCTGCTCCCGGCCCAGATTGAAGAAGTCTTCCAGTATCTCTACCACAAAATCCATGGGGGTGTAGTCATCATTGAGCATCAACACCTTGTACATGGACGGTGGCTTCAACTTCGGCCTGGCCTCTTCCACTGCCAGATCGCCGTGACGATCCGGATCGGAAGGCGAATCCGCAGGCCCGTTACGGAGATCCTCTTTTCCGTGAGCCATTACCCAGTGCCCTTGTTGTTGCCAGTTCATAATGCCTCAAAACCGTTGTAACCCTGCTTGCGTCAGCAGGCAATGAAGAAATGATGGACGGTAACGGATTTTTCAATCCCTAGCAGCCTGCCACCCGTTGAATATTTCACGGGCTTGACACCCCGCCACGCATGTTTAAAAGTTGCACGATAACTCCGGATTCCAGTTTACCGCAGCAGTCGGCCCGGGGATAACAACAAACAACGACAGCCATTGGATAGGCAAGAGGGAAGGACCATGGCAACGGGACGAGTAAAGTGGTTTAACAACGCCAAGGGGTACGGGTTTGTCAGGCCGGATGAAGGGGGTGAGGACCTGTTTGTTCACTACTCCTATATACAGATGGAAGGCTACAAGAGCCTGAAGGCTGGCCAGCCCGTGGAATACGAGGTTCAGCCGGCCAACAAGGGCTTCCACGCTGTCAATCTCAGGGCTGACGGGGATTACGCCGAAAGCGACCACGAAAAAGGCGCCCCTGAAAATCAGTCGACGCCTTCCTGAGCAATCTGTGCCGCAGGGGTATCTGAGAAATCAGATGCCCATATGCTCTATCACCGCATCCCCGAATTCGGAACACTTCAGCAAGGTGGCATCAGGCATCAGTCGCTCGAAGTCATAGGTCACGGTTTTGGCCGCGATGGCCCCTTCCACACCGTTGATGATCAGGTCAGCCGCATCGTTCCAGCCCATATGCCGCAGCATCATTTCCGCTGACAGGATCAGGGAACCCGGGTTCACCTTGTCCTGCCCGGCATATTTCGGCGCCGTACCGTGGGTCGCCTCGAACAGGGACACGGAGCCACCGATGTTGGCACCCGGGGCAATACCGATCCCCCCCACTTCCGCTGCCAGCGCGTCGGAAATATAGTCACCGTTCAGGTTCAGGGTCGCGATCACGCTGTAATCGGCAGGACGCATCAGGATCTGCTGCAGAAACGCATCGGCGATCACATCCTTGATGATGATGTCCTTGCCGGTTCGCGGATTTTTCATGGTCATCCAGGGGCCGCCATCCAGCAACTCGGCGCCAAATCGCTCGCCGGCAAGCTGGTAGCCCCAGTCCTTAAAGGCCCCCTCGGTGTACTTCATGATGTTGCCCTTGTGCACCAGGGTCACGGAATCCTTGTCATTGTCGATGGCATACTGAATCGCCTTGCGCACCAGGCGCTGGGTCCCCTCCCGGGACACCGGCTTGATGCCAATACCACAGCCTTCCGGGAAGCGGATCTGGGTGACGCCCATTTCCTCTCGCAGGAAACGAATCAGCTTGGTCGCTTCCGGGCTGTCGGCCGCCCACTCAATACCGGCGTAAATATCTTCAGAATTTTCCCGGAAAATGATCATATCGGTGAGTTCGGGGTGCACAACCGGGCTGGGAACCCCTTCAAAGTAGCGCACAGGACGCATACAGGTATAAAGGTCCAGCTCCTGACGCAAGGCCACGTTCAGTGAACGAATACCCCCTCCCACCGGGGTAGTCAGTGGCCCTTTAATGCCCACGGTAAACTCCCGCAGGGCTTCGAGGGTCTCCTCCGGCAGCCAGACATCCGGCCCGTAGACTACCGTGGCCTTTTCCCCTGCATACACTTCCATCCAGGTGATGCCGCGCTTGGTGCCATAGGCTTTTTCAATGGCTGCATTCACCACTTTCATCATTACCGGTGAGATATCAACACCAATGCCGTCCCCTTCGATATACGGAATGATCGGATGATTGGGGACATTCAGGGACAGGTCCGCATTGACCGTGATTTTGTCACCGTCTGCAGGCACCGTGATCTTTTGGTATCCCATCTACACTACTCCCTCTGAATAAAAGCGAAACAGGTATTTACTGGCGAGTATAGCACCGACCTGCAAGCGGCGGACATCTGCCCGGAGGCCGATTAAGCAAGCTTTCCGCCCGATCTTCAGACAGCCACCCAAGCGGTCAGAGAGCCGGATTGAACATTGCGACTGAAACAGGGCCCGGTGGATTGTCCATAAAAAAGCCGGCTTGCGCCGGCCTTCTTATTCACTGCAGAGACTAGAGTCTATCGAGGATATTGTTGAAGGTGGCACTGGGCCGCATGGCAGCAGAGACCTTGCCAAAATCGAGATTATAGTAACCGCCGATATCCACGGGAGACCCTTGTACCGCAATCATTTCCTTGACGATAGCGTCTTCATTTTCTGTCAGAGCTGAGGCAATGGCGGTGAATTTGCTTTTCAGTTCAGCATCCTCATCCTGCTCGGCCAGCGCCTGCGCCCAGTACATGGCCACATAGAAATGACTGACCCGATTATCGGGCTCGCCGACTTTTCGTGACGGCGACTTGTTCTGCTCCAGGTACTGCTCATTCGCCTTATCCAGAGCCGCGGCAATCACCTTGGCCCTTTCGTTGCCGTATTTTTCACCCAGTTCCTCGATGGACACCGACAGCGCCAGAAATTCGCCCAGCGAATCCCAACGCAAATGGTTTTCTTCAGTGAACTGCTGTACGTGTTTCGGGGCCGAGCCGCCAGCACCGGTTTCATAGAGCCCACCGCCGGCCATCAAAGGCACAATGGAAAGCATCTTGGCGCTGGTGCCGAGCTCCAGAATCGGGAACAAGTCCGTCAGGTAATCACGCAACACATTCCCGGTGACCGAGATAGTGTCTTTGCCCCGAATCATCCGTTCCATGGTGTAACGGATCGCCTGAACCGGAGACATGATGCGTATATCAAGCCCGTCAGTATCATGGTCTTGCAGATATTTTTTGACTTTGACAATAAGCTGGGCGTCATGGGCCCGCTCCTTGTCCAGCCAGAAGATGGCCGGGGTATCACTTTGCCGGGCACGGCTGACGGCCAACTTCACCCAATCACGAATGGGCAGATCTTTCGCCTGACACATGCGCCAGATATCCCCTTGCTCCACTTCATGGGTCAGCAAGATTTCACCGTCTTCACGGACGATGCGCATGGTTCCGGCTGATTCGACTTCAAAGGTCTTGTCATGAGAGCCGTATTCTTCGGCTTTCTGGGCCATCAGGCCCACGTTAGGCACCGAACCACAGGTCACCGGATCGAAAGCACCATGGGTTTTGCAGAAGTTGATCACTTCCTGGTAAATCGTGGCATAGGTGCTTTCAGGGATAACCGCCTTGGTGTCCTTGAGCTTGCCGTCTGCGCCATACATTTTGCCACCCTGACGTATCATCGCCGGCATGGAGGCATCCACAATCACGTCGGAAGGCACGTGCAGATTGGAAATGCCGCGGTCTGAATCGACCATGGCCAGTTCAGGGCGGTGCAAATAGCAGGCACGAATGGTGGATTCGATTTCCAGACGCTGGGAAATCGGCAACTCTTCGATCTTCTGGTAGATGTGGCTCAGGCCATTGTTCGGGTTGGCGCCGATCTCATCGAGAATCTCGCCATGCTTGTCGAACAGCTCCTTGTAGAAACGGCGAACCGCATAGCCAAACACAATGGGGTGAGACACCTTCATCATGGTGGCTTTCACGTGCAGGGAGAACAGAATGCCGGTTTCCTTGGCATCATCGATCTGCTTGTCAAAAAAGTCGCACAGTGCCTTTTTGCTCATATACATGGCATCAATCACTTCGCCATCCAGCAACGGCAATTCCGGCTTCATGACCGTGACATTGCCCTCGGCATTCTCAAACTCGATGCGAACATTGCAGGCTTTCTCGACCGTCAGGGAGGTTTCATGGGAAAAGAAATCGCCGCCACGCATGTGCGCGACATGGGTGCGCGATGCCGGGCTCCAGTACCCCATGCTGTGAGGGTTCTTGCGGGCATAATTCTTCACCGCAATGGGAGCACGACGATCCGAGTTGCCCTCTCGCAGTACCGGATTGACCGCGGACCCGAGAATTTTGGTGTAGCGGGCCTGGATCTCTTCCTGTTCCGCGTCGCGGGGATCATCCGGGTACTCCGGCACGGCAAAACCGTGCTCGTTCAGCTCCGCAATGGCTTCCCTGAGCTGTGGAATGGAGGCACTGATGTTGGGGAGTTTGATAATGTTGGCGTCGGGATCCTGGGTCAATTCCCCCAGCGCGGAGAGCGTGTCTTCCACTCTTTGTTCGTCTGAAAGATATTCAGGAAAACTCGCAAGAATACGTGTGGCCAGTGATATATCGCTGCTTTCCACTTGAATGCCAGCGATGGAAGTGAATTTTTCAATGATAGGTAGAAAGGAATAGGTCGCCAGCGCTGGCGCTTCATCGGTAATCGTATAAATAATTTTAGGGGTCATAAAATTACAGGTCCCAATTGTATTGGCAGTGCTTCTCGCCCGATATGAGCCGGCTTTTGGCCGTCAGATCAGCGAGCCTAAAAGGAGTGCTCCCTCCAGATAAACCGTATTCTGCATGAGTTGGCGAGTATAGCACCGACCGTTTAGCCTTGTTAGTTCAACCGGCACCAACGCCATAACGACAGCCACCGAAACCCATACCCATGGCACAACTGATATTGCTCAACAAGCCCTTTCACACGCTATCGCAGTTCAGTGACGACCGCGGTCGTCGCACACTGCGAGAGTTCGTCCCGGTGGCCGGCGTTTACCCGGCCGGGCGGCTGGACTGGGATTCTGAAGGACTGTTGTTGCTCACTGATGACGGTGCCCTGCAGGCGCGTATCAGTGACCCGCGTTTCCATCTGCCCAAGACCTACCTGGTTCAGGTGGAAGGCACGCCCGGGGAGCAGGAACTGCAAAAACTGCGCCAGGGCATCACCCTGAAGGATGGCGACTGCCGACCCGCCAAAGCGGCTCGCATCGACGCCCCTGACCTGTGGCCGCGTCACCCCCCGGTCAGGACCCGAAAAACAGTAGCGGATAGCTGGCTGAAACTCACCATAGACGAAGGTCGAAATCGGCAAGTGCGGCGAATGACCGCCGCCATCGGTCACCCCACACTCCGCCTGGTGCGCTGGCAAATCGGCGACTGGGACCTGACCGGGCTGGCCCCCGGGGAATGGCGGTCTATGGCGGTTCATGCGCCGAAAGCGCCCGCAGCCAGGCAGCGGCGGCCTCGGCATCCCGCTCACGGGCCTCGACCCAGAACCAGCGGCCGCCGATAAGTTCTTTCTTCCAGAAGGGGGCTCGGGTTTTCAGCAGGTCCATGATAAAGGCGCAGGCCTCGAAGGCGACCTGTCTGTGAGCGGCACTCACCGCTACCTGAACAATGTCATCACCCGGCTCCATGGTGCCAACCCGGTGCACCACCCAGGCACCATTCAGGTGCCACTTCTGCCGGGCCTGCTCGACAATGGTGCCAAGCACAGACTCTGTCATCCCCGGGTAATGCTCCAGATGGAGCGCCTCCACCCTGCCCTGTTCATCGCGGACCTGGCCGGAAAACTGTACCTGGGCGCCGCTGAGGCCCGCATCTCGAAGCCAATCAGATGGCTCCGCGGCCACCAGCGGGCCATTACGAATCTCGATACGGGTTTTCATCCCCCGGTCACCGGCGGGAATAGCGCCACAACATCGCCGGGAGAAACCGTGGAGTCTTCCGAACCCAGCACCTCGTTGACCGCCACCATACGGCGTGGTGTGGCCGCCAGGGCCTCGGCCAATGCCGGGTCTGTCTCCAGCCATGCAACCAGCTTCGCCACCGTATCCACTGAATCCGGGGGGGACACTGCCAGCCTGTCACTGCCAACCCGCTCACGAAGGGCAGCGAAAAAACGGATTTCAATCATGCATGGGTACCTTCGAAAACCATCCCGGGAGCAAACGGCCATTGGCCATGCCTGCATGGCTCCCACCCTATCAAGGAACAAACGCCTCAGGACCTGACGTAGTGACCACTGCGGCCACCTTCCTTTTCCAGCAGGCAGATGGCTTCAATTACCATGCCACGATCTACCGCCTTGCACATATCGTAGAGGGTCAGCGCTGCCACCGAGGCCGCCGTCAGGGCTTCCATTTCCACCCCTGTGGTGCCCTTCAGTTTGCAGGAAGCCCGAATCAGCAGCGCATCCTCGCCCTCCTCGTCGATGGCGACCGTTACCTTGGTCAGCAATAACGGATGACACATGGGGATCAGGTCCCAGGTTTTCTTGGCAGCCTGAATGCCGGCGATACGGGCGGTGGCCAGCACATCGCCTTTGGGGTGACGCTGATCGCGGATCATCGCCAGGGTCTGCGGTTCCATCCGAATACGCGCCATGGCTGTGGCCTGCCGCTGCGTTTCCGCCTTGTCCGTCACGTCCACCATCTGGGCGCGTCCCTGGTCATCCAGGTGGGTAAACCGGTCCCCGGGCATTGATCACTCCTGTTGTCTGTGGCGCTGCTGCGCTACCATTCCCGCCCTGATTTGCGTCTGAATCCAGAGCCACGCGCGGGTATCGTGGATTCAGTTATCATTGTGCCCCATTTGGACGGGGTCGGTACCGGTAGGGTTGATATGAACAGCTTTGAGCCGCACATTACTGTGGCCTGTGTGGTGGAACAAGACGGGCGCTTCCTCTTTGTTCGGGAAATGAGCAAGGGCAAGGAAGTGCTGAATCAGCCCGCCGGGCATGTGGAGTTCGGGGAAAACCTGATGCAGGCCGCCTATCGGGAAACCCTCGAAGAGACCGCCTGGCAGGTAGAAGTCACCGATCTGCTGGGCTGGTATATCTTCCAGCCCTTCCGGGGCGCCGGGGTCTACTTCCGCACCTGTTTCGTGGCCAGGCCGGTCAGCCATGACCCGGCCCAGAAGCTGGATACCGGTATTCTTGGCGCCGAATGGCTGACCCCGGACGAACTGCGCAGCCGCCGCCCCCAACACCGTAGCGCCCTGGTGGAAAAATGCCTGGATGACTACCTGTCAGGACGCCGCTTGCCACTGGACACCATCTATCAGCACCCCTGGCCGCTACAACGCGGCTGACATGAAGGCAGCACCATGAGCCACGTTTCTGCAAAAGCCCCACAAGACACCCATGTGATCGTCGGCATGTCCGGCGGTGTGGATTCCTCGGTGGCCGCTGCGCGGTTGCTGGACGCGGGTTATCGCGTCGAGGGCCTGTTCATGAAGAACTGGAATGAGGATGACGGCACCGACTACTGCACCGCCCGGGAAGACCTGATGGATGCCATGCAGGTGGCCGGGGTGCTGGGTATCGAACTGCACACCGCCAACTTCGCGGCAGAATACTGGGACCGTGTCTTCGAGCACTTTCTTGCCGAGTACAAGGCCGGGCGCACCCCCAACCCGGACATCCTCTGCAACAAGGAAATCAAATTCCAGGCCTTTCTGGATCACGCCATCACCCTGGGGGCTGACTACATCGCCACCGGCCATTATTCCCGGGTGAGCCACGACGGCAAGGGCCGCTTGCTACGCGCGGTGGATACCAACAAGGACCAGACCTACTTCCTCCATGCCGTGGATCACCACAAATTCGCGCGCACCCTGTTCCCCTTGGGGGATCTGGAAAAGCCGGAAGTGCGGCGCATCGCCGAAGAAAAGGGCTTTGCCAATCACAAGAAGAAGGACTCCACCGGGATCTGCTTTATCGGCGAGCGCCGCTTCAAGGATTTTCTTGAACAGTACCTGCCCGCCCAGCCCGGCAAGATCGAGGACGATCATGGCAATGTGATCGGTGACCACGATGGCCTCATGTATTACACCCTGGGCCAGCGCCAGGGGCTGGGCATTGGTGGTCTCGCCAACGCCGGCGATGCCCCCTGGTATGTGGCCGGCAAGGATCTTGACCGCAACGTCCTGATCGCCGTGCAAGGCACCGATCACCCATTGCTTTACAGCCGCGAACTGACCAGCGCTCCCATGCAGTGGGTTGCCCTGGCAGCCCCGGCCTTGCCCGCCAGGCTCACCGCCAAGACCCGCTATCGGCAACCGGATCAGGCCTGCACCGTCAGCGATGCCGGGGATGGCCGCGTCCATGTGGTCTTTGATGAGCCCCAGCGTGCCGTCACGCCGGGCCAGTCCGTGGTGTTCTACGATGGCCCCCTGTGCCTGGGTGGCGCTGTCATTGAGGAAACGGCATGAGCGAACGCTTCAACCCGCAACAGCAACAGCTTCTGGCCCTGGCCGCGGTCTTTCAGGCCGCCCAGCTGGCCGACGACATCGCCCTTCGCGGTGACTGCGAACCGCGCGCCTTTGAGGCCCTGATGCAGGGCGTCATGGCCCTGGACGCGGACAGCTTTGACGCCATTTATCCGCAGCCTGCCCTGCTTCGTGATGGCGTCAGCCTCCTTAACCGCAGCCTCAACCGGGACTCCGCCGGTGGCAACCTGCGGCCACTCAATTATGGCCTCGCCTTGCTGCACCTGGCCGCCAAGCTGCGCAAGAGCGATGACACCGTGAATATCCTGCGCCATCGACTCAAGGCGCTGGATGGACAACAGGCCCATTTCAGCAGTGTGCGGGATGATGCCTTCTGCCACCGCCTGGCCGGCATCTATGTGGATACCCTGGGCACCTTCCGCTTTCGCATCCAGGTGAAGGGGGAACCCGCCCACCTGCAGGACGAAAACAAGGCCGCCCGGGTTCGCGCCCTGTTTCTGGCCGGGGTGCGCGCCGCCTTCCTCTGGCACCAGCTCGGCGGCCGCCGCTGGCAGTTGCTGTTCCAGAGGAAACGGCTTTTAAGTGCCATAGAGTCCATAGATATCAATAACCTATAGGTCACTCTTAAAGCTACTTGCAGGATCGGCGCTCTCTGTGCCCCGCGGGTATGAGCCGCGAACCGCGCGGTAGCGCGGAAATCGTCCGAAGGGCGATCAGGCGAATCAGAAGCCTGCATATCTCCAGGAACGCTTGCCGCAGCCATCACGCTCTGTTGCCTCGCTTCGCTCGGTTCGCCCCTCAAGCGGGGCGCCTACAGGGAGCATCCGCTAACCCGGCAAACAACAACGCAGCCTTTGCGGTTTTACGGTATCATTGCGCCGCTTTTACCCTCACGGAAACGATTCGGGAGCTATTTCCATGTCCAGCCTTACCTCTTTGAATGCCATTTCACCGGTCGATGGCCGCTATGCCGGCAAGGTGGATGCCCTGCGCCAAACCACCAGTGAATACGGCCTTATCCGCTTCCGCGTGCACGTGGAAGTGAGCTGGCTGGAACAGCTCGCCCACGACAAGAACATCCCCGAAGTGCCATTGATGAGCGGCCAGGCTGCCTGGCATCTGCGCGGTATAACCCGCGACTTCGATGTGGAGCATGCCGAACGCATCAAGGCCATCGAAGCCACCACCAACCATGACGTGAAGGCGGTGGAATACTTCATCAAGGAACAGATGGCCGAACACGAAGAGCTTGCCGGCATGAGCGAATTCGTTCACTTCGCCTGCACCAGTGAGGACATCAACAACCTGTCCTACTCCCTGATGCTCAAGGAAGCCCGGGAAATCCTGCTGCCGAAGATGGACCAGGTAATCAGCGCCATCCGTCGTCAGGCCCATGCCCAGGCGGATCAGCCCATGCTGTCACGGACCCATGGCCAGTCCGCCTCCCCCACCACCGTGGGCAAGGAAATGGCCAATGTGGTGGCCCGCCTGCAACGCCAGCGGGACCAGTTTGCCGCTGTGGCGCTGCTGGGCAAGATCAACGGTGCCGTGGGCAACTACAACGCCCACCTGTCCGCTTACCCGGATGTGGACTGGGAAGCCTTTGCCCGCCGTTTTGTGGAAGGCCTGGGCCTCACTTTCAATCCCTACACCACCCAGATCGAGCCACACGACTGCGTGGCCGAGTACTTCCACGCCCTGATGCGCTTCAACACTATCCTGCTCGATTTTGACCGTGACGTGTGGGGCTATATTTCCCTGGGCTACTTCAAGCAGAAGACCGTGGAAGGCGAAGTGGGCTCCTCCACCATGCCGCACAAGGTCAACCCCATCGACTTCGAAAACTCCGAAGGCAACCTGGGCCTGGCCAACGCCATCATGGATCATCTGGCGGCCAAGCTGCCGGTTTCCCGCTGGCAGCGTGACCTGACCGACTCCACCGTGCTGCGCAACGTGGGTGTGGGCCTGGCACACAGCCTGATCGCCTTCGAAGCCAGCCTGAAAGGTATTGGCAAACTGGAAGTGAACCCGGCCCGCCTGAATGCGGATCTGGATGCGGCCTGGGAAGTGCTGGCCGAGCCAATCCAGACGGTCATGCGCCGCTACGGTATCGAGAAGCCCTACGAAAAACTCAAGGCCCTGACCCGTGGCAAGGACGGTATCAACCAGGACACCCTGACCGCCTTTATCAATGATCTGGCGATTCCTGACGAAGCCAAGGAAATCCTGCTGGCCATGACCCCGGGCAGCTACATCGGCAATGCGCCCCAGCAAGCGCGCAATATCTGATGACCGACGCTCCGGGCCAGTCAGCCCTGACTCTGCCGCGCTTCACTCTGCCCATGAAGCCGGCAGCGTTTTTGCGGGACTACTGGCAGAAAAAGCCCCTGTTCATGCCCGGCGCCGCCAGCGGCCTGGATGAGCCAGACGCGGACACCCTGGCCGGGCTGGCGCTGGAAGACAACGTGGAAGCGCGCATCATTCGCGGCTCTGCCGGTGGCAGCTGGGAACTGAAACAGGGCCCGTTCGAGGAAACCGTGTTTGCCGAGCTGGGTGAGCGGGACTGGACCCTGCTGGTACAGTCCGTGGATCACTATCTCACCGATGTGTCCCTGCTGCTGGACAGTTTTGCCTTCCTGCCCAACTGGCGTCTGGAAGACATCATGATGAGCTATGCCGCCAAGGGTGGCAGCGTGGGGCCCCACTACGACCGCTATGACGTATTCCTGATCCAGGCCGCCGGCAGCCGCCGCTGGCAGATCGGTGATATCTGCGACGACAAAACGCCGAAACTGCCGCACCCTGATCTGAAGTTACTGGCCGATATGCCGGTGCGGGAAGCGTTCGTGGCCAATCCCGGTGATGTGCTCTACCTGCCACCCGGCGTAGCTCACCATGGGGTCGCCGAAGACAGTGACTGCATCACCTGGTCGGTGGGCTTCCGGGCCCCGGATTACCAGATGCTAATGGCGGAAATTGCCGGTGAATGTCTGGCCGATGCGGACAGCGAACTGTTCACCGACCCGGACCGGCCAGTGACGGGAGACCCGTCAGTACTGGCCGATGCAGACCGGCAGCAACTGATTCGCGGCGCCCTGGACCTGCTCAACCCGGCGGCCATTGAGCGTGCAGTTTATCGCTGGCTGTCCACGCCCCGGCTGGATGGACTTGAATTTGCCGTCGATGATGCCCATATTCGCCACCGCGATCCATCGATCGCCCTGGTGCGCCATGGTAGTGTGCGCCTGATTTTGCAGGGCAACATTGCCTGGTTAAACGGTGAGCCCTACTCACTGACAGAACAACAACGACCACTGGTACAGCTGCTGGCCCGCCAGCGCTGCTATACCCGTGACGCGCTGGATGCGGTAATGCAGCCAGCCGGGAGTGAATTGCTACATGACTGGATTGAACAGGGCTTCTTCGCCCCACTATAACGAGACCCCTATGGCTATCAGCATTATCGAGACCCGCTGGGACGAACACGAAAGCGCCCTGCGAGCCCTTCGCCAGAAGGTCTTTATCAACGAGCAACATGTTCCCGAAGAGCTGGAGTGGGATGGCGAAGACGATAACGCCGTCCATTTTCTGGCCCTGGACCGGGAACAAAACCCGGTGGGTTGTATCCGTCTGCTGCCGACCGGGCAGATCAGCCGTCTGTGTGTGCTCTCCGAGCAACGCAACAACGGGGTTGGCAGTTCCCTGCTGGTCGCGGCGGAAGAAGCCGCCCGCGCCAAGGGTATGGAAGAAATCTTTCTGCACGCCCAGACCCACGCCACCAGCTTCTACGAAGCGGCCGGTTTTGCAGTGTCCGGCGGCATCTTCATGGATGCCAATATCCCCCACCGCCAGATGTTCAAACCCCTGGTCTGATGCCTTTTGTCATCGGTGACGACGACACCCTGCACCACCCGGAATTCCACGAGGCCGGCACGGCGCTGGCCAGCTTGATCCTGGCCTGCCGCCGCAGCCTGTGGCTGCGGGTGCCCTCGCTGGATAACCTGACCGCCGACCGGGTCGTCTGCGATGCTCTCAAGCAGCTGGGATTGAGCAGTGAAAGAGTGGATATTCGCATTCAGTACGACAGCCAGGACGACGCAATCCGCAACGGCCACCGCCTGATCCACCTGGCGCGCAGGCTGCCTTCCCGTATCCAGCTTCGCCAGAGCCAGGACGATGACAGGGATGGCCAGCTTTGCTTTGCCATCGGTGACAACACCGGCCTGTTTGAAGCCAGCGGCTGGCCCCGGCCCGCCCGGCTGGACCTGTGTGCCCACCGGCTGCCCAGGGCGCCTCGACTGGCGCGGCAGTTTCAGGAGCAATGGGAGCGCGCCTTCCATTCAACCGAGTTGAGGGAGCTACGCCTGTAGGCGCCTCGCTCGCGGAGGATGCCCGGCCAGCTGGGCCTGCCGTGCCGGAAGGCCGGGTTACAGACTCGCTGTCAGCCGCCAGTTCAGCTGCCCGCTGGCCTGATATTTTTCCTCGAAATCCGTCAACGGCTCGTGTTGTTCTGGCAACGCGGACAATGTCGCCTGGATACCACTGATCTGCAGCGCCGCCTGCACTTCTTGCAGATACAGGGGCCAGTTACTGCGCATTTCCAGCTCCCCACCCAGAGACAGCAAGGTGGGCCACACCGGGTGACCGTGCCAGCGCCGCTTGAGATGGGCGCTTTTGGGCCAGGGGTTGGGATAGAGAATCTGGTGGCGGTGAAGTTGCCAGCCCTCTCCGGCCATCAGCCGCCACAGGCCAGCGCAATCGGCCCGCAGCAACAACAGGTTGTCAGGAAGGGTCTCAAACCGCCTTGTCGCCCGGTCCAGCCGCACGGCGGACTGGTCCACGCCGACCACCAGGGCATTCGGATTCTGGCTGGCCAGCGCACGGGACGAGCGGCCGGTGCCACAACCGGAATCCAGCATCAGGGGTCTCTCACTGCCCTGCGCATCACGCCATTGCTGCAATCGGCGAAATGCCTGGACATCATGATCGGCAATGGGGGCGCGCCAGGGGTGCTGCAGATGACGGCGGACCACCCGATCCAGGTCGTCATGGATGGAGGTCTGGTTGGTGGTAACGCTTCGGCTGTTGGCAAACATGGCAACTCTGGGGTTGTTCACAGGCGGCGGCCATTATGCCTGTGATCCTCTCACCATGCGCAGTGGAACCGCCATGGTACAGTGAGAAAAAGTCCGCGGGAGCCGGTCATGGAAAGAAGCATTCACGTTTGCCGAACCCTGGTGTTCTTGCTGTTACTGGTGCTGGTCGTACCCGCGGCAGCGGATAACCTGCGAATCCATGTCCTGCCACGCCCGGACGCCCCCGCCCTGCTTCCCGTGATCGAACCCCTGCTGCCGCCTGGAGGCAGTGTGCGGGCCTACCAGGGCAAACTGATCATTCGCACCACCGATAGCAATATGGCAGAGCTGGAGCAGGCGTTGAGCAGCCTGGAAGCCACGCCCTCTGCGCTGGTTGTCCATCTGCGCCGCCATGGCAGCAGCAGTGAACAACGGCACGGTGTGAATACCCGCATCCAGGGGCAAATACCCGGCGGTGTCTCCGGCGACATTCGCATTCAACAGAGTCAGCGCCAGACAAGCCAGCAGGACCATTACCGGATCCGCACCCTCAGCGGTTACCCGGCCCATATCAGCCAGGGCACCCTGCTCGCCCTCGGCGGCGGCTATTACGGCACCGTGTTTGCCGAGCTGCAACAGGGAATTCAGGTAGTCCCACAACTGACCCCGGACGGCAGCGTCGTCCTGCAGATCCGCCAGCGCTACGACCAACCGGGCGACCAGGGCGTGGCATACACCCAATCCAGCGGCACCACCCTGCGGCTACAGCCGGGTGTCTGGCAACCCATGGGCAGCATCCGCGTAGACCGCCAACAGGACCAGCGTGGTATCGGCGGGGTGCAGAGCAGCAGCCAGCAAGTCAATCTGCCGTTGGAAGTGATGGTGGAGATCAGTGAATAGTTAACAGTGAACAGTTACGCGGCGAACAACAGGCAGGGATTAAAACGCAAGAGGCCGCGCCCAACGATTGGGCGCGGCCTCTTTGCTTTCAAGAACCGCGACACGAGAACGCGTCGCTGTTAACTGTTAATTATTCACTGTTAACCGTTGTTCTTCAGCTCACGGCGACGACGGTGCAGAACCGGCTCGGTGTAGCCGCTGGGCTGGGAGCAGCCCTCGAACACCAGTTCTACCGCTGCCTGGAATGCGACGGAGTTGTCGAAGTCCTTGGCCATGGGCACGTACAGCGGATCGTTGGCGTTCTGACGATCGACCACTTCGGCCATGCGCTTCAGGGTTTCCATCACCTGTTCCTGGTTGGTGATGCCGTGGTGCAGCCAGTTGGTCACGTGCTGGCTGGAGATACGCAGGGTGGCGCGGTCTTCCATCAGGCCCACATCATTGATGTCCGGCACCTTGGAACAGCCGACGCCCTGGTCGATCCAGCGCACCATGTAACCCAGAATACCCTGGGCGTTGTTATCCAGCTCCTGCTGGATCTCCTCGGCGGACAGCTCACGGGTGAGCAGCGGCACGGTGAGGATGTCGTCCAGGGAGGCACGCTTGCGGTTGGCCAGCTCTTTCTGCACCTGGGCCACGTTCACTTCGTGGTAATGGGTCACGTGCAGGGTAGCGGCGGTCGGGGACGGTACCCAGGCGCAGTTGGCACCGGCTTTCGGGTGACCAGCCTTGGTGGCCATCATCTCGGCCATCTCGTCCGGCTTGGGCCACATGCCCTTGCCGATCTGGGCGTGGCCCGGCAGGCCGCACTCCAGGCCGATATCCACGTTCCAGTCTTCGTAGGCGTTGATCCACGGCAGGGCTTTCATGTCGCCCTTGCGCGCCATGGGGCCCGCTTCCATGGAAGTGTGCATTTCGTCACCGGTACGATCCAGGAAGCCGGTGTTGATGAAGATCACACGCTCCTTGGCCTGACGGATACACTCCTTCAGGTTGACGGTGGTGCGGCGTTCTTCGTCCATAATGCCAATTTTCAAGGTGTTAGGAGCCAAACCTAAGGCTTTTTCTACACGCTCGAACAGCTCAACGGCGAAGGCCACTTCTTCCGGGCCGTGCATCTTCGGCTTCACGATGTACATGGAACCGGTGCGGCTGTTGCTCAGTTTATTGAGCTTCTTCAGGTCATGCAGACCCGCCAGTACGGTCACCATGCCGTCCATGATGCCTTCCGGAGTCTCTTCCCCGTTCATCAGGATGGCCGGGTTGGTCATCAGGTGGCCCACGTTACGAACCAGCAGCAGGGAGCGGCCGTGCAGGGTCAGCGTGGAGCCGTCCAGGGCGGTGTACTCGCGATCCGGGTTCATGGCACGGGTCATGGTCTTGCCGCCCTTCTCGAAGGATTCCTGCAGGTCGCCCTTCATCAGGCCGGCCCAGTTGCGGTACACCTCGACCTTGTCTTCCGCATCCACGGCAGCCACGGAGTCTTCGCAGTCCTGGATGGTGGTGATGGCGGATTCCAGCAGCACATCCTTCATGTTCGCCGCGTCTTCAGCACCAATCGGGTGGCTGGCGTCGATCTGGATTTCCGCATGCAGGTTGTTGTGCTTGAGCAGGATGCCGGACGGAGCCGCCGCATCGCCCACGTAGCCCTGCAGCTGGGACTCGTCTTTCAGGCCGCTCTTGTCACCGCCCAGAGACACTTCCAGCTTGCCATCGACGATGGCGTAGCCAGTGCTGTCCTTGTGGGAGCCGCTGGCCAGGGGGAAATAGTTATCCAGGAAGTCGCGGGCCCAGGCGATCACCTTGGCGCCACGCTTGGGGTTGTAGGCACCGCCTTTCTCGGCGCCGCCTTCATCGGAAATCACGTCGGTGCCGTACAGGGCATCGTACAGGCTGCCCCAGCGGGCATTGGCCGCGTTCAGGGCGAAGCGGGCATTCTTCACCGGTACCACCAGCTGCGGGCCGGCGATGGTGCCGATCTCGTCATCCACATTTTCGGTGGTGACCTTGAAGTCGTCGCCTTCCGGCAACAGGTAGCCGATCTCGGTCAGGAACTGCTTGTACTCGGCCATGTCGATGGCCTGGCCTTTACGGGCCTTGTACCACTCATCCAGTTGCGCCTGGATGGTTTCACGCTTTTCCAGCAGCGCCTTGTTCTTGGGCGCCAGGTCCTTGAGGATGCTTTCCAGCTCGGCCCAGAAGTGTTCCGGGTCCACGCCGGTGCCCGGCGCAATCTCGTTGACTACCAGATCATGGAGTTCGGCAGCGATTTCGAGGCTACCCTTCTGAATACGATCGGTCATGGTGCTCCTACCCTTCTGGTCGAGAGAGTCTTGGTTAATCGGGACATTCAGCGAAAACCCAAGGGTCGATCTCACGTCAGTGAGCTCGGAGGAAATCACAGAAGCCCGGGGAAACGGTTACATGGCCATCCGATGGACAGCCCCGCAAAAAGGCGCGGGCATTTTACCGGAAACGTGGCCGTGAATCATGTTTAGTGGCAAATCAGGGAAAATCGTTGCTTTTTTGATCAACCGAACAGGTTGACCACATCCAGCCGATGGGCCTGTTCGCCGCCCTGCTGCTGGCCGTCTTCCAGGTTCTCGAAATCAAACAGACGGGTATCGGCCAATTGGGAGGGGGCGATATTCTGGATCGCGGCAAAGATGTTCTCGATGCGCCCGGGCTGGTCCCGGTCCCACTTGTTGAGCATCTCCTTGATCACCTGCCGTTGCAGGTTTTCCTGGGAGCCGCACAGATTGCAGGGAATGATCGGGAAATCCTTGAAGTTGGAAAACGCGATAATGTCCTTTTCCCGACAGTAGGCCAGCGGGCGAATGACGATATTGCGGTTATCGTCGCTGCGCAGCTTGGGCGGCATGGCTTTCATCTTGCCGCCGTAGAACATGTTCAGGAACAGGGTTTCAATGATGTCGTCACGGTGATGGCCCAGGGCGATCTTGTTGGCGCCGATTTCCTCGGCAAACCCGTACAGGCTGCCCCGGCGCAGGCGGGAACACAGACCACAGGTGGTTTTGCCCTCGGGGACCTTCTCCTTGACGATGGAATAGGTGTCCTTTTCCAGGATGTGGTAGGCCACCCCTTCCTTTTCCAGGTATTCGGGCAGTACATGCTCCGGGAAGCCTGGCTGCTTCTGGTCCAGGTTCACCGCCACCAGCTCGAAATTCACCGGTGCCGAATGCTGCAGATTGCGCAGGATTTCCAGCATGGTGTAGGAATCCTTGCCGCCGGACAGGCATACCATCACCTTGTCGCCCTCACCGATCATATTGAAATCGGCAATGGCACGACCGACCTCACGCCGCAGCTTCTTCTGCAACTTGTTGAGGCGGGTCCGTTGTTTGGCGTCCAGGGCGTCCACAGACATTACGTCACCTTCATTTTGCGGATCAATCGGCGGTACAGCGCGGGGCTCCAGCGTTTCAGGTAGACGCCCGCCCCTTCGCGGCCGGCGATGATAACCTGATCACGGCCACGCTGCACGGCCTTCACCAGCCGTTCGGCGCATTCTTCAGGGGGAATACCGGCTTCCTGGGCCTCGTCCATACTGCCCTGGGCGGAACCATCCGCAGTGAGCGCATTGAGCGAGACATTGGTACGGATAAAGCCGGGCATCACCAGGGTCACCCGGATTCCGGCATCGTACTCTTCCGCACGCAGGGATTCGAAGAACCCATGCAGGGCATGCTTGCTGGCGCTGTAGGCGCTGCGCAGGGGCGTGGGCAACTCACCCACCAGCGAGGTGACCACCACAAACCGGCCACTGCCCTGCTCTTTCAGCCAGGGCAGCACCGCCTTGGTCAATGCCACCGCCCCGAAGAAATTCACCTCCATGATGCGCCGATCCACCTCAAGATCAGTATCCGCCACCAGGGAACGCTGGGAGATGCCGCCGTTATGGATCACCTGATCCAGGCGATCAAAGCGGTTACGCACGGCCTCCACCGCCGCAGGCATGGCGCCGCTATCCGCCAGATCCAGCGGCAGGACCAGGTGATCATCACTGTTGACCAGCCCCTCGCGGACCCGTTGCAGCTCCGCTTCCCGGCGGGCAGAAAGCACCAGCGTTGCGCCGCGTCGGGCATATTCCTTCGCCACTGCCTCGCCAATGCCGGAGGATGCTCCGGTAATCCATACCACCTTGCCAGCCAGCGTTTCGGCCATCTAACACGCTCCTTGAAGTGAAAAGACACCGCAAGGGTAATGCTATGGACAGGAAATCCAAAGACTGAAACGCCAAATACGCCAACTACACAGCCGCTGTAGGAGCGCCTCTCGAGGCGCGAACCGGCCGTGGCATGCTTTAGCTTACAGACTAACCTGCATACAACTGGCGAGCCCTGAAACGCCTGATCGCCCTTTGGTCAATCCCGCACTGCGTGCGGTTCGCACCTCAAGTGGTGCTCCTACAGCAGCCTTGTCGCTATTTATTTCAGTTCTTTGGAGGACAGCCCCAGCAGGTGCCGCGCGACGATCAACTGCTGGATCTGCTGGGTACCTTCGAAGATGTCGATAATCTTGGAATCCCGGGCCAGCTTTTCCAGCAGAGTCCGCTCGGAATAACCCAGCTCGCCGCACAGGGCCACACACTTGAGGGTGACGTCGTTGCCCATGCGCCCGGCCTTGGCCTTGCACATGGAAGCCTCCTTGGAATTGGGCTGGTCATTGTCGGCCATCCAGGCTGCCTTGAGGGTCATCAGCCGGGCCGCTTCCAGGTCGGCTTCCAGGCGGTAAAGTTCCAGCTCCCGGGCCGTAGAGTTATAAGGTTGTTTCGAGAAATCAGCGCCAACCCCTTCTTTTTCAAATATTTCCCGGGTAATTTCCAACGCAGCACGGGCCACACCCAGGGCCATGGCAGCCACTTGCGGCCGGGTGTTATCAAAGGTCTGCATAACCCCACCGAATGCCTTCTTGCGGGCTTCCTCGGTGTCACCGATCTCCGCAGAACCGAGAATATGGTCCTTGGGAATGCGGCAGTTATTGAAAGACAGCGCCGCGGTATCGGACACCCGCAGGCCCATCTTGTCTTCCACCCGCACCAGCTGGAGGCCCGGGTTATCGCGGGGGACAATAAAGGATTTGATCGCCGCCTTGCCCAGGGATTTATCCAGTGTCGCCCAGACCACCACCGCGTCGCAGCGCTGGCCGGCGGTGCAGTAGATTTTCTCGCCGTTGAGGACCCACTCGTCACCGTCCAGTTCGGCAGTGGTGCTGACGGCGGCGGAATCCGAGCCGGCACCCGGCTCAGTGATGGCCATGGCACAGTAGAGCTTGCCGTATTTTTCTTTCTGCTCCGGGGTGCCCACCGCCATGACGGCCGCATTGCCAAGCCCTGAGCCCGGGATCGAGAGCATGAGGCCCACATCCCCCCAGCACATGGCTTCCACCGCCAGGATGCCGGTCATGTTGCTGCCATTTTTGATCTCGTCGCCACCGCCCTTGCCGCCGCTGCCGCGGGGCATGGCCGCCATCATCTGTGCCACGGGTTTCAGTTCTTCCGGGGTGTCGCAGTGCTCGATGGCGTCGTATTTACGGGCAATGGGACGAAAGACACCCGCCGCCAGTTGCTGGGCCATCTGCTGGACCTGTTGGAGCTTGGCCGGGATTTCCAGGTTGATCATGTCTCTCTCCTATACCATCAGGCTGCCGTGCAACACGGCGATGCTGCGCAGGTTGCGGTACCACATTTCCAGCGGGTAATCGCGCACAAAGCCGGCACCACCGAACAGCTGGATGCCGTTGGTACCAATCTCCATGGCTTTTTCCATGCACTGCAGCTGGGCCAGATAGGCCTCCCTGTGGAAATCCAGTCCCTGCTCCGCGCGGCTGGCGGCACGCAACATCATCAGACGCATGCCTTCGATCTCGATGCCCATATTCGCCACCATAAAGGCCACAGACTGACGCCAGGCAATGGGTTCACCGAAGGCCTTGCGCTCTTTCACGTAGGGAATGGCGTATTCCATGACCGCCTGACAGCAACCCACGGCCATGGCACATTGCCCAATACGGCTCAAGCCCAGCAGACGATCCAGATCAAAGTGCGGCAACCGGTCATGGGCCGGAACCCTGACGTTTTCCAGGGTCAGCGTGGCCGTATTGGCGCTGCGCAACCCCATGCAAGCCTCGGCAGCAATGGTCAGGCCCGGGGCATCCGCCGGCACCACAAACGCCGCCACCTCACTCTCCGTGGCAGCGATCACCACGAACCACTGACATTGGCCCGCCATGGGCACCAGGCTTTTCACACCGTTCAGCGTATAACCATCGCTTTCTTTACGGGCTGTTGTGGCCGGCATCGTCGGTTCGAAGGTGGCACGGGGTTCATTGAGGGCCACGGCGGCGCCAACGAAGGTTTCGGATGCCAACGCCGTCAACCAGCGCTCCTGCTGCTGCTCGTCAGCAAAATCCATCAGCGCATTCACCGCAGACAGGGGCTGGAGCGCCGCCAAGGTATGGGACATGTCACCCTGAGCCAGGTCTTCCACGGCCAGGGCATTGGAGAGCGGCGAACGGGGCATTCCCACTCCCCCCAGGGCTTCCGGCATTGGCATCAATGCCAGACCAAAACCGCTAATGGCATCGAGCAGGCCCGCATCCGCCGCCGCAGCGTCGTCGGCAGCTCTGGCCTGGTTTGACAAGGTATCGCGGGCGAGACGCCGCATGCTCTCGCGGGTAATACGCTGCTCTTCTGTCAGCGTGAGATCGAACAGTGGGGTCGACATGGTCTGGCCTCAGAGTGTCGGGTTAACACAACCAATCAAACGATTGTTTTACGCAACACAGTCTGTCAGCTTATGTCTACCTCTCACAATGACATCACTGTGACCCGGGATGAGAAAAACGGTAAAGTCGAAAAAAAGCCATCAGGCCAGCTACAGGATTGTGTTTCTTACGTGTTTACCCTGATCCCCGCCGACCCACCGGAACGGGCCATCCGCCTGCGCCGCCAGATCATGGCTCTTTATTCCTATTGCCTGTTGTGGGCGGGAACCATCATCGGTGTCGAGCTCAGCGCCTTTGCTCCCGATACCCCCCACCTGACCCTCTTTTCGGTCCTTTTTGCCATCAATCTGGTGTTTTTCCTGATCATTCGCAGCGGGCTCAGTGAGCGCTTCGCCGACCCCAGCCTGACCATTGTGCAGATGGCCACGGGGATCGTACTGACCACAGTGATCCTTCACTACACCCGGGAGTTGCGCGGCGCCATGCTGAGCATCTACTTCATGGTCATGACGTTCGGCATCTTCGCCCTGGATCGGCGCCGCCAGATGGCCATGGCAGGTTTTACCCTGCTCTGTTTCACCCTGCTACAGATCTACGAATGGCGGGAAACCCCCCAGCAGGCCATTTTTTCGTTTCTGATCGGACACTGGATCATTCTTGCCCTGATTCTCTGCTGGTTCATTTACATGGGGGGCTATATCCACAATTTGCAGACCCGGGTCAGGGACCAGCGGGAAAATCTGCGCGACGCCCATCGACGCCTGGAAGCCATTGCCGTCCGCGATGATCTCACCGGCCTGTACAACCGCCGCCATTTCCTGGAACGGCTGGAAGAGGAAATCTCCCTGGCCAACCGTAACCACACCAGCCTCCACCTGGCGATTATCGACCTGGACCATTTCAAGCAGGTCAACGACAACCACGGCCATCACAGTGGCGACGAAGTCCTTAGCCGCTTTGGCCGGATCGCCAGCCAGAGTCTGCGCAAGTCGGACCTGCTGGCCCGCTACGGGGGAGAGGAATTTGTGGTGCTGTTCCCCCATGCCTCGCAGAGCGCCTGCGAAGCGGCCCTTGAGCGCCTGCGCCAGCAGTTTTCAGAACAGCATTACGATTTTGCTCCATCGCTACAGACGACCTTTTCTGCCGGTCTCACCGCCTTTCAGGAAGGGGAAACGGCGGATCAGTTAACCAAGCGGGCCGATACCGCCTTGTATGAGGCAAAATCCCACGGCCGAGACCGGATCATCAGCCTGCCCTGAGCCAAACACCGGGAATGCCTGGAGCCCCTGAACAACTCCCGGTATGCTTGCGGCCAGCGGAGGACTCCATGTCAGATATCACCAATCCCAGCCTTAAAAATACCGTTCGCCAATATTTCCAGGACCAGGGTGATGACGCACCCACCTGGACGGAAATCCACGGCATGTTATGCGCGCTGGCCGTAGGACCAGAGGCGGAGACCGTAGACTATGCGGCGGAGCTGGAGATGCCGGTTCCCGAGGAAGTCTGTGATGCCCTCAACCGTCTCAAAGAGCGGCTGGTCACCCAGTTGCTGGGCGGCGATGCCATCAACCTGCCCTGCCTGCTGGACCCGTACCAGGACGATGACGGCCAGGACCTGGCAAGCTGGTGTGCCGGCTTCATGACCGGGGTGTTCGTGGATGAGCAAGCCTGGTACCAGGACGATGAAGAACAGATGGCGCAATTGCTGCTGCCCTTTATCCTGATCTCCGGCGTGGATGATGACGAAGCCCTGGACACGCTCTGGGACAACACCCAGGTTGTCCGGCAAATGGCCCTGAGTGTTCCGGAGATTCTGGAAGAGCTCTACCTGGTATTCCATGGCCCTGATCAGGGAGAGGACCCCGCTTAGGGAACCTTCCCCGCTAACGTGACACAGTTCTGCGCCTTGTTGCTTCTCTCCGACTAGTCTTGAGGTAAGCGCTGCCGCGATCCCAAAAACGCTTCTTACAAAGCGGCAGCCCGATAACACTCTGGGGGGAAATCAAGGTGCGCATCTGCATTGTCACCGGCCTGCTGATTCCGGCACTGGCCTTCGCTGAAACAGCCACCAACAACCCTTGCCCCACCTTGGTCAGTGCGGCTTTCACAACCGACGTGGAAAATCGCGAACCCGTTTCCTCATTGGCAACCGCCCCACTTTCAGCCAATGAACTGCTGTTTTTCACTGCCATCCAGGGTGGCAATGGCCAGCAGCTGCATCACACCTGGTCCTACAACGGTGACGCTATCGTCGATGTCACCCTGGCGGTAGGTTCGGACTACTGGCGCACCTGGTCATCGAAGACCTTTGCCGGCCTTGACCTGGCCGTGGGCGGTCAGTGGCAGGTCCAGGTTTCTACCCAAAGTGGCTGTCAGCTGGGAACCTGGACCCTGACCCTGAGCGAGGATGGGGCTGCCAGCCAGATGGCGCCTGCACACGCCACGCCACCGGCCCCCTCGGGGCACGCCGAGCCGGAAAGCGCGGATCCCTCACCGGTGGATCTCAGTAAACATTACGACGTGATCCGACAGTTGCTTGACCTTGGTGACACCCGCGCAGCCAAGGTGGCCATACGCCGTGCCCGCCAGCTCACCGACAACCCGCAACAACAGAACGCGCTTGATTCCCTGGCCACGAATAACGAAGCCTTTGCGCAACTGGAGAGAATGATCCGCCAGCGGGATATCCATGGTGCCCGGGAATTGATGCAGACCCTGGAGATTTCGATCTCGCCCGACAGTCCAGTTTACCCGGCACTGCAAAGTCGGCAAAGACTGCTGGAACGGCTGGAGGGCGACGATCGCAACGAACCGATCTTCCAGTCCGCATCCAGCCCCTGATCATGACGGGCCGGAGGCCTCAGTCATCCTTGAGGGAAAGGTGGCTGATATCCGGAACCACGGGCGCTTTTTCCTCTTTTTTCTGACCCAGTACCTCGCCGGCCTGTGCCATGCTCAAGTGGCTGACATCCGGTGCTGGCGGGGGTGCCTTCTTGTCGCTGTTATCCATTTTTGCGCCAACCTCCGCCACAGAAAAAGCGCCGGAAAATCCGGTGCCACCGGTGCGGATCGTGCCCACCGTTTCCAGCTCGCCCGTTGAGGCCTGCGCATCCCCCTGGCTGTCCGTTCGGACCGCGGCCGCCGTGTCACGGACAGGCGCCGACGGTTGTGGGGCTGACGGCGGCGTCGCGGCTTCTGCCACCGGGCGCAATTCGCACTCGGCACCGGCCTGTTTCAGTACCGCCCGGAATTTCATGGCAGTGGCCTGATCCGCATCCTTTTTCAGCACCACAGGCTGGCCGGAGAACAGCTTCTCCACCCGCGGGGCCTCCATCTTGAAAATTTTTCCCAGGTTGGCCTTCACGGTGGCAAGGTCCGAGCCTTTCACCAGTTGACCGGTAAACACAATATGAAAACGGGCGTCGGCCATTGTGGCGTCCTCTCTCGTTGTTGCTGCCTTCCCCATGTGGCGATCTGGGTCAGCAGGGTCAGTCATCGTCCAGCGGGGTTTGAGCGCGCGCCCCAGGCGAACCTCAACCCATCTGACTGGCAGCATATTCCGCCAGTGCAGCGATGGTCCGCGACGGATTCAAGCCCAATGCACGGGGCACCATGGCACCATCAATCACAAACAGATTGGGGTAGTTGAACACCTCTCCCCGGTGATCTACCACGCCCTGTTCCACAGAATCCGCCATATTGCAGCCCCCCAGAGGGTGAGGGGTCACCAGATCCTTGAACCAGTTCCATGTGGCTGGAGTCATGGGCTTGCCGCCAGTGGCGGCGGTCAGGGCCAGATGCCTGTCGGCAAGGGCCTGCACCGCTTTTTCTGCCTGGCGGTAATCCCAGTCCAGTTTCAGGCGGTCTTTTTTCCAGGGCCAGTACCAACGACGCCCCAGAGAGAAACGGCCGCCGGGATCATCCATGGCCTGTCCGAACCAGGGCATCATCTTCGCAAAGGGGTCACTGCTGTCACCGTATTCGACCATGGCAGCGCCCAGCCGGGTACCTGCGAATCGCGGATCTTTTCCCAGCCGTTCCATCCAGCTGCCGAGGATATCCGGCACGCCGCCATCTTCGACAAAGTAGCGCGCCCCGCCATCGGAGCCATCCAGATAGTCGATGGCGCTGGTGATGGTGGGCCCGCGAGTGGGCGAAACCCGGCGCTCGTCGTAGAAAGCCATGGTGGCAAAGTCGCCATTGCAGGACCAGTTATGGCCCAGCTTGCGGCTGAGTTTCGGCAAGGTCTTGTATTGATCCCGGCAGCGCAGCAGCAATTCCGTGGACCCCATGGAGCCGGCGGCCACGATCACTTTCTCCGCCTTGAAACGTCGCCAGCAATGACCCTCCAGGTCACGGGCCAGCACTTCATAGCCGCCGCCCTGCATAGCCCGAATGGTGCGCACATGATGCAGAGGACGAACATCGGCACCGGCATTCTCCGCCGCCGCCAGGTAATTCATGTCCAGGGTGTTCTTGGCTTGCACCGGGCAACCCAGATCGCAATTCCCGCAATGCACACAGGTGCCCTGGGTCTTGCCCTGTGGGTTCACCCAGGATTGGCTGTGGCCATAGTCATAGGGATCATCACGCTCCGGACTCCAGTCCGGATCGAAGGTGATCGCCTGGGGAACGATACGAAACCGCTCTCCGGCACCCACCGCCTCGGCCCCCTCTTTCATCAGGTGGGTTCGTGCTGTCCACTGATTGGCCGGCAGCTCCTGGACGTTGAGCATGACACCGGTGGTGTCGTAATGAGGCTTGAGGGTGGTGTAGTCGATGGCCTCGGGCCAGCCCTGCGCAAAGGCCTCGGGTCTGGCCTCAATGCTGACATTGGCGTAAATCAGGGAACCACCGCCAACGCCGGCACCGGTGGCGATACTCATGTCGCCGAAATAGCGAAAATCAAGCCAACCGTTCTGTTTCTCAGGCTCGTCCTCATCCCAGAACCAGTCTCGCTGGGAAACCGAGGGATAGGCCTCAGGCAACCAGCGCCGGCCCCGCTCCAGCACGACCACCTGACTTCCCTTCTCCGCCATACGGCAGGCCATCACCGAGCCACCGAAGCCGCTGCCGATGATCAGGACATCCACATTTTCCATCGTCTCCCCCATCCCCTTTTCTTGTCGTTGCCTTTGCGACAACGCTATTTTAATCAAGGTTTTGCACTATAAAATTAACGCTCAATCCTGTCTATTTGCGGCACTTTCCAGTAATCTGGCCACTGTCTTCGCCGGCCTCATTGCAGCACCCATGGAACAGATCGATTTCGTCACTATTGAAGAGCAGCAACGCCCCCGCAAGCGTAACGGCGTCGCTCGCAAACCGGCTGCGAAGAAAGCCGCGAAGTCGCAGCGTCCGGGTGCCGTTCGCGATGGCTATCGCCGCCTCACCGCTGACATCCCCGCCGATCTGCATAAACGCCTGAAAATGCAGGCCCTGATGGAAGACCGTTCTGTTACGGAATTGATTGTTCAGGCCGCCGAGTGTTTTCTCCGTAATCGGGACTAGCCCGTCCACGTGTCGCCCCCATCCTTCACACAATCGTAACGCGCCTGTCATTCCTCCGCACTGTTCCACCCCCATCCTCCTCGTTGACGCCACCGTTGAGGAGCTCGCTGATGGCTGCGGATCTGTTTCTGTTGGGCTGTGCCCTGGTGTTCGGGGTAACCTTTCGCTTTCTGTTCCGTCACCTACCGGAAGAGCGCTGGCAATTCGTGGCCTCGCTACCCCTGAAAAAAAACAGTGACGGCTCCTGGCAAGGCCTCAACCTGACCTTTTATGGGTTGTTCACCGGCATCTCCGGGGGGCTCGGCGTTGCTGCCTTTATTCTTTTGACGGCATCCGCCGGCGTTGCGCTGGGAACCGCCCTGCTGCTCACTCTGGGCGTGCTTGCCATCTGTCTGCCCGCCGCCAAGATCATCGCCACTGTGGTTGAGAAGAACCGCCATGGTTTCACCGTGGGCGGCGCCAGCTTTGTCGGTATTATTATCGCTCCCCTGTTTCTCTGGCTGGCGGATATGGCCAGCCAGCGCTGGTGGGATACGGCCCTGCCGATTCTGCCCATGTTGGCGGCCATGTCGATTGCCTATGTGTTGGGTGAAGGTATCGGCCGGCTGGCCTGCATCAGTTTCGGCTGCTGTTATGGCAAGGCGCTCAGACATTCACCGTCCTGGGCTCAGCGCCTGTTCAGCACCTTGAATCATGTGTTTATCGGCAAGACCAAGAAGATCGCCTTTGCCGGCGAAATGGAGGCAGTGAAGGTCATACCCATCCAGGCAATCACCTGCGTGGTGTACACCGCTCTGGCCCTGTTGTGCAGCGCGCTCTTCTTCCACCAGCAGTTTGCCCTGGCCTTTGCCCTGAGCCTGGTGGGAAGCCAGTTGTGGCGGGTTTATTCAGAGACACTGCGGGCGGACTACCGAGGCGGCAGCAAGCTGTTCTCCGTCTACCAGATGATGGCCCTCTTTGCCGCACTCTACGGCATCGTCATCAGTCTGGTACTGCCGGTCCATGCGGGTCTGGTACCGGATCTGGCAGCAGGCCTGGGCGCTCTGTGGTCACCGGGGGTGATTCTCAGTCTGCAGGTGATCACCGTGACCATGTTCTTCTTTTCCGGCACCAGCACCATCACCACCGGGGAGCTTCGCTTCGGCCTGGCCGCTGACTGGCGCAGCCAGGCAGGCTGTGAAGAGGCAGGGTGCAAGGGAGAGGGAAAGGCGGCAGCTTGAACAGCTGCAAGCTACAAGCTACAAGCCTCAAGCTACAACACGAGAAACGAATGTAGGGTTTCCAACGTATGAAGCCGCGCCCAGGACTCGGGCGCGGCCTCTTACGTTTCAAATACCAACATGATTGAGCCGCGTTGTAGCTTGTAGCTTGAGGCCTTGACCTCACCCCAACGCCACCGCCTTCACCTGCGCATACAACTGCGCACCGGGAAATACCTCCAGTTCCCGGGCGGAACGGCTGGAGATACGGGCCAGCAGCCGCTGGTCCCCCAGGACCAGTTGCACCACCGCCTGGCCCGGGCCCACTTCACGCAGACCTGCCACCTGAACCGGGTGGATATTGAGAATGCTGGAATCCTCTGGCGCCTGCCTGCACAGGCTGACATCCCTGGCCGCAATCCGCAGCCGCACCGGGGCATCTCCGGCCACCGGTCGCGCCGCCGGCAGCCAGAATGTCTGCCGCGCCACGTTCACTGCCTGCAAATGATCCCGACTGTCGTAAGCGCCTAACTCTCCGTACAGCAACGCGGTAGCATCGCCCCGCTGGGCCAGCGGGCCATCCAGCCGTGCCAGCTCCTCATGGGCCTTGCCACTTGCCACGATCCGCCCCTGTTCCATCAGCCAGACTTGCCGCGACAGGGTCAGCAATTCATCCAGGTCGTGGGTAACGTAAATCACCGGTACCTGAGTGGCGATGGCGCTGATCATGCCAAGAAGCTCCTGCTTGTGGCCATGATCCAGCGCCGACAAGGGTTCATCCAGCAGCAACAACTCCGGGCCGGCCATTAAGGCGCGAGCCAGTGCCACCCGCTGGGCCTCACCACCGGACAGTGTCTCAACAGAACGGGCCAGCAGGGGTTCAATGCGGGTCTGGCCGACCACCCTCGCCAGATCTTCCCCACTGGCACCGCGGCGCTTTCTCACATAGTCCAGATTGCCGCGAACATCCAGATGGCGAAACAGGGTCGGCGCTTGAAACATCATGCCCAAGGGCCGTTCCCAGGGAGGAAGCCGGAAACCCTCGGTATGCCACAATTGATCCCCGAAGCGGATTTCCCCCTCGCATTCCTGGAGCCCGGCCAGCATTCGCAGCAGGGTACTTTTGCCGGAGCCGGAAGGGCCAAACAGCACAGTCACGCCACTGGCGGCAAGCTGTGCCTGTACCTGCAGACGGCACTGCCCCACCTGCCCGGCCAGGGAAAATGCCAGACTCAAGGCATCACCCCCACGTTCTGTTTGCGCTGCCAGCGGAACAGGGCCCACAACATCATCACCGACATCACCAGCAGCACACCGGCCAGCCGATGGGCATTGGCATAGTCTCCGGCTTCCACATGTTCATACAGCGCCACGGATGCCACACGGGTTTCTCCGGCAAGGCTGCCACCGATCATCAACACCACACCGAATTCCCCCAGCGTATGGGCAATACCGAGAATAGCCGCGCTGGCATAGCCCTGCCGGGCCTGGGGAATCACCAGCGAGAAGAACCGGTCCAGGGGACGGGCACCCGAGACCGCCGCCATATCTAACTGCCTGGTCTCGATGGCGGCGAAGGCATTCTTCAGGGGCTGCAGGACAAATGGCAGCGAGTAGATCAGCGACCCGATCACCAGGCCGGTAAAGCTGAACGCCAGGGAACGGGCCTCTCCCCACTGGGTCACCCAGCCACCAGGACCGTTCGGCCCCAGCCCGATCAGCAGATAAAACCCCAGCACCGAAGGCGGCAGTACCAGTGGCAGGGCCAACAAGGCTTCCAGTAACGCCTGACCGGGCAAACGGCGGCGGGCCAGCCACCAGGCCAGCGGCGTACACACCAGCAGTAGGATGGCGGTGGTGACCAGCGCCAGTTTGATGCTTACCCAGAGCGCCAGCCAGTCGCCATCACTCACCATCGTCATCGGCGACCTCGTCAGTACCGTATCCCAACCCGTTAATTCTCTCCCTGGCCGGGGCAGAAAACAGAAACGCATAAAAATGCCGGGCGGCCTCGGAATCCCTGAGCAGGCCCGCCTGTTGGCGTATGGGAGGATAAAGGCCATCGGGAATACGCCACTGCCGCCCACCCTTGTCCTGCACCTGACTCAAGGCGACAAATGCCGCCTGGGCGGCACCACTGTGCGCAAAGTGATAGCTCTGACCCACGTTCTCTGCCTGCACAAGAACCACCGACTCAGGCAGCGGAAAGCGTGCCAGTACCACCTGGGCGGCTTCCCCATAGGGGGCGGTGCGGGGATTGGCCATGGCCACCGGCGACACCTGACCGGCGACCAGCGACGGCCCGGCCAGGACCGGCCCGGCATCCGGTGACCACAACACCAGTCTGCCAATCGCATAGGTCCGTACCGTCTCCGGCAGAATCAACCCTTCCGAGGCCAGCTCTTGCGGTCGACGAGCGTCCGCGGCCAGGAAAATATCATAGGGCGCGCCTTGACGAATCTGGGCCGCAAGCTTGCCGGTGGACCCCACCGTGATCTGAATCTCCGCCTCCGGGTGATGCTGGCGATACGCCTCAACCAGTTGCTTCAACGGAGAAGAAAAATTGGCGGCAACGGCAACCTGTACAGGCTCCGCCGCTGCGGTGGCCGCCACCATCAACAACAGGCTGACAAGCAAACACTTCATGAAGGCTCCAGGACCATGAGCGAACGCCCAGTCTAACCCGAATCAGGCACTCCATGGATGACAGCAGCCCACCGATGGCGCTTTGCTGGCAAAGCGAAGATTTCAGAAAGCACCGGGCTTGATTGACCTCTTCGCCTTGCGAGCAAGGCGCCAACGACGCGCGAATGGAATTATCAGGAAGGTTTGCGGGGATTCTGACCACGATGCTGGCAGCCGCGAGCGCGGGCCAGTTCGATCTGCTTCTGCCGTTCGGCAAAACGCGCCTTTTGTTCCGGTGAGGATTCGTCGAAGCACTTCGGGCAGGACACCCCCAACTGGAATTTTTCCGACGCCTTTTCCTCTTCACTGATGGGTCGGCGGCAGGCGTGGCACTGGTCAAATTCACCGGGGTTAAGGTCGTGATCAACGGTCACCCTTTCGTCAAAGACGAAACACTCCCCTTCCCACAGGGATTCTTCTTTCGGCATCTCTTCCAGATATTTGAGAATGCCTCCCTTCAGGTGATAGACCTCTTCAAAGCCCTGCTCTTTCAGGTAGGCAGTGGATTTCTCACAACGGATGCCGCCGGTACAGAACATGGCCACTTTCTTGTGCCTGGCCGGGTCCAGGCTCTCTTTCACATACTCGGGAAACTCCCGGAAGGTTCGGGTTTCCGGGTTGATGGCGCCCTTGAAGGTGCCCACTTCCACTTCATAATCATTGCGGGTATCGATCAGCAGGGTTTCCGGATCACTGATCACCGCGTTCCATTCCTGCGGGCTCAGATAGGTGCCCACGGTACGATTGGGGTCGATGCCTTCCACCCCCATGGTGACAATTTCTTTCTTGAGCTTCACCTTGGTACGCAGGAAGGGATGCGCGTCGTGGAAGGATTCCTTGTGCTCCAGATCCGCCAGACGGGGATCCTCACGGAGCCAGCCAAGTACCGTGTCGATACCCGCCCGTGGACCGGCGATGGTGCCGTTAATGCCCTCGTTGGCCAACAACAGGGTGCCGCGCACATCCTGTGCGAGCATCAGCGCCAGAAGGGGCTCGCGCAACTGCTCGAAATCGCCCAGACGGACAAACTTGTACAGGGCAGCAACGACGATGCTGTCCGACCTTTCCACTTTATGCTGACTCACGCCTTGAACTCCGGATCGTGCTTACTGCCACCAAGACAGTCAGGGGATTCACTCACCTCGCCACCCTTGGCCTGCCACTCCGCCACGGTATAGGTATGCAGGGCCAGTGCATGCACCGGACCCGCCAGCTCCTCGGCCAGAACCTTGTAGAGCATCTGGTGGCGACGCACCGGCAACATACCGTCAAAGGCGTCGCTTACCAGCACCAACTTGAAGTGGGTTTCTGAATTGGGTGGCACACTGTGCTTGTGACTTTCGTTTTCCAGGGCCAAATGTGCCACAGGGACAGCCTCGGAAACCTTGCGCTCGATCAATGTTGCTACGCTCATGGCACTCACCACCCGGGGATACAAAACCAGTATAGCGCGGCGTCAGGGCCGCGCGGGGGCAGTATTCTACGCGCTTTGCCAGGTCCTGAGAAATGTCCGGCGGTCAGACACTCCCGCTCACTGCGGGGCAGGAATGATGGACTCCCACAGCGTCTCGGCGTCCTTGTCCAGCAAGGCGGCCATCACCTCGCCCGGCCCGAACTGGCGCACCTTGCGCCCGGCGGACCAGCCGTGCCAGCCAGGAGCCTTGCCGTGAGCAAAGTCGCCCCAGGCGGTCTGTACCTGACGGGACAAGGTTCTGGCGGCATCTCCACCGCCGGTGAAATAGATTCCCGCCGGGGTATCGGTGACGCCAAACACGAAGGGCACATCCACCACATGACAGGCTCCCAGCGGCAAGCCGAAGGGTTCGCTCTGCCAGGTAAACTGGAATCCCCAACAGTCCGCATTATGGCGGCTCTGGGCATCCAGCAACCGCAATGTGGGCACACGGAAGAGACGATCAGACTCCATGGCCGAAAACACATCCAGCGGACTGCGGCGGGGATCCGGTTTCACCGTGGAATGGTAATACTCGAACGCCCGGGCCCCATTGCCCGGCAGGCCACGCTCGAACCGACGCTGGATTTCCTGATCATCCACCTCCCGCAGGGAATCCATTTTCACCGTGCCAGCCAGGACGCCGGCGTACTGGAAAAAGTGATATTCATCCCGGCAAACCCCCGCCAGCAGTCTCTTGTCCGCAGCAGCACCGGCGGCAATGGCATCTATCGGCGACTGCGGCAACAGGTCCCCATCCACCATGGGAAGAAAGTTCATCGCAAACTGTGGCGTGGTGGTGCGAAGCCCTCGATCCACCAGCACTTTCACCGCCTGGTTCTGGGCCTTGATCCAGTCTTTTGCGGTACTGTCGCGCAGCCTCTCTGCGGCACTGCCCGCGCCCGGCAATGCTGCCACAAAAGCGTCGGTGACCCTGCGGACCTGCTCCGGCGCCAGCACAAAATCCGCCGCACCGGACTGCGAGATGGCAGCGTGGAACAATGATGCGGCCCGGGGACATGCGAGCAGTGCACAGACACTGAAACCGCCAGCAGACTCCCCGAATACGGTGACCCGACCGGCATCACCGGCAAAGGCACCGATATTTTCCTGGACCCATTCCAGCGCCGCCAGTTGATCGCGCAGGCCCAGATTACTGTCCGCATCCAGTTCCGGCGCCACCGCCGTGAAATCCGCAAAGCCCATGGCCCCCAACCGATAGGCCGCATTCACTACCACCACCCGCTGGCTTCGAGCCAGTTCCGCCCCGTTGTACAACGGTTGCGAGATGGAGCCGGCCAGGTAAGCGCCGCCATGGAACCAGACCATCACCGGAAAGGGCCCCTCCCCTTCGGGCACCCAGATATTCAGGTACAGGCAGTCTTCGCTGGACTCGTGGACACCCATCAGCGGGTTCTTCATCTGCAGGGAGGGTTGGGGATAGTGATCTGCTACCACCGCATTATCACCGTCCGGCAACGGCCGGGGGGCCTTGAAACGATGCTCACCCAGCGGTGGCAAGGCAAACGGGATGCCCCTGTATTCGGTGACACCGTTTGCGGTCAGTCCCTGATAACGGCCCTGACGAATCACTGCTGACATAGCTGAGTCCTTTTCCGGTTTCTGTCCGACAGCCTTGTTGTCTCCTGCACGCTTTGGCGCCGGGCAACGGCCTTGTGAATTGCCACCATGGCCCACAGGGCAAAGGCTGACCGCAGACCATAGCAAATTACCTACTGATAAGTAGGCCAAAGCTCATGTTTAATTGTTAGACAACATTAACAACACTGTCAGAATCCTGACTTACACTTGTTCACGCCCTCGCAGCCACCGCCAGAGGGCTTTGCTAATCCATTTTTCTAGGAGGGAAGCCCCCCATGAGCAACGCTACGATCGAGCAACTCAACGAGCGCTATGAACAAGTTACCACCGAAGCCAAAGCGGCTCTGGAGAAACTGAACACCGCCGTGCGTGGTGCCTACACCCGTCTGGAAGAAAACGGCAACGAACTGTTCCAGACGCTGGTAAAAACCGGCGAGAAACGTCAGAAAGCCCAGAGCAAACCCCAGAAGAAAACTGCCGCCAAGAAACAGCCGTCCCAGCTGGACGAAGTGCGTGGCAAGGTTGCCACCGCCCTGGGTCTGCCCACCCGTGATGAGGTGGAAGCCCTGAACAAGAAGCTCGCTTCCCTGACCCGCAAGGTCAACAAGCTGGCCAAAGAAGCGAAATAACCGCGCTTTGCCCGCTTCGGGGGCGGCATCCCCGCCCCCGCTCCTTCCCCTTTGTCTCACCTGAACCGTTGACTTCCCCGCTCGCCTCTCGTTATCTAGTGCAACCCACTGATAACAAAAACCACGCGAGTCATGATGTCCGCCAGCCTCACCTCTTCACTGAAATTGCGCACTGTCGCCCCTTTCTGGCTTGAATTCCTGCTGGATGCTGCCCTGCGGGCCGGTGTCGACCTGAGCGGTCCCCTGGTGGACCTGGGGATCAGTAACGATGATCTGGAAAATCCTCAGTCGCGGATCGCCATGACGGTGGAGAACCAGCTCCTCAAGCAGGCCATCCTGCAAAGCGGTGACCCGCTGTTCGGTCTGCACATGGGCGAAGGCATCCGCCCCCGTTTTATGGGCGAACTGGGCTATGCCAGCATGTCCAGCGCCACCCTGGGGGATGCCATCGAGTTGATGATCCCTTTTGCCAATGTCACCAGCGAATGCGCCAAATTACGCTTCGAGTGGCGCGACAAACACCTGTGGCTGATCTGGGAAAGTGATCTGGAAGCGCTCTCCACTTACCCGGCCCGCATTGATGCCCACTTCGCCGGCGCTATCATCTATGGCCGCTGGCTGATCGGCAAGGAACTGTCTCCGACCCGGGTGCTGTTTCACCATGCCCCCCAGGGCGATGAGCAGGAATATCAGCGGATATTCCGTTGTGACGTGGCCTTTGAACAGCCACTCAATGCCATCGTGCTGGAAGCGGATTTGCTGGACCTGCCGTTGCGCGATGCGGATCCGGAAATGCACAAGGTGGCCCGTTCGCGCATGCAACGGGCCGTTACCCAGTACCATGCCCGCGATAACCTGCTGGAGCAGGTACGTCTGGAGATTCAGAAACGCCTGCAGCAGGGGGTCCCCCAGCTGGAGCCTATCGCCGACCAGTTGGGCATCAAGCCCTGGACCTTGCGTCGTCAGCTGCGCGCGGAGAACACGGACTTTTCCAGCTTGCTGGAAGACGAGCGTCGGCGCCTGGCCTGCGACTGGCTGCTGCACAGCGACCGTTCCGTAAACCAGATCGCCCTGGACCTGGGTTACTCGGAGCAAAGTGCCTTCAACCGGGCCTTCAAGCGCTGGTTCGGTGTGACCCCGGTGCACTACCGGGAACAACCCGGCAGCGCGCTAACCCCCGACGATTGAGGCGCCCCGCCAGCGACGCTTGCATTGCCCGAGGGTCAGCCCCCGGGCAAATCCATCCACCAGGGTCTCGCCCAGATGCCCCTGCAACATGCGGGTGGACATGGGCATTAACCGATAGTAGAGCCCCGCCAGTTGCTCCACCGTAGCCACTTCTTCCCGCCAGCCCGCCAGCCAGTGCGGGTAGCTGGACAGCTGGCCGGCAAGAATGGCCTGGGCGGCCAGTTGCCCACTGAGCACAGCACCATAGATGCCCTCCCCCAGCAGCGCTTCGGTGCAACCGGCCGCATCCCCGGCAAACAGGATGCGCCCGTGACGCAAGCGGGCACGGGGCAGCCAGGTGCCCAGCGGGTAACCCTGCATATGGGAGGGACTGACTCCCAGCCGTTGCTGACTGTAGCGCTCAAGCTGCTCACGGCCGGGGGAAGCCAGGCCATGGCGCCACACATAAAGCCCCACATTGACATGATCCCCCTTGGGAAACAGCCAGCCGTAGCCCCCCTTGATTGCCGCAAAGTCCAGGGTCATGCCCGGATACCGGGTCAGTCGATCCCGGGGCACACAGCCTTCAATCGCCATGGCGCCGGGGTAACGACGTTCTCCCAGGAGTTTTCGCACCGGGCTATTGGCACCATCAGCGGCAATCAGTGTGTCGCTCTGGTAACGCTCTCCCTCGCGGGTGGTTACGGTGACCCCGTTGCTATCCTGCTTGATGGCATGAATCCCCCGGGTCTGTCGGAAACAGGCCCCCTGCTGTTCTGCCTGTTGGCGGCAAAAGGCATCCAGTTCGCCCCGTTCGGTCATCACACAGAACGGGGCCGGGGCCTGCAGCGACCGGTCCCTGCCTGGAAAGCGCCCGATCCGGAGAGTGGATACCACCTCACGGACCACGGGAGCAATGGAGAAGCGGTAGCGATTCAGGGTTTTCGACGTCACTCCGCCGGCACAGGGTTTTTCCTGTCCACCGGCACGGGACAGCACCAGCACACGCCGCCCTGCCGCCGCCAGATCCCAGGCGGCGGCACAGCCGGCCTGGGCCGCTCCGACGATTATCACATCCCATTGGGTCATTCCATGCCTCGAGTCAGTCAAGCGGACTTCGGTCCAAGTATGAATAGGCCTGTGCTTCCTTTATAATGCGCCCCGTCCGGGACCCCTGACCCATGGCGGGATTTGCCATTGCTCAGTGGCTCCCCTGGTTTCAGCCCCATAAGTTCTCCCGAATTCAAGCTAGGAGATTGTTAATGAAAGCACCCGTACGCGTAGCCGTTACCGGCGCCGCTGGCCAAATCAGCTATTCCCTGCTGTTCCGTATCGCCTCCGGCGACATGCTCGGCAAAGACCAGCCCGTTATTCTGCAACTGCTGGAAATCACCCCGGCCATGGAAGCCCTGAAGGGCGTTATCATGGAACTGGAAGATGGTGCCTTCCCGCTGGTCGCCGGCATTGTTGGCACCGACGACGCCAACGTGGCCTTCAAGGATGCCAACTACGCGTTGCTGGTTGGTGCTCGTCCCCGTGGACCGGGCATGGAGCGTAAAGATCTGCTGGAAGCCAACGCAGCAATCTTCTCTGCCCAGGGTAAAGCCATCAATGACAACGCCAGCAAGGACATCAAAGTGCTGGTTGTCGGCAACCCGGCCAACACCAATGCCCTGATCGCCCAGCGCAACGCGCCGGACATCAACCCCCGTCAGTTTACTGCCATGACCCGCCTGGACCACAACCGTGGCATGGCGCAGCTGGCCAACAAACTGGGCAAAACGGTCAACGACATCACCAAGATGACCATCTGGGGCAACCATTCCTCTACCCAGTACCCGGACCTGCACCACTGTGAAGTGGACGGCAAGGTAGCCATCGACCAGGTGGAGCAAGACTGGTACGAAGGCACCTACATCCCGGAAGTCCAGCAGCGCGGTGCCGCCATCATCAAGGCCCGTGGCGCCTCCTCTGCCGCTTCCGCTGCTTCTGCCGCTGTGGACCACATGCGTTCCTGGGCCCTCGGCACTGCCGACGGTGACTGGGTCTCCATGGGCATCTACAGCGACGGTTCCTACGGCATCCAGGAAGGCCTGATCTACTCCTTCCCCTGCACCTGCAAGGATGGCGACTGGAGCATCGTTCAGGGTCTGGAAGTGAACGATTTCTCCCGTGGCAAGATGGAAGCCACTGAGAAGGAACTGGCGGAAGAACGTGACGCCGTTTCCCACCTGCTGCCGTAAGGTTTCGCAGGCATAAAAAAGGGGCTCTTCGGAGCCCCTTTTTTGTGTTTGGCTTCTAAAAGCTCAGTAGTCATAACCCTGTTCATATTCCATTTGCATCGCCTCGCTGCGCTGCAGATAGCCTTCGTACTGAGTCATGGCCATGGGAATCACCACTCCCACGTAACCCACCATCAACAGCAGAAAAATCCAGAAGGCCGCTATTACACCGCCCGAATTTGCCACCGGCGCAGCGCCGTAGTTATTTTCTCCCTCTGAACCTTTTTTGAACAGCAACACCAGCCCAAGCACGATATTCACCAAAGGCACCAACATCAACAGACTTAACCACCCGCTGGCATTGATGTCATTCAGGCGGCGTACCATGTAACCCCAGGAAAACACCAACACCACGATAGCGCCCACAGCAAACAGCAAACCAATAACGACCCCCATAGAACTATCAGCAAATGCCGGAATCATGATCGCAGCAAGAACCCCAAGTACCGCATAAAACATCAGCGTCAGGCCTGTGGCATAAGCGAAATAACGCATGCGGCCTATCCGGCCGGATAACGACAGGAACTTGGGCTGATAATTGCCAACACCGGTCATAGACACATCGGCCTTTGGCGCCTGGTAAGGCTGATTCATGTTGTCCCCCTAATAGACAAGTTTTTGTGAATGAAAACTAAAGAGTATGCCGACGGCTGAAGTCGTCCATGGCCCGCAGCAAATCCCGACGACTGATCTGCCCCACCAAACGGCCACCTTCCAGCACCGGCAAACGCCGACGGTGGTCCGCCAGAAACACTTCCGCCACATCCAGAATGGAGGTTTCCCCGGTCACCGTCTGCAGGTCCACGCTCATATATTCCTTCACCGGCCCGATTTCCGTGCCGTGATAGCTGGCTTCGAGGGCCCCTTTGAGACAATCGGATTCAGAGAAAACCCCGACCAGACTGCCATTCTCATCAACCACCGGTGCCCCGGAAATCTTGTGCTCGAGAAATACACGGATAGCTTCATTCACCGACATCTCCGGGCGGATGGTCACCAGCCGCCGGGTCATATAATCCGCAACCTTGATGGACTTGAGCATAACGATTTCCCTGTGTGCAACGGCAAGCCCGTGAAAGGCGCCTTGTTCCCGGTATGGATGGTGTTCTCTTATAGCAAAACGATCACAGAAGCGCTTTCGGTGAAGTGATGATGCCGTTGTTGTCCGCATAGACATAATCACCCGGGCGGAACGTGACCCCACCAAAGGTAATCTCGATATTGAGTTGCCCCTCATCGCGACGCACGGACTTGATGGGTACGCAGCCAAGGGTGACAACACCGATATCCAGCTTGGCCAGCTCGTCCACATCCCGGCATGCACCGTAGATGATCACCCCTTCCCAGCCATTCTTTACCGCATTCTCGGCAATCATGTCGCCGATCAGGGCGTTGCGCAGGCTGCCACCGCCATCAACCACCAGCACCTTGCCCTTGCCATCCGTGCCAAGGTGCTCCTTGACCCGGCTGTTGTCCTCGAAACATTTCACCGTCACCACTTCACCGCCGAAGGCGTTGCGACCGCCATAGCTGAACCAGTTATGGCCGGTTACCACAGAAACACTGTCGGCGTTGTCGTCACAAAGATCACAGGTCACAAAGGTCATACTGACTCCTAAAACAATGGCGAATTCGCTGTGGCGGACAGCAGGCTGGCATCAAGCCCACCTGCTTGCCCTACTCGCCTTTCATTTCCCGTTGGTTTCGGAACTTGCCGGCAAATACCAGAAAGTCCCGGTAGCGTAATTTATAGAGACCGGTCTGCGGCCCTTCCAGCGCCATGCCCACCATGGCATCAGCAACCTTGTGGCTGTCCACCGGTAACCAGTGGGCATCGGTCCAGCGGGTGAGCGGCTCGATGACCCGGTTGAAGATATTTCCCCAGTCTTCCGCCGGGCGCCGGTCTTCACGCTGGCCCCGTAAAAGGGATGGCTGCAGGATGGCCAGCAATGGCAATTCCAGCTTGATCAGCGCCCTTTCCATCTGCCCCTTTACGCGGGAGTAGAAAAACGGTGAGCGGGAATTGGCATTGACCGCCGATACCACCAGAAAGCGTTGCGCGCCGGCACGCAGGGCCATCTGCCCCGCCAGCACCACCAGATCATGATCCACATGACGAAACGCTTGCCGGGAGCCGGCTTTTTTCATGGTGGTACCCAGGCAGCAGAACACATCATCCACCTGGAACGATGACTGGCAGGCTTGCATGTCATCCAGGTCAATCACCTGCACATCCAGTTTGAGATGCTCGACCGATAACGGTCGCCGACACAGTACCCGTACCTGGTCGTATTCATCGCTCTCAAGCAGATTGGCAAGACAATCTTGCCCTACCAGTCCCGTTGCCCCCAGCAGCAAGGCTTTTCTTGTCATTCTTCATCCTCATCGTGATCCGGCTCGGCAGGCAACCAGCGCCGCAATACGGTCTCCAGTGCATCAAGGTGTACCGGTTTTGCCAGAAAATCATCCATGCCCGCCGCCAGACAACGGGCCTGCACCCCTTCGGCGGTGTTGGCAGTGATCGCCACCACAGGGGTACGCTGACCATCGTTCTGTTTCTCCCGGGCGCGGAGCTGACGGGTGACTTCAAAGCCATCCATTTCCGGCATCATGCAATCCATCAGAATCAGATCGAAATTTTCCTGATCCAGCAGGGCCAGTGCGGTCTCACCGTTGCTGACGGTCTTGACCTGATACCCCAGCTTGCTGAGCATGCCGCGGGTCACCAGTTGGTTGACCTCGTTATCTTCCACCAGCATCAACCGGAATTGCTTGCGGCGCAGGCGCTCCTCTCGGGTTTGCATGGGGGCATCCCCCACCGGTTGCTGGCGTTGCAGCCCCACCAGTCGGGCCAGGGCGCTGCGCAAACTGCGACGATGGGCCGGGCGCACCAGCACCACCAGATCATGTTTATCGATCAGTTTCTGGACCGCCGGGGTACCACGCTCTTCGATGGTGGCCAGGAGAACCAGTCGCACCGGCCGCAGGGACGGGTCCTCCAGGACATTACGGCACAGATTCAGGGCCAGTTCCGGCCGCGTCCAGGTGTCCACCAGTAGCAGATCAAAATCGCTATGTTCCCGGTGACCGGCCCGCAGGGCCTGCAGGGCATGGTCGTAACCCTGGGCCGACGAACACTGACAATCCAGGGTTTCCAGTTCTTCCTGCAAACAGGCCACGGTGCCGGAAGCCGCTCCCACAACCACGGCCTCTGCCCCATCCAGCGCCCGCACCAGATCCTGGGATTCGCGCATGTCCGGTTGCATCTGCACCGGCACTGTAAACCAGAAGGTCGACCCTTCACCGGGCACACTCTCTGCCCCCAGTGTGCCCCCCATGGCGTCAATCAGCCCCTTGCAGACCAGCAAGCCGAAACCGGTATGGCGGCTGCTGTAGACATCCTGCCCTTCATCGATAAACCGATCCTGGAACAGATGACGCAGGGTTTCCGGGTCCATGCCCACGCCCTCGTCACTGAGCCTTACCCGCAGTACGCCACTGCTTTCGCTTTCCACGGTGAAATCCACATCCAGGCGGATTTCGCCGTTATCGCTGAACTTGATGGCATTACTGAACAGATTGTTGAGCACCTGCATAAGGCGCTCACGGTCACCGCGAATGCGCTTGGGCAACAACCGGTCGATGACACAGGTCAGCTCCAGCCCGGTGTTCTGTGCCATGGGGCCAAAGGCTTCCAGGGCCTGTTCAATGGCGGTGCGGAAATCGAAGAATTCGGAATTCAGGGTGATCCGGCGCGACAGGATGCGGGAATAATCCAGCACATCATCAATCAACGACAGCAACAGCTTGCCGCTGCGACCGGCCACCTGGAGGTAATCTTTCTGCTCGTCATCCAGACGGGTGTCTTCCAGTAATGACATCATGCCCATGAGAGAATTCATTGGCGTACGCAGTTCATGGGCAAGCCGGTACACCAGGCTGAGCTGCACCTCGGTACTGCTTCTCACCGGCTGCTGGCTGCTGCTTTCACCGCGTCCCCGCCGCTCCCGCGTCATGGCATGCCAGAAGGTTTCATACTGGCCGCGGTAGAGTCGGAACAGGTAGAAGGCATAAATGCTGATCATGATCGCGATCACCCAGTCGTGCAGGGATCCGGTGATCAGCAGTACCAACACGGTGGGCAGGAACATCAGCACGATATAGGCCTGACGCACCCGCAGCCCGGCCATCCAGGAGCTGCCCAGAGCCGTGGTTACGCCGACGTTATAAAGGAGTACCGCGAAGAAGTTGAAGCCCGAGCCCAGCCGCCAGGCCAGCCAGGCGGGAAGCAGCCCCCACAGCAGGGCATGCATGGCCAGACCGACGCCAAACAGCTTGCGCCAGCGTGCCGGCCCCGAGCCATAGAGGGCATCGAATCGGGCAACCAGCCATAACCGATAGGCGGTGACGGCCAGAACGGCCCCGCCTCCGATGAGCGCTTCCAGTTCGAAACTCTGATAAACCTGCCCCCAGGCAAAAACCAGGGCATAAATCAGAAGGGCCGCCAGAACGCCCATCAGGGAATTCTTGGCGGCCCCGTAATCGACGCGCTTGAGAACCTTGCGATCTTTCTTGTATGACACCGTGTCGCGTTCCGTGGAACCTGTTTGGATGTGTCGCGCTACGTTATCACTGCTTTTCCGGGCTGGCTACTCCGCCTCGCACGATCCAGCGCAATCAGCAGCGGCACGAAGAAGAAAAAGTCCACAAACAGCGCCATGGCGATGGTGATCGCCGACAACAGCCCCATACTGGCATTGGGATAGAAGTGACTGGTGCCAATGATCGCGAAATTGGCCACCAGCACCACAGAGGTCGCGACCAGGGCCACCCCCACGGTGCGGAAGGCATAATCCACGGCTTTCTCGGTATTCAGACCCAGCTCTCGCTTGGCACGGACATACTTGCTGAGGAAATGCACCGTATCATCCACCACGATCCCCAGTGTCATGCAGGCCACCACCGACACGGCCAGCCCGATCTCACCATTGATCAACCCCCAGAGACCGAACGCCATGGCCGCCGGCAGCAGATTGGGAATCAGGGAAAGCAGGCCGTAGCGGACTGAACGCAGAGCCAGAATCAGCAGTACCGACACACTGACCAGGGCAATCAGTGCACCGCCCAGCATGCTTTCGATGTTGCGGATGGTGACACGGCCAAACAGGATATCCATCCCTGTTCCCCGGGTCTGCATGGTCGCCGGCCAGTTATCCTGCATCCACTGCTCTACCCGGTCGTTGAAGTCCAGCACCGGCTTTGACCCGATATTCTTCAGCACCACGATGGCCCGCGCCTGGCGCTTGTCGATATCCAGTTGATCTTCCAGCCCGAGCCCCTGGGGCAAAGACAGTTCATACAGGAGGGTGTACTGGGAAATCAGTTCCCGGGAATCGGGGATTCGGTAGTAAGCGGGATCGCCACCGTGCAAGTCGCGGTTAAGTCGCTTGATCACATTGGTGTATGAGGTGGCATAGACCACTTCATCCTGTTGCTCCAGCCATGTCATCAGCGCATCCAGATGCTGAAGGTACGCCGGCTCCATGGTCCCCCCGGATTCACCGGAGGGCACCGCATAATCAATACGGTGCATACCGGTCATTTCCGCCATGGCAAAATCGTTGACCCGCCTTACCTCGAACGTCTCGTCGAAGTATTCATTGAACACATCATTAGTCCGGTTGAGTCCCACACTGGCCGTCAGCAGCACTACCACCACCGACATACCCGCCAGCCAGCGCTTGTAGTGACGATTCAAGTGCGCGGCCAGGGCACTCATCCACGGGGCATAATCCCGCTGCCTGCCGGGCTCGATACGGTGCGGCAACAGCATCACCAGTGCCGGTAACAGCAATACCGAGAAGACAAAAGCCAGCAAGACGCCAATCAGCACCACATTGCCCAGTGCCCGGAACGGCTGGGATTCGGAAAAATTGAGGATGGCAAACCCGATTGCCGTGGTCAGGCTGGTCAGCCAGATCGGCTGCAGATTGATACGCAGGCTTTCCATCAGGGCTGGCGTCTTGGCAATCCCAAGCAGGCGTTCATGACGATAACTGGCAAGAATGTGCACGGAATCCGCCACCGCCAGGGTCAGAATCATGGCCGGGGCCATCCCCACGATGGGAGAAAACTCGATCCCCAACCACATGGCGATTCCCATGGCCGAGGCAATGGAGAAGGCAATCACCACCACGGTAACGGCCACAAACATGAGGCTGCGCAGAATCAGCCACAGGCAAAGCAGCATGACCACAAAAGCCAGTGGCAGCGTGGTCGCCATGGACTGCTCCGTGGCCTCCGCTGACGCCTGGGAGAACACCACAGTACCGGTCACCATGAAGTCGATATCCGGGTATTGCTCTGCGTAGGCCCGGGCCATTTCCCGTGCCGCAGCGGTGATTTCCGGGGCCTCGGTATTGCCCTCGCTCATGGTCACCGTGGCCACCACCCCGGCCACATGGCCCTTGTCCGACACCAGACGTCCCACCAACGCCGGCTCGTTAAGGGCAATGTCACGGGCCTGATCAATCTCGTCCGCCGACATGGAAAGGGCGTTTTCCACCAGGGGCGCCACAAAAAGGTCATCCCCCTCCACTTCCGTGTGCTGGAAATTGGTCAGCGAATCCACCCGGGTGGAATGTGGCAGCGTCCAGGCATCGTCGGTCAGGGCTTCGATCGCGGCCAGGGCCTGCGGCTCAAACACCCGGTCATTCTTCGGGTGCACGACGAACAACACCATTTCGTTGGCCGTGAAGCTGTCTTCCAGGGAGACAAAGCGTTTGAAATCCGGGTTCTCTTCCGTGAAGAAAATGCGCGGATCGTTGTTGTTGTGGAAATGGCTCATACCCGCAGCCATGGCAAGGCACAGGCCCGTACAGACCAGCAGTACCCACACCGGATGGGCGACCACCCAGCGACTCCAAGCGTCTTTCATTCGTTACCCCCATTGATCTGGGACGAAAGTCTAGGCAGAGGTAAACACCGTGTCACGGACCGAACAGGCCAAAATCAACAACTTTACGTTAACGTAAACTTCCCCTATTCTTTTTCCATGAGTAAAAAACAGACCTACAGCATCGGCGAGCTGGCCCGGGAATTCGACGTGACCACCCGTACCATCCGCTTTTACGAAGATCAGGGCCTGGTGACTCCGCAACGACGGGGCCAGACTCGGGTCTACACCCCCGCCGATCGGGTCACCCTGAAACTGATACTGCGCGGTAAACGACTGGGATTTTCCCTGGCCGAATCCAAAGAGTTGATCCGCATGTACCAGCCCCAGGGCGATAACCGCAGTCAGCTTCTCGCCCTGCAGGGAAAGATTCACCAGCGCCGAGCACAATTGGAACAACAACTTCGGGATATTCAGGTCATGCAGCGGGAACTCGATGACGCCGAGCAGCGCTGCCTGGACGCCCTTCACGATCTGGAGACACAATAATGTTCAACAGCACTTTCAATTTTCATCTGGGCGAAACTATCGATGCGCTCCGTGATACGGCCCGAGCCTTTGCCCAGAAAGAAATTGCCCCCCTGGCCGCCGAAATCGACCGCAGCAATGAGTTCCCCCTGCCGTTGTGGAAAAAAATGGGCGATCTGGGCCTGCTGGGCATTACCGCTGACGAAGAATACGGCGGCGCCAACATGGGCTACCTGGCCCACACCATTGTGGTAGAGGAAATTTCCCGGGCTTCTGCGTCTATCGGTCTCTCCTACGGCGCCCACTCCAACCTGTGCGTCAACCAGATTGTTATCAACGGTACCGACGAGCAGAAAGCCCGGTACCTGCCCAAACTGATCAGCGGTGACCATATCGGTGCCCTGGCCATGAGCGAGCCCGGTGCCGGGTCCGATGTGGTCAGCATGAAGCTGCGCGCCGAAAAGAAAGGCGACCGCTACATCCTCAATGGCAACAAGATGTGGATTACCAACGGCCCTGACGCCCATACCTATGTGATCTACGCCAAGACTGACAGCAATGCAGGCCCCCGAGGCATTTCGGCGTTCATCGTCGAGCGTGATTTCCCCGGTTTCTCCCGCGCTCAAAAGCTGGACAAACTGGGCATGCGTGGCTCCAACACCTGCGAGCTGGTGTTCGAAGACTGCGAAGTCCCCGCCGAAAACATCCTCGGCAAGGAAAACGAGGGTGTGAAAGTACTGATGAGTGGACTGGATTACGAGCGCACCATTCTTTCCGGGGGCCCGGTAGGCGTGATGCAAGCCTGTATGGACGAAGTGGTGCCATACATCCACGAGCGCAAACAATTTGGTCAGGCCATCGGCGAGTTCCAGTTGATGCAGGGCAAGATCGCCGACATGTACGTGATGCTCAATACCAGCCGCAGCTACCTCTACCATGTGGCCCAGGCCTGTGACCGCGGCGAGACCAACCGCAAGGATGCCGCCGGCGTGATCCTCTACTGCGCCGAAAATGCCACCAAGATGGCACTGGAAGCGATCCAGACCCTGGGCGGTAACGGCTACATCAACGACTACAACACCGGTCGCCTGCTGCGCGACGCCAAGCTCTACGAAATCGGCGCCGGCACCAGTGAAATCCGTCGCATGCTGATTGGCCGTGAGTTGTTCAACGAAACAGCATAAGGGGGTCGGACGTCTGAGGTCGGACGTCTGACGACAAGACAACATCCGCTGGAGAGAACGTCTGACGTCAGACAGCCGACGTCAGACCTCAAATGCCATGCCCAAGATCAACAGTCAGATCAATCCCGCCAGCCCGGAATTTCAGGCCAATCGGGAACACAACCTGACACTGCGCCAGCAGCTGCAGGAAAAACTGGACCACATCGCCCACGGCGGTGGCGAAGCCGCCGAGCAGCGCCTGCGCGAGCGCGGCAAGCTGCCGGTCCGTGAACGTATCAACCTGCTGCTGGACCCGGGCTCCCCGTTCCTGGAGATTTCCGCCCTGGCCGCCGAAGGCGTCTATGGGGAAGACGTGCCGGCGGCGGGCTGTGTGGGCGGCATCGGTCAGATCCACGGCGTGGAATGCATGATCGTCGCTAACGATCCCTCGGTAAAAGGCGGCAGCTACTACCCGCTGACCGTGAAAAAACACCTGCGGGCCCAGGCCATTGCCGCCGAAAACCGGCTGCCCTGTGTCTATCTGGTGGATTCCGGCGGTGCCAACCTGCCCCGTCAGGATGAAGTATTTCCGGACCGGGATCACTTCGGCCGCATCTTCTTCAACATGGCCAACATGTCCGCCCGCGGCATTCCCCAGATCAGTGTGGTACTGGGCTCCTGCACCGCCGGCGGCGCCTACGTGCCGGCCATGGCCGACGAAGTGATCATGGTCAAGGAACAGGCCACCATCTTCCTGGCCGGCCCGCCCCTGGTAAAGGCCGCCACCGGGGAGGTGGTTACCGCCGAAGAGCTGGGCGGCGCCAACCTGCACTGCGAACAATCCGGGGTGGCCGACCATCTGGCTGACGACGAACCCCACGCCCTGGAACTGGCACGTCGCACCATCGCGCACCTGAACTGGCACAAGCCCGATCAGGTCAACCGTCAGCCGGTACGGCCGCCAGCTTACGATCCCAACGAGCTTTACGGCGTCATTCCCACCACCACCCGCCAGCCCATGCCGGCACGGGAACTGATTGCGCGCATCGTGGACGGCTCGGAACTGGATGAATTCAAGGCCCGCTATGGCACTACCCTGGTGTGCGGCTTTGCCCATATCCACGGCTATCCGGTGGGCATTCTTGCCAACGATGGGGTGCTTTATTCCGAGTCTGCCCAGAAAGGCGCGCACTTCATCGAACTGTGCAATCAGCGAAAGATTCCGCTGCTGTTCCTGCAGAACATCACCGGCTTCATGGTGGGCAAGAAATACGAGTCCGAAGGCATCGCCAAACACGGCGCCAAGATGGTCAACGCTGTGGCCTGTGCCAGCGTGCCCAAATTCACCGTGATCACCGGTGGCAGCTTCGGCGCCGGTAACTATGGCATGTGTGGACGCTCCTACGATCCGCGCTTCATGTTCATGTGGCCCAATGCCCGTATTGGCGTAATGGGCGGGGAACAGGCCGCCAGCGTGCTGACTCAGGTAAAGCAGGCCTCGTTGAAGAAGAAAGGTCAGCAATGGAGTGACGAGGAAGCTGCCGCCTTCCAGGCAGATATGACCGAACGCTACGAAGAAATGGCGCAACCCTGGTACGCCAGCGCACGGCTGTGGGACGACGGCGTGATCGACCCCACTGACACCCGAGATGTGTTGGGTCTGGCCATCTCCGCCAGCCTCAATGCTCCCATTGAAGAGACACGCTACGGCGTGTTCCGGATGTGAGCATGACGCCCGACACAAAACAGGAAGCGAGCTATGAGCGTTAACACCTTGATCGAGGGCCCGGTTGCCCGGATTACCCTGAATAACCCGGACAAGCGAAATGCGTTCGACGACAGCATTATTGCCTCGCTGACAGAGGCCTTTGCACAAGCCGGCAACGATGACGCTGTACGCGTGGTGGTGTTGCAGGCCGCCGGCAAGCATTTCTCCGCAGGAGCAGACCTGAACTGGATGCGCGCCATGGGCAAGCTAGATGCGCAACAGAACCGCGACGATGCATTGAAGCTGGCGCGGCTGATGCAGTCTATCGACCAGTGTCCCAAGCCTGTTATCGCCCGGGTTCAGGGCGCAGCCTTTGGCGGTGCTCTGGGCCTGATCTGCGCCGCCGACATGGCGGTGACCGCCGACAATGCCCGCTTCTGCCTCAGCGAAGTGAAGCTGGGCATCGTGCCAGCGGTGATCAGCCCCTATGTGGTGCGGGCTATGGGCGCCCGGCAGGCCAATCGTTATTTCATGACGGCGGAAGTGATCCCCGCCGAGCGGGCCGTAGCGCTGGGCATTGCCCATGAGGTCGTTCCGGAAAGCGAGCTGAACGACAGCGTGGATTCCCTGATCAACGCCCTGCTCGCCGCCGCCCCCCAAGCACAGATCGAAGCCCGCAACCTGATCGCTCGCGTCAGCCACGGCCCCATTGATCAGACCATGCTCGACGACACCGCCGACCTGATCGCCCGGCTGCGAACCGGAGAAGAAGGCCAGGAAGGGCTGAGTGCCTTTCTGGAAAAACGAACACCCAACTGGATCTGATCCACTACCCGTAGGAGCGTCGCTGGCGGCGCGATAAGCCACGACGAAATCGCGCCGCCAGCGACGCTCCTACGGCAGGACAAAGGCAACACCATGGCAACGATAAAAAAACTCCTGATCGCCAACCGAGGCGAAATCGCCCGGCGCATTATCCGCACCTGCCGCCAGCAAGGCATCGCTACCGTGGCGGTCTACTCCGATGTGGATGCCTCCCTGCCCCATGTCCGTGAGGCGGATCAGGCAGTCTGCCTGGGTCCGGCGCCGGCGCGGGAGAGCTATCTGGTGATCGACAAGGTCATCGCCGCCGCCAGAGAAACCGGCGCCGATGCCATTCACCCGGGCTACGGATTCCTTTCCGAGAACACCGCCTTTGCTGCCGCCTGTGAAAACGCGGGTATCATTTTTGTCGGCCCCAATGCCCGAGCCATCGAGGTCATGGGCGACAAGGCCGCTGCCCGACAATTAATGGCGAACAGCGGCGTGCCGGTATTGCCCGGTTTCGATGAGGAAGGCGCCAGTGATGATGACCTGGTTCGCGCCAGCGAACAGGTAGGTTTTCCGCTACTGATCAAGGCTGTAGCCGGTGGTGGCGGCAAGGGCATGCGTGTGGTCAACAGCGCCAGCGAATTCAGTGAAGCGCTGGCAGCGGCACGACGCGAAGCCAGTGGCGCCTTTGGCGATGACCGGGTGCTACTGGAGCGCTATCTGCCAACAGCCCGCCACGTGGAGGTACAGGTATTCGCCGACAATCACGGTAACGCGGTGCATCTGTTCGAGCGGGACTGTTCGGTACAGCGTCGCCACCAGAAAATCATCGAGGAGGCCCCGGCGCCGGGGCTGGACGAGGCCACCCGGAACGCCTTTGGTGACGCCGCTGTTCAGGCGGCCAAGGCCATTGATTACCGCGGTGCGGGTACCGTCGAGTTCCTCTACGGACCCGATGGCCAGTTCTACTTTATGGAAATGAACACTCGCCTGCAGGTAGAACATCCGGTGACGGAAATGATCACCGGTGAAGACCTGGTCGCCTGGCAGCTGGCCGTCGCCGCCGGCGATCCACTGCCCAAAGCGCAGCACCAGATCGAACGTCACGGCCACGCCATGGAAGTGCGCCTGTATGCGGAAGACCCGGAACAGGGCTTCCTGCCCTCCTCCGGCCTGCTGAGCCATCTGCGCTGGCCCCATGAGGTGGCCCGGGTGGATGCCGGATATGAGCATGGCGACCGGGTGGACGATCACTACGATCCCATGATCGCCAAGTTGATCTGCCATGGTGGGTCCCGCCATGAGGCCCGCCAGAAACTGATCACGGCTCTGGACGCCCTGGAGCTGAAAGGCATCCACCACAATGCCCCCTTCCTGCACCGGGTGCTCAACGACGATGCCTTTGCCGATGGCGACCTGGATACCCGTCTTCTGGAACACCGCCCACACCTGCTCGAGGCCACGGTGACCGAACCCGCGCTGCTGGCCCTGGCCGCCAGCCAGGTAATCGCTGCCGACAGCACCAACGACTCCCCCTGGCAAAGTCTGCAAGGCTGGCGCCCCATGGGCCGGCGTTTTCGGCAAACCCTGCTTCAGGTGGATGGCGAGCTGATCACCGTCCGCGAACAGGACGGCGTTGCCTCCGTGGGCGACAAACAGGCGCCCCTTGTTGCGACACGGGATGCCCAGACCATCAACCTGCATTGGGGCACCAACGGTTTGCGCGCACGCCATGCACGCAAAGATGACAGCACCCTGCTGTTGTTCGTGGCCGGACAGGCCCATGAAATCACTCTCAATCCCAGCCGCGACAGTGCCCAACATGACGATGCAGCCGGCTTCATCGCGCCCATGAGTGGCACCATCGTTGCCCTGCATGTGTCCGCGGGCGATGCCGTTGCTGCTGGCGATGCAGTCATTACACTGGAAGCCATGAAAATGGAGCACACCCTGCGCGCAACGGTGCCGGGGACCGTGCATGACTTTTATGTGGCAACCGGAGACAGCGTCAGCGAAGGCACCTTGCTGGTGGAATTTGAAGAGGCCGCTGACGACTGACAGCCGCGGCCTGTGGGCCCGCGCAATGAGCAACCTGATGAAAACCACCGGACACTTGCTGCCGGACACCAGATACTTGGGAGAACAGAATGTCCGCACCGCTTTGGCAACCGGGTGACGCGCAACAGCACAGCCGACTGGCCAGGTTCTGGGAACAGGCCCGCCACCACAGCGGCCAGCCGCTGGCCGACTACAATGCCCTGCATGCCTGGTCAGTGGAGCAGCCGGAGGCGTTCTGGCAACAGGTGTGGGACTTCTGTGGTGTGGTGGGCGAGCCCGGCGATACCGTGCTCACCCGTCGTGATCGTTTCCAGGACACCCACTGGTTTCCCCAGGCTCGCCTGAACTACGCGGAAAATCTGCTGCACCGCAACGACACCCACCCTGCCCTGATCAGCGTGCTGGAGGACGGCACCCGCCGCGAAGTCAGTTACGCTGACCTGCGTGTGGCCGCCGGCAAGGTTGCCGCCCAGTTGCTCGCCGCCGGTGTGAAACCCGGCGACCGGGTCGCCGGCTACATGCCCAACCGGATTGAGACGGTGATCGCCGCCCTGGGCGCGGCCTGGATCGGCGCGGTATGGTCATCCTGCTCGCCGGACTTCGGCGTGTCCGGCGTACTCGATCGCTTCGGGCAGATCGAACCTGCCGTGCTGGTGGCCTGTGACGGTTACCATTACAACGGCAAGTGGATCGATCTTGGGGATCGCATTGATGCCCTGCACGATGCCTTGAAACCGGAGCTGCTGGTGGTAGTGCCCGGCAAAGGCACCAGTACCCCGGTAAGACGGGCATTGATCTGGCAAACCTGGCTGGACAGCGCCGGGCCGGCCCCGGATTTTGCTGCACTGCCGTTCAATCACCCGCTATTCATTCTTTACTCCTCCGGAACCACCGGCCAACCCAAGTGCATCGTGCACGGTGCCGGTGGCACCCTGCTGCAACAGACCAAGGAACTGCAGTTGCACGGGGATGTGGGCCCCGAGGACACCCTGTTCTATTTCACCACCTGCGGCTGGATGATGTGGAACTGGCTGATCTGTGGCCTGCATACCGGGGCCACCCTGGTGCTTTACGACGGCAACCCGGCCTACCCGAACACCGCCCGCTTGTTCGATCTGGTGGATGGCGAAGGCATCACCCATTTCGGCACCAGCGCCAAGTTTATCCAGGCCGTAGAGAAGTCAGGTCTCAAGCCCCGCGACAGCCATGATCTGTCCAGCCTGCGCACCCTCTTTTCCACCGGCTCCCCCTTGCTCCACGAGAGCTACGACTATCTTTATCAGCAGGTAAAACCGGATCTCCTGGTCAGCTCCATTTCCGGGGGAACCGATATCATTTCCTGCTTTGCACTGGGCAATCCGCTGCTGCCGGTCTATCGCGGTGAATTGCAGTGCGCGGGGCTGGGCATGGATGTGGCCGTGTTTGACGACAACGGTGAGCCGCTGGCAGAAAGCAAGGGCGAACTGGTGTGCCGACAGCCCTTCCCTTCCTGCCCGGTAGCATTCTGGAACGACCCGGATGGCAGCCGCTTCCACAAGGCCTACTTTGCCCGTTTCGACGGCGTCTGGGCCCATGGCGACTACGCCCAGCTGGTTCCCCATGAACAGCATACCGGGCTGATCATTCACGGCCGTTCCGATGCGGTACTCAACCCGGGCGGTGTGCGCATCGGCACCGCAGAAATCTACCGCCAGGTGGAAACGCTTGATGAAATCCGCGAGGCCATTGTGGTCGGTCAGGAATGGCAAGGGGATGTGCGTGTTGTACTGTTTGTGGTACTGGCCGATGGCGTCAGTCTTGACGAGGCGTTACAAGCACGAATCCGCAAAGCCATCCGCGAAGGCGCTACCCCACGCCATGTGCCGGCAGTCATTGCCGAAGTGCCGGAAATCCCACGCACAGTGAGCGGCAAGATTGTGGAACTGGCGGTTCGCGAAGTGATCCACGGGCGCCCGGTGACCAACCGCAATGCCCTGGCCAATCCGCAAGCCCTGGAGCACTTCTCCAACCTTCCTGAGCTGGCAAATTGACCACCCGTTTACCGGGCCATTGACGGCCCGGTTTAAAGGCGCATCATGTAAGGTTGTACCGGCCCAGTGATGTAAAAATGAAGAATAATAAATACTTGCCGATATCTACGGTAATAGTTGCCCTGCTGCTGTCGGCAATGTCCGGCTCCCTGCATGCCCAGATCATTACGCTCACCGGCGAGAGCTTCAAAGCACTGCATGGCAAACAGAGCGGTCTGTATTCGTTCTTCGCCATGCAGGATGGCCGACTGGCACCCGTCCCCCACCAGTGGGTGCAGTGGTCGAAGCAGGGTTACCCCTATTTTGAACAGGACGACAGCACCGACCCGGTGGGGGATCCAGCCCGTATCGATGCCGAGGACCGGCTGCTGCTACGTTTCGAGGATGGCGGCCAACCCCTGGACGGTCCGGTCACCGAGCAAGTCGCCGCTGAGCTGGCCGTGGAACAGGCCGGCGAAACCCGCTTTTTCTATCTGGTGAAAAACGCCTATCTGCAGAATACCGACCGCTACGTGCAGTTCGACGCGCAATCCATGACCATCAAAAGCACGGACTACGCCCTGAGTATGGCAGACGGAAATTTGTTCAAATGGAGCGATTTCTACTTCCGCGGCTTTGAGGGTGAAAACGGTGAGAGGCAGAGTATTCTCGATACTCTCAAATTACGGCTCAGTGCGGGCCTGTTCGGCGAAAACAACCGGGTTACCCTGAACAACAACAACCTGGATCCCAAGGTCAAACAGGTGATCAACGGCCCCCTGGCCTCACTGGTCTACGCCTCAACCTCGGTGACCGTGGCCAGGGTTCCTGTTTTGCGTATCAACAACTATTTTCTGGTAATGCCCAAGCAGGTGGAGATACACAGCCGCTTTACCCTGCCGGGCATTGCAGAAACCGTCGTGAAACGGCCCGGACTGGATATCTCCCTGGACGGCAACGGGCTCTATGACAGTCAGCTAATGACCAGTTGGACCGGTAATCATGTGGCCATCACTGATGGGCGACTCTCGGATGCGGAAAACGCCATGCTCGATCAGCCCCTGAAAGGCGACAACTGGATCTGGTTCAGCACTGGTCGGGGCTTCGACCTGCTCGCCCAGCTGGCTTTCCTGAAAGGCTTTGATACCCCTGCCCGCCTGCTCTATCAGGACGATGCGTCACTGGCCAACGAGCCGGAACGATTTGCCGGCCAGCTTCCCAATGTGGGGTTTTCACTGACCGATATTCCGTTTGGCAAAGAGTTTTATTTCGTCACCCGCCTGTACTTCAGCAAGGACAGCCATGGGCTGGCGCCCGGCGACTATGCCAACCAGCAACTGGATAACCCGCACACTCGTCTGAAATTGAAATAGCATGAAAATTGCCACGGACGGCACACCGCGACTTGTCATTAGCGCCATGGGGTTTGTAGAGTGAAGACTCTCCCGGTCAGGCGTTCGTTCATGCAGGCACTGTGTCCCGGTACGCAGCGGAAACAACTCTCCCGGGCCGGCTTTCGTCCTTTCTGGCTGGCAGCTGCCCTTTTGCTCTGGTCGTTGCAGATCTGGGCGTCCCCCCTTCCTGATGACCGCTGTGAACTGATCTATGATCTGGGTGACCCGTCCCTGTTCGAGTTTGTTGAAACCCGTCAGAGTGTGGATTTCGGCCTTTATCAGGGGCGCGCCATTGGCGAGATTCACTACAGGGTGCTGCCCATCTTCAATGAGGACGATCCCGCAGAGAATAATTGGCTGTACCGTGCGGCCAATTTTCTGCATATCGAAACGCGGGAGACGACCCTCGAAAAACAGATGATCGTGAGTCCCGGCGACCCCCTCGACCGGGATCACATCCGTGAGAACGAGCGGCTCTTGCGCCGTAATGATTACCTGGTGGATGCGATGATCGTGCCTCACCGGGTTTGTGCAGATCGTATTGACCTGCTGGTCGTGGTTCGGGATGTCTGGACCTTTTCCCCTTCTGCTTCGGCATCCCGTTCCGGGGGCGATGACAGCACCAGTGCCGGCTTTACCGAGAGCAACCTGCTGGGCACGGGCCAGCGGGTGGCCACCGGCTACTTCGATGATGCCGATCGCAGCGGCCACTTCTTCAGTTACCGCAATCCATTACTGCCTGCCCGGGTGCAGCTGAATCTCAGCTATACCAACGCCAGCGATGGGGAGTCCCTTTCCGGCGGCCTGCTTCGCCCCTTTTATCAACTCAATAGCCGCTGGTCTGCAGGCCTCGATGTGCAACGGGAAAATCTGCTCGAGCGTATCGAGGAGAATGACCAGACCGTGAACCGCTATCGTCTGGAGGACAACCGTTACGACGTCTTTGTGGGTTGGTCCCCCGGGGTTCAGGACAGCGCGGTCAGCCGTTGGCGCCTGGGTATCACCGACGAGGAAGAGCGCTTCAGTGATGTCCCCGGTGAAACCACCTCCCTGCCCGAGGATGAGCGCCGTGTTTACCCCTGGTTATCCTGGGAGTATCAGGAAAACAGGCATCTGGTGGCCTCGAACCTGAATCGCGCCCAGCGCCAGGAAGATATCCGACTGGGCTGGTATCACTTCGTGCGCGTGGGTCATGCCAGCGAATCCCTGGGCAGTAATGCGGAATCGGTGGTTTTCAATCTGAGCACCAGCAATACCCGCTTTGTACGACAGCACCATCTCTTCCGCAGCGGTCTGTCTGCCGGTGGTCGCTATGAGGATGACGACTTTGTCAGCACGCTCTACGGCGGGAGCCTGAATTACTATTATTTCCTGAACCAGAACAATCGCTGGTTTGCCCGGCTCAATCTGGATGCCGGCAGTAATTTGCGGCAGGACGAACAACTGACCATTGGCGGTAACGACAATCTGCGCGGCTATCCCACTGACTACCAACGCGGCGATCGCCGCTGGGTGTTCTCCGTGGAACGCCGCCGATTTACCAACTGGCAGATTTTCAATCTGGCCTATGTGGGCGGTGCCGTTTATGTGGATGCCGGGCAGGCCTGGGAACAGGGCCAACCCCGCGGTAGCACACTGGCCAATGCAGGACTGGGCCTGCGGCTTAGTCCCAGCAAGTTTCGTGTGGATCGGGTGCTACACCTGGATGTGGCGGCACCGCTGGTGGACCAGGATCAGGTGGACGATGTCCAGTTCATTGTGACAGGAAGGGTGGATTTCTAGGTTGCGAGAAGCGAGTTACGAGGAGCGAAAGCCGTATTTTTCGGAACTCGTACCTCGTGACTCGCAACGAGTGACTTTATCCAATCCGTAACATATTCAGATTAACCCGCGCCATTATTGAGACGATGGTACACCTCATCCTTCAATCGAATTCTTTCCCGCTTCAAGCGTTCCATGTCCAAGTCGGCAATGGGGCTTTCACGCATTTCCAGACCCCGAATCTGTTTATCCAGTTTGTCATGATCTGCCACCAACGCACGAAAAGCGGGATCATTGCTCACCAGTTCATCAATCTTCTGGCGCTGATCCGGAAATTCGTGATGGATACTGTGATTCTCTCCCAGCATGGAACTGACTCCTTTGCCGTAACGTTGAGTAACCCGGTAGGAACACCTCTAACCCTCTGACACAAAAAACTGCGCCACTGTTCCCATACATCATTAAATCACCACATTTCCCGATTAGATTCAATCAGACAGGCTCGTAAGATGAAAAGGAGCCTCTGAGTCCGCCCTCATCTGCCCGGTTTGGTCGCCAGCGAAGGAAAACGGCTCTGCCCGTGACGACAAAACACAGCAGCAGCGCCTCCAGATCCTGCCAGGACTTCAGGCCAAAGGCGTGACGCAGAGGATCTCCAAGACACTACGTTGTCACCGGCAGTTCGGTGGTAGTGGGAACCCACACTGCACAAAGGAGGCGTGCACATGGCGTTACCGCAATTACTGACCCGCGACCATTTCCAGGAAGGCCTGATCCAGGCTAGCGAACAGTGCCAGCATCCCGATGCGGGTCTGTTTGGCCCCGGCTCTATCTGCTGGCAACTGATGCGCGAAAACCTCACTTCACTAGCCCAGGGTCGGGTGGCCTTGCTGGCCCTGGCGGACAGCCGGCTGTCCCAGTTACTGGCCAACCCCCACGATCTGGTACAGCGGATTCAGCATACCCAGGTCTTCATGCTGAGGTTGGTGTTTGGCAATCTGGACCAGGCCTTACTGGCACTGGACAGCCCCCGCATGCGGCGCAAAACCTTGTTTGATGTGGAAGACAGCGAAACCCTGCTGTATGCCCTGTCGGCGTGGATGGATTCCTGTCTGCTGGTCTATCAGGAAGTGATTGAGCCGCTGAATTCCGCTCATCAGGAACGGCTGTTCGAGGAAACCATGCTACTGGCCCAGGTCATGGGGATTCCTGAAAACCGGCGCCCTGCGGACTGGCACGCATATCGCCGCTGGTGGCAGCGGCGTCTCAACCATTCCGGGCCGGTCAGTGACCGGCGCCGTCAACTTGGCCATGATCTGATCCGTGAACAGGGCTACCCGGGCCGTCTGCCCTACGGCCAGTATCTGCCGCTGGCATCGTTCCAGATTCCCGAGTTTCTGAGGCAGACATTCCGCCTGCCGCAAACCGGGCTGGACAGCCATCGCGCCTACCAGAAACACCTGAAAAAATTGATGGATATTACCCGCCGTTTGCCACCGCGACTGCGCTACCAGCCCGCCTATCACGAGGCCAGCCAGCGCCTTGGCGGTCGGGCCCGTGCTGACCTCGCCACCCGGCTGCTCAACCGATGGTGGACAGGAGAAAGCGATCTGGTGAACAGCGGCTGGTCGATCCCGAAAGTGGATCGGTTACCCAGCGTGAGTTATTGAGAGACGCAACAGGCTTCACGCTGCAGGCGGCGGATAACCGTTGGAGCTTTGCTTGCAAAGCGAAGGATGAAAGCAACGTCGTTGCTGGAACATTCGCTTTGCAAGCAAAGCTCCAACCGTGGGCGTCTTGCGTGTTGTGGGCCGCCTATTTAAAACCGCGGCTATCCTTGATCATGTCGTAGGCCTTGCTGATTTCCGCTGTCTTGTCCGTGGCCATGCGGATCATCTCTTCCGGCACCCCTTTGGCTGCCAGCTTGTCCGGATGATGCTCACTCATCAGCTTGCGATAGGCCTTTTTGATCTCCTGATTGGACGCCGACTCGGTCACTCCCAGTACCTGGTAAGCCTGCCCCAGCGAGGGCCGTGAGGGTCCCGCAGCGCCCTGCCCGCCCCGATGGGCGCGGCCAGCGCCGGAAAACTGGGCCTGGGCCAGCAGCATATTGAGAATCTGCTGGAACTGGGCACGCGGCACTCCCAGCCCCTCAGCCACCCGCACCAGTATCGCCTCTTCCGCCTGATCAATCTGTCCGTCTGCCAGCGCCACCTGCAACAGTATCTCCAGCAGCACCAGGATAAGCTGCTTGCGGTGTTTTACGGTGTTGGCGAAGTCAGCCACGGTGGCGTCCAGCGGGAAATCCGCCTCCTTGCCACGATTGAACAGGGCGATGGCTTCGCGGCGCTGTTCCTCATTGAGCTGCATGCGGTCCATCACCGCCCGGGCCTGGGCGATTTCATCCTCGCTGACCCGGCCATCCGCCTTGGCCAGATGTCCCATGATGGAAAACACCGTATCAAAAAGGGCTTTCTGGACTTGTGCCTGCTGCGGGCGAACGTTTTGCACCTGGGCCGCGCCCTTGTCGAGCATGTGGCCAACAAACAGGCCGATGCCCAGGCCGATGGGACCACCCACCAGCATCCCGAGCAGACCGAGAATAATCTTGCCGCCCCAGTTAAGTTGCATCATGAATCAGTCAATCCGTGGTCTGAACCAGCCCAGGCTGGTCTTGGTGTCCCGTTGCGGGCGATATTCCGCACTGACCCAGCCCTGATAATCGAGGCCATCAAGATGGGCAAACACCGTATCAAAATGAATTTCGCCGGTTCCCGGTTCATGACGTCCCGGATTGTCGGCGAACTGAATATGTCCTATATGGGGACAAAGTCGTGAAAGGGAACGGCACAGGTCACCCTCCATGATTTGCATGTGGTACAGATCGAACTGCAAACAGATATTGTCCCGCCCTGCTTCGTTGATGGCCGCCATGGCTTTCAGGGAAGTATCCAGAAAGAATCCGGGCATATCCACTTTCGAATTGATCGCTTCCACGGTCAGGATGCGCCCCTGGGCTGCCAAAAGATCAGCGGCAAAACGCAGGTTATCGACCAGGGTCTGAAACGCCACCTCATCAGGCAGGGAGGCAGGTCGAATTCCGGCCAGGCAATTAATCCGCTGGCAATCCAGTGCCTGCGCGTATTCCAGAGCCTGAATGACGCCTTCTCGAAATTCCTCCACCCGGTCTGGCAGGCAGGCAATGCCTCGCTCACCGGCCTGCCAGTCTCCCGGCGGCAGGTTGAACAGTACCTGGGTAAGAGAGTGCGCCTTCAACCTTGCTGCCAGGGTGTCAGCCGGCCAGTCATAGGGAAACAGGAACTCTACCCCCTGAAACCCCGCTTCTGCGGCGGCAGCAAAGCGATCCAGAAACGGCAGCTCAGTGAATAACAGGGACAGGTTGGCAGCAAATCTTGGCATCAGCTTTCCTCGTCAGCGCTGCCAAGTCGGACGCCATTGAGCCGCTCCAGTTCCAGCAACAGGCCGCTATGGTCCACTTCGCCATTGCCGCTGGCCAGCAGGGCCCGGTACTGCTCGAACACACGCTGGCTGAGCGGCAAGGTAAGTCCCTCACTGCGCGCCTCATCAAGGATCATGCGCAGGTCCTTGAGCTGAATCCGGGCCGGTGCCCCGGGGGCAAAATCACGCTGCAGCATGCGCTCGCCATGCTGTTCCAGAATCTTGCTGCCGGCAAAACCACCCAGCAGGGCCTCACGGACTTTTTCCGGTCTTGCTCCACCTTTCGCCGCCAGCAACAGGGCTTCGGAAACCGCCCCGATCGTGATGCCAACGATGGCCTGATTGGCCAGTTTGGCCAGTTGGCCGCTGCCCACGGGGCCGATATGGGTCACTGTCCCCAAAGGCTGAAAGACCGCCGCCGCCCGCACAAAGGTCTCGTCACTCCCCCCCACCATGATCGACAGCGTACCCGCCTGTGCCCCCCGGGTGCCGCCGGACACCGGAGCATCCAGGTACCCACCACCCAGTGCTTCCACCTGGGCCCCATGGCCCCGGGCCAGCCCCGGTTCGATTGAGCTCATGTCAATCACCAGCGCGCCCTGCCGAAGCTGACGAATTGCGCCACTCTGGTAAAGCACCTGATCCACCACCTGGCCACTTTCGAGCATGGTAATGACCACATCCGCGCCGGCGACGGCTTCCGCCGGGCTCGACGCGAGGCGCGCACGACCGGAGAACGCCTGCGCTTTTGCGGGTGTCCGGTTCCAGAGTGTCAGGGAAAAGCCGGCTTCCAACAGGCACGCCACCATGGGCGCCCCCATCAGGCCAACACCAAGAAAACTGATCGCAGGTTGTGACATGGGAAAGCCGATTGACAGAGCACATGGCCAGGGGCTCATGCGACAGAAAAAATCTCGGGAACGCCAAACCTGGCGCTCCTGAATGGACTGGGGGCAATTATTCCTGATTACGGCGGATGTGGCACCCCTGCCAGCTTGTCTATCGTCCTTCCTGCCGGTGGTTGCCTCGCAACCACAACACCACACCGAGCAGTACCGCAAGCACCTGAGCCGCGACACCCTGCACGGTGGGGAAGAATCCCAGCCACTCGATGGTGGGGACACCCAGGTAGTAGGCACTCAATACACCGGCTTCCTGGAGGGCAGCAATACCTCGACCCAGCAGCACCACCGAGAGCACCAGCAACACCAGACTGGTCACCCGGAAGAACAGGCTCAGTGGCAACCTCATGCCAACACGGAAGAACAGGACGCAGACCACTGCCAGAGATGCCACCGCCGCCGCGATACCGTAAAAGAGAAAGGCCTGGGTGGCCGAGGTCACCTGACTCCACAGGGCCTGGTAAAACAGGATGGTCTCGAAGATTTCCCGATACACCGAAATAAAGGCAACGAACGTCAACACCCAGACGGTTCCTCTGCCCAGGGCATCGTCCACCTTGTTGCGGATGTAGCCCAGCCATTTCTGGCTATTGCTGTTGCTGTGCATCCAGAAACCCACGTAAAACAGGATCAACGCCGCGACCACCCCGGCCACCCCTTCGGTCATTTCCCGGGAGGCACCGCTGAAAGTGATCAGGGAGTTGGCCGCATACCAGGTGAGGCCGCCAGCGAGCAACGCCGCCATCCAGCCAAGATGGATATGCCGGGTGGCGTTTGTGGCATTGGCCTTGCGGGTGAACGTGAGCAGAGCCGCCACCACCAACAGGGCTTCCAGACCTTCACGGAACAGAATAAAAAAGCTGGCGGAGAATGTGGCTGCCGGACTGAGGCCGTCACCGGACAGCGCTTCCGCGGCCTCCGCCAGGGAGGTACGGGCTGTCGCCACCCGCTCGCTGACGCGCTCTGCCCCCTGGTTGCGATCAATGGCTTCCCGCACGGCCATGAAATCCGTCTCGGCCCGGCGCATCAGGTCGCCATCCACCGCAGCCAACTGCTGCTCGATCATCTCGAACCCATCCAGATAGGCGGACAACGCCGCACTCCTTGCCCGCTGACGATCACCGTTCGCATACGCCTGCCCGGCCTCTTTCAAACGGACATCACTCAGGGCAATAAAGCGGTTTTGATTGAACAACGCGGATGGCTGCCGACGCAGATAGCCCAGCGCCGCATAGGCCTGCTCACCCTGCTCTTTCAGCACATCTTCCGGAGCCTGCGCTACCAGCGTATCCAGAGAGAGGGAGGTCTTCATGCCGGGAATCCGGTTGAACGCGGTTTTGCCGGTTTCCGCCATCTCATCGCTGACCGCTTTTGCCCCCACGTAGAACGCCAGGGCCCAGCGATCCTCGTCACTGAGGGTGTCGCCGTAGGCGGCCATACCCGTGCCATCTACCCCCTGGGTGATGGTTGTGTGCAGCCCCAGCAGTGAGCGACCGTTGTAGCGAGCCAGGTCGGTAAAATCGGTGGGCGCCGGCTCCATTGCCGCACCCGCGGGACCATCTCCCCGACCTTCCGGGCCATGGCAGGCGGCGCACTGGGTTTGATACAACGTGGCAGCACGATCCAGATCCGGCGCGGCTTTTGGCGACACCGGGATGCCGTAAACTGAAACCAGGGTGGCACGAATGGACTGGGCCAGCGTCTTGATACGGGGCTCTCCCGCCTTGTCGGTCACCGCCTGTTGCAATGCTTCCGCCTGTCTCTGCAGGTCTTGCTTGCCATCCGCATCCGGCAGCTGCGCCACGCCTTCCGCCAACAGGGCCGTGAACTCCTCCATCTCGGCATACTCTTCCGGGCTGACAATTTCGCCTTCCACCACCGCATTGATGTAATCCGCCCCCACGTATTCCACCAACTGCACCAGGGCGGTCTGGTTGCTGGCATAGGCGGGCAGGCAAAGAAACAGAACGGACAGGAGCAGCGCGGGAATACGCACTTTGGCGGGGAAAAAAACCATAAAATGAACCGGGTTCACGATGAAAAGGAGAGGCATTATCATTTAAATACCCCCTGCCATCAACCGCACCACTCCCCCGGAATCCTGTTAACCGATGGTAAAGGCCAGCACCTTGCTGATATGCGCCTGGGGCCAGCCACTTTCCTGCTGCCAGGTATTGAACGCCGCCTGGGCGGCTCGTTGGTCTCGCTGGCTGGCCGGCGGTTTATCGATGATGTTCTGGGCCTTGAGGGCGGCAATCACATCCCCGGTGGGATACCAGGTATCGCGCCCCACCATGCGCAGAAAAGCCGCCCCGGAGTTGCCCCCCAGCTGTTTACCGCGTTTTTTGAGTAGCAGCCACATGCCCACGGTGTCATCGGCGGGCCAATCCGCCAGCCAGTTGCCAACGCTGCCGTACTCCTCCGCCAGGTCCAGCACCAGCTGGGCATTGTGACGGATGGCTTTCATTTTTCCCCAATGACGGATCAGACGCGTGTCCTGCATGCGCTCATCCAGCATGGTGTCGGGCATCAGCACCTGTTTTTCCGGATCAAAGCCGAAAAAGGCCTCCTCGAACGCCGGCCATTTGTTGTCCACCAAAGAGTGCTTGAGGCCGGCCCGGAAAATGCGGCGGGTCAGCGCCGACAGGTAGAAGGCATCATCCCGGCTGCGCAGCAGGCCCGCATCTGCCACGGTCGGCAACTGCCCTTTTACGGTTTTCAGGGAGCCCTTGCGGGTTACCGCCAGGGCCAGCAAATCCTTGAATGGGGTCACGGCCTGCTCCAGTTCCATATCGTTTGTAGTGACTCGATATACAGTAATTTGGGGACATTGTAGAATCAGCCTCTTGGCTCTATCCAATTCAACGGGACCGGCATGACCATCGACCAATACCACGTCAACAAATCCGACAAATTACGCGGCGTATGTTACGACATCCGCGGCCCGGTGCTGCGTGAAGCCCATCGCCTGGAAGACGAAGGTCACCGGGTGATCAAACTGAACATCGGCAACCCGGCCCCATTTGGCTTCGAGGCTCCGGAAGAGCTGCTTCAGGACGTGATCAGCAATCTGCCGGAATCCACCGGCTACTGTCACTCCAAAGGGTTGTTCCCGGCCCGCAAGGCGGTGATGCAGTACACCCAGACCAAAGGCATCGAAGGCGTCACCGTGGATGATGTGATCATCGGCAACGGTGTTTCCGAATTGATCGTCATGTCCATGCAGGCGCTGCTCAACAGCGGTGATGAAGTGTTGTTGCCGGCACCGGACTACCCACTCTGGACCGCGGCCGTGCGCATGTCCGGTGGCACCCCGGTTCACTATCTGTGTGATGAGCAGCAAGACTGGCAACCGTCACTGGAAGATATCCGTGCCAAGGTGAACAAGAACACCAAGGCCCTGGTGATCATCAACCCGAACAATCCCACCGGCGCCAACTACGAACCGGCCATGCTGCAAGAGCTGCTGCAGATTGCCCGGGAAAACAACCTGATCGTGTTTGCCGACGAGATCTACGACAAAATTCTCTACGACGGCGAAGAGCACACCTCGATCGCCTCCATGGCCGACGATCTTCTCTTTATCACCTTCAACGGCCTGTCCAAGAATTATCGCGCCGCCGGTTTCCGCGCCGGCTGGATGGTGATCTCAGGCGCCAAACACCGGGCAGAGAGCTATATCGAAGGCCTGGATATGCTCGCCAGCATGCGCCTGTGTGCCAACGTGCCCAGCCAGCATGCCATCCAGACAGCCCTGGGCGGCTATCAAAGCATTGGCGATCTGGTGCTCCCCACCGGGCGACTGGGACGCCAGCGGGATCTGGCCTGGGAAATGCTCGACTCGATTCCCGGTGTCAGTTGCGTAAAACCCAAATCCGCCCTGTACCTGTTCCCGAAGCTGGATCCGAAGGTCTTCCCGTTTGAAGACGATGAAGCCTTTGCACTGGACCTGCTGCGCGAAGAGAAGGTACTGATTGTCCAGGGCACCGCCTTCAACTGGCCGGAGCCGGATCACTTCCGCGTGGTGTTCCTGCCCCGGGTGGACGACCTGGAAGATTCCATCGGCCGGATTGCACGTTATCTTGATCGGGTACGAAAAAAATAAAAAAACGCCTGTAGGAGCGTCGCTCGCGGCGCGATAATCCAGTAACGAGGTGCGAGTTTCGAGAAGCGAAAATCAAGCTCCCATTTGTTCAGGTTTGGACTTTCTAAACCCGCTGCTCACAACGCGAAACTCTCGTTATCACACCGCCAGCGATACACCTGCAGTTGCCTGGAAGCATTGAACATGTCACACCTGCACATCGACGACTTCAGCCATGATGTTGCCCGCATTCTCATGCAGGCGTATACGAGCTTCCCGCGCCCCGGGGCGTTGTATGTGGAAGATATTATCGGGCCGACGGAAGTGGACGATGTGGGGCTGCACAGCAGCCGACACATGGCTTGCCTGGGCGCCATGTTGTGGCTGGCTGAAGAAGGTTGGCTTCGCTATGAGGCGACCATCTTTCAGGAAGGGATTGAGCAGGCGATACTGACCAACAAGGCTTTCGTAGTGTTGACCGCCATCAGCCAGTTGCGTTTCGACCAACCCGATCCATCTTTGCCCGCCACCGTAAAGCACGAAAAGGCGACACTGGCCGAACAGTTCCTGCAAGCCATTCGTGCCCGGGATTCGGTGCGAACCACAGCGGTGGTCCGCTATCTGCTGTCACGGCAGCCGGAACCGGTTCAGGCCGAAGAGTTCGCCGATCTGCTGAAGCCGGAAGACAACCCGCCCTTCGCCACCGAAGACGGCTTTTAAGCCCCGCCCGTTGCCTATGCGTAGGGTGCACTGAGCCTAAGGCGAACTGCACCATCAAACGCCGGATCGGTGCAGTTCGCCTTAGGCTCAGTGCACCCTACGGTAGCTGTTGCAAATGCAGGAGCCAGCGATCCGTCTCAGCTATCGAGCTCTGCCGGTCGCCGGTAGTGATAATGCACCGTCTTCAAGGCTGGTTCCCCCGCTTCGTCAAATCCCGGAGCCCCCGGTAAACGCCCTACCCGCTCTGCTCCCGGCAGATTCTGCTCCACACAGGCTTCAAGCCAGCCATAATCCAGCCACGGCGCATTCACACAGGCGAGAATTTCCGCTTCGGGAGCGAGCAGTTTGTGCAGCTTCTTCAACACCCTGGCATAGTCTTTTTCGACCATGAAACTGCCTTTTTGGGCGCTGGGTGGATCGATCACGATAATGTCGTAACGGCCCAAGCTGTGGAGTTTTTTCCAGCTACGGAAAATGTTGTGTGGCAGGTAATGCACCCTGGCATTCTCGAACCCGTTAAGTCCGTGGTTCTGCTGCCCCAGCCTGAGCGCCGGATCGGAAAGATCAATATTCACCACCGATTCCGCACCACCGGCCAGGGCCGCCACGGAAAAACTGCAGGTAAAGCTGAATAGGTTGAGGACTTTCTTGCCCTCGGCGCGCTCACGAATCCAGCGCCGCCCTTGCGCCATATCGGCAAAGAAACCCAGATTCTGTCCGCGCTGGAAATCCAGCTTGTAGACCAGTCCATCCTCTTTCGCCAGGGGCGACTCCGGCAGCTCACCACATACCAGCACATTGTCGGCTTTGCCGTCATAGCGATGCTGAATCACCAGGGTGTCACAACCCAGGTCGTTCAGCCTTGCGGTCAGGCAGTTTTCCAGCTCCTGCAAGGTGGTCTCGTCCTGGGACCGGAATACCGTGGCGACCAGTACCGGCGCAAAGCAATCGACGGTTAGCCACTCCAGGGCGGGTACGGTTTTCCCCCGGCCGTGAAAAAGACGATGGCGAGGCTGCGAGGGGGGAACCAGATACGGGGCAAGCAGGTCTGACAATTGGGAGGAATGCATAGGACCGGGAGAGCATGTGGCGGGTACGTTTGCCGCGCAGTATACCTTGCCTTCACGGCCTTCGCCCCCATAATCAAGTGTTCCGATAAGACGTGGAGACAACCGACGATGATGCGCATAGCGCTTTATCTGCTGACTAACCTGGCGGTGATTGTGGTCGCCAGCATTACTCTGAGCCTGCTCGGGGTGAATTCCTATTTTGCCGCCAGCGGTTCCGGGCTGGACCTGACCAGCCTGCTGATTTTCAGTGCCGTATTCGGTTTTGCCGGCTCGCTGATTTCCCTGTTGATCTCCAAGCCCATGGCCAAATGGTCTGCGCGGGTGAAGATCATCGAGCAACCCGGCAATGACGCGGAGCGCTGGCTGTTGCAGACCGTCAAAGAGCTGTCTGACAAGGCTGGCATCAAAATGCCGGAAGTGGGGATTTTCCCGGCGCAGCAATCCAATGCCTTTGCCACCGGGTGGAACAAGAATGACGCCCTGGTAGCGGTTTCCCAGGGGCTGCTGTCCCGCTTCCGTCCGGAAGAAGTGCGCGCGGTATTGGCCCATGAAATCGGCCATGTGGCCAATGGCGACATGGTTACCCTGAGCCTGGTACAAGGCGTGGTGAACACCTTCGTTATCTTTGCCGCCCGCGTGGTGGGCTATGTGGTGGACAGTTTCATGCGCCGTGACGGCGGTGGTGGCCTGGGCTTCGGTTACTTCATTGTGGTGATCGTGGCGGAGATCATCTTCGGTATCGCTGCCAGCGCCATTGTCATGTGGTTCTCGCGCTTCCGGGAATACCGGGCCGATGTGGCCGGCGCCCAGCTGGCAGACCGCCGCGACATGATCTCGGCCCTGCAACGGCTGAAGGCGGAATCCCAGATGCCCAACCAGATGCCCGACACCCTGGTTGCCTTCGGTATCAACTCCGGCCTCGCCAAGGGCCTGAAAGCGTTGTTTGCTTCTCACCCGCCGCTGGATGATCGGATTGCCGCCCTGCAGGAGAAGCGGCACGGCTGAGGATAGTGAACAGTTAATAGTGAATAGTTAACAGTGCGCGATCAGCGCACTTAGCTCCTGAGACGCAAGAGGCCGCGCCCATGGTTTGGGCGCGGCCTCTTGCATTCCAAAGCATGACAACCTCTTCCGCGACGCTGTTCACTGTTAACTATTCACTGTTAACTGCCTCTGTACTCACCCGATACAACACCTGATCTTCATAGCCGGTCGTCACCGGCCACAGCCCACACAACTCCCGGTCGAGCTCTGCATCGCCGGTATCCACCACCAATGGTCGCCCTGCCAGCGTCTTCAGTTTGGTGCGGGTTGCCAGTATCTGGATATTGTCCTTGCCCAGGCGCCGAATGAGCGCCGGACTGAATTGCTGGTTGCCACGGCCGAACAGATGCCCCTGGCCGCCGATCACGGTAATAACCGCCCGGGCCGGGGCATCGCCGATTTCCTCCAGCAGGGCCCTGGCACCCAGATCCCGACCGACCACTTCGTGGTTATAGACCAGATCCACCCCCAGCAGGGTGTTTTCCAGACCCAGTTGCTCCATGACCAGCGCCACGGTGGAACCGGAGCCCATCAGGTAATAGGTGTCGTCTTCCAGGTTATCCGCCATCCAGGCCGCCACTTCCGTCACCACCAGGTCTTCCACTTCCCGGCCACCGCACTTGACCTGCTGCAGGTAACGGGCCTCGGCAGGAACCTGTAGCTCGCCATAATGACGGGCACGGACAACTCCCTCGCGGAAAGCGTCCTCATCGATATCCCGTACTTCTGCCAGTTGCAAACCCACCAGTTCGCCGCTGGCCAGTTCTGTCAGCAGGCTGCCTGCCGCTTCCGGATTGATGGCGTAAACCGCAGAGTGCATCTTGCAGCCGGCAGGTACCCCCAACACCGGGGTTCCCTGTCCCACCGCATCCACCAGATCCCGGGCAGTACCATCCCCGCCGGCGAACAGGATCAGCTCCGCCCCGGCGTTTTTCAGCGCTTCTGCAGCCCGGCGGGTGTCCTGGGGACCGCTGGGCATGGCGGACTCACCGATGACCTGACAGGGCAATCCGGCTTCGCGGCAGCTTGCCTCGCCCATCTCGCCGGCCCAGGTGAGCACCGTCAGGTTTCGGGCAGCGGACAGGGCCTTGAGTGCACGGCTCATTCTGGCGGGCGCCTGCGGCTCGGCACCCCGTCGCAGGGCTTCTTCGCGGGTTGCCTCACCATCACTGCCCTTGAGGGCGACGCTGCCTCCCAGGCCCGCGTAGGGGTTGACCAGAACACCGAGGCAGAGACTTTGGTCGACTTTCATAAAGCGGTCATATCCAGATACAAAAATGGCATTGCTGTCCACGGGGACCAGCGCCTAAATAAACAACTTAATCATGCATATTTACAGGGATGCAGCCATGAATCTCGACAGCCAGCAACCCGGCAATCCTTTCCACGGTGGAGCCATCATTGATGAGCAGGGCCGGGAAATTCCCATTACCGAAGCGATGATCCAGCAGGCGTTCCAGCGCCTGGAAAAGAGCTGGCAGCCCCCTGCCCGTTCACTCAATCCCGGGCAAAAAGCCGGCGCATGATCCGTTGCCAGGGCGCGGCGATTTCACCCTGGTGGCACCAGTCATGAAGCTCGTGGCGCACCGGGTATTCCTTGCGCAGCCGGTCAAAGGCCGTAGCCGGCTCCGCGGCACCAAGGCTGTTTCCCAGCGCCTGGTGGTCCACTGCTAACCGGTATGCCACCTGCAATACCCTGAGCAAATCCTCTTCGTTTGCCACCGCCTGGCGGATAATGCCATTCCTTGCTGCCTGGGGAGCGGGGGCAGCCGTCACACCCAGCCAGTCACAGAACGCCAGATAAAGCATCTGGGACCCCTTGAGCTTGCCCTCGGCGCTGTATCCGGCAATATGCGGAGAGCCGAGCAGAACCTGCTCAAACAGCGAAGGCGGCACCCGGGGTTCACTTTCCCAGACATCCAGAATCGTGGCCGGGCCCTGGCCCGCCTGCAGGCTTGCCAGCAGGGCCTGATTATCAATCACGGGCCCCCGACAGGTGTTGATCAACATCTGTGATGCTGATAACCGCGCCAGCCGATCCGCATCCAGCAAATGCCGGGTAGCATGGTCACCCCGGTCTGTCAGCGGCACATGCAAGGTAATCAGGTCCGCATCGAGTATGGCATCCAGGGATTCGAGACGATAAGGGCCGCTGTAGCCCTGTTCTGCCAGCGGCGGGTCACAGGCACGCACCTGCATCCCCAGATCAGCCAGCCAGTCCGCCACCCGGTGCCCCACATTTCCCAACCCCACCACTGCCACCGAAGCGCCACGGGGTGACCGGTTGCCTGCCAGACAAAGCAACAGCACCGCCTGCAGCACATACTCGGCCACTGCCCGGGCGTTACAGCCCGGCGCATGCGCAAAACGAATGCCCTGCTGTTGCAGATAGGTCAGGTCCACATGGTCGGTGCCAATGGTTGCCGAGCCCACAAAGCGGACCCGGGACCCTGCCAGTAACGCCGCATCCACCCGGGTCACCGAGCGGACCAACAAGACGTCCGCGTCCGCCAGTTGCTGCCGGGTCAGGTTGCGCCCCTCCACCCGTGTCACGGTCCCCATGGCAGCGAAGGGCTCCAGCCCGGGCATATTGGCATCGGCAACGATATGCATCGGTTTTCCCGTCAGCGGGCAGCCAGCAGACGACGGGCGGTATCATCCACTGCCCGGGCATACTGGCCACCGAAAAGGTTGTAGTGATTCAGCCAATGGTACAGGTCATAGACTGGCCAGGCCTGGTATTGCAACACCGTGGCAGACTCCGACTGGTAGCCCTGAAAAAACGCTGCAGGCACTCCACCAAACAGATTGAGCATGGCCAGGTCCACCTGTGGGTCGCCATGATAACAGGCCGGATCGTAGAACACCGGATCGCCGTTAACCTGACCCAGGTTGCCCTGCCAGAGATCACCATGGAGCCGGGCACAGGGTGGCCGGGAAGGTAGCCAGCGGTGCAGCTGGTCAATGACCTGCCCGGTCCGTTCAACCGCCGTGGTCGGCAACCCCCGTTGCCGCGCCCGTTGCCATTGGGGAAGCAGTCTTTCATTGGCAAAAAAGGCCACCCAGTCGCTGTGGCTCGTATTGCTCTGTGCGCTGCCGCCAATAAAGTTGTCCGGGTGATTGCCATAGAGGGCCGGGCACTCGGTGCGGTGCAGACAGGCCAGTGCTGATCCGGCGGCCATCCACTGGCTACTGCCCGTGAGAGGGGCAATGTCCAGGTATTCAAGAATCAGCACCCCGCCCTCCGGGGCCGAATGGCAATGCACCACCCGGGGAACTCTCAGGGTGGGTGCCAGCGTCTCCAGGCCGAGGGCTTCCGCCTCCAGCAACAGGGGATTGCGATGCTGTTTGACGAAATAACGGCTCTCTCCGTCCTCGAGCATTGCGCTACGGGCGGTATCGCCCCCCGCCATCGGCGTCAGGGTCCAGTTGCCCTCCAGGCCAGCTTCATTCAGCCCCTGTTGCAGCAATACAGGTAATTTCATAAAAATAAACGCAACTCTTTGACTATAGAAGCCACCAAAATCGGCTCTCACGGCCAATAATGACTGACTGTTCCCCTTGATTTAAGCCATTCTTCTGATTACAACTAGGCATTACGCCAGCCGGGTTACCGGCCAATAACAACAACATAAAGCGATCGCCACCCCATGAAAGCAATCTTGCCCCTGTGCGGCGCCTTCCTTGTCGGCCTGTGTTCGTTCGCCAGCGCCGCTGATGACGACGGTCTGTCCGAACAGATCCGCCAGTTGAAAAGCGAAGCGCTGGACCTGAACCGTGACCTGACCCTTCTGGAACAGGAGCTGCTCTACGCCAGCCCGCAGACCAGTATCTTCGTGTCCGTGGATGTGGGCACGCCCATTCGCCTGGTTGATATCAATCTGACCATTGATGGCGAGCATGTGGGCTACCATTTCTACAGCGACCAGGAATTCGAAGCCCTCACCAAAGGGGGCATCCAGCGCCTTTACACCGGCAACCTGGCCAGTGGTCGTCATGTGATGGAAGCCACCATTACCGGCTACGACCCCCTCGGCAAGGACTACCAGAAGACCACCAGCTATACCTTTACCAAGGGACCTGGCAAAAAAATGGTGGAAATGCAGGTGGTGGATGACCTGAACAAGCAGCAACACAAGTTTGAATTCCGTGAGTGGAACCAGCAATGATACAGCGGCGGCGAAAACGGTGGCTGGTCGCGGCGTGCTTCGCCACTCTGTTATCCCCTGCCCAGGCGGCCAAGGTCGAGTTTTTCGATGATATCAACGAAGGCCCCGTTCCGCTTGGTATGGAAGAACATCGTTATTTGGCCTTTGGCGAGGTCATGTTCGACTACTATCGACACGCCAATTTCAATGCGATCAACAAGCTTCTGGTCAATCAGGAGCTGTCGCTGTTCAACGAGGATACCGATTACGCGGAACTGCTGCTGGGGGACCTGTATGTCACTTACGGCCTGCCTGGCAAGGCCGAGGTGATCTTCAACCGGCTACTGGAAAAGGACATTCTCAGCCGGACCCGGGCGCAAACCTGGCTTCATAAAGCCGCATTACACTACCGCGAGGGCAATCTGGCAGAAGCCGCCATGATCCTCGACGGTGATAACGTGGAAGGCCTGGACCCGGCTGACGACGCCCGGCGGCGCCTGATGCTGGCGAATATCCTGATGGCCGAGGAGGACTTCACCGGCGCCCTGGATTACCTGCACTCGGTCCCCCTCAGCACGGACGAAGGCCGCTATGCCACTTATAACATGGGTGTGGCATTGATCCGTGGCGGCCATCGCGATCAGGGACTGGCCTTGCTGAAATCTCTGCTGGAGGCCGGAGGCAGTTCCGATCAGGCGCTCGCCCTGCGTGACCGGGCAGCTCTGGCTGCTGGTCTGACGGCATTACGCGAAGGCAACTTGCAAAGCGCCCGCGCCGACCTGCGTCAGGTACGCAGCGATGGCCCCTTTTCCGAAGATGCCCTGCTGGCTCTGGGCCTGGCAAACTACCGGGCCGGCGAGGTGAAGCGTGCCCTGCCCCTGTGGCTGGAAGCCGTTCGGCGCAACAGCAGCCACCCGTCCGTCCAGGAAGCACTGATGCTTGCCCCGCGCGCCTATGAAGAGCTGGGCGGGCTTCCCCAGGCGCTGGCTGGTTACCAATATGCCGCCGCCGAATATCGCCAGGCCCTGAAGGATGTCCAGCGGGCCATCGATAATATCGCCAAGCCAGGCTGGTCAGAGGCCTTGTTACCGGAGGATCGCAACCAGACCGGTCTGCTGCCGGCCAACAGCGGCGATCTTGCCCAGGGCAGTGAGCTTTCCTATCTGTACAAGCTTTTTTCCAGCAACGACTTCGCCCAGCGATTCGAGCACTACCGGCAGATCCACCAGATCAAGACCATGGTAGAAAATTGGCAGCAGGCCTTGCCTGCGCTCCAGGAAACCCACCAAATCCAGCAACAGCGCCTGAGTCGCAATCTGCCCCATGTGCGCGGGGAAATGACCCGTCACATGAGCCGCCAGGAACAGCTGGCCATGGCCAGCGACCGGGTCTCCGCCGCCATTCCCAACTTCGTCGACATGAGCAACCCCGCGGACGTGGCCACCCCGGAACAGGCTGTCATGTGGAAAAAAGTGGATGCCCTGGCTCGCCAGTTCGGCACGCTGCCCGGCTCCACCCACGCCAATGCACTGAGGCTGCGCAAGGTTCGCGGCCTGTTGTTGTGGGATATTGCCCACCAGTCGATAGAACAACGGGAAAAACAGGAGCAAGCTGCTACCCAATTACGGGAAGAAAGCAGCGTGCTTGGCGAACGAATCGCTGCTGTGCAACAGCAAATACGTGATGCCACCCTGCGCACACGGGACGACCTGGGCCAGCGACTGGCCGGGCAAACCCAGCGAATTGAAACAATAAAACGTCTTACCGAAGACACACTTGAGGCTCTGGAAAAGAGCATGAAAGCCGACGCCCTTGCGCTTCTGCTCGCCAACCAGCAAAGACTGGCCGACCAGTTGGCCGAGGCCCATCTGGCCGTTGCTCGCCTGCAGGACTCTTCGGTATCCGACGGCAGTACACAGAGGAAAGGATCGTGACCCGATTTCGCCTGCATGGCCTGGCCGCCGCAATGATTGCCCTGGGCGGCTGCGCGTCTGCCCCACAAAACGGCACCCTGGAACAACAGGCTCGCTTCGGCGGGACCACCCTGGCGGATCTGGAAAGTACCGACATCATCATTGAAGAGCAGCAACTGGAAAGCGCCAGCACCCAGGATGCCTTGAACAGCTATCGCCAGGCTGCCGAACTGTTTGATGATCCGGAACGCCGGGCCAAAACCCTGCGTCGCATGGCGGACCTGGCACTGACATCGGCTACCGAACAGGAAATGGGTAGCGAGGATGACAGTGATCTGGAACAGAAAGTGGACAAGGTGGTTTACGACAACACCATGGAACAGGTGAATACCACCCCGGATAACGAGCGTAAGATGGCGCTGCTGGATCTGGCCGGCACCATGGCACCCTCACTGGCGGACCATGATGTGGACTACGACACCGCCATTTCCCTGTATCAGGAGCTGCTCAATAGTACCGACGATCCCGGCCAACGGGCCGAAGCCTATTACCTGCTGTCCAAGGCCTATGCCATGGATGGCAACCTGGAGCAGGCCCAGGCCAGTCTGGACGCTCTGGTCAGCCAATACCCGAACAGTGAATGGGCCCTGGAATCCCAGTTCCGCCGCGGTGAAATGCTGTTTTCCGATGGCGACTATGAATACGCCGAACAGGCCTACGCGGACGTGATAAAGCGTGGCACCGACAATGAATTCTATAACCAGGCGCTCTACAAACGTGGCTGGAGCCATTACAAACTGGGTGACTATGAATTGGCCCAGGGCAGCTTCTTCACCCTGCTGGACAATCTGAACGGCCGCAGCGAACTGGCTGACGACACCAGCATGGAAAACAAGCTGTTCACTGATACTCAGCGCGTGGTCAGCCTGGCCTTCAGTAATCTGGATGGTCCGGATTCAGTGAGAAACTGGTTTGCCCGCAACGGTAACCGGGACTATGAACCGGCGATTTACCGCTCTCTTGGCCAGGTCTATCTTGGCCAGGAGCGTTTCCGGGATGCGGCAGAAGCCTTTGATATGTTCGTCCAGGTGTATCCGGATTCGACCCTGGCGCCGGAGTTCTCCAGCCTGCAGATCGAGGCCTATCAGAAAGGCGGCTTCCCTACCCTGGTGCTTCCGGCAAAAGAGAAGTTTATCCAGCACTATGGCATCAACAGCGATTACTGGGGACGCCACCCGGACATTCGCGAACAGTATGTATCGCTGCTCAAGGGACATATTCTTGACCTGGCCGAATACCACCATGTGCTCGCCCAGCAATCCGGCAAGCCCGCGGATTACCGCGAGCCGGCCCGCTGGTACCAGGAATATCTGAATACCCCGCCAGCCAGCGAAGACCAGGGCAAGGTCAATCACCGCTATGCGGAAGTGCTCTACGCCGCAGAGGACTACGCCACCGCCATCAGCGAGTTTGAACGCACCGCCTATCAATACCCGGATTACGAGAAAGGGGGAGACGCCGCCTTCAATGCCCTGGTTGCCTACCAGAAAATTCTCGACGGCAATCCGGACGCCGAACAGGAAAACGCCTGGCGGAAAAAGAAAATTGCCAGTGCTCAGCAATACGGCCAACGCTTCCCCGCGCACCCGGAAGTCCCCAATGTGCTGCATGACACCGCCGAGGATCAGCTGGCACTGGGTGACGTGGAAGGTGCGGTCAAGACCGCCGGTATTCTGGTCAACCGCCAGCCGCCGCCTTCTGCCGAGCTAATGCGCTACGGGTGGGCCACCATTGCCAATGGCGAATTCGACCTGGGTCGCTTCAAGGTGGCGGAAATGGCCTATGGCAAACTGCTTGATATGCAGATGTCTCCCGAGCAGCGCAGCCTGTACCGGGAAAAACTCGCCGTCAGCATTTACCGCCAGGCCGAGCAGCAGCAGGAACAAGGCAATCTGGATATCGCTGCTGCCACCTTCCTGCGGGTGGGCCAGACAGTACCGGAAGCGGCGGTGCGCAAGAACGCAGAATTCGATGCCGCGACCCTGTTCATCAATCAGGGGCGCAGCACCGCTGCAATCCCGGTTCTGGAAGCCTTCCGCGAACGCTATCCCGACGATCCATTGACCGACACCATTCCGGACAAGCTCGCCATTGCCTACGAGAAAGAAGGCAACTACACAGCGTCCGCCGGCGAGTTGCAGTTGATCGCCGCCAATTACAAGAGTGATGATCCGGAACTGTCCCGCCAGGCATTGTGGAAAGCGGCAGAAATGCAGGACCGGGCCGAACAACCCCAGGCGTCCATCGCCCTCTATCAGCAATACCTGCAGGAATGGCCGCAGCCCTATGATTTCCGCTCTGAGGCCCAGTTCCGGCTGGTGGAGCTGAACCGGAAAACCGGCAACAGCGAACGGGAAACTTATTGGCTGCAACAACTGGTCACCAGTTACCGGGAAGCCGGTAACGAGGCCAACGACCGGGTTGCCTGGTTGGCCGCCTACGCCAGCTTTACGCTGGCAGAGCCCAACTTCCAGGAATTCAAGCGTATCTCGCTCAGCCAACCCCTGAAGACCTCACTGGCCGCCAAGACCGATGTGATGAAAAAAGCCCTTGCGGATTATCAGGCGGTCGCCGATATCGGTGTGGCAGAATACGCCACCGCCGCCAACTACAAGATTGGTGAGATGTACCGGGTTCTGGCCCGAGATCTGATCGCATCCGAACGCCCCAAAGGCCTGGATGAACTTGAGCTGGAAGAGTACACCATGCTTCTGGAGGACAAGGCCTTCCCCTACGAGGACCAGGCCATCGATATTCTTATCGCCAATACCAACCTGGTGACTGATGACATCTATGACCAGTGGGTAAAGAAAAGTTTTGGTGCCCTGGCAGAATTGATTCCCGGCCGCTATGCGAAGTTTGAACAGGTAGAAAGCTATGTGGACATTATTTACTGATCGCGGCCGCCTGGGCGCGGCCACCGCATTGCTCGCTGCATTGGTGCTGTCAGGTTGTGCCAGCAAGGGCGGCCTCGGACTGGAAGGCTCCGGCGAAGGCGGCACCAGCAAATATGAGCAACAGAAAGACGGTGGTGCTGCCGCCGACAGTGACGCCATTCATATTCCGCCAGTCCCCCATGACCCCAAGGTGGAAAAGATCGCCGAGCAGGCCATGGCGGAATATGCCCGTGCCCTGCAGGCACGAATGGCTGGCAACGACAAGCAAGCCCTGGTGATGTTTCGCTCACTGAGTGAGCGTTTTCCGCAACTGTCCGGTCCTGCGCTCAATGTGGGTCTGATCTACATGGAACAGGAGGACTACCCCAAAGCACAGCAGGCCTTCGAACAATCCCTGGCCATCAACGATGCAAACCCTTATGCCCACAATGGCCTTGGCCTGGCGTTGCGGGAACAGGGAAAGTTCGATGATGCGCGCATTCATTACGAACGGGCGCTGGTTCTGGATCCAAAATATGCCCGTGCCCATTTCAACATGGCCGTGCTCGCCGAGCTCTACTTGCAGGATCTGAATCTGGCACTGAAGCATTTCCAGGCCTACCAGAATCTACAGAAACAGCCCGATGAGAACGTCGCCAACTGGATTGTGGACTTGCAACGCCGGGCGCCGGAGTCCCCCGCCCAGCCAGTGGCAAACCAGGATGCCGGGAACAAGAATGGAGAACTGAACTGATGCGACTATTACTCGTCATGGCTGCCCTCGCCTGTGCCTGCGTCAGCCAGGCTGATGACACTGGACAGGAAGCGTCAACCAATGTGATCGGCACCCAGGAAGCCCCCACGGTATTGAATGTGGTGCCCTGGAAAGACCGTGAGGTGAAGCTTGAGAAAAAAGATCCCACCTCGTCCCTGCTCAATCGGGTACTGGAACCCCTTGATCAGGAGGTGCTGATGCGGGAAATCGAGTATCACCAGCTACTCAATCAGGAGCCGGATAACGACGATCTGTTCCTGAAATAATACATCCATCAATATCATTAGATGCACCCACGCCTTTTTTCTGATAAAAATTGGCACTTTGGGGAAGGTGCGGCAACCCGAGTCCGGGCAATGTCGCATGGGAAACAATAACTCTAACAGGTATACCGCAGGAGAAGTCCATGCCCACCACCGCCACCGCGCAGAACACCGGCGTTGTTGAGACCGCAATCACCTTTATTCAGGATGGCGGTTTCTTCATGTATCCCATTCTGGTTGTCCTGGCACTGGGCCTAGCCCTGTCCCTGGAACGTATCATTTACCTCCAGGCCACCAAGGCAAAGAACCAGAAAACCTGGAAAGATGTTTACCCGCTGATCGCCAAAGGCCAATTCCGTCAGGCCCTGGATGTGGTCAGTAACAGCAATACCGGCATGGCCAAGGTGATCGGCTATGGTCTTGAGCGAGCCAAGACTGCCAAGCGTCACGACGATATCGAACTGGCCATGGAAGAAGGCCTGATGGAAATCATCCCGCGCCTGGAAGCCCGTACTCCCTACATCGGCACCTTTGCCAACATCGCCACCCTGCTCGGCCTGCTGGGGACGATTCTGGGTCTGATCAGCGCGTTTACCGCCGTAGCCAGTGCCGACCCGGCACAGAAAGCCGATCTGTTGTCTGCCTCCATTTCCGTGGCCATGAACACCACCGCCTTCGGCCTGATTGCCGCTATCCCCATGCTTCTGGCCTTTGCCTTTATCAACGCCATGGCCGGCAAACTGGTGGACAGCATGGAAATGGCCTCGGTGAAATTCGTTAACGTCTTCCGCCAGGTTTCTGCCCAGCAAGAGCGCAAGAACGACGGCCAATAAGCCGTATTTTCTTGTTTTCGCCAATCTGGTGTAAGGATCTGGTATGCGATTTCGCAGACGACGTTCGCGCGACACCGATGTGGAACTGAACATCACTGCCTTTCTGAATCTGATGGTAGTGCTGATTCCTTTTCTGCTGATCAACGCGGTCTTCGCGCAGGTCTCCATCCTGCAGTTGAATCTGCCCGCGGTGAATGACAGCAGCACTCCCTCGGAAGACGACGAAAAAGACAAACTGGTACTCGAAGTACTGATTTACGGTAACCGCTATGAAGTGGTGGACCGCAACACCAGTGCCGTACTGAAAATTGTCGATAACCAGGGGGACAAACACGATAGTAAAGCCCTGCACGACTATCTTGTCACCCTGAAAGAGAAATTCCCTGAAGAGACAGCCATTACCCTGCTCTGTGAGGATGACACCCCCTATGAGGTGATGATCCACACCATGGACGCAGTGCGTCTTTACAACACGCAGATCAATGGCCAGACCATCAAGAAAGAGCTGTTCCCGAGTATCAGCATTGGCTCGGCACCCCAGGATCAGACTGCGGCAGCGGGAGGTGAGGCATGAAAAAGTCTGCCCGCGCACGCCGTATGGCACGACACCATGGTCGCCACAAGATGGTTGCCACCCTGAACCTGACCGCATTGATGGATATCTTCACCATCCTGCTGATCTTTCTGTTGGTCAATAACAACAATGCCGCCAAATTGCCGGATGATCAGGATATCCAGTTACCGGAATCCACCGCTCAGGAACTGCCTAACGATGTGCTCATTATTCAGGTGAGCCCCTCCTCGGTGGTGATTGATGGGCGCAAGATTGCCGATACCCAGGCGGTAAGAGCACAGGAAGAGCGCACCGTTGAGGCTCTGGTAGAAGAGCTGAAATTCCGGGCTTCCCGGGCACTTGCCCTGGATTCGGAAGAAGAGCGGGAAGTCATGATTCAGGCTGACCGGGATGTGCCCTATGCAGTGATCAAGAAACTGATGCGCAGCTGCATGGAAACGCCCTATACCAAGGTCGCCTTTGCTGTCCTGAAAGTGGCAGAGGAGGAGTCTGAATGACGCAGAAAAACAATAACACGCTGCGCATACTCATCGATGGCTCACTGCCCTGGGACAAACAAGAGGGGGAAGACCGGCGACTGTACGGCATCATTGTCATTTTGCTGATTCTGTCGCTGCTGCTGATGATCGTGGTGGAATCAGTGACCATTGAAAAACCGGATCCGCGAGAACAGCAGGAAATCCCGGAACGACTGGCACAGCTGGTTCTTGAAAAACAAAAAGAACCGCCACCGCCAGAACCCGAACCGGAGCCCGAACCTGAGGAAGAAGAGCCTGAAGAAAAGCCCGAACCGGAAGAGCCAAAGCCGGAACCCAAGCCTGAGCCAGAACCGGAACCACGGCCTGCTGAGGTGGAACGGGAACAGGCACGGGAAAAAGCCCAGGCCAAGCTGGAAGAAGATCTGGGAGACTCACTGGCCGGGCTGGATGATATCGGTCCCCTGGTCAATGCCGGCGACAACCTGCGTACCGGTGGGGATAGCGCCGCCAAGGCCGAGCGTGACCTGATCGGCAAGCGTGCCGGTGCCGGCTCCGGCGGAATTGCCACCGCCAGAGCGTCCAGCGGTGGCGGCGGTGGCGGCACCCTGTCGGCCGGCACGGTTGGCGGCGGCAAGGTGGATAGTAAGATCGCCGAATCCGGTCAGGCAGCCAGCACAACCCGCAAGGGCAGTGACGGCAAGAGCCGCCGCACCCAGGAGCAGCTACGTCGCGTATTCGACCGTTACGCTGGCAAGTTCAACAGTCAGTACCAGCGGGCGCTGCGCAGCAACCCTGCCCTGCAGGGGACTGTCGTGCTCTACCTGGTGATTGCCCCCAGCGGCGAGGTACAGGATGTGAAAGTGAAATCCAGCCAGCTGGGCGACAGCCAACTGGAAAGACGCATCATGCTGATTGCCAAAGGCATGGACTTCGGTGCCATGAATGTGGAAACCTGGAAGGGAGACTACAAGTTGAACTTCTTCCCGAACTGATCCGGACGATCAGCCACAAAAAAAGCCCGGCTCAAAAGGCCGGGCTTTTTTTGTGATGGGGCAACCTCGTCCTGGCTGTTAATGCGCAGGGTGCACTGAGCCTCAGGCGAACTGCACCGATTCGGCGTTTGATGGTGCAGTTCGCCTGAGGCTCAGTGCACCCTACCCCAGACACCATTGGGTGGCTGCCAAAGTCAAAACGCGCCTGCCTGTCAGGCAAGCGCCTCCAGCGCTGCGCGCAACGACGCCGGGATCGGTACCGGCCGTCCGCTTTCCCGGTTCACAAAAACGTGAACCACAAAGCCGGTGGCCTTCGCCGGCCCTTCAGCCCCGAACAGGGCCAGACCGTAGCGCACCGAACTGCTGCCCAGTTTTTCCACCTTCATGCCCACCACCAATGAATCCGGATAGGCAGCGGCTTCCAGATATTCACAACCCGAGCTCACCACAAAAGCAATCTGCTCCCCATCGTGAATATCCAGGCCGCCCTCGTCGATCAGGTAACGGTTGATGGTGGAATCGAAATAGCTGTAATAGACCACATTATTGATGTGACCGTAGATATCGTTATCGCTCCAGCGACTGTCAACGGGACACAGATAACCATACTCGCCGCGCTCAGGCCGGCTCCCTTTCTCTGCCATCAGTACACCGCCTTGTAGATTGCCAACGCATCCGCTTCGGAAACGTCCCGGGGATTGTTGACCAGCAAGCGCTGTTGAAGCATGGCATCCGATGCCAGGGTTTCCAGGCTCTCTTCAGTAACGCCGGCATCGCGCAAACGCACCGGCAAGCCAACCGCATCGATCATCGCCTCCAGGGCTTCTATGAGCACCTGGGCACCGTCATTGGCATCCGTGAAGGGCCGGTCGCTGAGAATCGGCGCCAACTCCGCATACAGCGGGGCCGCCACGGTGGCGTTGAATTTCAGCACCTCCGGCAACACCAGGGAATTACTCAGTCCGTGGGGAATATGGAAATGGCCGCCGAGGGGATAAGCCAGCGCATGGACCGCGGCCACCGGTGCATTGGCAAACGCCTGCCCGGCCATCATCGCTCCCAGCAAACAGGCTTCCCGGGCCGCCAGGTTGTCGCCCTCTTTCACCGCGGTCACCAGGTTGCCCCCCAGCAGTCGTAGTGCTTCACGGGCCAACATATCCGAATAGGGGTTTTTCTTGTGGGCACTGGTGTAGGCCTCAATGGCATGAACCATGGCATCCACACCGGTGGCCGCCGTCACATGGGCCGGCAAGCCAAGGGTCAGCGTTGCATCAAGCACCGCCAGATCCGGCAGCAACGATGGCGCCACCACACCCGCCTTGGTGGTGGCACCGGTGGTGACAATGGCCACCGGAGTCACCTCCGAACCGGTGCCCGCCGTGGTCGGCACCTGTATCAGCGGCAAGCGGGGTCCGGTTGCCATTCCCACACCATAGATATCCGACAATTGCTGGCTGGAATCCGGGTGTGCCAGCAACGCCACCAGCTTGGCCACATCCATGGAGGAACCGCCACCGAAGCCAATCACCAGATCTGCTTTCGCTTCCTTCGCCTGCCGTGCGGCATCCAGCACAATGGTATCTGCCGGGTCAGCGCTAACCTGATCAAAGACGGTCAGCGGCATACCCGCTTGACGAAAGCTGTCTTCCACCGGTTCCAGCAGTGGCGTGCTGCGAATACCCGGATCCGTGACAAGCAGTACCCGACTGGCGCCGCGCTCCTGACAGAGGGCCGGCAGACGGCCGGCAGCACCCGCCTCTACCAGCACACGATGGGTGGTTGCGAATTCGAAACCCGGCATGATGACTCTCCTGAAAAAACGTGCCGACTGAGGCATCAATGCTAGCACAGGCGGGGATGGCGGATGACGCCGTGGGAGCGGCATTTTGCGTCGCGCCAGCCTGTCGACGCACGCCAAAAATCCGCTTCACCCGAGACAATGGCGTTAACAGAATCAAACCGGAATCGGACAGGAAGGCAGGCCCGGGACACGGTTGTCCCGAGCCGTTAGCGGTCAACCGATAAAGTAATTGTGTGCGTTTTCGTTGATCTGGTCACTGACGTACTGGGCCAGGGCCTGCACGGTCCACTGAATCGGTGCGGTCATGGGTGCCGGAATCAGGCTGGCATCCGCCACGAACAACCCCGCAGTGCCATAGACCTGGCCAGTGGGAGCCACCACCGCCTCATAGGGGTCAGATCCCATGCGACAGGTTCCGTGGGGGCTGAAGCTGTTGGCCCGGAAGGTGTACATGCCCTTCAGACCGTAATCCACCTTTTCCAGGGTTTCATCTAGGGCAAACACGGAATCCACCTCCAGATTCTGGAACGTCGGCATGTAAACCTTTTCCGCACCACCGGAAAAGAAAATACGTGCTGCCAGGGCGGCGGAAGCCTTCATGTTATTGAATTCTTCCCGGTTGGGATTCCAGTGGATGGTCTTGTCACCGCTGTAGGCATCCCCGGACCATTCCACATATCCCCTGCCCTGGTCGGTGCTGAAGGCATTTACACCGGCGTAGTACTTGTAGTCTTTCATGAAGTCGATATGGGCCTTGCCCGCCTTCATGTCACCCTGAGCCAACAGGGATTCCGGTTCAGCCAAACCGGAGAAAATGGTGTAACCATCGCTGCGGGTAAACTCGTCAACCTGCACGCCGACCAGTGCTCCACGGAAGCCATAGAGCGGCTCCTTGAACTTGCCCAGAACCTGAGTGAAAGGCTGAATAGACAGATTTCGACCCAGCTGACCACTGCGATCCTCCAGCTGGCTACGCTGCATGATCAGTGGCGTATGGATAGCCCCGGCGGCCAGTACCACCATGTCCGCATCCACCTGCATGTCAGCCACGTGGGCGCCGCTGTCGGGATCGGTAATGCGCGCTTCTACCCCCCGGGCACGACCATCACGGGTGCGCACACGGACCACTTCCGTATCCGAGAAAATCCGCGCGCCATGGGCGGCCGCCCATGGCAGATGGGTCACCAGGGAACTCATTTTTCGGTCGGAGGGGCAGCCTGCCAGACAGTGCCCGGTAAGGGCACATTGTTTCACGTTGCGCTGGGCCGGTTTCCAGGAAAACTGCATTTTCTCGCAGCCCTGAATCACCTTGTGGGCGCAGGCGTTGATTTCGTGCGCTTCATTGATGTGGATCTGCAACTGGTCGGCCACCCCATCCAGATAGGGGCGGAATTTTTTCGCCGCCAGGTTCTCAAGACCATAGTCACTGGCCCAGCGATCCAGTACTTCATCACCGGGTTCTTCCATCACGCAAGCGCCGATCACCGTGGAGCCACCGACACAGGCCCCCTGGACAAAGATGATGTCCGCAGTGGTATTCACCTGGCCAACCTGATCCTGATAGATCTGGGTCATGGTATCGCCCAGGTGTTCGGTAAACTTGGAGCTGGGGTAATAGCGACCGGATTCCAGCACCAACACGTCCCGGCCGGCTTTCGCCATTTCATAGGCGACAATGGAACCGGCCGCGCCGGAACCAACCACAACCACATCGGTTTTCAGGGTAAACCGTTTGCCCAGGTTTGCGTCCAGGGCCACATCTTTTGCCTCGGTGACAGGGACACCGTCACGGGCGACACGTACAAAAGCCATAATTCCCCCTCAGGCTCGCGGCAACGGCGCATTACCGAGGCGTCGTACGCCCCACACTTCGGTTACCGGACCGTGGTATTCCAGTCCCGGCCAGGTGCGCTCATCACGCCAATAGTTCAACGCCACCAGCGCTTTCAACGTGGTCATCAGGCCTCGCTCGAAAAAGGAGCCTTCCTGCATGGCGTTGACGTAATCCAGGGCCTTGTCGTCGGAGAGGGAGGTGAACTGACTGAACTTGAAGCTGACCATTGGCCGATTGTTGAATACCCAGATCCCGAGACCAAGCAACTCCCGGGTCTGCTGAGGCATACGCTGCGCCATGGCATCCACGTTTTTGACGGTGGGCACAACCTCGGTGCTGGACGGCAGTCCGTAATGAGCCGTGGGTAGCATCACTTCCGTGAGGCGACTGATAACCCGGGCTTCATCCTGATTGAGACTGTGATATTGCAGCGTTTGCGGGGCGTCTCTGCGCCCGAACATGCTGGCACAACCGGAAGTGACTGCAGCGCTGGCAAGCACGGAGCTACGCAGAAAACTGCGGCGGCTCAACGGCTCCAGGCCGGCAAGGAAGCCGGGCAGCGGCGCACGCTTGTTGTTATTCATCGAACCCTCTCCTGGGCAGGCCCGGCGTCCATTGGGCCCTTGTTGTTATTGGTGGAGCGGTAATCTTTTTAGCGATCCGAATCCGTGGCCCTAGCGGGGATGCATGGTGAAGACGTTGTTGTCACAGGCCTTTTCGTGAACAAGCGGCGTATCTGGCAATACAACCGACTGAAGAAAATTTACTGTAACGGCAACGGCTTACGTCAGGCATCGCCATGAGGCTACGGACGCAGACCCCAGTCTATAACAAACCGTTACAAACGCCAAAGCCCTTGGGAGCCCTGAATACCCCCTTGGGTACTCAGCGTGGCCAGAAGGATGCCGATGGTTCCCGTTCCCGGCGACAGCACGCAGCCCATGGGCCCTTCAGACCAGGCCCTGGCTCTGGCGTGCTCAGCCCATGCTCCCGGGTCATCCAGACCGGGCATTCAAGGGGGGATTCAGAGGCTCCCCGGTGACCGGGAACAGCCTGCCCCCCTGTCAGGCATTTCCCGGTCGGGTCGCAGGACCTGAGTCAGGCCATCTGGCGGGCAATCCGTGTCGCCAGGGCATACACAGTAATCTGCGGGTTAACGATGATGGAAGTGGGCAGCACACTGGCGTCTGCCACGTACAAGCCTGGCACATCATGGGTCTGGCCATTGGCGGCGACCACGCTTTGCGCCGGATCGGCTCCCATCCGACAGGTACCCTGCGGGTGGTAGCTGACCATACGCAGGTGCTGAGGCAGGTTTTCCAGGCTGTCCACCTGACTATCAATCTCTGCTTCACTACGGATAACCCGCTGATCACTGGCTGGCACATAGACTTCGGTCGCCCCGGAGGCAAGGTGCAACCGGGCAGCGGCTTTCAACGCCCGCTGCATGGAAGGAAAGTCAGTATCACTGAGCTTGTAGTTGATTTTTTTGCGCTCGCCATCCCATTCAATGCTGCCCACATTATGATCGTGGATCAGGGTAACCAGTCCGGCCAGATACTTGGCATTTGCCATGTAGTCCATGAACGGTTTGCCGGTGCCGGGTTCTGCGGCCATGGTCAGCTCCACCAGCCCTGCTCCCCCATCTTCCAGCACAAAACCGCCCTTGTCCGGATGCATGAACTCATCCACATAGACCCCCAGCATGGCGCCACGCCAGGGGTATACCGGCTCCGGGTAACGGGCCGGCACATACAATGAGGGGTGGCAGGCAAAGTTTTTGCCCACCTGACCGGACCGGTTAGCCAGTCCGCTCTTGAGCAGGAGCAAGGGAGTCTGAACCGCCCCGGCGGCCAGGATGACACGGGGCGCAGACACCGTCAGGGTTGCCGCCACCGCCCCGTCGCGGCCAGTGATGATCGCCTCCACACCGCTGGCCTTGCCGTCACGGGTAAGGATCTTTTCCACCCGGGTATCCGCATAAATCTGCGCGCCATGGGCCGCAGCCCAGGGCAGATAGGTGACCAGCATGGATTGCTTGCGTTCGGTTTTGCAGCCGGACAGGCAATGACCGGTAAGCCCGCATTGCCGGATATTGCGCTTGAGAGGTTTCACCGACCAGCCCAGTCGGTTGGCGCCGGCGCGAATCAGGCGACCATGCCGGGGGATTTCGTGCTCACCGTTATCATGAACCGCCAGGTTCTTTTCCACTTCATCGAAGTACGGCGCCAGTTCGTCAACGGTGAGTTCATTCAGCCCGAAATCCCGCTGCCAGTCCTGAAGAATGAAATCCGGGGTACGGAAGCAAACACAACCGTTGACCACGGTGGAGCCGCCCACACAGGCCCCCTGCAAGACCAGCAAATCGCCATCATTGTTACTCTGACCACCGTGATCCTGATAGAGGGTATCCAGGCTGTCGGTAAAGTTCTCGGTGAAGTCTTTGGAGGGCACATACGGACCCGCTTCCAGTACCACTACCTTGAAACCTCGTTTGGCCAGTTCATAGGCGCTCACCGCCCCACCCGCCCCGGAACCGACAATCACCACATCGGCGTCCAGCTGCAGCTGGTCACGGGTGACATCACTGGCCTGGTGAACACGCAAACCGGATGCCTGCCATTTCACTTCGCTCATGCCCGTGCCTCCCCGTCAGCCACACTCTCCGGCAGCGGTGCATTGCCCAGATACGCCAACCCCCACTTGTCACTCACCGGGCCATCGAACTCGGTGGGCGGCCAGGTGACAGGGTCCTGCCAATAAGCGCTGTAGACCAGTTGCTTGATCACGGTGGCCAAGGTTCGCTGGATCACATTGCCCTGCCCCCAGCTATCGAAATAGGCGCGGGCATCCTCATCATTCAGGTCCACAAAACGACTGCCCCGGGTCAGCACTGCAGCGTTGTCGAACAGACCCAGACCGGAGGCTACCTCCTTGCGCGTCAGCGGGTGCAGGTGCCCCAACAGGGTTTGCACATTTTGCACCACTGGCACCTGTTCGCTGGGCAGCAACGCTGTGCCGTCAACGGGTAACAGCACCTGCCGGGCACGGTTGAAAAGATGGTATTCCGCATCGGACAGGCCCTTCGCCCAGGCCGGTGAGGATTGCTGATCCAGTGGAGAACGGCGCAGCAAGGCAAAGCCGCCGGCGGCCACCGCAGCCACGCCGGCAGAGCCCAGCAGGCCCCATTTCAGAAACCGTCGGCGGGCCATGCCCTGTTGCCACATAGCGGAAATCCGCCGCGCCTGAAGCTGGCTTTTCATGGTCTGTCCTCAACGCAAAAATACAGCCTTGAAGCTACTCAAAAGACCACATGAATACAATGTGTTTACTCAGACAGGGAGACTTGACCGCACAGAACAATTGGCCGGTAAACAGGGATCAGGAATCGTTTTTTTCTGGACGGGACAGCGGCACGCTGGGGCCCACCGCCACCGGATCCTGATGGATAATCACATCCGCCGCCGGATAAGCCTGACGGATTCCCCGCTCGATACGTTCGGCCAGATCATGGGCTTCCCGCAATGACAGGTTCTGATCCATATCCACATGCAGTTGGATAAACTGGGTGCGCCCAGACTGGCGGGTACGCAGGTCATGGAAACCCAATGCCGGGGAATGCTCCGCCACAATGGCGCCAATCACATCGCGCACATCACCGGGTATCTCACGGTCCAGCAGCAACTGGATGGACTCGCCGGCAATCGACCAGGCGCTGTAAAGAATAAACAGGGCTATCACTAGCCCCATGGCCCCATCCAGCCACAGAAAACCGTATTGGCTGACCACCAGCACCAGGATGATCCCTGCATTGACAGAGAGATCTGACAGATAGTGAAGCGAATCCGCCTCGATGGCGGTTGAACCGGTCTCTCTGACCACGAATTTCTGGATCAGCAGCAGTCCGAAAGTCAGCACGATGGAAAAAACCATCACCGCGACCCCCACGGCGTTCTGCTCAATCGGTTGCGGATCCATCAATTTGAAAACGGACTGCTGGATCAGGAATAGCGACGAGCCGGCAATGAAAATTGCCTGCCCCAGACCCGCCAGGGCTTCCGCCTTGCCATGGCCAAAGCGATGTTCCTCATCCGCGGGCACCAGGGAATAGCGAATGGCAAAGAAATTGATCAGCGAGGCCAGCGAATCCATCACCGAATCCACCAGGGATGCCAGCAGACTCACCGACCCGGTCATCAGCCAGGCCACCGTCTTGGCGGCAATCAGCAGCAACGCGGTGACGATTGACGCCAGTGCGGCGATCATCAACAGGCGATGTTCCCGGCGGTTTTCACTGGTCATGAATGCATTCCGTTAGCGACCATGGAGGCTATTTCTTCGGCAGATAGAGGAGCGGATCCACGGGTTTGCCGTCCTTGCGAATCTCGAAATGCAGCTGAGTCCGGAAAGTACCGGTGGCTCCCATGGCGGCGATTTGCTGTCCGGCTTTCACTGCATCGCCTTCTTTCACCAGCATCTTGTCATTATGGGCGTAGGCGCTTAACCAGCGATCACTGTGCTTGAGAATGAGCAGATTGCCGTACCCGGTCAAGCCGCTGCCGCGATACACCACCCGGCCGTCTGCGGCTGCCACCACCGGGCTGTTGTTTTTACCGGAAATAGCTATCCCCTTGCGACCATGATTGGCACTGGAAAAGGTCTCCACAACCTGGCCCCCTGCCGGCCAACGCCAGCTCACCGGACCCACCGTGGAGCCGGCAGAAGCTGTATCAGACGTTTTGGAGGCAGGCGGGGTTTGCGGCTTGGCCGGTTCCGGCTTACTGACGGGTTGGCGTTGAGGTTTGCTTGCGGTTTGCGTTGCCGGTTTGCTGTTGCCGGTTGACGAAGGTGAGCCACTGCTGGCGGGGGCTTTCAAGGCCAGGGAAATTCGCTGTCCCGGATAAATGGTATAGGGCGCCGGTATGCGGTTGGCGCGGGCCAGCTCTCGATAGTCCCAGCCATAACGCCAGGCAATGGAGTAAAGCGTCTCGCCGCGACGCACTTCATGGGTCCCCGCCGTTACCTTGCTGGTTCGCGGCTCTTGTCCGTAGATATCAACAACCGGCGCGAAATTACGCGCACTGCAGCCGCTGACCATCAGGAATATCAATGCCGTCGCCAGGGTACGCATCAGAAGGAATTGCTACCTGTCGCCTGTTGGCAAACCATTACCCACTCCGTCGTAAGGGTACCCGCCCGCGGTACCGAAATGCATTGGCTACGAGCCCTGCGCAACATTATGCACCGGCGCCAGCCGATACAATAGCCACACCAGCACGGACGCCATCAGCGCGGCCAACAGGGCCAGTCCCAGTTGCGCCCCCTCGCCGGTCAGGGTGGCGTATTGCGCGGGTGTGAGCCAGCGATCAGCCACACCCTCACCTTCCGCTATCCGCCAGGGCCACAGTTTCAGCAGCGAACCGGCCATAAACCCGGCGAGCAACGCCATTACCGTGTCGTGGTAACGGTGCAGGGTCCATTTAAGCACATGCACAAAACTCAGCAGCCCGATGGCGCAGCCGGCCATAAAAGCCAGCAACAACGGTATCTCACCTTGCTTCACCGCCTCCAGCACCGGTTGGTACATTCCCAGTAAAAGAAGGATAAAACTGCCGGAAATGCCGGGCAGGATCATGGCACAGATAGCCAGCATGCCACTGAAGAAAAACACCGTGGCGCCGCTCCCCACTGCCGACAGGGCGGGGGCCAAGCTGATAGCAACGGCCACGGCGGTGCCTGCCAAAAACGCCATAATCTGAGCGCCCCCTCGCTGTTGCAGGGGTTTTAACACCAGAAAGATACTGGCCAGAATCAGGCCGCTGAAGAAAGCCCATACCGGCACTGGATGGGTATCCAGCAGCCAGGTTATCAGGCGGGCCAGCAGGGCAATACTCGTGACGATGCCCGCTAACAGGGTGATCAGAAAAGTCAGGTTGGCCTGGGCCCAGAACGCCATGAAACCCTGCTGGCGCCACACCTTCAGCAGGCGCGGTGTCAGCCCCCCCAGGGTATCGATCAACTCTTCATAAATGCCCGTGATCAACGCCAGGGTGCCACCAGACACACCGGGCACCACATCGGCCGCGCCCATGGCCATGCCGCGAAAAAAAATACCGGGTCGGATCATGTTGCCCCTGCGTTGTTGATAAGCCGCAAGCTACAAGCTTCAAGCTGCAACACGGGCTCAGTATTGTAGTTTCATCGCCACCAGATTCCGCGCTCCAGACGATTGGCCGCGGGCAATGCTTATTCGCTAATTTCCATTCTGGTCGCGCCTTGTAGCTTGTAGTTTGAAGCTTGTAGCTGCCTTATCGCATTACCCCACGCTGGAACGGCACAAAACGAACAGCATCCAGTGATTGCACATGAAACTTGTCTCCGTCGCGGTCGACGACCGTGAGGATCTGCTGACGGTCACCACCCACCGGCATCACCAGACGACCGCCGTCTGCCAGTTGTGACAACAAATCATCGGGAATTTCTGCACGGGCACAGGCGGCGAGAATGCCATCAAAAGGCGCTTCGCTCTTCCAGCCGAAACCGCCATCCGCATGTTTGAGTTGTACCCGCGCCAGGCCCAGCTTTATCAACCGCTTGCGCGCCTGATCCTGTAACGGCCGGATCCGTTCCACGGAATAAAGTGCATCACAGAACTGGGCCAGCACCGCTGTCTGATAACCACAGCCGGTACCGATCTCCAGTACCTTGGTGGGCCTGCCGTTAGCGATCAACAATTCGGTCATACGTGCCACCACCCACGGCTGGGATATGGTCTGGCCGTGGCCGATGGGCAGCGCGGTATCGTCGTAGGCCTGGTGAGCCAGGGCTTCTTCAATAAACAGGTGACGTGGAGTATTGCGAATGGCATCAAGTACCCGCTCATCACTGATGCCGGCATCGCGTAGCCGCTGCACCAGACGATCCCGGGTCCGAGCAGAGGTCATGCCGATGCCACTAAGTTGGATATCCATCTGTACTTCTTTTGCCTCTGGATTTGCCTCTCGGCGGATTATTCAGGCTTTATAATTTCCGCCATCACTGTCGTGGCAAAAGCGCCTGTAGGCAGCGTAAACGCCAGCTCCAGACACGCTTCTCCTTCCCTTTCCGATTGCCAGGACCATTGCAAGTCCCGTACCGGCAAGCGTGTGGCCCGACGAGCTTCGTCAACACCCATCTTGCACAGGCCGTGGATAACGGTGGCATGCGGAGCAAGCACCTGCTGCTCCAGTTCCCGGCAAGGGCCAGATGATGCCATGCCCGGCACCCCCGGCAAAGGGCCGGTGGGATGAACCTGACCGGCAATCACCCTTTCCCCGGCGTCAGGATCCTCGTCCGCCGGAAACAGACCACGACTTCCTTCCGGCTGCAGCAGGTCGCCAGCCAGTACCCGGTCCCAGCATTGGCGTTCAACGCGCTCGGCCAGCACACGATTGAACAGGTCGCTGCGCACTGCTGACAGCCATAAGCTGCGCAGGGCTTTCTTGCGGGGCGCTTCGCCGCCACTCAACCATGCTGTACCGCGAACCAGATTGCCTTCACCACGACCAAAGCGTTGCTCGCCGAAATAATTCGGCACGCCCTGGCGATCAATGGTCGCCAGTTGCTGCTCCACAGTCTGACGATCACCCTGAAAACCGGTAACGCGAAGCACAAAGCCGTTGGCCCGGTGGGTACCCCGATTCAGCTTGCGTCGGTGCCGTATCCCCTGCAAAAGCCGCAGTCCTTCAGGCCAGACAAAGTCAGGATCGTCCTTGCCCGGCAGGTGCAGGCTGAACCACTGGCGGGTAATGGCATGCTTGTCCTTGAGTCCACTGTACCCCACGGCCAGACGGTGAACGCCCGCCTGCTTGGCCAGCAGCAAGGCCACATCTTCCGTATTCCAGCCGCTTTTCTCGATTTCCAGCCACAGATGCTCACCCTCGCCCTCCGGGCGCACGTGCATATGTTCGACTACCTGGAAATCCGCAGGAGAGGCTTTCAATACTCCCCTGGCCGCCGGGCCACCATGGGCGCGAGGCAGGCTCATCGGGGCCCCGCTGTTGCCACCAGCAGCACGACCGCCTGCACTGCAATGCCTTCCTTGCGGCCGGTGAAGCCCAGCTTTTCGGTGGTGGTCGCCTTCACCGAAATCTGTGCCGCACTGCAACCGAGCAGGTCAGCAATACGCTGACGCATGGCGCCGATATGGGGTGCCAGTTTAGGGGCCTGGCAAATAACAGTCAGATCCGCATTGCCCAGTTGCCAGCCGGCAGCGGTCACATCCTGATAAATCGCGGCAAGCAGCTTGCCGGAATCCGCGCCCTTCCACTGTGGGTCTGTGTCGGGGAAATAATGGCCGATGTCACCCAGCGCCAGAGCGCCAAGCAAGGCATCCGAGAAAGCATGCAGCGCCACATCCCCATCTGAATGGGCCTTGAGCCCCTGGTCATGGGGAATCGCCACGCCACCCAGCATGACATGGTCACCTTCCGTGAAGGCATGGACATCAAAACCCTGACCGATACGGATACTCACAACATGTTCTCCTCATCGCCCAGCTGGCGGCCCAGATAATAGCGCGCCAGGGCCAGGTCTTCCGGCACGGTAATCTTGATATTGTCGCCATGGCCGGCCACCAGCGCCGGACTGCAACCGGCTCTTTCCATGGCGGACGCTTCATCGGTAATCCCGGTGAGATCGCCCTGCAGCGCGTCGAGCAGCGGGCGTGCGGGAAACAGTTGCGGAGTCAGGGCTCGCCAGATGCAGTCACGATTCAAGGTCGCCGAAATGTGGTTACTGTCATCCGCCTGCTTGATGGTATCCACCACGGGCAGTGCCAGGATGGCACCCTGCCTGTCCGTCTGATCGAGCAGGTTTTGAATATCCGATAACCGCACCAGGGGTCGGGCCATGTCATGGACCAGCACCCAGGCGCTTTCTCCACCCAGCGCCAGGGCCTGGCTAACACCATTGCGCACGGATTCCGCCCGTGCCGCCCCACCGGTAACGGTGGCAATCCGGGGATGAGAGGAAACCCCCAGGGTCGGCCACCAGGGGTCCTGCGCGGATACGGCCACCAGAACCCTGTCGATAGGCGCAAACGACAACAGACGATTGAGGGTATGTTCGGCCAGGGTTTTCCCGGCCAGGGACAGGTATTGCTTGGGAAAACCTGCCCCCATGCGTTCACCGATACCGGCAGCCGGTACCACCGCATAGAGGGGGCCGCCAATGACTGGATTCACTCGCCGCCCCGGGGTTGTTCGAGAATCAGGAAGAAGGTTTCACCGTCGCGGATCATGCCCAGGTCCTTTCGGGCAATCTCTTCCACCGCTTCGGTGCCCCGCTTGAGATCTCTCACGTCAGCAGCCATCAAGCGGTTCCGCTCATTCAATTTGGCATTGCTCTGCTTGAGTGCGGCCACCTCTTTTTCCAGGGTGGCCACGTGCCGAACACTGCCTTCGCCGAACCACAGGCGAGCCTGCAGACCGACGAACACCAGCGCCAGCAGCGCAATCACGATCTGTCTGGCGGGAGACAACTGCATGGCCTCCCGCTTTCCCGATCCCTTGGCTGCTCTGCTGGGCTTGGTCTCCGACATCATTTAGCCGAGGAACTTGAACTCTTTGCGGCCATGGTAGGCGGCACGGCCCAGTTCCTGCTCAATGCGAATCAGACGGTTGTACTTGGCAACACGATCCGAGCGACACAGGGAGCCGGTCTTGATCTGGCCGGCGGCAGTGGCAACGGCCAGGTCGGCGATGGTGCTGTCGGCGGTTTCACCGCTACGGTGGGAAATGACCGCGGTGTATCCTGCATCCTTGGCCATCTTGATGGCATCCAGGGTTTCGGTGAGAGAACCGATCTGGTTGAACTTGATCAGGATCGAGTTGGCCACCCCTTCATCAATACCGCGCTTGAGGATTTTGGTGTTGGTCACGAACAGGTCGTCGCCCACCAGCTGCACCTTGTTACCCAGCTTCTCGGTCAGGATTTTCCAGCCATCCCAGTCAGATTCATCCATGCCGTCTTCGATGGAGATAATCGGATAACGGTCGCACAGCTCCGCCAGGTAGCTGGCAAATTCTTCGGAGTTCATGCTGCGGCCTTCGCCGGCCAGCACGTATTTTCCATCCTTGTAGAATTCGCTGGCAGCGCAATCCAGGGCCAGAGTCACGTCATCACCGGCTTTGTAGCCGGCAATCTCGATGGCTTCCATGATGGCTTCAAGGGCGGCCTCGTTGCTGGGCAGGTCCGGGGCGAAACCGCCTTCGTCACCCACTGCGGTGTTCAGCCCACGTTTTTTCAGCACGCCTTTCAGGGCATGGAAGATCTCAGCACCATAACGGATGGCCTCGGCCACGGTGGGCGCGCCCACCGGCTGGATCATGAACTCCTGGATATCCACGTTGTTATCCGCGTGTTCGCCGCCGTTGATGATGTTCATCATCGGCACCGGCAAGGAGTACTCGTTGTCGTCGTCCTGCAGGTCGGAAATGTACTCGTACAAGGGCTTGCCCTGATCGATGGCAGCGGCTTTGGCGGCGGCCAGGGACACGGCGAGAATCGCATTGGCACCGAACTTGGCCTTGTTCTCGGTGCCGTCGGCATCGATCATGGCCTTGTCCAGCGCCTTCTGGTCGCAGGCGTCCATACCCACCAGCAATTCACGGATGGCAGAATTCACATTGCCAACGGCCTTGGTAACGCCCTTGCCCAGGTATCGGGCCTTGTCACCATCGCGCAGTTCCAGCGCTTCACGGGAGCCGGTGGATGCGCCACTGGGGGCACAGGCACTGCCGGAAGCACCGGATTCCAGAACCACATCGGCTTCAATGGTGGGATTGCCACGGGAGTCGAGAATTTCGCGGGCTTTGATGTCAACGATCTTGGACATGACAGTCAATCTCTCTTCAATCAGTTGTTTTCAAAGGCAGGCAGTGCCTTGACGGTATTATCCAGCGTTTGCATCTGGGCAAGGAATGGCTCCAGACGGTCCAATCGCAGGGCGCAGGGGCCATCGCATTTGGCATTATCCGGATCCGGATGGGCCTCCAGGAACAGTCCGGCTATACCCTGGCTGATGCCGGCACGGCCCAGTTCGGCCACCTGGGCACGGCGGCCATCGGCGCTGTCAGCGCGACCGCCCGGCTTCTGCAGGGCATGGGTCACGTCGAAAAACACCGGGTAATTGAACTTCTTCATGATGCCGAAGCCGAGCATATCCACGACCAGGTTGTTGTACCCGAAACTGGAACCACGCTCGCAGAGGATAAGCTGATCGTTCCCGGCATCCTCGCACTTGTGCAGGATGTGGCTCATCTCGTGGGGAGCGAGGAACTGGGGTTTCTTGATATTGATGATGGCACCGGTTTTCGCCATGGCCACCACCAGATCGGTCTGCCGCGCCAGAAAGGCCGGCAACTGGATGATATCGCACACCTCTGCCACTGGTGCGGCCTGATAGGGTTCATGCACATCGGTGATCAGCGGGCAGTTGAAGGTCCGCTTGATCTCTTCAAAGATCTTCAGGCCTTCGTCCATACCCGGGCCCCGGTAGGAACTCAGCGAGGAGCGGTTGGCCTTGTCAAAGCTGGCCTTGAACACCCAGGGAATGCCCAGTTTGCTGGTCACTTCCGCATATGCTTCCGCCACCTGCATGGCCAGATCACGGGATTCCAGCACATTCATGCCACCGAATAGGGCCATAGGCTTGTCGTTGGCAAATTCCAGCTCGCCGAGTTTGATGGTCTTCTGCATTACGGGATCACCTTTCCTTAGTGTGTTTTCTGTGCCGCCAGAGCTGCGGCCACATAACCCTTGAACAGGCCATGGCCATCACGAGGCGTGGAGGTAAACTCCGGGTGGAACTGACAGGCCACAAACCAAGGGTGGTCTGCCACTTCGATCACTTCCACCAGTTCACCATCCACGGAGCGACCGACAATCTTCAGACCGGCGCCTTCCAGCTGGGGCAGGTAATTATTGTTCACTTCGTAGCGATGACGGTGACGCTCGACGATGCGGGTGCTGCCGTAACACTCGGCCGCACGGCTGCCCGCCTCCAGAATACATTCCTGACCACCCAGACGCATGGTGCCACCCAGATCGGATTCTTCCGAGCGTTGCTCCTTGTGGCCATCTTCTGTGGTCCACTCGGTGATCAGCCCCACGACCGGGTCCGGCGTATCCGGACGCAGTTCGGAAGAGTGCGCCTTTTCGATGCCGGCCACGTGACGGGCATATTCGATCACCGCCAGTTGCATGCCAAGGCAGATACCCAGGTATGGCACCTTGTTTTCGCGGGCGTAGCGAATCGCGGCAATCTTGCCTTCAGTGCCCCGGTCGCCAAACCCGCCGGGCACCAGGATGGCGTCCAGATTGGCCAGCACGCCGGTGCCCTCGCGCTCAATATCTTCCGCATCCAGGTAGAGGATATTGACCTTGGCCCGGTTGCTGATGCCCGCGTGGATCAGAGCCTCGTTGAGTGACTTGTACGCATCCACCAGTTCGATGTACTTGCCCACCATGCCCACGGTGACTTCATTCTCCGGGTTGAGCTGGGCTTCCACCACTCGATCCCACTCGCTCAGATCCGGTTCCGGCAAATCCAGCCCGAACTTGTCCACCACGATGGCATCCAGGCCCTGCTCGTGCATGCCGCGGGGTACCTGGTAAATGGTTTTGCAGTCCGGCGAGGAAATCACCGCCCGGGCTTCCACATTGGTGAACAGGGCGATCTTGTCCCGGGCGCTCTGCGGAATCGGGTCATCCGCACGGCATACCAGAATATCCGGCTGCAGGCCGATGGAACGCAGCTCTTTCACGGAATGCTGGGTGGGTTTGGTCTTGATCTCGCCGGCGGTGGCGATATAGGGCACCAGGGTCAGGTGCACCAGGAGGGACTGGCTGGACCCCAGCTCCACGCGCATCTGCCGGGCTGCCTCCAGAAACGGCAAGGACTCGATGTCACCGGCGGTACCACCGATTTCCACGATGGCCACATCCGCATCCCCTGCCCCTTCGCGGATCTTCAGCTTGATCTCGTCGGTAATATGGGGAATGACCTGGACGGTGGCGCCCAGGTACTCGCCGCGACGCTCCTTGTCCAGCACGTCCTGATAGACACGGCCGGTGGTAAAGCTGTTGCGGCGGCTCAGGCGAGTGCGGATAAAACGCTCGTAGTGACCCAGGTCCAGGTCGGTTTCGGCGCCGTCTTCGGTCACGAATACCTCACCGTGCTGGTAAGGGCTCATGGTGCCAGGATCCACATTGATGTAGGGATCCATTTTGATCAGGGTGACGTTGAGGCCGCGGGCTTCCAACAAAGTGGCCAGGGATGCGGAAGTGATCCCCTTACCCAGAGACGACACCACACCGCCGGTGACAAAGATGAAACGTGACATGCACTCACCAGATTGCTAGTGGGTTGGTAGCACTCTCACCAGTGTAACCGGCACCAATAAAAAAACACCCTGCACGCATGACACGGGCAAGGGGCTTTCTGAATCGGGTTGGCCAGCTACGCAAGTGATGGTTGAACACCTGAAAATTCAGGGGCTTGCGCTACATCAGGACGGGAGAAAATGTTAACAGAAGGCGTCGTTCGCCTCAATCGGAATCGCTCCTGTGAGCGTAAAAAGTGGTGCCGGACGTTACCCGTTACAAACGCATCCGGATCCCCTAAGGCCTTATTCCGACTTCCGGTGCGACTTATCAGACCCAGCGAGTTGCGAGGGGCGAGCCCCGAAATGCAAAACCGGGCAGGCCTTTCGTCACCCGCAACTCGCTCCTCGAAACGCCTCCCGGGGCCACACCCCACGTTCCCCACATCAGGCACTCTCGCAGGCGGCCAGCACCTCGGAAAACGGCGCGTCCATCTGCGAGCCAAACGCCGGGTGCCGGGCCAGCCGGGCACGGCTGGCCCGGGGGCTGCTGATGCCGCAGAGAAAACGGGCCAGTTGCCGGGGTGAAGCCAGCGCCTGATGGTTTTCCTCACGGACAGCCTGTATCAGTGCCAGGTCCGGTGCCCTGCGACGACGGGCTGGCAACTGCGGCTTTTCCCCGAGGCACACACTGCACTGGCCGCAGGGGGCCGCCAGGGTCTCGCCGAAATAGCGCACCAATGCCTGTTGGTGGCACTCGGTGCTCTCTGCCCAGTCACACACAGTCTGCAGACGCTGAATATCGCGCTGCTCTCGCAGCGTAAACTGCTCCTGCATACGCTGTATCACTGGCTCAGGATCCGCTGGCACATTCAGCATCCGATACCCCTGACGTACACCGGCCACCCGTAACTCGATCTTCTGCTGCTGCTCCAGATAGTTCAGGGCATTGAGAATTCGCAAGCGGTCCTCTCCCAAGGTCTGGGCGGCATCAATAGGCCGCAGGGTCAACCAGATACGCCCCTCCTTGCCGGTGGCAAACAGGCGCTCCAGAAAACCGGCCCGGTCCGGGTCAAAGCCAGCCAGAACCGCCTCCCGGGAGGACGGGAACGCCACTTTGTATTCGGTATAGAACGGCGCCGTGGCGCGCACCACCCCATCCAGTTCCAGATAAGTGAGCAAGGTGTTGATGACCAAGGGGCGCACATCGAATTGGCCGGACAACTCATGAACAGAAAGATCGAACTGGGCTGGCTGTGCCAGAAGCCAGCGAATCAGGGCGGCCAGCGACCCACTGTCCGGTGTATCCCCATAGGTGAAATTCTCCAGAACCGTCAGGTCGTCCGGGTTGGCCAGCAGCTGACAGTGTGCAGGTTCCCCGTCGCGCCCGGCCCGGCCAATTTCCTGCATATAATTTTCCAGGGACTTGGGTAGGTTGTAGTGGTAGATCGCACGAATGTCTGCCTTGTCGATGCCCATCCCGAAGGCGATGGTGGCAACCACGATATCGGCCTCACCCGCCATGAAGGCCTCTTGCACCTGATGGCGGGGCTCGTCTTTCAGCCCGGCGTGGTAGGCCTGCGCCTTCAATCCCTGTTTCTGTAAAAAAGCCGCCACTGTCTCAGCGGTCTTCTGCAAGGTGACATACACGATGGTGGACTCGGCAGGCCGGCTGGTGAGCTGTTCCAGCAGGTACTGATCACGCTCGTCGGTGCGGCAAGGGCGCACCGCCAGGGCCAGATTGGGACGGAAAAACCCGGTCTGGATATGATCCGCCCCGGCGATCTCGAAACTGTCGCAAATCTGCTCTGCCACCTGCGGAGTGGCCGTAGCCGTCAGTGCCAACACCCGCCCAACCTTGAGATCCCGGGCCAGCTGCGCCAGTTTCAGATAGTCGGGGCGAAAGTTATGTCCCCACTCGGACACACAGTGCGCCTCATCCACTGCCATCATGCTGATCGACAGGCGTTTCAGCCGTGCCAGAAAACGCTCGTTGCCGAGGCGCTCCGGCGCCACATAGAGCAGCTTGATGGTGCCATCGTCGAGCCCTTGATAGATCGCCTGCAGCTCACCGGCATCCACACTGGAATCCAGTCGTGCTGCCGGGATATTCAACCGATTAAGCTGGTCTACCTGATCCTTCATCAGCGCAATCAACGGCGACACAACCAGCGTCAGCCCATCCAGCATCAATGCCGGCAACTGATAACACAGGCTCTTGCCACCGCCGGTGGGAAACACGGCCAGCGCCGAACGCCCGGCCAGTAGCGCGTCGATGACGGCCTGCTGACCGGGACGGAAGGTCTGGAGTTTGAATGTCTGTTGAAGTAATTGCTGCACGTCTTGCATGAAGGCTCTTCGGTAGTCAGACGGAAGTTCAGAGCAAGGAGGCAGAGGTCATGGGAGCCACCTTGCAGATCCAAGACCTCAGGGTACAGACCCAAAATCCCCGTCTATATCAGTCAGTGTTGATCAACCCCGTAGGACATTGGCCAATGAGGCTCGTCGCCTGTATTGGTGTGGAGACGGCCAACGATACGTCCAGCTCCTACCGCCATCCCATGTCATCGCAGGGTGCACTGAGCCGGAGGCGAACTGCACCTTAAGCAGCGTTCGCGGTGCATACATCACTTCACATCGCTAACGGGAGTGCGGCAACAAAAACCATTCTTCGCATTGATCAGCCTCTTCGCCATCGGCCACCCCCACCAACGGCACCGATACCAGCGTCTCGCCCCGATATACCAGTGGCCATTGATGCCGCTGCCAGGGGGGCACGCCAGCCGCTCGCCACAGTTCCTTGATGCGCTGGTGCATGCCGTTGCGCAGCAAGCGCGTGCCACCGGTAAAGGGACGCAGGGTCAGATCGCCTGGCGGCCGCATCAGGCTTATTCCGCCCTCCCCGGCTGTGGGCGACAGTTGCCAGAATGGCAGTGATGGCGGCGGCGCCCCCTGCGGCCAGGACAAGGTGCCCTGCCAGGGTGCCAGGGCCTCACGGGGGAGCAGATACAGTGCCCCCCGGAACAAGCGCACGGCCCAGTGCCCCCACTCCACCCTGGCCTGGCTATCCTCCGCGGCATCCTGCAGGGCCAGCAATTCGGCAAGCACCGCGGCGCTGGGCGCACTGGCGCCCTGGCGATGGAGCCACCAGCGCAACAGGTTGCGCTGTCGGGCCGGGCGCAAGGCTGCCAATCCGGCCAATGGAAATTGTTGACCGTTGACACCACAGGCGTCGGCATCCTCCTGCGCCCTTTCGTCCAGCAATTCACTGGCATCACTCATGTGCCTGGCGGTTCGGGCCAGGATTTCATCGGCACCCCGCCAGCGCTGACGCAGGGCCGGTAAAATACTGTGGCGCAGATAGTTGCGGCGCAGGCGTTGATCCTGATTACTGGGATCTTCCTGCCATTGCAGCCCCCTCTCCCGGGCACTACGCTCCAATGCAGAGCGAGGCAGGTCCAGCAGGGGGCGCCAGAGGGTCGTCCCCTGACGATGATCCAGCGCTCCCATGGCCGCCAGGCCTTGCACGCCGGCACCACGCAACAATCGCAACAACAGGGTTTCCGCCTGGTCATCCCGGTGATGGGCAGTGATCACCGTGGCGCCGTCATGCCGGGCGTCCGCAAACAGGGCCTGATAGCGGGCCTGGCGGGCCCCGGCTTCGATACCCTTGTCCGTATCGACCGTTACCGTGACCACCCGGAATGGCAAAGCCAGCCCGGCAACCCTCTGCTCGCAGTGAGCTGCCCAGTTCGCGCTGTCTGGCTGCAGTTGATGATTGATATGCACCACGCGCAACCGTGGCCCCAGCCCAGCCTCAACCAGCAGCTGCAACAGCAGGGAAGAATCCAGCCCACCACTAAAGGCAAGGAGCAGCGGCCCTGGCGGGGCCTGTTCTGCCAGATCGGGAATCAGTGGCGACGTTGGCATCGGGGAGGTCATCACTCGCACGGAAACAGACAGGGTCAACCTTCAGGGTTGAGCGCATACCCTGCAAGCATAGCAGTTGCAGGACGCTTGCCCTATCCATGGGCCCGGGCCTTAACCCGGTAGTCAGGGAGGCAGTAATCGATTATTCGTCAGCGGGGACGCTATCCACGTTGCCGTAGCTCATCAGGCGGTCGTAGCGGCGGTCCACCAGCGCGTCTATCTCCAGGGCCTTGAGCGCATCCAGCTGTTTCACCAGGGCCTTGCGGATCGCATCGGCCGCTTGGTCATAATCACGGTGGGCTCCGCCCAGGGGCTCCTTGATCACCTGATCGACAATGCCAAGCTCGTGGAGTCGACCGGCAGTCAGGCCCATGGCGGCGGCGGCTTCCGGCGCCTTGTCGGCACTGCGCCAGAGAATGGAGGCACAACCCTCCGGGGAGATCACCGAGTAGGTAGAGAATTCCAGCATTTGCAGATGATCGCAGACACCAATGGCAAGCGCCCCGCCGGAGCCGCCCTCGCCGATGACGGTGGCGATGATCGGCACTTTCAGCTGGGACATGACCCGCAGGTTGCGGGCGATGGCTTCAGACTGCCCCCGCTCTTCCGCATCAATACCGGGAAAGGCACCCGGGGTGTCGATAAAGGTGAGAATGGGCATCTTGAATCGCTCGGCCATTTCCATCAGTCGCAGGGCCTTGCGGTACCCTTCCGGCTTGGGCATGCCGAAATTGCGACGCACCTTCTCCTTCACTTCGCGGCCTTTCTGATGACCGATCACCATCACTGGCTTCGAATTCAGGCGGGTAATGCCACCGACGATGGCCGGATCGTCAGCAAAGGCCCGATCCCCGTGCAGCTCGTCGAAGTCGGCGAAAATCCGCTTGATGTAATCCAGCATGTAAGGCCGCTTGGGATGGCGGGACAGCTGGGAGATCTGCCAGGCACTCAGGTTGCTGAAAATATTTTCGGTGAGCGAAATGCTCTTTTCCTGCAGCTTGGCCACTTCCTCGGAAATATTGACTTCGCTACCACTGCCAACCAGTCGTAACTCCTCGATTTTCGCTTCCAGGTCTGCGATGGGTTGTTCAAATTCGAGGAAGTTCGGGTTCATATGTCTGAGCCTGTTTATGGTGTTTTGCTGGCAAGCGCCGGGATAGTACGCCTTGTGTCTGGCGCATGGCTGGCGGAAACGTCATCCATGACGCCGGAAATTGGCCTGCACAAGTGTAGCCGTAACCGGATGACAAGGTCGAGACGCGAAGCGCACCGCTAGGTTGCAAACTGTTTCAAGGACAAGCGGCAAGCCTCAAGCTGCAAGCTGCAACACGAGCTGGCGCAGTGCAAACCGAACACGTCCCAGCCCACGCTTCCAAGCTTGGAAGGGGAACAGAGTCCAACCCGGAACTTTTCCATTTCTCCCGATCCAATCGTAGCTTGTAGCTTGTATCTTGTAGCTTGTAGCTTGTAGCTTGTAGCT
>NZ_FNUM01000002.1:0-84272 GCF_900107995.1 Alcanivorax sp. DSM 26293 | reverse complement strand
CTTGTAGCTTGTAGCTTGTAGCTTGTAGCTAGTACTCCATCCGTACCGCGTCTTCCCCGAACTGCACCCGGAGTTCCTCCACCAGTGACTCGTGGGGACTGATCTTCCAGGCATCGCCCATCCAGAAGCTGGCGGCGGCAACCGGGTGATCCAGATCCAGCAATACCGGTGTATTACCGCCCTGATACGGCGCCAGGGTCTGTTGCAGTCGCTGGGGTAGCGCTTCGCTGACCGGAACGGCCACGCGCAGACGGCGGGCGAAGGTTTCCCGGGCCTGACGCATGTCCATGATCTCATCGGCTATCAGATTGAAGCCGCCGGTGTAGTCGTCATTCCGCACGCCTCCCTTGAAGATCAGGAGCGCATCTTTTTGCACAAGGTCGCCATATTCGGCAAACGTCTTGCCGAACACCGACACCTCGACCCGACCGGTCTTGTCGTCAAGGGTCACAAACGCCATACGCTCGCCACTGCGCTTGCTGCGGGTGATGCGTAGCGCCACCACCAACCCGGCCACCGTAGCGGCCTCACCCTTTGCCGTGGGTTGCAGCGAGTTCAACCGGGCGGAGACGAACTGGCGGACTTCACTCTCGTATTGATCAATGGGGTGACCGGTAAGGAACAGGCCCAGGGTGTCCCGCTCGCCATTAAGGCGGGTGTCATCGTTCCAGGCCCGGGCCGGCTTCCACTCCACGGCGGTAGCCGGACTCTCATCCACAGCACCGAACATATCCATGATACCGGCCGCTTCGTTGCGGGCATCCTGGTCAGCGGCGGCAATGGCATCCGGCAACGTGGCCAGCAAGGTGGCCCGGTCATGGAAGCTTGCGTTCGGGCCCAGCTTGTCCAGCACCCCGGCCCGTACCATGGCTTCCAGGGAGCGGCGGTTGATCTTTTTCAGGTCGATGCGACGGCAGAAGTCGAACAGATCCTTGAAGCCGCCACCGTCAGCACGGGCGGACACGATGGCCTCAATCGGGCCCTCGCCCAGGCCCTTGATGGCACCCAACCCATAAACGATGTCGCCTTCCGGATTCACCGTGAAGCGGTAACCGCAGGAGTTCACATCCGGCGGCAACACCTGCAAGCCCATGGTCTTGCACTCGTCGATGAAGGTCACCACCTTGTCGGTGTTCTGCATATCCGCCGAGATGGTGGCGGCCATGAATTCCGCCGGATAATGGGCCTTCAGCCAGGCGGTCTGGTACGCCACCAGCGCATAGGCCGCCGAGTGGGACTTGTTGAAACCGTAGCCGGCGAATTTTTCCACCAGGTCGAAGATTTTCATGGCCAGGTCCGGGTCGACCCCCTTGCCCTTGGCTCCCTCTTCGAAGATGGCGCGCTGTTTGGCCATTTCTTCCGGTTTTTTCTTGCCCATGGCCCGGCGCAGCATGTCCGCCCCACCCAGGGTGTAGCCGGCCAGTTCCTGGGCAATCTGCATCACCTGTTCCTGATACAGGATGACCCCGTAGGAGGGTTTGAGAATCGGCTCCAGCCATTCATGCTGGTATTGCGGATCCGGGTAGGCCAGCGGTTCGCGGCCGTGTTTACGGTTGACGAAGTTGTCCACCATGCCGGATTCCAGTGGCCCCGGACGATACAGGGCCACCAGGGCGATAATGTCTTCAAAGACGTCGGGCTTGAGCTTCTTGATCAGCTCCTTCATGCCCTGACTTTCCAGCTGGAATACCGCGGTGGTATCCCCTTTCTTGAGCAGGTCGAAGCTGGGCACATCATCCAGCGGGATATGGTCGATATCGAGATCGTCCAGGCCTTCCCGGTGACGCTTCACATTGGCGGCTTTCACTGCCCAGTCGATGATGGTGAGGGTCTTCAGGCCGAGAAAATCGAACTTCACCAGCCCGGCGGATTCCACATCATCCTTGTCGTACTGGGTCACCAGGTTGGTGCCGTCTTCTTCGCAGTACAGCGGCGCAAAATCCGTCAGCTTGCCCGGCGCGATCACCACCCCCCCGGCATGCTTGCCCACGTTCCGGGTCAGGCCTTCCAGCTTGAGGGCCATCTCCCAGATTTCGTTGGCGGACTCCCGGTCAGAGTTCTCGTCACTCTCCAGGAACTCGCGCAGGGTTTCTTCCTGTTCATAGGCCTTTTCCAGGGTCATCCCCGGGGTAGGCGGGATCATCTTGGAAAGCCGGTCCGCCAGACCATAGGGTTTGCCCTGCACCCGGGCCACGTCGCGTACCACCGCCTTGGCGGCCATGGTGCCGAAGGTAATGATCTGGCTGACCGCATCGCGACCGTACTTGTCGGCCACGTAGTTGATCACCCGGTCACGCTTCTCCATGCAGAAATCCACATCGAAGTCAGGCATGGATACCCGTTCCGGGTTCAGGAAACGTTCGAACAGCAGGTCGTAGCCAATGGGATCCAGGTCGGTAATCTTGAGGGCATAGGCCACCAGGGAACCGGCACCGGAGCCCCGCCCCGGCCCCACCGGCACCTCGTTATCCTTGCCCCACTGAATGAAGTCGGCAACGATCAGAAAGTAGCCGGGAAATCCCATCTGGTTGATGATATCCAGCTCGAATTTGAGCCGGTCATCATACTCTTTGCGCTTTTCCGCATACTCCGGGTCATTCTTGTCCAGTAATACCTGGAGCCGCTCTTCCAGCCCGTCCCGGGACAGCTTCTCGAAATACTGTTCGATGGTCATGCCGTCCGGAATCGGAAAATCCGGCAGGAAATTCTCGCCCAGGCGAATATCCAGGGTGCAGCGGCGGGCAATCTCGACGGTGTTCTCCAACGCCTCCGGCAGATCGGAAAACAGCGCCACCATTTCGTCTTCGGATTTCAGATACTGCTCTTCGGAGTATTTCTTGGGGCGACGGGGATCATCTAGGGTGTTGCCGTCGTGGATACAGACCCTTGCCTCGTGGGCCTCGAAATCCTCACGGCGAATAAACCGCACATCGTTGCTGGCAACCACCGGCATCCCCAGTTCCGACGCCAGGGCGACGGTGGCATGCAGACAATCCTCGTCCCCCGGACGGGAGGTGCGCTGGACTTCCAGGTAGACACGATCACCGTAAATGGACTGCAGCCAGCTCGCCTGCTGACGGGCAAGATCGGTTTTTTCGGCCAGCAACAGCTGCCCCACTTCGCCCTGGCTGGCGGCAGACAGCACAATCAGGCCGTCATGAAGCTCTTCCAGCCACTCGGCTTTGACCAGCGCCCTGCCCCGGTCCTGGTTGGTCTGCCAGGCGCGGCTGATCAGCAAGGTGAGATTCTGGTAGCCCTGCTCATTCTGAACCAGAAAAGACAGCTTGGCCGGCTCGTCGATATGCGTGCTTTCCACCCACAGATCCGCCCCCATCAGCGGCTTGACGCCCGCCTTCATGGCGGCGGAGTAGAACTTGATCATGGCAAACAGGTTGGAGTCGTCTGTCACCGCCACCGCCGGGATGGACTGGCTGGCACAGGTCTTGATCAGTTCCTTGACCCGCACCACCCCGTCCACCAGGGAATAATCGGTGTGCAGGCGCAGGTGGACAAAACGGGGGTCACTCAATGGGGTGTTCCTCAGTCTTTCTGTATTCGTGTTATGCGCCGGTATGCCCGCAGCTTGCGTCAGGCATCGGTCCCAAGAATTCTTGCTACAGGGCCGAAAGAGCGGCGATGCTGATCCAGGGCGCCATGCTGCGACAGTGCCGCAAGGTGCACCTTGGTCGGGTATCCCTTGTGGCGGTCAAAGCCATATTGGGGGTGCAAGGCATGAAGCTGCTGCATTTCCCGATCCCGGGCCACCTTGGCCAGGATGGAGGCCGCAGAAATGGCCGGCACCCGGCCATCCCCCTTCACCACCGCCTCTGCCGGACAGGCAAAGTCGGGGACGCGATTACCGTCCACCAGCACGCCGTGCACGTCAAGAGGCAAGGCGGCTACCGCGCGCTGCATGGCCAGCAAGGTAGCATGAAAAATATTGAGCTCGTCGATTTCTTCTGGCTCGGCCCGCCCGAGGGACCAGGCCAAAGCATGAGACTTTATCTCAACTTCCAGCTGCAACCGTTTCTTTTCACTGATTTTTTTAGAGTCTGCAAGACCGGGGATCGGGCGCTGCGGGTCCAGCACCACCGCGGCGGTGACCACCGCACCCACCAGCGGGCCACGGCCGACTTCATCTACCCCGGCGACCCGCATCCCCGGCTGCCAGCGGAACACTGACGGGATAAAGGGCTCAGCCAGGGCGTACTCGGAAAACGGATCCATCAGCGCCGCTCCAGCAGCTGACTCACGGCGTCCGCGGCCTTTTCACTGGCGCCACCACGCAACTGTTCATGGACCGCCCGGAAACGGGACTTGAGGGCTGCGGCCTGATCCAGGTGATCAAACCAGTGATTGACCGATTCCACGATGGCATCGGTGGTGAGGCCATCCTGAATCAGCTCCGGGACCAGCTGTTCCCGGCAGAGCAGGTTCGGTAGCGAGACAAATTCACTTTTCACCAGACGGCGGGCAATGGCATAGGTCACCTTCCCCACCCGATAACCCACCACCATGGGCTTGCCAACCAGCAAGCCTTCCAGGGTGGCCGTGCCGGACGCCATCAGAATCACGTCTGCCGCCGCCATTACCGTGCGGCTTTGTCCGTCCACCACGGTAACCGGCAAATCCGCTGTCGACGCGAGCAACGTCTGAATCTGTTCACGGCGGGCCGCGTTGGCAGCGGGGATCACGAAGTGCAACTGCGGACGCTGAGCGTGCAGGGCCACCATGGCATCCAGGAACGCCGGCATCAGCTGCCCCACTTCCCCGCCCCGACTGCCAGGCAGAACCGCCAGGATATCCCCCTTGTCCGTCAGCCCCAGTTCGGCCCGGGCTGCAGGGGTATCGGTTTCCAGCGGTACCCGATCGGCCAGCGGGTGACCCACAAAGGCCACGGGCACCTGGTGCTGCTCATAAAAGCGAGCTTCGAAAGGCAGCAGACACAGCATCAGGTCGATGCTGCGCTTGATTCCCTTGATCCGACCCTGGCGCCAGGCCCATACCGAGGGGCTCACATAGTGGACCGTTTTCAGACCCTGGTCATGAAGGCGACGGGCAATGGGCAGGGTAAAATCCGGGGAATCGATCCCGATCACCACATCCGGCTGCTGTTCAAGCAGAAAGCCAACCAGCTGCTTGCGAAGACGCAGCAGCTCCGGCAAATGGGATATCACCTCGGTGATACCCATCACGGAGAGTTTTTCCATGGGGAACAGACTGGACAGGCCCGCAGCGGTCATTTCCTCGCCGCCCACTCCGATAAAACGGGCATCCGGGTAACGCGCCTGCAACGACTGCATCAAGCCGGCACCAAGAATATCGCCGGAGGCTTCTCCGGCGATCAGGGCAATCCTCGGAGCGTCCTTGCGCGAGCTCATCTAGCGGGTAATACCGCGCTCGGACGCCTTGAGGGAGTCGATCAGGATCTGCAGTTCGGGGGAAGCTTCCATGGCCTCCATTTCCGCGATCGCTTGCTCCTGGGTCAGACCCTGCCGATACAGTACCTTGTACGCCGTGCGCAGGGAGGCGATGGTTTCCTTCGACCAGCCACGGCGCTTCATTCCCTCGAAATTCATGCTTCGGGCATGGGCCGGGTTCCCGGAGACCATGACGTAGGCCGGAATATCCTTGATCACAAAGGAGCAGCCGGACGTCATCGCATAGGAGCCAATCTTGCAGAACTGATGGACCCCGGTCATGCCTCCCAGAATCACCCCGTTACCAACCTGGGCATGGCCAGCGATCGAGGCGTTATTGGCAAAGATGCAGTCGTTACCCACGATGCAGTCATGGGCCACGTGCACATAGGCCATCAGCAGATTACGGCTGCCGATTTTGGTCAGGGAATTGTCCTGGATCGTGCCGCGATGGATGGTCACGGATTCACGGATCACATTGTCATCGCCGATTTCCAGCCGGGTCGGCTCACCCTTGTACTTCTTGTCCTGGCACTCCTCGCCCACGGACGCGAACTGGAAGATGCGATTGTTCTTGCCGATGGTGGTCGGTCCCTTGATGACCACATGAGACTCAATGACGGTACCAGCACCAATTTTCACATCGGGGCCGATGACCGTGAAGGGGCCGACCTGCACGTCCTCTGCAAGCTCCGCGGCCGGATCGATAAGGGCGGTCGGATGTATCATGAAAGTTTCGCTTTATTCTGCTGTGAATACGGGAAGTATACGTCAAACCCGTGCGGGAATATGCCGCCCGACTCAGACCTTCTGTTCAGCTACCAGCATCTCGGCGCTGGCGACAATCTTGCCGTCGACCTTGGCCTCGCAGGCAAACTTGAGGATATTGCGTTTGGTCATGATGAACTCGGCACTGAGGTGCAGAGTATCACCCGGCACCACCCGGCGCTTGAAGCGTGCACGGTCCGTGCCCACCAACAAATAGATGTAGCCATCACCGGGCTTCTTGTTTTCGGTAACGAACCCCAGAATACCGGCAGCCTGGGCCATGGCTTCAATGATCAGCACACCCGGCATGATCGGTTCGTGGGGGAAGTGGCCATTAAAGAAAGGCTCGTTAATGGTCACGTTCTTGATCGCTTCAATACGCTTGCCTGGCTCCACGTCGAGAACCCGGTCAACCAACAAAAAAGGGTAACGATGCGGCAGGTATTCCCTGACCGCCTGAATATCCATCATCATGTGTTCCACACAGGCAAGTGCCGCAATACGCGGCCGTTAATCGCTTGAACGTTCCAGTTTGCGCACACGGCGGGCCAGATCATCAAGGTTCCGGAAGCGAGCCACGTTCCGACGATAGCGGCTCTGGGTATCCACAGGCAACGCAGAACCGTAGGTACCCGGTTCGGTGATAGAGCTGGAAACCAGTGACATGGCAAGAATCTGCACCTTGTCACATACCTCGATATGTCCGGCAATGCCGGCGGCTCCGCCAATCAGGCAGTAAGCACCGATTTTCGCTGAACCGGCAATGCCGGCTTTGCCGGCGATAGCGGTATGATTGCCGATTACCACGTTGTGAGCGACCTGGATCTGATTATCCAGAATCACCCCATCGCCGATCACGGTATCTTCAATGGCACCCCGATCCACGGTTGTTCCGGCGCCGATTTCCACATCGGCACCGATGACGACTCCGCCGACCTGGTGCAGCTTGGTCCAGCCACCGCCATTGAAGGCGAAACCGAACCCATCGCCACCAATTACACAATTGGCGTGTATGATAGTGCGCGGTCCCAGTGTGACACCATGGTAAATTGTAACATTTGACCAGATTCTGCACTGGTCACCGATCTGAGAACCGGCACCTATCACGGAATTGGCCATAATCACGGCCCCCTCGCCCACCGTCACGCCGGCATCGATCACTGCATTCGGGCCAATCGAGGCGGAAGCGGCAATCGTTGCCAGATCGTCGACCACGGCAGAGGGATGAATCCCCGGCGTTGCCACGGGTGCGGTTTCAAAAAAGGCACTGGCCCGGGCAAATGACAAGTAGGGATCTTTCACGATCAGCGCAGCCACCGGGCAGAATTCCCGCTGGGATTCAGGAATCAGCACTGCGGCAGCCCGGGTCTGCTCCAGAAAACTGCGATAACGGGGGTTGGCCAGAAACGTCAGCTGGCTGCCCGTGGCAGATTGTATTGTTCCCAGGCCATCAACCTGCTGGTCGGGGTCCCCGACCAGCTCCGCATCCAGCTGGCTGGCCAATTCGCGCAGAGTCAGCATCACTTCATCTTGTTCAGTTGCTTGGTCACCGCTTCGGTGATGTCCAGGTCCGGTTTGGTGTAGATCACAGCCTGGGCACTGACAACCAGGTCCAGATTCTCTTTCTTGGCGACCTCGGCCACGGCGCTTTGCAGTTTGGGTTCCATTTCCTGCAGCAGTTCACGCTGGGCATCGTTGGCACGCTTTTGCAGTTTGCGCTGCAGGCTCTGGATTTCGATCATTTTCTGCTGACCTTCGGTCTGCATCTGCTCCTGCTGCTCGGAAGACATGGTCATGCCTTCTTTCTGGATTTTTTCCTGCATCTTGCCCACTTCCTGGCGCAGGCTGTTAAGACGCTGTTCATCGGCGCCCAGCTCTTTTTCCAGTGCGCTCATGCGTGCTTTCACATTATCGGCAGCTTGCAGCGCACCGATGGGATCAATCACACCCACACGGCTTTCAGCCATGGCAAGCGCGGGCAGCATCACAACAAAAGCAACAATCCATTTTTTCATCATTATTAAACTCCTAAAAAGTCTGTCCCAGAGAAAATTGGAAAACTTCCGTGTCATCGCCAGTCTGGTCATTCAATGCCTTGGCGAGGTTGAAACTGAGCGGGCCGATTGCTGTCAGCCAGGTCAGACCCACCCCCACGGAAGTACGCAAGTCAGTGACATCGAAATCGGCCACAATATCACTACGTTCGGTTTCAAACACGTTGCCCGCATCGGCGAACAGGAAGGTTCGCACGCTTCGGGATTCCGGCGCAAACGGCGTCGGGAAAATCAGCTCCAGGCTGGCCTCGGTGAGCAGGTTGCCACCGATCGGATCCGGATCCGGATCACGGGTACCATTGAGAAAGAACGCCAGACCTTCTGAGCGAGGCCCCAGAGAGCGGGATTCATAACCCCTTACCGAACCAATACCGCCGGAGTAATAGTTCTCGAAGAAGGGCAATACGGCATCATCGCCATAGCCGTCCCCATAGGCCACATCCGCCCGGGTCCGCAATGTCCATCGCTGGGTAATCGGGAAGTATTTCTGACCGTTCCAGTTCAGCTTGTAGAACCCGTAGTCGGAACCCGGGACCGCAACTTCCAGCCCCACGCTGCTGGACCAGCCCCGGTCCGGCAACACACCCCGGTTTAGCGTGCTGGTCTGCAAGGAAGCATTGAATTTGTATTCGTTGAACTCGGTACCTTCCTTCTCCAGGAAGTTGAAGATATCAACGGCGACAAAATCCCCGGTGGTGATATCGGTCCTCTCGTAGGTACCCCCGAAACTCAGCCGTGAATATTCGGAAATCGGATAACCGAATGTCACTGACCCACCCAGACGGTCCGCCGCATAGGACGCCACCGTGGTCTCATCGAAATCAATTTCCGAATAGAACAAACTGAAGCCGCGACTCACCCCGTCCAGCGTGTAGTAAGGGTTGTAGTGGGAAAAGCTGTAGGAATCACGGATATCAGAGCGGCTGAGCGCAAATGACACCCGGTTGCCGGAGCCACGCCAGTTGTTCTGGGTCACGTTGGCACCAAAGATAAAGCCGGATGCATCCGAAAAGCCCACATTGGCCCCGATGGAACCGGAGGGCTGCTCTTCCACCTTGTACTCCACATCCACCAGGTCTTCGGAATTCGGTACCCGGGGCGTGTCGGCTTCCACCACACTGAAGTACCCCAGACGCTGCAGACGCTGGCGGGACAGATCCACCAGGGAGGTGTTGGCCGGCGCTTGTTCAAACTGACGCAACTCCCGGCGAAGCACTTCATCATCGGTTTTTGCATTGCCACTGAAATTGATGCGGCGCACGTAAACCTTGCGACCCGGCTCCACATAAAAGGTCACGTCGACAGTATTGTCTTCATCATTGGCGTTGTGATCGCGGCCGTTGACCTCAGCAAAGGTATAACCCTCGTTACCAAGACGACGTTTGAGCAGGTCATTGGTATAGGTGACCAGCTGCTGACTGAACACCTGCCCTTTTTTGACGATCAGTAGCGGCTCGAGTTGCTCCTCGGCCACAACCAGATCCCCGGCCAGTTTCACTTCATTCACCGTGTACTGTTCACCCTCCGCCACATTGACGGTGATAAAGACACTGCGGCGATCCGGTGTCACCGACACCTGCGTGGACTCGATGGAAAAGTTGATATAACCGCGATCAAGGTAATAGGAACGCAACCGCTCCAGGTCGCCGCTCAGTTTCTGCCGGGAATATTTGTCATCCCCCTTGATGAACGACCAGAATCCCGTGGAGTTCAGTTCGAAATCCTTGAGCAGTTCCTCATCATCGAACAGGTCGTTACCAACGATATTGATATCGCGGATGCGGGCGGCCTTCCCTTCATAAATCTCGATCTTGAGGGCCACACGGTTACGCGGCAAGGGCACGGATTCGGTCTTGATGTCGGCCCCGTAACGCCCCTGGCTCACATACTGGCGTTCCAGCTCGCCGGCAATGGCCTGCAAGGTAGAGCGCTGGAACACCTCTCCTTCGACCAGTCCCGCCTCGGTCAGCCCCTTGCGCAGGTTTTCCTCATCGATGGATTTGTTACCGGACAGATCAATACGGGCAATGCTGGGCCTTTCCGCCACGACCACGACCAGATCATCGCCATCCCGCCCCAACTGAACATCCTCGAAATTGCCGGTGGCAAACAGGCGTTGTACCGCATCCACAATCTGGTCGCGGTCCACGGTATCCCCCGCCTGAATGGGCAATTCCGCATAGACCCGTTCCACCGGCAGACGTTGCAGCCCTTCCACGCGCACATCGTGCACCTTGAACGGCAACAGGGATTCCGCGTTCGCCCAGGGAATCAGACACAGGCAGGCTACCGCCAGAAGGCCTTTCAGCAGGCGGTTTAGTTTGTCCCCAAATCTCATGAAAACTGCTTCACCAAGTCGTTGTAAATGGCCAGTAGCATAAAGCTGACAACAAGCATCAGCCCTACTCCTTGTGCGGCCATAAGAAACCGCTCCGGTAAACTGCGACCGCGGATCATTTCAATGATTCCAAAGAAAATCCAGCCGCCATCCAGCATGGGTACCGGTAACAGATTGATAATGCCGAGAGTGATACTCAGATAAGCCAGCAATGCCAGAAAACTGGCAATCCCGTAGGAGGCGCTCTCCCCGGCCACCTGGGCAATGGTAATGGGACCACCCAGATTATCCAGGGACAGTTTGCCGGTGACCAGTTTCACCAGGCTGGCCCAAACGACCTCGCACTGCTCCGCAAAGCGTTCGGAAGCCGCCAGGATGGCACCAGCCGGGCCGAATTGCTGTTGATAGATGCCGCCCATGGCCACACCGATACGGCCAAAGGTCTGCTCCCCTTCCGTGACAGTTTCCGGAGTCACGGCAAAACGCCGCAGGGCACCGTCTCTCAACACGGTGATTTCCAGTGTCTCGCCCGCGGAGGCCATGATGGCTTCCTGCCAGCTCTGCCAGCCAGCCACCGGCTCACCATTGAGGGCAACCACCTGATCCTGTGCGCGCAAACCCGCCTGATCAGCCGCACTGCCCGCCACCACTTCACCGATCAATACCGCCTGGCTGATGCCCAGCGCATCAAGAGGAAGCTGTTCCAGATCAGCCGACCAGGGGGAGGTATCCAGCTCGCGTACGGCGGTATCACCGGATGCCGTCGTCACCGTTACCGGCAGCTTTTCTTTCTCACCCAGGTGCAGAATCAGTTCGTTATAAAAGGGGCGCCAGCCTTCTACCGCGGTTCCGCCTGCCTCTTCAATCCGGTCTCCCGGCGCAAACCCAGCCTGCTCCGCCACCGTTCCGGGCGTTACCGGGCCTACGACCGCCTGCATACGACTTTGCCCGAAACTGACCATTAACAACCAGTAGATCAGCATGGCGAGGATAAAATTGAATACCGGGCCGGCAGCGTAGGTAACGACTCTCTGCCACGCAGGTTTACTGGAAAATTCACCCGGGTCCCCGGCTGCGGTTTCGTCTTCGCGGGCATCCAGGGGCTTAACATAGCCCCCCAGAGGAATGCCGCTGATCACCCATTCGGTCCCCTTCCTGTCCTTGAACCGAAACAGCTTGGGGCCAAAGCCCACGGAAAAAGTCAGCACCCGGACGCCGAAGGCTCGCATGGCCAGAAAGTGGCCCCATTCATGGAAAGCCACAATAATGACAATAGTGACGACAAAGGCCAGAATCGTCAGCATCCGCGCTCCTTGATCCACTGACAGGCGGCACTGCGTGCCTGTCGATCAATGTCCATTACCGATTCCACATCCTGACAGGCGGGAGCAGACTGGCTTTCCAGCGTGCGCGCCACCACGGCGGGAATCCCCATAAAATCCAGCCTGCCAGCCAGAAAGGCGGCAACAGCTTCCTCGTTGGCCGCATTCAATACCGCCGTGGCAGTTCCGCCTGCGCGCATGGCGTCCCGGGCCAGCCCCAGGCAGGGAAAACGCTGCAAATCCGGCGCCTCGAAGTTCAGCCCCACCAGGGTGGAAAAATCCAGTCGCTGGGCACCGGACTCCACTCGTTCCGGCCAGGACAGACCACAGGCGATGGGGGTACGCATATCCGGCGTGCCCATTTGTGCCAGTACCGAACCGTCCCGGTAGGCCACCATGGAATGGACCACGCTCTGGGGGTGCACCACCACATCGACCATCTCCGGGGACACATCGAATAACCAGCAGGCTTCGATAAATTCCAGCCCCTTGTTCATCAAGGTGGCAGAATCCACCGAGATTTTCGGTCCCATATCCCAGTTAGGGTGTTTTACCGCCTGGGCCGGTGTCACTGCGGCAAGCTCGGCGGCACTGAATTCCCGGAACGGGCCTCCGGAAGCCGTCAGCAGCAGTCTCTCAACCCCCGCGTTAACCCCTTCCGCCGGAAGGCACTGGAAAATCGCATTGTGCTCGGAATCCAGTGGCAACAACGTAGCCCCGTGACGCTTCACCGCATCCATAAACAATGAACCGGTGACGACCAGGGCTTCCTTGTTGGCCAGCAATACTCGCTTGCCACTTTCCACCGCCGCCAGCGTGGGCCTGACCCCCGCCGCGCCAACGATGGCTGCCACCACGGTATCCGCATCCGGATGCGCGGCAAGATCCGCCAGGGACTGGGGGCCGGATAACACTTCCACTTGAGACCCGGCCTCGGCCAGATGGTTCCTCAGTGACGCTGCCGCCGCCGGATCCGACATAGCCGCAAAGCGCGGCCGGACCGCCAGGCAAAGCTCCGCCATCAGCTGCCAGCGGGAGCTGGCCGTAAGGGCGAATACCTCATAGCGCTCCGGATGCCGGGCCACCACGTCCAGCGTCTGCTGGCCAATGCTGCCGGTGGCACCAAGAACGGTCAGGCGTTGTCTGCCAGAGGGTGTCACAGACTGCCTCCGGGCAGGGAAAACCAGTTGAACCCGGCCAAGGCAATGGGCATCGCCGCCGTCACACTGTCAATGCGATCCAGCATGCCGCCATGGCCCGGCAAAATGGTGCCGCTGTCCTTGAAGCCGCGCTCACGCTTGACCATGCTTTCAAACAGGTCTCCCAATGCCGATGCCAGCACCGTCATCAGGGCAACGATCATCAGCGGCAGCAGGTTGGCCTCCAGAAGTCCGGCGGCATAGACACCGGCCACCACAGCCAGGGCCAGGGCCACACCGCCGGCCAGCCCCTCAATGGTTTTGCCCGGGCTCACCAGCGGCGCCAACTTGTGTTTTCCGAAGGCACGACCGGCGAAATAGGCCCCGGTGTCCGCGGCCCATACCCAGAGCAAGATGAACATCAGTGCCCAGGGACCTGCCAGGCCCAGGGCGCCCTCGTCCTGAAGTTGCACAATCGCCGCCCAGGAAGGTACCAGCAAGAGCAGACCCACAAGAGCCATCAGGACAGGCCGGTACCAGACACGCGCATTACCGGGGTAACCGATCACCAGCACCAGCGTCAGCAACCACCAGACAGGAATGGCGTTAAGCAGCCATGCCGGGCGGTAGATCTCCGCCAGTGCCATCACCACGCCCAGACCAATGACCCAACCGCTTCGCACCGCGGCGGACACCTTCCCCATCATCGCCGCCCATTCCCAGCCGGCCATCAGGAAGAAAACCCCGGCCACCAGGGCAAAAGGCAAGCGGTCGAGGCCAAACACGGCCCCCAGCACGATGGGCAAAAGCACCAGCGCGGTAATCACGCGCAGTTTGAGCATTCTTATTCTCCTTTCAATCCGGCCACTTCCTCACCAGAGCGTCCAAAACGCCGCTGGCGGCCGGCATAGTCCTGTAAGGCGGCAGCAAAGGCGTCCGCATCAAAATCAGGCCATAAAAGCGGGGAAAAAAACAGTTCGCTGTAAGCCAGTTGCCACAGCAGAAAGTTGCTTATTCGCTGATCGCCACCCGTTCGAATCAGCAGGTCAGGCAGGGGCAGATCCGCCATGGCCACATGCTGGCCAAGGGCTTCAGACGTTATCTGATCGGCGCGCATAGCGCCCTGCTCCACCTGGGTCGCCAGCTCACGGGCAGCCTGGGCAATGTCCCACTGGCCACCGTAATTCACCGCAATCACCACCGTCATGCGCGGGTTGTCGGCAGTCAACGCTTCCGCGTCGGCCATACCGGCTTGCAGGTCCTCGGCAAAGGCACTGCGATCCCCGATAAAACGGATACGGACACCATGGCCATGCAACTCTTCCACGCGGCCTCCCAGAGCCTTGAGAAAGAGCGCCATGAGATGCTCCACTTCCGCCTGGGGACGCCGCCAGTTCTCCGAGCTGAAGGCAAACAGGGTCAGCGCTTCGATGCCGCGCTCTGCGGCAGTACGGATAATGGTCTGTACCGTGGCTTCACCGGCACGGTGTCCTTCTTCCCCCGGCAAGCCCTGCTTGCGGGCCCAGCGGTTGTTGCCGTCCATGATAATGGCCACATGCCGGGGAAGTTCGCCCTGATGGGAGTCGATATCCGGGGCGCTGGAATGAGGGTTTTCGCTGGCCATACTGCATCCGCCAATAACAAAAGCGGGCTGACATGCAGCCCGCATCCGTGAATGATGACCGGCCGTGTTATACGGTCATCAACTCCTCTTCTTTCTCTTTCAGCACGCGGTCCACTTCCACCACCATCTTGTCGGTCAGCTGCTGGATAAGCTCTTCGCCGCGACGCTCTTCGTCCTCGGAGATTTCCTTTTCCTTGAGCAATTCCTTCAGGTCGCTGTTGGCATCACGGCGAACACTGCGCAGGGAAACCCGCGCCTGCTCGGCTTCGGCACGGACCACCTTAACCAGATCCCGACGGGTTTCTTCGGTGAGCGGCGGCAGGGGCAGACGGATCAGGCTGCCGGACGTGGAGGGATTCAGACCCAGGTCAGAGGTCATGATGGCCCGCTCAATCTGCGGAATCATGCTCTTGTCGAAGGGAGAGATGGTCAGGGTACGCCCCTCTTCCACGGAGATATTGCCCAACTGCTGCAGCGGCGTCTCAGCGCCGTAGTAGTCCACGGTAATATTGTCCAGCAGACTGGGGTGGGCACGGCCGGTACGGACACGCTTGAGAGCAGTATCCAGCGCAGCCAGACTTTTCTTCATGCGGGCTTCCGCATCTTTACGAATATCGTCAATCACCGTTATTCCTCGCCTTTCTTTTCAGCTGGGTCTGGAAAGCCCCGAAATGGCCACCAGACCTTTGTAGACAACGCCCACAAGCGGGCAACACAAAACGTTCTGAACGGGCCGCCCGGAATTATCCGGCCTCCACCAGGGTTCCCTCGCTGCCACCCAGCATCAGGTTCAGCAGCGCGCCCTTCTTGTTCATATCAAACACCCGCAGCGGCATGGAGTGATCCCGGCAAAGACAGATCGCCGTCAGATCCATGACCCCAAGCTTTTTATCCAGCACCTCGTCATAGGTCAAGGTGTCGTATTTCACGGCCGCCGGATTCTTCTGCGGGTCATCATTATAGACGCCATCCACCTTGGTGGCTTTCAGCACCACATCGGCGCTGATCTCGATGCCGCGCAAACAGGCCGCAGAATCCGTCGTAAAGAAGGGGTTGCCTGTACCGGCACAGAAAATCACCACCTCGCCATTCTTGAGATGGCGATTGGCATTCCGGTGGTCATAATGTTCCACCACGCCACTCATGGGGATGGCCGACATCAGACGGGTGCGGATATTGGATCGCTCCAGGGCATCCCGCAGGGCCAAACCGTTCATCACCGTAGCCAGCATTCCCATATGGTCGCCTGCCACCCGGTCCAGGCCGGCACTTTGCAAGGCTGCACCGCGGAACAGGTTACCACCACCTACCACCAGGCCCACCTGGACCCCGATACCGACGAGCTGGCCGATTTCCAGGGAAATCGCATCCAGCACCTTGGGATCAATCCCGAAGCCTTCGTCACCCGCCAGCGCTTCCCCGCTCAGCTTGAGCAGAATACGGTTATAGCGCGGCGAGCGCTCCTTGTTCGTCGGCATGTCTTGTTCTCCACCACTCATAAGAAAGCGCCACCCATGAATACCCGCCATCATCTTGCTGTGTTACCGGCATCAGCCGGCTTTTACGCTGCACTCAATCCGCGTCGGTGTATGGCCTGCTAGCACAGTACCTCCCCGCACGATGGTTGCAAGCGGTTTTCCTTGAATCGCCTGTAACAGCCAGTCAACAGGCGAAAAAAACGCCCTGCTGATCTCGCCAGCAAGGCGTCTTTTCTCATCGATCGATGCTCAGCCCTCAGCCTTTGGCTGCGGCTTCTACCTCAGCAGCGAAATCGACTTCTTCTTTTTCAATACCTTCACCGACCACCAGACGCTCGAAAGCGACGATTTCGGCGCCAGCACCCTTCACCAGGTTGCCAACAGAGGTATTGGGATCCTTCACGAAGGGCTGATCCAGCAGGCTCACTTCCTTCAGGAACTTGTTGATCCGGCCGCCCAGCATCTTCTCAACGATTTCAGCGGGCTTGCCTTCCATGTCCGGCTGGGCACGGATGATTTCTTTCTCTTTCTCGAGAACCTCAGTGGGAACCTGGTCGCCACTGACCACCATCGGGTTTACCGCGGCAACGTGCATGGCCACATCCCGACCCAGAGCCTCATCGCCACCCTTCAGGGCAACCAGAACACCAATTTTGCCACCGTGGACATAGGCACCGATGGCACCCTCGGCTTCCAGCTTGGCAGCACGACGGATCTGGATGTTCTCACCGATCTTCTGAACCAGCGCCTGGCGGGTTTCTTCAACGGTGGAACCATCTTCCAGCTTCAACTCGCCGATTTTGGCAGCGTCGGTTTCACCAGCGGCAAGAGCGGCTTCAGCCACCTTGTTGGCAAAGCCCAGGAAGTTGTCGTCACGAGCCACGAAGTCGGTTTCTGAATTGATCTCTACCATGACAGCAACGGTGTTGTCGTCATTGGTGGCAATCACAGCGGCACCTTCAGCAGCGGTACGGCCGGCTTTCTTGGCCGCTTTGGCCTGTCCAGACTTACGCATTTCGTCGATGGCTTTTTCGATATCGCCACCCACTTCCACCAGCGCCTTCTTGCATTCCATCATGCCAAGACCGGTACGCTCGCGAAGTTCCTTAACCATTGCAGCAGTTACAGCAGCCATGATTATCCTCTCAATTTGGTAAGTTTCGGTGAGAACCTGTTCACGATCTATACGCAGCCGCGCCGGAGTCAATTTTTTCGCTAGGTCGTGATTGCGCTTGTGCTGTGTAGTGATTCTACATAAACAAGCGCAATCGCGGGCTGGCGGTAAAAGGGGCCCGGCCCTCCGGGTTGCTGCTGAAAATAGCGCCATGCTGTGTTGCGAACCTTGAACTTGACCCGTCAGGCCCTACGGTTCGCGCCTTGCCTGGCGCTATTTTCAGCGGCAACGCGGCCGCGTATAGATCGTAAACAGGTTCTAAACAGGCAGGCCCGCAGGCCTGCCTCGACGGATCAACCTTCGGCTTTCTCGCCTTCGGCCTCGTCGGCTACCTCGACGAATTCGCTTTCGCCACCGGTCTGGTTCTGGGCGTACTGCTTGCCTTCCAGAATGGTGTCGGCCGCCGCTTTCACGTACAGCTGAATCGCACGGATCGCGTCGTCGTTACCCGGGATCACGTAATCCACGCCATCCGGGTTGGAGTTGGTGTCCACCACCGCGACAACCGGAATACCCAGCTTGCGGGCTTCCTGCAGGGCGATGTCTTCGTGATCCACGTCGATCACGAACAGGGCATCGGGCAGACCGCCCATGTCCTTGATACCACCGATGGAACGCTCAAGCTTGTCCATCTCACGCTTGCGCATCAGGGCTTCTTTCTTGGTCAGCTTGTCGAAGGTGCCATCCTGGAACTGGGCTTCCAGTTCGCGATACCGCTTGATGGACTGACGGATGGTTTTCCAGTTGGTGAGCATGCCGCCCAACCAACGGTGATCCACATAGGGCATACCGCAGCGCTGAGCTTCTTCGCTCACCGCTTTCTGCGCTGCACGCTTGGTACCAACAAACAGGATCTTGTTGTTGCTGGCAGCCAGCTTGTTCAGGAACGCCATGGCGTCGTTGAACAGAGGCAGGGTCTTTTCCAGGTTGATGATGTGAATCTTGTTACGGGCGCCGAAGATGTATGCATTCATCTTCGGGTTCCAGTAACGGGTCTGGTGGCCGAAGTGCACACCGGCCTTCAGCATATCGCGCATAGTTACGCTGGACATTGTTAATACTCCACTTTGGGTTAGGCCTCCACGCCCCCGCATAAACCCAACCAGCAACCTTAAACAGGAAAGCCGGCACCCGGGGCTATGTGACGGGGCATGTGTGATTTCCTTCCCCACCCAACGGCGGTTACAATGCGGCACTTGTCGCCACAGGGCCGTCAGTGAGCGGGAAAGCGCGCGCTTTATACCACAGACACCCTTCCCGGGCAACGCCAAAGGCGCATTACCGGCGCAGAGAGCGCTGGCACACACCCGCTCAACCCACTGAAATAGCTGGAGTTTCCTCAAGTATCATGAATGTAGTCATCAAAACCCCCGAACAGATCGCCAAAATGCGCGAAGCGGGCAAACTGGCCGCCGAAGTCCTGGAAATGATCGGCGAGCACGTCAAGGCGGGGGTCACCACCGAGGAACTGGACCGCATCTGTCACGACCATATCGTCAACAAGCAGCATGCTATCCCCGCCTGTCTGGGCTATGGCGGCGCGCCGGGCCGGATTCCGTTCCCGAAATCCGTCTGCACCTCCGTGAACCACGTGGTCTGTCACGGCATTCCCAATGACCGCAAGGCCCTCAAGAACGGCGACATCATCAACATCGACGTGACGGTCATCAAGGATGGCTGGCACGGCGATACCTCCAAGATGTTCTATGTGGGTGAGCCCTCCGTACTGGCCCGCCGCCTGGTGGAAACCACCCGCGAGTGCATGCTGGCCGGCATCAAAATGGTCAAACCCGGGGCACGCCTGGGGGATATCGGCCATCGCATCCAGAAAATGGCTGAAGGCGAGCGCTTCTCAGTAGTGCGCGAGTACTGTGGCCACGGTATCGGTGAAGGCTTCCATGAAGAGCCCCAGGTGGTCCATTACGGCAAGCCTGGCACGGGTCTTGAATTGCAGGAAGGCATGGTGTTCACCATCGAACCCATGATCAATGCCGGCAAGGCGGCCAACAAGCTGCTGCCGGACAACTGGACCGTGGTCACCAAGGACCGCAAGCTGTCTGCCCAGTGGGAGCACACCATTGCCGTCACCGCCGACGGTTACGAGGTACTGACGGCCCGTAGCGAGGAAACCGATCTCTACTGACACGGTTCAGCCACCGGAGACATGCCAGCCTTATCGTGGAGCTGGCATGCCCGCAACGCCATTACAGGATCTGTATGACTCTCTCCCCCGCCCTGCCCCAGGAACATCTGTTTGAGGCCCTCCAGGAAAGCGCCCAGCCGGGCCAGTATGCCCGCCAGTACCTGGAACAGGGCCAGGAGCGCCTGAATCAGGCCTTCGAAGACACAGACATCACCGAGCTGGTCCGCGCCCGGGCAGAACTGGTGGACCAGGTGATGGTCGCCGCCTGGTCCCTGTTCGGGCTGGCAGACCGTGATGACCTGTCTCTGGTCGCGGTGGGCGGCTATGGCCGGGCCGAGCTGCACCCCTGCTCCGATGTGGATGTCCTGGTGTTGATGGCCGAAGCCCCGGATCAGAGCCTCCGGGACAGCCTGGAACGCTTTGTCGCGTTTCTCTGGGACATGGGCCTGGAAATCGGCCATGCAGTGCGCACCCTGGATGAGTGCGTGGAGCTGGCCCGGGAAGACATCACCGTTGCCACCAACATCATGGAAGCGCGCACCCTGGGCGGTAACGACAGCCTTCGCGAACAGCTGGAAGAACGCACCGGTCCGGAACATATGTGGGACTCCGCGGCATTCTTTGCGGCCAAATGGCAGGAACAGGTTGCCCGACACAAGCGCTTCAATGACACCGAATACAACCTGGAACCGGATCTGAAGAATGCGCCGGGCGGCCTGCGTGATGTGCAGATGATCGCCTGGGTGGCCAAACGACACTTCAATGCCGACAGCCTTGAAGCCCTGGTGGATGTGGGTTTTCTCACTGCCGAAGAGTATGGCGTGTTGCGCAAGTGCCTGGATTATCTCTGGGAAGTACGCTGGCAGTTGCATGTCCACACCGAGCGCAACGAAAACCGGCTGCTGTTCGATCACCAGCGCCAGCTCGCCACCCGTCTGGGCCACGAGGATTCCAACGCCAACCTGGCGGTGGAACATTTCATGAAAGGCTTCTACCGGGTAGCACTGGCCCTGTCGGTACTCAACGAAATGCTGCTGCAGCTGTTCGATGAGGTAATCCTGCACAACGAAAAGCCGGACCAGGTGCGACCACTGAACCGGCGCTTCCAGGTGCGCAACGATTACCTGGAAGTGACCAGCCCGGACGTCTTCGAGAAACACCCCAGCGCCCTGCTGGAAGCCTTTGTGTTGATGGCCCAGAACCCGGAATTGAAAGGGATTCGGGCCGCCACGGTGCGGGCACTGATTTATCATCGCCGGCAGATCAATGATGCCTTCCGCAGCAACCCGGAAAACACCGACCTTTTCATGCAGTTGCTGCGCAGCCCCCATGCCCTGTTCTCGCAGCTGCGGCGCATGAAACGCTACGGCATCCTCGGCAAATACCTGCCGGAGTTCGGCGGCATCATCGGCATGATGCAGTACGACCTGTTCCACATTTACACCGTGGATGCCCATACCCTGCTGGTGATCAAGAATATGCGCCGGTTGCGCTATGAGGACCTGCGCGAGGAATTCCCCCTGGCCAGCGAGGTGTTCTACCGCCTGCCCAAGCCGGAACTGCTCTACACCGCCGGGCTTTACCACGATATCGCCAAGGGCCGCGGCGGCGACCATTCCGAACTGGGCGCGGAAGACGCCATTGCCTTCTGCCAGCGCCATGGACTGACCGCCTGGGACGGCAAGCTGGTGGCCTGGCTGGTAAGAAACCACCTGACCATGAGCGTGACCGCCCAGCGCAAGGACATCTCCGACCCGGATGTGGTCTACGAATTTGCCCGCAAGGTCGGCGACCTGGTCCACCTGGATTATCTCTATGTGCTGACCGTGGCGGATATCAACGCCACCAACCCCACCCTGTGGAACTCCTGGCGGGCCTCCCTGCTGCGTCAGCTCTACACGGAAACCAAGCGCGCCCTGCGCCGGGGTCTCAACAATCCGGTGGAGAAACAGGACTGGATCGACGAAACCCGCGATGCCGCCATGAAGATGCTCACCGAGCGGGATCACGATCCCAGAGCCATCGAATCCCTGTGGGCGAACATTGGTGACGAATACTTTCTGCGCGAGACACCCCGGGACATCGCCTGGCATACCGAAGCCCTGCTGGACCGGGAAGATCCGGACGACCCATTGGTGCTGATTCGGGAGTCCAGTCAGAGCGTGCTGGCGGGAGGGTCGCAGATCTTTATCTACACCCCGGACACCCGCAACCTGTTCAGCGCCACGGTGAACGCCCTGGACACCCTGGGCCTGACCATCATGGACGCACGGATCATCACCAGTGCCGACGGCTTCAGTCTGGATACCTACATCGTTCTGGACGAGCATGGCACCCCCATTGGCGAAGACTGGCCGCGCATCGAACAGATTCGTAAAACGCTCACCGAAACCCTGAAACACCCGGAACGTTTCTCCTCCACGGTGAGCCGGCGCATGCCGCGTCGACACAAACATTTCGATGTGCCCACCCAGGTGGTGATCAGCAACGACATCGTCAACGATCGCACCGCCGTAGACATCCAGACCCTGGATCGCCCCGGCCTGCTGGCGCATATCGGCCGCATCTTCATGCGCTTCGAACTGCTGGTACAAAATGCCCGCATTGCCACCCTGGGCGAGCGCGCAGAAGACGTCTTTTTCATTACCGATCTTGATGGTGAGCCGGTTTCCGACCCGGCCCTGTGTCAGCAACTGCAGGAAACCCTCATCAAAGAGCTCGACGACAAGAACAACGGAAACTCCTGACCCTATGAACCCAGATCTGGAACGGTTGCACCCTTACCCGTTTGAAAAACTGAAGCTCCTGTTCAAGGACTTGCCGGGCTCGGACAAGTCCCCCATTGCCCTGTCCATTGGCGAACCGAAACATCCTTCACCGGACTTCGTGCAAGAGGTATTGCGCGACAACACTGCCCTGCTGTCGCGTTACCCGACCACCGCCGGCATTCCGGAGCTGAGCGACGCCATTGCGACCTGGCTGAAGCGCCGCTTCCATCTCAATAGCGTGGATGCCAGCAGCCAGGTACTCCCGGTGAATGGCACCCGGGAGGCGCTGTTTGCCTTCACCCAAGCGGTCATCGATCGCCAGCGTCAGCCGCTGGTGCTGATGCCCAATCCCTTCTACCAGATCTATGAAGGTGCCACCCTGTTGGCCGGTGGCGAACCCGTGTATCTGCCCTGCACCGATGACACCGGCCTGCAGCCGGATTTCGATGCCGTCAGCGAAGACACCTGGATTCGCACCCAGCTGCTGTTTATCTGCACCCCCGGTAACCCCACCGGGGCCACCCTGACCAAGGCCCAGCTCAAGGCCCTGATACAGCTGGCCGACAAGTACGATTTCGTGATCGCCTCGGACGAGTGCTATTCGGAAATCTACCGGGACAAGCCCCCCGCCGGCCTGCTTCAGGCCTGTGCGGAACTGGGCCGGGATGACTACCGCCGTTGCGTGGTGTTTCATTCCCTGTCCAAACGCTCCAACCTGCCGGGGCTGCGCTCCGGTTTCGTGGCCGGTGACAGCGAAATCCTCAAGGGTTTCCTGCGCTACCGCACCTACCATGGCTGCGCCATGCCGATGCATCATCAGCTGGCCAGCATCGCAGCCTGGAATGATGAAACCCACGTGGAAACGAACCGGGCCCTGTACCGGGAAAAATTCGACGCGGTACTGGACATTCTCGGTGGCGCTCTTAAGGTATCCGCCCCGGCAGCGGGCTTCTACCTGTGGCCGAAGACACCGATTTCCGATGAGGAATTCGCCCAGCGCCTGCAAGCTGAACAGAATGTGACCGTCCTTCCCGGCCGCTACCTGTCACGCACGGTGAATGGCAAGAACCCGGGCAAGAACCGGGTTCGCATGGCGCTGGTGGCACCACTGGAAGAATGTGTGGAAGGGGCGAAACGGATCAAGGCGTTGCTGGATACGCTGTAACATCGCCGCAGGCGCGGTGCTGACAGCAAGGAGACAAGCGTTTCGAGTTACGAGAAGCGAGTTTCGAAGGTCAAAAACGTAAAACCAGCATTGTTTTAAGGTTTTCGCAACTCGAAACTCGTGACTCGCCACCCGGTCTGATTCGCGCCGCCAGCGACGCTCCTACAGAAAGCGTTAGAAGGAACCGACATGGAACTGACCCTCTTCGGTATCAAGAACTGCAATACCATGAAGAAAGCCATGAAGTGGCTGGACGACAACGGTATCGTCTATCACTTCCATGACTACAAAAAGGAAGGCGTGCCTGAGCAACGTCTTCGTCAGTGGCTGGAAGCACTGGGCTGGGAAACCGTGATCAACAAACGCGGCACCACCTGGAAAAAGCTGGATGATGCGGTCCAGGAATCCATGAACACGGAAAAGGCGATTACCGTAGCGACGGAGAATCCGTCCATCATCAAACGCCCGATTCTGCAGAACGACGATTTCATCCTCGCCGGTTTCAAGGCCGACGAGTGGAAAGACACATTGAATTAAGCGTCAGACGCCTGTCGTTCGACGCATTGAAGAGAGGACACCATGAGCAACTTTTTCGCCATCGCCCTGGGCTGCGGCACCAAGAACCGCAACGACAACTGGCTGGAAGTGTTTTACCCGGATCCGGCCATCAACCCGGATAACAAACTGGTGGAAGTGATCCGCGAGGAACTGGGTTATCAAGGTGGCAATGCCGCCATCGAACTGACCCACCGTCAGGTGCAGCACATTGCCCGCGAATGGCGTGAAGCCGGCTTTGAACATGAAGCCAGCTATGCGGTGGCGTTCCAGGAATCCGATCGTCCTGTGGTTCTCACCGTGCTGGAAACCGATGCGGAGCCGGCGTCCACCCCGGAGGCCTACCTGAAACTGCAGCTGATCTCCCACCGTCTGGTAAAGCCTCACGGCGTCAATCTCTCCGGCATGTTCCCGCTGCTGCCCAACGTGGCCTGGACCAACGAAGGTGCCGTGGATCTGGACGAACTGCCCGAGCGTCAGCTGCTGGCCCGCCTTAACGGCAAGGTGCTGGAAGTGAACAGCGTGGACAAGTTCCCCAAGATGACGGACTACGTGGTGCCCAAGGGCGTACGGATTGCCGACACGGCACGGGTGCGTCTGGGCGCCTATGTGGGCGAAGGCACCACCATCATGCACGAAGGCTTTATCAACTTTAACGCCGGCACCGAAGGCCCGGGCATGATCGAAGGCCGTATTTCCGCCGGCGTGTTCGTGGGCAAAGGCTCCGACATTGGCGGCGGCGCCTCCACCATGGGCACCCTGTCCGGCGGCGGCAACATCATCATCTCCCTGGGCGAAGGCTGCCTGCTGGGCGCCAATGCCGGTACCGGTATCCCGCTGGGAGACCGCTGCACCATCGAAGCCGGCCTGTACATCACCTCCGGTTCCAAGGTGCAGTTGCTGGACGACAAGGGCGAGATTGTGGACACCGTCAAGGCCCGCGATCTGGCTGGCCAGTCCGACCTGCTGTTCCGCCGCAACACCACCAATGGTGCGGTGCAGTGCCTGACCAACAAGAGCGCCATCGCCCTGAACGAAGAGCTGCACAAACACAACTGAGGCTCCAAGCCCCCGACCGGGCCACCTGTAGGAGCACCTCTCGAGGTGCGAACCAAGGCCAGAAGCGAGTAACGAGGCACGAGTTGCGAAAATCAAAACCGGTTTTGCCGTTCGCTTCTCGTAACTCGTGACTCGCAACCACCCTCCGCACCTCGAGAGGTGCTCCTACAGCGGCTTTGAATCACCGATACTGGAATCGTCATGTCCCGCACCCTCGATTACACCAAGGAACTCATCCGCCGCGCTTCCGTTACCCCTGAGGACGAAGGCTGCCAGGACTGGATGATTGAAAAACTGGAAGCCCTCGGTTTCCAGTGCGAAACCCTCTGGTTCGAGGAGGTCCGCAACCTGTGGGCCCGCCGTGGCACGGAGGGACCGGTATTTGCCTTTGCCGGCCACACCGACGTGGTCCCTACCGGGGATGTGACAGCGTGGAAGTACGACCCTTTCACCCCCACCGAGGAAGGCGATCTGCTTTATGGCCGTGGCACGGCCGACATGAAAGGCTCCATCGCGGCCATGATGGTGGCCATTGAAGATTTCGTTGCCGCCAACCCGGAACACAAGGGAAGCCTGGCACTGCTGATCACCGCCGATGAAGAAGGACCGTCAGTGAACGGCACCGTCAAGGTGGTCGAGCATCTGCAGGCCCGCAACGAACATATCGACTACTGCCTGGTGGGCGAACCCTCCTCCACCAACACCGTGGGCGATGTGATCAAGAACGGGCGCCGTGGCTCACTGGGGGCTCGCCTGACAGTCAAAGGCATCCAGGGCCACGTGGCCTACCCGCACCTGGCCCGCAACCCGGTCCACGATGTGGCACCAGCCCTGGCCGAACTGGCCGCCACGGAATGGGATCAGGGCAATGCGTTCTTTCCCGCCACCAGTTTCCAGATCTCCAACATCAACGCCGGCACCGGTGCCACCAATGTGATCCCAGGCACCTGTGAGGTCATCTTCAATTTCCGTTTCTCCACGGAGCTGACAGATGCCCTGTTGCGCGAACGTACCGAGGCGATCCTGGACAAGCATGGCCTGGATTACGACCTGCAATGGACCCTGTCCGGCCAGCCGTTCCTCACCGATCGAGGCGCCCTGGTGGATGCTGCCGTCGCGGCGATTCGCGATATCACGGGGCGCGACACCGAGCTGTCCACCGCCGGTGGCACCAGTGACGGCCGCTTTATTGCGCCCACCGGCAGCCAGGTGGTGGAACTGGGCCCCATCAATGCCACCATCCACAAGGTGGACGAGCACACCAGCATCAGTGAGCTGAATACGCTGACCGGAATCTACACCCGCCTGCTCGAAAAGCTGATGCAGTGAATCGGCACTCGTTGCCGAGGGTGTCCGTAGCGCGGAAACAGGCTAATCCGGCCTCTACTTATGGCACCTGTAGGAGCACCTCTCGAGGTGCGAACCCGAGCCCTGGCGAGGGAAACCATTTCGAGTGTCTTTCTGAACCTGTCGAGCCAGGAAGCTCCTTTTCGGTCCTTGCTGATGCGCGGTTCGCACCTCGAGCGATGCTCCTACAGCGGCCCCGAATTATCCGTTACCATGCTCGCTAACATGACACTGCCGGGAAACAACGATGTGGCTGCATGAAATTCCGGTTGGCGGACTGCTGATCAGCCCCATGGTGCTGTTCGTGCTGCTGGGCATGGTGCTTACCCTGTTGACCTTCCTGCTGCTGCGCAAACTGGGCTGGCATCAGCAACTCTGGAAGAGTGCCTGGGTCTATCTGTCACTGTTTATCTGCTTTGTAGCCCTTTTCCTGAGAGCGCTGAGCTAGGGACAATTCATGCAACAACCGCTACGCATTCTGCTCACCGTAGTGCTGGTGATTCTGGCCCTGCTGGCCGGCAACTGGGTGTGGAATTATTACCTCTATGCCCCCTGGACCCGCGACGGCAAGGTGCGCGCCGAGATCATTACACTCTCTCCGGATGTGTCCGGCTGGGTACGGGAACTGCATATTCGAGACGATCAGACCGTACAACAGGGAGACCCCCTGTTCCGTATCGATGACATCCGCTACCGGGCCACCCTGGCACGGGCGGAAGCCCAGCTGCTTCACGAGCAGGAATCCCTGCGCCTGGCCGAGCACCAGTACGAACGGCGCAAGCAGCTGCACGCCAGCAACAGCATCAGCCCTGAAGAGCTGGATAGTGCGCGTATTGAGGCCCAGTTAGCCGCCGCCAATGTGGCGCTGGCCCAAGCCGAAGTGGCCAGCGCCCGAATCAACCTGGAGCGGACACAGGTGGAAGCTCCCGCAGACGGCACCATCGTCAACCTGACCCTGCAACAGGGTAACTTCGTCAAACAGGGCACCCCGGTGGTTTCCATGGTCAAAGCCGGCAGCTTCTATGTCACCGGCTACTTCGAAGAAACCAAGCTACCCATGGTGGAAGTGGGCCAGCGAGCCACGGTGGTGCTCATGAACGGCGCCCGCAAACTGCGCGGCAAGGTCACCAGCGTGGGACAGGCCATCGCCAACGCCAACACCCAGACCGACGGCCAGTTACTGCCCCAGGTCCAGCAGACCTTCAATTGGGTGCGGCTGGCCCAGCGCATTCCCGTCCATATCGAACTGGACCACATCCCCGACGACATCCTGCTGGCCGCCGGCATGACCGCCACCGTGCGACTCCACGAGCGGGAAAACCAGAGCGACCAATGACACTGGATCCGCGACTGGCCGTCCTGCTCACTCCAGACCGCCAGTCTGTCCTGTTCGCCACCAAGGGTGTCATTGCCATGGCGCTGGCACTCTATCTGTCCATGCTGTTACAGCTGGACCGGCCCTATTGGGCGCTGATTTCCGCCGTCTTCCTGCAAGTTCGTCCGGAGACCGGGCTGGTCATTGAAAAAGGCTTCTGCCAGATCGGCGGGACCCTGGTGGGCGGCGCCGTGGGGCTGCTGATTCTGGCCTGGTTGCTGCCCTACCCGGCCCTCGCCATTGGCGCACTGACCCTGTGGATCGGGCTTAACGCTGGCGCCTCCGCCTGGGTACGCCAGGCCAATTTTATCTACGGATTTGCCATGGCGGGGATCACCGCCACCCTCATTGTGGTGCTGGCGATTGTCGACCCGGCCAACACCTCCAGTCTGGGCATCTTCCACATTGCCAACGCCCGGGTCAGCGAAATCATTCTTGGCGCCCTCTGCGCCACCCTGGTCAGCAGCCTGCTATGGCCGGTGCGGGTCAGCAGCCTGCTCAAGGAGCATGCCCGTACCGCCCTCAACCAGACACTGGCCTATCTGGAACTGGAACTGGACCCGGCGGGCACCCACGCCAAACGGCACCATCAGGTGGATACCCTGCTGCAGGGTATTTTTGCCCTCAGTGATGACAGCAGCGCGGTTCACTACGAAGGCAGCCATGGGCCGGGGCGAGCCCGCGCAGCCACGGTAATCTGCCACAAGACCCTGTCGCTGGTCGCTCGCATTCGCGTGATCGGGCGCCTGATGCGCAACCACGACGATCTGCTGACCCCGGCCCTGCGCGACCTGCTGGATGCCTTGCGGACCGCCTTCCAGCGCATGCGCGAAACCCCTTCCGCCGAACAGGCCATGAAAGAGGCCCAGGCCCTGCGCCAGCAATTGCGAGAGGCCCGGGGAGACCAGGCCGATGATGCGCCGCCATTGCAGCGTCGCTTCTTCCAGGTCGCCCAGAACCTGACCGCTGATCTGATCCTGGCGCTGGAAGCCAACCGGGCCCTGCATATGAGCCACGAGGTACAGCTGCGGCCCCAGGGCCTGAAACCCTATCGGGATCTGCAAATCGCCGCCGCCGTGGGCCTGCGCAGTGCGCTGGTATTTGCCCTTGCAGCGGGCCTCTGGGTCGGTACGGCCAGCCCCATGGCGATCATGCTGATGATCATGCCGGTCATGTTCACGATCCTCTTTGCACGACTGCCCGAACCGGATCAGGTACTGAAGCGGGCCACGTTCAGTTCCGTGCTGGCCACACCGGTGGCACTGTTCTTCACCCTGCCCCTGCTGGCGATCAATAACGGCAACTTTCCCCTGCTCATCCTGATTCTCGGCGCGCCCCTGTTTATCGGCCTGCTGGCGATCAGCAAACGACTGACCCTGCCGTTGGGACTGGGATTCTGCACGCCCTATATCATTCTGGTGCAGCCGGGTAACGCCATGGATTTTGACGTGGCCAGAGTGGCCAGTAACGGGCTGGCGATCAGTACGGGAATTGCCATCGCCTTCCTCATGTTCCGGCTGATTACCCCACCCAATGGCCCCAACCTGCGACGACGTTTGATCCGCCAGACCGCTGCGGATCTGACGCTTCTGGGAGTTCCGTCCCAGGCTTCCGGCGGCAACGCCAACGTTAACGAGGAATGGTTCAATGCGCGCATGGCCGACCGCCTGCGCTGGCTGACCATCTGTGACAAGGCGCTGCCAGAGGCACACCGCCACTTCACTGACCTGGGGCTCACCGGGCTGAACCTGGGCCAGGTCTCCCTGTGGATTCAAAGCCGGCTGCGCAGTAATGCCCCTGCTTCCCTGGCAGACAGCGCCAACCGGTGGCAACTGGCACTGTCGGCCGCCTATCAGGCCTGCTCCCAGGGCAAAGTCGACGAGGGCTTTCGCCAACAGTCGGAAAAGCTCAAACTGGACATGGAAGACGCTGGCAACCTGGCCCAGCGCGACCGGGAGCTGATTGCCGGTGCCCTTGAGCGAATTGCCCTGACTTTCGAGCGCATGGCGTATCGCCTGGCACAAACGCAACAAAACCGGGGCGTCACCGCCTGAAATCGGCCCGAACAGCACTAGCCAGGATGTCTACTCTGTGTTTACCTATGCGCCTTTCCCGGCGCCAGACACTGGCCCCCTCTGAACTGCCCACAGGCCGCCCTGGCGGCCTGTCGTGATGGAGACGTCCTCACATGACCGCGCAAGAAAAACTCGACAGCAAGACCGTACTGGATACCAACCCGGCCACCGGCACCGCCGTGGCGGAGCTGAATGAAACCGATCTGGCCAAACTGCCGGAGATCATGAGCAAAGCCCGAGAAGCCCAGGCCATCTGGGCGGCCAAATCGTTCAAGGAACGGGCTCGCCATATCACCATGATGCGCAGCTACATCGTGGATCGGGCTGACGACCTGGCTCGCACTGTCAGCGAGAGCAACGGCAAGACCCTGACCGACGCCCTGGCCACGGAAGTCCTGCCCTGCGCCCTGGCCTGCAAGTGGTATGCGAACAACGCTGAAAAAACGCTGAAAGAAAAGAGCCGCCCCGGCGGCAGCATCCTGTTCTTCAACAAGAAGACCCACATGCTCCGTGTTCCCCTGGGTGTGGTGGGTATCATCAGCCCCTGGAACTACCCGCTATCCATTCCCTTCGGCGAAATTGTCATGGGCCTGATGGCCGGCAACGCCGTGCTGCTGAAAGTGGCTGCCGCCACGCCGGCCGTGGGCCGTGCTATCGAGCAGATCATCGCTGCCGGTGAGTTACCCGAAGGCCTGTTCCATCATATCGTCGGCTCCGGTTCCAAAGTGGCCACCGGCTTTTTCGAGAATGGCGTGGACAAACTGTTCTTCACCGGCAGCGTCCCCGCCGGCAAGACCCTGATGGCCCAGGCCGCCGAAACCCTCACCCCGGTGTCCCTGGAGCTGGGCGGCAATGATCCCATGCTGGTGCTGGAAGACGCGGATCTGGAACGTGCCACCAACGGCGCCGCCTGGGCCGGCTACCAGAATGCCGGACAAAGCTGTGGCGGCGTGGAACGGGTGTATGTGGTAGATGCGGTCTACGACCAGTTTGTGGATCTGCTTGCCAAAAAGACCCGCCAGCTGCGTCACGGAGTCGGCTGCAAGGATTTCGATGTGGATATCGGCAGTCTGACCACCGCCGGCCAGCTGCGCACCGTGCAGCAACATCTGGAAGATGCCCTGGCCAAGGGCGCCCGGATCGAAGCCCAGTCCCGCCCGGTGGGCGATGTGGAAAACGGCTTCTTCCACCCGGCCACGCTGCTCACCAATGTCACCGACGACATGCTCACCATGTGCGACGAGACCTTCGGGCCCTTGATAGCCGTGCAGCGTGTGGCCAACGAAGAAGAAGCCATTCGCAAGGCCAACGAATCCAAACTGGCACTGACCTCCTCGGTATGGACCAAAGACAACAAGCGCGGCCGCGCCATTGCCGCCCGCCTGCAGTCCGGGGTCACCACCATCAACGACCACCTCTACAGCCACGGCCTGTCCGAAACCCCCTGGGGTGGCTGGAAGGAGTCCGGCATTGGCCGCACCCATGGCCCGGAAGGTCTGGAAGAAATGACCCAGGCCAAAGTGGTCAACTGGGACATCCTGCCCTCCAAGCGCAACATCTTCTGGTACCCCTTCGACGAAGCCACCTACAACGGCATCAAGAATGCTCTGCACTTCGTCTTCCCCAGGGGCATCGGCCAGATGCTCAGTGCCTCACTGAAACTCACACCGTTCCTGGTGAAGAAGATGTTTACCAAATGGAAAACGGACTAAATAAGTTGACAGTTAGCAGTTGAAAGTTGACAGCTGCGCGATCCAGATTGTCTGTTACTGAAACGCAAGAGGCCGCGCCCGGTATACGGGCGCGGCCTCTTGCGTTTCAGGTCAAAACAGTTGTTCCTCGCGACGCTGTCAACTGTCCACTATCAACTGTCAACTGATCTTATCAAGCCACTCCTGATCCGGCGCGTACCACCATGAGCCCATTACCGGGCGGGTATAGTTCAGCAGGCGGTCTTTGACGGTGTCGTCGGCGATGCCATACATCCGGCGTAGCAGATAGTCATAGCGGTCCAGTTCGCAGCAGAACGCCAGGAAATACAGGCCGTGTTCGGTGCTGTCACCGTAGGGGACAGAACGGCGCCACATTTTCTGGGGAACGCCATCCCGATCCACGTCGGTGCGGCCCACATGAGAATCCGGCGGCATACGCTCTTCATCGAACTCCACCGCATCTTCCTTGGTACGGCCAAACACGTTTTCCTGCTCGTTCACCGGCAGCTGATTGAATGATTTCAGATCATGGACCCATTTCTGGCTCAGCACCCAGCTGCCGCCTGCGCCAGGATGGGGCTCAGCAATGAAGGCGGCCTTTTCTGCCTTGTCTCCGGTGGGATTGCCAATGCCATCCACAAACCCGGTCAGATCACGCATGTCGTGATAGACAAAACTGTTTAATTCCAGTTGCGTGGAGAACAACTCCCCCACCGCATCCCGGACCTGCATGCCGGTGTCGAACAGGTCTCCCCGCTCTTTCGCCTGAACCCAGATCCACAGATCGCCCTGGGTGGCCGGCACATGCCCCTCCAGGGAAAACGGCGGGAAGGTGAACCGGCTATCCAGCTGCTCCCAGAGGGCCGGGCCAAACGCCATCAACACCGGCGTCTTCCCGCTTTTGAGCGCATTAAGCTGGCCCAGTGCGGCTTTCACCGCCTGTATGTCCTGGCCACTGCTGAGGCAAAATTCGAAGAACAGATGATGCTGATAACTACGATCAAAAATCCCCGTTTGCGGTGTCGACACCTGTCACTCCTTAGTCCTGGTCATCTCTCACACCCAGTGTAGCAGGGCTCAAAGGCGGGTTCCCGTGAATATCAGGAACATACGTACAAGATTTCGGACGCAATTCTGAAACAAATTGAAATATGCGCTGGTGTTCCCTGCCCGGGCCTTTCGCTACACTTGGTCCACATTGGTTAACTGAATCCGACTATGACACCTTGGCTTGGCCTGGATCGCCTGGGCTTTTTCCTGATCCGCATTTTTCTGCGTTTGTGCACACGTGCTAACGCATTGCCTTCCAACCCCGACGAACTGCAGCTTGCCCCGAATACTCCGGTGGTCTATGTGCTGCGCGATCGCTCTGCCGCCGACGCCGCCGCAGCCGATCAATCCGCTCGACAGCTGGGCCTGGCTTCCGCCCTGCATGGCCTGACGCTGGGCAAGAGCCACCTGAGCCACAGTTACTTCCAGCTTTACCGTCGCAAATTCAGCAATGGCCGGCAGCGCACCCCGGTCTCACCGCCCCGGCTGGAAAAACTGGTCAGCGCACTGCGCGCCAACCCGGAAGCCGATGTGCAGCTGGTCCCGGTCTCCGTGTTCTGGGGTCGTCGTCCGGAAAAGGAAAGCTCCATGTGGCGCATCCTGTTTTCCGACAACTGGTCGCCGGCAGGTTTTATCAAGAAGTTCTTTATTATCGTCACCCAGGGCCGACAGCTGTACGTCCATTTCAGCAAGCCCATGTCCCTGCGCACCCTGGTAGACCAGTGCCCCACGGATGAACAGACCGTCCGCAAGGCTTCCCGTATCCTGCGCGTGCATTTCCGCCGACAGCAGGAGGCCGCCATTGGGCCGGACCTGTCACACCGGCGCACTCTCACCAATACCGTGGTGGAATCCATTCCGGTACAGGAAGCTATCCGTGCCGAGGCTGAGCGTCAGGAAACCAGCGTCGAGAAGGTGGAAGCCAAAGCCCGGCGCTATGCCATGGAAATCGCGGCAGATTACTCCCATACCGTCATCCGGTTCCTTGAGCTGTTCCTGAACTGGGTCTGGAACCGGCTGTATGGCGGGGTCAGGCTGTACAATATGGACAACCTGACCAAGGTCGCCGGGGATCATGAAGTGATCTATGTGCCCTGCCACCGCAGCCACATTGACTACCTTTTGTTATCCTTCGTGGTGTTCCGGAACGGCCTGGTGCCGCCACACATTGCCGCTGGCATCAATCTGAACATGCCCATTGTTGGCACCATTCTCCGCCGTGGCGGCGCCTTTTTCATGCGCCGCAGCTTCCGGGACAACCCCCTTTACGCCACGGTGTTCAGCGAATACCTGCATACCATCACCGTGCGCGGCTACTCCATTGAGTACTTCGTGGAGGGCGGTCGCAGTCGCAGCGGCCGGATGCTCAAACCCCGCACCGGCATGCTGGCCATGACCCTGCGCAGCTTCCTGCGCGATGCACGCAAACCCATTGCCTTTGTTCCCGTCTATGTGGGCTACGAAAAAGTTATCGAGTCCGGCTCCTATATCGGCGAGCTGCATGGCAAGAAAAAGCAGAAGGAATCCGTTGGCGGGCTGATGAAGTCCCTGTCGGTGCTGCGCAGTCATTTCGGCCAGGTGCATGTGAATTTCGGCGAACCCATCAAGCTGGTGGATTTTCTGGATCAACACCATGGTGCCTGGCGTAGCGAGGATCTGGCCGCCAGTGAAAACCCCGCCTGGTTCAAGCATGTGGTCAATGAGCTGGGGCAGGAAGTGGTGGAATCCATCAATGCGGCGGCAGTGGCCAACCCGATCAACCTGCTCAGCCTGGCCCTGCTGGCGTCCCCCAAGCACACCATGGATGTGGCCCAGTTACGCCAGCAGCTGAATCTGTACATCGCCCTGCTGAAGCAGGCGCCCTACAGCGACAGCGCCTCCATCGCCACGGACGATGCCTCTGCCATCATCCAGTATGGTCTCGACAACGAATTCCTGGAGCGCATCGAGCACAAGCTGGGAGACGTGGTCACCACCGATGAAAAAACGGCCCTGCAGATGGCCTATGTGCGCAACAACAGCCTGCACCTGTTCATTCTTCCCGGTCTGATTTGTTCCCTGGTGATGAACGCCCGCTCCATCAGCATGGACACCCTGCAAAGCATGGTCCACCTGCTCTACCCCTTCCTGCGCAATGAATACTATCTCCATTGGCAGGATGGCGATGACCTGTCCCAGGCAGTCAGCAAGACTGTGGATGTGCTGGAAGCCGAGCAATTGATCAGCCGTGAGGATAACTGTCTGCACGGTGCCCCTATCCACACCCACGAATCCGACATGCTGGATCATCTCGGCCAGACGGTAATGCCATCACTGGAGCGTTACTACCTGACCATTCGCCTGCTGGTCCAATACGGGTCAGGCATGCTCACTGCCGAGCAGCTGGGGGAACTGGCGCACCAGACCGCGCAACGACTGTCGCTGCTCTACGAATTCAACTCTCCGGAATTCTTCGACAAGGTAGTGCTGAAAAACTTCATCAGCCAGCTGTACGGCACCGGACTGGTCACCACGGACGGTGCCGGTGCGCTGGTCTTTGATGACAAGCTGGAATCCCTCGACGATGAAGCCCGCCGTATCCTCAGCCCGGATATCAGCGATGCCATTCAACGGGTGACGCGGGTTACCGACATTGAGCACCTGGTGGAGGAAAAACCGGCAAGCGCCTGACGGGGTTGGCTACCGTAGGAGCCAGCCTGCTGGCGGCAATCTTTCGATCAACGCCGTTTCGCTTGCAGGCAAGCTCCTACCTCTCCCCTTTTGACCAGCGCTCTGCTCGTAGGGTGCACTGAGCGTAGCGAACTGCACCCGCTAACCGCTCAATCAAGATGACTCGTCTGACTATCGCACCTTGCGCACCTGTGTTGTCAGGCGAGATTTTACTCATAAACATCAAAACGAATAGCCTTACCGGCAATCTGGTGGTGAGGGCGGCGTTTTGCCAGCGGCTCTGCCTTGCCGGGTCGTTTGACCACGACCCGTTGCGGGTCAAGCCCTAGCGCCCACTCCAATAAAGCCGTTTCTTCCTGCTGATCCGGGTACGCTGCCAACTGCTGCAGCCATTGCAGGTCTTTTTTAACGGCGGCACTTTTGTCCCGGGACGGGAACATGGGATCCAGATAGACCGCATGGAGTGGCGGCAAGGTGTGCGTGTCAGCATCAGCGCAGGGCAACAATTGCATGGCTTCAGCCAGCTCCCCGGGCGCCCGCTGCAAACCGTCCGCCAGCATGGCATGGAGTATCGGCGAGCGCTCAGCCAACAGCACGGGAAAACCCGCCATGGCAATCAGGGCTGCATCCCGACCCAGACCGGCAGTGGCATCCAGCACGGTGAGAGTCTCTTGCCGGGGTTTGCCCAGTGCCTTGATCAACCGTTCGTGTCGAACCCGCTCCGGCGTCAGCCGGTAGCCCTGTTTGCCATCATTGAAACTGACACTCAAGGGAGTTTCCCGGCCTTCCGGTCGCCACAGGCTCAGGCGCTCTTCGTGCCAGCCCAGCACCAGCGACAAACCCAATTCCTCTGCCCTGCCAGCCTCCTCGACCGGGGTACCGGGAAGCCCTTCGGGGCACCCGGGCAACAGGCCCAGCATCGATCCGGGCATGGATCAGGCCAGCCACGCCAGCAGCGCAACGCCAAGGATCAGGCGATACACCACAAACGGCAGCATACCGATACGCTCAAGCAGGCGAATGAAAAACACGATGGTCAGGTAGGCGGTCACCGCACTGACTACCACGCCCAGGGCCATCATTCCCCAGTCCACCGCCAGCTGCTGTTCGATCAGATCCTTTGTCTTCAATAGGCCAGCGCCAAGAATCACCGGAATGGACAGCAGGAAGGAGAAACGGGCGGCATCCTCGCGCCGGTAACCCAGTGCCAGCGCCGCGGTAATGGTAATGCCGCTGCGCGAGGTGCCGGGAATCAGCGCCAAGGCCTGGGCCAGACCGATAAAGATCGCCCCCAAGACGCCCAGGCGCACCAGGCTGAACTGGCGCTTGCCAAACGCATCCGCTGCCCACAGCAAGGCACCGAATACCAGGGTGGTGATGGCGATGACCAGCGCGGAACGCAACTCCTGTTCGATCCAGTCGCCACCAAGAAAACCGAATACCACTGCCGGGATGGTAGCCAGCACCACCAGTAGACCCAGCTTCAGATCCTCATTCATGGTGCGCTGTGTCACAGCCACGCCGGCACCGCCGATCATGGCAAACAGATCCCGGCGATAGTAGGCCATCACCGCCATCAAGGTGCCCAGGTGGACTGCCACATCGAATGCCAGCCCCTGATCGGGCCACCCCAAAACCTGAGACGGCAGAATCAGGTGGGCAGAACTGGAAATGGGAAGAAATTCGGTAAGGCCTTGTATCAGGGCCAGCACCAGGGCCTGGAACCAATCCATGGAATGTCCTTGTTAATGAAACTTCAGTGACGAGTTGCGAGTTGCGAAAATCAAAACCGGTTTGCTTTTCGCGACTGGTACCTCGCTCCTCGTGACTCGTAACGTTTTTCTATTCGCTGGCGGTAATCTGGTAGCCCTGCAGGAATTCCGGGGGCATGCGACGGGGCTTGCCGGAATCCAGTGCCACGCACACCCAACGGGTGCGACCGCGCAGCAAGGTCCGCCCGTCTGATTCGCGAACGATCTGGTAACGACGGGTGATGCTGATACGCTGGTCGTTTTCCACGATCCAGGTGCCGATTTTCAGGTGCTCACCTTCGAAAGCCGGGGCCAGATAATCCACTTCCGTGTGCCGGGCCACCATGCCCCGGTTGAGCTTCTGATACAGGTCCCAGCCCAGCCCCAGGGACGCGGTATGGTCCCAGGCAATTTTTTCCATGAAACGCAGGTATTCGGTGTTGTTCACATGCCCCATCACGTCAATGGCTTCGGCTGGCACGGTTACCGCCAGTTCATGCACATTGGGAAGGTCCCAATTGATCATCGTACTGCTCCCTGAATTACCTGATCGCGAAGATAAACCGGTTGTGCCTGTTCCGCACTCACCCCTTCCCCGCGCTGGAAACCCGATAATGCCAGCTGTGCTACCGCTTTCGCATGGGGATGCACGTCAGCCTCACAGCGACTTGCGCCATAGGCCTTGCGCAGCGCCTCACCATAGACCAGACCGGAACCAACGATCATCCAGTCTTTTTCCGGCAAGGCCGGCAAGGTATCCGGGTGAAACAGGCCGTCATCGGCCAAGGCACGGGCACCCGCTTCCTCACAGGCATAGGCACCCAGATAAATTTCTCCCATACGCGCGTCAAATACTGCAATCACATCCCGATGGGGGGAAATGTCCTGAGCACTGAGGGCACAGGCGGCCAGGGTTGAAATGCCGATCACCGGCAAGTCTGCCGCAAAAGCCAGCCCCTGGGTCACCGCCGCCGCCACCCGCACGCCGGTGAAGGCACCGGGACCATGGCCAAAGGCAATGCCGTCCAGTTGGCGCAGTGTCAGTTGCGATTCCGCCAGTAGCGCCTCCACCATGGGCAGCACTTTTTCGGTCTGACGACGGGGGGCCTGCTCAAAATGCTCGAGCACCTCGTCACCGTCCATGATGGCCACCGAGCAGGTCTCGCCGGCGGTTTCCAGAGCCAGAATTCGTGTCATGATTCCATCTGTTCCGTTGCCTGCCCTTGCTGTTGCCGGGCCAGGTAATCAAAAAACCGTTGTACCACGTCCAGCTTCCGGGTGCGGGTCATGTTTGGCAGGCTGTTAACAAATAATTTTCCGTAGCTGCGCGTCAGCAGTCGGGGATCCGCAACGACCAGCAGACCGGTATCTTTCGGATCACGGATCAGGCGCCCGGCGCCCTGGCGCAAGGCCAGTACCGCCTGGGGCAGCTGATAATCGCGGAAGGCATTACCGCCATTGCGATTGATATGTTCGATACGCGCCGCCGCCACCGGATCCCCCGGGGAACCGAAAGGCAGTTTATCAATAATCACGCAGCTGAGGGCCTCGCCGCGGACATCAATGCCTTCCCAGAAACTGCTGGTGCCCAGCAGCACCGCGTTGCCTTTTTCCCGGAAGCTGTCCAGCAACTCCCGCCGCCCGGACTCCCCCTGCACCAGCAACGGGTAGTCCAGGCGCGGACGCAGTAACTGGGCAGCCTCGCGCAGCGCCCGGTGACTGGTGAAAAGGAAAAAAGTGCGCCCCTTTGCCGCATTGATCACCGGTACCATGGCGTCACAGAGAGCTGCGGTATAACCGGGATCATTCGGCGCCGGCAGCCCCTCCGGGGCGTAAAAGACCGCCTGACGCTTGAAATCAAACGGGCTTTCCAGCCGCAGGGTGGTCGCCGCGTCCATGCCAAGGCGTTTCTGGATGTGTTCAAAACGACCGCCCACGGAGAGCGTTGCCGAGGTCAAAACCCAGCTACATGGCTGGCGCTCACGCTGGGCCCGCAGCTGGGCAGCCACAGACAGGGGCGTACTGTGCAACACCACCGTGCGTTTGAAGGTTTCAAACCAGTACACCCGGTTGGGCTGTTCCCCTTTCAGGTACGCCGCCAGGCAGTCCACCTGCTCACTGGCCCGGCGGGCACAGGCTTCCATGCCACGGCTGGCCTTGGCCAGGGGCCCCAGAAACATTTCCAGATCCCGCAGGGCCGCCAGCAGGGTTTCGCCCCCTTCAATGACCGCGTCCTTTTCCGCCACTTCCGACCAGGGCTCACGACGTTCGCCGTCCCCCAGACTCAGACGCAGATCCAGGCAGCCCTTCTCCACCGCCGCGATCAACTGGTTGAGCCGCGCCAGGTCGGCGGCGGTGTGTCCGGCTTCGGACAGGCTGTCACGACCCAGTTCCTGAACCTGACGGGTACTCAGTGTGTCACCGAAAAAGGCGGCGGCGATTTCCGGCAGTTGATGGGCTTCGTCAAAGATCACCGTATTGGCGCTGGGTAACAGCTCCGAGGCCGAACCATTCCCGCGCAGGGCCGCATCGGCAAAGAACAGGTGATGATTGACCACCACCAGGTCCGCCTCCTGGGCTTCCTTGCGGGCCTTCATCAACGGGCATTCCTGATAATTGGGGCAGTCCGTCCCCAGACAGTTATCGGCGGTGCTGGTGACCCAGGGCCATACCGGGGCGTCTTCAGGAATCTGTTGCAGCTCGGCAATGTCACCGGTTTGGGTGCGCCCGGCCCAATGGGCCACGATTTGCAATTGCTCGGCGGTTTCCCGGGTCAGAAAGCGCGCCTCCTCCTGATGCAGGGTCATCCGATAGGGGCACAGATAATTGGCGCGCCCTTTCAACAGCGCCACCTTGCGCGGCAGGCCCAGGGCTTTCTTGACCAGCGGCACATCCTTGAAGAAAAGCTGATCCTGGAGACTCTTGGTGCCGGTGGAAACCAGCGTTGGCCCCTCCGACAACAGGGCCGGCACCAGGTAGGCCAGGGTTTTACCGGTGCCGGTTTCCGCCTCGACCATCAGGGTTCCACCGGTACCGATGACCGCATCCACGGCGTCCGCCATGGCCAGCTGCGCCTCACGGGGCTGATAGCCCGGCAAAAGCGGCGCAAAGCGCGTCAGATCGGTAAGATGGTTACGGGCGCTGGTCACACGATGTCCTGAGGATGTCGGAAGGGAAGCAAGCGACAGAGCATACCATTCACCTGCGGAACCCCAAAGGAGTTGGGCGTGGAAAACTATACCCTGATCATCCTGGCGGGCGGCCAGGGAAAACGAATGGGCGGCGCCGACAAGGGATTACTGGAACTGGACGGCAAACCGCTGATTGCCCACCTGCTGGATCACCTGACACCCTCCCCCGCCCGCATCGTGATCAGCGCCAATCGCAACCAGACCACCTACCGGCACTGGGCGGATCAGGTGGTCAGCGATGAACGGGACGGATTCCAGGGGCCCATGGCCGGGCTGGAAGCGGCACTGGATGCCAGCCAGGGACTCTGTCTGTGCCTGCCCTGCGACCTGGTACAACCCCCCGGCCCCATGCCCGGCGACCTGCTGAAAAAGGCCGGGCCGGATCACGTCTGTGTGGCCCAGGACCCGATACGCCGCCAGCCCCTTTGCCTGGCGCTGTACGCGGAACCCTGGCGTGCGTCCCTGCATGGCTATCTGGATAACGGGGGTCGTAGCGCCTACGGCTGGCTGGAGCAGGTCCCTGTGCACCCGGTGGCCGTGGCCACGCCGCTACAGAATCTGAATCACAAAGAGATATAAGAACGCGTTACGAGGAGCGAGGAGCGAAAGCACTAACCCAAACAACCCGTCGCGGCTCTGCTTTTCGTCACTCGTGACTCGCTCCTCGTAACTGATTCCCCTAGAAACAACAATGCCCGCACAAGGCGGGCATTGGGGAAAGACTCCGGATAAACGACAGCGTCGTTATATCAGGCAGTCACTTCCTGGATCTGCTTCATCAGGGCAACCTGGTCAGCAGAAGGCTGTGCAGTTTGCAGCGCCATCAGCTTGCTCATGTCCCCTTCGATGCGGATCTGGCCGCTCATGAAGCCTTGCATGCCGGCGGACTGGTCACCTTCGATGAAGATGCGCTTGGCCAGGTCGGCGGGCAGAATCATGGTGGTCGGCGCATCCGCGTGGTGACCTTCTTCAATCATGCCGCCTACCAGCGCCATTTCCTTGTCACCGTTATCACCGGATACGGTGATGTTGATTACCAGGTCTGCCAGGGCAGCCGGAGTTTCCACATCGCCGGCACCGTCACGGATCTCTTTTACCTTCGCAAACCACTCGTCAGACAAAAATTCCAGGCTCATTCTTATATCTCCTTGACCTATCGTTGTGGCTTCGACACCCCGCATAAACCGGCATCGCCATTCAAACGAGCGTTCGAAACTTACCCGTACCTTATAGAAAGCCCCAGGGGGTGGCAATAGCACAATCCACGTCTATCCGGGACAAAAAACCCGGCACTGGGCCGGGCTTTTCGATGACGGTCATAACACAGTAATCAAAGGTCGTAACCGCGCTCTTCATGAAGGGCAATATCCAGCCCCTGGGTTTCTTCGTCGCTTTCCACCCGCAGTTCCGCGAACAGACCAACCAGCTTCAGCAACACCCAGGTCACCACGGCGGTGTAGACAAACGTGGCGACCACACCCAGTGCCTGAACACCGAACTGATCCAGCATGGTGAACTCCGGCTTGGCAAACCCGTAACCGGAGAACAGACCCAGCTCGGTGGAGGCAAAGATACCGGCAAACAGGGTACCGAGAATGCCACCCACCCCGTGCACCGGGAAGACATCCAGGGAGTCGTCGATCTTCAACTTGTGCTTGATGAAAATCACCGCGTAGAAGCAGATCACGCCCGCGGAAAGACCGATCACCAGCGCCGCCGCCGGACCGACAAAACCGGATGCCGGGGTAATGGTACCCAGGCCAGCCACCATACCGGTGGCAATACCCAGCGCCGAGGGCTTGCCGAATTTCTTCCACTCCATGGTGATCCAGGCCAGCGAGCCTGCTGCCGCAGAAATATGCGTCACCAGCATGGCCATGGCCGCATCGCCGCCAGCAGCCAGTGCCGAGCCACCGTTGAAGCCGAACCAGCCTACCCACAGCATGCCGGCACCGGTCACGGTCATGGTCATGTTGTGCGGCAGCATGCCCTGCCCCGGGAAGCCCTTGCGCCCCCCCAGGACCAGTGCCGCCACCAGGGCTGCCACACCGGCCGTGATATGCACCACGGTGCCGCCGGCGAAGTCATACAGGCCCAGATCAGCCAACCAGCCGCCGCCCCATACCCAGTGGCAGACAGGCACGTAGACACCCAGCAGCCAGAGCACGGAGAACGCCAGCATGGGGCCGAAACGCATACGCTCGGCAAAGGCACCCACAATCAACGCCGGGGTAATAATGGCGAAGGTCATCTGGAACAAGCCGTGCAGGCTTTTCGGCAGCGTGCCTTCCAGCGTGTCCTTGCCGATGCCGGCAAAGAAAGCGTGGTCCAGACCGCCAATCCAGGCATTCATGCTGCCGCCATCGGAAAACGCCAGCGAGTAACCGCAGATCAGCCACACCAGCGATACCGCACAGGTAATGGCAAAACATTGCATCAGGACGGACAGCACGTTTTTGCTACGCACCAGACCGCCATAGAACAGGCTCAGACCCGGAATGGTCATGAACAGCACCAGGGCGGTGGCAGTCAGAATCCAGGCGGTGTCACCGGTATCCAGGCCATCGGCCAGGGCCAGTGAGGGCAGCATCAACAGGACAGCAAGTAATGATTTCATCGTGGCCCCCTTAAATGGCTTCGTTGCCGGTTTCACCGGTACGAATGCGGATAACCTGTTCCAGGTCGGAAACGAAGATCTTGCCGTCACCGATCTTGCCGGTTCCCGCTGCCTTCATGATCGCTTCAATGGCCTGGTCCACATCCTCTTCGCGGACCGCCAGCTCCAGCTTTACCTTGGGCACGAAATCGACCACGTACTCCGCTCCCCGGTACAGCTCCGTATGGCCCTTCTGGCGACCGAAACCTTTGACTTCCGTAATGGTCATGCCCTGGACCCCAACCTGGGCCAGTGCATCGCGGACTTCATCCGCTTTGAACGGCTTGATCACCGCAGTCAGCATTTTCATGATTGTCTCCTGATCCTCGTGCACCCCGGCAGGCTGCCAGCAATGCACCAACACAATACGTGCCGAAAAGTTTGCACCGGCATAGCGCATACAAGAATCAGGCCAGCATTATTATGTTTTATTTTCAGTAACTTGGACGCAAAACGCCCCAAAAGTGCACCATAATAGAACTCATGCATCACGGTTACGCACCCATTTAATGCACTACGGCATTCCGAAATGAGGCAGAAAGGGAGATTCAGGAAAGAGAAAGCCCACAGGGCGCACCAGTAAGGCGCGATGGGTGAGAAGAAGACAAGCGGCAAGGGGATTCGCCCCTCTGCCAGCCACGGCAAAGGGGCGCGAAGCGAGGATCAGTAAAGGTAGTTGAACATCTTGCGCCGGTATTCGCTGGCCAGGGGATCGCCCTTGGGCAGGCACTCGAACACTTCCAGCAGCGCGCTGCGGGCAATGCCGTCACGGAAATCCCGGTGATCCCGCAACAACTGTAGCAAGGCCTCCAGCCCTGGCTGGAACTGGCCGGCGGCGGCGGCCTGCAGGCCGAAGGCATGGAGATCCTCCGGTGTGGCCTGATCATTGATTCGCTGGCGCAGTTCGGCCAGGGACACACTCTCCCCTTCCAGCTTTTCCAGCAACGCAAAGCGGGCCCGGAACGGGCGAAGCGGCTCCGCATCTTCCGTCACTTCCGCCAATATCGACTGCGCATCGTCCAGCCGCCCCTCGCCGAGCAGGTATTCCACCAGCATGGCGCGGATGGCGTGCTTGTCCGGGCTCTGCTGCAGGGTCTGTCGCAGGGCGGCTTCCGCTTGCTCACCATGGCCGGCGTCGATGGCCATGCGGATCTGCTCGATAAAGCCCTCTTCCTGCTGCTGTTCAGCAGCCTCGGGATCGACCACCGGTGCCAGCCACTGCCGCAGCGCCCCCTCCGTCTGGGCACCATCCAGCTCACTGACCAATTGCCCTTGATAGACCAGCTTCAAGCTGGGCAGACTGCGCACGCCGAACTGGCTGGCCAGCATCTGTTGCTCATCCGCGTTGACCTTGGCCAGGATCACCTTGCCCTGGTACTCATTGACAAGGCGCTCCAGTATCGGCGCCATCTGCTGACAGGGTTGGCACCAGCTGGCCCAGAAATCCACAATCACCGGCACCTGCCGGGACTGCTCAAGAATTTGCTGAATGTTCTGTTCAGTTGCTTCAATGATGTAGTTGTTCGCTTGCAACGCCTTGCTCCTGAAAGCTTTGAATCTGCACGTAATTGTAAGGGATGGCTGCCATTAAATCCGGTTAAATCCTGTGCAACTGATCACTTTCACGGGTTAGACTCAAGACAGTAAGGTCTGTAAGGCTTCACGCCATGTACATGACCTTTGAGTACGCTGGATTGTATTCAAAACAACCTGGGCCCCTGTTTGCCCGGGTTCACGGCAAAGGAGATCACCATGCTTAGCCTGTTGGCTATTGTAGTGTTAATTGCCACGCTGATGACCCTGTTCTACCAGCGAATCAGTCGCGGCATAGGCAGCACTGTCTTTGTAGTAGTCTGGCTGTTGAGCGCTTTCCTGGCCCCCTGGCTGGTTCACCCGATTTCCCTGATTCTGCTGGCGGCCGGTGTCGCTCTGCTCAATCATGTGGATCTGCGGCAAAAATTCATTACCAAGCCGGTCTACAACGCGCTGGGAAAAGTTATGCCGGCCATTGGCGACACCGAGCGTGAAGCCATTGAAGCGGGCACCACCTGGTTCGAGACCGACCTGTTCTCCGGCCGACCGGATTGGGAAAAATTTGCCCATATCCAGTTTTCTACCCTCACTGACGAAGAGCAGGCGTTTCTGGACAACGAGGTCCAGGAACTGTGCGACATGCTGGATGAGTGGAAAATTTTCCACGAGTTGAAGGATCTGCCCGAAGAAGTCTGGGATTTCCTCAAGCACAAAGGCTTTTTCAGTCTGATCATCCCCAAGGAATACGGTGGTAAAGCGTTCTCTCCCTATGCGCAAAGCCGCATCATGAGCAAGATCGCCACCCGCTCCCTGACCGCTGCAGTCACCGCCATGGTCCCCAATTCCCTGGGACCCGGTGAATTGCTGGCCGAATACGGCACCCAGGAACAGAAGGACCGCTGGCTGCCGGGCCTGGCCAAGGGTGACGAGATCCCCTGCTTCGGCCTGACCGGTCCGGAAGCGGGCTCTGACGCCGGCGCCATTCCGGACACCGGGGTGATCTGTAAAGGCGAGATTGACGGCAAGGAAGTGCTGGGCATGCGCCTGAATTTTGCCAAGCGCTGGATCACTCTGGCCCCGGTGGCCACCGTGGTGGGTCTGGCCTTCAAGCTCTACGACCCGGAAAAACTGCTCGGCGACAAGGAAGAGCTGGGTATTACCTGTGCGCTGATTCCTGCCGACACTCCCGGAGTGGAAATCGGCCGCCGCCATTACCCGGGCTCCCCGTTCATGAACGGCCCCATTAACGGCAAGGACGTGTTCGTTCCGCTGGATGTGATCATTGGCGGGCCGGAGATGGCCGGCCGCGGTTGGCGCATGCTGATCGAATGTCTGGGCGCCGGTCGCGGTGTCTCCCTGCCTGCCCTGGCCACCGCCAGCGGCGAAATCGGCTACCGGATGACCGGTGCCTTCGGCCGGATTCGTCGCCAGTTCAATACCGCTGTGGGGCAATTTGAAGGGGTACAGGAAGCGTCCGCGGAAGTGGCCGCCATCGGCTACACCCTGGAAGCCTACCGCCACCTGGTCACCCGTTCGCTGGAAGACGGTGCACCGTCGGTGGTCACCGCCATGGCCAAATACCATGCCACGGAAATGATGCGTGAGCTGATCAACCACGGCATGGACATCGCCGGCGGTCGCGGTATCCAGTTGGGGCCGCGTAACTTCCTGGCCCTGCCCTACCAGTCCACACCGATCGCCATTACCGTGGAAGGGGCCAACATCCTCACCCGCTCCCTGATGATCTTTGGTCAGGGCGCCATGCGCTGCCACCCGTACCTGTACGATGAATTGCAGGCCATTCAGGCGGAAGACAAGAAACAGGGGCTGCAGGATTTCGATGCCCTGTTCTTCTCCCACGCCGGGCATACCCTGGGCAATATCAGCAGCGGCATTATCCAGGCATTGGCCGGGCCCTATCTGTCCGATGCGCCGGGCAACGCGGACGCCTTCAGCGCGCCCTGGTATCGACTGGTGAACCGCTACAGCGCGGTGCTCTCCAGCACGGCCGACATGGCACTGGCCCTGCTGGGTGGCGACCTCAAGCGCCGCGAGCTGCTCTCGGCTCGACTGGGGGATGTGCACAGCCAGCTGCTGATTGCCTGCTCCATTCTCAAGTACCACGCTACCCTGCCACGGGACGAGGCCAATGACGCCCATGCCAGCTATGCGCTGCGCCGGTCCTTCAGCAAGGCCCACGACGCTCTGGAAGCCTTCTACCGCAACTTCGGCTTCTTTGGTGTCGGCTACCTGCTGAAAGGGTTGTTCTTCCCGTTCGGTCGTCCCTGCAAGGCCCAGGCCCCCAGCGACGACCAGATCCGTACTCTGGGTGACATGATCATGGCGCCCAGCTCGGTACGCGATGCCCTGGCGGAGCCGGCCTATATCTCCCAGGACCCGGAGGATTCCATCGGTCGCGTGGAGGCAACCTTCAACAAACTGCTGGAAGTCGAGCCGGCCTATCTGGCGTTCCTGAAAGCCGATGGCAAGGGCCAACTGGAAGGCAAGACCATGCTGGAGAAGCTGCAGGATGCCGCCAGCAAGGGCATCATCGACGCCGATCAGGTAGAGGCGGTGAACGAGTACGATGCCATGCGCTACGACTGCCTGCTCACCGACGCCTTCGATATGGAGCTGAAGGACGTCAACGTGCACGCAGAGCGGCCGATGATGTGACCCACCAGGCGGAGGTGGCCGCAAAGCCCCTCCGCTTTTTCCTTTCCCCTATACTCCGAAGCCCCCCCCCGTAGGAGCTATGCTTGTCCCCCCAGGGGGATCTGCGACATGCGAACCGAGCGTAGCGAGGCGGCAGAAGTCAACATTTATCCGCCATCGTTTCTGGAGACACCTGTCGAGCTCTGAGATTCCTGATCGCCCTCGGGCGATTTCCGCGCAAGCGCGGTTCGCCATGCAAGCATAGCTCCTACAGCGGCTTCGTCGCAGCAGCCTCCTACTGGAGATTTTTGGCAAGGTCGCCAACTCGTCCACAGTTTCACAAAAAGCCACAAGGCCACGTCGACAGGGAAAGTGCTGCTTTTTCCACCAGTTATTACGCTGTCACCGGGATATCACGCAGATTTAACATTCATATCACCCTTTTGGCGCTTTTACGGCTCGCCGCTTTCGTCTAGGCTTTGCCAAAATTACGCCCCACCGGGCCAGACGTGCTCCGGAGAGCCTCCGCCTGGAGACTGTCCCGCGTCCTTTGCCCCTCGGACAACAGGTCAGGAATGACAGCAGTCGTCGAAGAAAATACCGTTCTCGAATTCAAGGGCCGCATGCTGATGATGACGGTCCTGCAACTGAAAAATCTGGATGCCAACCTGTTGCACCAGGAAGTCAGCCAACGGCTGGAAGATGCCGCCCAGTGGCTGCAGGAAGCCCCGGTTGTCATTGACGTGAGCAAGGACCTGGAGGTGGAGCCGGTGGCCCTGATGGCCGCAGTGGACACCCTGCGCAGCCTGGGCGTGAATCTGGTGGCCCTGGCCCGCACCACCGGCATCGATAGCGATACCGCCGCCATGTTGGGCCTGGGTACCCTGAGCCTGTCTGGCGGCCGCGATGTGCCGCGCCGCAGTGAGCCGGCCCCGCAGGTGGAAGAAGAGAAAGTCCCCACCGCCACCCAGCGCATCGAGACACTGGTGGTGGATCAGCCGGTCCGTTCCGGGCAGCAGGTCTACAGCCGTGGCGATCTGATCGTGCTGGCGCCCGTGAGCACCGGTGCCGAGTTGATGGCGGAAGGCAATATCCATGTCTACAGCAAACTGCGTGGCCGCGCCCTGGCAGGCGTCCGCGGCGACGGCAGTGCCCGTATTTTCTGCCAGCAACTGAATGCCGAGCTGGTGTCCATTGCCGGCCATTACCGGGTAGCCGAAGATCTGCCCGAGGCGCACCGAAACCGGGCGGTGTATCTGTCCCTGGACGGTGACGCCATGCAATTTACCGCGCTGAGCTAGAGTAGCTGGCGCCACGGAAAGACGAAGGTAAGGAGAAGAGCGTGACGAAGATTGTGGTCGTGACATCCGGCAAGGGTGGCGTCGGCAAAACCACCACCAGTGCAGCGCTGGCCACAGGCCTTGCCCTGCGCGGTTTCAAAACCACCGTGATTGATTTTGATGTGGGCCTGCGCAATCTGGACCTGATCATGGGCTGTGAGCGCCGAGTGGTCTATGACCTGGTCAATGTGATCAGTGGCGATGCAAACATCAAGCAAGCGCTGATCAAGGACAAGAAGGTGGACAATCTGTTCATCCTTCCCGCATCCCAGACCCGCGACAAGGACGCCCTGACCACCGAAGGTGTGGAAGGCGTACTCAACGCCCTGCGCGATGACATGAAGATGGACTACATCATCTGCGACAGCCCGGCCGGTATCGAGAAAGGTGCCCTGATGGCCGCGTATTTCGCGGACGAGGCGGTCGTCGTGACCAACCCGGAAGTCTCCAGTGTGCGGGACTCCGATCGCATCATCGGTATTCTGGCCAGCAAGACACGCCGTGCCGAACAGGGTGAAGGGGATATCCCGGCTCGCCTGCTGCTGACCCGCTACTCACCGGAACGGGTGGAGAACGGCCAGATGCTGTCCGTAGAGGATGTGCAGGAAATTCTCGCCATTGAACTGCTCGGCGTGATTCCTGAATCCCAGGCGGTGCTGAACGCCAGTAACGCCGGTAGCCCGGTGATTCTGGATATCGATTCCGATGCCGGTCAGGCTTACAGCGATGCGGTTGCCCGCTTCCTCGGCGACCAACTGCCCCATCGGTTCGTCAATGTGAACAAGAAAGGTCTGTTCGGCCGTCTGTTTGGAGGCTAAGGGATGAGCATCTTCAGTTACCTGCTTCCCAAGAAGCAGAGCTCCGCATCGGTGGCCAAGGAACGCCTGCAGATTATTGTGGCCCGGGAACGTTCCACCCGCGGTGGACCGGATTACTTGCCGCAACTGCAGGAAGAATTGCTGCAGGTGGTTCGCAAGTATGTTCCTGTGGATCAGGATGCGGTCAATATTCAGCTCGACCGGGAATCCGGCTGCGAAATTCTCGAGTTGAACATCACCCTGCCCGAAGAAGCCGCCCAGCAATCCTGAGTCGGCTTCAGGAGCCGCCGCAAGGCGGCTCTTTTGTTTCAAATCCCCGAACGCCCTGTTGTAGGAGTTCCTCTTGAGGGACGAATCCGCGCCTTGGCGAAGAAACAGTCGATGCGGGCGTCACCTGATCACTCTAGAGAGCCGGTTGCTCTGCTGCTGCGGACCGAAGCCCGGGTAGACTCTGCGCCTGATTTCCACGCTGACGCGTGGTTCGTCCCCCAAGCGGAACTCCTACAGCGGCTTCGTGATAAAGGTGCGGCCACGAGCTACGGCAGGCCTCCTATTCCGGCAGCACCTGCCATTCCGGTTCGTCGAATTCCCCGATTACCGTGACCTCACAGACCTTGGCGTGCTTCGCCAGGATCGCTTTCACCTTTTCACTGCGGCTGTCGTCCTTGGCATCCCGGTGGGCCTTGCTGTCCCAATGGGCGATGGCCAGAACCGTATCGGGGTGACCGATCTTGCGATGCAGGTAGGTACCACGGGCCCCGGGGGTTTGCTGAATGATTTCACTGGCTTCCACCCAACCCTGGGCATATTCCTCCACGGTAAAGCCCGGTTTCACGCGCACTTCGAAAACAAATTTCATGGCTGTTCTCCCTGTCGGTAAAACTGCGCCAACAGCCGGTAGAGATCCGGCCAGTCCCGAAGCAACGACGCCGGTGTCTCGAAAAAGGCTTCGCTGCAAACGGCAAAAAACTCCCCCGGCCCGGTCAATGCATAGGGATCGATGGACAGGGGCCGGTGCTGCTCATAATCATCAAACAGGCGATCCCAGGCTGCCGTGAAGGTCTCGTGCCACTGCCGCGGATTCATCCCCGGATGCAGTGGCGGTGCACCATTGGCCCCGTTGCGACGCATATCCAGTTTGTGACTCATCTCGTGAATCACCACATTACTGCCCTGCCCGGCTTCCAGCACCGATTGCCAGGACAGGATCACCGGGCCCTGGTGCCAGGCCTCACCGGCCAGCACCGGGCCACTGGCGTGCACCACACCGTCCTCACTCTGCCAGGGCCGGTTGGGGATAAAGTCCCCTTCATAAAGAATGACCGTGTACCAGCCGTCGTACCAGTCCAGGCCCAATTCCAGAATCGGTACGCAAGCCATGGTGGCAATGCGCAGACACATGGCGTCGGTAATCACGAAACCGGAACCTGGAGCGATACTCTTGCGCGCCAGAAAGCGAAAGCTCAGATCCCGCAGCCGGGCCCGCGCCTCTCCCTGGTAGCGCTGCAACACCGGCCAGTCGGCCACCGCCGCTTCCCATTCCGCCTCGGTGTATCCCATTTTTTTGACCCGGCGCTTGTCGCGCCAGTTTCGCCAGGCTGCAAACATTGTTACCTCAACCCATAAAGCCACACCCTGTCCGGGTGCTACGATATATCACCACCGTTCCCGGACTTGGCAGTCTCCAAGTCGCGAGTCACGAGTCGAAAGGCACGAAAAGATCAGAGCCCGCATTGTTATATGCCTTTCGCTCCTTTCAACTCGTGACTCGTAACTCGCTAATCCGTGTCCACTTTGACCTGATCCATGTCGCCTGAACAGTCGTTACCCGGCTCCGGGCCTGTGCTACCATCGCCAGCTCTTTTTCCATGCGAATCCTGTTCAGTGCCTGTTAGCCAAGCCCACAAAGCCGATCTGCTACTGCTGCTGGTCACCCTGCTCGCCGCCATCAGCTGGATGTTCTCGCGAGAAGCGGTACTGGCCATGCCGCCACTGCTGTTCATGTCGCTGCGTTTCCTGCTGGCGGCAAGCCTGCTGGCCATGATCGCCTATCCGCAATTGCGCCGTCTCAACGGGCGGCAATTGTTTCGCTGTGCCCGGGTAGGTGTGGTTTTTGGCGTTGCCATGAGCTGCTGGGTCATGGGGCTGGCCATGGCCGAACATGTGGGCGAAGGGGCCTTTCTCACCAGTCTTGGTGTGGTGCTGGTACCGGTGATCGCGCGGCTGGTGTTTGCCGAGCCGGTGCCAGGCAGCACCTGGCTGGCGCTGCCGGTAGCCGCCGCCGGACTGGCCCTGTTGTCACTGGAAAAGGGCCTTCATCTTGAAGCCGGGCAGTTATTCTTTGTGGCGGCGGCGACCATTTTCGCCCTCTATTTCAACCTCAATACCCGGGCCGCCAACACCATTTCCACCCTTGATCGGAGTGGCAACCCCATCGAACATCCTCGCATTCCCGCCCTGGCGCTGACCACGGTGGTACTGGCGGTGGTCGGTGTGCTGACGGGTATGCTGTCCGCCATTATCGAGCCCTGGGGCGAGGCCGCCGCGGACGCCACCCTCGAACTGGCGATCTGGGTCATCCTCAGCGCCACCGTCGGCACCGCCCTGCGCTTTCTCGTTCAAACCTATGCACAGAGCCTGTCACTGCAAAGCCACGGCGTTGTGATCATGGTACTCGAACCCATGTGGACGGCCCTAATGGCTGCCGCCTGGTTTACCGAGCAGATGACACTGTGGCAGGTGGCTGGCTGCGCGCTGATTTTCCTGTCACTGCTGGTCAATCGCTGGCGAGCGGTAAGAAGCCTGTTGAAACAGGTTCTGTCACGTGTTTCCACACAGGATTGATACTTTCCTCACCCCCAACGAAAAGGATGTCTTATGGGACCGGATCTTCTCACCCTGATTCCCGCCCTTGCTCCCGGCACCCTGGTAGCAATCACTGCCTTTGTGCTCGCCGGCATATTCATGGAGCGTGCCCGCACGGCCGCCATACTGGTCCTGATCGCCGGTCTCCTCACATTGCTGCAGAACGGCTGGATCATCTTTAACCAGATCGTCTTGATGGAATGGATGTTTGATGACGTGATCAGTGCGGACACCTACTCCATCATCGCCACCGCCGCCTACAACCTGTTCTATCTGGCCATCAGCGCCCTGCTGCTGTTTGCGGCCTTTGCGGGTCGCCAGTCACCCAAGGCTCCCGCCTCCGCGCCCCCTCAGGTCGAATTTCGTCCCAAAGGGTATTTTCCAGTCCATCGAGGCGGGCTGGTACTGACCTTCGGTCTGCTGGGTATCCTGTTGTTTGCGCCGCTGGGGATCGTCGCCTGGATACTGGGCAGCAAGGACCTGAACAGCATGGCCAGAGGTGACATGGATCCGGCCGGGGAAGGCATGACCCGCGCCGGCAAGGTGCTGGGCATCATTGCCACCGTTCTTATGGGCGTGGGCTTGCTGGTAGCCACCGTGGTAATCGGCCTTGTTATCGCCAATATCAGGGCTTTCTGAGTGCCACAGGCGGGGCTTTGCCCTGCCTGCCCCGCCGCTACGGCAACAGGGTCCCCGAGGGGAATGCCACACCGGAATGCATAAATTTGTGTACCGCCCTGTGACCCAGTTCCTTCTCTCCGCCCACAGTTGGCGCACCATTTGCCAGGCAGGTTCTCGCTGAGCTCCTGCCGGTGCAATACGCCCCAGTGGCATTGCCTGAAGCCCGGATAACCAATAACAAAACGATGGGACAATGAGAGCAATCACCCTGGCCATTTGCTGCCTTCTAGGCGCATTGCTGACCCCTGCCCTGCAGGCAGCCCCCGCGGACTGCCAGGCAGAAGGGGCGTTCACTGTGCATCTGTCCTCCCTGGACCAGCAATTGCTGACCATACTGGGCGCAGGCGCCAACAACGGCGACACCCCCGATCTGATCCGCTATAACGAGCGGACCGACAGTATCAACAAACCCATTCTTGGCAACTACGCCCGTCTGCGCCTGGCAGCCATGGCCCTGCGCGATGGCGATACCGAGTTTGCCCGCCAACAACTCAGTCAGGTAGAACAGCGCAGCCCGGCAGCGGTGGATGCCGCCCTGCTACTGGCCGAGAGCTATCGACTGGACGGGGACCGGCAACGGGCCAGGGACTGGTTTGTGCGGATTGCCGCGCGCTTTCCGGGCAATCCACGGGCAATTTCCGGTCTGGTTCTAGCCGGCGATGATTGGCGCAATCAGGGGGCCATGGAGCAGGCCCTGCCGGTCTACAACCTGGCTCTGAACAAGGTGGCGGAAAACATGAAAGCCCTGCAAACCCTGGCCGATGACCCGGACCGTCTCTATCGGTCGCTCACCAACAGTGTTGCCGGTAACAGCACCACGGTCATGGACCAGCTGGTACTGGCCATGGTCCGCGACCATGACAGCGGGGTACTGGATGCCACCCGTAAATTGATCAACGCCAACAACGTGCGCAAGTGCCTTCGGCAACAGGAGAAATCCCTGCATAACGCCATTCACCATGCCACCGCCCGGGACCTTTCCAACAGCGCCTTTCGCACCTCAGCCAAGATGGAAAAGCGCGCCACCCGCCAGGAAATTGCCGACCTGGAACGGGTTCTGCACAACGCCCCGGATGCGCAGGATCTCCAGGCCCGTTTGAACGATGCCCGCGACCGTCTGCAGCGTATCAATGCACGATTGGACAAACTGGGAAGCACCGCCCTGCCTGCGGAACTGGAAAAACGAAAGCGGGAGATGCAGGAAAACCAGCAGCGGGTTGAACAAGAGATGGAGGCGGCCCGGCGACAGGTTCGCCAGGCCCTGCAGGCTCAGCTCCCCGAACTACAACGGTTTTACCGTAACCTGGCCGGGGAAGCGCAGCTGGGCAAGGCCCAACTGCTGCAAGCCAGAGGTTGATCGATTAGCTTTTGTGGCTTTTCAAAAGGCTGTCGACCTTATCAATGTACTTTTGTTTGGCGTCATCCGCGGACATGCCCTTGAGCTTTGCCCAGGCGTCGTACTTGGCACGGCCCACCATGTCCATCATCCCCGGGCGCTTGCCACTGACATCACCGGCACTGCCCTGCTTGAAGTGGGCATAGAGGAACAGCAGATCATCATTGCCGGGTTTGCGGTCCAGGGTTTTCACATCTTTTTGGGCTTGTTCAAAACGTGCGGTATCGGTCATGATGCTTCCTGTTGATTGTGATCATTATTGAATATCGCGAGCGCCATTTGTTCGCGATCAGGCTGACAAAATACTGCGCTGTCACAGCTCGCGAATCAAGGAGACTCTGGATACCACCGCAGTCTTGAGGGAAGAAGCGCCATGCTGCGCGTGGCGACAAAGCACAACAACCACTCCCTTCAGGCCACACGGGATGTGCAAGGCATTATTCAGAGACACCGCAACGGAATAATAATCAGGTAACCCCATGCCCGCAGCATCGGAAGCAGCGATCAGCAAAAGTCAGGAGGCCGTTCTGCGCAACGCGCTGGACAGCCTGCTGGTGACATTCGATGGGGATCTGGAAGCCCGGTATCGGCAACATGCTCACAGCCGCGCCAGGGATCTGATCAGCCATTCCGTCTATCTGCTGGGTTTATTGTATCTGGTGGTGGTCGTGCCCGTGATGCTGCTGGTGGATACGGCCGAGATGGTCGCCTGGCGCAATTACGGCGTATACCCCATTGCAGTGGCGCTGGTGGCTCTGTGGTGCAGCACCCGCCTGTCCTGGCTCAAGCCGCATACCGTCCTAGTCCTTTATCTGGCACTCGGCCTTGCCCTCACCGGCACCCTGCTGGGCGCCATCCGTTTCGACGGACTCTTCCCGGGACAGATTTCCGCCTTTGAGACCATCTATATCCTGATTATCGGTTTCTCCATCCTGCGCCTGCCGCCAAGACAGACGCTGACCAGTTGCCTGTGCGCACTCGCCGCGGCGCTACTTGTCGCCCTGTTACGACAACTGCCCCTGCCGCTTCTTTCCATGCTGCTTTATTTCGCCATTCCGTTGCTGATCTGCACGCTCAATGGCTACATTCTGGATATCAGTGCCCGCCGCAATTTCGCCAACAACCTGCTACTGGAAAGTGAGTCCGCCCAGCTGGCCCGCTGGCGCGAACAGGCCGAAAGGGACACCTTGCGCCAACAGCAGCTCAATCTCTTTCTCGAACGTATCGCCGGCAACCTGACCCCCGCGCAACTGCTGGAACGGGTGCTCAGCTACCTCATTGAACAAATCGACGCAAAAGCCGGGGCCGCGTACACGCTGGAAAATCAGGAGCTGGTTCGCCTGGCGGCCTGGGGCCTTAATGCCGATGCAGAAGCGCGCCGCCGACTTCCCCGGGATGAAACACTGCTGGGGGCGGCCCTCAATCAGAAGCTGCTGATACAGCAACACAGCGTGCCGGAAGGATATCTGGATCTGGAAGTGGGAGAAGGCAAGCGTCAACCTGCCACTCTGCTGATGTGGCCGATTCACCAGGGCGACGTCGCTCTGGGTATTGTAGAGGTAGCCGGGGCCCGACCCTTCTCTGCCCCCGAGGAAGCGCTGCTCAACGAGCTACACCGGCCTCTGGCCTTTGCACTGCAATCCGCCCAACGCCGCCAGCATTTCCTCGACCGCATGGGGGAGCGGGACCGCACTGCTCAGGCTTGAGGGCCCTGCCCATGGTTGCGTAACGGCCCGGAAAGCCGGTCCGGGCGACGCGGCACGATGTCAGCCAACGCCTGAACAATCCGGGCCATATCTTGCTCCAGATCACCGGTGGGCATAAAGCTGCCGACAATACGGACCTGACGCCGCTGATAACAGAAACCAATCACGACGATGGGGATCTGCATCTGCTCGGCAATCCGGTAAAACCCGGTTTTCCAGCGCTCGGCGCCCTCCCGCGTTCCCTCTGGCGCAAGACCCAGCCAGAAAGGCTTCTCGCGCATCACGGCCGTCGTTTGGTCCACCACATCGTCCGCACTGTCACGATTCACCGGTATGCCACCCAGCCAGACCATCAAGCGGCCCAGCCGCCCCTCGAAAAGGGTGTGTTTGGCCATGAACTTCACATGGACACGCAGGCTCTGTATCGCACTGATACCGATCACACCATCCATGTTGGAGGTATGCGGCGCCACCGCCAGGACCGCGCGCTCCACATTGGGCAGCGTGCCGACAATCCGCCATCCCATGGCAGCAAGGATCACCCGGCCCAGACCGGCCAACAGCCAATGCCCACGGCGTGGCACCTTATCTCCCAGGGTTTTCGCCTTGATCGGCGGCAGTTCTTTTTTCATGCAAATACCGTAAATGTCTGACGGCTCAATGCCACCGCCTTGCCTTCCCCGTCCCAGATCGTTGCCTGGCTCTGGCCATAGCCATCGCTGCTCTGATCCGTCTTAACCCGATACTGCCACAGGGTATCCGCAGGGCGCGACCCGGGATCATCCAGCAACTCCATGGTCCAGGTCAGAGAACTGGCCGGCGCCGGTTTCTTCAACATGGGCAATACCGAGGGCGGCCAGGTATCAACCAGCGCGATCAGGGCCGCCGTGCTCATGGCCTGCGGCGGCGTTCGAAAGCCCATGTAACCACTGAAATCCGGCACCGCACTTCCGCTGAAGGGAGGCATGCCGTCCGCATAGCGCATCTGGAAGTGCTGCAGAAAATCCGGTGTCAGACCCGGCATGAAAGGGAGCTCTATACAGCGTTCCGGTGGCGGCATGGCCGGCGCGGCGGCCGGGGGCACAATCACCCCGGATTCCCTGGCAGCCCCCAGGCTGACCAGCATGGCGGCCACGACCTCACCCTCCTGGCGCGCCGACACCATGGCCTGCATCACGGATTTTCCTTCCCGGAACACCTGGCTGTGCAGGCTGATCGGGCCCGGCGCCATCGGGGCAACAAAGGACAGGGAAAAACTGCGCAAGGTCCTGCCCGCGGCCACGGTTTTTTCCAGATGATCAAACAACACGGCCCCCACCAGACCGCCGAACAGGGCACGCCCCTGCCCCCACCCTTCTGGCATCATGCCGTTGCCCTGGCCGTCCACCGTGGCCAGGATCTCGTCAAAATTCATGTCCGTCTCCCGTCAGCGAATGCCTTTAATACCATTGCGTCCCGGCCGGTTAAAGCCATTATCCCGTCATCGCCCAAGCCAGCCGCGACATCCCGCTGAAATTTGTTCAAATAACCGCCAAAAGCGGCGATTTGACCATGCGTCACTGGCCCCTTCCCGGTAGCATAGGCGCCAATTTTTCAGTTTCCCCGGTACGGAGACATCAGCATGACCTGGTTGAAATCACGACGCCTGCACTACCTGCTGGCCATGACGGCATTGTTTTTCAGCCTGATGGTCATTCTGCGGGCGGTTTTCTATTTCGGCTTTTCAGAAATTCCCTCCACCCCGGATGCGGATTCAGGCGCCGTGCTCAGCGCCCTGGGGATCGGGTTGCGCTTCGACCTGCGTCTGGCCCTGTTGATGATGTTGCCGCTTGCCGCGCTGGCCTATCTGCCCCGCTTCAACCTGCTCACCAGCGCAGTGATGCGGGTCCTTGCGCATGCCTACCTGATCGTTGCACTGACCCTGCTCGGCCTCACCTATATTCTCGACTTTGGGCATTATGCCTATCTGGGTGAACGCCTGAACGTTACCGCCCTGCGCTTCCTCCAGGACACCCGGGATTCCACCCTGATGGTCTGGGAAAGCTATCCGGTAATCTGGATTACCCTGGGCCTGATTGGCGGCGTGGCAGGCAGTTACTGGCTGGCCCGGATTGCCGAGCGCAAATTGCTGCAGCGGTCAGCCGCCGGTATCTCCGGGCTCCAGGCCACAGCCGGTTTTCTGGTCTGCTTTGCCCTGTTCTTCTTTGCCATTCTTGGCCGGGTCAGCAATATCAATATTCTTAACCCGATTCCATTGCGCTGGAGCGAAGCCTTTGTCTCCGGTGACCGTGCCATTGGCGCCCTGGGCCTGAATCCAGTCCTCTATTTTCGCGATACCCTGCTGATTCCGGTTTCCCCGTTCGACAAGGAAAAGGTCGCCGAGTATTACCCCCTCATGGCGGAGCACCTCGGCATCCCCGAAGATCAGCGCAAGGACCTGAATTTCGAGCGCATGGTGGAGGTGCAAAGCCACAAGCTCGACTATGAGCGTCCGCCCAATGTGGTCTTCATCATGCTGGAATCCCTCGGGGCGAGCCGGGTGAGCAGCTATGGATTGCCCATTGAGAGCACCCCCAACCTGGACCAACTAAGCCGCGATGGCTGGCGGTTCGAAAACTTCTACGTGCCTGTCACCGGCACCGCCAAAACCATCTGGGCCACCTTCACCGGCATCCCCGACGTGGCCCCCACTGAAAGCGCCAGTCGCAACCCCCTGACCAGCCATCAGCGTACCGTGCTGAATGAATTTCCGGACTACCGGAATTTCTATTTCATTGGCGGTAACGCCGGCTGGGCCAACCTGGACGGGCTGGTGCAACAGACCATTGATGACCTCGAGCTGCATGAGGAAGGCGACTGGCAATCTCCGGACGTGGATGTCTGGGGGATTTCCGATCTGAATCTGTTCCGCGAATCCAACCGGATTCTCGCCGACCTGCCGGATGACCAACCCTTCTTTGCCTTCATCCAGACCGCCGGCAACCACCGCCCCTTCACCATCCCGGAGAATAATGGCGACTTCCAGCCGCGCACGGACCTGTCCGATGAGGAGCTGGCCAAGTTCGGGTTTCGCAGTGCCGCCCAGTTCAATGCCGTACGGCTGCTGGATTACAACGTGGGCGAGTACATGAAATGGGCCCGGGAAAGCGATTACTTTGATAACACCATCTTCGTGTTCTTTGGTGATCACAGTAACCGCATTACCACCCTGCCCCATATGCCGGCCATGGATCAGCTGGGACTGGAAAGTAACCATGTCCCGCACATCATCTATGCCCCTCGCTACCTGAAGCCCAGGGTGATCGAGGAATCCGTGGGCCTTGTGGACGTGCTACCCACCATGGCCGGCATGCTCGGATTTCCCTACCGCAATACCACACTGGGACGGGATTTCCAGATGCCCGCCCCGGAAGGGGAACGCGCCAATTTTGTGGTGCTGCAGGAAGGCCCCAGCCCTATCTATGGCATGGTGACCAAAGATTTCCTGTTGCAAATGAATGCGGATGGCAGCAACGCCAGCCTGCATGACCTGCATAGCGACACCCCGAAACAGGATGTGGCCGCAGCGCACCCGGAGGTCTACGAGCGGCTGTTCAAGCTGGCACGGGGTCAATACGAAACAGCACGATATCTGTTCTACGATAACGTGGATAACAAGGAATAAGACACCGCAGAAAAGAAAAGGGCGTGCCTGGCACGCCCTTTTTTTATCCCCGTTTCTCTCTTACCAATTCATATCCGGCAATTGCGAAAAGGCTTCCCGCAAGCCCTGGGACCAGGCTTCGCCCAGGGCCCGGAAATCCGAATTCTGATCGGTAACATCATGATGATTGTCGGCAGAAAAACCGTCTTTTTGGTAGATCAACAGATCCAGAGGCAGCCCCACCGAGAGGTTGGAGCGAATCGTTGAGTCCAGACTGATGAGAGCACATTTGGCCGCTGCCTGCAGGGGTAACTGGTAATCCACCACACGATCCAGAATGGGTTTACCGTATTTGGTTTCACCAATCTGGAAGTAAGGGGTATCAGGCGTGCATTCGATGAAATTGCCCTCCGGATACACCAGAAACAGGCGGTGGCGTTCACCATGAATTTGCCCACCCACAATGAAACTGCTGCCAAAGTCCACATTGCCCTGGCTTTGCCCGGCATCGCGACGCACCACTTCACGACTGGTGGTCCCTATCACTGTGGCCGCCTCATACAGTGAGCGAACACCAAAAAGATTCGCCTGATCACTGTTCAGACGCATATTCAACAAGCTGATAACGCTCTGGGTGGTGGCCAGATTTCCCGCCGACAGGATGATAATCACCCGTTCATCGTCGACCACAAATTTGTGTAGCTTGCGATAGGTGGCAATCTGGTCCACCCCCGCATTGGTTCGCGAATCGGAAGCAAACACCAAGCCATCCTGCAGAGCCATGGCAACGCAATAGGTCATCTTCGAGACTCCGCACGATCACTGGCAACGGGAAGAAGACGACTGGCGCACCTCTGCCACCGCCTTCAGGGACTCAATCCCACCACCGAAGCGTACGCCACGCACTGGACAGGCGTCCATATAATCCAGACCCACTGCCAGCTTCAGGTGGTGCCGGGGTAACCGGGTCTGATTGGTCACATCAAAGGTATGCCAGCTACCGTCCTGCCAGACTTCCGCCCAGGCATGACTCGCCACATGTTCTGAATCCTGACTGTAGAGGTAACCACTGACATAGCGGGCCGGCAATCCCAGGGCACGACAGCAGGCCAGGAACACATGGGTATGATCCTGACACACCCCATACCCGCCCAGATACGCCTCCGCCGCGTTGCTGGCCACATCCGTTACTCCGGGGGTAAAGGGCATGGCAGAGAGTATCGTCTCGCTGAGGGCTTCAAGCCGCGCATCCACGGGCAGGCCAGCATGACGATGCGCCAGCTCCAATAACGCTTCATCCGGCTGAGTGAGCTCTGTCATGCGCGTGAAAACCAGGGGTGACAGGCGCTGATCCGCGTCTTCACCATCTTCATCCGTGATCTCCACCAGTCCCCTGACCGACAACCGAATCTCCTGATGCGGTTGATCCAGGGTGAGCACGTGGAGGATGTTGTTGTACCCATCAGACGCCCGTTCCGCCGTCTCCGGCAAATCCATTTCCCAGCTGAGAATTTTTTGCCGGGCGGAGGGCCTGGGGGTCAGTCGCAGATACTGCGTGCTGTGCTTTACTCGCTCAGAATAATGGTATTCCGTACTGTGACGGATCGACAATTTCATACCAGCTCCAGATATTCAGATTGAATGGTATCCGCCAATTCATTAATCCGACGCAGAAAATCCGTCAGGTAGTCATGCAGACCGATGTCGGTAACGTGCTCGATATCACCGTATTGCAGCCGCGCCAACTGCACCGCTGCCAGGCGCTTGGACTGTAATCCGGCGTCCCCTTCGATGCTGGGCAGGAACTGGCAAAGCATCTGCAGGCAGGATAACAACGAGCGTGGAATCTCCGGACGGAGAATCAGCAACTCAGCCACACGCTCCGCGTTAATCGGCTCGCTATACATTTCCCGGTAGGCTTCATAGGCTCCCACAGAGCGCAACAATGCATGCCAGCGGTAGTAATCCACGGTGGTATTGGACTCCACATCCCCGTCCTGATGTTTCACATCAAGAATCCGTGCGGTGTTATCCGCTCGCTCGACGAAGGTGCCCAGACGCAGGAAGTTGAAGGTATCACTGCGCATCAAGGTGCCGTAGGTCGCACCACGAAACAGGTGAGAGCGGTTTTTCACCCACTCGAAAAACGCCGTTTCTCCGTAATCCTGCAAGCCGGTTTGATGGATATCCTTCAGCTCGATCCAGGTACTGTTCACGCTCTCCCACATCTCCGCGGTAATCTTGCCGCGCACCGCATGGGCACAGCTTCTGGCCTGCCGCAGGCACTGGTAGATACTGGAAGGGTTATCCTCGTCCAGGGTAAAGAAATACAGCAGGTTGCCGATGGTCACGTTGCCATAGCGGCTTTTGTAGCGTTCTCCGGACCCGGTAATCGCCAGCGGCGCCATCAACTCTGATTCCAGATCCACCGCAAAGCGGATCAGCGACAGGTTCCAGACCACGTCCAGCATCCGCGCGGTATTTTCCGCCCGCTCGAAATAACGGGACAACCAGTACAGGTCAGAAGCAGTACGACTCAGCATGGCTCTCTCTCCTCCAGCACCCAGGTATCCTTGGTGCCGCCGCCCTGGGAGGAATTCACAACCAGGCATCCCTCTTTCATGGCCACACGGGTCAAGCCACCGGGGACAACCCGGGTTTCGTTCCCGCTGAGAACAAAAGGACGCAAGTCGATATGACGGGGAGCGATGCCTTCACTGACAAAAATCGGGCAGGTCGAGAGTGACAGTGTCGGTTGGGCAATATAGTTATCCGGGTTTGCCAGCAACCGGTCCCGGAAGTGAGAGATTTCTTCCCGGGTGGCCGCCGGCCCTACCAGCATTCCATAGCCACCGGCCCCATGGACCTCCTTGACGACCAGCTCCGGGAGATTGGCGAGAACGTGTTTCAGTTCATCCTTGCGGCGGCACTGCCATGTGGGCACGTTGGCCAGGATCGGTTCTTCATCCAGATAGAAGCGAATCATGGCCGGCACATAGGGATAAATGGACTTGTCATCCCCTACCCCGGTACCCACCGCATTGGCCAGAACCACCCTTCCCTCTCGATACACGGACAGCAAGCCGGGCACCCCGAGCATGGAGTCCTGACGAAATGCCAGAGGGTCCAGGTAGGCATCGTCAACCCGGCGATAAATCACATCCACCCGCTGGGAACCCGCGGTCGTCCGCATGAAGACGCAGCCTTCCTTCACGAACAGGTCGGCTCCCTCAACCAGTTCTATCCCCATTTGCTGCGCCAGAAAGGCATGCTCGAAATAGGCGCTGTTGTAACGCCCCGGGGTCAGCAATACCACCGTGGGGTTACTGTGACGGGCGCTCTGCTGCAAGGTTTCCAGCAGTAACGAGGGGTAATGATCAACCGGTGCCACCATCTGTCTGGCAAACAGTTCCGGGAAAAGCCGCATCATCATGCGACGGTTTTCGATCATGTAACTGACCCCGGAAGGGGTACGGAGGTTATCCTCCAGCACGTACCAGGCACCCTCGCCATCGCGGATCAGATCAACACCGCTGATTTGCGAATAAACCTGATTGGGAAGATCCACATCCTGCATGCAGGGCTGGTATTGGGCATTGCCGAATACCTGCTCAGCCGGCAAGTGGCCTTCCTTGATGATGCGTTGATCGTGGTAAATATCGTGCAGAAACAGATTCAGCGCCTGGACCCGTTGTATCACCCCGCGCTCCAGCTTCTGCCATTCGGAGGCCGGAATGACCCGAGGCAAGGTATCAAAGGGGATCAACCGTTCGGTGCCACTATCCTCACCGTACACATTGAATGTAATGCCCACTCGGTGGAACTGAAGCTCCGCTTCCCTGCGCTTTCTTTCCAGGCTTTGGCCGTCCTGTTGCAACAGCCAGTCGTGGTAGTGCGTATAATGCGTCCGAATACCTCGGCCCGGGGCAATCATCTCATCAAAACCGGCAACGGCCGGCAACGTTAATGACCGCATGGCACTTTCCTTCTCTCAAGAAAGGCTTTGCGCCTTCCATGAAAGTTATTGAGCAAGTCCCATGCCAGAAAATCGCTCAACAGACCGGTCAGCGACCCCACTCCAGAGCCGCCCTGCTTCATAATGAAGCACCGGTTTCGACAAGCACGGATCAGTATGTCCAAAATAGCGCACAGGACGGGAACCGGCAGAGAGAGGCTACATGGAGCAGGTTGATACCGTGATCGTCGGTGCCGGCGTCATCGGCCTGGCGATCGCCCGTGAACTGGCCCCTTCAAGGTCGGTGGTACTGCTTGAGCAGGAAAGCCACTTTGGCGAACACCTCTCTTCCCGCAATAGCGAAGTCATCCACGCCGGTCTCTACTACCCGCCGGACTCTCTGAAAGCCCGCCTGTGCCTGCGCGGCAATGCCCTGCTATATCGTTACTGCCAGGAAAAAAACATTCCCTACCGGCAGTGCGGCAAGCTGGTCGTCGCCAATGAAGGGCAACAGGACACACTGGAGCAACTGCACCAGAACGCTCTGAACAGCGGCGCCACCGGCCTGCATCCATGTAGCCAGCAGTGGTTGGGTCGCCAGGAACCCTGGCTCCATGCCAGCGAGGCGCTGCTCAGTGAACATAGCGGGATTGTCGACAGTCACGCCCTGATGCAGTGTCTCGCCGCGCAGGCGCAGGCAAATCATGCCCTGCTCTGCTATCGCCACCGGGTGCGCCGGATTGATTGCCATCAGGCGCATTTCCTGCTGCTGGTAGACAGTGACGAGGGGCCCTTCGAGTTACAGTGCCGGCATCTCATCAATGCCGCCGGCCTGGGTGCCGCACCACTGCTGCAGCACTGCCATGGATTTCCCGCAGACGGCATTCCCGAGCAACGGCTGGCCCGGGGGAACTACTTTTCACTGGCGGGCCGCAGCCCGACACAACGGCTGGTTTATCCTTTGCCGGAAAGCGATGGACTGGGCATTCACCTTACCGTGGACCTGGCAGGCAACGCCCGCTTCGGCCCGGATGTGGAATGGATTGCGCAGCGGGATTATCAAGTCAACGCGTCACGGCAACCGCAGTTCGAAAACGCCATACGTCGTTACTGGCCGTCCTTTGCCCCCCAGAGACTTTCCCCCGCCTATGCCGGTATCCGCCCCAAGTTATTCGTCAACGGAGCGCCCTGGCGGGATTTCCTGATACAGGATGAGAAGGAACACGGCATCAAAGGCATGATCAATCTGCTGGGAATAGAGTCCCCCGGCCTGACAGCAGCGCTGGCCATTGCGGAAGACATCGCCAGTCGGGGTTAAATATAGGCAGGGTGCCACTGAGCCTAGGGAGGACTGCATCATCTGGCGTTTTAGTGGTGCAGTTCGCCTTGGGCTCAGTGCACCCTACGCTCAGCGGAAATTGAGAGCGATATCAGTGATGACGTCCCATTACCCTTCCCGCCAAACGCGTCACCCAGCTAGCAGGTAATACCCGCACCAAAGAGACCATGACTCGATACAAGGCCCCGGGAACCACCACCGCTTTTCCACTGGCCAGCGCCTTCAGTCCGGCCCCTGCCACTACGTCCGCAGGCATCATGGCTTTTTCCAGATCCGGGTCCATCCGCTCACGGGCGATGGACGAAAACTCGGTGCGGGTGCCGCCGGGGCACAGTGCCGTCACCACAATGCCCGCTGACTTGAGCTCTTCGTGGAGAGCACGACTCAGATGCAGCACACAGGCCTTGCTGGCTGCATAGGTGGCCATGCCCGGGATCGGAAACCAGGCAGACACCGAGCTCACATTGAGCACCCAGCCCTGGCCCCGTTGCGCCATGGGCGCGGCAAACCGCTGAGTCAGCACCAGCAGGCTCCGTACATTGACATCGACCATGCCCAGCTGATCCGCCACCGGCAGCGACAACAGCGGTTTCTGGAAACCAAAGCCGGCATTGTTGATGAGAATATCCACCTGCCGCCCGGCGGCCTGCGTCTGTGCAAACACCGCTTCGGCCGCTTGCGGATCAGACAGATCGGCGGTAATGACATCAACGGTGAACGATGCCAGCTCCGCGGCAAGGGAACCGAGTCGCTCAGTGCGCCGCGCTACCAGAATCAGATTGCAGCCCACCGAAGCCAGCTGCCTAGCCATTTCCTCACCAATGCCGCTGGATGCACCGGTAATCAGCGCCGTTTTACCCTTGAAGATCTGCATGGAGTGCCCCCGATATGCCAAATAGGGTCCGTCATGATGGAAACGCATTATCCGTGCTAATAGTGAGACAGTTCACCCCTTTCCTGTTTGCCGGACCCTACACTTAACTGACTCGCCCTGCGCCAATCCCGGCGGCAGGAATAGCACCAACCGAGAGAGGCATTATCACCAACACAAGGGAGTAACAACGATGCGCAATGGACTGCTTGCCGCTTTTCTATTTTCTCTTTTACTGATCTCTGCCTGCGCCGTAAAACTGGATGGACTACCCGGTGACCCGGCGCAACTGAAAGCGGAACCCCATTTATTCTGTCCCGGCGACCCGATCACCGTCAGCTGGGATGCCCGCAATATGCCCCGTGACGAATCGCACTGCAGCGTTTTCGGTGACGCATACAGCACGGCACCAAGCTGTGCCACGGCATCAGAATGCCCCAGTGATGGACGGTGTGTGGACGGCTACTGCTGCCCCTCGGATTTTCCTCCCGGCGTTGCCCAGGTTTGCCCGAATCATGATGGCTGCTATCCCCCCTTTGCGATCACGGTCACCGCTGACACGCTCACCCTGAGCCCACCGGTAAATGGCGAAAACGAGGCCCTGGCGGATTCCCGCACAGTCACTCCCGAAGCCAGTACCCGGTTTACCGCCACGCTGATCACGGATGGCGAGACCTATGACATGTCCGTCGCCACCGAAATGCTGCAACTCTCGCCTCCCAGTACCCGGGATTTCGACTTTCCCTTTGTGTGCAACGGCGCCACACCCGGATGGCAATCCATCGATCTGGATCGGGAGTACGGATGGCGTGAGCGACGCTATGCCAGTGACAGCGTGCAGGTGATAACGGTGACAAATACCTCGGGACATGCGATTCAGCTTCGCACAAGCGATCCTGCCGTCGGGCCGATCACTCTGGGGGCCGGTGAGTCAACCGACGCCTTTAATGGCCGGCCTCGCGGCGAATGGTTCGCCACCCTCTCCCCCACTGATCCCGCCTTTGGGTTGACGCCTCGCTGCGACGCCACCCACATCAGTGACCCCTGGCCGGATCTTCAGGTTAGTGTAAGGCTGGAGTGTACAGAGCCGGAGTCAGACTGATTGAGCGCCATCCCATAACAAAAAACCCGGCACAAGGCCGGGTTTTTGTTGGTGCTGACTGCAGGCTTTTTACAGCTTGCTGTCCAGCTCCGGTACCGCTTCGAACAGGTCAGCGACCAGGCCGTAGTCCGCCACCTGGAAGATGGGGGCTTCTTCGTCCTTGTTGATCGCAACGATGACCTTGGAGTCTTTCATGCCGGCCAGATGCTGGATGGCACCGGAGATGCCCACAGCAACGTACAGGTTCGGCGCAACGATTTTACCGGTCTGACCGACCTGCATGTCGTTGGGTACGAAGCCTGCGTCAACGGCAGCACGGGATGCACCCACGCCAGCGCCCAGCTTGTCAGCCAGCTTGTACAGGATTTCGAAGTTGTCGCCGTTGCCCATGCCACGACCACCGGAGATCACGATCTCGGCAGAGGTCAGCTCGGGACGGTCGGACTTGGCCAGCTCTTCACCCACAAAGGAGGAGATACCGGCGTCCTTGGCAACGTCGATGTTCTCAACGGCAGCAGAACCACCTTCAGCGGCAACGCCGTCGAAAGAGGTACCACGCACGGTGATCACTTTCTTGGCATCGCTGCTTTTCACGGTAGCAATGGCGTTACCGGCGTAGATCGGACGCTTGAAGGTATCCGCATCAATCACGTCGGAGATCTCGGAGATCTGGGCCACGTCCAGCAGCGCTGCAGCGCGCGGCGCGAAGTTTTTGCCGGTGGTGGTAGCGGCAGCCAGGATGTGGCTGTAATCCGCGCCAACTTCAGCAACCAGGTCGCCAACGTTCTCGGCCAGCTGGTGCTCGTAGGCGTCATTGTCAGCGCACAGTACCTTGGAAACGCCATCGATCTTGGCCGCTTCTTCAGCAACAGCGCCACAGCCTTTACCGGCTACCAGCACAGTGATGTCGCCGCCGATTTCTTTGGCAGCAGCAACCACACTCAGGGTGACCTTGTTGAGCGCGGCGTTATCGTGTTCGGCGTAAACTAATACACTCATCAGATCACCTTCGCTTCGTTCTTCAGTTTCTCAACCAGCTCGTCAACGGAGCCAACGATGATGCCAGCCTGACGCTCGGCCGGGGCTTCCACACTGACAGTGGTCACACGGGGAGTCAGGTCAACGCCCAGATCAGCAGCGGTCTTGGTGTCCAGCGGCTTCTTCTTGGCTTTCATGATGTTCGGCAGAGACGCATAACGCGGCTCGTTCAGACGCAGGTCGGTGGTAACCACCGCCGGCAGGTTCAGCTCAACGGTCTGCAGGCCACCGTCGATTTCACGGGTCACCTTCACTTTACCGTCAGCCACGTCCACTTCAGACGCGAACGTGCCCTGCGGCATGCCGGTCAGAGCAGCCAGCATCTGGCCGGTCTGGTTGTTGTCGCCGTCGATCGCCTGTTTGCCGAGAATCACCAGGTCCGGCTTTTCTTCGTCAACGATGGCTTTCAGTGCCTTGGCGATGCCCAGCGGCTGAACGTCTTCATCGGTTTCTACCAGGATGGAGCGATCAGCGCCCAGTGCCATGGCAGTACGCAGCTGCTCCTGAGCGGTCTTGGGACCGATGGAAACGGCAACGATTTCGGTAACCACACCCTTCTCTTTCAGGCGCACCGCTTCTTCTACAGCGATTTCACAGAAGGGGTTCATGGCCATTTTGACATTAGCGAGATCAACACCAGAGTTGTCCGCCTTCACGCGAACCTTGACGTTGTAGTCAATGACTCGCTTGATGGGTACAAGAACCTTCATAGGATCCTCGGAATGTTCCATTGGGTGACATGTAGAAGGAGGCGAATTGACGCCGTTGCCGGGTCCACCCCCGCGAAAGAGCCGCTATCTTGAACGCTCGGCCAAAGCAGGTCAATAGGCCGAAAATCTGTAAGCGAATGATTTTGCTGCAAATAGACTCTGCAAGGTGTCCACTTTTCGTGACTTTACGGTCGGCCATTTCCTTGTAAATCAACCAGCTAGCAAGGGATAATCCGAACACCTGTTTGAAATGGTTGCAGTGGCCGCCCCACCGGATCAACACCCGGTAACAATGCAGCGGGCGTTGCGGCCAACCCAGGCAGTGGTGCGGTTTGGCCTATCTCTATATACTCCGCGCCACCCCAAGGCTGGCCCCAGGTGGCTGCTGAGAAAGGTTTTTCTGTGGCAGAGTGTTTCAGAACCCCTTTCTCAGTGGCTTCAGGGCCGAACACGCAATCGATAGCGAGGAGACAGGCTGTGGAACGCGAATCTATGGAAGTCGATGTAGTCATCGTCGGCGCCGGTCCTTCCGGTCTGGCAACCGCCTGCCGTCTGGGCCAGATCGCCCAGGAAACCGGTCAGGAAATCAGTGTGGTCGTGGTAGAGAAAGGCTCCGAAGTCGGCGCCCATATTCTCTCCGGTGCGGTGCTTGAGCCCCGTGCACTGAACGAGCTGTTCCCCAACTGGCAGGAAATGGGCGCTCCGGTGAACACCAAGGTCACCGGCGACGAGATCTACTACCTCACCGGCCCGGAAAAGGCACAGAAAGTGCCGAACCTGTTCGTACCCAAGACCATGCACAACGAAGGGAACTACATTATTTCCCTGGGTAACCTGTGTCGCTGGCTGGCAGAACAGGCGGAAGGTCTGGGCATCGAGATCTTCCCCGGCTTTGCTGCCAGCGAAGTACTCTATAACGACGATGGTTCCGTAAAAGGTATCGCCACCGGCGATTCCGGCATCGGCCATGACGGCGAGAAGAAGCCCAGCTATACCCCCGGCATGGAACTGCACGCCAAGTACACCATCTTCTCCGAAGGTTGCCGTGGTCACCTGGGCAAACAGCTGCAGGAAAAATTCAACCTGCGCGAAGGCACCGACCCGCAGCACTACGGTATCGGCATCAAGGAACTGTGGGACATCGACCCGGCCAAACACCAGGAAGGCCTGGTGGTGCACACCGCCGGCTGGCCGCTCACCGAGTCCGGCTCCCCGGGTGGTGCCTTCCTGTACCACATCGAGAACAACCAGGTTGCCCTGGGTCTGATCACCGATCTGGCCTACTCCAACCCGCACGTGTCTCCGTTCGACGAGATGCAGCGCTGGAAAACCAACCCGGAAATCAAGAAGCACCTGGAAGGCGGCAAGCGTGTCTCCTACGGCGCCCGTGCCATCTCCAAGGGTGGCCTGCAGTCCCTGCCGAAGATGACCTTCCCCGGTGGTCTGCTGGTGGGCTGTAACGCCGGCACCCTGAACTTCGCCAAGATCAAGGGCACCCACACCGCCATGAAGTCCGGCATGATTGCCGCGGAAATCCTGGCAGAAGCCCTGAAAGGCGGCCGCGGTGGCGACGAGCTGACCGAATACAAGGATGCCTTCGACAAGAGCTGGATCCACGAAGAGCTGCACGCCCAGCGCAACTTCGGCCCGGCCCAGCACAAGTTCGGCAACTTCATCGGTTCTGCCTTTGCCTTCGTGGACATCAACCTGTTCAACGGCAAACTGCCGATCACCATGCGTGACACCACCCCGGATCACGCCACGCTGAAGCCTGCAGACCAGAGCAAGAAGATCGACTACCCGAAACCGGACGGCAAGATCACCTTCGCCAAGCTGGACAGCGTTTTCCTGTCCAACACCAACCACGAAGAAGATCAGCCCTGTCACCTGACGCTGAAAGACCCGAACGTACCGCTTGAGGTGAACCTGCCCAAGTGGAACGAGCCGGCCCAGCGTTACTGCCCGGCGGGTGTGTACGAAGTGGTCGAGGACGAGAACACTGGCGACAAGCGTTTCCAGATCAACGCCCAGAACTGCGTGCACTGCAAGACCTGCGACATCAAGGACCCCACCCAGAACATCAACTGGGTGGCTCCGGAAGGTACCGGCGGCCCCAATTACCCGAACATGTAATTGGCCGCACGGCTTCCGTGTCGCACACAAAAAAGGCGCCTGAAAAGGCGCCTTTTTTGTGTCTGGTCACTCGCCGGAATTCTGAAGCATTCGCTTTGCAAGCAACGCTCCAACGGTGAATTCCGGAAGGGAATCAGTCATTACCCCGTTGGAGCCTTGTTCACAAGGCGAATCAGCCGCCTTGCTATGCTTTCACATCCGTCGCAGACACCATACTCAGACCGGCTTTCTTTGCAGCCGTTGGGCCACCCGGGACCGCTGCTGCGCACGGCTCTTGCGCAGACGATACCAGGCCAGACGGATGCGATAATCCAGGGCATCCATCAGCTCCAGGGGAGGCATGGCCGGCATGTGCAGATCCGGCTTGCGGGAGTGAATCCGCTTGGGGGCTTCCAGTGTTTGAGGGTCGTTGCGCTTCATGGTCTCCTCCCTGTTTGGGAACGTTGTGGAGTGGCTGGGCTGTGATTGGCGTCCATGATGCAATCGGGTTTACTATCAGTAAATCGAAAAGATCTTTACTCATCGTTCAATTTTTCTGAAAGGTGAAACATGCCCCCGGACAGCCCGCTTCAACCCCTCCTGGACACGGAAATCCTGCGCAGCTTCGTGGCTATCGCGGAGACGGAAAGCTTTACCCAGGCCGCCGCCGAAGTGTTCCGCACCCCCTCTGCCCTGAGCATGCAAATCAAGCGGCTGGAGGAACAGGTGGGGCAACGGCTGTTCCTCCGCGAAGCGCGTCGGGTCAGCCTCACCGCCGAGGGCGAGGCCATGCTCGGCTACGCCCGGCGCCTGCTGAAACTTAACCAGGAGGCCATCAGTCACTTCACCGCCCCGGAGCTGGAAGGCACCGTGCGGCTGGGCACCCCGGATGACATCGGCACCCGTATCCTGCCCCAGGTGCTGACCCAGTTTTCCCGCTCTCACCCCGCCGTGCAGGTGAACGTGATCGTCGGGCGCAGCGCCGACATGCTCAAGCAGCTGGATGCGGGCAAGCTGGACCTGATTATGGTCACCACCGGTAAACAGGGTCGCCCGGCACGGGGGGAAGTGGTGCACAGCGAACCGCTGGTGTGGGCCGGCGCCCAGGGGGGGATCGCAGTGAGCCAGACGCCCCTGCCCCTGGCTCTGGCCAGCCAGGGCTGTCCCTGGCGCAAGATGGCCCTGGAGGCCCTGGACCGCAGCGATCACCGCTACCGGGTGGCTTACACCAGCGAACATTGCGCCGGCCAGGAGGCGGCCATGCAGGCGGATCTGGCCATTGGCCCCTTCCCGCTCAGCCTAATCCAGCCTCCCCTGCAGCAACTGGGCGAGGAATATCAGCTGCCTGAACTGGGCGACTATCAGATCGCCATGCTTTACCGGGGCGAAGAAGGCTCGGCCACCCATGTGCTGGCCGGCCATGTGCGGGCGGTGTTCCGGGCATTGCGGCTTTAAGGGCAGAAAACTCCACGATGATACAAATAATTAATTTTGTCTCATTGTTTGATGACGCACTCCTCGTTAGCATGAAAAAAAACGGCGTATGAACCACCGCGCTGACAGCGAGGACAGAAAAACAATGACAGCCCAAGCCAACCTGGAAAGTCGCCAGGCCCGACTGGAACACCAATGGCCCACTCCCCCCACCGCCCGGGAACTGGACGCGCAATTTCCCGGCATCTTCGATGGCGCCATGCTGCTGGCCGGTGGTGCCAACATTATCCTGCAACTGGCCCTGCCAGGGGTCGGCTATGGCGTCGCGGAAAGCCGGGTGGAAAGTGGCTCGATCCTGCATCACCCGATCAAACGCTCGCGCACCACCTTCACCTACCTGGCCGTTGCCATGATGGGCACCAGTGAAGAGAAGCTGGCCTACCGCAGGGCAGTCAATCGTTCCCATGCCCAGGTCCACTCCACCGAACACTCACCGGTGAAGTACAACGCGTTCGATGAGAACCTGCAGATGTGGGTGGCCGCCTGTCTCTACTGGGGCTTTGTGGATACCCATCAGAAACTCCATGGCCCCATGAGCCAGCAGGAAAAGGAAACCTTTTACCAGCTGGCCCACCCGCTGGGCACCACCCTGCAGGTTCGTCAGGACACCTGGCCGAAAGATCTGCAAGCCTTTGACGCCTATTGGCAGGAAGGCCTGCAGCAATTGCACATCGACGACCGTATTCGCCGGTACCTGATGATGATCGCCGACCTGGAATTCCTCAGCCGGCCAACCCGCTTTCTGCTGGGGCGCTTCAACCGGTTTGTGACCACGGGTTTTCTGCCGCCGGAAATCCGTGCGCAAATGCAGCTGGAATGGAATGACAAAAAGCAGCGGCGTTTCGAGCGTACCGTGCGCACGATTGGCCGCATCAGCCTGCTGCTGCCGCGTGTGATCCGGCAGGCCCCTTACAATCTGGTGCTGTGGGATTTCCGCCGGCGCCTGAAGAAAGGCAAGCCACTGGTTTAAGTGCTTCGAGGATCAGAGAGGGAAAGGTCACAAACACCCGCGCCTTCAAGACGTAGGGTGCACTGAGCCTAAGGCGAACTGCACCGATGCCGCGTTTGATGGTGCAGTTCGCCTTAGGCTCAGTGCACCCTACGCAATCTGTGACGGTGTCCTCTCATGAAAAAATGGAGGACACCTCCAACGCCGAAAGCGCCCGCCATTCGCCCGGCTTCAACGTTTCATCCAGCACCAAATTACCAATCGCCAGCCGATGCAGCGTCAGCACCTTGTTATCAAAACGCCCGAACATGCGTTTGATCTGGTGATAGCGGCCCTCGCAAAGCCACACGTCTGCCTCAAACGGGGTACGAATTTTCAGCGCCGCAGGGCGCGTCGTAATGCCTTCGTACTCAAACCACATCCCCTCGGCAAACGCCGTCACATAGTCGTCGGTTAACGGCTTTTCCAGTGTCACCCGATAATGCTTGCGCACCTGATTCTCCGGCTGACTCAACTGCCGGGACCAGTCGCCATCGTTGGTCAGCAACACCAGGCCGGTGGTATTGAAGTCCAGCCGCCCGGCCAGGTGCAGCCCATCACGCTGATCCTCCGGTAGCAGATCCAGCACCGTGGGGTGATGATCATCACGGGTGGCACTGACCACTGCGGCAGGCTTGTTGAGCATCAGATAACGGGGCCGGTTTGCCTGCAGAATCTCGCCGTCGCAAACCACCCTGTCGAACGGACCAATCCGTCGTTGCCGATCCCCTTCAACCTGACCGTTAACCTGGACACGGCCGCCAGCCAGCAATAACCGCAGATTGCTTCGGCTGATCTGCAGGCGAGCGCTGAGGAAACGGTCAAGACGATGGTATCGGGAGGTCATGGAGACATGATAACGGAGCCGGCGGTCTCCGTAATGGGGTCTGACAGAGTGCCAGACCGGGCTCGCGAAATTTGCGGGACGGTGGCAGGTACCACCGGATTGCCCTGACGACCCATAGATGGGGACGCCAGGGCTTTCTCGGGTTCGAGGACTAGATTGAGACCGGGAAATGCTGGTCGATCAGATCCTGCGTCACCGCCGTGGGTATATTGATCAAGCCAATCCCCGTATCGGAATAACTGCCCTCATCCGGGAAGTTGGCCAGGTCGATGACCTCAAAACCGGTCCGGTTCTGGAAGCTGCGATCCAGGCCCCGATTCATGATGTCACTGGCCACCGCCGGGTTGTGGTGTCCGGTGGGAATCAGGAACCCGAGAAGACTGTGCAGCACCTCATGGGCCAGGGTTTCACCGATGAGTCGACCGACAATATCAATTGCCAGTTGCTTGAGGCGAAGATCGGTAAAATCCAGCCCCTGCATCTGCTGCACCACTTGGCGGGTAGCATCATCCACATCCCCGGCCGCGCCGCTGGCGGCCGCATCATCGAACGCCCCCGGCCAGACGGAGATCGTCTCGTCATACACCGTCGCGCCGATGCCACCGGTCCCCGCCTGCGTACGACCAGCAAGACCCGCCGAAGGCGGATTGCCCCGCAATGTGGCGACAGTCAACCGGTTTGCGGCAGCCCCGCCCGCTGCAAACTGGGCCGGCAATGCCTCATTGAATGGCGCCATTTCCCAAACAGTGCGGACATTCGCCGTCATCAACAACAGGTCACAGGTTTCCTTGGCCGCCCGCAGCACCGAGGGTTTCACGTCATCCAGGCTATAACTGGCCAGTACCGCATCAAACGCCGCCGCATCCTCGCGCACGGCGATAAACTGCGGCACGGACAAGGGCACCTTGATGCTCGCCAGTGCGGTGCCGGCCGTGTCTCTCAGGGTGTAGTCCAGCTCCTGCAATCCAGGAATCAGCGGCGTGACGGTGATGTTGTCATCCTCTTGTGATGACAGTGCCATGGCGGCGGGATTGGGTCGGGTCCAGCGACCGGTTGCCCCTTCCGGCTCGCCTTCCACATTCACCGAAAGGCCCAGGGCGCCACTTTTATCCCCCGTGGCCGGACCAAACGCCAGACCATCTCGGGAGGTGGGTGCCGTGAGGATGATCACCGGCGCCGTGCTGTCCGGGATCCCGGCAGCCGTTCCCCCCAACAGGGAGTTGGTGATGGCATTGCCCTGCCCTTCACTGAGCAGGCCACTTTCCACCGCCCGTCTAACGGTTTGCACATGATCGCTGACCTGTGACGGAGAGCTCTGGCGCACCATCTCGCCGGTGAGTGCCTGCAAGGCCCCATTGTCACCCGCACTGCCCGTTGCCGCCCCGCCACTGCCACCGGAGCCTGACGGCGCGGATTGAATTCCGCTGGTGCCGGAACTGGCCGTGGCCGGCTTGCCGCTGGAGCCGATGGGAACACCGGTATAGGCCGACACCAGCCCGCGAACCACATCGCCGGCGATGGCATCCATGGCCGCGCGGTGTTGACGGGTGCTGGTGAACGCTTCTTTCGTGGCGTTATTGATAAACTGAAGCAGTTCCGCTCCCCGGGAAAGGTCACGGAAAATATCCGGCGTGCCCATCACATTCAGGCCTGCCGTCATACCATTCGGGTTGGGTACCGCCGGCGCGTTCTGCAAATTGATCATCGGTGTGGCGAAATCCGAAGGCCGGGTGTCGCTGCCCTGCGCCCGTGAGCCCGGGGAAATACCGGTAATCTCCGGTGCCGACTTCTGGCAGGATTGGTCTGGATCAATAAAGCGCTCCACATCCCGTTTCTCTGTGGCGTTGCAACAGGACAGGAACACTTCCGCAAAGACGCCCCGGGTAGGCAGGCTGACCATACGACTGGAAACCACGTAGTTGGGCGCATCAATCTGAACCAGTTTGTGGCCCTCGAGTAATTCGAATGCCACATAATTGCCGAGCACTCCCACCGGCTTGTTGACGATACTATCCAGCAAGGAATTTCCCTGGAACTGGAAGCGGTCAAACCGCATGGCACGACGATCCGGGTCCTCCATATACCAGATGGCCCGCAGGAAACGCATGGGGCGGGACTGGATATAGGCAATCAGGGACTTGAGCTTGCAGTAGTCTTGATGCTCACGGCCACGATAACCATCAAAGTTGATGGTCGGCGGTGTGATGTCCAGAGAGACATGAGGATTGTCATTACTCAGCGTCACATTCGGCTGCACGACCGTCAGGCGGAAACTCTGCCGCTCCGGCACAAACCGGGAACGGTCCGTCCGTGCCGTGATCTCGATGCGGGTCAGTTTGTGATTGAGGGTCTGCTCGAGCAAATCATTGAGACTCTCTCCCAGCAAACCGAATATGCCGGTGTTGCCGGTAACCCGTGCTGATTCAACCGGATCAAAGCCGATGCGGACGGCCTCGATATCTTCGGCTCTGACAGGATCAGAAATAAACTCCACGGGGGCCTGGTCCGCACTGCCACCCCGGGGTGTCAGCGGAAAGCTCTGCCCGTCATTGGTTTCGATACTGATCGTCAGGCCGGGGCGCCAGGCCTTGTCCAGGCGGATATTCCACCGGGAAAAGGTGGCATAGGGGGTCTCGATATCGTACACATCACGGCAATGCAGCAGTCGTGACAACGATTCAAACGCCCGGCTATAGCTGCGCGGAACCATGCGACGAAGCAGGCGGGAGTGGCGATCAAGAAACCGGGTGATGGGTCGGCTCGGTGCCAGTCTGAATTTATTGAAGCTGGGAATATCATCGAAAATGGCGTCGTCGATATCATACGGCACCAACACCACCGGCTTCTCTTCCACCAGTTCGGTTTTCACCGAATAGTGGGACAGTACCTGAAAGTACTGCACCGTCATGGCGTGATTGCGATTATGGTTGTGCACCGTGCGCGTCTGAATACGCTCGGATTCCCGCTGCGAGGACGTTGTCACCACCGTTGAACGTTGCGAGCGAATGGACGACGCCCGCTGGGTGACTTCATCGGAGATATCCTGGACCGTGGACGCCTGCAGGCTCCGTCGCCCGGTGGTGGTACTGGAGGTCTTACCGCCGCCCCCACCAATGCTGAAAAAGCCCAGATCCAGGCTGGCACCACCACCGCCACTGCCGGATTCACCGGTCTGACGTTCGGTGAGCACCGAATCAACCACCTCTTCAATGGCACGGTCATGGTTCAGTTCATGTTCCATCTGCTCGCGCTGGACCCGTGACTCGACCCGCGTGTCACGCTGTGTTCTGGACCAATCCACAAATGCCAGATTCACATGCTCACAGGGTGCCAATGCCAGGGAATACAGCAATTCGCCCAGCCCTCTGCCCACGGGATACCAGCCCTGACGATACATATTGACCGTACCCAGAAGCAGGTTTCCCCCGGTCAGGCCATAAACCGACGGGGACTCATCGCCAAAGGGAATCGGCGACTGCACATCCTGGCGAGAGATGCCTTTCTCACGGAAGTTCAGCAGCGGTTCATTCAACCGCACAATCTGCCGGAAATGATATTCCCGCGCCGGGAACTCCGTGCGAGGTCGCAGGCAGCAGTTGCCGTCCACGTGCTCTTCATTCAAACCAAAAGAGCGAGGAGAATTCTTGATATCAATGTCATCCGGATCTTCGATGGTCCCGGGGATTTCCGGCCCATCCCGACCCGGGAAGCGCGGCTTCAGTTTGTCCAGCAGCTCCGGACGAATCACCACCTGGTGGGGAACCCCCAGATCACGGTGGGTGGCAATGGACGCATTCAGCACCGGGGTGCGCTGAATATCACCGCCCTCTTCATTGCTGCCGCCTTTGCCAACGACAATGTGCATATCGCTGATACGACTGAGCGGAAAATTGCCCAGATTCACCGAGGCATAGCCGAATTTGTTGGTATGGCCGTTACGCAGAACCAATACCTCGCCGCTGTCGGCATCCTTCGCTTCCAGGCGAAACGGCAGATTCTCCGCAGCCTGGCCCTCTTCGCTGTTCACCAGCATGCGCACCTTGCCAAGGGTCTGGACGGGCTCGGCTACACCATCCTTCACCACCCGCCCCTGGCGTGGCCACTCGCTACTGATGGGAGTGAGGCTCTGGTATTTTGCTTCACTCAGTTCGATGTTCATGGTTTCAAACTTGGCCGCTTTGACCACGGCAGGAATCTCGGCCAGTTCCGCCTGTGGGCGACTTTCCAGGCCTAGCGCGCTGGCGATTTCCGGGGCGCTGGCAGCTTCATTCTGCAGCTCGATCAATTCGTCGCGAAGCACTTTGATTTTGCGATCAAGGCTGGCGGCACCAGCCTCGTCACCGCGTTTTTTCATCGCTTTCGATTCGGCCTCAAGCTTGCTGATACCGGCATCAAAGCGATGAACACGATGGGTCAGTGCATCAATATGTTTTTTGGTGAGAGAAAGAGACGGGGAAGCGTCGTCGCTTCCAGAGCGATCGTCCGTTGCCATTTTGACCTCCGTGTCATGGCTGATATGTGCAGTGCGGCGAGTCTGCCGGCACCGTTGCAGAACAACGAAGCGGTTGCTTCGTCATTTCTGCCCTCGCATTGTGAACCTAACCCGGCCCTAATCTGCTACGTCCATCACGAATCCGGAACAAAATTTGGAGCACTTTCGTTCCAGATAACAGCCCCGCATGGGCCGGCGCATTTCGCCCCTGACACAAAAGTGTTCTCTTTCTGATTAGGTCGCAGGAATGCAGGACGCCGTCTGCGGCAAGCAGCCGCGATCTGGCAAGGGGAGATAAAGCAGTATCAGTCGTGGCGCGGGCCGGATGGATCCGGCTCACTTACTGGTAACGTTTGCCCTGGTGTTTCAACCAGCCACCCACATGGCGGCCTTGTGGATCATGGTGGGTCCAGTGGACCACCCCTCCCCGCTCATTCCACTCGTACTCACCGTAGAAGCTGACGCGGTCGCCCTCACGCAAGTCTGGAATGCGGGGCGCCAGATCAATGTTGTGCGCGACCAGAAAGGTCTGGCCGGAGGCCAGCTCCAGAATGAATTTCTGGTGGCGGCTACCCTTGTTGTCGTCCGGCAGCACCTTGACCACCCGACCGGCCCCTTCTACCTGAACATCGCTTTGCCGGTTTTCATAGGCCGCCTGAATCAGGCTATCACCGGCAGCGGCGGGCAATTCCGTCCGGGGGGCCTGAGCCGGCGCCTGGCTGACGGTGCTGTCCTCTCGCAGGTTATCCAGCCCGTACAGTGCCAGCACTGTCACAGCAGCGATAATCGGGGCTATTTTTCTCATCAACATTCTCTGGCCGGCTTATTTCTCCCCTTTTTTACCACAAGCCATCCGCAATGCCAGAACCACCCGCCACAAAAAAGGGGCAGCCCAGGCTGCCCCTCTCTCTTAACGCAGACTCAAAACCCGTCAGGCTTCCACCGTTGCCTCAGCATTGGCACACACAAACTCATAATCCGTGGAGCGCACGTTGCGGGTTTCCAGCCAGTAGCGCCAGGTGGAACCCGGCCACAGGGCGAAGTTCTTGCCGTCGTCCTGTTGGTACCAGCTGGTGCAACCGGAGGTCCAGGTGGTGCCCTGCAGGCGACGCTGCACGTTGGCGTTAAAGGCTTCCTGGGCTTTCGGTTTCACATCCAGATAATCCGCGCCTTCCTCACGCAGCAGCGCCATGCATTGCAGGATATATTTCACCTGACACTCGATCATGAACACGATGGAGTTATGACCAAGGCCAGTATTAGGCCCCACCAGCATAAACAGGTTCGGGTAGCCGCTGACGGTAACGCCGTAATGCGCTTCCGCAGACTTGGCCCAGTCCTTATGAAGATCATGGCCCGGCAACCCGGTGAGCGGAAAATCTTTCATGTAGATACGCGGATCCACCACAAAGCCGGTGCCAAGAATGATGCAATCCGCTTCATGCTCTACCCCGTCTTCAGTGACCACGCTGTGGGCTTTCACCTCGCGGATACCCGCAGTGACCAGCTCCACATTGTCGCGGTTGAACATGGGATACCACTTGTTGGAAATCAGCACCCGTTTGCAGCCGAAGGTGTAATCCGGGGTCAGCGCCTTCACCAGCGCCTTGTCCTTCACCTGCAAACGAATGAACTGCTTGCACAGGGCACCCAGCAGTTGCGCCGCCTTCGGGCTGGAAGCCGGCGCCACCCGGGATTCATTGCTCCAGTACAGCCGCGCCCGATGCAGTTTACGCAGCGCCGGGAAACGCTTGAACAGCCGCTGTTGAATCCCCCAGTAACCGCGCTCATCCCGGGGAATCACCCAGGCCGCGCTGCGCTGGAACACGGACAGTTTCTTCACCTTGGGGGCGATTTCCGGGCAGTACTGAATGGCGCTGCCACCGGTGCCGATGGACACCACCTTCTTGCCCACCAGATCATAGCCATGATCCCACTCGGCGGAATGCATCACCTTGCCCTTGAAGCGCTTGAGGCCCTTGATGTTGGGCACGTTCGGCACATGCAACGGGCCGGAGGCCAGCACAAAGTGGCGGCAATCAATGGTCATGCCCGCCGCGGTGCGCACGGTCCAGCGGCCGGTGGTTTCATCAAAATGGGCTTCGTTCACTTCCTGGTTGAACTGGATAAAGGGCCGCAGCTGATACTGCTCCACGGTGTCGAGAATGTAGTTCTCGATTTCGTCCCGGGGCGCATAGCGCTTGCTCCAGTCCGCCTTGCCGGCGAACGAGAAGGAATACAGGTGCGACTGCACATCGCAGGCCGCCCCAGGATAGCCATTGAAGTACCAGGCCCCGCCCACTTCTGCCGCCTTTTCCAGGATCACAAAATCCTCGTTGCCCGCCTCACGCAGCTTGATCGCCATGCACAGCCCGCCGAAACCGGCGCCCACGATGGCCACATCCACGGAAATCGTCTTTGCGGAAATCTTCGCTTTACTGGTCATATCCCTGCCCTCCTCAGGCGGCTTGCAGCCGGTTCACATCAAAGGCCGCCACTTCGTCCATCAGTGCCTCGGCCTGGTCCAGGAATTCCCGGTTGTCATGCATCCAGGGATGAAAGCCGGGGCGGAAGAAATCCATCCAGTCCGGCAGCGCCCGGCGCAGTACTCCCGGACGCCCCACCGCCAGGTTGGCCACCTTCCACCACCCCTTCAGGTTCAACAGGCCACCGCCCTTCGCCACCATCAGCGTGTAGAACGGCACGAACAGGCTCCAGAACAACGCATTGGCCAACAGAAAGGCCCCCACACGCAGGCCATAGGCCTGGATGCCCTTGCCCACCACCTGCTCGAACGCATCGAAACACACCGCCTTGTGCTCGGTTTCCTCAATGGCATGCCAGCGCCAGATCGCCGAGTAATGCGGGTCCACCCCTTCCATCAATTCGGTATTGCGCAGCAGCATGTCGCCAAGCACCGCGGTCAGGTGCTCCAGTGCCACCGTGGCCGCCAGCTGAACGGAACGGGGCGCCTTCTTCACCAATTCCAGCAACCGCACCACCACCGCATCCATGGCCTCAATGGGCATACCCGCCGCCACCAGTGCTTCGTTGTATTCCTCGTGCTCACGGGTGTGGAAACCTTCCTGGCCGATAAAGGCGGAAACCTGTTCCTTCAGATGCGCATCGGTGATTTCCTGGCGATAGTTGCGCACGCTCTGGATAAAGAAGCGCTCCCCCGCCGGAAAGAAAATCGACAGGGTGTTATAGAACTGGGAGATATGCAGCCCGCCCGGATTCCAGCTCAATGCCTTGCCGGCGGGCAGCCCGAATTTGAGATTCCGGCGCACCGGATCAACCTGAATTGTCATTGTCATGCCCCTTGAACAGATCGGATTGATCGGATGCTAGGGCCAGCACGATGACAGGCTCAATAGTTACATTGAGCAATGTTATGGTTTGTTGATATGGGTCAAATTGGGCGGGACAGAAGATACAGGGAAGGAATGGATGTTTACTTTTCGCAGACTCTCCTACCGGTCCAATGCCCAGACAGAAACCGCTGTTTGAACGGGTCCCCCCTTCTGACTAGGACTTCTTTTGCACCACCAGATAAGCATGCAACTCCGGAAACTGATCGAACTCCAGATGCCTGATACGACAGCCCAGGCCGGATAGCAGACTCACAAACCCGTTTACCCCCAGCGAGGAGTAATACATTTCCGGCCCCATGAAATCATCCCGGTGATCTCCCGGTTCATCGGTACCGCCAAACGAGAAGATCAACACCCCGCCCTCTTCCAGGCTGTTCACCAGCCGGGTGATAACATTCTCCTGTTCCGAGAGAGGCACATGCCAGATGCTGTCCCACGCCGTGATAAAAGTGTAATCAGCAGGGCTTTCCCACTGGCAAATATCCTGATGATGGAAGGCCACATCCCTGTGGCGATCGCGGGCCAGGCTCAGCATCTTTGCCGAGATATCCACGCCTTCCGGCGTAAACCCTTGCTCCTGTAGCAAATCGATAAACCGACCCGTACACCCACACCCTACATCCAGCGCCCGGCCCTTGCGGCGGACAAACTGCAGCGCCCGCTTGTGGGCCTCAACGCCATTCTGCCGATTGAACTTCTCGCTTTCCCAAAGATGAGTAATGGTGTCGTATTTCTTGCCGGTTTCCGTGGGATTCATAAGCTATCAGCCCTTGGACCGTTGCGACAGAAACACGCAGCCAAAGAACAACATAAAGACCAGATCGTTGAGCCCGTAGATACTGTAGAACACCCCGGCAAACAGATCCTGCTCATACACCGCGCCAAGGCTATGGTTCGACATCCACAGCCCCCACACCAGCACGTACACCAACTTCTCGATGGCAAAGGCTGCCGCAAGCCAGCGGAGATTGCCCTGGATAAACGCCGCCCCCAGATAGGCCAGCCCCCACACCACAATCATCAGCAGCCCGAAGTTGGACATGACCACCGGATCGGCCTGGTTGATGACGTCATTAGTGAAGGCACGGGAGAAAAGGAGGACGCCGCCGATGTTCATCAAGGCGGCGGCGATAAAACCGTTTCTGATTAGGTTGCCGCTCATTGTTTCTCCTAAAGGTTTCAGGAACATTTTGATTACATTCGGCCTACCAGGGAACGACGAGATCACCATTTCTGCGCTGGCCCGGAAGCCTACTGTAGGAACGTAGCGTAGCGCAGTAACGCACGTAGTGCGTGCCCGGAGGGTGAGCCAAGCGAATACGCCGCTTGAGGCGCGAACAGCTTAGCCATCAACGCTCTCCGGGTTCGGTGAAATCCACGGGGGAACACCTGCCTCCAAACAACCGGATAATTAGAGCGAGGAACGAGCGAAATTTGAACCACCCACCGCTGCTTGTTATGAGTTTGCGTCACGCATAGCCGCTTTTTGGTGAATTCTGTCCACTTCAATCCTCACCATTTCTTCAGTAACCCCAAAACGTTTCCAAATTGGAAGGCATATCTCTTCAATCAGATTATCTGCTTCTACAAATTTCGCGATAATCCCTTGCAGCTCCCTTTGCATTTCATTCTTTCCGTAAACTGAAACTAAGTCCTCATATCGCTCGCTGAAGTAGCGATGAATTAGCATATTTCTTAAATCAAGAGCATCGTTGAGAATTATTTCCTGATCAGGAGATAGGGAAATGACATCTTTAGCAGCCTTCAAAAGCTGACCGAAGGTGCGCCGACTTAGAGACTCGAACAACTCGTCAAATAACTCTTCGGAAACCAGGCTGACTTGAGGCAACCTCAAAACAGCCGCAAGATTCAACGCCCCATGCTCCATGACCTGAGCCGAATATACGGCAAGACCAAAAAAAGCAAAGATCTCCTTTTCGCAACAATTGTCTATTTCAGGAATTGGCGCATCCATTAGCGCAACCTCTAAAACACATAACGCCTTGCTTTGCGCGCGAGGGAACCGAATCCGCAAGAGCAATTGGTTATGTGACAGCAGCGACTTCGGCCTGGAACTCTCATGCTGTACGCTTTCTTGATGCGTACTTTGTAAGTATCGATAAACGATCTTTTTTAGGGAACCTCTGTAGTGGTCAACTAATACCGGACAGTGATTTAGGTTTTTCTTCGGCCACCGCAGGGGCGATCCCGCCGTTGTAGCTGTGAGGCCTGTGGTAATTGTAGTAACCCATCAGATAGTCACCGATATCTTTCTTTGCTTCGGGCAAGTTGCGGTAGCCCATCGTAGGCACCCACTCTGATTTGAGGCTGCGGAACAGCCTTTCCATTGGCGCATTGTCCCAACAGTTGCCCCGCCGGCTCATGCTTTGCTGCATTCGATAGCGCCATAACCGCTGCCGGAACACTCGGCTGGCATATTGGCTGCCCTGATCCGAGTGGAACATGAGTTTCTCAGGTT
>NZ_FNUM01000012.1 GCF_900107995.1 Alcanivorax sp. DSM 26293 | reverse complement strand
CTTGCGCCGGGATGGCTTTACCACTTTTTTGTGAGTGCCTCCTGGACAATCTCGGCCTTGAGGCGCTCCTCGGCATACATTTTCTTGAGCCTGCGGTTCTCGTCCTCAAGCTCCTTCAGGCGAGCCATCAAGGACGCGTCCATACCGCCGTACTTGGCGCGCCACTTGTAGAAGCTGGCGCTGCTCATGCCATGCTCCCGGCACAGCTCGGGAACAGGGACGCCATTCTCCGCTTGCTTGAGGATCGCCAGGATCTGGCTGTCCGAAAATCGTGACTTCTTCATGCAGAATCTCCTTCGTGCTAGGTTACGAGAAAATTCTACTTTTGAGCAGGGCTAAATTTCGGGGTGATTACCACCGGCCTGATGGTCGACCAGCAACACTGCCGCGTTGTCCTTGTCGAGACGATTGTATTGCTTACCCATAGTCTTTCTCCTGGTGGTAATGGGTAACGATGTCGTTACCCGTAATTGAACTTTTCACGATGACATCTTTCCGAAATCACCCTGTTGGAAATCCCGGATCGCCTGGCGAATTTCTTCCTTGGTATTCATGACAAAAGGGCCATACCCTTCGACAGGTTCGTTCAGTGGCTCGCCCGCGATCAGCAAGAGCTGGCTCTCGGCCTCCGCCTGAATTTGCACCTGATCACCCGTTGCACTGAGCACAACCATCTGGCCGGCGGCGGTGCGTGCATGTTCATTGATCAGGGTGCTGCCGCTTCTGGCAATCACGGCCGTATTCCAGCCATCGGGAACGTCCAGAACCACATTGGCATGAGCCTGTACGGTGACATCCCAGACCAGCATGGGAGAAAAGGTCCTGGCTGGGCCCTTGTGCCCTTGATAGTCACCGGCAATGACTCGAATTTCGCCCTTGCCGTCGTCCAGGGGCACCACGGGAATTTGTTCACGGGTAATCCCCTGATACGAAGGCGGTGTCATCTTGTCGGCGGCGGGCAGATTGACCCACAGCTGAATCATTTCCAGGTGTCCGCCCTGGTAGGTGAATGCCGGGGAATGAAACTCCTCATGAAGAATGCCGGCACCGGCCGTCATCCACTGCACGCCACCCGGGCCGATCACGCCACCCTGGCCGGTGGAATCCCGGTGCGCCACTTCGCCCTGATACACAATGGTTACGGTCTCAAAACCGCGATGGGGATGTTCGCCTACGCCGCGAGGCTTGGTGGCTGGGGGGAAGCGGGCCGGGCCGGCATAGTCCAGCAGCAGAAAGGGGCTCAGCTGTTTGCCATGACTTTCATAGGAAAACAGGGAGCGAACCGGAAAACCGTCACCGACCCAGTGGGGTTGAGGCGCAGAATAGACACCCAGAATTTTTTTCATCGACGGCCTCCTTATCAATCTGCTATGAATGATAAGGATGGAACGTTTCCGCTAATAGGTGGCAAAATCGTGATGCAGCGTTGCATTTTTGGAACGATAAATGGAAGACCTTAACGACCTGTATTACTTCGCCAAGGTGGTGGAATACGGCGGTTTTGCCCCGGCGGGGCGGGCCATTGGTGTCCCCAAGTCCAAGCTCAGTCGGCGGGTAGCCGCCCTGGAAGAGCGTCTGGACGTTCGCTTGCTAAACAGATCGAGCCGTCAATTTTCGGTCACTGAAATTGGTGGGCAGTACTACGAGCACTGCAATGCCATGCTGATCGAAGCCGAATCGGCCCAGGAGGCGATTGATGCCGTCCGGGCGGAGCCCCGTGGCGTGATTCGGTTAACCTGCCCGATCACGCTGTTGCATGTGCATATCGGGCCTTTTCTTGCTGACTTTCTGCGGAAATACCCCCATATCACCATCCATTTGGAGGCCACCAACCGCCGGGTGGATCTGATCAATGAAGGGGTGGACGTGGCCATTCGGGTGCGCCCACCCCCGCTGCAGGACAGCGATTTGCGGCTGCGGGTGCTATCCGACAGGGGGCTTGCCCTGGTTGCCAGCCCGGAGCTGGTAGCGCAATTCGGTATGCCGTGCCATCCACGAGAACTGGAGCTTTGGCCCAGCCTGGGGCTGGGTTCGCCGCGGCCGGATTTTCGCTGGGAGTTACGGGGCGAGGACGGCAGCCAGATCAGTGTTTTTCACCAGCCCCGTTTTGTGACCACGGACATGATCGCCCTGCGCCGTGCGGCCATGGCGGGAGTTGGGGTGGTGCAGCTGCCCATACTGACGGTGCAAAGACAACTGGAGCGCGGTGAGCTGGTGCGGGTTCTGCCCCACTGGGCGTTACATCGGGATATCATCCATGTGGTGTTCCCGTCACGGCGGGGTGTCCTCCCCGCGGTGAGAACCCTGATTGACAGTCTTGTGGAATTCTATGAGTCCTTTGATGAGGAATGATTCCGGCTCACGTCTGTGATGTCCGTTTAATGACCGGCTTGTTTGTCGAAAAAGAAAAGCCCCGGTAAAAATTCTTGAAACGTGACGCCATTCAGGCGCAACCCGATATGTATGATCTGCTTGCCTGTTGAATGGTTGAAAATCCTCATTGTGCTATACCGCGATGCCGGGGCAAGGTAATCACCTCATCATGCATGAATACAATGCTTTTCAGGGACCGGGTGATACAAAGAGAGTTTGCTGCCCAGCGTGTCGAAAAGCCTTTATTCTCACCATGCAACAACAATAATCCGGAGGGACATAATGTCCCGCATCGCCGTTTTTGCCGACGTTCAAAATATTTACTACACCACTCGCCAGGCTTTTGGGCGACAGTTCAATTATCGCGCATTGTGGGAACAGCTCTGTAGTCAGGGGGAGGTTGTCAGCGCCATGGCCTATGCCACCCATCGTGGCGATGACGGCCAGACCAAATTTCAGGATGCCCTCAAGCACATTGGCTTTACCGTAAAGCTTAAGCCCTATATCCAGCGCAGTGATGGTTCCAGCAAAGGGGACTGGGATGTGGGTATCGCCGTGGATGTGATGACCCTGGCGCCGCAGGTGGATACCGTGGTGTTGCTATCCGGTGATGGCGATTTTGATGTGCTGCTGGAGCGGATCAATGCTGACCCCGGTGTGCGGACAGAGGTTTATGGGGTGGAATCGCTGACGGCCCGTTCCCTGATTGACAGTGCGTCGGTGTATCACCCGATCGGCGACGATCTTCTGTTGTAGCCATTAGGCCGATCGTCGGGCTGGGGGCAAAGCCGGTATGGTTGCCGTTGGCGCTTTGCGAGCAAAGCGCCAACGGGGGGGGGCTGTGAATGTGCTTGTTATGCCCCTTTCTAGCGTGCAGCGTCCAGGGCCTGGCTGATGTCTGCCAGGATATCGTCAATGTGCTCGATACCGATGGACAGGCGCACCATCTCGCGGCTGACGCCGGCGTTGGCCAGTTCCTTGTCATCCAGCTGCCGGTGAGTGGTGGAGGCCGGGTGACACGCCAGGGAGCGGGCATCGCCAATGTTCACCAGGCGCAGGATCAGTTGCAGGGCGTCGATGAATCGCGCCCCGGCTTCCTGGCCGCCCTCGATGCCGAAGCTGAGAATGCCGGACGCGCGGCCGTTCATATATTTCTGTGCCAGCGCATTGTCCGGGCTTTCCGGCAGGCCAGCGTAGTTCACCCAGTTGACCTGGGGGTGGTCACGCAGGAACTCGGCCACCTTCTGGGCGTTTTCACAGTGACGATCCATGCGCAGCGGCAGGGTTTCAATGCCCTGCAGGATCAGGAAGGTATTCATGGGGCTCAGGGCCGCACCGGTGTTGCGTAATGGTGCCACTCGGGCACGGCCGATGAAGGCGGCTTCACCGAGGGCTTCGGTATAGACCACACCGTGGTAGGACGGATCCGGCTCATTCAATACCCGGAAACGCGCCTTGTGTTTGGTCCAGGGGAATTTCCCGGAATCCACAATTACCCCGGCCACGGAGTTGCCGTGCCCGCCCATGTATTTGGTCAGCGAGTGGACCACGATATCCGCACCGTGTTCGATGGGCCGCCACAGATAGGGTGTGGCCACGGTGTTGTCGACGATCAGCGGCACACCGGCCTGGTGGGCCACCTCGGCCAGGCGGGCGATGTCGACGATGTTGCCGGCCGGGTTACCCACGGACTCACAGAAGACGGCCTTGGTGTTGTCATCAATGGCGGCAGCCAGGGCATCAAAATCATCGTGGCTGACAAAGCGGGCTTCAATGCCCCGGCGCGGCAGGCTGTGGGCAAAGAAGTTGTAGGTGCCACCATAGAGTTTGCTGGTGGTGACGATGTTGTCGCCCACTTCGGTGATGGTTTCCAGCGCATATTCGATGGCGGCCATGCCGGAGGCCACTGCCAGCGCGCCCACGCCGCCTTCCATGGCCGCGACCCGTTCCTCCAGCACCGCATTGGTGGGGTTCATGATGCGGGTGTAAATATTCCCGGGTACCTTCAGATCAAACAGATCCGCCCCATGCTGGGTATTGTCGAAGGCATAGGACGTGGTCTGGTAGATCGGTGTCACCACTGCCTTGGTGGTGGGATCCACCTGAAAGCCGGCACGTACTGCAAGGGTTTCCATCTTCATGAGCAGTCCTTGTGTTGTTGTGTGAGTGAGTCAGTGTGAGAGCGTATCAAACTGTGGAATGGTTATCCGGCGTTATGTCCGGCTTACGGACAGCAGCTGTAAACGCAAAAAATGGCCTTGGTGCGGCCAGCGTATCTCGCCACCTACCTTCAGGCCTAAAAGGGCCGCACCGGCAGGGGTCAGAATGGAAATGGCGTCGCTGACGGTCTGTGTTTCGTGGGGCAGGGTCAGCACTCTTTCATGCTCCCTGCCGGTGGCAACATTGCGAAACCGCAGGCGGCTGCCGAGGGTAACCACGTCCTCCGGCATGGCGCCCGCCTCCACAATATTGGCCCGGGCCAGTTCATCGTAAAGGTAATCGATCTGGTCCGAGTCGCCCTTGAAGTTATCCAGCACGGCAAACAGGCGGTCACGGTCTGTGGTACTGACGGTAATAGGGGGTAGTGTGTTCATGGTGTTCTCCTGACGGTGTTAACAGTGGTTTTGCCGGGTCGCCGAACCCCGGTGTGTCATCGGATGTTCGGCGTCAGGAGAGAAAGGCAGGGGTGCTCGCAACCTGCGCGAAAGCGCCGGCAGTGGAATAAGGCATGAAGCCGTCAGTGACAGCAGTAGTAGGGCGAACGAGATTCATGGAGTGAGATTAGCAGAGCCGGTTATTTTGTCCAGCGTGCTGTGAACCAGCGCGTCGGGAGGACAGGGCAGGGCGCTGACGGCCATGCCAAATAACCAAACGCAACGAATCTCATAATGCTGTTTCGCCATGAATATGGATGATTTGGCTATTGGCAGTTGATCGTCACGGCACCAGTATCGACCGTGGCCCATAACAATAAGGAGATCGGGATGGCGCGAAAATTATCCATTATGGATTCCGGCTGGCTGATGATGGAAACCCGGGAAACCCCCATGCATGTGGGCGGCTTGGCCCTGTTTGCGATACCGGAGGATGCCCCCAGCGACTACATGGAAAGCGTTTACCGCTTCATGGTGGAAGTGGATGGGGTGTGCCGGCCCTTCAGCCAGAAGATCCAGTCACGGCTGCCCGGTCGACTGGATGCGGCCTGGGTGGAGGACAGGAATTTTGACATTGATTACCACGTACGCCACTCCGCTTTGCCGCGCCCTGGCCGGGTGCGGGAGTTGCTGGCGCTGGTGTCACGGCTGCATGCCCAGCGTCTGGATCCGGGGCGGCCCCTGTGGGAGAGCTATCTGATCGAAGGCCTGGAGGGCAACCGCTTCGCCCTTTATACCAAGATGCACCATTCCATGGTGGACGGCATGGCCGGCATGCACCTGATGCAGTCGCGGATGGCCAGCAGCGCCGATGAAAATCTGCCGGCGCCCTGGTCCGGGGAATGGGACAAGCGCAAGAAACCCCGCAAGAAAAGCGTGGCAGTGGCTGCCAAGGCTGGGGTGCTGGATGGGGCGGGCAGTGTGCGCCGGGGTGCCGGGCAACTGGTGGATCTGTTGCGTCTGCCCAAAGACAGTAATGTGAAAACCATCTACCGGGCCCCCAAGACGGTGCTCAATCGTCGCGTTACCGGTGCCCGCCGGTTCGCCGCCCAGTCCTGGTCGCTGCCGCGCATCAAGGCCGCGGCAAAAAAACACAACGGCACCGTCAACGATATTTTTCTGGCCATGTGTGGTGGCGCCATGCGCCGTTACCTGGAAACGCTGGATGCCTTGCCCGCCGAGCCGCTGGTGGCCCAGGTGCCGGTGTCCCTGCGCAGCGCGGACCAGGCCGAAGGCGGTGGCAATGCCATCACCACGGTACAGGTAAGCCTGGCCACCCACATTGCCAGCCCGCTGGGCCGCCTGGTCGCCATCCAGGAATCCATGCAGGCGGTGAAGACCCGGCTGGGTGAGATGCAGAAGTCGGATATCGACGCCTATACGGTGATGACCAACATGCCTCTCTCCTTGGGGCAGGTGACGGGCCTGTCGGGCCGGGTCAGCCCCATGTTCAACCTGGTGATCTCCAACGTGCCGGGGCCAAAAGACACCTTGTACTTCAATGGAGCGGAGTTGCTGGCCTCCTACCCGGTATCCCTGGTGCTGCACGGGTATGCGCTGAATATCACCGTGGTCAGTTACAAGGACAGTCTGGAGTTCGGGGTGATCGGCTGCCGTGACACCCTGCCGCATATCCAGCGCTTCCTGGATTATTTCGAGGCCTCGTTGGCCGAGCTGGAATAGCGCCTTGGGCGGTACGGGTCGGCGGTGGTATCTTGCGGGTTCGCTGGCAGGATTATATTCGGAGACACCGTGCATCACGACGACATCGCCCAGGCCGTGCGGCAACTGGCAGAGCAGCTGATCCAGCAATCGATCATGGTCGTTACGGCGGAATCCTGCACCGGGGGCGGCATTGCCCAGGCGTTGACAGCCCTTGCCGGGTCTTCCCGCTGGTTCGAGCGGGGTTTTGTGACTTATTCCAATGAGGCCAAGCAGGAGATGCTCGGGGTGCAGAGCGCCACCCTGGAGCGTACCGGCGCGGTCAGTGAAGACACCGCACTGGAGATGGCGCTGGGTGCGGTAAGGCATTCCCGAGGACAGGTAAGCATGGCCGTCACCGGCATCGCCGGGCCGGAGGGCGGCTCTCCTGACAAGCCCGTGGGGACGGTATGGATTGCCTGGGGGCACCACAATGGACAGGCCGAGGCGCAGTGTTTTCATTTTTCCGGTGACCGGGATGCCGTCCGTCAGCAGACGATTGTGGAAGCCATTCGGGGCTTGAATGCGCGCCTGAAGTCGCCACAATCGTCATCATTCACCGGGCCTTGAGCGCCGGGTGACACCTTTCACGCCTACCTTGCCGGGCATCGACGATGCTTCAGACAAGGCCATGGGCATGGAAAATCAACGATTTACCGCACTGATGATGGCAACAACGCATCAGCCTGCAAGCGGTCCCGGTTGCCGGGGTTGCAATGAGCCGCAATAGCTGTTCATAATACTGTCCATATTGTCAGTGCTGGCTAAAAGGCCAGATACGGCAAGGCACAATACGGTCGCCGTCAATGAATGACGCACCAGTTAACGGAGAGGGGTCACATGAGCGATAAAGGTAAGGCGCTGTCTGCGGCGCTGTCACAGATCGAGCGTCAATTCGGCAAGGGTTCCGTCATGCGCATGGGCGATCGCAAGCGCGAGCGCATGCCGTCCATTTCCACCGGCTCTCTGGGGCTGGACATCGCTCTGGGAATTGGCGGTCTGCCGAAAGGGCGTATCGTGGAAATCTACGGGCCGGAATCCTCCGGTAAAACTACCCTGACCCTCAGCGTGATTGCCCAGGCGCAGAAAAAAGGCGCCACCTGTGCCTTCGTGGATGCGGAGCACGCGCTGGACCCGGACTACGCGGAGAAACTGGGTGTCAACGTGGATGACCTGATCGTGTCCCAGCCCGACACCGGCGAGCAGGCGCTGGAAATCACCGACATGCTGGTACGTTCCGGCGCCGTGGACGTGGTGATCGTGGATTCCGTGGCGGCCCTGGTGCCCAAGGCGGAAATCGAAGGCGAGATGGGCGATGCCCACGTGGGCCTGCAGGCCCGCCTGATGAGCCAGGCCCTGCGCAAGATCACCGGTAACGTGAAAAATGCCAATACCCTGGTGGTGTTCATCAACCAGATCCGTATGAAGATCGGTGTGATGTTCGGTAACCCGGAAACCACCACCGGCGGTAACGCCCTCAAGTTCTACTCCTCCGTGCGCCTCGATATCCGTCGTATCGGTGCGGTGAAGCAGGGTGATGAAGTCACCGGTAACGAAACCCGGGTCAAGGTGGTGAAGAACAAGGTATCGCCGCCGTTCCGTCAGGCCGAATTCCAGATTCTCTACGGCCAGGGGATCAACCAGCTGGGTGAAGTGCTGGACCTGGGCGTACAACAGGGCCTGGTAGACAAGTCCGGTGCCTGGTACGCCTACAAGGGCGACAAGATCGGTCAGGGCAAACAGAATGCCTGTGACTTCCTGCGGGAGAATCCGGCCATTGCCGAGGAAATCGAGCAGGAAATCCGTGCGCGCTTGCTGCCGGATCCCACTGAGGCGCCGGCTACCAAGGAAGAGGAAGCTGAAGTCGGTAATGAGTGAACCGCTCACTGAATCCGAATTGCGCCAGCGGGCCGTGGGCCTGCTGGCGCGTCGGGATCACGCCCGCCGCGAGCTGGAGACCAAGCTGCGTCAAAAGGTGGGTGAGCATCCGGCGCTGAACACGGTGATGGCCTGGTGTGAAGAACATGGCTTTATCGACGACCGGCGCTTTGCCGGTTTTTTTGTGCGTTCCAGGATCGAGCGGGGGCAGGGCGCTCTGCGAATCCGTCAGGAGCTGCAACTCAAGGGCGTGGACAATGAACTGATCGCCCAGGCTCTGGAGGCGGCAGAGGTGGACTGGTTTGCCCTGGCCCGGGAGGTGCGGGCCCGGCGCTTTCGTCAGTACCCGGGCAAGGACCAGAAAGAGAAAGCCCGCCAGCTGCGTTTCCTGCAACAGCGGGGTTTCGACGCCGAACAGAGTTTTGCTGCACTGGAGTGTTCTCCGGAGGATGAGCTGTAGTACGTCCTTCACTTCGTGTTCCCCATCACTGCATTCCTTACTTCGTTGGAGCCTTGCTCGCAAGGCGAAGGGGAGAATGAATCCCGGTGCCTGCTGAAGTCTTCGCTTTGCGAGCAAAGCTCCAACGGGGCCGGTTTGTGTGAAGAAGCGGATCCCTCGGTAATTTGCCGCTTGGTTTGAATTCGGTTCAAGGCGTATCCTTCGCTTTTGCGTCTTGTGTGAGATCTCCCATGGAATACCTGTCTGATCCCTGGCTGGCGGCGGCCATGCTGGGTGCCGGTGTATTGGCCGGGTTTATCAATACCCTGGCCGGGGGCGGTGGCTTGTTGATCCTACCGTTGCTGATGCTCAGTGGCATGAGTGCGGCATTGGCCAACGGCACCATGCGGGTGGGGGTGCTGATACAGAGCGTGGAGGCGGTGCGGCAGTTCAACAAGCGCGGCACCATGCCGTTCAAACCGCTGCCGGCCATTCTGGTGCCCTGTCTGCTGGGTACCCTGGTTGGCACGCTGGCAGCGTCCTATTTGCCGGAGAGCATCCTCAAACCGGTATTGCTGACTACCCTGGTGGTGGTGGCCCTGATCATGGTGTTCAAACCCAACCAGATGTCACCGGCTGAGAATGAAGTGCCACTGCAACCCAACGACTCTGTAGCCGGCTGGCTCGGCTTGTTCTTCTGTGGTGCCTATGGGGGCTTTGTGCAGGCAGGGGTAGGGTTTGTGTTGATTGCCGTTCTGGTGGGACAGTTGCGTTATGACCTGCTCCGCGGCAACGCGCTCAAGCTGGCCATCACCGGCAGTTTCACCGTGCTGGCGCTGGGCATTTTTGTGGCCCGGGACCAGGTGGCCTGGCTGCCCGGCCTGCTGGTGGCGGCCGGCACCTTGCTGGGCGTGCGCCTGGGCGTAGGCTTCGCCCACCGGGTATCCCCGACAGTGCTCAAGCGGATTCTGCTGGTGATGGTGCTGGCGGTGTGCCTGGCGGCGGCGATCCAGGGCTGAGAGGCGAGTGACGAGTACCGAGTTGCGACGCGAGTTGGCTCTGGTTGTATGGGGTTGTGTCTCGCCGCGATTCACGGACAGTTGTGCGCGAAGAGGTCGTTTCGGGCCTGCTCAATCCTGGCCCGCGTCGTTACTCGAAACTCGTCACTCGCTCCTGTCTTCTTCCCATCGCAACCGGGCCTTGGGGGCGGTATACTCGGCGCTCTCTGTTAGCCAGCCGATAATATTTCTCCTATGAAGAGTGCTGAACTACGCCAGGCCTTCCTGGACTACTTCGCCAGCCAGGGGCACGCCAAGGTGCCGTCCTCCTCGCTGGTGCCCCATAACGATCCCACCCTGCTGTTTACCAACGCGGGGATGAACCAGTTCAAGGATGTGTTTCTGGGCCGTGAGTCCCGGGATTACACCCGTGCCACCAGCTCCCAGCGCTGTGTCCGTGCCGGGGGCAAGCACAACGATCTGGAGAACGTGGGTTACACGGCGCGGCATCACACCTTCTTCGAGATGCTGGGCAACTTCAGTTTCGGCGACTACTTCAAGCGCGAAGCCATCAAGTTCGCCTGGGAATTCCTCACCGGCACCCTGGGCCTGCCGGAAGACCGACTTTGGGTCACCGTGCATGTGTCCGACGATGAGGCGGCGGATATCTGGCTGAAGGAAATGGGCGTCAGCGCCGAGCGCTTCTCGCGTCTGGACGAAGACAACTTCTGGCAGATGGGCGACACTGGTCCGTGCGGTCCGTGCTCGGAAATTTTCTATGACCACGGGGCGGATGTGCCCGGTGGCCCGCCGGGTTCCGAGAATGACGATCTGGATCGTTACATCGAAATCTGGAATCTGGTGTTCATGCAGTACGACCGTCAGGAAGACGGTGAGCTGAAACCCCTGCCCAAGCCCAGCGTGGATACCGGCATGGGCCTGGAGCGCATCGCCGCGGTGCTGCAGGGTGTGCATTCCAATTACGAGATCGATCTGTTCCAGGCCCTGCTGCAGGCGGCGGCAAAGGCCACTGGCTGCCAGGATATGGAAGAGAAATCCCTGCGGGTGATCGCTGACCATATCCGTTCGGCCAGCTTCCTGATCTGCGATGGCGTCATTCCGTCCAACGAAGGTCGTGGCTATGTGCTACGTCGCATCATCCGTCGTGCCCTGCGTCATGGCCACAAGCTGGGCCAGGACAAGCCGTTCTTTTCCACCCTGGTGGGCGCATTGGTCGAACAGATGGGCGAGGCCTACCCGGAGCTGGTCCGCGAACAGGCTCGTATCGAGAAGGCGCTGCTGGCGGAAGAAGAGCAGTTCGGTCGCACCCTGGCCGCCGGCATGAAGGTACTGGAAGCGGCTATCGGCGAGCTGGACGGCAAGGAACTGCCCGGCCAGGTGCTGTTTACTCTCTATGACACCCATGGCTTCCCGCCGGATCTCACCGCCGACGTGGCCCGCGAGCGTGACTTGACCGTGGACATGGACGGCTTTGAAAAAGCCATGGAAGCCCAGCGTGAGCGGGCCCGTGGTGCTGGCAGCTTTGCCAATGATTACAGCGACCGACTCAACATTGAGGCGGTGACCGCGTTTTCCGGCTACGAGAAACTGGCGGATGACGACGCGATCGTTGGCCTTTTCAAGGACGGCGAAGCAGTCGATGCCTTGCAGGCGGGTGAAGAAGGCATGGTGGTGCTGGCCAGCACGCCGTTTTATGCGGAGTCTGGCGGCCAGGTGGGCGACAGTGGTTTCCTGGTGCAGGGCGACAACCGTTTCGCGGTGTCCGATACCAAGAAGCGTCAGGCGGCCCATGTGCATCTGGGCAAGGTGGAAAGCGGCAGCCTGAAGGTGGGCGACAAAGTGTCTGCCTACGTGGATGTGGAGCGTCGTCGCGCCATCATGCGCAATCACTCTGCCACTCACCTGATGCACGCCGCTTTGCGCGAAGTATTGGGGGAGCATGTGCAGCAGAAGGGCTCCCTGGTGGCTGCTGACTATCTGCGCTTTGACTTTTCCCATGGCGAAGCCGTCAGTGACGCCCAGCGCGAACAGATCGAGATTCTGGTGAACCGCCAGATTCTGGGCAACACCCCGGTGACTACCGAATTGATGGATATTGATGCCGCCCGGGAAGCCGGTGCCATGGCCCTGTTCGGTGAGAAATATGATGATCAGGTGCGCGTGCTCAGCATGGGCAGCGACGGTTTCTCCAAGGAGCTGTGTGGCGGAACCCACGTGAGTCGTACCGGCGATATCGGCCTGTTCCGGATTACCCTGGAAGCGTCCGCCGCTGCCGGTGTGCGCCGTATCGAAGCGGTTACCGGTGAGCATGCCCTGAGCGTGATGCGTCAGCAGGAGCAGGCGCTCAGTGAGATCGCGGCCACGGTGAAAAGCACACCGGACAACGCCGCCGAGCGGGTGCGCAACCAGGCGCAGAAAGTGCGCGAGCTGGAAAAGGAAATCGAGCGTCTCAAGCAGAAGCTGGCCAGTGGCGCCGGCAGCGACCTCACCGATGAGGTGCAGGAAATCGCCGGTGTGAAGGTATTGGCGACCCAGCTGGACGGTGCCGATGGAAAGACCCTGCGGGTCACCATGGACAAGCTGAAAGACAAGCTGGGCTCGGCGATTATCCTGCTGTCTGCCGTGGATGGCGATAAAGTGGCTCTGGTGGCGGGTGTCACCAAGGATCTCACCGACCGGTTCAAGGCCGGTGATCTGCTCAAGCATGTGGCCGAGCAGGTGGACGGTCGCGGCGGTGGCCGCCCGGACATGGCCCAGGGCGGGGGCAACAATCCCGCCGCCTTGCCGGCGGCCCTGGAAAGCGTGAAAAACTGGGTGTCTGAGCAGGGGGCGTAAGCTGCGGTCAAGACCGCGACTCAGCCCTCAACATGAAATCCGGGCGCGTTTCTGCTAAGGTTACGCGCTCTTTTTTGCAGATAAAGCGACTTTATGGCCCTTATAGTGCAGAAATACGGCGGTACCTCAGTGGGTACGGTCGAACGCATTCAAGCCGTCGCCGAGAAGGTGGCAGGTTTCCATAAACGGGGCGACCAGGTGGTCGTGGTGGTTTCCGCCATGAGCGGCGAAACCAATCGCCTGATCGAGCTGGCCAAAGGCGTCAGCGATAACCCTTCACCGCGTGAAATGGATGTGCTGGTTTCCACCGGCGAGCAGGTCACTATTGCCCTGCTGTCCATGGCGCTGCAGAAGCTGGGCATCAATGCCCGCTCCTACACGGGTAGCCAGATTCCCCTGCGCACCGACAGTGTCTACTCCAAGGCCCGTATCGAAGAGATTGACGACAAGAAAGTGCGTGCCGATCTGAATGGCGGCAGTGTGGTGGTCGTGGCCGGTTTCCAGGGTGTTGATGCGGACGGCAACATTACCACCCTCGGCCGTGGTGGTTCCGACACCACCGCCGTGGCGCTGGCCGCGGCCCTGAAGGCCGACGAGTGTCAGATCTACACCGATGTGGATGGCGTCTACACGACCGATCCCCGTGTGGTGGATAACGCCCGTCGCCTGGACAGCATTACCTTCGAGGAAATGCTGGAAATGGCCAGCCAGGGCTCCAAGGTCCTGCAGATTCGCTCCGTGGAATTCGCCGGCAAATACAATGTGCCGCTGCGTGTCTTGTCCAGTTTCCAGGATGGTCCTGGAACTCTCATTACCGTCGACGACGAGGTTGATATGGAAAAGCCGGTAATCTCCGGAATTGCCTTTACCCGTGATGAAGCCAAAATCATCGTGCGTGGCGCCCCGGATACTCCGGGCATTGCCTACAAGATCCTCGGCCCGGTGAGTGCAGAGAACATCGAAGTAGACATGATCGTGCAGAACGTGGGCAAGGACGGCGCCGCCGACTTTACCTTTACGGTGCACCGCAATGACTTTGCCCGTGCCCAGGAAGCCCTGCGCAAGGCTTCTGAGGAGCTGGGTAACCCGGAAATCATTGGTGACGACAAGATCGCCAAGGTGTCCCTGGTGGGTGTGGGCATGCGTTCCCACGCCGGCGTGGCATCCAAGATGTTTGAAGCCCTGGCCAAGGAGGGGGTCAACATCGAGATGATCTCCACCTCGGAAATCAAGGTGTCGGTGGTCATGGCCGAGAAATATCTGGAGCTGGCGGTGCGTGCTCTGCACTCCGCGTTCGAGCTGGATCAGCCTTCAAGCTGAGCCCGTAGCTTCATCGTGGTGCCTGGCACGAGCCTTTGCCGCCACAGAACATTTTCTTCAGTCGGCCGTATTCCCTGATACGGCGCTTCCTCAGAAAATGCCCTGTGACAACAAATTCTTGCGCCATGCATCCACGCTGAAACCACAGCTCAGCTTCAGGCTGAAGGCAGGGCTCAGCCACATACTGCCAGGTAGGTACGGGGCGACGACCGGTTGGTCTCGCCCCCCTTCACGGCGAGACTTACAAATACGCTTCAGGCATACTACCGCCCCCGTACCAGGGGTGGGTAAATGGTCCCGCACCAAGGAGTCGTCACGGACGACAACCCGCGAGCCCCGGGTACGGCATGCGCTCACGGAAATTGAAGGACCCCAGGAGGGATCATTATGTTAATTCTTACGCGTCGAGTTGGTGAGACCCTGATGGTAGGTGATGAAGTCACCGTGACTGTTCTGGGTGTAAAAGGTAACCAGGTTCGCATCGGTGTGAACGCGCCGAAAGAGGTTGCCGTGCATCGGGAAGAAATCTACCAGCGTATACAGCACGAAAAATCACCAGACGGTGAGTCTGCCTGATTTTTGGGCTGTATTTTCTCCGCAAAATCGTTATGATGCGCGGCGAGTTTGGAAACAGGCCGGCAAGAGCCCTCATTCCAGACTGACAATATGACCGCATTCCGGAGAGGTGGGTGAGTGGCTGAAACCAGTTCCCTGCTAAGGAACCATACGGGTTACCGTATCGCGGGTTCGAATCCCGCCCTCTCCGCCATATATCCAAAAACGCCCCGCACTGCGGGGCGTTTTTCGTTGGAGCCTTGCTTGCAAGGCGAAGCCCTCCAGTTGGCACAGCGCTGCCCTGCAAGCTCCTCTTTTGGTTGTTTATGACGCCTCACTGATTTCGCCTGCAGGCGGGTTCCTGCAAAAAAGGCGCTAACGAGATCCGCTCATAGTCACGAGCAAACATTTTCAACCCGCGCGCCCTCCCAGTTACGCTACACTATGCGCCCCGAAAAACATCGACCCAAGGTGACGCCATGACTGACACCCTGACCATCGCCCGCCCCGACGACTGGCATCTGCATTTCCGCGACGGCGATCTGCTCGCTGAGACGGTGCCAGCCACGGCGAACGTGTTTGGCCGTGCCATTGTCATGCCCAACCTGACGCCACCGGTGAATACCGTGGCGCAAGCGGATGAATACCGGCAGCGGATTCTCGCCCAGGTGCCGGCGGGAGTGACGTTTGAGCCACTGATGGTGTTGTACCTGACCGATACTACGCCGGTGGAAGAGGTGGAGCGGGCCGCGAAGAGTGACTTCGTGCATGCCTTCAAGCTATACCCGGCAGGGGCTACCACCAATTCCGATAGCGGGGTGACCGACCCGGGCAAGATTACCCATCTGTATGCGGCCATGGAAAAACACGATGTGCCGCTGCTGGTTCATGGTGAAGTCACTGATGCGGACATTGATATCTTTGACCGGGAAAAAGTCTTTATTGACCGTTACCTCAATGATATCCGTCGCCAGTTTCCCGGTTTGCGCATTGTCTTTGAGCATGTGACTACGTCAGAGGGGGTTAACTTTGTGCGTGAGGCCAACGAGCTGACCGCCGCCACCGTGACGCCACAGCACCTGCTGATGAACCGGAACGATTTGCTGGTGGGCGGGGTGCGCCCGCATAACTACTGCCTGCCGATTCTCAAGCGGCGCCAGCATCAGCAGAGCATCCAGCAGGCGGTGCTGGAAGGGCATGACCGTTTTTTCCTGGGTACGGATTCCGCCCCGCATCCACGCAACAAGAAAGAGGCGGCCTGCGGCTGCGCCGGCTGTTATTCCGCCCGGGCGGCGTTACCCCTGTATGCCAGCTTTCTTGAACAGTATAACGCCCTGGACAAACTGGAAGGCTTTGCCAGCCACTTCGGCGCAGATTTCTACCGGCTGCCCCGCCATACCGACACCGTGACCCTGGTGCGCAAGCCCTGGTCCGTGCCGGAGGTGATTGATGCGGCCGGCGAGGCCATGGTGCCGTTCTACGCCGGCCAGCAATTGCCCTGGTCCCTGGCCTGATTGATGGACCGCTTGCCGGTTGTTGTCCTGAGCGGCTTTCTGGGCAGCGGCAAGACCACGCTGCTCAACCGCTGGCTCAGAGAGCGTCAGGATCTGGCGGTAATCATCAATGAGCTTGGCGATATCGGTATCGACCAGCATCTCACCGGCGAGAGCCGCGTGCCGGTGACCCTGCTGTCCGGTGGCTGCCTGTGCTGTGTGATACAGGGAACCCTGTCGAGCACCCTGCGCAACCTTTTCATGGCCCGCAAAAACGGTGAGCTGCCGCCGTTTTCCACCCTGGTGCTGGAAACCACCGGAGCCGCTGATCCCTTTGGTGTCACCGCCCCGCTGGAACAGGACCCCTGGTTGCAGAAACGCTTCTTCTGCCAGTCGGTATTGACGGTAGTGGATGCGCTGGCCGGGACTCGCAGCCTGGAACGTCATCCGGAGTGGCTGGAACAGATTCATGCCGCCGATGCCTTGCTGCTGTCGAAGACAGCACAGTGTGAACCGGAAGCCCTGGCGGCTTTGCAGGCGCAACTGACAGCGCTTAATCCCACTGCCCATATTTATCCGGAACCGGCACCGGTGGACCTGCTGGAACAGTCCTTTACCCGCCGCTGCCGCGTGACGGGCAGTTTTGCGCTGGTTGCACCGGGAGGCTCTCTGCTGTCAACACACCATCTGCAGACTCAGCCATCCCGTCACCAGCTGTACAGCGCCTCCCTGCGTTGGGAGGGAGGGCTGTCATGGCCGCTCTGGCAGGCGGCCTTGAAGCAACTCGCCAGGCAATGCGGCGATAGCCTGATCCGGGTAAAGGGCCTGCTATGCGTGGAAGGCCTGGATGGACCCCTGCTGGTGCAGTGGGTGGAAGCGCAGGAACCCGAGTTGACCCCGCTCAAGCAATGGCCTGACGAGGATGCCGTCACCCGACTGGTACTGATTGTCCGCCATCCACAGGCTGACTTTGCGCAGCAACAACTGGCACACTGGGAAACCTTGTTGACACAGCTTTCCTAGGACCAGAGATGGGCTATCTTTTCCTTGCCGTGGCCATCCTTGCTGAAGTGGTGGCGACCAGTGCACTGAACGCCTCCCAGGGCTTCTCACGGCTATGGCCATCTGTGGTCACCTTGGTGGGCTACAGCATTGCTTTCTATGCACTATCGTTGACTTTGCGCACCATTCCCATGGGCATAGCCTATGCGGTGTGGGCCGGTGTCGGTATTGTATTGATTGCGCTGGTGGGAGCGCTGTTTTTCCGTCAGCAGCCAGACCTGCCTGCGGTGGTGGGGATGGCGTTCATTGTGGTCGGCGTGGTGCTGGTGACGTTTGTGTCACAGACCAGCGGACACTGAACCAACGTGACAAGGAGTTCCCGTGACAGAGCGGATGCAGAATGCCGAACAGGCTGTGGATTATGTGATCAAACAGACCGGTGGTGATATTCGCCTGGCCATGCCACTGGGGCTGGGCAAGCCGAACCGGTTTGTGAATGCCCTCTATGCCCGGGTGGAAAAAGACCCCTCCCTGTCCCTGGATATTTATACGGCCTTGTCTCTGGGCAAGCCCGCTGCCGGCAGTGATCTGGAGAAGCGTTTTCTCAACCCCTTCGCCGATCGTCTGTTCGGTGACTATGAAGAGTTGGCCTACCTGAAACCCCAGAAGCGCAGCGCGTTGCCGGCCAATATCCGCGTGTTCGAGTTCTTCGTGCAGCCGGGCAGCATGCTGGGCAGCGACAGTGCCCAGCAGCATTACATCAGCAGTAACTACACCCATGTGGCCCGGGATCTCAACGCACGCCAAATCAATGTGGTGGCGCAGATGCTCGCGCACCGGGAGGAAGACGGCACGGATCGCTACAGCTTTTCCTGTAATCCGGAAGTGACCCTGGATTTGATGCCTCTACTCAAAGCGCGCCGGGAGGCCGGTGAGACCATTGTCTCCGTGGGACAAGTGCACCGGGATCTCCCCTTCATGGAAAACGATGCCCGGGTGGACGACTGGTTGGCGGACATGGATATCCTGCTGGATGACCCCGAAGGTCACACGCGCCTGTTCAGCACACCGAATATGCCAGTGAATACCCAGGACCACTTTGTCGGCCTTCACGCCAGTACTCTGGTGAAGGATGGCGGTACCCTGCAGATCGGCATTGGTGCCCTGGGGGACGCGCTGGTCCATCATTTGCGCCTGCGCGAGCAGGATAACGCGCTCTACCGCTCCTTGCTCGAGGCATGGTCCCTGCCTGACAGCCATCAACAGCTGGTGGACAGGGAAGGGGGCATGGGGGTGTTCCGTGAAGGCCTCTATGGCTGCAGCGAGATGATGACCCATGGCCTGCTCACGCTGATTGATGATGGCATCATCCGCCGTCCGGTGTATGACTGGGCGCCCCTGCAACAGCTGGAAATGCACAACCCGGCCAAGCCCGGGCTGGCGTTGCTGGATGCCTTGCGCGAACAGGATGCTATCCGCCGTCGTCTCAATCACGATCATCTCCGTCAGCTGAAACGGTTCGGTATTTTCCGAAGTGATATCGAAAAGCACGGTGACGAACTGGTGCTGCCCAATGATATCCGCGTGGCCAACGACCTGGATGACCGGGCTACCCGGGAAGCCCTCAAGGCAGTATTCGGCGAGGAGCTGGCTGGTGGCGTGGTCATGCATGGCGGCTTTTTCCTGGGGCCCCAGGCGTTCTATGAACGCCTTCGTGAGCTGGACCCGGCCAGTCGTGCGGCCATCAACATGACCCACATCAGTTTCATTAATCATCTCTACGGCGATGAAACACTCAAGCGTCTGCAGCGCCAGGATGCCCGCTTTGTGAATACCGCTTTTACCGTGACTCTGCTTGGCGCGGCAGTGGCCGATCAGGTGGAAGACGGCCGGGTGCTCAGTGGCGTTGGCGGACAGTACAACTTTGTCAGCCAGGCCCATGAACTGGAGGGTGCCCGTTCAATTTTGATGGTTCGAGCCTGGCGTGAACGGGCCGGCGAAGCCATGAGTAATGTGGTCTTCCGTTACGGACACAACACCATTCCCCGCCATCTGCGCGATATGGTGGTGACGGAATACGGGGTGGCGGATCTGCGTGGCAAGACCGATGAGGAAGTGGTCATGGCCATGCTCAATGTGGCTGACAGCCGCTTCCAGATTGATCTTATGGAAGAGGCCCAGGCCGCGGGCAAACTGCGTAAGGATTATCAGATCCCGGAACCCTATCGGCGCAACAACCCGGAGCATCTGCAGGAGATTGCCGAGCGCCATGCGGACAAGGCATTTCCGATGTTCCCGCTGGGTTCAGACTTCAACCCGGTGGAGCAGCGGCTGCTCAAGGCGCTGACCTGGCTGAAGGAAAAGGTCAGCCAGAAGGAATACCTGAAACTGGGGCGCAAGGCGTTGTTCGAAGAGGGCAGTGAAAGCGATTTTATTGCCGAGCTGGAACGCATGTCCCTGTCGGATCCCCACGGAATCCGGGCGCACCTTTACCAACGTCTGCTGTTGACGGCACTGGAAGCCACACGGCCCTGAAATGGTTCCAGGGCGGAAATCAGAAGCGAGGTACGCGTTTCGAAAAGCTTTTCGCTCCTCGTGACTCCTACCTCGCGACTTCGGTTGTTTGACGCCCATTCCTGAAGAGGACGAAGGGCCGTTCCCGGAGAAAGAACGGTCCTTACCCTAAGCGCTTTTTCTTTCTTCTCCCTGGTCCGCTTTCTTCGAGCGCGCCTTGCCCGGGCTGCTGGATAGCACCCGCCAGAACGGAATGCGCCGGGTGACGGCCACCATTTCGTCCACGCTGTCACCGATGCCGGACAGGCGATCCACGGTGTCTCTCAGGCCCACCAGCTCGTCCACGTGCTCCGAGATCTTGAACACCACCATGTAGAATTCCAGCAGGGCACGCAGTACCGAGGCCAACACCAGGAACGTCAGTGGGGCGGCAAAGAAAAAGTAGAAAAGCCCGCGCCAGGTCGACGCCATAAAGGCTTCCACGCAGACATAGATCAGCCCACAGGCAAGGGCCACCAGGGCAATACCATAAACGCCGGGCAGTACCTGGATGATCATGTATTTGTCGAATTTGAAATTGAACAGTTCGCGCCAGTACTGCACCACCCAGAAGAGGGCCCGGCGCATACGGATACCGAATTTTTCGGGGCGTTTTTCCGGCGCGTTTTGCTGATTATTCTCTACCATTTTGCGTACTGCTCCTCGACAAAACCGTATTGCCCGTCGATGGTGAGGGAGCGTCCGTCCTTGAGTCGGAGCTCGCCATCGAAACGGCCAAACAGCTGGTTGAAATTGCTGGCAAACAGGCCCAGGTTCATCCGTTCGCGATGATTGCCATTGGGGGTGAAACGAAGCATGACCTGCCCGCACTGGCTGCGCAGGGTCCAGGGTTGCATCAGATCATCCCGGTTGTATTCAAAGATCACGCCGCCGGTGGGGATCATCTGATCATCCACCCACAGGCAGTTTTCTGAAAATGTGGTTTCGTTGACGCCACAGGACAGATTCAGCCCCACCCGGGTTTTCCCCACGCGGGCGGACAGGCAGGCCCAGTTCCAGAAGGTTTCGCGGCGCATATAGCCGGCGGAAAAATCGTGGTGCCCGAAAGCATCCAGCCCGGCCAGATCCTGCCGGTTTCCCTCTTGCTCCAGGGTGCCGGTGACGGTACGGCCGGCGACCTTGTTGGCATAGACCCAGCCATTGACGCCAGTGCGGGTGCACAAGGACATGGGCTGGTAGTCCGGGCCTTCATCCATCCGCACGTTCAGTGACAGATCCTTCAGGTTCACTGCCAGGGTCTTGCTCAGGCCGGCTCCCTGATCCTGGTAGCCGAGACGGATATCCACGCCACGGCGTTGGAAAACACTGTCCCCCTGCCGCGGGGAGGTGGACATGACCAGCTCACGTCCCAGCGGCGATCGCCAAGTATATTCCCGCAAGCGACCGCTGCGGGGTTCAAAGATGTAAAAAAACGCCATACCCAGGTAGGCGGTATGGGCCAGGGCGCAGCCGGCCAGCAATTCCTGACTGATCACACCGAAATACTGGAATTGCTTGTAGTGGAAATGGCGGGCGTAACGGGACGCTGGCTGCCCCATGGGCGTGCGGTAATCCGCCTGTCGACCATTGATGGTGGTGACGGTGTCGGGGAATACGCCTTGGGCGACCTGGCCCTGGTTATCAACCAGTGCCTGGGGTTGAGCCTGAAAGTTCATGTGTTTGGCCAGCTGACAGGAACAATGAAGCCCGGAGTGTCACGGTGGCGTTGGGTCACCATGAGAGGGCGTTGACGACTTTCAACATAGTCAATCAAGGTGGGGGTCGCAATCAAAGTGGTACTTTTGTCCGACATAAACGGGCAAGGCCAGCAGGGCCGCTCAACAATTGACCATTCTCCCTCGTCCAGGGTGTCACTGGGCAACCACCAGCCCCTTTCATGACCGGGGTATGGTTGCACACCGTCGCTCGGGGTGTGTTGTCGGTAGAACAGCCGTCCGCGGCTGAGCAATGCGGTGCCGTCTGGCTGCCAGCCCTTCTCGGCGAGTTGCTCGCGGACTTCCGGCATGGTGGAACGGGGCAGCTGCTGATCGAACAGGTGGCGGGCCTTGCGGTCCAGAGTGTCGTGGCTGTTAGGGCCAAACCAGGCCTGGGCGGTGCCCAGGTAAAACTTCAGCGCCAGCTCCCAGTGCCACAGTTTTCCTTCCAGGTGGTCGTGCACCAGCATATCCAGTTCGCCCAGGGTGCGGCCCTGGTGGCGAAAGGGGAGGTTGCTGGCGACGCGCTCCAGATTGCGGCTGGCATCCACCAGGGCAGACACCCATTGCTCGAATAGCAGTCCCAGTCGTCGTGCTGGCGTATGGGTCTGCAGCCGCAATGCGGCCCGCTCCAGCAGGTCCGAGTCGAGTTGATATTCCCGTTTTAGCAGCTCGCCGGCATCCCGGCTAGGCGAAGGGCAAGGCAACAGGGGAGGGGCCTCCACCAGCCAGCGCAGCAGGCCGGCTGGTGGAGGTGAGGTCATGCTGAAGTGGATAGAATCTCGCGTTTGTTTAATGCGGTTTTCACCTCGTCAGCCCAGTGCAGCCAGGCCTGTTGATCCAGGATGCCCCGGCGCAGGGTCAGGTAGGTGAACAGATCCTTGTCGCGGCCCTGCTCATCCAGTTTCCTGGCCAGTGCCTCGAAGGTATGCAGACGTTCACGACGCAGATCCGCCTGGTCGTCCAGCTCACGCAGGATGGACGAGGAATCTGACAGGGCGCCACCGGCAATTTTTACCATAAAGGCATCGCGAATGCGCGGTGGGGCTGCGGGTTTTCGAAGCCATCGAATCAACTCGTCGCGGCCTTCTTCCGTGATCCGGTACAGTTTTTTGTCCGGTTTGCCATCCTGGGGTATATGGCGAAACTTCACCATATTCTGGTCATTCAATTTTCCCAGTTCCAGGTAAATCTGCTGATGGGTGGCGTTCCATACCAGCCCAATGCTGTTAGCAAATTCGCGAGCGAGGTCGTAACCGCTGGCTTCCTGATCTTGAAGCAGGACAAGTATGGCATGGCGCAAAGACACGGCTCACTCCTCGTTTTATTATGTGATGCAATACCATTTTGATAGTAGAGAGCCGTGTTATTGCTGCGCAATCCGTTGAATAAGTAGTTTTGTAAAAACTTGGTGAACTTACACCACAGTCCAAGAGCAATGTAAGTAATTGTTATCAAAAGGGATGCACTCTGTTGGCCAAAAAGGGCAGAAAGGAAAAGAATGTTTCTGTCGGGATTACATTGATTGAGGGATTGCAGACTGGCCCGGCATCCCGTGATCCGGGAAGGGTGCCGGGCCGCTTGCCCGTCAGTGGGATCGGGGAGGAAGGGCTATCAGCTGGCTGGCCTGAAACTCGGCAGAAGCCTTGAGCTGTTCTGCGTTCAGTTTGGGAACCAGGGTGTTGATCAGGCTGCGTGAAGCCTTGCGGGTGGTTTCCACCCCCATGCTTGCCACTTTGCGAAGCACCGGGCCAAATTGCAGCAGGGCCATGGGACGTTCGAAGTACCATTCAATCGCCTGATCGGTCAGGGCCAGCAGGTAGCGGACCAGCTCCTTGCGCGCCTTTTCCGGATTCTCCTCGCACAGGTGTGGCAGACTTTTTCCCAGGGCGGCCATGTCTTCATCCACCGGGAAAGCCACATACCAGAAATCCTCGCCGGCGGCGGGCTGGCGGACCTGATCCATGTAACTGGCCGCATCACGGTTTTGTTGCAGGTCCAGTTTCTTGACGCTGCGACTCACCACCAGGTGGGTGGTCTTGTTGATGGTCTGGGTGGTCATGCCCACCACTTTCATCATGCCGGGGGATAGCTGGGCCGCCTCGGCGGCCCGGGTCAGGAAAGCGGTGAGCGCTTCATCAATAAACAGGCTCATGATCGCCTCCAGCTCTTGCGGCTCCGGCCGGGTGGCGCCGTCCTGCATGCGACGGATAAAGCCATCGGTTTTCCGGTGCAGGGAATCACTGGAACGGAAAGCCACATGCGGTATTGTCATTATTCGAGTCCTGAGGCCATGGATGAACCGATCATACCCAGCCTGGCCGGGGGCTCAAATGACCGAAACGGGTGCCGGCATGACTTTTCCGCCCGGCGCGACTCCGGGTATTCCTTTTTGTGTTCCAATGGAAGATGATTCGCGCCCTGCGGAATAGGCGAGGAGAGAGCATGTTAGGCGTCGTCAATGCGGATGCGGAGCGGGTAAAGCAATGGCTCCAGCAAGCGAATATCCGACATTACATCTGTGAGCATTGCCACGGCCTGCACCTGTCCGAGCTGCAGGAGCGAGATGGTGTGGTGGATGCCCGTGTGTTCGTGGAAGAGGATGGCATCCTGCTGACCACTGAGCTGGAATTGCGTCCGTCGGCCCTGTTTGCGGTGCAGGCAGAGTTGACCCGGCTTAACATGGCGTACCCGTCCATCAAGCTGTTTCTGGATGTGAGCGACGATTCCCTGCCCCGGCTGGTGGCCTGCGATCTGTTGCTGAGCCGCCATGGTGTGTCCTTCGAACAGTTCATCTACTTTGTCCAGGCCACCGTGGATGCCACGGTGCAATTGCTGGATGAGGGCCAGGAATATCACTGGCTGATCTGGCCGGATGAGATGGACAGCGGTGCCGGAGAGGCGCTGCACTAACGATTCACTTCGGGAGGCACTGCGGTGCAAGACAATGCGGATTCACTGGGTGGCGTCGGCGGCGATCGACTGGACGGCCTTATCGACGGGCTGGTTCAGCATGGTTATGCCATTGCTCCCGGTTATCTCCCCTTGTCACTGGTCCGTGCCCTGCGTGAGGAGGCCCAGCACCGTGACCAGCAGGGTGCCTTTCAGCTGGCCGGTATCGGTCGCCGGCAAGAGCATCAGAAAGATACCCGCATCCGCAGCGACCGAACCTGCTGGTTAAGAGGGGAAACCCTGGCCCAGTGCCAGTTTCTGGAGGAGCTGGAAAGCCTGCGAGTGGCGGTGAACCGGTCCCTGTTCATGGGACTGTTTGAGCTGGAATCCCATTTTGCCATTTACGGGCCGGGTGACTATTACCAGCGCCATCTGGATGCCTTCAATGGCAATAACGGCCGTCTGCTGTCCGTGGTGCTGTACCTGAATGAAGGCTGGCAAAGCCAGTGGGGCGGGCGTTTGCGTCTGTGGCCGGACCCCGATGCCCAAGGCGTGGCCACCGAGGTGGAGCCCCGTGCCGGCACCCTGGTGGCGTTTCTCAGCGAGAAAATTCCCCACGAAGTCTTGGCAGCTACCCGGGAACGCTACAGTATTGCCGGATGGTTTCGCTGCAACAACACCACCGCCGACTGGCTCGATCCGCCACGCTGATTCTGGTCCTGCTACTGGGGCAGAGCGGTGCGTGGGCGTCGCTCTGTGCCAACCCGGGTCGCGATGGCCAGGGTGGCAGCGAGGCTGTCTTCAACAGCTATTTCACCGGCCCGGATAGCCAGACGCTCTCCTCAGGCAGCCGCACCTTTTCCCTGACCCGCCAGCGGGGGGAGACGCCACTGCGTGCCGGCGATCTGGCCCTGCTGATGCAAGTGCAGAGTGCCTCCATCAATACCACCAACCGTAGCGGCTATGGCCAGCTCCAGGGGCATGACCTGGTGGCCGAATGGGTGCGCGTGGACCGGGTGGAAGGTCAGCAGGTATGGATTGAAGGTGGCGGTCCGGCCGGCGGGCTTATTTACCACTATGTGAATGCCCCGGCCAGTGGCGAGCAAGGGCGCCGTCGTTGGCAGCTGGTGCGGGTTCCCCAGTACGAGCATTTCTCATTACAGCAGGATGCCCGGGCTCTGCCCTGGGATGGTCACACCGGTGGGGTACTGGCGCTGGATGTGCGACGCAAGGTAACCCTGAACGGGCACCGGTTGTCGGTGGCGGGTGCCGGTTTTCGTGGTGGCCCGGCGCTGTCCTTGCTGGGCGCGCTGGGACGGCCGACAGATTGGCGCTATCCGGCACCGACGGTTGAGGATCGGCAGGCGGGATATGGCCACCATGCCAGCAAGGGGGAGGGGCTGGCCGGTACGCCGGCCCTGTTGCTGGGAGCGGACAAGGGGTATCCCGGTGGCGACATGGGGCGCGGTGCGCCGGCGAACGCCGGCGGTGGAGGGAATGGCCTGGATTTGGCCCACCAGCGATTGGGCAACGGCGGAGGAGGAGGTAACGGCTCCGCCGGGGAGCATGGCTTGCCACAGGAAGGGGGTGGCCGGGGCGGCCATGACGCGCCACGGGCCATGGTGCTGGGCGGCGGCGGCGGTGCCGCTGGACGGCGCCAGGGAGACGGCGGCCAGGGCGGTGACGGGGGTGGTCTGCTGCTGATCAGGGCCGCGGGCCTGCAAGGTGGGGCCCTGGACCTGCGCGGTCTGCCCGGCAGCCCGGCCGGCGAAGTGGGCGGGGGTGGCGGTAGCGGTGGCACTCTGTGGCTGGATCTGCCGGTCATCGATGCGTTGGCAGTGACCATTGAGCATGCCGGGGGCGCCGGTGCCAAAGACGGTGGTCGGGGCGGTGACGGCCAACGACTGGCAAGGGGCCAGCGCGATTGGCCGGGGTTTCATTCGTTGCGGTTGGCGGGGGCCGAGGCCGGCTTTCGTTGTCGCCCTGCCGGTCACTGGCTGACCGGCGTGCTGTTTGAGGATAACGGCGCCGGTGGCGGGCAGGCATTCAACCTGCGGCGTGAGGGTGACGAGTCGCCCTTGCCCGGTCTCACGGTGACCCTTCAGGACCCGGCCAGCGATTGGCAAAAAAACACCCTTACCGGTGCGTCCGGGGCTTTCCAGTTCCGTTTGTCGGAAGCGCAAAGCCGTGGCCAGACGTTATGGTTGTCGCTGGTGTTGCCCGAGGGGTGGCGATTGCCGACGCTGCCGTTACTCAATGGGGAGCCAGGCCAACTGCGTGGCGAGCAGATTCGCTGGCCGGTGCGGGCCGTCCCCGATCGTCACACAGGCCCCTTGAGACTGGGCGTGATCGCGGAACCGGGTTGGCAGGCGCCGGACGACACCGTGCTGGCGCCGGGCAGTACGGCCGTGCTGGCTTTTGAATATCAGGCTCCGGTCACCGGCCAGGTGCGTTTCCACAGTGATCACCCGGCGGTGCGGGGGCTGTTGATGGATCGGGCTTGCTCCGGTGATAGCGAGCAATGGCAACGTGGGCAGAATGCGGACTGGCCGGTGACCGCCGGGGAGCGTTTGTGCGTGAGGGTGCCGGTGCGTTTTGATGGCCAGCCAACACGCATTCCGGTGACGGCCACCACACTGCCCCTCAATGGGCCTGCCGGCTTTGTGATGACGCCCCAGCAGAGCGCGGTAAAAATTCTTCCCGGGTCTTGAAAGTATTTCCAGTATCCCCATTTCTTTCACTGTGACGACCCGGCCGGTTGGAGCCTTGCTGGCATTCTGAATGACAGTGGTTCCCTGTCACGCACCATTCAATCAACCTTTTTTCAGTGGATGCCGCAGTGGTGGGTCTGCTGAAGAGTATGGAGATATGTGTGATGAATACCGGATTTTCCCTTGCGCCCCTGTTTCGCCATTCCGTGGGCTTTGACCGCTTCGATGAACTGTTGGATGCCGCCCTGCGTGCAGATCAGTCCAATGGATACCCGCCGTACGACATCATTCGCGAGAGTGATGGCCGCTACCGAATCGTGATGGCCGTGGCCGGTTTTTCCCGCGATGATCTGGAAATCACGGTCCAGGAAAACGAGCTGCGCATTCGTGGCAGTCTGCCGCCGCAGAATGACGGCGAGCGTACCTGGCTGCATCAGGGTATTGCCCGGCGCGCCTTCGAGCGTACCTTCAAGCTGGCGGACCACGTGGAAGTGGACGGCGCGGGTCTGACCGATGGGTTGCTCACGGTGACCCTGAACCGGGTGGTTCCCGAGGAAAAGAAGCCCCGCGTCATCCCTGTGGAAGGCGAACAATCACCAACAAATCGTAATTAAATCGCTGCACTTTGTGACGCGATTTCTGTGACATAGTAAAGGGGCCGATAAGGCCCCTTTTTGCTAATTTAGGGGTGATGCCTGACGGCATCGGCCCGATATAACCAAAGGGTCTTAACCGGATACTGATCATGCTCACCGGATCAGCGCAGGGTCGTACTTAAACCCGGCCAGGACGGCCGGAACTCTGCAACCTCAACTCCATTGTCATCAGCCACAGGGAGCGGCATGCAATGAAACGTCTTTATTACTTCGCGAAATCACTGACCTCCGTTCAGGGGATTACCTCGGATCTGCGCCAGGCGGGCATCGGCGAAAATCGCCTGCATGTGATGGGGAATGACAGCTCGGCAATGGCCCGGGCCCATGTGCATACCACCACGCCCTGGGAAGAAACCGATATCATGCATTCCGGCTTTGTGGGTGCGTTGGGCGGTATGGCAATAGGCCTGCTGCTGGGCTTTCTGCTGGCCGGTGCCGACCCCTGGGGCATGCAGCTGGACACCGGCGCCATCATTGGTGTGACGCTTTTTGGTACCTGTTTTGGCGCCTGGCTGGGTGGCCTGCGCGGGGTCTCTTCCCGCAGCCACCATCTCACCCCCTATCTGGATCGGGTGGAGCAGGGCGATTACCTGATGATGGTAGACGCGGATGATGAGGTGCAGGCCAGCAAGGTGCAAAAGGTCATGCAAGGGCATCGTCACGAAGCCGAAGAGGCCGGCCGTGAGGAGCATTTCAGTCCGTTTGATTAATTGGAGCCTGGCTCACAAGGCGAAAGGCGTGACGGAACCCTTCGTCCTGCAAGCAAGGCTCCAACGGGGCTGATAATGCTGATGCCTGTGATCAGGCATCCATCCAGTAGGCTGCCACATCCAGCAGGCGGTGGCTGAATCCCCACTCGTTGTCGTACCAGGCCAGCAGCTTCAGTTGCTGGCCGAGTAATCGGCTGTGGTTGGTGTCCACCACGCAGGAGTAGGGCAGGTGGTTGAAGTCGCTGGATACCAGCGGCAGATGATTGACCGCCAGGACACCTTGCAGATGACTGTGGGCGGCATTGCTCAGAGCCTCGTGGACCTGCTCCAGGGATTCCACCTGTTCCAGGGTGACGGTGAAATCCACCAGCGACACATTGAGTGTGGGGACGCGCACCGCGAGGCCATCCAGCCGGCCCTGCAGATGAGGTAGCACCAGGCCCACGGCTTTTGCCGCCCCGGTGCTGGTGGGAATCATGTTCACCGCCGCCGCCCGGGCACGCAGCAGATCCCCGTGGGCCTTATCCACCAGATTCTGGTCGTTGGTATAGCTGTGGATCGTGGTCATCAGGCCCTGGCGAACCGTAAAGGCCTGGTCGAGCACGGCCACCATGGGCGCCAGGCAGTTGGTGGTACAGGAGGCGTTGGAGACAATCTGGTGGTCGCTGCCCAGCAGTGAATGATTGACCCCGTAGACCACGGTGGCGTCTGCATCATCCACCGGATAACTGGCGAGTACCCGGGGGGCGCCGGCTTTCAGGTGATCTTTCAGGGCGTCCCGGCTTTTGTACTTGCCGGCGCATTCGATCACCAGATCCGGTCCCAGGGATTGCCATGGCAGGTCCGTCAGTCGGCTTTCCGCAAAGCAGGGAATGCGGTGGCCGTTGATCTCCAGGTGGCTGCCGTCGTAATGCACGGAGTGTGGCCAGCGTCCATGGGTGGTGTCGAACGCCAGCAAGTGGGCGAGCACGTGAAAATCGGCCAGATCGTTAATCGCGACCAGCTCGAAACGGTCGCCGGCGGGATGCTCACTGATCGCCCGGACAAGACAGCGACCGATGCGGCCAAAACCGTTGATGGCAATGCGAATCTTCTTGCTGCTTGTCATGGCACACTCTCCGTCCACCATAGACTTTCAGTGTAGTCCCGGGGGGACTATCTCGGCCAGTCTGATCAAGCTTTAGGCAGATGGGCAGGGGGTATCTTGCAATGGCCGGTCGCTTTGGCCACAATGCGCCCTCGCTCTGCGGCCCCGGTTGCAGGCGCGTAATGGTCGACCCGTCGGTCCCCCCGCAACGACAGACTGTGAACTCCGCCAGGCCCGGAAGGGAGCAACGGTAGCAGTGGACTCGTGTGCCGGGGTGCGGCTGGCGGGAAGACCTCCAATCTTCTTCCCGCCGATACCCGGCTGCTTTTACCGAACTCGCCTTCTGCACTGTCTTCCCCGCGGGAACTTCGTTAGCATTAAGCCCTTCATGAGACACCCCTTTTCCGCTGAATACCGGTGTCGATGCCTGTTGGTTGGAGTGCTATGAGTTATCAGGTTCTTGCCCGTAAATACCGTCCCCGCACCTTTGATGAGCTGGTGGGGCAGGAGCATGTCTCGCGGGCTCTGATGCATGCGCTGGATCAGGATCGCCTTCACCATGCCTATCTGTTCACCGGTACCCGGGGGGTGGGCAAGACCACCATCGCCCGCATCCTGTCCCGTTGTCTGAACTGCGAGCAGGGGGTCAGTGCCCGACCCTGCGGGGTTTGCCCCACCTGTGTGGAAATCGGCGAAGGCCGCTTTGTGGACCTGATTGAGGTGGATGCGGCCAGCCGCACCAAGGTGGAAGATACCCGCGAGCTGCTCGACAACGTGCAGTACGCGCCCACACGGGGCCGTTACAAGGTCTACCTCATCGATGAGGTGCACATGCTGTCAGCGCATTCGTTCAATGCGCTGCTCAAGACCCTGGAAGAGCCGCCGCCCCATGTGAAATTCCTGCTGGCCACCACCGATCCGCAGAAATTGCCGGTGACGGTGTTGTCCCGCTGTCTGCAGTTCAGCCTCAAGGCATTGCCGGCGGAGCAGATCGCCGGCCATCTGCAGGCCCTGCTCGACAAGGAAATGATCCGCTACGAGGCTCCCGCCCTGCTGGCCTTGGGCAAGGCGGCCCAGGGGTCCATGCGTGATGCCCTCAGCCTCACCGACCAGGCCATTGCCTTTGGCAGTGAGCAGCTCAGCAGCGAGGCCGTGAATGCCATGCTGGGCACCGTGGACCGTAACCACGTGCTCACCCTGCTGGTGGCGCTGGCGGAGCAGGACCCGGCAGGCGTTCTGCAGGCGTTGGCCACTGTCAGTGAGCACTGCCCCGGTGAACTGGCACTGCTGGACGAGCTGATCAGTCAGCTTCATCAGCTGGCGGTCTGCCAGGCGGTGCCGGGCAGTCATGACGAGACCATGACCCAGCTGGCGGCGGCCCTCAGTGCCGAGCAGGTGCAACTCTATTACGATGTGGCCGTACGTGGCCGCCGGGATCTGCAGGATGCCCCGGATAGCCGCGCAGCACTGGAAATGCTGCTGCTGCGTATGGTGCTGTTTACCCCCAAAGGAGTGTTGCCGGCCGGGGGGGAACACGCCGGCGCAAAAAAGTCTGAAGCGGCAGCGTCGTCGGCTGAGGCCGGCGGGAAACCGGATTTGCGGGCTCTGCTGGATCGACCTGCCGCTGCCTCGGCACCGCCAACACCTTCTGCTCCACCCCCGGAGCCACCTGCTGCTACCCCGGTAACGGAACCGGTGCCGCAAGGGGGGGGCGCTTCCGCCGCCCTGTCCCGGGCGGAAGCGCAGGTTTCGCCGTCGCCCTCGAATCAGCAGGCCGCGCCCGAGACCGAAGCGCCCGAGCCGGAACCGGAGCCCATGCCGGAACCGGTCGTGGAACCACAGAAACAGGAAGCGGCGGACGAACCGCCACTGGCGCCCCTGTCGGAGCCGCGTAGCGAATCAGAGGTGGCAACCTGGTGGGCCGCATTGCTGCTGCGCCTGGACCTGGACGGCACGGTGCGCAACATCGCCCGCAACGCGGTGCTGGTGAGCCGGGAAGACCCGGTCTGGACCTTGCGTATCAGTACCGGACACGAGGTGCTGGTCAACCGGGAACGGCTGGACGAGTTGAGCGGGGCACTGGAGAATTATTTCCAACGGCGTATCCAGATCCAGGTGGAGTACGAACGTAAGGCTGGCGACACCCCGGAAGCCATGGCCGAAGCCCGTCGTCAGGAGTTGCTGGTCGATGCCAGCCGGACCTTGCATGAGGATCCGGTGGTACAGCAGCTGGTGAGTACCTTTGATGGACGGCTTGACGAAGACAGCATAATGCCCAAGGAAACGGTGGAATAAGCGGGCTCGACGTCAGACGTCAGACGCGAATTTGGAGACAATGATGGATTTCGATATCAACTCTCTCATGCAGCAGGCCCAGGCCATGCAGGAGAAGATGAAAAAGATGCAGGACGAGGCCGCCAACGCGGAAGTGACCGGTGAATCCGGTGCCGGCCTGGTCAAGGTGACCATGAACGGTCGCCACGACGTCAAGAGTGTGGACATTGATGCCTCGCTGATGAGCGAGGACAAGGAATTGCTGGAAGACCTACTGGCGGCTGCCGTCAACGACGCCGTGCGCCGGGTGGAAAAACAGCAGCAGGACAACATGCAGAATATGGCCGGTGGTTTTCCCTTCCCGCCGGGCTTCAAACCCTGAGGGGCCTTCGTCTGTGAAGCATGCGCCGCTGGTTGACCAGTTGATCCACGCCTTTACCTGCCTGCCCGGTGTTGGCCCCCGTTCTGCCCAGCGCATGGCCTATGCGCTGCTGGATCGCGGTCGTGAAGAGGGGCGGCGGCTTGGTGATGCCCTGCACGCGGCCATGGACGGGGTGCAGCACTGCCAGCGTTGCCGTAACTACGCGGAAGAAGAACTCTGCCCGGTGTGCAGCGATAGCCGCCGGGATTCTACCCTGGTCTGTATCGTCGCCACCCCGGCGGACGTGCTGGCCTTCGAGCAGTCCGGTGAATACCGGGGCCAGTACTTTGTGCTGATGGGGGAACTGTCCCCCCTGGACGGCATCGGTCCCCGGGAACTGGGACTGGATGTGCTCGAACAGCGTCTGCAGCAGGGTGAGATCAACGAATTGATTCTTGCCACCGGCACCACCGTGGAAGGGGAAGCCACTGCCCACTATGTGCTGGATCTGGCCCAGGAAGCCGGTGTCACCGTCAGTCGAATTGCCCAGGGTGTGCCCATGGGCGGCGATCTGGAATTCGTGGATGGCGCGACCCTGGCTCAGGCTCTGCGTGGCCGACGCCCTTTCCAGTAATCCTTTCCCGCTACTCCGTTACAGATACCCGTAAGCCTGCCGGCTAGGGAGACCGTGTGGTCTGAAAGAGGATCGCCAGCAGGCGGCTGCTGCCTGGGAAGTGGGGTTCGACGGCAGCAAAAAGACAACCATCATGCTGTGAAGCGGATTGTTGCCGGGTGACTGGCCCCCTGCGGTCCACCTCTGTTATGTTAGCGACCAAGCAAGCGCTAGGTTAGCTACGAGAAGGAGGCCCTGTGAGCGCGTTGGATTATTTCAATGATACCCACCAGATGGTGCGTGAGACCGTTCGCAAATTCGTGGAAAGGGAAATCCTGCCCCACGTGGACGATTGGGAAGAAGCCGGTGAGTTCCCCCGCGAGCTTTACCGCAAGGCCGCGGATGCCGGCATTCTGAGCATCAATGCCCCGGAAGAGTTCGGTGGTACCGGCGAAGATGTGTTCATGAAGATTGCTGCCTGCGAGGAGCTGGTGCGGTGTTCGTCCGGGGGGCTGTGCGCCAGCCTGGGGTCTCTGGATATTGGTCTGCCGCCGATCTGGAAGTGGGGCAGCGATGCCATGAAGCAGAAGGTGGTGCCGGAGGTGATCGGTGGGCAGAAGATCTCTGCCCTGGCCATTACCGAACCCAATGGTGGGTCTGATGTGGCCAACCTGCGCACCCGTGCGGTGCGCGATGGCGACCACTATGTGGTCAACGGCGCCAAGACTTTCATCACCAGCGGTGTGCGCGCGGACTATTACACGGTGGCGGTGCGTACCGGTGACAAGGGCTATGGTGGCATCAGCCTGTTGCTGGTCGAGAAAGGTACGCCGGGCTTTTCCGTGGGCCGCAAGCTGAAGAAGATGGGCTGGTGGGCCTCCGATACCGCGGAGCTGTTTTTTGAGGATTGCCGGGTGCCGGCGGAAAATCTGATCGGTCCGGAGAACGGTGGCTTCTACTGCATCATGAGCAACTTCCAGATGGAGCGCCTGATCCTGGCGGTGACCGCCAACAGTACCGCCCAGCTGGCTCTGGATGAGGCCATGCGCTACGTGAAAGAGCGGGAAGCCTTTGGTCGTCCCCTGGCTGGATTCCAGGTGACCCGCCACAAGCTGGCGGAGATGGCCACGGATGTGAAAGCCAGCACGGAATTTACCTATCGGGTGGCGGCCAGGATTGCCGCCGGCGAAAACTGCGTGCTGGATGTGTCCATGGCCAAGAACGTGGCGACCCGCTGCGCTGACCGGGTCACCTACGACGCGGTGCAGTTGTTCGGCGGTAGCGGCTACATGCGCGGCACCGTGGTCGAACGCCTGTACCGTGACAACCGTATCCTCTCCATCGGTGGCGGCACCCACGAGATCATGAATGAGGTGATCGCCAAGCAGTTGGGACTTTGAGGGGCGAGCTACAAGCTACAAGCTACAAGCTACAACACGATTGAAGCTGGTAGCCGCATGAAAGCAAAGAGGCCGCGTCCATAGGTTTGGACGCGGCCTCTTGCGTTTCAAACACCACCAACACTATCCCGTGTTGTAGCTTGCTGCTTGTAGCTGTCAGGTGCACTCCGCCCGAGCCGGGTCCACTTTGCAACGCACCTTGCGCAGCAGACCGAGCATGTCCGGATCATAATAGCCCTGGTCACGCAGCTGGTCGCGGGCCTCCTGCATCATGACTTCGTATTCTCTCTGGTCGGCATCCGGGATTTGCACCCACCAGCGCTTGTCGACCTTTTCGGCCTCCTTGTCGAGCTGCTCGGTGATGCGGTTCAGGTTGTTGTAGAAATACTCGCGGGATTTCTGCGCCATGTCGGCGGGAAAACGGTCTTTCTTGGCAACCAGTTGAATGGTCAGCTGGGCCAAAGGGTAGTCGATGATGCCGCCATCCGGGCTCAGGCCTTTATAGAGTTCCAGCGCATCATAGGCCACCAGCGGAGCGACGATGACATCGACCACGCCGTTGTTGAACTTGGTGGAGAAGTTCGTTATGTCAGATCCCACCGGGGTAGCACCAACCTGGGACACCAGAATGGCCTGGGTTTCATCATATTCCAGCACTGCTACACGCTTGCCGGCCGCCTTGGCCAGGGAGTTGACTTCCCGATCGTTCACGAACACATAGGCGGCACCGGCCGGGGCTACCCCCATGATCTGATAGGAGCCCTGGGAAAGTTTGTCTGCAGTTTGCGGATGGGCCAGTACCTTCAATACGACTTCCATGTGCTCCATGGAGGGGATGGCGCCAATGGAGTCGATGGTGCCGGCATACTTATTGAAATTACGGCCACGGATGCCGGTGATCAGGGCGGCATCGCAGACGCCAGCCTTGAGATCCTCAGCGGCAATGGCTTCGTTGGTATGGGGAATCAGTTCCACTTCCAGGTCCCAGCCCAGGGCTGCGGCCTGCCAATCTTTCATGGCGCCCATGACCGGTCCAACGTTGCCGACGATATCAAAGACGCAGATCTTGCGTTTAATCGGTTCGGCCTGGGCAGTCAGAGAAACGGTGAGAGCAAGAACCGTGGTGACGGCGGTAATCAGCTTCTTCATGGGTGTATCCTGCTTGTTATTGCTTGTATGGAGGCAACCCCGATACTAGAGGGAATGATCCTGAAAGGGAAAAACCCTAGCGCCTTGCCCCGGAGCGATTAGGTCAATTTCCATCAGTTGCGGTCAGGGCGGCTGGTGCGACGAACTTCCCCCGGGGTGCGGCCTGTCCAGCTCCGATAGGCCTTGCTGAAACTGGCCTGATCGCTGTAGCCAAGCTGGTCGGCAATCTTTTCCAGGGGCATGTCTGTTTCCAACAGGTAGCGGCTGGCAAACGTTTCACGAATGTCATTGCGAATACCGCTGAAGGCAAATCCCGCCAATCCCAGGTGACGCCTGACCGAGCGGGGACTCATTCCCAACTTCTGGGATACCCGCTCCAGGGTGCTGTCCCGACCCGGAGAATTCATGATTTCGTGACGTACCTTGATGACCACCTTCAGGCTGGCGTCGCCCTGAATCTGCTCCCTTGATCGTGCGGCGGCCAGGTAGGTCGCCACGCTGGCATCATCGTCCTTTGCCTGACGCCCGGAGAGTGGCATCAGAACCTGATTATGTGGGCGGTTGAATTTCACTTCCACGCCGTCGGCCAGTCTTTGCCAGGCGAGGCTGTTGCCGGGGCAGTCAAAATCAAATTCGAACGTGAACTTTCGACAAACCAGGGATGCCAGGGCATGGATGCTGCCCATGTAGATATTGGCAACGACGGGTTTGAGTTTTTTCAGATCCCAGTTGTCATGCAGGCGGATGGAAATCAGTTCGCCAGTGCAGTGTATTTCCATATCCATCAGTGGCAGGGAAACACGCAGATACTGCACCACCATGGTGACCAGTTTTCGGTAGTCCCGTTGCCGAAGAAGCGCAAAACCGAAAAGACCATGTCCGTGCAGATCCAGCTCCTGCCCAAAGCGGAACGGGGCGGTCGGATCGTTGAGCAGTCGGTTGCCGTTATGAAGAAGATGCTGGATTTGTCGCATGGAAAGATAGGCGTCGGGATTATCGAGCATGTCGCTGTCAATGCCGGAACCATCGAGCACTATCGTTCCAGTTATTCCATGTTTTTGTACGAACCGCAAAAAGCGGCGGGCATAACGGCCAGAGATAAGAGGAACGTCGAGTGCCATTCCATCGTTTTTCATTTTTTATTATGCCTGATGTAGTTGTTGTTATTCGTGTGATGGGACTCTCATTTGGCTGTGTATCTTTCGGACTTTAAACACCGCTTGCCCTTTTTAACAAAAAAATGGCCGATTTAACTATTAAGTCGGTCACCTTCCATGGACATGATGAGCCCCGCTTTTTTGTGCATAAAAATAATCATGGAGCAGAAAAATGCAAAGGGAAAAAACTGAAACCCTTAAAGCGCGTTATCTACCCCTTTCCAAAGTATCAGTTCCTTTAATGCGAAGAATGTATGAGATTTACTCCGGGTACTACGAAAATGTAAGTCTCGAAGTGTTCTGTACAGACATGGTGGAAAAAAGCGGCGTGATTCTGGTGATGGAAAAAGCAACCAAGCGCGTGGTTGGTTTTTCCACCATGAAAACCCTGGATATGAATGTGGGTGGGCGCCGGGCAAAGGGTGTTTTTAGCGGCGACACCATCATAGAGGAAAAATACTGGGGTAGCCGGGCCTTACAGGTCACATTCTTCTTCCGGATGATCCGTGAGAAATTGCGCCACCCGTTCCGCCCGCTCTTCTGGTTGCTGATATCAAAAGGCTATAAAACATATTTGCTGATGGCGAATAACTTCCATACCTACTACCCGCATCCGGACGGGAAGAATCCGGAGCTTGCTCATCTGGTGGATTATTACTGCGACCGTTTGTTTTCCGACGCTTACTGTGAAGAAAATAAATTACTGGATTTCGGTGAGGGTTATACCCATCTGAAATCCAATGTGGCTGGCATTACCGCAGAAATGCGTCAGAAAAACGAAAAAATTCAATTTTTCGAAACCTGTAACCCAACCTGGAACCGCGGTACCGAATTACCGTGTATCGGCGAAATCAATCTTTCCCTTCTGGTGAGTTACCCGTTTTCCCTGTGGCGCAAACAACGCAGAAAAACCAAAACACAAATTGCAGCTGTGGCCTGCGAATAAAAACCGGGGTGACCATGTTCGGACATCGTTTGCTCAAAATGGCCGCCTGGCCGGGTGAGCGGCGCTTTGCCGCCGGGCGGGAAAACCTGGAGCATGTTCAGAGAGACAAGCTGGCACTGTTGTTGCGCAAGGTGGCGGCCTGTGAGGTCGGCCAGCGCCGGGGTGTCGCAGCAGACTGGCAATGGGAAACCTTTGCTGAGCAGATGCCGGTGAGCGACTACGGCGACTGGCGGGATCCGGTCGATCGCGCCCGCGAGTCCGGCGGCAATGCCCTGATTCAGTCACCGGTGGTTCGCTATCAGCCCACCAGCGGTTCCACCTCGGCGATAAAGTGGATTCCCTACACGCGTCAGTTTCTGTCGGAACTGGATAGCGCCATCAGTCCCTGGATTGTGGACCTGTACCGCCAGTTTCCCCGCCTGAGCGGGGGGCGCCATTACTGGTCCATGTCCTGGGTGCCCACGTCATTGCGTGACAACATGCGCGAGGACATCAACGACGATATTCAGCTCATGTCCATGGGCAAGCGCCTGCTGGCCGGGGCCACCCAGGCGGTCCCTCAGGATGTGTCCCTGGCACGGACTTCCGAGGATTCCCTGTTTGCCACCCTGGCTTACCTGGTCAGTGATGACTCCCTGGCGATGATGTCCATCTGGAGCCCCACCTTTGGCCTGGGTCTGCTCAAGTCCATGGCCCTGTGGCGAGAGGAACTGGCGGAGGTATTGGCGAGCGGTTCCTGGGGCCAGCGCATGAAGGGAAGTCATACCGAGTGTTGCCCGCGCTCTCCGCGCGCAGCGGCGTTACTGCGTCAGTGGGATGGCCGCTTGAGTGCGGATTTCTTTATGACTCTGTGGCCGTCGCTGGCACTGGTGAGCGCCTGGGATACCGCCGCATCAAGCCCCTGGGCCCGGCAGTTGCACGGTCTGTTGCCGCAGGCCGCGTTTCAGGGCAAGGGCCTGTGGGCCACGGAAGGAGTCGTCACCATTCCCTATCAGGGCCAGTACGCGCTGGCTTATCGCAGCCATGTCTATGAATTCCAGGACCCCTCTGATGGCACCATTTATGCGCCCTGGGAACTGGAGCAGGGGCAGGAGGTGATGCCGCTGCTGAGTACCGGCAGTGGTCTGCTCCGTTACCGGCTCAAGGATCTGGTGCGGGTGGATGGGCTGCCAGGCGGTATTCCGGCACTGACGTTTCTCGGCCGTGCCGGCACCACGGATCTGGTTGGCGAGAAGCTTACCGCGGCAGCGCTGGATGCCTCCCTGTCGCAGGTGACGTTGCCACCGAAAACCCTGCCGGTATGTACCGTGGCCGTAGAAGATACCGGTGACGGCACTCCCGGGTACCTTCTGTTGCTGGAGGGGGAGAGTGCAAACACGGGTAACGTGGCGAAGGCCCTTGATGCGGCGCTGCAGCAACACTTCCACTACCAGCTGGCCCGTAACCTGGAACAGCTGGCACCGCTGCGCTGCGTCATTCGCCCGGACATGCGCGAGCGTTACCTGCATCAGTGCCGTGAGCGGGGCATGATTGAAGGCAATATCAAGATGGAGTCCCTGCAGTACTGGCCGGGTGCATTGCCGGTGTGGCTCCGTGAGCCGCCGGTATCGGCCCGGGAGGTGGCGTTGTGAGCTACCGTATTCGCCAGGCCCGGGAAGAAGATAACGGTGCCATCCTGTCCTTGCTGCAAGGTACGCCCCAGGCAGGAGCGGTTACCCTGAATTTTGAACGGAACCCGGATTATTTTCGGGGCGCCCGGGTGACCTGTGAAGAGCCGGATGTGTGGGTGGCAGAGCCACGGGATGGTCAGGGACAAATCGGGGCCGTCTACAATGTGGGTTGGCGCCATGTTTGGGTCAACGGCCAGGTCAGGCCGGTGCGTTACGCCCACGATCTGCGCATCGCGCCGCAATATCGCAACGGCATGATCCTGCACCGGCTGTTTCGTCAGTTGCGCCAGCAACTGTCAAACGGCGAGTGGATGCAGACCACGGTGCTGCATGACAACCTGGCATCCCTGTCTACCGTGGCCAGTGGCCGCGCCGGGCTGCCCACCTACTATCCCTCCGGCACCATCGAAACCAGCATGCTCTATACCCGGGCCCGCCGCCGGCGATTGCCTGATGACGTGGTGATTCGCCAGACCGGCGAGGCCGACCTGGATGCCATTTCCCAGCTGTTGCGATATCAGGGGGCACAGAAACAGTTTTTCCCCTACTGGGATGTGTCCCGGGTGCGGGGTGATGCCTACTGTTACGGGCTCAGCCCGCGGAACTTTATCGGTCTCTGGATCGGTGGCGTTCTGAAAGGATTGCTGGGTTTCTGGGATCAGAAGGGGATCAAGCAGACCCGGGTGCTGGGCTATGCCCGTGGCATGGGAGTCATGCGCCATCTATACAACACACACAGCCTGCTGCGGGGCGGCATGAAATTACCGCCACCGGGTGGGGTGTTGTCCTACCTGACACTGCACAGCCTGGTGGTCGAGGATAATCGCCCGGAGCTGTTGCAGCTGTTGCTCGACGATGTGATCAGTCGCTTCCATGGCCACTATGACGCGCTGGTTTGCGGGTTCTTTGCCCAGGACCCACTGGCGCAGGTACCGGTCCGGTATCGCCGTCGGCTATTGCTGAGCCAGCATTTTCTGGTCAGCTACGATGGCGATCCTCGTGACCAGCTCGATGGGCGTTTGCCCTACGTGGAGGTCGCGCGCCTGTGAGTGCCAGTGCAACCGACTATATCGGCATGTGGTACCGAGCCCGTGCCCGGCTCGGTATTGATGACCGGATTGAGTTTATCTTCATCCATCCGGCGTCTGGGAAGCGCCATACCGTGGCGTTGCGGCACCGTGACCATGACGGGGTGGGCGGCATCGCCGAATCCCTCAAGCGCATGGGCGTGCGTCAGCCGCCCATGCCCCTCAGTCGCCAGACCCGGCCGCCCGCGTTCTGGCGTCGCTGGCAGGCACGGCCGGAGCGACGCCAGCCGCAATCCCCCCCCTGGCGGGCCTTCACCTCCACGGCCGAAAAGCAGGCGGATGCGCCCCTGGTGGAATGGCTGACGCCACGGCAAACCCTTGCCCTGCGGCAGCGGGCCGAGGCGCTGCAGGTCTCTCTCAACAGCCTGTTGTTGCAGGCCCTGCATCGGGCCGTGGTGCAAACCCTGATGACCCATGCAGTGCCCATCAGCTGGTGCTTCCCGGTGAACATGCGCGGCGTGGTGCCCATGGCGAAGCCGGATATGAATCTGTCCAGTGCTTTTTACATGACGGTGGACAGTGACGATTCGCTGACTCATCTGGACCACACCATTCGTCGCTATCTGAAAGCCAATATTCACTGGCGCTACTGGCACCTTGCCCGAATTGGTCGGCTGATTGGCCAGCGGGGGGTGGACTGGCTATGTGGCCGTCTGCTCAACGGTGCCCGCCACGGCGGCTCCTTCTCCAACCTGGGAGAGTGGCAGATGGATTTCGTTTCAGGAGGCCTGGCTCCCGACACGGTATTCGCCTGCTGTGGCCCCGGGAGTCCCACCCATCCGGTAGCCAACGGCATGATCATTGTGAATGGCAGCTTGAGCCTGGCGCTGAAGCTGCACCCGTCCCTGGGCGCCCCGGAGTCAGCGGTGCGCGAATGTCTGCAATGTTGGGTTGAGGGACTGGGAGTGACGGCATGAAACGGATTGTGAGTCTGCGCGCGTTGGTGGCTCTGCTGGCCGCCCTGGCCATGGCGTTGGCGGTGGCGGCCCTGTATCTGGTGCCGCCGTCACCGCCGGCGGTGAAAAGCGAAGAGACGATTCTGGCTCTGGACTCCTGGCAAGTGGAATGGAAGGACGTGGTCATTCCGGTGCACAGTCAAGGACTGGTGCGTGCCCGTCATGAATTGCCGCTGAGTCTGGAAGTGTCCGGCCGGGTGCAGGAAGTATCGCCGCTACTGGCAGACGGGGGGCGGGTGACGGCCGGCGAGGTATTACTGAAGCTGGATCCGGAGCCCTTTGCGCTGGACGTTACTGCCCAGCAGAACGCCGTCCATGCGGCGCGGCTGCATCTGGAGGAAACCCGGGCGCGGGCACGGGTCTCGGGATCCGCCAAGCGTTCCTCGGCGCTGGGTCGCTTTGAACCGCAACTGGACGAAGCCAACAGCCGTCTTGCCTCGGCCCGTGCCGGCTTGCGCCAGGCCCAACGGAATCAGGAACAGACGGAGCTGGTGGCGCCGATCAGTGGTCGCCTGAAAGCCGTCCAGGCCATGGCCGGACAACAGATACAGGCCGGCAGCATTCTGGCTCGCTTGTATCAGGAAGATCAGGTGGAGGTACGGCTGCCGGTTCGCGATGAGTGGCTGGCACTGCTGGGCATCATGCCCGGTGATGAAGGCACCCTGGAGCCGGTGAACGTTACCCTGCGTGGCCGCTTTGCCGGCCGGGACGGCCAGTGGTCGGGCAGGGTGGTGCGCCGCGAAGGTGGCCTGAACAAGAACCGCATGATGCACCTGATCGTTCAGGTCACCAATAGCGAGGACGGCTTGCCCCTGGAGCCCGGGGTGCTGGTGCAGGCGGAGCTGCGCGGCGCGCCGACGAAAAATGTGGCGGTGCTGCCCCGGGCAGCCCAGGCTGGCGAGAACGCTGTCTGGGTCCTGGATGAGGACAAGCGGTTGCGACGTCAATCCGTGGCGATACTGCACCACGATGATGACTCCCTGTATCTGCACGACGGTGTGACCGCTTCCTCCCGGGTAGTGCTGGCCGGAGACTTGCAGCTGCTGGAGGGCATGCGTATCGACCCCCGTCCTCCTGCCAGCGGACTGGCGGATCGTTCTGCCACTGAGACAGCGCTGTGAACCGCAGTATTGCCTGGTTCGCCCGCAACAGCGCGGTGGCCAACCTGCTGATGATCACCCTGCTGTTGGCCGGCCTGATGGCCATCCCCCACACCCGCCAGGAAACCCTGCCCAACGTGCCGCTGGACCGCATCGGTATCTATGTGGCCTGGCCCCAGGCCACACCGGAAAGTGTGGAGGCCCTGGTCTGCACGCCAGTGGAAACCGCCATCGACGATGTGGAAGGGGGCACCGAACTGATCAGTGAAGCCCGGGAGGGGTTGTGTTCGGTGCAGCTGGATGTGCTCAAGGGGCATGATACCCGCGCCGTGCTGGAGCAGATCCGCACTCGCCTGGAAGCCCTTGATACCTTGCCCGGCGACGCCGAGCGCCCCCGGGTGCAGGAACTGATTGTGCGAAACCGGGTGGTGCGGCTGCTGCTCAGTGGCAGCCTGTCCCGCCAGGATCTCTATCAACTGGCTCATCAGGTGCGCCGGCAGCTGCTCAATCATGATGCGGTATCCAGTGTGGATATCGAAAACCTGCCGGAACGGGAAATGGCGCTGACCGTGGCCCGGGATGATCTGTACCGCTATCAGCTCACCCTGGAAGGTATGGCCGCCGCCGCCCGTGAAAGCGTGGAGCGGGTTGCCGGGGGGCTGTTGCGCAGCGACCGGGGTGACTGGCTGCTACAGACCGGCCAGCAACCGGGAGAGGCCAGCGCCTATCAACAGTTGGTGATTCGCCAGTCCGAGCAGGGCGATCTGTTGCGTCTCGGCGACGTGGCCCGCATTGAGGATGGTTTCTCCCGAGACAGTCAGGCCGCCTGGCTGGACGGCCGGCCGGCGGTAGCGCTGGATATCTACCGGGTCGGCGACCAGAACGTGCTGGACGTGGCCGGGGCGGTGAGCGGCTATCTGCAGCAGGCGCAGTTACCGCCGGGCGTCGCCTTGCAGGTGTGGAGTGACGATGCGGCCCAGTTTCGCGAACGCTCCCATCTGTTGTGGCGCAATGCGCTGCAGGGGCTGGTGTTGCTGACCCTGATGCTGGGGGTGTTTCTCACCCTGCGTCTGGCTGGTTGGGTGGCACTGGGGATTCCGGTCTGCATGCTGGGTGCCTGTGCCTTGCTGCCGGTGCTGGGCGAATCCTTCAACACCATCTCCCTGTTCGCCTTTATCCTGGTGCTGGGCATTGTGGTCGACGATGCGGTGATCGTCGGCGAGAGTATTGATCACCAGCGCCGCCAGGGTGGCATGGCCGGTCAGGAGGCCGCCATTGCCGGCGCCCAGCGGGTGTCGCGACCGATCCTGTTTGCGGTGCTGACCACCCTGATTGCCTTTGCGCCGCTGCTGTTCCTGCCTGGCCCGGAAGGGGCGCTGATGCGGGTGATCCCCATTGTGTCCATGGCCATTCTGGTGCTGTCCTTGGTGGAGTCCCTGTGGATTTTGCCCTCTCACCTCAGCTATGACCGCCCCGCCCGGGGGATCTGGCGAAAGTCCGAGCAACTCTCCACGCGCATCAATAGCCGGCTGGATCGCTGGCTGGAATACCGGGCCCGGCCACTGCTGCGACGGGCCCTGCGCTGGCGGTATGTGCTGGTGGTGGTGTTTGTAGGGCTGTTTATTTTCTGCTGCGCCCTGGTCAACAGCGGCTGGCTGACCATGGTGTTGTTTTCCCGGGTGGAGGGCGACCGGGTGATGGCGGAAGTGGTGTTCCCCCGGGGCACCGGCGAGGCGCGGCTGCTGCGCGAGGTGCAGGCCCTGGAAGGCTCCGCCCGCAAGCTATCAGCGCAATTGCAGGCTGACCAGCAGCCGGTCACCGTGGATGCGGTGTTTGCCGAGCAGGGGGTGCGCCAGAAAACCTCCAATGCCCGTGACCCGGGTGCCCGCTTCCGGGTACGGGTGACCCTGGCCATTGGCGGAGATACCAGCGCCTTGTCTCCCCGGGAGCTGGCCAGTCTGTGGCGGGGGCAGCATGGCCCCATTGCCGATGCCCTGTCGGTCAAATTCCATGCCAGCCTGATGCAGGTGAAGCCGGATATTCACGTCAATCTGTTCCACCCGGATCTGGCCACCTTGCAACGTTTGAGTGCGCAGACGGCGCAGGCCCTGGCGAACATGGAGGGGGTCCATGAAGTGGCCAACAACCTGTCTTCCCGTCGCACCCTGGTTGATATCGGCCTGCGGGAAGAAGGCAAACTGGCGGGCCTGCGGGTGGAGCAGCTGGGACTGCAGATCCGCAATGCGTTCCACGGTATCGAGCTGGATCGCTGGTTCGAACAGGATCAGGAAGTGCCGGTGATGTTGCGTCTGGCCAGCCGCGACAGTCGCCATATCAGTGACCTGGAACGGTTGCCGGTGCAACTGCCGGATGGGGAGATCACTGTGCTGGCGGCAGTGGCCGACCTGCAGCGACGCCAGGTGCCGGCCATGATCAGCCATTACGATGGCCGCCGCAGTGCGACCATCAGTGCTTTCGTAGATGAACATGTGACGTCACCGGCCCAGGTGATGGCGGCACTGCAGCAACAGGTGTTGGCCCCCATGGAGTCCGCCGATTCCCAGGCGGGCTGGACGGTGGCCGGCAAGCAGGCGGCGATCCAGGACTTCCTGGATCATCTGTCGATCAGCTACCTGATTGCCCTGGCTGCCATATTTTTCCTGCTCACCGTGCTGTTTGGCGGCTATGGCCAGCCGCTACTGGTGATGGCGGCAATCCCCTTCGGCATGGTGGGGGCCTTCCTGGGGCACTTCCTGCTGGGTTACAGCCTGACATTGTGGTCGCTGGTGGGGGTCATCGCGGTGAGTGGCGTGGTGGTCAACGACAACCTGGTACTGATTGATGCCATCAATACCTTGCGAAGCCATGGCATGCGTCTTCGTGATGCGGTGATCGAAGGCGTCAGCAGCCGCCTGCGGCCCGTGATGCTGACCTCCATGACCACCTTTGCCGGGGTGGCGCCGCTGATGCTGGAGACCAGTGTGCAGGCCCGTTTCCTGATTCCCATGGCCGTGTCCCTGGCGTTTGGCGTGTTGTTTGCCACCCTGGTCAGCCTGCTGCTGGTGCCCTGTCTGTTGGTGGTGAGCCATGATGTGCGCAGCCTGGTTCAGCGTAGCCTGGCCCGCTGGCGGGCGCCGGAGGCCTCGGAGGAGGACAGCGTGGACATGGCCTATGAGCGGGGTCGCATGACGGCCTGGTGGGTGACCAGCAACCCCTACCAGGATGCCGTCCTGGCTTCTGCCTGGGAGGCGGGTCGGCAGGATCAGAGTAGCGACCGGGATACGTCTGAGCAGCGTAGTTGAAAGTTCAAAGTTTAAAGTTGAAACGCGGACTAAGTTGTCAAAGGCAGGAATGGTGTGCCCGCGATTAACGCTAATGGCGCGGGCATGGCCGCTCAAAATCAACCCATCGCGCACTTTTTAACTTTGAACTTTTAACTTTCAACTCGACTGTCAGAGCCTGTCCGGCTTTAATCTGCCCTCAGAAACAAAAAAGCCCGACCCGGTTTCCCGGGTCGGGCTTTTGCGTCAGGTCGTTGCCGTGTGACTTACGCCTTGCCCTGGTTCGCCACGGCCTCGGCCGCCTTGGCCACTTCCTCGGCATCGCCCAGGTAGTAGTTCTTGATGGGCTTCAGGTTGTCATCCAGCTCGTACACCATCGGCACGCCGGTGGGGATGTTGAGCTTGACGATTTCCTCGTCGGAAATGTCGCCCAGGTACTTCACCAGTGCCCGAAGGCTGTTGCCGTGGGCACAGATCAGCACCTGCTTGCCGGCCTCGATCTGCGGTTTGATCTCGCTTTCGAAGTAGGGCACGAAACGGTCTACGGTGTCCTTGAGGCTTTCGGACAGGGGGATCTCGCTGTCGCTGAGGCCCTGGTATACCCGGAAGTTGCCGGCATAGCGCTCATCGTCGCGCTCCATCTTCGGCGGCGGGGTATCGTAGCTGCGGCGCCAGATATGCACCTGCTCGTCGCCATATTTGGCAGCGGTTTCCGCCTTGTTCAGGCCCTGCAGGGCGCCATAGTGGCGTTCGTTCAGGCGGTAGTCGCGGATCACCGGAATCCACATCTGGTCCATATTGTCCAGAATGGTCCACAGGGTACGGATGGCGCGCTTGAGCACGGAAGTGTAAGCCACATCGAACTCAAAGCCTGCTTCCTTCAGCAATTCGCCAGCTGTGCGGGCTTCTTCGCGGCCCTGATCGGTGAGATCCACGTCTTTCCAGCCGGTGAAACGGTTTTCCTTGTTCCAAACGCTTTGGCCATGGCGGACCAGTACCAGTTTCGTGCTCATGGGTTATTCCTGTGCGGTTTTCAGTGCGGCGCAAAGGGTAGCAGAAAAGTGCCGGGAAATTGAGCGCAGGCCAGGATATTTCACGGTTAATCGGCTCCTTGAGTGCAAATTTTCACAGTGTTGCCGGCGGTTATCAGGGCGAAGGGGGGATAAATGGCCAATCGGCGGCCTGCGATGCTGAAAAAGGCTGCCCGGAGCCCGTATAATCGTCGCCAATTCAGACTCAGGCGACTTCATGGCTTACCTCTGGTGCGACAACAGCGACCACATCTCCACCTGGCAGTCCGGACTGGCGGCGGCAACGCCCCTGTACCTGGACACGGAATTCATGCGCGAGCGCACCTTCTGGCCACAACTGGCCCTGGTTCAGGTCCATGATGGTGAGCAGATCCGGCTGATCGACACGACGCAGGTCAATGGCCCCACGCTGTCGCCCCTGTTCCAGCAGCACCCTCTGGTGATGCATGCCTGTTCCGAGGATCTGGAAGCCATCGCCGCCTTTACTGGTGATTACCCGGCGGTGATCGAGGACACCCAGATCGCTGCTGCTCTCACCGGTGAGGACATGCAACTGGGCTACCAGAAGGTGGTGCAGATGTTGCTCGGGGTGGAATTGCCCAAGGGCGCTACCCGCACCAACTGGCTCAAGCGGCCTCTGAGTCAGGAGCAGTTGCTCTACGCCGAGGACGATGTGAAATATCTGCCCGAGGTGACCGATATCCTGCGGGATCGGCTGGTGAATCTGGGCCGTGAGAGCTGGTGGCGGGAAGAGTGTCAGCGTCTGCTCGAACAGGCACGGACGGTGACCGCTCCGGAAAAGGCCTGGCGTAATGTGAAAGGTGCCGGCTTGTTACAGGGGCAGGCGCTGGCGGTGCTGGCGGTGCTGACTCCCTGGCGGGATCGCATGGCACGGGAGCGGGACCTGCCCAAGGGGTTTATCCTCAAGGATGCCCAGCTACTGGATCTGGCCCGCTCCTCCCGCAGCGACCGGGGCCTGTTTTCTGACCTGGGTCTGCACCCCAAGGTGATCCGCCGGGATGGTGATACCCTGCTGGAACTGCTCGAAGCGGGCCGGCGTGGCACGCCACCTGAGCCCCTGCCGGGGCCGCCGGATGCCCAGCAGAAAAAACGGGCCAAGATGCTGCGTAAACGGGTCGGCGAGATTGCCGAATCCATGAACATGAAACCGGATGTGCTGATGCGCCGTCGCTGGCTGGAATCCCTGATTCGTCACCCGGACCAGGTGCCCGAGCCGCTCACCGGCTGGCGTAACGAGATTGTGACCAAGCCCCTGCTGGAGTTGCTTTGATGTTGAAGGGCAAGCTGTTTTGCTCGATTTACAAGACCCGCAAGAAGGCGGGGATGTATCTGTTCGTGGATCGCCAGAAAGGCCTCAAGGATCTCCCTGAGGTGCTGCTCAAGCAATTCGGCACCCCCATCCATGTGAATGACATGATCCTGTCCCCGGACCGGCCGCTTGCCCGGGCGGACGTGGCGCAGGTGATGGAGAAGATCCGTGATCAGGGGTTCTATCTGCAAATGCCGCCGCCGCCGGATGAAGACATGTTCATGGCCGACGGCCACCCGGATAAACCGGCAGGGCCGGATGCCTGAAAACGGTCTGCGCACACGTTTCTGGGAACTGCCCCTGGGGGAGTTGTCGAAAGCCGAGTGGGAAGCGCTGTGTGATGGCTGCGGCCGATGCTGTCTGGTGAAACTGCAGGACGAGGACAGCGGCGAGCTGGCCTTTACCAATCTGGCCTGCCGTTATCTGGATAGCCAGAAATGTCAGTGCCGGGTGTACGATAGCCGCTTTCGCAAGGTGCCGGATTGCATCCAGGTGACCGAGGCGGTGGCCCGCAACACGGACTGGTTGCCTTCCAGCTGCGCCTACCGGCTACGGGCTCATGGTCAGCCGCTGGCGGACTGGCATCCGCTGATCAGCGGGGAGGAGGGGACCGTCCGGCAGGCGGGCATCAGCGTCGCCGGGCGGGTCGTCTCCGAGCAGCTTGTGCACGAAGATGATTGGGAAGAGCATATTATTCATTGGATAGAGTAGGATGGACCTGAGCCAATAGGCGCGGTCTTTTACCCGCCACTTCGGGTCGCTCTGTCAGCATCAAACTGGGAGTCACTGTGACAACACAAGCGTATATGTGGGGCTGGTTGGCCTATTTGTTGGGTTGCGTAGGCGTGCTTTTTGTCTGGTGGTGGCTCACCCGACCGCTGGCAATCTGGGCCAAGGTGCCGCTGCGTATCCTGCTGACGGCATTGTTGCTGACCCCCTGGTCGGTGTCGCCCCAGCACGATGAGTGGGCCCCGGCATGGGTGGTGACGCTGTTTGATGGCCTGGCCCAGGACGATGTCAGTCTGTGGCGGGCCGGAGGGCCCTTGTTGGCCATGCTGGTGGTGGCGCTGATTGCGGCCGTGCTGGAGTTGTGGCGTCAGCGTCGCAAACAGACCGCCATGGCTGATCCCCAATGAGCGAGTGCATTTTCTGCCAGATCCGCGACGGCAAATTACCTGCCAGTGTGGTCTATGAGGATCAGCGAGCCATGGTGATCCTGGATCTGTTCCCGATCCGCGAAGCCCACTGTCTGGTGATTCCCAAGGAGCATGCCCCCTTGCTGGAGCAACTGGACAGCAGCCTGACCCATCATCTTATGGACCTGGCTCGCCGTACCATCATGGCCCAGAAACGCGCCGGACTGGCGGTGAAGGCGCACAATATCGTGGTCAACGATGGCCGTGAAGCCAATCAGCATGTGCCCCACGTGCACGTGCATGTGATCCCCCGTCGCGGTGGCGACACCCTGGTTACCGCCTTCACCTGGGCTACCCGACTGCTCAACGTCTTCGGCCTGGCCCGCCGCCGCAAACGGCTGGACCGCCTGGCTGGACTGTTGGGTGAGCACTTTCCGGAAGCAGCTAAGTAGGAAACAGTTAATAGTGAATAGTTAACTGCGTCGCGAGTTTGCGGGGTTTGATCTGAAAGGCAAAAGGCCGCGCCCACCCAGTGGGTGCGGCCTTTTTTTGAAAAAGCAGAAAAAGACTTGATGGCGTTGTCTCAGACTGCAGCCTGAGACTGTTCACTGTTCACTGTTCACTGTTCACTGTTCACTGTTCACTGTTTGCGCCAGGCCCGCACCCGCAGGGGCCAGCGTACTGTGCGTTGTGTCTTCCCCCAGGCTTGTTTCAATCTCGGTGCGAAGTCGTCCAGCAGGGACTCCCCGGCCCGGGCGGCCTGAACGAGAGCGGACCAGGTGTCCAGATAGCCGAGCATGTCGGTGGCGGACCAGTCGAGGGTAATGCTGTCGCCGGGGTAAGTCAGTGCCGGCCAGGGCAGGGAGGCATCCGGGTAGCCGGCAACCACCTGGGCCCGCTGCGCAGGCCACCAGGGAGCCAGCGGGCCGTCATGAAAATCCCGGATCATGCCTTCCAGCCCAGCAACCTCGCAGATCCCATAACTGATCAGGGCCAACACTCCTTCAGGGCGCAAGGTGCGCTCCGCCTCTGCCTGAAAGGCGGTTTGATCAAACCAGTGGTAGGCCTGGGCAACAGTAATCAGGTCCAGGCTGGCGTCTGCCAGCGGCAGCCGGTGGGCCACGCTGACCAGATAGTGGCTCGACGAGGGTGGGGCAGCCAGTAACTGTGGATGGCTGATATCTGCACCTATTACTTGCCGAAACCAGGGCTCCAGACCCCGACTGGCCTGACCACTGCCACAGCCCAGGTCCATCGCACGATCACGACAGGGGCACTGGTTAGCGAGCCACTGGAACAGGGCAGGAGGATAGGTGGGACGAAACTGCTGGTACTGACTGCCACGCTGGAACAGCGATTCAGTCACTGAAGAAACCGTCGTCATCGAAGTGGGCGGCCCACAGGCGGCCATCTGCCCGTTCCAGATCCAGTGCAATCCCAGCCAACAGCTGGCCTTCCGGGGCCGCACACCAGGCGACGGTGCCGTAGAGGTGGTAAGTGCCATGGTCTTCCAGCAACGCCACCCACAGCTCCACATCCGTGTTCGGTTTGATTGGAGCAGGAAGCTCGACACTGATGCCGGCCAGGGAAATATCGTGGGTAGACAAATACAGGCGATCGGCCGGGTCCAGCGAGCCGGACTGGCTGGGCAGCAAGGTTAGCGCCAGGTTTTCTTCACGGCTGGTGCGGGGGAAGCGACGATTGTCCATTGCCGTTGCCATAGGATTTACCCGTAAATCATTCTGTCGACTGCGTAGGCGGCAATCGCCATGGTCGCGACCACCCCTGCCAGGAACAGAAGAAACAGCAGGGCGGGTTTGACCGTTTTCGGCAAGGGTTCTGTTTCACGGGGAGTCCGGGACCCCTGTGTTTTATTCATCAGCCATCTCCCTGTTTCATCCGGATACTTTACAGTATCAGTTATTCATCGACGATAGGAAACTGGTATTGCAGCTGATCCCTGAGGGGCTACGGGGGGAGGGGGGCTTACTCAGAATTGGCTCGAAAAGGCAGACAAAAAAAGGAGCCCGAAGGCTCCTTTTTTGAGGTGAAACCGACGTAATGTTTAGCCGCCGATCTCGATCTTCTGGAACATGTACTCGTGCACTGTATCGGACAGCAACGGTACGTAGGAGACCAGCAGCAGGGCCGTCAGCATGACCGCGATGGGAAGCAGGAACTTCTCATAGCGACGGAAGAAGCTGCCTTCCTTGAGCTTGGCGGACTCCACTTCGGCCTCACCCACGACTTGTCGTGTTAACAAGTGGTTCAATGCCACCGGCGGTGACAGATAACCCAGTTCGAAGGCCACCAGGGTAATCATCCAGAAGTGTAATGGTGCGATGCCATTGTCGAAGGCAATCTGGGCGATCGTGGCGTTGACCAGGATCACAGCCCCGTAGGGGTCCATGATCATGCCGATAATCACCATGGTCACCACCAGCAGGGTCATGGCCAGCCAGACGTTGGCAAAGGTTTCCGGCAGGTTCTCCATCACACCGGAGCGCTCGATGATGCCGCCTACACTCACAGACAGTGCCATCAGCATGAGCAGGGCGCCAATGTGGCCGGTGGTTTCATTGGTGGCAAAACGCAGGGAGTTTTCCAGCTTGTCGCCGACGCCGGGCTCCTCACGGTAATCGGGATCTTCTTCGGGTTGTTTCAACACGTAGTAGAGCACGACCGCGGCGCCGAGCAGCAAGTTTCTCCACAGCAGGCCCCAGAACAAGGCCTCAAGGTCCTCGGCAGAGGTGCCGGTGGGGATGTTGCCCGCATCCAGCGCGGCATTGATACCCACCAGGTTGTACAGGGAGTAAGCCAGCAGAGGCACCAATACGAGGGTGAAAAGATGCACGGATTTATTGCTCAGTTTCTCAAAGATGAGAATGGCAAGCAGCATCACCGGCAGGATGATCGGTGCGTAGTTTTCGTTGAGTTCGGTATCCAGCAGGTCACGGAAGAATACCACGACGGTGCCCATGATGATCACATAGGGCAGCAGCGGTACCAGGCGCTTGATGCTGGCCGGTACGGCCTCGGAGAAAGGCGCGATTCGGGCCGCTTCGGTGCGGGCAAACTGGCTGTAGATAAAGAACAGAAGCAGTGACAGACCGAAAATCTTCAGGCCGGAGGTGAACAGTTCATCGGTGGTGACCGAGTTGTTCAGGGCAGCAATGATCACGACCAGCAGACAAGGACGCAGTACCACACCCATGGAGCCGGACATGGCGGTAGCGGCCAGAGCCAGTTGCTTGCGTGCGCCGGCACGGATCAGTTCGTTGTAAATAGTGGCACCGGCCGCGATAACGAAGATACCGGATGCCCCGGTGTAGGCGGTGGGGATCGCGGTCACTGCGAGTACCACGAAACACATCAGTTCCGGGGACATCTTCCACGGACGCAGTACATCAAACACCAGGTGGGCCATCTTGGTCTGGCGCAGCATCATACCGATCCAGATGTACAGGGCCAGGCTCAGGAACAGGGTAGACAGTTCCATCATCATGCCCAGGTAGACACTGATCCCGTGGTAGTAGCCCTGGCTGACGAACTGGATGCCGGCAGTGATACACATGAAGCTGTACAGCGGAATGGTCAGCAGGGCCTTGCCCCAGCTGCCACCTTCCTCAAGATCCTTGGGCGGTTTGATCAGCTGCCAGAGGGCGGCCAGGGAGAGCAGGGCAAAGCCGGCAATCCAGAATTGGTGCAGGTAGAAATGGTTCACCTGTACACCGTCAGCCATGGCGCTCACTTCCTCGCCACGATAAACCCAGGCGGACATCAGCAGCATCACGTTGGCGGAAAGCTGGCCAAGGCTGGATACGAAATGGTCCTTGCGGGTTTGCGCCGGGCGCAGGGAAATATGGTGGCGCGTCAGGGTGGCGGTGGCGGCACAGATAATCACCAGAATACACAGCAGCAACCGTTTGTAGTGGCCCAGGGAGGTGACCACCTTTGCTACGCCGCCTTCCAGGGTCCGGAAAGCAATCACGCCGGGCGTGACCTTCTCCTGGACCATGTTGTAGGTGGCCCACTTCTCACGGCAGATTTGCTGGGAAGCTTCCAGGGATTGGCGCAGAGCGTCCTCGTTGACCTCGGTGCCGAACATCCCGGCCAGTGGGTCGTCCGCCATCTGTTGTTTTTTCCTGGCGACGGCGGCTTCCAGTTGATCGTCAAGATTGGCGTCCGGGTTACAGGTCGGCTCCTGAAGAATGCCGGCCCCCCGCAACTGGAAATAGCCTTCCCAGGTATTTTCGCCAATCTTCAGGAGTTGGGAGTGAATCACTTCCCCAGATGCGAGAAAAACCGTCAGCAACAGGAGAATCAGGGTAGGTAACGATGACAACCATTCACCGACAGAACGGTTTGCCATTTTCATAGAAGAAGTTTTATCCATTGTGCACCCGGTTATTGTTATACCGCCTGGATTACGGGGAAAAGGCTACCCGCGGGCCCTCAGGCCTTGTTCTCCGCATTCTATGGCAGTGTAAACACCTTGACTACCCGGCAGAGCGACGCCGGGTGACAGAAATTAGGTTGCTAGGGAAAAACGGGGCCACTGGGGCCCCGCTGTCAGTACTGCGCTTACTCGACCGGATTAACGCATTCGGCGCGGGAAGGTTCTTCCTTGCAGCGCACCTTGCGCAGCAGGGACATCATGTCCTTGCTGTAAACACCGTCGTTGGTCAGGGCGATACGCGCCTCGCGCATCATTTCGTCATAACGCAGCTTGTCGGCCTCGGGGATGCGGATCCACCATTTCTTGTCGACTTCGTTGTTGGCGTTCTCGATCACGGTCATGGCGCGATCGAACTGACCCAGCATGTATTTGCGGGAGCTGTCAGCAAAGCCGTCCGGGAAGCGATCTTTTTTGAGGATCACCTGGGCCGTCAATTGCCCCAGTACGTAATCGATCATGCCACCATCCGGCTGCATGCCCTTGTACAGTTCCAGTGCAGAGTAGGCCGCAATGGGAGCGAAGCAGATATCCACGGAACCGTTGTTGAAACGGCCGGAGAAGTTGGTGATATCAGACATCACCGGAGACATGCCTACGCGGGAGGCCATGCTGGCCTGGGCGCTGTCGTATTCCAGTACGGCGATGGATTTGCCGGAGAGCTCGCCCACGGTATCGATGGTGCGATCTTTCACGAACAGGTAGGCCGCACCCATGGGGGCAATACCACCCACTTCATAGGGGCCGGAAACCAGCTTCTCGTTGATGGAAGGGTTGCCGCTGGCCAGAACAGTGACCACGGTGCGCATGGCGTCATAGGAGGGGATGGCCCCGATGGAATCCAGGCTGCCGGTATAATTATTGAATTGGCGGCCCCGGATGCCTGTCAGGACGGCAGCATCACACTGGCCGGCTTTCAGGTCCTCGGCGGCGATTTTCTCATCCGTGTAGGGCTTCAGCTCCAGGTCTACACCCCAGCCAAGAGCGGCGGTCTTGTAGTCCTTCATGATGTTGTAGATATCACCGTTGGCGCCAATGATATCGAACACGCACATGGACCGCTCCTCGGCGGCCTGGGCGGGGCTGATTGTCAGTGCAAGTGCAGCAGTCGCTGCTGTGGTAAACGCCTTCAAATAGCGCATGGCATGTCTCCTGGTTACTTCTTAATCTAATTCAAAGCGGCCCCAAGGGGCCGCAAACAGGCTTACAGCAAATCGTCAATATTGATCGCCGGCCCGGATTTGGCGGCGTCATCCCAGAATGTCCCGAGCCCACCAATGGGGGTGCGCTTACCGGTATTTTCTGTCCATTCCCGGTCGGAAATACCCGTGACAATGAAGCCGGCAATGGCATCCATCATGGAGTACTCCGGATCCAGATTCTGGTCGTTGGCGGCAAAGTCACGGATGGCCTTGCGCATACGCTCGTCATCGCCCTTGCTGAAGGCGCTCATGGCGTAAAGGGCGCTACCCAGTCGAACACCGCCATCGAAGCCGGCCTTGGCAGAGGCTTCCAGTTCCTTCCACGGCTCGGCGTTGGGCGGAGCCAGCATCGGCAGCAGGTTCCAGACCGCGGCACGGGTACCACGGGGTACACCCCACCACTTGTCGTTCTCCAGGCACTTCATGTTGCGCTCAACCTTGGCGGCGATATCGCGGGGGACACCCACCGCCCCATCAGATGCGCCATCATTGAGCAGGGCCTGGACGCCGGAGATATTACCGATCATCCACACCAGCTCGTCGAAGTCGGTCTTCAGCTTGGGACATTCGCCTTCTTTCTGTTCACCGAAGGCGGTCTTCATGTTCTGGTAGGCGGTGTACTGGCGCTTGGCCGCAATGGCCGACCAGCGTTTCTGTTCAATACGTGCGTCCTGGGCTTCATTCACATTGCCATCCTTGACGCCACGCATGTAGCGGAGCTCGGCGTCAATGGCAATCTGTTCTGCACAGGTGGCGGCAGTGGTGTAAACCATGGCGCCCAGCTTCTCGGGATGCGAGCCGACGCGTTCAAATGCCATCAGCAGCGGGGTCTGCGCTTCGCCGGTGACACAGGCCATGCGCACATCGTCGAAGGTCAGCATGTAGGGAAGCATCTCGGAGCGGCCGAAGCTGATCAGCACGTCCCCGGTTGTCTTGTAGATGACGCCACAGCCTTGCAGAGCCATGATGGCGCCCCCTACCAGGGCCAGACGGGAATGTCGTAGCATTTTTGTCAAGGTCAGAGAACCCATTCGAAAGCTCCTTGTTATTGTTCTCGGATTAGCGCGATCAAAGGTACGAAAGTCCGCCAATTGGCACAAGTGGCAATTACAAAAAAGCCTGCAAGCAATTACAAACAATAAATTTGCTTTATGATGGAATACGTAACGTTGTGCTGCGCACCCACCGGGAAAGTAAGACTTTATTATGACTGATCATACCGATATCAAAGACATGAAAAGCTGGCTGGCGGGCGAGAGAAGTGGCGTCGCTCTGGCGATGAATACTGCCCGTGGCGGCCTGCGCATCCTGGAAACCCTCGGGGTGGTGGGGCGCCAGGGGCTTAACTGGATGCTCGGCGATCGCCCGCCAGTACCGGCTTTGCTGCGTACTACCTTTGAATCCCTGGGTACCACGTACATCAAGCTGGGCCAGTTTATTGCCAGTTCCCCATCGATTTTCCCGGAAGAGTATGTGGTGGAATTCCAGCGCTGTCTGGACCGTACCCCGGCACTGCCGTTTCACTATATCCGTGAAACGATCGAGAAAGAGCTGGGGAAACCCCTGGAGTCGCTTTATCAGTCCGTGGATCCCAAGCCATTGGCCAGTGCGTCCATTGCGCAAGTTCATGCGGCGAAGCTCAAAAACGGACAGGATGTGGTGATCAAGGTTCAGCGCCCCGGTGTGCGAAATGTGCTGCTGACCGATTTCAATTTCCTCTACTTTGCGGCCCGGGTTACCGAACGTCTGGCTCCCGGGCTGTCCCGCTCTGCCATTTCCGGGGTAATCGAGGAGTTGCAGGCCGGCATGCTGGAGGAGTGCGACTTCATCAAGGAAGCCCATAACCTGCAGGCATTCAATGCGTTCCTGCGAGATACCGGCAACACGTCAGCGGTAGCACCGGACCCGGTCATGACCCACACCACCGGCAAGGTGCTGACCATGGAGCGCTTCTTCGGGGTGCCTCTGACGGACATGAACGTCCTGCGGCAATATACCGATGATCCGGCGGAAACCCTGATCTCTGCCCTGAATACCTGGTTTTCCAGCCTGATGCTGTGCGATTTCTTCCATGCGGATGTGCATGCTGGCAATTTGATGTTACTGGAGGACGGTCGGGTCGGATTCATCGACTTCGGGATTGTCGGTCGAATCCGTCGAGAAGCCTGGGACGGCATGGCCAAGTTCTTTGACGCCATCGGCCGAGGCGATATCCGTCAAATGGCGGAGGCCATGGCGATCATCGGCATGACCCGCGAGGAAGTGGATGTGGCCGCCCTGGCACGGGATATCGAAAGCCTGCAAGGGGCACTGGGCCAGGTTGACCCGTCCGCTCTGGTGCAGGCGGATCGCAATGACAAGGAAGTGAACCGCCTGCTCATGGATCTGGTGAAGATTGGTGAAGGCCACGGGATTCGCTTCCCGCGCGAATTTGCCCTGTTGCTCAAGCAATTCCTTTATTTCGATCGCTATGTGCAGGTGCTGGCGCCGGAAATGGATATGTTCAGTGATAACCGTGTGGATATGTTCGGGGCAATTGATGATATGCCGGGCGGGTTGCTGCACTGAAGGCAGCTACAACTACATAGCCGGTTGGATTGGGAAAGGCCAAAAAGCTCCCTGAACTCCATGTTCACTACGAAGCGGCTGTAGGAGCGGCGCTTGAGCCGCGAACCGCGCTTGCGCGGACATCGACCGCAGGGCGATCAGGCATTTCAGAGCTCTACAGGTCCCAGAAAGAACGGCTGACGACCACCCTCTTTTGCCTCGCTACGCTCGGTTCGCACCTCAAGAGGTGCTCCTACATTAATGCCAAGGTCCGAATCGCGCTGCGAGCGACACTCCAGCGCGGGTTCGAAGTCAATCTCGCGGGCAGGGAGCTATTCCGACACGACCCTGCCCGCGTTGCAGCCAGTACTTGAAGCTATTCTTTATTCCACCGGATTGGCACATTCCCCTTTCGATGGATTGAGTTTGCAGCGAATCTTGCGTTGCAGCGTCAGCATGTCCGCATCGTAATAGTCTTTCTCGCGCAGGGTCAGGCGGGCTTCCTGCATCATGGTTTCGTATTCGCGCTTATCCGCTGCGGGAATTTCGATCCACCAGTGATCGGGCACCTTGGCCGCTTCCTGGTCCAGGCGTTCCTTGATCAGGTGGTAGCTGTTGAAGAACTCTTCGCGCACCAGCTGGGCCACTTCATTGGGGAATTTGTCCTTGCGACCAATCAGCTGCATGGTGATCTGCGCCAGCGGATAATTGATGATGCCGCCGTCCGGTGACATGCCTTTGTACAATTCCAGGATTTCATAGGCCACCAACGGCGCAGCCAATACATCGACGACCCCGTTGTTGAATTTGTTGGGGGCAGAGACGATATCCGAGGCAACCGGCGTGGCGCCGATCTGCGACACCATTTCCGCCTGGGTGGGGTCATAGTCCAGTACCGCGACCCGCTTGCCTGCAGCATTGGCCAGGGTGTTGATGGTCCTGTCGTTGACGAAGACGTAGGCGCCGCCGGCAGACGCGAGACCCAGAACGACATATTCACCGCTGACCATCTTGTCAGCGGATTTCGGGCTGGCCATCACCTGCAGCAGAATCTTCATGTGCTCGTCGCTGGGCAGACCGCCGATGGAATCAATGGTGCCGGTATACTTGTTGAACAGGCGGCCACGCAGACCGCTCATCAGCGCTGCATCACAGATGCCGGCTTTCAGATCTTCTGCCACCACGCTTTCATTGGTGTAAGCCTGTATATCCAGATCCACGCCATATTCGAGCAGGCGGGTACGCTGGTCTTCGGCGGCCTTGTAGATCGGTCCGGCACGGCCGGCAATATCCCAGATGCAAATACGTCGTTTGAGGGGTTCGCCCATACTGAAGCCAGCCACTTTCTGCATGGCCTGGATACGATCGTCCAGGCTGCGGTCCTGGTCGTAGGCAATGGCACGCAGCTTGTCAGCCAGTTCCGGGGTGAGCGATACCCCCGGGGCGAACTTTTCCAGTTCGGCCTGTTGCGCCGGCGTCAGGTTCAGGGCGTTGTCTGCGTTGGCGGAGAAAGCGCCAATCAGCAGTGGGAGAATGAGCAGATGGCGAAAGAATGTCACGGGGCCTCCATGGGCATTTTCTTGTTTGATTCCGAAGCGACAACTTCAGATTGATAGCCCATTGTGACAGTCGTGACCGGTGAGTCGCTGGCTGGCCAGCCGGGGTGGCTGGCCGCGATGCCAACTGAGGGGGCTGGGTGAGAGTTATTCCGTCTCCTGGCTGCACTCCGGGCGAAGGGGGTCCAGCTTGCAGCGGATACGCTTCATGATTCTCAACATGGTGGCGTCGTAGTACCCGCTTTCCCGGAGTTTCATGCGGGCGGCACGCATCATGCTGTCGTATTCCTGTTTTTCGCCATGGTCTACCTGAATCCACCACTTTTCCGGGATGTTGCCCGCTTCTTTTTCCAGTGCCTTCTGGATAGAGGAAAAGCTGTCGGCGGCCACTTCACGAATGACAGCGGCGAACGCCGGCGGGAAGCGATCGGTATGGCCGATCAGCTGGGCGGTGAGCTGCACGATGGGGTAGTCAACGATGCCGCCGTCGGGCTCCATGCCCTTGTAAAGTTCCAGCACCTGATAGGCAACCAGGGGGGCGGGCAGTACGTCCACGCTACCGTTGTTGAACTGGTTGGGGGCGGTGGCAAGCGTGGTGGCCACGGGGGTGGCGCCGATCTGGGCAACCATCTTCGACTGGCCGGGATCAAAATCCAGTACGGCGATTTTTTTGCCGGCAACCCGCTCCAGCGAATTCAGCTTGTTGTCATTGACAAACAGGTAGGCGGCACCGGCTGGTGTGACGGCCAGTGTCAGATATTTATTGCTTACCATGTTTTCACTGAGCTGAGGCAATGCGATGGACTTCATCAGCATGTCCATATGCTTCAGTGAAGGCAGAGCGCCGATGGCATCAATGGTGCCACTGAAACGATTGAACTGGCGGGCGCGAAAACCGCTCATCAGGGCGGCGTCACATTGACCATTTTTCAATGACGCGACCATGGCACCTTCGTTGGTGAAGGCTTCCAGGCTGATATCAATTTTATAGCGCAGCAAATCCAGGCGCAGGTTGGTGGCGCCATTGAAAATGGGGCCGGAGCGGCCGGACAGATCCCACAAGCAGATGTGACGCTTGAGCATCTCATCCGGGCCCAGTCCCATTTCCTCTCGTGCCTCGGCCAGATGCTGCTGCTGTTTGGGCGTCAGTGTCAGGGCCTGACTGGTGCTGGCGAAAGTGAGCAGTGCAGAGCCCGCAAGCGCGGCGAAAAATGTGCGGTACTTCCCCATGACGTTTCCTTTGTCATTCGTTTTGATGCTTATAGCATGCGAAAGAGAAGGGAAGTTTTACCGCCTGTATGACAATTGTACGCGGCGCCAACATGACGCCGCGTCATTACCTATTCAGTGATGCTGCACTCGGAGCGGGTGGGATCGAACTTGCAGCGGATCTTGCGCTGCAGGCTGAGCATGTCGGCGCTGTAATATTCCTGGGCGCGCAATGCATCGCGGGCATCCTGCATCATCACTTCGTATTCCCGCTTGTCCTTGTCCGGAATGGCAATCATCCAGCGATCAGGAACCCGGCGGGTTTCCTGTTCGATGCGTTTGATCACTTCCGGGTAGGCCTCAAAGGAGGCTTCACGAATCAGTTGTGCCACTTCGTTGGGAAACTTGTCCAGGCGGCCGATCAACTGCATGGACAGCTGCGTCAGCGGATAGTCCACCACACCGCCATCCGGGCTCATGCCTTTGTAGAGTTCCAGAAGTTCATACGCGACCAGGGGAGCGGGCAGAATATCAATCTGACCGTTGTTGAACTTGTTGGGGGCGCTGACGATATCGGTGGTCACCGGCGTGGCACCAATGGCCGCCACCATTTCCGCCTGGGTCTCATCATAATCCAGCACCGCAACCCGCTTGCCGGCGGCTTTGGCCAGGGAGCTGATGCTTCTGTCGTTGACAAAAATATGCGCGGCGCCCGCCGGGAAGATTCCCATCACCACATAGTCGCCTTGCACCATATGGCCGGCCTGCCTCGGATGCGACAGGACCTGAAGCAGGGTTTGCATATGCTTCTGGGAAGGCACGGCGCCGATGGCATCCACACTGCCGCTGTACAGGTTGAACTGGCGGGCACGCAGTCCGCTCATCAGGGCAGCATCGCAACGACCGGCCTTGAATTCATCGACCATCACGGTTTCGTTGGTATAGGGCACCATGTCCAGATTGATGCCGTATTCCACGGCCAGGGCCCGCTGTTCCATGGCCGCGTTGAACACAGGTCCGTTGCGTCCGGCAATGTCCCAGATGCAGATAGTGCGTTTCAGCGTGCTGCCGGCGGGCATCTGGTCCAGTCCCACCATCTGGCTGATGGCTTTTAGTCGGCTGCGAACCGGCATCTCTCTGGTGTAAAACACGTCCTCGAGTTTTTCCAGAGTGGAATCGTTCAGCGTCACTCCGGGTAACAGGGTCTGGAGTTGCTGTTTCTGGGCCTGGGTCAGATTGGCTGCGCTCAGCGATGAGCACAACAGACCAAGCAGAAAGAAAAGAGTAATCGGGCTGCGCATGGTGATCTCCCTGATGCCGCATTCTTGTTATGAGCAATACGTTTAACACGCGCTTGCAGAATAGGGGAGAGCTTTGGCGCAGGGGGTGGCCGCGTTACGGCCAGCGACGGCAAAACGGTCAATGGTGGCAAGGAAATCTATTCGGTATAAAGTAAGACGTTTGCCGTAGCAGCGTCGCTGGTGGCCCGTAGCATAGTTTCGAGGTGCGAGTTGCGAGAAGCGAAAACCGGGCCTTCCCGAATGTCGAGTTTATGCCTTTCGGAACTCGTTTCTCGTGACTCGTCACTTCTTCAATCGCGCCGCCAGCGACGCGCCAACAGGGCGTCCTGTTACTTAGGCTGTGCGTCGATGGATTCCCCGTTCACATCACGGCTGTCCGGGCCCAGCAGGAACAGGTAGGGGGCCATGATCTCGTCCGGTGTTTTCAGTGTCTGAGGATCCTCGCCCGGGTAGGCCTGGGCACGCATGTCCGTGCGGGTGCCACCGGGGTTGACGGTGTTGACGCGGATGTTACTGGTATTTTCCAGCTCCTCGGCGAAGACCTGGGCCAGGTTTTCGGTGGCGGCCTTGGAGACCGCATAAGCGCCCCAGAAGGCCCGCCCCTTACGCCCCACGCTGGAGGAGGTGAACAGCAGGCGTGCATCGTCGCTGGCGCGCAGTAGCGGCAACATGGCCTGGGTCAGGTAGAAGGCACTGTTTACATTCACCTGCATGACCGAGTCCCAGGTGCCGACGCCATAGCGCTCCAGCGGAGTGATGTCGCCAAGCACGGAAGCGTTATGCAGGATGCCATCCAGGCGGCCGAATTCCTTGTCGAACAGTCCCGCCAGTTCCTGGAAGTCCTCCGGCCGGGCCACCGCCAGGTTGACTGGCGCCAGGGCCGGTTCCGGGCCACCCGCGGCCTTGATCTCGTCGTAGACCTTTTCCAGCTTTTCCGGGGTGCGACCCAGCAGGATGACAGTGGCGCCGTGGCGGGCCAGGGTCAGGGCGGCGCAGCGCCCAATGCCGGCGCCGGCGCCGGTAACCAGAATGATGCGGTCCTTGAAGGCATCGGCAGGGCACTGGTAAGCCAGTGCCTGTGCATTCACGGATGACAGCTCGCTCATGCCGTACTCCCAGTGTTCATGGTTTGTAGCAGGGGCAGCAGATCGCTGCCCTGTTCCAGATAATAGTCCGCCTGCCAGCCGTGGGGGTCATCGTCCGCGTCGATATAGCCAAAGGCTGCCACGGCGGTGGCCATGCCGGCATTCTGGCCGGCCTGGATGTCACGCAGGTGATCGCCCACGTAGAGGCAATGGGCCGGATTGACCCCGTCCAGCCGGGCCGCCATTAACAGACCCTCCGGGTCCGGCTTGCGCTGTTTGACATGGTCCGGGCAGATGACCGCGCCGACACGTTGTGCCAGGCCAAGCCCGGCCAGCACCGGCCCGGTGAACCGTGAAGGCTTGTTGGTGACAATGCCCCAGGGCAAGCCATTGGCCTCCAGCCAGTCCAGGGTTTCCGCCATGCCTAGAAACAGGCAGGTGTCCACGGCCAGGTGCTGTTCGTAGGCGTCCAGCAGTTGCTCCAGTAGCGGGGGGAATGCCGCATCCTCGGGTCCCACGCCGAATCCCAGTTCGGTGAGGGCACGGGCGCCATTGGACACATTGGCGCGTACCGCAGAATAGCTGACCTCAGGCCGGCCATGTTGTTTCAGCAGGGTATTGAGCACCGTATAAAAATCCGGTGCGGTATCAATCAGTGTACCGTCCAGATCAAAATAAACGGCTTCAAGCTTGTTCATACATTCTCTCTACAGCCCCCTGCAGGAGCGCCGCTTGAGGCGCGAAACGAGCGAAGCGAGTAACGAGGTTCGAGTTGCGAAAAGCAAACCGATTGTGCTTTTCGCAACTCGTGACTCGTACCTCGAAACTGTTTTTTCGCGCCTCAAGCGGCGCTCCTGCAGGGAGACATTTATTCGCCTTTGACAGCGTGCATCAGGTAGTTCACCGACACATCCCGGTTCAGCTTGTACACCTGGGTCAGCGGGTTGTAGACCATACCGGTGGTGTCTTTCACTTCCAGGCCTGCGTCCCGGGCCCAGCCCGCCAGCTCCGAGGGTTTGATCAGCTTGGCGTATTCGTGGGTACCGCGAGGCAGCAATCGCAGCACATATTCGGCACCGACGATGGCAAACAGGAAGGCCTTGGGATTGCGGTTGATGGTGCTGAAGAAAATCTGTCCGCCGGGTTTCACCAGAGCCGCACAGGCGCGAATCACGGATGACGGGTCGGGCACGTGTTCCAGCATTTCCAGACAGGTCACCACGTCGTACTGGGCGGGCCGCTCCTGGGCGATCTGCTCCGCGGGAATCTGCCGGTATTCCACGGGCACGCCGGCCTGTTCGGCATGGATGCGTGCCACTGCCAAGGGCGCTTCCCCCATATCAATGCCGGTCACCTCGGCGCCGCGCCGGGCCATGCCCTCGGAAAGCAGGCCGCCACCGCAGCCGATATCGATGACTTTCTTGCCGGGCAGGCTGACGCGTTCGTCGATGTAGTTCAATCGCAGCGGATTGATGTCATGCAGCGGCCGGAACTCGGAATTGGGATCCCACCACTGTTCCGCCAGGGCGTTGAATTTGGCGATCTCGCCAGCGTCTACATTGGGAATCTGCGGTTGTTGTTCAGTCACTGTTGGCTCCGGCAATTTTTTCCTGCCACTGCTGGGCATTCTTGAGAATCACGGCTTCGTTCAGGGTCGTGAGTTTGCGGTTGTCCATCAGGCAACGGCCTCCCACCCAGGTATGGGTTACCTGATCGCGGCTGGCCGCATAGATCAGTTGTGCCACCGGATCATAGACCGGCTGGGTCTCCAGACGGTTCAGATCCACGGCCACCATATCCGCCTGCTTGCCAATTTCCAGTGAACCGAGCTGGTCGTCCCGGCCCAGGGCACGGGCGCCGTTCAGGGTGGCCATTTGCAGTATCTCGCTGGCGGGCAGGGCATCTGCCTGCAGACTCACACCCTTGCCCAGAAAGGCGGCGGTGCGGGCCTCGCCGATCATGTCCAGGTCGTTGTTGCTGGCGGCACCGTCGGTGCCCAGGGCTACATTGACACCGGCCCTGCGCAACGTTTCCACCGGCGCAAAACCGCTGGCCAGCTTCAAATTGGATTCCGGACAGTGCACCACCTGGGTGCCGGTTTCTGCCACCAGTGCAATTTCGTCTTCGGTAAGCTGGGTCATGTGCACCGCCAGCAGGCGGGGAGAGAGCAGGCCCAGATTCTTCAGGCGGGTGAGTGGCCGCTCACTGGTGTTGCCCACCGCCATCTGGATCTCTCCGGCGGTTTCGTGCACGTGCATCATCATCGGCACGTCCAGTTCCTCGGCCAGGGTCAGCACCTTCTGCAGCGGGCCATCGGACACGGTATAGGGCGCGTGGGGGCCGAAACCGATCTGAATGCGCGGATCATGGCGCCACTCGTCCATGGCATCGGTGGCCAGGCGCAGGTAGTCCTCCGGGCCGCCGCCCATGGGGGTGGGGAAATCCAGGATCGGGCAAAACAGGCTGGCGCGCAGCCCGGCTTCCACGGTGGCGCGGGCGGCGCTGGCCGGGAAGAAGTACTGATCAGCAAAGCAGGTCGTACCGGAGCGGATCATTTCCGCCGCTGCCAGCCGGGTGCCGTCGAAGACAAACTGTTCGCTGACGAACTGGCCTTCCGCCGGCCAGATATGCTTTTCCAGCCAGGTCATCAGCGGCAGGTCATCGGCGATGCCGCGCAGCAGGTTCATGGCCGCATGGGTATGGGCATTGATCAGGCCCGGGATCAGCAGGTGACTGTCCAGCCGCTGGACTGTCTCGGCCTGCCACTTCTCATTGGCCAGGGCGCTGGGCAGCAGGTCGACAATCTGGCCATCACGGACGACCAGGGCATGGTGTTCCAGTACCTCGGCATGTGGCGCCTGATTCTGCGCAACCGGGGCAATCCAGCGGGCGTGGACGATCAGGTCAGCCTGATTGTCGCTCATGCACAACTCCTTGAAGAGGGTGGGGCAATTTTCGCCGCAGTATAGCGTGTCAGAGGCGCTCTTGCCCTTGTTTGGTCGCCTCTGCATCAATGGCGTCTGACTATGGCGCCGAAGCCCTCCGGGTGTGCTATCATCCGGGGCTTTTCCGGGCTTCGTGCCAGAAGCGGGAATGTACGCCCGGTCCGCCGCTGTCGGCAGCGAGCGGGCTGCTATAAGAACAGACTGCACAGGGTGCCATGGGCACGCTGTGAAATCGGCCCCGATCCGGGGCCGGCTTGGGAAAGCCGCAGGGGCTTTTCCGATACTTGTGGAAAGTAAGGATCGCTATGACGGATCTCGCCAGAGAAGTTACCCCGGTCAACATCGAAGACGAACTCAAGCAGTCGTACCTGGATTACGCCATGAGCGTGATCGTGGGACGGGCACTGCCGGACGTGCGCGACGGCCTCAAGCCGGTGCACCGCCGGGTGCTGTTCGCCATGCACGAGCTGAACAACGACTGGAACAAGCCCTACAAAAAGTCTGCCCGTGTGGTCGGTGACGTAATCGGTAAATACCACCCCCATGGTGACTCCGCCGTGTACGACACCATCGTGCGGATGGCGCAGCCGTTTTCCCTGCGCTACATGCTGGTGGACGGCCAGGGTAACTTCGGTTCCATCGACGGGGATTCCGCTGCCGCCATGCGTTACACCGAAGTGCGCATGGCCAAGATTGCCCACGAACTGCTGGCCGATCTGGACAAGGAAACCGTGGATTTCGTCGACAACTACGACGGCACGGAAAAGATTCCCGATGTGATGCCTACCCGGGTGCCCAATCTGCTGGTAAACGGCTCCTCCGGTATTGCCGTGGGCATGGCCACCAATATTCCGCCCCATAACCTGGGCGAAGTGGTGGATGGCTGTCTGGCGTTGATCGATGACGACAGCCTGACGCCGGACGACCTGATGGAATACATCAAGGGCCCGGATTTCCCCACCGCCGGCATCATTAATGGCCGCGCCGGGATTGTGCAGGCCTACCGCACCGGCCGTGGCCGCGTGTACATGCGCGCCCGCGCCGAAATCGAGCAGACTGACAAGAGTGGCAAGGAAGCCATCATTGTTCACGAGATCCCCTATCAGGTGAACAAGGCACGGTTGATCGAGAAGATCGCCGAGCTGGTGAAAGACAAGAAGATCGAAGGCATCACCGAGCTGCGTGACGAGTCCGATAAGGAAGGCATGCGCATCGTGATCGAGCTGCGCCGTGGCGAAAACGCGGAAGTGGTGCTGAACAATCTCTATCAGCAGACCCAGATGGAGACGGTTTTCGGTATCAACACCGTGGCATTGGTCGATGGCCAGCCGAAGACCCTGAACCTGCGCGAATTGCTGGATGCCTTTATCCGTCACCGCCGGGAAGTGGTGACCCGTCGTACCGTATTCGAACTGCGCAAGGCCCGGGAAAAGGCCCACCTGCTGGAAGGTCTGGCGGTCGCTCTGAGCAACATCGATCCGGTGATCGAGCTGATCAAGGGCTCTCCCAGCGGCGCGGAAGCCAAAGAGAAGTTGTTGGCCAAGGGCTGGACTCCCGGCGACGTGATGCAAATGCTGGAGCGTGCCGGTGGTGAAAATGCGGCCCGTCCGGATGGCCTGGACGAGCAGTACGGCCTGCGTGAGGGCCTGTATTACCTGAGCCCGGAACAGGCCCAGGCGATCCTGGATCTGCGCCTGCAGAAGCTGACGGGCCTGGAACGGGAAAAACTGATCAGTGATTATCAGGAGCTGCTGGAGCAGATTGCCGAGCTGATGCTGATCCTGGCGGACCCGCAGCGCCTGATGCAGGTCATTCGTGACGAGCTGAAAGCGATCCGCGAGGAATATGCCGACGAGCGCCGTTCCGAAATCGTCACGTCCCGTCTCGATCTGAGCATGGAAGACCTGATCGCTGAAGAAACCGTGGTGGTGACCCTGTCCAACGGGGGTTACGCCAAGATGCAGCCTATCGACACCTACCGGGCCCAGAAGCGCGGTGGTCGCGGCAAGTCCGCCGGTCAGCTGAAGGATGAGGATTACGTGGAGCACCTGCTGGTGGCGGGTACCCACGACACCCTGTTGCTGTTCACTGACGCGGGCAAGGTGTTCTGGTTGCGTACCTTCGAGCTGCCCCAGGGGGGGCGCGCGTCCCGTGGCAAGCCCATCGTCAATCTGCTGCCGGCCCTGGGCAATGATGAACGCATTACCGCCATCCTGCGTCTGGACGCGGAAATGGTGCGTCAGCAGAAAGCCGCCGGCGTGGAAACGGAAGCGGACGAAGACGATGTGATTGATGCGGATGAGGTGATCGACGAGACGGTAGACGGCGATGAGGCCGAGGCCGTGGTCGATACCGTGCCGGGTCCGTTTATTTTCATGGCCACCTCCAGCGGCATCGTCAAGCGTACTGCCCTGGCCAACTTTGCCCGTCCGCGCAGCTCCGGCCTGATCGCCGTGAAGCTGCAGGAAGGCGAACATCTCGTGAATGTGGCCATTACCCACGGCGATGAAGATGTGATGCTGGTGGCGCGCAACGGCAAGGCCGTGCGTTTCCATCAGTCCAAGGTGCGCGTCATGAGCCGTCTGGCTCGTGGTGTGCGTGGCATCAAGCTGGCCGAAGGGGTGGACGTGATTTCCCTGATCGTGCCGCAGGAAGAGGGCCAGATCCTGACCGCTTCCGAAAATGGCTACGGCAAGCGTACCCCGCTCACCGAGTACCCCACCAAAGGCCGTGGTGGGCAGGGTGTGATTGCCATGGTGATCAACGAGCGTAACGGTGAACTGGTCGGTGCCACCCAGGTGTTCGGTGGCGAGGACATCATGCTGATTTCCAACCAGGGCACCCTGGTGCGTACCGGTGTGGACCAGATCAGTACGTCCGGCCGTAACACCCAGGGCGTGCGCCTGATTCGTCTGGGCGAGGGCGAAAAACTGTGTGGCCTGGCCACCATTCCCGAGCTGGAAGGCGATGAGGACGACATCGAAGAAGGTGAGGTGCTGGAAGAGGGGGATGTTACCCCTGAAGCACCGGAGTCTGACGCCTCCGACGACGCCGAGGAATAACCTGCAGGAGCACCTCTCGAGGTGCTCCTACGGTGTTTTCTCAATGATTCGACGAATTACCCGAGCCCGGTGTTACCGGGCTTCTTTGATTAACCGGTTTGCTACTTTCAATCTAGTCACGGAGAAAATGCATGTCCCGCGCCTATAACTTCTGCGCAGGTCCCGCGGCGCTGCCGACGGACGTTCTGGAGCAGGCCCGTCAGGAAATGCTCGACTACCAGGGCATGGGCCTGTCCATCATGGAAATGAGCCATCGGGACAAGGTGTTCGTGGAGATTGCCGAAAGGGCAGAGCAGGATCTGCGCGATCTCATGGGTATCAGCGAGGATTACGCCGTGCTGTTTCTGCAGGGCGGTGCCTCCACACAATTTGCCATGGTGCCCATGAACCTGCTGGGCGAAGGGCAAACCGCGGATTACATCAACACCGGGCAGTGGTCGAAGAAGGCCATCAAGGAAGCGGGCCGCTACGGCAACATCAACGTAGCCGCCAGCAGCGAAGACACCAATTTCACCACCGTGCCGCCCCAGGACAGCTGGCAGCTGTCTGCCAACCCGGCCTATGTGCACTACTGCCCCAACGAAACCATCGGGGGGCTGGAGTACAGCTTTATTCCCGAGGTGGGTGACAGCCCGCTGGTGGCAGACATGAGCTCCACCATCCTTTCCCGGCCCATCGACGTGAACCGGTTCGGGCTCATTTATGCCGGCGCCCAGAAGAATATCGGCCCCGCTGGCCTGACCCTGGTCATCGTGCGCAAGGACCTGCTTGGCAAGGCCGGTGCCCATGTGCCTGCCATGCTCAACTATCAGACCCATGCGGACAATGGCAGCATGTACAACACGCCGCCCACCTACGCCTGGTATCTGGCCGGTCTGGTGTTCCAGTGGCTGAAAAAGCAGGGCGGGGTGGCCAACATGGCAGAAACCAACCAGCGCAAGGCCGAAAAGCTGTATGGTTTTATTGATAACAGTGGCTTCTACAGCAACCCGGTGGAGACAATCAGCCGCAGCTGGATGAATGTGCCCTTCGTGCTGGCCGATGCCAACCTGGACAAACAGTTCCTCAGCGAAGCGGACAAGGCCGGCCTGTTGAACCTGAAGGGCCACCGTAGCGTGGGGGGCATGCGCGCCAGTATCTACAATGCGGTACCGGAAGCCGCAGTGGATACGCTGATCGCCTTTATGGCGGACTTCGAAAAACGCAACGGCTGAGCGGGGACCGCCATGACCGAATCTCTCGAAAATTTGCGTGATCAGATCGACCAGCTGGACCAGCGGCTGCAGGACCTGCTCAACGAGCGTGCCACCCTGGCTCACAAGGTGGCCGAGGTGAAGATCGCCACGGATCCCAACCCGGTGTTCTACCGTCCGGAGCGGGAAGCTCAGGTGCTGCGCCGGGTCAAAGAGCGCAACCAGGGGCCGCTGGATGGCGAAACCATGGCGCGGTTTTTCCGTGAAATCATGAGCGCCTGCCTGGCACTGGAACAGCGCATGAAAGTGGCGTTTCTGGGGCCGGAAGGCACCTTTACCCAGCAGGCGGCGCTCAAGCATTTCGGTCATGCGGTGGAAAGCGTCCCGCTCGGTGCCATTGATGAGGTTTTCCGGGAAGTGGAAGCCGGGGCCGCTCACTACGGGGTGGTGCCGGTGGAAAACTCCACCGAAGGGGTGGTCAACCACACCCTGGACACCTTCATGACCTCCAGCCTGAAAATCTGTGGCGAAGTGGAGCTGCGCATCCACCATCACCTGTTGGCCGGTGAACACACCCGCCGTGACAAGGTGACCCGGGTCTATTCCCATCAGCAGACCCTGGCCCAGTGCCGCCAGTGGCTGGATGCCCATATGCCGGGCGTCGAGCGCATTGCCGTCAGCTCCAACGCGGAAGCGGCCCGTCGCCTGAAGGACGAGTGGAATGCCCTGGCCATTGCCGGGGAAATGGCGGAAGAGCTGTATGGCCTGGAAGCGGTGCAGCGCAACATCGAAGATCGTCCGGACAATACCACCCGCTTCATCATCATCGGCCGCCAGGACACACCGCCGTCCGGCAACGACAAGACCAGCCTGATGATCAGCGGCAAGAACCGCCCGGGCCTGCTTTATGAGGTGCTGGCACCATTCCGGGATGAAGGTATCAACCTGACCCGCCTTGAATCCCGGCCCTCGCGGACGTCCAATTGGAGTTATGTGTTCTTCGTGGACTGCGAAGGGCACAAGGAAGATGGCAAGCTGCAGCCGGTACTGGACAAGCTGGAAGCGGCCGGCAACACCATCAAGCTGCTGGGCTCGTACCCCAAGGCAGTGCTGTAGCCCGTCTTCAGGATAGTGTGACCGTAGGAGCCATGCTCGCATGGCGAAGGTTTCGGTAATTCGCCATGCAAGCATGGCTCCTACAGTGGTTTTGAGGCGTGCTTGGTGAAGATGCCCGTGGATGGCACCAAGCGCCAAGCGTTAGATAGAACCCATTGAATTCGCCAGGCGTGCCGCTCAGGCAGGCAAAGGAGTCATCATGACTTGCGACTACATCGAACTTGCCAACAGTGGCGTTCAGCAGCTCAAGCCCTATGAGCCGGGCAAGCCCATCGAGGAGCTGGAACGGGAGCTGGGTCTCACCGACATCGTCAAACTGGCCAGCAACGAAAACCCTCTGGGCGCCAGTCACAAGGCCCTGCATGCACTCAAACACCTGCATGAGCTGCACCTGTACCCGGATGGCGCGGGTTTTTCCCTGAAGGCGGCGTTGGCGGAAAAGCTGGGGGTGCAAACCCGTCAGCTGACCTTGGGAAACGGCTCCAACGATGTGCTGGACCTGATCGCCCGGGCCTACCTGCAGCCCGGCGATGAAGCGATTTTTTCCGAGTATGCCTTTGCGGTGTATCCGCTGGTGACCCTGGCCTGTAATGCCAGGCCGGTGGCAGTGCCGTCCAATCTCTATGGCCACGATCTGGCTGCCATGGCCGAGGCGGTGACCGAACGCACCCGGGTGATTTTCGTGGCCAACCCGAACAACCCCACGGGCACCTGGTTTAACGCCCACGCCCTGGACGAGTTCCTGTCGCGCATCCCGGAGCGGGTGATCGTGGTGCTGGACGAGGCCTACTTCGAATATGTGGAAGAAAGCCACTACCCGAATGGCATCGAGCGCCTGCAAAAATACCCGAACCTGGTGGTAACGCGGACTTTCTCCAAGATTCATGGCCTGGCCGGCCTGCGCATCGGTTATGGCGTCTCTAATCCGCAGATTGCCGATGTGCTGAACCGGGTGCGCCAGCCGTTCAACGTCAATACTCCGGCCATGGTGGCAGCCGAAGCCGCCTTGTCCGACGACGACCACATTGAGAATTCCCGCAGTGAAAACACCAGCGGCCTGGTGCAAATCGCGGAGGGCTTGCAAAAGCTGCATCTTGAGCAGATTCCCTCGGTGGCCAACTTCATCGCCTTCGACTGTGGCCGCGACGCCATGCCGGTGTACCAGGCGTTGTTGCGCGAAGGCGTGATTGTGCGTCCTCTGGGAGGCTACGGCATGCCGAACTTCCTGCGCGTGACCGTGGGCACCAGCCGCGAGAACGAGCGTTTCTTGCAAGCCCTCAAACATGTGTTGAAGGAAATGGCGGATGGGTAATGCCAAAACCTTGGAAATGCCCGCTGTAGGAGCACCTGTTGAGGTGCGAACCTGCTTGCGGCATGCCGTGCCAGATTCGGTTCGCACCTCGAGAGGTGCTCCTACAATGCGAACCGGGGGCGTTTGTCATGCCTGAACCCCTATTCAACCGCATCGCCGTTATCGGCCTGGGCCTGATCGGCGGTTCCTTTGCTGCCGCCGCCCGCAAAAACGGACTAGCCGCGTCAATCGTAGCCGGTTCTCGCTCGGCACGGACGCTGGAGCAGGGGATTGCGTTAGGTGTTGTCGACGAAGGCAGCCAGGATCTGGCTGAGGCGGTCAAGGGCGCCGATCTGGTATTTGTCTCCACGCCCGTTTCTGCCATGGGCAAGGTGTTGAGTGCGCTGAAACCGGGCCTGTCCCGCACGGCAATCATCACGGATGGTGGCAGTGTCAAAGGCAATGTGATCACCGCGGCCCGTGAGTCACTGGGTGAGCATGTCTCCCGCTTCGTGCCCGGTCACCCTATTGCCGGCAAGGAAAAGAGCGGCGTTGGTGCTGCCGATGCGGATCTGTACCGGGACCACCGGGTCATCCTGACCCCCACCGAGGCCACGGACCCGGCGGCCACTGCCCGGGTGCGGGCAATCTGGACCGCCATGGGGGCGGAAGTGCTGCAGATGGCGCCGGATTACCACGATCAGGTCCTGGCGGAAACCAGCCATTTGCCCCATCTACTGGCCTTTTCGCTGGTGGATACCCTGGCCCGGCAGGGCGACTCCACGGAGATCTTCCGCTATGCTGCCGGCGGTTTTCGCGACTTCACCCGTATCGCCAGCTCCGATCCGCTGATGTGGCACGATATTTTTCGTGAGAACAAGGCCGCGCTGCTGCAGTCCCTGGACCTGTTCAGCGACGGTATTTCCCGCTTCCGCCAGGCGGTCAGCGACGATGATTCCGATGCCCTGATGGGCATCATGACCCGCGCCAATTCGGCCCGGGCCCATTTTTTGGCCATGAACGAGCGCACCTCCTATACCCGCGCCCATCATTCAGGTGACGACACAACCATGACAGACAGCACCATTCACAGTGCCTCTCACAGCAAGCATGCCAACCCCACCTTTGTGGTGACGCCGGGTGGCCGACTCACTGGCCGGGTACGGGTACCCGGCGATAAGTCCATGTCCCACCGTTCCATCATGCTCGGCTCCCTGGCCGAGGGCGTGACCCGGGTGGAAGGGTTTCTGGAAGGCGAGGATGCCCTGGCAACGCTGCAGGCATTCCGCGATATGGGCGTGGTTATCGAAGGCCCACACAACGGCCAGGTCACCATTCACGGGGTGGGTCTGCACGGTCTCAAGGCACCGGGCAAACCGCTCTACATGGGCAACTCCGGCACCTCCATGCGCCTGCTCACCGGCTTGCTGGCCGGACAGGCCTTTGATGTGGAGCTCACCGGCGATGCCTCCCTGTCCAAACGCCCCATGGAGCGGGTGGCCCGCCCCCTGCGTGACATGGGGGCGCAGATCACCACGGGTAACGAAGGCCGGCCGCCGGTGCGCATTCGCGGTGGTCAGCCCCTCAAGGGCATCCATTACGACCTGCCCATGGCTTCCGCCCAGGTGAAATCCGCCGTGCTGCTGGGTGGCCTGTATGCGGAAGGTGAAACCTCGGTCACCGAGCCGGCCCCCACCCGCGATCACACCGAGCGAATGCTGGGTGGTTTTGGCTATGACGTGCGCCGCGACGGCGCCACCAGCGCGTTGACCGGTGGTGGCACACTCACCGCCTGCAAGCTGGAGGTGCCCGCGGACATCTCCTCGGCGGCCTTCTTCCTGGTGGGCGCCTCCATTGCCGAAGGCAGTGAGCTGACGCTACCCCACGTGGGCATCAACCCGACCCGTACCGGCGTGATCGACATTCTCAAGCTGATGGGGGCGGATATCCGCCTGGAAAACCAGCGAGATGCCGGCGGCGAGCCGGTGGCTGACATCGTCGTCAAATCCGCACCGCTCAAGGGCATCGACATCCCGGAAGAGCTGGTTCCGCTGGCGATCGACGAATTCCCCGCCATCTTCATCGCTGCTGCCTGCGCCGAAGGGGATACCATCCTGCGGGGGGCGGAAGAGCTGCGGGTGAAGGAATCCGACCGCATCCAGGTCATGGCGGACGGCCTGGCCGCGCTGGGCGTGGATCACGAGGTCTTCGAGGACGGCATTCGCATCAGCGGCGGCCCCTTTGCTGGCGGCGAGATCCAGTCCCACGGCGATCACCGCATTGCCATGAGCTTTGCCATGGCGTCCCTGCGCGCCTCTGGCCCGATTACGATCAATGACTGCGCCAATGTGGCGACCAGCTTCCCGGGCTTTGCCCAGCTGGCAGCCCACGCGGGCCTGAACCTGGAGGTGAAATGACTGCTCCGTCCACCGCTGTATTGACCATCGACGGACCGGTTTCCTCCGGAAAAGGGACCGTGGCCCGTCTGGTGGCGGCCCGCCTTGGCTGGCATCTGCTGGATTCCGGTGCCCTCTACCGGGTGCTGGGTTATCACGCGAGAAATCAAGGGGTTGCCCTGGATGATGAGGCGGCACTGGTGGCCATGGCCCAGTCCCTGCCGGTCCGTTTTGTGGAGCAGCAGGGGGATACGGCGGTGATTCTGGACGGTGAGGATGTGTCCAACATTATCCGTCAGGAAAGCGTCGGCGAGCTGGCCAGCCAGGTTGCCGTGCTGCAGCCGGTCCGTGATGCCCTGCTGGCCCGCCAGCGTGCCTTTGCCGAAGCCCCCGGCCTGGTGGCTGATGGCCGCGATATGGGCACCGTGGTGTTTACCTCCGCCCCCCTCAAGATTTACCTTACCGCCAGCGCTGAAGAGCGCGCCAGACGGCGCTTTGAGCAGTTGAAGGAAAAGGGCTTTGGTGCTACCCTCGCGACCCTCGTTGAGGACATCCGCACCCGGGATGACCGTGACATGAACCGTGAGGTGGCACCTCTATGCCCGGCAGACGATGCCGTGGTGATAGATTCCACCACCCTGTCGGTTGATGACGTGGTCGACCGGATTCTTGATGAGGCTGCCGCCCGCCAACTGGTGTAAGGCAGCACACACGCCATCGAACTCCTTCGGCAATCCGTGTCGAGGGGGGATTCTGATTTTGTGTAAAAGCGGTTGATCTGCTCGACCCTGAAAAAGTAAGCCAGCTGGGGGAGGGTGGATCGCTTTCGTTGACTAACCCATGTCTGCTGGTTGGCATGTGACTTAAATACAGAGTGAATTTCATGACCGAATCTTTTGCTGATCTCTTTGAAGAAAGCCTTAAGGACCTGGACGTTGCCCGTGGCTCCATCATCAAGGGTACTGTTGTATCCATCGATAGCGACTGGGTAACCGTTAACGCAGGCCTGAAATCCGAAGGCATTATTGCCCGCGAAGAATTCATTAACGAGGCAGGCGAGCTGGAAATCGCTGAAGGCGATGAAGTTGATGTAGCCGTAGACGCCATCGACGATGGCATGGGCTTCACCCGCCTGTCCCGTGAAAAAGCCAAGCGCGCCGAAGTCTGGGGCGAGCTGGAAAAAGCTTTCGACGAAGACGAGATCGTAAAAGGTATGATTTCCGGCAAGGTGAAGGGTGGCTTCACTGTCGATATCGGCCCGATCCGTGCGTTCCTGCCGGGCTCCCTGGTAGACATCCGTCCGGTACGCGATGTGGCGCACCTGGAAGGCAAAGAGCTGGATTTCAAGGTCATCAAGCTGGATCCCAAGCGCAACAACGTGGTGGTTTCCCGTCGTGCCGTGATGGAAGCCGAGCACAGCGCCGAGCGTGAGCAGCTGCTGGAAACCCTCCAGGAAGGCATGGAAGTCAAGGGTATCGTGAAGAACCTGACCGACTACGGTGCGTTCGTGGACCTGGGTGGCATCGACGGCCTGCTGCACATCACCGACATGGCCTGGAAGCGCATCAAGCATCCGAGCGAGATCGTGGAAGTTGGCCAGGAAATCGACGTCAAGGTACTCAAGTTCGACCGCGAGAAGATGCGTGTCTCCCTTGGTCTGAAGCAGCTGGGCGAAGATCCGTGGCACGATATCGTGGGCAAGTACCCGGAAGGCACCCGCGTGAAGGCGAAGGTGACCAACCTGACCGATTACGGCTGCTTCGCCGAAATCGAAGAGGGTGTAGAGGGTCTGGTTCACGTATCCGAAATGGATTGGACCAACAAGAACATCCACCCGTCCAAGGTTGTAGAGATCGGCGACGAAGTGGAAGTGATGATCCTGGACATCGATCAGGACCGTCGTCGTATTTCCCTGGGTATCAAGCAGTGCCAGTCCAACCCGTGGGATGCCTTCGAGCAGAAATACCAGAAAGGCGAGCGCATTTCCGGCAAGATCAAGTCCATCACTGACTTCGGTATCTTCATCGGTCTGGAAGGCGGCATCGACGGTCTGGTGCACCTGTCCGACATTTCCTGGGAAGAGCAGGGCGAAGATGCCGTGCGTAACTTCAACAAGGGTGACGAGCTGGAAACCGTGGTTCTGTCCATCGACGCAGAGCGCGAAAGAATTTCCTTGGGTATCAAGCAGTTGACAGACGATCCGTTTGCTCAGTATGTTGCTGCTAATGACAAGGGCGCAATCGTCAAGGGCGTGATCAAATCGGTAGACGCGAAAGCAGCTACCGTTGAGCTTGCCGAGAACGTGGAAGGTACCCTGCGTGCCAGCGAAATCAGCCGCGACCGCGTTAACGATGCGACCGAAGTGCTTAACGTCGGTGACGAAGTGGAAGCGAAAATCACTAACGTTGATCGCAAGAACCGTGTTCTGAGCTTGTCCATCAAAGCGAAGGACCAGGCCGACGAGCGTGAAGCCATTGACGGACTGTCTGAACAGCAGGACGCCAATGCGCCGAAGACCATCGGTGACCTGATCAAGAAGCAGATGGAAAGCAGCAACGAGTCATAATACGGCTCCTCCCGGGGACCGGCATCGTGCCGGTCCCACTGGGCTGGGAGCCCAGGGAGCAGGCTGTAATGGCGTTAACCAAGTCGGAATTGATTGAGCGGATTGCCGATCGGCAAAACCAGTTGTCGCCCAAGGATGTGGAGCTGGCAGTCAAAACGCTTATCGAACAGATGGCCGATTCTCTGGCCGGCGGAGGTCGTATCGAAATACGCGGCTTCGGCAGTTTTTCCCTCCATTTTCGTGCGCCCCGCGTGGGACGCAATCCCAAGACCGGTGCCAGCGTCGAGCTGCACGGCAAATACGTTCCCCACTTCAAACCCGGCAAAGAGCTGCGCGAGCGCGTTAACGATTCACTGCATGAAGACAGTGGTGAAGGTGTTGATAATGGCGCCAGCGGCAATCAGGCTGCGGTTAACTAAACCCCGTTATCGCCTGGCAGCGTCCTGGCCAGTAAAGAGGGAACCTTTCGATGCGAAACCTGTACCGGATTCTGGTAATTCTGGCCGTTGTGGCCGTTTTTCTTTTTGCCTTTCTGTTCGTCACCAGCAATCGTGACCTGGTGATGCTGGATATGCTGTTCTACCAGTGGCACTGGGAGGTCTCGCTGGGTGTGCTGGTGATCGGTGTACTGGCTATTGGTCTTTTCCTGGGACTGCTGGCCGGTATCGGCCTGCGTGGCCTCAAGAGCCTGTTTTCATGAGTGAATCCTTTTGGCTGTTGCCACTGTTCTTTGTTGCCATTGCGGCCGGTTTTTTTCTCGGCAAGCGTGAAAGCAAGCGCCGCCAACGTCGGCGCATGGCGTCCCTGTCCAAGGATTATGTGGCCGGCATCAACTTCTTTCTTAATGAAGAACCCGACAAGGGGATTGAGGCGCTGCTCAAGGGCCTGGATGTGAGCGAGGAGGGTCTGGATACCCACCTGGCCCTGGGCAAGCTGTTCCGCAAACGGGGCGAGTTCGACCGGGCGGCCCAGCTCCATACCCACCTGCTGGAACATGGCGACTATGGCCGCCCGGTCCAGGAAGAAATTCAGCTGGAGCTGGCCCAGGATTATCTGGCCAGTGGCATCTTCGATCTGGCCGAGCAGGTACTGCTGGAAATGCTGGATCAGGACTGTCAGGCCAAGGATGAAGTCTGTCAGCAACTGATGGGCCTGTACGAGCAGGAGCGGGACTGGGTCAATGCCATCAGCATGGGCGAACGGCTGATCAAAAGCCGCCCGGCGTTGGGGCCGGTACTGGCCCAGTATTGCTGTGAGCAGGCGGACAATCTGCGCCGTGACGGCGATATCAATCCAGCCCGTCGCTTGTTGCGCCGGGCCCTGTCGTTTGATGATCAGTGCGTACGAGCCAGCATTGCAGAAGGCGAGCTGGAAATGGGCGAGCAGAATTGGGATGCCGCCATCCAGGGGCTGCAGCGCATCTGGGTCCAGGACAGTGACTTCTTCGATGAAGTGCTCGACAAGCTGCGCACCTGTTACCAGCAGCAGGAGAAAGACGAAGAATTTATTCAGATGCTGGCGGACTACAGTGCCGAAAAACCCAGCACCAGCCGCATCCTGCTGCTTTCGGAAGCGCTCAAGGAGCGTTACGGCGACAAGGAAGCGGCGGATTTCATTGCTGAATACATGAAAGCGAATCCTTCTGTGCGTGGCCTCAACCGGATCATCGACATGAGCCTGGCCGGCAGTGCAGAAGGGGAGGCCCGCGAGCACCTGGGTGTGCTCAAGCAACTGTCCGAGCAACTGCTCAACGACAAGAGTCTCTACAAATGCCGCCGCTGTGGTTTCGAAACCCCCTTGATGCAATGGCGCTGCCCAAGCTGCAAGCGCTGGGGGTCCATCAAGCCGGTGGTGAAGGAAGTCTAGGCTACGAGCTACCCTCGATTGGATTGGCAATGTCTGGAAGTTCCCAGGGCTTCGTCATTTCTCACGAAGCCGCTGTAGGAGTTCCTCTTGAGGGACGAACCGTGCGAAGCACGGAATCGACCGCAGGGCGATCAGGCATTTCCGGGCTCTACAGGTCGCTAAAGAGTGATCTTCCTGGGGTTGCTTCGCTACGTTCGGTTCGCACCTCGAGTGGAGCTCCTACAGGAACCGTTTGCATGACGATCAAAGCGTGCCCTGGCAATTCTTGAACCCGCTTAACCCAACGCCTACCATACCCACGCCCACCCGCCACTCAGGAAATCGCCATGCCCATCTCCAGCCCTGTCATTGTCGCCCTGGACTATCCCGATGCCGCCCGGGCGCTGGCCATGGCTGATCAGCTGGATCCGGCCAAGGTACGCGTCAAGGTGGGCAAGGAAATCTTTACCCGCAGTGGCCCGGCCATTGTGGAGGGATTGCACAGCAAAGGGTTCGAGGTGTTTCTCGACCTGAAATTCCATGACATCCCCAATACCGTGGCCGGTGCCGTGGCGGCAGCGGCCGATCTGGGCGTGTGGATGGTCAATGTTCATGCCAGCGGCGGCCAGCGGATGATGGAGGCCGCCGCCAATGCCATCGCCAACCACGTCAGCCGCCCCCACCTGATTGCGGTGACCGTGCTGACCAGCATGGAAGGGGCCGATCTGGAGCAAATCGGCGTGATGGACGAGCCCAACGTGCAGGTGCAGCGCCTGGCCGAGCTGGCCAAACGTTCTGGCATGGACGGGGTGGTGTGCTCTGCCCGGGAAGCTGCCATGCTCAAGGATGCCTGTGGCCGCCAATTTGAGCTCGTTACCCCGGGTATCCGGCCTGCAGGCGCCGACGCCGGCGACCAGCGCCGCGTGTTGACCCCGCTACAGGCCCGGGATGCGGGTGTGGACTATATGGTAATCGGTCGACCGATTACCCAGGCTGCCAAGCCTACAGCGGTCGTGGACGAGATATTACAGAGTCTTGCCTGAGCCGCTTACGTAATCCGTCACCTCCGGCTGATAACTTCCCTGCCACGGACTTTCTATGGTGTGGACTCCAATAAATAAAAACGGAGATCCCCATGAAAACTTGGAAAGCGATTGTGGTGTCCCTGCTGCTGGCGCTGAGCCTGCCGGCTCTGGCCGTGGAAGTCGAAGCAGTAAAGGAGGCAGCTAACACCGAAACGGAAAACCGCATCAACCTGAATACCGCGGATGTGACCCAGCTCCAGGAGCTCAAGGGCGTAGGCCCGAAAACCGCGGAAGCCATCGTGCAGTGGCGTGACAGTCAGGGGCCTTTCACCAGCGTAGATCAACTCCTTGCCATCAAGGGGATTGGTGAAAAGACCCTGGCAAAAATGCGGGACAACCTGGTGGTGCAGTAAGCCTTCACCGGTCCCGTTGGAGCTTTGCTCGCAAAGCGAAGAGGTAGCAGATACGTTCGCCTTGTGAGCAAGGCTCCAACGGGGTTGGTCAGTTTAGTGGAAGGGCCGGGTTTGAAATCGCGCCCACAAAAAAGGCTTCCATCGGAAAGCCTTTTTGCGTGTTGTTTCTGGTGTCAGTGTTTCATTCTTCCGTATGACTTTCCTCTTCTTCCGCCTGGCTGAGATCATCAACTCGGTCCGGTTCGTGTGACGGGGTATCCTGAACCGGAGTGTCGCCCTCATGCTGGCGCTGTTCCTCTTTTTCCTGGGTGGCTTTCTCTGCCTTGGCTTCCACTTCCTCGGTGGTTTTTTCCTCGCCGATGCGGAAGGCCGCAAAGCCGGCGTGGACGACCTGATTCACTGCCATTCCCAGAATACGACCGTTGTAAGGGGCGATAATGGCGCTGCCGGTATTGCTGATCGGGTCGGTGACGGTGCCCAGTACCTGGCCTTTTTTCACCTTCTGATTCAATTCTACCTCGGCAAGCAGAATGCCGCCCTGGGTAGCACGAATCCACTCCGACTCATAGAACACCGGTTGCGGGGCGCTCCAGAAACGGCTGGCCTTCCGCATGCCCAGGTTTTCCAGCAGAGTATCGATGGCCTGCACCCCATAGCTCACAGCTTCGGTTTCCAGCCGGTTGGGACCACCGGCTTCCATGGTGACCGCCACAATATCTTTTTTCACTGCCGCGTCGCGGAGCATGCCGGTGACACCGGGGCTATGCAGCACGGTCATGCCGCCAAAGTGCTTGGCAAAGGCCACCACGTCCGGGTTGTCCAGATCCGCCCGGAGCTGGGGCAGGTTGACCCGTTTCTGGGAACCGGTGTGCAGGTCCACCAGATAATCGCAGTGGCGAACAATATTGCTGAACAGGGAGTGGGCCACGCGACTGGCAGCACTGCCTTTCTTGTTGCCCGGGAAGTAGCGGTTCAGATCCCGGCGGTCGCTCAGATACCGGGAACCATTGCGAAAGCCGTCTAGGTTGACGATGGGCACACCGATTACCGTGCCGGCCAGCTGGTCCGGCTCCAGTTCGTACATGAGACGGCGCACCATCTCGATACCGTTCAGTTCATCACCATGGATGGCCGCGGTCAGACACAGCCGCGGCCCGGGCTTGTCGCCATGGGCCACCAGCACCGGTACCGGGGTGGCAATCGACGCAAAGGACTGATCCGGGGTCCAGTGCAGGGTGGCAAAGCTTCCCGGCGCTACCTGTTCTCCGAGCAGGGACAAGGGCTGGGGAGAGGGGGCCTCCGCCGGCGGGTCCGAGGCGTCCGCCATGGGATTGTCGGTTTTGTTCGTATCCGCGCTGCTAGTGGCCAGGCCATCGCTTTCCTGTTGGCGTTCCACTGCGCGCTCTTCGTCTTCCACTTCATTGGCCCAGCCTGGCGTTGTCGCCAGACCGGAAAGGGTCAGGATTGCCGTGATAGCCAGCGAAGACCACGTTTTATACACAAAAGCTCCTTGATTCAGCCAAGCTGATCCAGCTCGTCCCAGCGAGCGAAGGTGGTTTCCAGTTCCGCCTGCAGCTCGGTTTGTTGCTGTTGTGCGGCACTGATCTCAGCCGGGTCACCCTTGAAGAAGGCCGGGTCCGACATGCGCGCCTGTACCGCCTCCAGTGCCGCTTCCAGTTGTTCAATACGCTCCGGCAATTGCTCCAGCTCACGCTGATCCTTGTAGGACAGCTTTTTGCGTTTCGGTGCTGCCGGAGCCGGTTCAAGTACCGGCTTGGCGGATTTGACGGTTTTTCCCTTCACAGGTTCCGGGCGCTGGCGCAACCAGTCCTGATAACCGCCCACATAACTGTTTAGCTCGCCGTTTTCGAACACCAGGGTGGACGTCACCACATTGTCGATGAACTCCCGGTCGTGGCTGACCAGCAGCAGGGTGCCCTGGTAGTTCATCAATTGTTCTTCCAGCAGCTCCAGGGTTTCTGCGTCCAGGTCATTGGTGGGTTCATCCAGGACCAGCAGGTTGAAGGGATTGGTGAACAGCTTGGCCAGCAGCAGGCGATTGCGCTCCCCGCCGGACAGGGATTTCACCGGCTGGCGCACCCGGCTCGGGTCGAACAGGAAATCCTGCAGGTAGCCGATCACATGCTTGTTCTGACCATTGATGGTGACCACATCGGAGCCTTCGGCCACGTTGTCGATCACGCTCTTTTCCTCGTTGAGGGTATCTCGCAACTGATCGAAATAGGCCACCTGTAGCTGGGTGCCCAGCTTCACGGTGCCGCTATCCGGGGCCAGTCGGCCCAGTAGCAGACGGATCAGGGTGGACTTGCCACAGCCGTTGGGGCCGAGAATGCCCACCCGGTCACCGCGCAGCAGGTTCACGGAGAAATCCCGCACGATGGTCTTGCCGTCCACGCTGTAATTCAGATGCTCGGCTTCCACCACTACCTTGCCGGAATTGTCGCCGCTCTGGATGGTCAGGCTGGCGGTGCCGGTGCGGTTGCGGCGCTGGGCGAACTCATCGCGCATGGCCTTGAGCGCACGCACCCGGCCTTCGTTGCGGGTGCGGCGGGCCTTGATGCCCTGGCGAATCCATTTCTCTTCCTGGCTGAGTTTCTTGTCGAATTCGGCGTTGGCCCGTTCTTCCGCTTCCAGCGCCGCCTGCTTGCCACTCAGGTACTTCTCGTAGCTGCCCGGCCAGCTGGTCAGCTTGCCCCGGTCCAGCTCGATGATGCGGGTGGCCAGGGAGCGTATAAAGGCCCGGTCGTGGGAGATAAACACCAGGGTGGCGCCGTAGCTCTTCAGGAACTCTTCCAGCCACTGGATGGAATCCATGTCCAGGTGGTTGGTGGGCTCGTCCAGCAGCAGGATATCCGGTTCCTGCACCAGCGCCCGGGCAAGCAGCACCCGCCGCTTCATGCCCCCGGACAGGCCGGCAAAGGGCTGGTCGCCATCCAGCTTCAGCTTGGAGAGCACCGTGTCCACCCGCTGGGACAGCTGCCAGGCGCCACAGGCCTCGATCTCGCTGCTCAGCTGCTCGAAACGGGCCAGCACCTTGTCATCACCATCGCCAAGATGGTGGACCAATTCCGCGTGCTCGCTGAGCAGGGCACCATGCTCGCCCAGTCCCTCGGCTACCATGAAATGGACGCTGTGGTCCTGATCGTCCGGGACTTCCTGCTCCAGACGCGCCACGGTCAGCCCCTGGGTCTTCTCGATCTGGCCATCATCCGCATGGATCTCCTCGGCAATCACCTTCATCAAGGTGGACTTGCCGGCTCCGTTACGACCAATCAGACAAAGCCGCTCCCCCGGGTCGATGGACAGGGTGACGTGATCCAGCAGCGGCTGCTGCCCATAACTGAGCTGAATGTCGCGGAGGGTAATCAGAGGCATACTGTGTGAATAACCAAAGTTTTGAATAATGGGTTGCCGGTGTGACAATATTCACCGGCTCTGGAATGAGTTGAAAGTGTAAAGTTGAAAGTTCAAAAGCGCGGGAGGGGAGGCTGCTTTGCTGGCAAATGCCGTGCCCGCGTTTGGCTGCCTGTAATCGCGTCCGCCCCGTTTTCCGGATGGCGGCCAGGCTTGCCCGCGTTTCAACTTTGAACTTTCAACTGGTATCTCAACTGAACGCGCAGTGTAGCAGCTTGTTACGAGCCTGTAGTGGTGTCTGAAGGGATCATCGGGCAGCCTGACCCTCAAAGGAGAACAATGCATGACAGACTTTTTGCGGGAACGCTACGAAGAGGTGGATCTGACCCCGGGGCAGGGCAAGATCACCGCCAGCGTGTCCATCGGATTGGGTGTCCTGGCGCTGCTGGGCAGCTTCTGTTTTCTCTATCCGGAGTTGTTGACCACCCCGGAGTTCCGAGCCTTCTATAACGCGGAGGTGCTGCGCATTGCCCTGTTTATCGGCATCGGTATCGGCTTTGTCTGTGGCTTCTTCAGCGTTTTCCGTCACCAGGAGAAGCGCTACGGCATCATCGGCATGGTGCTGGCCTGCATGGCCGCGCTGATTGGTTCCGGGCGCCTGGATGTGCCCCCGGTGGATGGCCGCAGTCTTTACGCCGGGCTGGACTATTTCATCCTCACCCTGCTGGTGCTGGCCCTGGTGTTTATCCCGCTGGAGCGAGCCTTCCCCAAAGACCCGGACCAGAAAACCCTGCGCGGTGGCTGGGTCACGGACATCAAGTATTTCCTGTTCAGCCATGTGGGCCTGCAGCTGATCAGCTTCTTCACCATCATTCCCATCCAGGTGGTGCTCCACGACAAGGTGAATATCGGCTTCCAGCAGGCCATCGCCAGTCAGCCCCTGTGGCTGCAGTTCATCCAGATTCTGATCGTTATTGACCTGGGCAGCTACTGGATTCACCGGGCCTTCCACGAAGTGCCGTGGCTGTGGAAATTCCACGCCGTGCATCACTCCACCACCCAGATGGACTGGTTGGCCTCCTCGCGCCTGCATGTGGTGGAAATCATCGCCAACCGCTTTGTCGGCTACCTGCCCATCTTCATCCTCGGCTTCTCGCCGTCAGCGGTGTATGCCTACCTGGTGTTCGTGTCTTTCCATGCCATCTTTATCCACGCCAATGTGCGCTTCCGGTTTCCGGGCATCCGCTGGCTCATCGCCACCCCGGAATTCCACCACTGGCATCACTCCTCGGAAGACGAGGCCGTGGACAAAAATTACGCCGCCTTTCTGCCCATCTACGATAAACTGTTTGGCACCCTGATCATGCCCAACCGCCTGGCTGCCGAATACGGCACCCGGGCCAGCACCCAGGTGCCGGAAGGCGTGGTCGACCAGTTTCTGTTCCCGTTCCGTCGGGATCACCGCCAAGAATAACATTGTATCGTTGGAGCCATGCTTGCATGGCGAACTCCAGCTTCGGGTTCGCCATGCAAGCATGGCTCCTACAGGATATCGTTAACGAATATGCCAACCGGAACGCTGTAAATGGATGACCTGATCGACCTGCTGCGCGAACGCCACCAGGGCTCTCTGGTAGCCCTGGAACTGCCGAACGAAGACCGGCTGGTGGAAATCGAGGAGCAACTGCTGATTCCGCTGCCGGGGGAGTACAAGGAATTCCTGCTCACCACCGGCGACATTCTTTGCGGCAGCCTGGAGCCGGCTACCGTCATGGACGACTACGCCCACAACTTCCTTCCCGAGCTGGCCGCCCAGGCCTGGGACCAGGGCATGCCCCGTTCGCTGATCCCCGTCTGCCAGGCTGCAGAGGGCCTCTACGCCATCGCCCAGGACGGCCAGATCGTTTTCTGGGTACCGGGCGAGGGCGTCAACGAGGATGAGGAATGGAGCTCTATCTGGCAGTGGGCCAGAGAGGTCTGGTTAGAGAGTTAATTCATCGTTAATAATGAATAGCTAACTAAAACTTCAAACCCCCAACCCGCCTCACGAAGCCGCTGTAGAAGCTCCTCTCGAGGTGCGAATCCGAGCCCAAGCGAGGAAACGGCGTTGGCCGTGGCCTCCCGCTTCCTCGAAATGAATACTCCGCCCTCTGTAGGGGGGGCTTCTCTGCAATGAACAGCCTTGCTTCGCAAGGTTCTCACCTCAAGAGGTGCTCCTACTGTAGTGGTCAACTAATACCGGACAGTGATTTAGGTTTTTCTTCGGCCACCGCAGGGGCGATCCCGCCGTTGTAGCTGTGAGGCCTGTGGTAATTGTAGTAACCCATCAGATAGTCACCGATATCTTTCTTTGCTTCGGGCAAGTTGCGGTAGCCCATCGTAGGCACCCACTCTGATTTGAGGCTGCGGAACAGCCTTTCCATTGGCGCATTGTCCCAACAGTTGCCCCGCCGGCTCATGCTTTGCTGCATTCGATAGCGCCATAACCGCTGCCGGAACACTCGGCTGGCATATTGGCTGCCCTGATCCGAGTGGAACATGAGTTTCTCAGGTTG
>NZ_FNUM01000020.1 GCF_900107995.1 Alcanivorax sp. DSM 26293 | reverse complement strand
AATTACCACAGGCCTCACAGCTACAACGGCGGGATCGCCCCTGCGGTGGCCGAAGAAAAACCTAAATCACTGTCCGGTATTAGTTGACCACTACACTGGAGGATGCGACAACTCCACGCCATAATCGGATATAAAGTTAGCTTTACACTTTAGCCCCTTCATATTCCAACCCCAAGATCATCCAATAGCCTCAACTTCGCAGCCCAAAACCCAGAAAGATTTTCACACTCATACACATCTCGGTATATGCTGCCAGCTGCTACCTTTAAATCATCACTACTGGATGCCATCAAACCAAGGAGGTCATCGATTCTTTTTAGGACAGCCGAAACGCTTCCAGCAAAGTGGTCGTCACTTTTCGCCAGCGGCCTGCTAATCTCCAAAATATATCTAAATGAGACCAGTTTTCTGTAATCCTTCTCGTCCAGATGCACCCTGTACTTATCACAGAAAAGGCATCCCTCTTCTTTCCTGCAATCGGGGTTTATGGAAGCATTGAATAACGGGGATGGATTCATGGAGTGGCAGTGCCCCACGGAGAGTGGAGCATCCTTTTTACTATCCGAGATGACGATCTCAGCCTTGTATGAAGATAGAAACTTACCAAGCTCTTTATCTGACTTCTGCTCCGAACCGTCAGCATAATGTCTCAGCATTGTCGCAGGAGAGTTCTGCATTAAAATAACTGAGGTCTTAAATGGAACATTGGCCAGAAGCCAATCCGCCTTGAAGGCCCTCCACATCCGAGTAGACACCTCCATGTCGAGGCCAAAACAACTACGGATCCTGCTGTGGAAATGGTTCGAGAAATTAGACCCGAAAGCTCTTGCCTCCCCTCTCACAACGTTGAAGAATAAAAACGGCGACGCCCCCTTACCCCCGAGATAATCTGATAGATAAGCACGAAGTCGCAAGAAGAGATTGAAAGCCGGAAAGATCCCCGAAGAGAGATAAAAAGTAACCTCTTTGTTGCCCGCCCTACTCTTTAAACCTCTAAAACCGAGACGCTCCCGGGAAAAGTCGTACTCTTCCTCCCAAGGAATTGACAGCATCTGAGCGAGATTCATCCCAGTACTTGCGGAAAAAATCATCAAAAATGACTGCACTGCAAATGTTGCAGCGAAAATTCTTCTCTCGTGAAAATAATCTTCATTGGCCTTATCGATATTTGCCCTGGCTCTTCGAACAGACTGAGCAATGGAGCCAGGAAATCGCGACTCCGACAGCCTGGCAACATCTTTAAGCGATCTTATTTCCCCCTTAATGTAGTCATAACATATATACCTTTTCCCCAGCGCCTTTTTCCCACCAACAGTGGCCGGCCCCGCAATGGGAAGTGCGGTCGGAAAAAACCAGAAGTAATCCTTTCCAATCACGATCTTCTTGGGAAATGGCTCATGGTTTAGTACAAAACCTGATAACTGCGCGAATATTTCTTGGTATGCCTTAAACGCCGTACCGGCGACGTCATCTCCAGGAACCTCTGTTTTTACTACTGCCCCCAGCGAGCGCCTTATCCGGCGCACAGATCTAAAAAGATCCATGTAAGGATCTTCGTATAGAAACCTTCCCACAAGCATAACGACTTGCTGAAATGTGGCAGCTGTATTTCTATTGAGCCGACTCCACCGTACCCTCTGGATAAGATTCTCTGTATACCCAGATACAGCTTCGATAAATTCCGATGGGCCATCCAACCCTTCTGGCTGGCAGTCATCACACCAAGAAACGAAAATTTGGAACTGACTCAGAAAACCTTTGATCGAGTTTTTCGATTTCCCAATAGAGAGATGATATCTAATAAAATCCACAAACCCCGTAACAGCTGCGCCTCTCTGCTTCCTGTAACTGCTCTTTACAACCTCTTTGAGTGCAATTGAGCCAGAGAATTTATTCTGGCCCAGCCGCCGCCTTTCCGTATAACACCAACTCCCAATATCTACAGGATACACATATCCGGGAACCCTGATAGCAACCCTGGAAATATCGAACGAGTCATCGCCTCCATCAACGGGCACACCGTCAATGTCATAAACCTCCACTTCATGCTTAACCCAGGATTCACTCACAGAACCTCCATGCCAGCTATTTCCCTAAGAAACCCCTCATAATCGACCTGCACCCCCTGTTCATACTCACCTCTCCTTGAATACTTCAAATAGCGCTCTGTGGTAGCCAGACTTGAATGCCCCATCCGCTCTCGGATTCGCATAAGAATCTCGAAAATCTCAGGATCCCCCGCCGGATACGTCAGGTTGGAACCACGCCCATTCAGACTTGCCTCTAGCAAATTCATGCCATAGGTAGCCCTTAGGTCATGAAAACGCACATCAGTCCCGAATCCCTCTTTGCGCAGACAAGGGGTTAACTGCTGACGAATAAACTGGCTTACAGAATTTCCTCGTGGCGGCGATCGATATTCACTTGCCAAGGCATCGCACTGAGCGAGGTAATACGGCCTTCCAGTGCGGGTCAGGAAGAGGTACTGATCATTTGCAGGTTCGCAATTATTGAAGGCGCCTCTCACTCTTGAGAGACAACGCGGAGACCGCATGTACACCTGGACTTTCCGGTATAGCCATACCGGAACCAATATCACCATCTGCTTGCCATATTTCGTATCCACCAACGTACCTCGACCAACTTTTATTCGGTACGCAACCGCATTCTTTCTCGGCTCGTCGGCAAAGTTGGATCGCCTTAAGGTAAATACCGTTTGCAACCTGGCTCCTGTTGTCAGCGCCAGAAGGAACGACAGAAGCATTTCGGTATTGCCGATTTTCTGTAAAGCCTCCACAACAGCCACCTGCTCATCCTTTGGCAACGGCCTCAGCTTTCCACCATCCTGGATGTATTCGCCGTACTCTGCCGAGCCCTTAATGGATCGGAATGAACGCGTCAGGTCGGTACTCTTTACGGCCTTACTCCGTAAGAAGCCTCTGGAATCGCTGTATCGCAGCGAAGCATCATTTTCTATCCACAGCGGAAACTCGAACTTCCGACCGTCCCGCTCCAACCATCGGTAGAACTGTAGTGGTCTAATGAATCCGGACACCAACGTAGGGTGGTAAAATCACCACCTTAAGCGAGGTGTCATATGACCAGAAAACGACGATCCTT
>NZ_FNUM01000001.1:197694-788935 GCF_900107995.1 Alcanivorax sp. DSM 26293 | reverse complement strand
TCTCCCGTTCCAGGCGCTCACACCGAGCCTCAAGCTCCTGTATTCGGCGCTGTTCCGGGGTAAGAGCCTTGCCTTTGGGGGTAACACCTTGGCGTTCAGCCTCAAGCTGCTTAACCCAGCGCCGCAGCGCGCTCTCGACTACACCAAGCGATGTGCTGGCTTGGGGAACGGTGTAGCCTTGGTCCAGCACCAAGCTGGCGGCTTCCTGCTTGAATTCAGGTGTAAAGGATCGTCGTTTTCTGGTCATATGACACCTCGCTTAAGGTGGTGATTTTACCACCCTACGTTGGTGTCCGGATTCATTAGACCACTACATTCAGCTACAGAGGGGGCCGTTGTTTATTCCATATCTGGAGCGTATCCACCAGACCATGGAGCAAGCTATCCATAGGCAGGCAAGTACTATGGCGGTGAGGATAGATCTCTATCTACCTGATAACGGGTATGTGCGTTCTGGCGATTGGTTTGGTCTCTTCATTCGGTCCCTAAAAGAACAGGTGGACGTAGATCTGTCTAGACGTGAACGCGAGGGTCGGTGGGTGCCTGACTGGAAACTTGACTACACCGCCGTCGAGGAGAAGGTGGGAGATCAGCAGGTGCATTATCACGCCTGCTTATTTCTGAATGGTGAGATCTATCGTGGGCTAGGGGAGTTTCCTGTGGGGAGTGGCTTCGATCCGGATGTGCTGGGAGATCCACGGGCTGAGCGGGCAGATAGCCTAGCTAAGAAGATTGTCATGGCCTGGGCTAGGGCATTGGGAATGACCATGAGAGAAGCGGCTGGCTTGGTGCATTTCCCTACAGGAGGGGTGTACCGGCTGAGGCGTAGTAGCGCGGGATTCGAAGCGACTGAAGCTGGGCTGTTTAATCGGCTGAGCTACCTAGCGAAGGCGCAGAGCAAAAGGTTCGGCAGAGGAGGCCGAAATATTCGCTATAGTCGGGCTGGTTAGCGCCAGAGGGCATCTGGCCGTTTTTTACAGCCATGGCTCATCTCATGAGCAGAAGGAGATATCTCATGAGAATCATTCGATTGAAAGAAGTCATGGAAACTACAGGTCTGGGCCGATCATCCATCTATAAGTACGCCCAAGAGGGCTCATTCCCGAAACCCGTGAGCCTGGGAGGGCGCTCATCGGGCTGGGTGCTGGATGAAGTGGAGGAGTGGGTGATCGAGCAGATTGCCAAGCGGGATCAGCGTTTAGAAGAGGAGGGCATGCGGGCTGGCGGTTAGCCGGCCCCCCACAGCCAACCTTTAACCTCATCCTCGTTGGCCAGTACCACCTGCTGGGCCTCCGGGTCTCGGTGTCGCGACCCATCTAGTCTAAGCAGTTGCACAATGTAATTGGCCATGGCAGCCCGACACTCAATAGTCAGCGCTCCATCGGTCATGTCGTAATCCCGCGCAACCACGTCCTGTTGAGCCACAGAGAGGCGAGGATCCGGGGTGACATGCAGAATGAGTCGTTCTTGCCACGCATGATCATCCTGCTCAGTGTGGTGTTCGCTTTGTTCGGTGAATTCGGTGAATTCGGGTTCATCCTGAATCCGGCTTAATACGAAATCCCGGTAGTCGCTACTCTTCTCGCACCAGGCCCGGGCATGCCAGCGCATGCCATTGTGTGCCACGGTGTGAGGTTGAATGATGCGGGATTCCGGCTCCGGGTTGCTCAAGGAGGCGTACTGGATTTCCACGCGGAGTTTGTCCCGGCATGCCTGGAGAATCGGACGCAACACACTCGGGCGTAGGTCACGAGAAGGAGGAAGCAGCACTTCGGTATTGAGCTCACGCACATCCAAGGCCTCAAAGGCACAGCTGAGGTCCTCCCGGGCATGCATCATCTGCAGGTATTCGTCGGCCACCCCCCGAGTGAAGACGGGCTTGAAGGTGCTGGCGGGCTTGTAGCCCTTCAGGGAGCGGTCGTAATCCAGGTTGCCCGGCGCATATTCAGCAAGATAGTGGTTGATGTCTTTGCTGGCCTGCTGTCTGCCAATGCCAAACGCTCGCTGAAGGTGATTGGTCGTCAGTCTCCCTTCCCAGAGGGCGATCACCTCGATCAGTCTATAGCGCAATAACAGATCCCAGCGCAGCGGCCAGTCTGCTGCGTTTTTACCCGCAGTTCGTGCCATGGATATGCTCCAAAAAGCGATATGTGCCAAAAGGCGACGTGTTCATGTATTCAGTATCGACATGACGATAATAAGTAAATAGCCTTTGGGTGTCATCATGGACGAGACAAAAGCGGCAGGATGCCGCATCTGACTTAAGGAAAAGTGGCGAAGGAGAAAATAATGAAAGTCTATGCACTATTGATGCTGGTCCTGGCGACCATGGCCATTACTGGCTGTTCCGACCCCACCATTGACGCCTCCAGTGAGGCCAAGATGAAAGAGTCTGTGGCCAAGGTCCGGGAGTCATTACCTGAGGCGAAGCGGGCAGATTTCGATCAGGCGGTTCAGTTGATCGCCTTTAGTCAGATCGATATGAAGAGCCTGTTTGCCAATGGCGGTGCCGATGCCGGTGATGTGGAGGGCAAAATGCGCGACGCCCTGAACGGCAAGACGGCGGAGCAGGTACTGGCCCAGGCAGAGCAAATTCAGGCCGAACGCAAAGCCCGGGAGAAAGAGCAAGCACTGGCCGAGATCCGCGAACTTGTTGCCAAGCGGGACAAGGCTGAGCAGGCCAAACAGCAGCTGGAGCAGTTCCAAGTGGTTCGCTCCCGCTTCTATATGCGAGAACGGCAATACCTTGGCAAGCAGCCGATCATTGAGCTAACGGTCAAGAACGGCACGGATCAAGCCATCTCCCGTGCCTATTTCACCGGCACCATCGCCAGCCCTGACCGGAGCGTGCCCTGGCATGAAGACCAGTTTAATTACAGCATTTCCGGTGGCCTGGAGCCCGGCGAGGAAGCTACCTGGACGCTTGCACCGAACAGTTATTCTGATTGGGGCAAGGTGGATGCCCCGGCAGATGCCGTCTTTACCGTGCTGGTGGAAAAGCTGGACGGGCCGGACGGCGAAGCCCTGTATTCCACCAGAGACTTCAGCGAGCGAGATCGTAACCGCTTGGCTGAGCTGAAAAAGCAATATGGAGTTGATTAGATCAGCCACTACCTGAATCACAGCGGGCCTGATTCAGGCAGGATTGGGACTTGGAGGGCTCTGACCGGTACCATACGGAAAAATCATTAAGTTGGCCCAAGGTAAGGAAGGCCGCTAGTGAGGCGCGGAGCGCCTCGCAAGAGCCGGTAACAGGAGATAGGGATGCCTCCCTCCTTTACATCATTGACTGGCAGGTAGGTCTCCAATATCCCCGCTTTGCGCTAGGTGATGCGGCGGCCATATTGCCGTCATAAGATCTCTGATCTTGTCTCCGAATAACTGTAAATCCAGCTTCATGCTGCTCTATGCGGTTCAAGGCTGGTTAAAATCAAGATATGCGGTAGTATCGCCCTATCAATAGTTCGAGTAGTGGCTCGCTGGAGTCGGGGTGAGAAATGGACGAAATTGAAGATCGCTGGTTATCCGTGGAAGAGATATGCCGGCACCTGGGCGTCAGTAATGACACGGTTTACCGCTGGATAGATAAACACTCCATGCCGGCTCATCGCATGGGCAGGTTCTGGAAGTTCAAAAAAATTGAGGTGGATGAGTGGGTTAAATCGGGCGGCGCCTCCGAAGTTGCCGATAAGAGTGGCCGACACTATGGCGCTTGAGCGGTATCGCATCTCCTTCACGTCCGGCAGCCTGTATCACCGTGAATCAGTGAAGTTGGCCGAGCTATACCTGTCATCCCGTGACTGGGAAGAAGTGAGTGCTCAGGCCCTGCGCGACAATGTGCTTCAGGCCCGGACTGAAAGCACAGCAAAGCGCACCTGTCGAGAAGCGATAGCGCGCTTGAAGACGTTAAACGAGAGCGAGTTGGCTTTCCTGCCGGAGGCAAACCACCAGGATCAGGCGCACCTCCTGTGGGTTGCAGTGTGTCGTCTGTACCGCTTTGTAGCGGACTTTGCGGTGGAAGTGCTCCGCGAACGGTTTGTCGCGATGAAACTGGACCTCAGTTTTGAGGATTTCGATGCCTTCTATAACCGTAAATCGGAATGGCATGACGAGCTTGATAATGCCAGCGCATCAACGCGCGATAAGTTGCGGCAGGTCCTGTTCAGAATGTTGCGGGAGGCTGGGCTGTTAGCTAAGGACAAAACTATCAACGCGATACTGCTGAGCCCCAGGCTGGTTGAGTTACTTCGTGATAACAACCCTGACGAGTTTTTGTACTTTCCAGTCTATGAATCAGATATCAAGGGGATGTCAAAGTGAGAAAAGACATTGCCAAAATGCCGATGCAGGACAGGCTCCAGCACCTGGTCAGCGTGGTCTCCGGCCAGCGATTCCTGAACAAGCAGGGGCTGGGTAATGAAGTGCCATTCTTCATCTGCCCCTACCGGCCTGAAGAGGCGGTCGACATGGATCGCCTACAGCGGCAGCTCGTTAATCGACTGGAGCAGGCAGGCATCAAGATTCTGTGCATCAATCTGTATGACCTGGCCGTCGATATTTTGAAAGACAGAGAAATCTGGGAGCAGGTGTTGGAGCTTGAGCCCACGGTCGCGAAGGATCAGCTGAAAGAGCTATTACAGGGCGTGCTGGACCCGGAAGCCCATTTGGTACCCGCTATCGCGGCAAAGCTTCAGTCCGTTGAGTTTGACGTGTTGTTTATTTCCGGGGTGGGGGAAGTATTCCCCTATATACGCTCCCATAACGTGCTTAATAACCTGCAAAGCACCGCCAAAGACCAGCCAACAGTGATGTTTTTTCCAGGCTCCTATACTCACTCGCTGGAAACCGGTGCATCGCTGGATCTGTTCGGCAGGCTGCATGACGACAAGTACTACCGTGCGTTCAACATCTTTCATTACGAAGCCTGAGCGGACGATACGATTCGAGGCGTAATCATTAAGGGAAAGTACAATGACATTGAAGAATATTTTTCTGAAGCCCGTTGACCGCCCCATTGAAGGCGTTATCAAAGCCGACGATGAAGCCAGTCTTCGCCTCGAAATTGAAGAATACGTACTGACCAACGAAGTCGAGAAACGCCTCGAAGAGTTCCTGGACGCCTACAATAACTACGAAGGGGCGAACGGGGTCTGGGTATCCGGCTTCTTCGGCTCGGGTAAGTCACACCTCCTCAAGATGCTGGCCCTTCTGCTTGAAAACCGGGAGATGGACGGTGCTACTACCCTGGACCTGTTCCTTCCCAAGTGCAGTGAGAATGAAATTCTCCGGGGCGACCTGAAGCGAGCTGTCTCAATTCCGGCGAAGAGCATTCTGTTCAACATCGACCAGAAAGCCGATGTCATCAGCAAAACCCAAATCGATGCGCTTCTGGCCGTGTTCGTTAAAGTCTTCGACGAAATGTGCGGCTACTACGGCAAACAAGGGCACATTGCCCAGTTTGAGCGCGATCTGGACGGCCGTGGCCTGTACGAACAATTCAAAGCCGAGTACGAGGCCATCGCCGGTCGCCCCTGGCAGAAAGGCCGGGAGCAAGCCCTTCTGGAAGGCCCCAATATTGCCAAAGCCTACGCCGCTGTGACCGGTGGCGACCCGCAGTCGGCAGCGGGCATTCTGGACAAGTACCGCAGCGAATACCGCGTTTCAATTGAAGACTTCGCGGACAATGTGAATGCCTATATCGAGAAGCAGGCAAAAGAGGGTGGCCACAAAGAGTTCCGCCTGAACTTCTTTGTGGACGAGGTCGGCCAGTACATTGCCGACAACACCAAGCTGATGACCAACCTGCAAACCATTGCCGAGAGCCTCGCCACCAAGTGTCGGGGCCGGGCCTGGATTATCGTCACCGCGCAGGAAGAGATGAAAAACGTGGTTGGCGAAATGGGCAAGCAACAAGGCAACGACTTCTCGAAAATTCAGGCACGGTTCAATAACCGCATGAAGCTGTCCAGCGCGGACGTGGCAGAGGTCATCCAGAAGCGCCTGTTAACCAAGACCGAAGAAGGCGTCAATCAGCTGTCGGACGTCTATCACGCGCAGGCAAACAACTTCAAAACCCTGTTTGACTTCGCGGATGGATCGGCCACCTACCGGAACTTCCGGGACAGGGACCACTTCATCCACAGCTACCCCTTCGTCCCCTACCAGTTCGCGCTGTTTCAATCGGCGATCCAGAACCTGTCGCAGCACAACGCCTTCGAGGGTAAACACAGTTCTGTCGGTGAGCGCTCCATGCTGGGGGTTTTCCAACAGGTGGCCATCCACATCGGCAACCATGAGGTGGGCCAACTGGCCACTTTTGACCTGATGTTTGAAGGCATCCGCTCTGCACTGAAATCACAAATACAGCGGGCGATTATTCAGGCCGAGAACCACCTCGATAATGCCTTCGCCATTCGGCTGCTGAAGGCCCTGTTCCTGGTCAAATATGTCAAGGAATTCAAGCCCACGGTGCGCAACCTTTGCGTGCTGATGCTGGATGCCTTCGATCAGGATCTGCCGGCACTTCGCACCAAGGTCGAAGAAGCCCTGAGCCTTCTGGAGCAACAGACCTACATACAGCGCAACGGCGACCAGTACGAGTACCTGACGGACGAGGAAAAGGACGTCGAGCAGGAGATCAAGAACACAGAGGTTGAGTCATCGGACGTTGCGGACGAGCTGGAAAAGATCGTTTTCGACTTTGTTATAAAACAGCGCAAAATCCGCTATGACGCCGGCTCCTCCCAAAACCAGGGGCAGGACTACTCCTATTCGCGCAAACTGGATGATCGTCTGCATGGGCGTGAATACGAGCTCTCGATCAATGTCATCAGCCCGTTCCACGAGCATACCGATAACGAGCAAATGCTCCGTACAGCCTCTACGTACAAGGCGGACGAACTGTTTGTGCTCATGCCGTCGGACGAGCGCCTGGTGCGGGATCTGCTCATGTTCAAGCGCACCGAGAAGTACATCAAGCAGAACATTTCCGTTACCCAGCAGGAAGCCGTTAAGCGGATCCTGAATGACAAGGGCTTCCAGAACCGTGAGCGCGAGGCCAGGCTCCGGCAGCAGGTTCAGACCCTCATTGGCAAGTCCAAGTTGCTCATTGGCGGCGCCGATGTGGAAGTGGCGAATGAGGACCCCCAGACCCGCATTATTCGGAGCTTCCATGAGCTGATTTCACGGGCTTACCCCAACCTCCGCATGTTGCGCGGCGTTTCCTACACGGAAAACGACATCAGCAATTGCCTTAACCGTACAGACGATGGCCTTTTCGGTAACGACGCCACGGCCCTGGCGGAATCCGAGCAGGAAGTGCTGGCATTCATTCAGAGCAACAATCGGGGCGGTGTCCGCACCACCCTCAAGAGCCTGCTGGAAAAGTTCGAACGCAAACCCTACGGCTGGTATTACGCCGCGATTCTCTGCACCCTGGCCAACCTGTGTGCCCGTGGCAAGGTGGAGGTTCGTCTCGACGGGAATATCCTGGAGGACAGCGAGCTGGAGCGCGCCCTGCGTAACACTCACGGCCACGGCAACGTGGTGTTGGAACCACAGATTGAGTTCACCGCCTCTCAGGTCCGAGCCCTCAAGTCGTTCTACGAGGACTTCTTCGACAGCCCGCCTCGCAGCAGCGAAGCCAAGGCCCTGGGCAAAGAGGCCGGCGAAGCCTTCCAGGACATGTACCACGACCTGGACCGGCGGGTAGCGCAGGTCGACCAGTACCCGTTTCTCAATGCCTTGAAACCTGCCCTGGTGACGCTGAAAGACGTCGCCGGAAAGCCCTACACCTGGCACCTGACGGAATTGGGCAAGCAGGAAGACCAACTGCTGGACCTGAAAGAGGATGTCATCGACCCGATCCGCAAGTTCATGGGGGGCTCACAAAAAGACATCTACAACCAGGCTCGGTCCTTCCTGCAGAGCCAGGAGCCCAACTTTATCTATGTGGCCGGGGACGAGATCGAGCAGATCCGCACCATCCTGAACGACCCCAACTGCTACAAAGGGAATCGCATTCAGCAGCTTAAGGGCCAGCTGGATAGCCTGCAGGAGCGCATCGATGAGAAAGTGCAGCAAACCCGAGCTCAGGCAGAAACCTCCCTGAAGACCATGCAGGAGCGCATGCAGAGCATGGACGAATACCAGTCCCTGCCGGAACCGCGCCAGGATGAGCTCAACAGACCGTTCCGGGATCTGGTCGATTACATCGGACAGGAGCGCCTGATTGCTGTGATCAAGGACCGGACCCGGTACTTTGAAGAAGAGGGCTACCAGAAGCTGCTGGGCAAAATGGTGGCGCTGGCCAATCAGAAATTAGCACCGGCAGACGACTCCCAGCAGCCTCCGGGTAGTCAGGATGAGGGCGAGAATAGGGGGGAGTCTCACGAGGTCAAGGAATCGGCAGCCGACTACGTTCACACCCGCAACCTCCGTGTCGCGTTCGACAAGGCCTGGCTGGCCGACGAGGGGGATGTGGACCGCTATCTGAATGCCCTGCGCGAGGCCCTGCTGGTTGAAGTCCAGCAAGGCCGCAAGGTTCAGATTTAAGCATGCCGAACCGTCTAACCGGTCGATGTTGGGGATAGCCATGCACCAAGCCGAACAGGAAATCCGGGCACTCATTCACGGCGGAGAGAGCCTCGCCGTCGAGTTCAAGAGCGACGTCAAAAGCCTGCCGGACCGGGATCTGGTAGCTGCGGTGGTGGCCCTGGCCAACACCGAGGGCGGCGACCTGTTCCTGGGCGTTGAAGACGATGGCACCCCGACTGGGTTGCATGCCAATCATCGCAACCTCGCCGGCCTGCCCGCACTGATTGCCAATAAGACCATCCCTTCGCTGGCCGTGCGCGTTGAGGCCCTGGAGCTGGAGGGGCAACCTATTGCCAGGATCCAGGTGCCCAAGTCCCGGCAGCTGGTGTCCACCTCGGATGGCCTGCTGCAACGTCGGCGCCTGAGAATGGACGGCACTCCGGAGGCCGTGCCCTTCTACCCCCATGAGTTTGTTCAGCGCCAGTCCAGCCTGGGGGTAACGGACCCCTCGGCCTTGCCGGTGGAAAACCTGGCGGTTGACGACCTGGACCCGATTCAGCGCATCCGCATCCGCAACGCCATCAAGAAGTACGGCGGCGATCAGAGCCTGATGCCCCTGGCGGACGATGAGCTGGACGGCGCCCTGGGGCTGACTGTGAGCGTGGGTGGCATGCGCCGCCCCACGGTTGCAGGCCTGTTGCTGCTGGGGAACGAAATGCAGCTCCGACAGCACCTGCCCTCCCACGAGGTAGCGTTCCAGGTGCTGCGCGGAACCGATGTGCTGGTCAATGAGTTCTACCGCAAACCGCTGCTGGAGACCTTCGAAGAGGTCGAGGTGCTATTCCGCGCCCGAGTGGAGGAAGAGGAAATTCAAGTCGGCCTGTTTCGCGTGCCTATCCCCAACTTCGACCGTCGGGCCTTTCGGGAAGCTTTTGTGAACGCGCTGGTTCACCGCGACTACAGCGCCCTGGGTGCCGTGCACGTCAAACTGGACGATGACGGCTTGAGCATAAGTAATCCGGGCGGGTTTGTGGAAGGCGTCAACCTGGACAACCTGCTGGTGGCTGACCCTCGCTCCCGTAACCCCTTGCTGGCTGACATTATCAAGCGTATCGGTTTGGCCGAACGCACGGGCCGGGGTATCGACCGTATTTTCGAGGGCATGCTCCGCTACGGGCGCACCGCCCCCGACTACTCCATGTCGTCCGCTCACACCGTCTCCGTGCGCATGAGCGCAGCGGACGCGGACGCCGAGTTCCTGCGCATGATCGTCGAGCGCGAGGAACAGACCGGTGCCGCCATGCCCATTGACAGCCTGATTATCCTGTCCCGGCTGCGCAATGAGCGGCGCTTGAGAACGGCGGACTTGGCCAAGTCGGTACAGAAGCCGGAAACCGTGGTCCGGGGCACCCTGGAGAAACTGGTGGAAGCCGGCATGGTGGAAGCCCACGGAACCGGCAAGGGCCGCACCTACACCTTGGGCGCCAAGGTATATCAAGGGGCGGGGCAAAAGGCCGCCTATGTACGCCAGGCGGGGTTCGATGCCATCCAACAGGAGCAAATGGTGCTGAATTTCATCGATACCCACGGCAGCATCAAACGAGCGGATGCCGCTGATCTGTGCCATATCAGCCCTTTCCAAGCCACTCGGCTGCTCAACCGCTTGAAAGACAAGGGTGTGATACGCCCGGTAGGCCAGGGGAAGGGGACTCGATATGAGCGAAGCTGATAAAATACGTGCGGCGCACGAAAAATACGAGCGGATACGAGCGCCGCGCGTATTTCCGTGTGCTCCCAAGCAGGCAGGCTATGGCGCAGCCGATACCGCATTAGACCAGCTCAGTAACAATATATTGGGAAGTAACGATGATAGAAAGCCTTGAGCTTAGAAACTTTACGTCATTCAGAAAGCTGGAGATCAATTTTTCGCCAAGAATCAACGTGATCATTGGCGAAAACGGGACCGGCAAAACCCATTTGCTTAAGGCAGCATATGGGCTGTGTTCCGGCGCGCCACTGTTTAAGAATCAACCTGACCTCGGTCAGAATGAGCTCGAAGTAGCGCTGACCACCAAATTCCTTCGCCTGTTTATGCCTCTTGATGACAGGTTTGGAAAGCTGCACGGCCAAGGCGCGACTGATCAGGCGTACCTTTTGGCCCAATTTGCCCATGAGAAAAAGGTCGCCGCAACATTCTTTAACAACTCTAAAGCATTAGCCATTCAGGATCGTACAAACTACGAAAAAAACCTGGCTGAAGCGGTATTCATTCCCACCAAAGAAGTCCTCTCATTTATGAAGGGATTCAACAGTCTGTATGAAAAATATGGGCTCTCTTTCGATCAAACTTACCAGGACATTTGTCTCGCACTGGACCTCCCTGAAGTGCGCTCCCAACTACTGCACGAAAAAGCAAAATGGGCTATGGCCGAAATCGAGAAAATATGCGGTGGTCGTTTTGTTTTTTATGGAGGAGGAAAGGTTACTTTTAAGACTGAGCATACGGAGTACTCCGCCAACTCCATTGCGGAAGGCTTTCGTAAAGCAGGAATGCTCTCGCGCCTCCTGGAAACTGGAGCAATCCAGCCCGGTGTAAGCGGCCCACTGTTCTGGGATGAACCTGAATCTAATCTGAACCCCAAGCTGTTGAGGATCCTTGTGCAGATTCTGTTGGAGCTTTCCCGTAACGGCCAGCAGATAATTTTAGCGACTCACGATTATGTCTTGCTCAAGTGGTTCGACCTTCTAGCGGATGAAGGCAAAGAAGATCATGTCCGCTTCCATAGCCTGTATCGAGATCCTGATACTTCAGAAATTAAGGTCTCGTCCACTGACGATTACCATGATATCTCTCCCAATCCAATTGATGAAGCGTTTGGCTTTCTCATCAACCAAGAAATTGAAAATGACATGGGAGGTCTTGGTAAGTGAAAGTTGTAGCTGCTGACGGCTTTGAGTTCCAGTTCACTGATGCATTGGATGCGTTTGTGTTCGATGAAAAAGATCGATCAAAACCTACATTTCATGGTGCCCCTATGAAAGGAGTCGATATTGTCGCCGAGTTTGAAGCGGCCTATGTCTATGTAGAGTTGAAAGACTATGACGATCCGTCGATTTATGATGTCCGCAATGCGGCAAACGATGAGCAGAAGAAAGCAAGGCAAGACAGTTTTAAATGGCTAAAAAACTATCTCAAGTATAAATTCCGAGATTCTTATCTCTATAGGCACGCCGAACAAAAAGTGGATAAGCCCGTCCACTATGTCTGTCTTCTCACTTTTGAGAACGCCCTGAATGGCCACATGCAAAAGTCATTGAAGCAGGAGCTACCTGTGGGGAAAGCTTCCTCGCGCTGGGTTCAGTCACTGGCCACCAGCTGTCAAGTCGTCAACCTGCAGAAGTGGAACGAAAACTTTCCCAAATGGCCTGTTACGCGCTTGGCGGATGCTGAAGGAGCATAATCAGATGGAAACATCGAAACTTAAAAAATTCGCCCAATTCGCTCGCCGCAGCCTCCTCGAACAGGTTACAGCCAAGCTCAAACTGGTACTCGCCGACGAGAGTCCCGCCCGGCGAGAAAGGCCACAGGCGATTAAAAAGCTGGAAGAGGCGGTAACCGATCAAGGCAAAGAGCAGGTTATCGAGCGGGTGGCCTACATCTGGTTCAACCGCTTCTGCGCCCTGCGTTTTATGGACGTGAATCGTTACAACCGCATTGGCATTGTTTCCCCTGCCGAGGGGCAGTTCCAGCCCGAAATCTTGGCTGATGCCAAAATGGGCCATATCGATGAAGAAATGGTGTCGGAGTCAACCCGCCAGAAGATCTTCGCACTGCTGGATGGCAAAACACCCAGTCAGGATCCGCAAGGGGAAGCTTATCGCCTACTGGTCGTAGCTGCCTGTAACTACTGGTACAGCGCAATGCCGTTCTTGTTCGAGCGTATTGACGACTACACTGAGCTTTTGATGCCGGATGATCTGCTTTCAGGCAACTCGATCCTGGCCTATACCCGCGAAGCCATGACGCCGGATGCGTGTGAAGATGTTGAGGTCATAGGCTGGCTGTATCAGTTCTATATTTCTGAGAAGAAGGACCAGGTATTTGTTGATCTGAAGAAGAACAAGAAGGTGACTCCAGAGAATATCCCGGCGGCGACTCAGCTGTTCACGCCGCACTGGATTGTCCGTTATCTGGTGGAAAACTCGCTGGGACGCCTCTGGATGCTCAACCGTCCCGACTCTGGCTTAATTGAGCAGATGGATTACTACATCAAGCCAGCGCCTGCGGCGGATGGTGGAGAGCAGCCCAAGACCGACTTTTTGCGGATCAGTGGCCCGGAAGAGATCAAGATCTGTGACCCGGCCTGCGGCTCGGGACACATGCTGACGTATGCATTCGATCTGCTGTGGGCCATTTACGAAGAAGAAGGCTACGAACCTGCCGATATTCCGGCCAAGATTCTGACTCATAATCTTTACGGCATTGAGATCGACGAGCGAGCGGGAGAACTGGCCGCTTTTGCACTGAGCATGAAGGCGCGGGCCAAGCTGCGGAGGTTCTTTCGAACGCCGGTTCAACCCAACATTTGCGTTCTGGAGAATTTGCTTTTCGACGAGGGGGAGTTAACGGAATACATGGACTTTGTCGGGCGCGACCTGTTCACTGAAAAGCTGCAAACCACGCTCAAGCAATTTGAAGAGGCCAAAAACTTCGGATCGCTGATCCGACCGGAAGCCACCGGCGCAGAGGAAATACGCCGGACCTTGGCGGTCAAGAATATTTCCGGGCAGTTGTTCCTGAATGAAACACACCAAAGAGTCCTGCAAGCTTTGCTACAGGCCGATTACCTGAGCCCCAAATACCATGTGGTGATTGCCAATCCACCTTACATGGGTGGAAAAAGCATGAGCGGACGATTAGCTGCATGGCTTAAGGATAACTATACGGACGTCAGGTCTGACCTGTTTTCAGCTTTCATTGTCCGGAACACTGAGCTGGCTCTGCCCAAGGGTCAGCTTGGTTTTATGTCGCCATTCGTGTGGATGTTTATTTCATCTTACGAGAAACTTCGCAGCTTCTTGATCAATCAGAAAACTATCACCTCGCTGGTTCAACTTGAATATTCAGGCTTCGATGGTGCAACGGTACCTATTTGCACTTTCACGGCTGAGAACGCGCATCATCCTCAGTACAAAGGTGGATATGTACGGCTTTCCGATTTTCGAGGCTCCGAAAACCAAGCCCCCAGGGCGCTGGAGGCTATTCAGCATCCAGGTTGCGGATGGTTCTATCGCGCATCAGCTAACGAATTCAATAAGATTCCTGGAAGCCCTATTGCGTATTGGCTAAGCGATAACTTTCTTGCGCTTTATGAAAATCCAATTCTGAAGGATGTTTTCGATGTGAAAGAGGGCGTCGGCACCCGTAATGACGATGTTTTCATGAAGATGTGCTGGGAAGTTCCCGGCGAAAATATTGGTAGAGATAAGCGCTGGATACTGACTGATAAAGCTGGAGATTTTCGGAAGTGGTATATGGGGCCAGACTTTCTTATGGACTGGGAAGATGATGGCTACCGCATCAAGAATTACCGAAATCCAGATGGCTCTTTACGATCACGGCCCCAGAATCTGAGTTACTTGTTCAAGGAGGCTGTTGCTTGGGGACTTATTGGCTCAGGAATAACGAGCTTTCGGTGGCGTCCAGAAGGGTATGGTTTTGTCAGCGCGGCCCCGAGCCTTTTTGGAAACAATGTTTTCAAGACTATCAATCAAATGAATTCAAAAATCGTCCGAGAGCTTTTGAAGGTTCGTGGTGCAACATTAAATGTAACCTCAGGCGTTGTATCAGAACTTCCATTCCTAAAGCTTGAAAAAGCTTTTTCTGAAAAAGCTGATTTCATAGCGAACAGAGCTGTCGATTTAACGAAGCAAGATTGGGATTCGTTTGAACCTGCTTGGGATTTCACCAGCCAACCAATGCTAATGCCCGATTGCCATAAGCAGCCTCTGGAGGCTACCTATCAAAAACTTCGCGCCCACTGGCAAGAAATAGCGCTGGAAATGCAACGGCTGGAAGAAGACAACAACCGCATTTTTATCGACGCCTACGGCCTGCAGGATGAGCTGACACCAGATGTGCCACTGGAAGAGATCACCCTGACCTGCAACCCGTACTACCGCTACGGCAACAACAAGAGCGAGGAAGAGCTTGAAGCACTGCTGTTGGCCGATACCATGCGCGAGCTGGTTTCCTACGCTGTGGGTTGCATGTTCGGTCGCTACGCACTGGACAAGCCGGGTCTGGTCCTGGCCAATCAGGGAGAGACTATCGAGGACTACCTGAAGCAGATCCCGGAGCCAAGCTTTCCGGCTGATGATGACAATGTCATTCCTATGCTCGACGGCGACTGGTTCACCGACGACATCACTGAGCGCTTCCGTGAATTCCTGCGCATCGCCTTTCGCGAAGAGCACTATGGGGAAAACCTCCGCTTTGTCGAGCAAGCACTGGGCAAGGATATTCGCAAGTACTTCCTGAAGGACTTCTACAACGACCACGTGCGCCGTTACAAGAAACGGCCCATCTACTGGCTGTTCTCCTCTCCCAAGGGCTCATTCAATGCGCTGATCTACATGCACCGCTACCAGCCCCACACCGTGGGCACGGTGCTGGAGTATCTGCGCGATTTCAAAGATGAGAAGCTGAAGGCCCGGAAGAACCACCTGGAGGCCGTCAGTATCAGCGCCGGGGCCTCCCAAGGTGATAAGACCAAGGCCCTGAAAGAGATCGAGAAGATCAACAAGATCCTCGCCGAGTTGGACGACTACGAGCGGGATGTACTTTATCCCCTGGCTACCGAGCAGGTGGAAATCGATCTCGATGACGGGGTGAAGGCCAACTATCCGAAATTTGGCGACGCCTTGAAGAAAATTCCAGGCTTGTCCTGAAGCAGTAAGGAGCTGTCGGCATGGCAGGTGAGTACGAAAAGGCCATTACTATCAAAGACGCGATTGATGCCATCAATCAGCGAGACTATCTGTTGCCGGCAATACAGCGGAAGTTCGTCTGGAGCAGCCATCAGATCTGCGTGCTGTTCGACTCCATCATGCGGGGTTACCCCATCAACACATTCATGATGTGGGAAATCAAGGATGATGGCATCAAGAACGACTATAAATTCTACGAGTTCCTGAAATCCTACTGCCAGCGTTTCAGTGAGGAGAACCCCCACGTTCCTACCAATGCCAGTTATAAGGATTTCAGAGCTGTCATCGATGGTCAGCAGCGTCTTACATCCCTCTACATTGGTCTCTGCGGTACATACGCATACAAAAAACCAAGGGTTTGGTGGCCGAGCACTCGCGATGACAAGGTTTTGCCACCCCGCAAGCTGTATCTGGACCTGAAAGCACCACTGGAATCGGAAGACGATGAATCGCTGATGTATTACAACTTCCGATTCCTCACAGACCGGCAATATAAAGACTCATTGGCTGCAGAGACCCCGGCCCACCACTGGCTTTGCATGCATGAAATACTCAGGTATCCACGCCACGAAAGTAGCGATGATGTGCTTTTGGAGGTGGTAATGCCAGAGCTCGAGCGACGAGGACTCAGTACAAATACCTTTGCCCGAAAAACACTGCTGAAAGTTTATGACGTGATCCGTTCCCAGCGGATCATTCACTACTTCAATGAGAACAGTCAGCAAATCGACCATGTTTTAGATGTATTTATCCGAACCAACAGCGGAGGCACTAAGCTGGACTTTTCTGACCTGCTGATGTCGATTGCCGTTGCCCACTGGGATGGAGATTTTCGGAAAGAGCTTGACGACTTGACCCAGCACATCCATCAGAACACGGAGATGGGTTTCTACATAGAGCGTGACTGGTTGTTGAAAACCTGCTTGATGCTCACGGAAGCCGATGTCCGTTTCAAAGTGAGAAATTTCAAGGGTGAGCAGGTTGCTCGAATCCAGCAAGAGTGGCCCGAGATCAAAGAATGTATTACCGAAACATTCCGCCTCGTGCGGCGGTTCGGTATTACGCCGCAGTCCCTGACCTCCAGAAACGCTGTTATTCCGATCTGTTACTACTTGTATAAAAAATGCTCTTCAGGAGAGCCACTCTTCAGGAAAATTAATAATCTTGCGAAATGCCATGAGCAACGTGCGGTAATCAGTCAGTGGTTTTACATGGCGCTGTTGAAAGGGGTCTTCGGTGGTCAAGCCGACTCCATTTTAAGCAGCATGAGGGATGTTCTGGAAAAACACCTCACCAACGACATCTTCCCGTTGCCCGCCATCATCGAGCGTTACAAAGCGACGAACAAGGATCTGCGTTTCGATGAAGAAACCCTTGATAAACTGCTGGAAACGCAGCACGGAGAGGGGCGCTGCCGCGCGTTACTGCATTTGCTGTTCCCGGAAATGAACGTTTCAGAGGTTTTTCACATTGATCACCTTCACCCGAGGGCATCCTTTGACAAGAAATTGTTAAATAAAGCTAGCTTCCTGCAGGATGACGAGCAGTTGATGGCGTTTTATCGTAATCCAGTCCACTGGAATGCGATCCCCAATCTTCACCTATTGAATCATTCGCAAAACCTTGCGAAGAAAGACCGCCCTTTGAAGGAATGGCTTTCTGACCAGAATGTGCACCTGACCCCTAGTGATCTGCTCATCGAGAATGTGGATCTGGAATTTACTTCATTCAAGGCGTTCTATCTGGCAAGGCGAGATGCCCTAAAACAGCGCTTGATATCCCGAGTTTACATGTCCGCGCCGTTGGCGGCGGAGAGTGTGGCTGACAGTGAAGACGAAGAGCTGGAAGAGGTGGTCTCATGAGCAGCCAGATTCAAACGGCTCTGACGCGACTGTTTGATAAGCACCGGATCATTTTCTGGTACGACACCAAGCAAGAGCTGCGCGGTGATTTCGAGACGGTTTCCATCCCGCACGTGGAGAAGCTGGAAATCGCCAACAACGAGTACAGTCTGAAATATCGTGTTCTGCGGGAGTCACCCGACCAGAAGTTCCTTCTGTACAAAGAAGGGCCACAACCGGAGGATCTGGACAATTGGTTGCTGGACGTACAGCTGGCCCACGGCGAGTTCCGGACTGACCAGGTGGCCATTTGGCTGTCCGAATTGGAGCTGGGCTTGGAGTTTGCCGAGGTGGCCCAGGCCCACGCAGAATTTTTCCAGGCGATCAAGCGCAAAGAGTCTTTGAAGAAGTTGCTGAAATCGGACGACACTGCCGGTCAGCTGCGCCTGAAGATGCTGGCAGTGTGTGCCGGTAGCGAGCCCCGTATGGATTCCATCGTCGAGCATTTGCTCGACGAGAGTTGTCAGTTGTCAGCTGACAGTGATCAGTTGGGTGAAAAATTTAGGCTGATTCAGCGCTGTAACCTTGATGCCTTCTTCTGGGAGCAGATGACAAGGCTTTATGGTTATGTCAGTGATACGCCAAGTATTCGAGATTTTGTCATTCAGCTGTTCAAAGACAGTTACTACCAGAATTTTACTGATCACTGCACACTGACAGCTGACAGCTTGGTCTTCCTCAAGCGCTGGAAAGACAGCCGGCAGTTCGAGCAGGGGTTTGAAACCCTGTCTGCCGAGTGTGCCGAGGTGCTGGGCATTGAGCAGGATCTCGGTAAGCGGGACTTCCGGGACCTGGTTGAGCTGGACTACTTCCGGCTAATCGACCAGAAGATTATCAGTGACCTGGTGCGGGCGGTGGTAGGCCGCACGGTCACTAGTGGCGATGTGGCACTGTGGGTGCGGCAGCGGCGCCAGGGCCACTGGTACGGGGAGTTCCGCCACCTGTATGAAGCCATTGAGTTTGCGGCCCGCTTTGTCCAGATGCTGGGTGAGGCCCGCCTCACCATGGACAGCCTCTCCGACGGCGTTCAGCGATACAGCCGTTCCTGGTTCCAATTGGATCAGCTCTACCGCAAGTTTACCTACCATGTGCGCATGTCCGGCCAGGCATCGTTAATGGGCGAGCTCAGTGAGCAGGTGGAGAATCTGTATTCCAACAACTATCTGCTCAAGCTGGGCGATGGTTTTCAGGTTCACGTGGACGCAGAGACGCGCTGGGAGGCCTATCCGGTCATTCAGCAAAAGGCCTTTTTCGAGCACTGGGTTCGCCCGTACCTGCGCAAGGACAAACGGATCTGCGTGATCATTTCCGACGCCATGCGCTATGAGATTGGTGACGAGCTGCTGGGCCTTATCCGGCAGGAAGATCGCTACAGCGCGGAGCTCGAGCCGGCTCTCTCGACCCTGCCCAGCTATACCCAGCTCGGTATGGCGGCGCTGCTGCCCAACAAGTCCTTGGCGATCGCCGACAACGATACCGGCACGGTGCTGGTGGATGGCCAAAGCTCACAGGGCACGGTCAACCGTACCAAAATCCTGCAGGCCGCTCTGGATGGGCGGGGGCAGGCCGTCAAGGCGGAAGATTTTATGCAGCTCAACCGTGAAGACAGCCGGGAGCTGCTCAAAGGTAATGATGTGCTGTACATCTACCACAACCGCATCGATCACACCGGCGACAAGATGCACTCAGAGGGGCAGGCCTTTGAAGCCGCAGAACAAACCCTGGGGGATCTGATTCGTCTGATCAAGAAGCTCACGGCGGCCAACGCCAATAACCTGCTGATCACCGCTGACCATGGCTTTATTTACCAGAACCGTGAGCTGGATGAGAGTGATTTCCTGGGCGATGTCGTTTCTGGCGATGATATTCGCTACCGGGACCGTCGGTTCGTGCTGGGTAAGGGGCTGTCCCCCTCTCCGGCTTTCCATCACTTCTCGTCCGAGCAGCTTGGGCTGGATGGAGATATGGAAGTGCAGATTCCCAAGTCCATCAACCGGCTGCGCCTTAAAGGCTCTGGCAGCCGCTTTGTGCATGGCGGCGCGTCTCTTCAGGAAGTGGTGATTCCGGTTTTGAAGGTCAACAAGAAGCGCCAGAGCGATGTCAGCGCCGTTGAGGTGGACATCCTGCGTGGGGCCAGCTCAGTAATCACTTCCGGCCAACTGGCCGTCACCTTGTATCAGTCCGGACCGGTTACCGAGAAAGTACAGCCTCGCCACCTGCGGGCCGGGATTTATACCCAGTCTGGGGAGTTGATTTCGGACAGTCACGAACTGTCGTTTGACCTGACCTCGGAGAACCCCCGCGAGCGGGAGCTTCAGGTGCGCTTTGTGCTCAGCCGCAAGGCGGACGAGGCCAACGGCCAGGAGGTCTTTCTAAAGCTGGAAGAACAGCACGCCGGCACCTCCCACTACAAGGAATACAAGTCGCTCAGGTATTTGATGCGGCGGTCCTTTACCAGCGATTTTGATTTTTGAGTTGTCAGTCGGCAGTTATCAGTTTTCAGTAAAGGAAAAATTGATGAAATTTGAAGACATGGAAGTTTGGAAGCGATCAGCACGCCTTTCGGCTGATCTTTATAAATCGTTGAGTGATTGCAGAGACTTTGGCTTCAAGGATCAGATTACGCGCTCAGGTTTATCTATTCCGAGTAATATTGCGGAAGGTTCGGAGAGAAGCTCAGGGAGAGACTTTATTCGATTTTTGCAATACGCAAAGGGTTCATGTGGCGAGTTAAGGACACAGGTCTATATTGGCGTGGATATTGGCTATATCAATAAAGATCAAGGGAGTGCGTGGATTCGAGAAACACGGGAAATATCGGCGATGTTGGTAGGATTTGTCAACTCAATTCAAAAACAACTGACAACTGAAGGCTGAAAACTGATGACTTCCCTGGACCAAAAGATCAACGAACACTTCCCCGGGCTGGTGGTGCGCAAAGACCTGGTGAAAACGGTCAAGGGCAACGCCATCGTCCCCTCATATGTGCTGGAGTATCTGCTTGGCCAGTACTGCGCCACTAACGACGAGGCTACGATTCAGACCGGTATCGAGACGGTCAAGGAGATTCTGGCCAAGCACTATGTCCACCGTAATGAAGCCGGATTGGTGCGCTCTAATATCAAGGAAAAGGGGCGCTACAAGGTCATCGACAAGATCAGCGTGGCCCTGAATGAGAAGACGGATGCCTACGAGGCGCAGTTCTCCAACCTGGGGATCAAGAAAGTGTTGGTGGACTCGGGAACCGTGAAGGCCCACCCCAAACTGCTGGTAAGCGGCGTCTGGTGCATCGCGGATATCGAATACGTATTTTCTGAAGACCAGAACGCCAGCCCCTGGATCCTGTCCACTCTCAAGCCGATTCAGCTATCTCACTTCGACTACGACGCCTACGTTGCCGCGCGGCAGCAGTTCAGCACCGATGAGTGGATTGACCTGCTGATCCAGAGTATCGGCTTTAACCCGGATATGTTCGGACGGCGCAGCAAGCTAACCCAGCTGGTCCGCTTGATTCCGTTCTGCGAGCGGAACTACAACCTGATCGAACTTGGCCCCAAGGGGACGGGTAAATCCCACGTTTACTCCGAGTTTTCGCCCCATGGGATCCTGGTATCGGGTGGTGAAGTCTCTGTACCCAAGCTGTTTGTGAATAACTCCAGCGGCAAGATAGGCCTGGTGGGGTACTGGGATTGCGTGGCCTTCGACGAGTTCGCCGGCAAGCAGAAACGCGTCGATAAAGCACTGGTCGACATCATGAAGAACTACATGGCCAACAAGTCCTTCTCCCGGGGCGTGGAAACCCTGGGCGCCGAGGCGTCCATGGTGTTCGTGGGGAACACACGTCATACCGTGCCTTACATGCTGAAGCATTCGGACCTGTTCGATGAGCTGCCGGACAAGTTCTACGATTCTGCCTTTCTGGACCGAATCCACTTCTACATCCCCGGGTGGGAGGTCGATATCATCCGGGGCGAGATGTTCTCCGACGGCTATGGCTTCGTGGTGGACTATCTTGCAGAAATCCTGCGCTCGATGCGGAACTATGATTATTCCGATCAGTACCGCGAGCACTTTACTCTTTCTTCGGATATCTCGACCCGAGACCGGGACGGTATCAACAAGACCTTTTCCGGCTTGATGAAAATCCTGTTCCCCCAGGGGGGAGCAACCAAGGAAGAGGTTGAAGAAGTGCTGCGTTTTGCCATCGAGGGGCGCAAGCGGGTCAAGGACCAATTACAGCGGATTGATACCACCTATGGTGAAGTACGCTTTTCCTACCAAGATCAGCAGGGCCAGGAAATACTGGTCACGACACTTGAGGAAGAAGAGTACCCGGGTTACTACCATCAGACAGTGTCTACTCCTGATGACGGGAGATTAGAGCCCGAGTCAGCAGCAGACGTTAAAGGTGGCGAGCCCAAAGAGCCCCACGCCTCTGAACCCGCGCTGGAGGAAAAGCACCTGACCTTCCAGGAAAATCAAAAAGGCATCTCATTCGACGGTTTGTTTGGCGCATACCTGAAGGGAGCCAACAAGATCACCGTCACAGATCCCTACATCCGGCTTTTCTACCAGATCCGCAATTTCATGGAGTTTCTTGAAGCCATCGTGAAGAACAAGGCCGAAGAGGATGAAGTGGCGGTTCACCTCGTCACCGTCCGGGACGAGTTCAAGGGTGATCTGCAAGACGAGAGTTTTGAAAAAATCCAGGAATCCGCTCGCACCGTAGGCATCGACTTCACCTGGGAGTTTGACGAAAGCGGCACCATTCACGCCCGCCATATCGTCACTGATCATGGCTGGAAAATATCACTGGATAGAGGGCTGGACATCTTTCAGCACTACGAGATGAACGATGCTTTCGCTTTCGCGAATCGCCTGCAGAAGTTTAGGTCGAGCAAGGCCTTTGAAGTCACGTTTATAAAACAAGGGTGAATTTTATTGCTTCCTTATTAGTGGGGGCTCGTACTGAAAAACACAAAAAAAGAAGGCCTTGGCGCCTTCTTGTTTATGAACGGGGCTATTCCGCCCCGCTCACTTTTGCCGAAAGTGCCTCTTTCAGGCCGGATGATTGCTTGGACGCACTGGGGTCTTGGTTGGCCTCATTGCGATAAAACTCCTCCGTAACCTGCAACCCCTCATCCTCTGAATATTCGAACTGCGCATTCATCAGGCCTGCCTGAGCAACCTTGTCTAACTCGGCCTGATTGATTCCCAGATTCACCTGAGCCTGGGCTTCTTCCCTGGCATGGGTGACAGCCTCTTTCATGGATTGTTCTGCACGTAGGGTCAGATCCACGTAGTAGATCGGTGCCCGGTGACTCTGGGTGGTGCTTTTGCCGCGCAGCTTCAGCTCCAGAGGCAGGGTGGCCAGGTTGCCGCCACTGATGGCGTGGAAGTAGCGCAGCCGTGCGGTCAGGGTCCGAATGCTGTTGTAGCCGGTGGTCCGGAACACAAAGCAGCCCAGGTCATCCTCACCAATCCGGACGTACAGCCGGCCATAAGGCTTGCACAGCCCATGGCTGCCGTAGTCGCACAGATCCGGCGATGGGCAGGGCAGGGATTCCAGGCCGTTCTCGGTATGACGCCGGCAGGCTTCCCCATCACCGGCACACAGCGGCCTGCCGCTCTTGCGCTCGAAGAAGGTGTATTCGGCCCGTAGGTTCAGTTCTGGATCATTGAAGGGCAGGGTGACGGGAATGCTGCGCAGTTTCTTGCCCTGTACCTCCTGGCGAAGGGCTTCATCCAGCGGGTGCGGTAGCCAGCCGTCCCGGGTCTGTATCTGGGTGGTGATGGTGAATTGGTCGTCTTTCTCCGGCAGACGCTTGCCGTTCTTCTCCACTACGCGACCGATGCTAATGCGGCCAATGACGGGTGGGGTAATCGCGAGTCCTTTAATCATGGGATTCTCCTGATGAATAGCTGACATAAACGCAGCCGGGCAGTGCCCGGCTGTTATGCCGTGGGTCTTAGGGATTAGGCGTTAGGGCGCACCAGGAAGCGACGACTCCCTGCTTTGTACTTGGGGTAGTGCTTGAGCAGATCCGGCTGGTCCTGCAGCAGGGCCTTGGTGTCCAGGCTGGTGGAGTCCTTGCTGCGCTTCCAGGTTACAGAGCCCTCCGTGAAGGTGGCCTTGCTGGCCAGCCCCATGGTTTTCTGGATACGCTGTTTGAGGGTGGATTCCCGCTCGGTCAGTCGGCCCAGGGTGTCACGCAGATCCAGCAGCTCATTGAAGTCGCCCTCCATAGCCGGGTTATCCGTGAGATCCACAGTTTCCCCTTTGTCCTGGGGGTAGAGGGCTTGCAGGGCGTTTCCGGCAGAGTCGGAGCCATCCGGGTCCGGTGGGGTATCCGCTTCCACCAACTGCCAGAACTCCCGCTCCAGCTCGTACAGATGGGCGATCAACGCTTCATCCCGCTCAATGCGGTGAATCTGCAACTCTTGCCCACAGATCAGCACGGCCACATCGGCAGCCTGCTTACCGGTAACCGCCATCTGATGCTGCACCTGACACTGGATGTACTCGGGAACCCCGCCCGCCCAGAGCTTGGCCCCGTACTGTCCCGTGGTCTTGCATTCGAGTATCTGTACGTCGTCGTTACCGACCACGGCGTAATCCAGGTTGGCGAGCATCCAGGGCTTGTCGTCATCCGGGTGCTGCAGCACGGCATTCACTCGCCGTACCTTGTTGCCGGTGATCTTGGCGTAAGCCTCGGCCACCTTCGGCTCCAGCAGGGTGCCCCAGTACAGAGGGGATTGAATGTCATCAGGATCAGGGGCGGGTAACAGACCATCCCGCCCGGTCTTGATCATCCACAGTTCCAGCGGGGACTGGTACGGGCTGATACCTACAGCCGCAGCGGCATCACTGGCACCGATGCCTTGCTTGCGGATCTTCAGCCAGTCTTTGCGGTTCATGCGTTTGGTAGAGACCAGGCGCAGGGCAGGGCGCTGGCCAGGTGTGGTGCTTTTCGGTTGTGCCATGAGAATGCTCCAGACAAAGAAAAGCCCCGGCACAGTGGCCGGGGCTAGGGGTAAGGAATGAAAGTTGAACGAGGGCGATAGCCAAATGCCATTATGTGGCGCGACCTGAAGAGGAAGGGGCTTCCTCGCCAATCTCGAAGAAGTCATTCACCAGTGCTTCGATATAACGCTCAGCCTGCTTGTTGCTTGGCAGATGGCCAGTAGTGAGCAGTTGCTCACCCAGCCACTCGCCTAACTCGCTGACCACTTCGTACTCGAAGATGCCGGGGCGGCCACGGGGCTGATACCAGATGTGGGAGACCGTCTGCCAAAGCGGGTCCAGGTATTCACAGGACGCGATGATCAGCTCGATGCAGCCACTGTCCCAGGCTTCCAGTATCCGGCGGGGCCGGCCAGGATCGACGGGATGGCACATCAAGCCTTCATGTAGGAACGCGCCCCATACCGCTGCCAATTCAGCAGGCATAGGGCGACAGTCCCATACCGCCAACAGGCGGCAGAGCCATTTCAGATTCATGGTGTTCTCCAGATTTTCTTTTAAGCGGGAAAAGAGAGAGGGGGGGGGAAGAAAGATCAGGCCGGTATCAGGCGACCAGCAGGGAGGTTTGCTCCAGAGCGCGTTGCTTGATCTGGGCGCCTTTGCCGAACCAGGCGGAGTCCAGCCGGTTGTCGGTACTGCGAGCCCGACGCTCATGGTCCACGAATTCGGTGACCGCATTGAGCAGGCCGTAGGCCGTGTTCTTGGCGGACGCCAGCTCAGACCCGCGACCAGCACCCTCATACAGGGCCATGGCTTTCTTCATGGCCTGTTCGTTGGCCTTCACAGGCATACCCGGTGGCTGATAGCCGGTATCCGTGAAGATGGTCTGCATGACCTTCTCGGCTGTCTTGCGGGTGATGCGCCGCTCGCTCAAGGCTTTCAGGCGATACATGAAGTCATCCCAGGCTGAGACGGAGATCCCCAGCTGCTGCTTCACCGCTTGCGGATCGAAGGTGGTGCTGTGGCGTACCTTCACCGCATGCGTGTTGCCATTCAGCGCTACCGCGAGGGTGTTGTTACACACCACCCGGATACTGGTGAACTGCGCCGTGGTCGCCAGGGTGCCGTCACAGGCGGTGGCTAGCAGCACGTAGCCGTTGGTTTGGTCATTGCCTGCCAAGGAGCCTGTTTGCCCAGTGCGAGCCAGCGCCCACAGCTTGCGGCCCCCTTTCAGGACGCCCGCCGTCTCCAGCTCAAAGCCGGATTGCTCGGTGAGATCGCGGTAGAACTCCAGTACCTCACGGGGCTGAACCACCTTGAAGCGGTTGCTCACTACCGATAGGGGCTCCTGATTGTCGGAGCGGAACAGCACTTTCTGATCCGGAAAGGAGGAGATCTGCCCGAGAGCGCCTGCCTCGCTACTGATAAAGCGCACCGGGGTCTCACGGATCTCCCAATCCATGCCGGCTTCTCGCATCCAGACTTCCAGCGGTTGTTGGCTGGCCAGCTGGTTGCCCAGTCCGTGCCAGGGTGTGCGGCCCACATAGGCCATGTTTTCGACAAGATGTGCCATGGTGAATCTCCAATGAATAATGAGAGGGTGATGAGAAAGGAAGGGGTTAAACCATGCCGCGTTCGGCCAGGCTGACCCACTCGGAACGGGACACCACAAAGTGGTCGAGTACCCGGACATCAATCAGCGCGAGGGCGTCAGACAGGCGCTTGGTGATTTGCTGATCTGCCCGTGAGGGCTCACAGCAGCCGGAGGGGTGGTTGTGGGCAAAGATCACGGCGGCGGCATTGCAGGCCAGGGCCTGCTGCACCACCACACGGGGATACACCGCCGCGCCATCAATGGTGCCGGTGAACAGGGTCTCGAAACTGAGCACCTTGTGTTTGTTGTTGAGGAAGATGGCGGAGAAGACTTCGTTCTTCTCTTGGGCCAGCGCCAGCTGTAAGAACTGCGCGACATCGGTGGGCGCCGTGAGCGCTTCCCGGCTCGTCAGGTCATCCAGCAGGATGGTGGCCGCGGTACTGACTATCTCCTCGGGTTTAACGCAGCCCTGTACGTGGTACAGGCCCTGCTCGTTCTTTACGAAAGTGGGAATATCCATTCAAGCCTCCAAAGGGGCATAAAGAAGCCCGCACAGGGCGGGCTTCGGAGTAATGAGCAAAGGGAAGAGGGGTTACTCAGAATCAAGGCGGAAACTGTGCCCGCAATCCAGGCATTCCAGGTTGTCGAGATAGGTATCGTCGAGCTTGGCGCCCAGGGCAGCACCGGCCTCACCGCCAGCCACACCTCCCGCCAGCCCACCAAGCACCGCACCGGCGATGCCGCCGATGGCAGAGCCCGCAGGCCCAAACGCCATGCCGACGGTGGCTCCTACGCGAGCTCCGCTAGTCGCCATGGCAACGCCGCTGGCTGCGCCAGCAACAGTTCCAACAGAGCCGCCAACCTTACGGCCATTCTGCAAGGCGGCGACCCGGATAGAGCGGCAGGACGGACATTGAATGATCATGAAACCTCCATGAAATGGGGTCAGGAAGGCCATTCCTTCCTGGCTTCATGGAGGTGATATATGCCTGAAAAAATCTGGAATCGTGGGCCGCCAGTTAGGGGCTGGTGTCGTGTTCATACTGGCTGCCTTTACTTCGGCAGGGGCTTTATATTGGCATTCAGAGCTGAAATACTAACGAGGTATATACGTTGTTAGTATCTAGTCGTGAGGTCGGCCATGAGCAAAGAAGCGGTTTTCACAATGAAGCTGGAGTCTGAACTCCGGGCTGAATTTATTGCTGTGGCAGAGGCGGAGCATCGGCCGGCTTCGCAAATCGTGCGTGAATTGATGCGTGGCTACATTTCGCGTAAGCGGCAGGAACAGGAATACCAGGATTTTCTGAGGGGCAAGGTGGAAGCCGGTCGGGCAGAGATGCTGGCTGGTGAGGGGCGCTCCAACGATGAGGTGGAGGCTGATTTCGCGGCACGCAGGGCTGCTGGGGTGGGTGACGGTAAGGCTGGCGCATGAGGGTAATCTGGACCACTCAGGCCCAGAAAGACCGTCTCGCAATCTGGGAGTATATCGCGGCGAATAATCCGGTTGCGGCAGGTGACATGGATATGCGGTTCTCGGAGGCGGCAAGATTGCTGGCAGACCACCCCGAGATGGGGAGAGAGGGGGAGGTGCCTGGCACGCGGGAACTGTTCCCCCATGAACATTATCGGCTGGTCTATGAGGTTTATCAGGAGGCAGTTTGGGTGCTTACATTGGTGCATACGGCCAGGCTATGGCCCAAGCCGATGTCAGATAAAGATGGAGCGCCAGACTGAGATCGGAAGAACCCATGGTTTTTCGCTGTTCAATGACTTGTTTTGGATGCCTGCGCTATACTGCCGCCCGCAAGGGGTTCGGGTCCCATTTTTAGGTCATTTTCAGTGGGGCCAACAGCGGGGCCAACACCTTAAAAGGCTTTTTAATATTTAGTGGATTCAGAGGGTTAGGGCGGTATTTGAGTCCGGCCTCTGTACCAAATGATAAAAAAGCCCGCTTCGCGCGGGCTTTTTTATGGGCGCATCACGATGGCCCGACGCGGAATGGAGTGACCTGATGGAGAAGCTGCAACCTGCCGGTTTGCTCAAACGTCTGATGGCGTTGGTGTATGACGGTTTTCTGGTGATGGCCCTGTGGTTCGTGACCGCGGGTATTTTTGTGCTGGTATATCCCCATACCGGTTTGCCGGAAGAATCCATCAACGGTGTGACCCGTGCGGCACCGGGTTTTCTCAAAGGCATTCTGTTGCCGCTATTGCTGGTGGAAACCTGGCTGTTTTATGCCTGGTTCTGGATGCGCGGCGGCCAGACGCTGGGTATGCGTGCCTGGCGGCTGCAGGTGCAGGATTATCGGGGTGGGTCGGTCAAGCTGTGGCAGACCGTGGTCCGTTTTCTGGGCGCCTGTGTTTCCTGGGCGCTATTCGGCGCTGGTTATCTGGTGGTGCTGATTGCTCCTCACCAGACACTGCACGACCGCCTGTCCGCCACTGCCACGGTGGAATTGCCGAAAAAGCCGAAGAAGAGCTGATTTTCCCCTCGCACTTTATTCGCGAGGCCGCCGTAGAGGTCTTGATGAAGGGTGTTTTTTCCTCGTGGCAGAGCAGGTATCCTTGCCACCCCCAATAGCTTCCGTGCCGGTACAGTACGTGAACGTCGACGATTTTGATTTTGCTCTCCCGGACGGGCTGATTGCCCGCCACCCGCCTGCCGAGCGACGCGATGCCCGCTTGCTGGCTCTCACCCGTGATGCCCTCCAGCATCAGCAATTCCCGGATCTGCTTTCTCACGTGCGGCCCGGCGATCTGCTGATTTTTAACGATACCCGGGTGATCCCCGCTCGTCTGTTTGGCCAGAAGGAAAGCGGCGGCAAGGTGGAAGTCCTGATCGAGCGGGTGGTGGATGACCGTGAGGCGCTGGCCCATGTGCGGGCTTCCAAATCGCCGAAGCCGGGTTCCTGGCTGCAGTTTGATGACGGCGTGCGAGCCCAGGTCACTGGCCGCCGGGATGCCCTGTTCATTCTTGTGTTCCATGGCTGTGACACCTTGCTCGAGGCGCTCGAGCGTATTGGTCACGTACCGTTGCCGCCTTACATCGACCGGCCGGATGAAGCCGGGGACATGGAGCGCTACCAGACCGTCTATGCCAGGGAGCCGGGCGCCGTGGCGGCGCCCACCGCCGGCCTGCATTTTGATGACGAGATGCTGGCGGCGCTGGAGCAGCACGGGGTGGATATCGGTTTCGTCACCCTCCATGTAGGCGCGGGGACCTTCCAGCCGGTGCGGGTGGACAAGGTGGAAGACCACCACATGCACAGTGAGCGCTACCAGATCCCCGATTCACTGGTGGAGCAGGTGGCGCAGGCCCATGCCCGGGGTGGCCGGGTAGTGGCAGTGGGCACCACCGCGTTGCGGGCCCTGGAGGCGGCCAGTCAGTCCGGGGCCTTGATGGCGGGGCAGGGGGAGACCGATATCTTCATTTATCCGGGTTACCGTTTCCGGCTGGTGGATTGCCTGGTCACCAATTTCCATCTTCCCAAATCCACTCTGCTGATGCTGATTAGTGCCTTTGCGGGCCGCGAACGGGTCATGGCTGCTTACCAGGCGGCCATTGATGCGCAGTACCGGTTTTTCAGCTATGGCGATGCCATGTTTATCGAGCGGGTGGAGATGCCTCCCGCAGAGGGGCGTTAAATGTCTCGAATGCACTTTTCTCTCAGCGGCACCGATGGTGCCGCCCGGCGCGGGCAGATCACCTTTCCCCGCGGTACTATCCAGACCCCCGCCTTTATGCCGGTGGGCACCTATGGCACCGTCAAGGGCATGTTGCCGAAGGATCTGGCCGATACCGGTGCCGAGATCTGCCTGGGCAATACCTTCCACCTGATGTTGCGCCCGGGCACTGAAGTGATCGAGGCCCATGGTTCCCTGCATGGCTTTATGCAATGGGATAAACCGATTCTTACCGACTCCGGCGGTTTCCAGGTGTTCAGCCTGGGCGAGATGCGCAAGATTTCCGAGCAGGGGGTGGTGTTCAAGAACCCCATCAACGGCGACAAGGTGGAACTGACCCCGGAAAAGGCCATGCAGGTACAACGCTCTCTGGGCAGTGATATCTGCATGATCTTTGATGAATGCACGCCTTTCCCGGCCACCGAACAGCAAGCCCGGGATTCCATGGAGCTGTCCCTGCGCTGGGCCCGGCGTTCCAAAGACGCCCATGAAGGGAATGATGCAGCCTGCTTCGGTATCGTACAGGGCGGCATGTATGACACTCTCCGTCGGGAATCCCTGGCCGGGCTGGTGGACATCGGCTTTGACGGTTATGCCGTTGGCGGGTTGAGCGTGGGAGAGCCCCAGGAGGACATGCTGCGTACCCTGGGCAACTTGACGCCCCACATGCCTGCGGATCGCCCCCGCTACCTGATGGGCGTGGGCAAGCCGGAGGATATCGTGGAAGCAGTCCGGCGCGGCGTAGACATGTTTGATTGTGTGATGCCCACCCGGAATGCCCGTAACGGTCACCTGTTTACCGCCGAAGGCGTGGTGAAAATCCGCAACGCCCGGCATCGTCATGATCTGGCTCCCCTGGAATCGGACTGTGACTGCTATACCTGCCAGCATTTCTCTCGCAGCTATCTGCACCATCTGGACCGCTGCAACGAAATGCTGGGCTCCCAACTCAATACCATCCATAACCTGCGTTATTATCAGCGCCTGATGGCTGGATTGCGGGGGGCCATTGAAGGGGGTACATTGTCCGCCTTTGTGGACGACTTCTATGCAGCGCGAGGCCAGCAAACCCCCGCGCTGTAGGGTGCAACCGGCTATTCGGGGCACCCTTCGCTTATTGAAAACTTGGAGTAATCAATGAAAATCGCAATGCGTTCCATCCTGGCCTTGCTGGCCACCGGCCTGATTTCCCCGGCTTATGCGGCTGCGCCTGCGGGCCCGGGCGGTGTGGAGCTGATCATGCTGGTGGTGATGATGGTGGTGTTCTACTTCTTCCTGATTCGTCCCCAGCAAAAACGCGCCAAGGAGCACAAAAACCTGGTGGAAAGCCTGAGCAAGGGCGACGAAGTGGTCACCAGCGGCGGCATCCTGGGCCGTATCAGCAAGGTGACCGATGACTTCGTGGTGGTGGAAATCAGCAATAACCTGGAAATCAAACTGCAGAAAGGCAGTGTCCAGGCAACCCTGCCCAAAGGCACCATCAAGTCCATCTAAAAACAACGGTCAGCCCCGTCCTGTACGGGGCTTTTTACAGGCTCAAAAAACCTGTTTTGCCCGGGGGTGAGCGCGCAGCGCTTTTCATTCCCGGGCCCAAGGACCGGCAACACCGGAAAGTATTATGACCCGCTACCCCCGCTGGAAATTTTTCCTGCTACTGACCGCTCTGATCGTCTGCGGCCTGTACGCGCTCCCCAATCTTTACCCCGATGCGCCTGCCATCCAGATCAGCCACGCAGAGGCCGGTGGTGAAGTCACCGATGTGGCTCGTCAGAGGGTGCTTGGCGCTCTGGATGATGCCGGTCTCAACCACGGGCCAGGTGAAACGGTTGGTACCTCGCTGCTGGTCCGCCTGGATGATACGGAGGCACAACTTCGCGCACGGGAAATCGCGGCCAACCTGTTGGGCGATAACTACGTGGTGGCCTTGAACCTGGCGGCGACCACCCCCCAATGGCTGCGTGCTGTGGGTGCCAGCCCCATGAACCTGGGGCTGGATCTGCGGGGCGGGGTGCATTTCCTGCTGCAGGTGGATATGGACGACGTGGTGACCAGCCGCATGGAAGCCTGGGCGGGGAATGCCAAGCTGACCCTGCGTGATGCCGGGGTTCGCTATCGCAGCGTGGCGGTGGATGGCACCACCATTACTGCCACCTTTGCAGATCAGGTGGCCGCCGATGCGGCCCGGGCGCCATTGCGCCGCGCACTGGATAACTTTGCCATGAAGCCGGCGGGTGACAGCCCGGAAGTGGTGCTGACACTGAATGACAGTGCGCTCAAGGAAATGCAGGACTATGCGGTGGATCAGAACCGCACCGCCCTGAACAAGCGGGTCAACGAACTGGGTGTGGCGGAAGCCGTGGTGCAGCGCCAGGGCTCCGACCGGATTGTGGTGCAGTTGCCGGGGATTCAGGATGCGTCCCAGGCCCGCCGGATCCTTGGTCGTACCGCGACCCTGGAATTTCGCCTGGTGGACAACAGCGTGTCGTCTGCGCGCCTGCGCACCGGGGTAGCACCCCCGGGGCTGGAGTTTTTCCCCTTCAAGGGCCAGGAAGGCCGTATTGTTGCCTTGAGCAAGTCCAAGATCGCCACCGGTGACCAGGTCATTGATGCGCGTATGGGCTTCGATCAGCAGAACGGTTCACCGGAAGTGAATGTGACGCTGGACGGGGATGGCGCCAAGCGCATGCAGCGCATCACCGGCAAGAATGTGGGTAACCCCATGGGGGTGCTGTTCATCGAGACCAAGACCGATGTCCAGAAGACCACCGATGCCGATGGCAACACCGTGGACAAGATGGTCAGCACCACGGACAAGTACGTGATCAACGTGGCCACCATTCAGGATACCCTGGGCAGCCGTTTCCGCATCACCGGTCTGGACAACCCGGCGGAAGCCTCCGAGCTGGCCCTGCTGCTGCGTGCCGGTTCTCTGGCGGCGCCGGTGAGCATTGTCGAAGAGCGTACCGTGGGCCCGAGCCTGGGTGCGGAAAATATCGAAGCCGGCCTCAAGTCCATGGCGCTGGGCCTGGTCCTGGTGCTGATCTTTATGGTGGTCTGGTACAAGGTGTTTGGCCTGGTGGCCAATGTGGCCCTGCTCGGCAACCTGGTGATCATCGTTGGCATCATGTCACTGATTCCCGGTGCAACCCTGACCCTGCCCGGCATTGCCGGTATCGTACTGACCGTGGGTATGGCGGTGGACGCCAACGTGCTGATTTTCGAGCGGGTGAAAGAAGATCTGCGCCGTGGCCTCAAGCCGCTGCAAGCCATTGAAGAGGGCTACGGCAAGGCCTTCACCACCATTCTGGATGCCAATATCACCACCCTGATCGTGGCGGTGATCCTGTTTGCTGCCGGTACCGGGTCGGTACAGGGGTTCGCGGTAACCCTGTTCATCGGCATTCTCACTTCCATGTTCACGTCCATCATCGGCACCCGTGCCATGGTGGAAATGATCTACGGTCGCGGTGCCCGTGCACCGGCCAAACTGAGTATCTGAGGCGGTGATGGCGATGAGTAAGGCAGAAATGAACGTCAATTTTATGGGTGCCCGGAAACCTCTGGGAATCCTTTCCATCGCGCTGGTAGTGATCTCTGTGGTGCTGTTGGTGACCCGGGGCCTGAATCTGGGCCTGGATTTCACTGGTGGTACTACCATCGTGGTGAAAAGTCCGGTGGATGTGGAGCTGTCGCAGACAAGAGCGGATCTGTCCGAGGCCGGTTTCGGCGACGCGGTGGTCCAGCATTATGGTTCGCCCAAGGAAGTGAATATCCGTGTGGCGCCAAAAGACAGCGTGGATGCGGACAAGATCGGCTACGTGGTATTCGATGCACTCAAGGCTGAGAACAGTGATCTGGAATTGCTGAAGGTGGAGTTTGTCGGCCCACAGGTGGGCGATGAACTGCGTGATGAATCCGGTACGGCCATGCTGCTGGCGTTGGGCTTGATGATGCTCTACGTCTGGTTTCGTTTTTCCAACAAGTTCGGTGTGGCGACGGTGGTGGCCCTGTTCCACGATGTGATTGTCGTGCTGGGTCTGTTTTCACTGTTGCAGTGGCCATTTGATCTGACGGTGCTGGCGGCGGTGCTGGCGCTGATTGGTTACTCGCTGAATGACTCCATCGTAGTGGCGGACCGGATTCGAGACGAGTTCCGCAATACCCGGGAAACGGATCCGGAAGCCATTATCAATGGTGCGGTGAACCAGACGCTGACCCGGACCATCAATACCTCCTTGACCACCCTGCTGGTATTGGTGGCGCTGTTCTTCTTCGGCGGTGAAGTGATGAAGGCGTTTTCCGAAGCCCTGATCGTCGGGGTGTTGGTGGGTACCTATTCATCCATCTACGTGGTCACCAACATTCTGTTCATGATGAAGGTGACCAAGGAAGATTTCCTGATTCCGGAACCGGAAGAGCTGGATGAAACACCGTAAAAGCAGTGAATAGTTAACAATTCATCGTTAATAGCTAAACCCAAAAAAGCCGCGATTGTTCGCGGCTTTTTTGTTTCTGTAGATGCGAGTTACGACAAAACCGGTTTCGCCTTTCGCCTTTCGCGACTCGCTTCTCGTGACTCGCACCTCGCCTTTTACCCGAAGTTCTGTTTTTTCATCCACGGGATGATGCGTTCAAAGGCTTCCTCGATCTGGTCCAGGGAGGTGGAATAGCTGATGCGCAGGGCGTGTTTGCCGGCTTCCCCGAAGGTGTCGCCGGGGATGGTGCAGACGCCGGTTTCGCGCAGCATTTTCAGGGCCACATTGGCGCCGTCCACCCCATCCGGCAGCGACGGGAACAAATAAAAGGCGCCATCAGGCTGGTATCCGGTCAGGTACGGGGTCTGTTCCACCAGTTCCACCAGCCGGTCCCGACGATGCTGGTATTCCGCCACCATGCTGTCAATAAAGTCGTTGCTGCCGCGCAGCGCAGCAACCCCGGCCCACTGGCAGGGGGTGTTGGCTACCGTGGTGGTGAACATGTGGTAGCGACGCAATTTCTTGATGGCGCCCTGGCTGCCGATCAGCCAGCCGATGCGCATGCCGGCCATGGAAAAGGTTTTCGAGAAGCTGCTGATCACCATCACATGGTCCAGGTCCGAGCAGCAGGACAGCACGCTGGGGTAATCCCGACCGTCATAGATCAGGTGGTCATAGACCTCGTCACTGATCACATGAATGCCCCGGTAGGCCGCTTCTTCCACGATGGCTTCAATGGTTTCCCGTGGGTAGATGGTGCCGGTGGGGTTGCTGGGGGAATTGAGGACCACGGCAAAGGTATTCGGCCCCATGGCATCAATCACTTCCTGGGGGTCAAGCTGATGGTTGTTCTCTGCCCGGGTTGCAATGGTCTTTACGGTGCCGCCATTCATGCGGATCAGGGGGCCGTACAGCATGAATGACGGGTCGGGCACGATGAACTCCCGCCCGGGTGCAGAAGTGGCGGTGAGCGCCAGATAGATCGCCTCGGTGGCGCCGGTGGTGATCATCAGGTTTTCCGGCACCAGCGGGCGTTGGTACCGGTGGCTGTAGTATTCAGCCAGGGCTTCGAGCAGTTCCGGCAGGCCCGCGTCCATGGTGTAGCCGGTCTGCCCGGCGTTGAGGGCATCCACGGCGGCCTGGATAACATGGCCCGGGGGCTTGAAATCCGGTTGGCCAATGGAGAGATGGATGACATTGTCCAGGTCCGATGCCAGATTCACCATGCGACGAATGCCCGGCACCGGAATGGTGAGCAGCGCCGGGTTCCAGATCGGGTCTTCGCTTTCGTAGAAATCCGTATCCAGATTGATATTGCCCATCATGTGCTCCTTCTTTTTGATGCGCCGCTCTTCAGGCGGCGGCGACGGCGCGCCGCAAAACACGTGTCTAGTGTTGCAGCAATGGTGGCAACAGGGTGAATGGCTTGGCTTGCTCGAAGGCGTGCCCGGCGGCCAGGACCCGGGCATCGTCGAAACGGGCACCGACAATCTGCAGCCCCATGGGCAGGCCCTTGCTGTCCAGCCCCATGGGCACTGACAGTGCCGGCTGGCCAGTCAGGTTGAACGGATAGGTAAATGGGGTCCAGGTGGGCCAGCGGGTGCTGGGCCAGTCCACCGGTACTTCGCGGTTGGTGTCGAACGCCCCAAGAGGCAGGGTCGGAGTAATCAGCAAATCGTATTTGGTGTGAAAGACCGCCATGCGTTCGCTGACCGCCATGCGCTCGTTCATGGCGCCCAGGTAATCCAGCATGGAGAGTTTCTCGGCCTTGGTGGCGACTTCAATCAACGCCGGGTCCATCAGGCTGCGTTGGCGCTCACCGAGATCACGCATGGCATTGGCCGCACCGCTATAGAAAAGGTGACTGAACGCGGCCAGCGGATTGCTGAATCCGGGGTCGGCTTCAGTGATGGTGGCGCCCAGATCTTCAAATACCCTGGCGGCGTCCTTGAACGCTTTCTCGATATCCGGATCCACATCCACATAACCCAGGTTGGTGCTCATGGCGATTTTCAGGCCCTTCATGGGTTGGTCCAGCGCCGCCAGATAATCAATATGACGGCGGGGGGCGGCCAGGCTGTCGCGGGCATCGGCTTCGCACATCACGTTCATCATGAGGGCGGCGTCCGCCACGGAACGGGTCATGGGGCCGGCGTGGGCGAGGGTGCCAAACGGGCTGGCGGGCCAGTGCGGGACCTCGCTGAAAGTGGGCTTGTGGCCGACGATGCCGCAGAAGCTGGCGGGGATGCGAATAGAGCCGCCGGCATCGGTGCCAAGCGCCAGTGGGGCCATGCCCGCGGAGACCGCGGCGGAACTGCCGCCGCTGCTGCCGCCGGCGGTTTTGGATGGGTCCCAGGGGTTGTTGGTGGGCCCGCACAAGGGGCTGTCGGTAATCCCTTTCCAGCCGAACTCCGGGGTCGTGGTCTTGCCCAGAGGGACATAGCCATGGCGCTCCAGAGCGGCCACCGCCGGGGAGCGTTTGTTCAGGGTAGAGGCAGGGTCGATGGTTTTGGAGCCTTTCAGGGTCGGCCACATGGGAGTGAGGAAGACATCCTTGACGGCCACCGGTACGCCATCCAGTAACCCTTCCGGAGTGCCTTGCTGATAGCGTTGTTCGGATTCACGGGCCCATTGCAGGGTGGTATCGCGGTCAATCAGGCACCAGGCATTCAGGGCCGGGTCATGCTTTTCGATATGGTCCAGCAGGTTGGAGCAAACCTCTACGGGGGAGAGGGCGCCGGTCTGGTAGGCGGCTTTCAGCGCCTGGGCGCTCATGGTCAGTAGTTCCTTGCTCATCGGCATCACTCCTGGTTGACGCTAATCCTGTGTTTCTCTGCGTAGGGCTGCGGTCAGGCTCTTGCCTCAGGCATTACTGACGTAGCCGTGCTCCTTGCTGACCGGGTTGTTGAGCGGTTCCCCTTTCTGCCAGCGTTGAAAGTTATCGACAAATTGCTGACCCAGCGCGGCTCGCCAGCCGATAAAGTCCCCGGCCATATGGGCGGACAGCATGGCCTTGGGTTCATCCCAGAGCGGGTGGTTGGCGTGCAGGGGTTCTTCTTCGAACACGTCCAGAGCAACGCCGCCCAGATGCCCGCTTTGCAGGGCGGCCAGCAGCGCTGACGTTTCCACGATGGGGCCGCGCCCCACATTGATCAGTACCGCACCGGGCTTCATGCGCAGGAACTGGTCAGCGTCGAACAGCCCTTCGGTTTGCGGCGTCAGTGGTGCGGTAATGATGACGTAATCCGCTTCAGGGAGAAGATCGGGCAGATCCTGTTGGGCATGCACCCGCTCAAACGCTGCATCCTCCCGGGCGTTGCGGGCGGTGCCCACTACGCTGACGCCCAGGGCGCCCAGTACGGTTGCCACTTCCCGGCCAATGGAGCCGGCACCTACCACCAAGGCCCGGCTGTTTCGCAGTAGACGGGTTTCCCGGTGCTGCCAGCGGTGTTCCTTCATCAGCGACAGGTTGGTGAGCGTGTCCTTGGCAAACAGCAACATGGCGCCGAGCACATATTCGGCAATACCCCTGTCAAAAATACCTCTGGCATTGGTGACAGGAATGTCGCTGTCACGCACTTGGGGAATCATCAGGGCATCCACCCCCGCGCTGGTGGCGTGTATCCAGCGAATTTTGCAGGGATCGGGCCAGACTTCCTGCAGCATCTCGGTGCGGAAATCGGTCACCAGCAAAATTTCCGTTTCCGGAAGGGCGGCTTCCAGCTCCTCCCGATGCCGGGCCTCGCGAACCTCCGCTTGCCCCGCAAGGGCTTCAAGCCCGGGCATGGAGGGTTCATCCTCGGCCATCAGCACCGTAATTACCGGTTTGCTCATAATGCGACTCTTTCACTTTCCGGTGGCTTTCGAATTCAGCTTTTGCAGCCTGAGCAGCGTTTATCCTGGTTCTTGCATGTGCTGGCAATCGCCTTGGCGAAGGTGCCCACGGCAATATCGATTTCCTCGCGAGTCACGTTGAGCGCAGGCAGCCAGCGAACCACCTGGCCCTTGTGTCCACAGCGGAGCAGCAGGACGCCATCTTTCTCGCAGGCCTTGAGAATGGCCGCGGCGTGTTCGCCGTCTGCCACCCCCGGGGAGCGGGTGATCTCGGCGCCGAGCATCAGGCCCTGGCCGCGTATCTCTTCGATACAGGGGAAATCCTGCTGAACCGCCGTGAGCTTCTCCAGCAGATAGTCACCCATCTCGCGGGCATGCTCTACCAGCCCTTCTTCTTCGATAACGTCCAGCGTGGCGATGGCGGCAGCGCAGGCAACCGCGTTGGCGCCGTAGGTGCCGCCCTGGGAGCCCGGGTAGCCCTTGTCCATCAGGGATTTGCTGGCAGCGATGGCAGACAGGGGGTAACCACTGGCCAACCCCTTGGCGGTAATCAGGATGTCCCCGGACACCCCGCTGTGTTCGTGACTCCAGAACTTGCCGGTGCGCCCGTAGCCGGCCTGGATTTCATCGACGATAAGCAGGATGCCATGTTCCTTGCAGCGTGCCTGCAGTCCTTCCATGAAACGTTTCGGCGCCGGGTAGTAGCCGTACTCGCCCTGTACCGGTTCGATGATGATGGCCGCCGTGTCCTTGGGGTTGCACTCGGTGATCATCAGGTGATCGAGTTCTCCCAGACAGAAGTCCACGGTAGTGTCTTCGTCCCAGCCGTAGCGGTAGGCATGGGGGAAGGGGGCAACCGACACGCCCGCCATCAGCGGTGCCCAACCGGTGCGCACCTTGTTATTGGAGGTGGTCAACGACGCCGCGCCCATGGTCCGGCCATGAAAACCGCCACGAAACACCACAATGTTGGGGCGACCGGTAGCCTGTCGTGCCAGGCGGAATGCTGCTTCCACGGACTCACTGCCGGAATTGGAAAACGCCACAGCATCCATATGGGCGGGCAGATGCTTGTAGAGCCGATCCGTCAGTTCAACCATATTGGGGTGTTTGACGGTGGCATATTGTGCATGGACCAGTTTGGCGACCTGCTCCTGAGCCGCAGCCACCACTTTCGGATGACAGTGACCGGTGGAGGTGACACCGATCCCGGAGGTGAAATCCAGCCAGCGGTTGCCATCCTCGTCGTAGAGCCAGTTTCCTTCGCCGCGCTCGGCACAAATACCGCTGGATTGCACCAGCAGGGGGGACAGGTGACTCATAGTGCCTCCTTTCTGTTGTTGGCTTGCCGGCGCAGCGTCAGGCTGCCAGCCACTGGCATAGCCGTTGTCCGGTTTCCCGGGTGCCTGAAAAAGGGTCACCGTTCGCCTCGCGGGCCAGGTCCGCCTGAATCAGGTCATGCAGATGTTGTGCCGCACTGCCGATGGCCGGGTGATGGTGGGCCAGATTTTCCAGCAACATGGCCAGGCTCATCAGGGTGGCGCGGGGGTCGGCCAGGTTCTGGCCGGCAATGTCCGGGGCGCTGCCGTGCACCGGTTCAAAGAGGGCGGGCAGCGTGGGTTCATCCGGGTTCAGGTTGGCGGATGGGGCCAGCCCCGGTCCGCCGCACAATACCGCTGCCAGGTCGGTAAGAATGTCACCGTGCAGATTGCTGGCGACCACCACGTCGAAGCGCCAGGGGCACTGCACGAACTTCATGCAGGCCGCATCCACCAGCTCGTGGTGAGTGTCCACGTCGGGAAATTCGTTGGCGATGCGCTGAAAGGTATCCGTATACAGATCGCCCCAGAAAGGTTGGGCATTGCGCTTGGTGATCAGGCATACCTGGGCGTGCTTGCCGTTCTTGAACTGACGGGGTGTTCCGCGCTGGGCGGCCCGTTGACGGGCCCGCTGGAAGGCATGGCGGATCAGTCGTTCGGTGGCGCGGGCGGTAAACACCTCCACCTGGGTGGCCACTTCCTGAGCAGTGCCCGGCGCCAGCCGCCCGCCCTGGCCGCTGTATTCGCCTTCGCTGTTTTCGCGAATCACCAGCATATCCACTTCGCGGGCGCGTGGATCGGCCAGATACTGGGGCGCGCCGGGCAGCCAGTGGGCAGGGCGTTCGCAGGCCCACAGGTCGAGCTGTTTGCGCAGGGCCAGTAACGGTGCCAAAGACACGCTGTCGGACAGGACAAAACGGGAAGGGTCTTCTAGCGGGCCCGGATCCCCCAGAGCGCCCAGCAGCATGGCATCAAACTCGCGAAGCTGCGCCACGCCGTCGCCGGGCATCATCTCCCCATGGGCCTGATGCCAGGCGTGGGACGGCCAGTCAAAGCGGGTATATCCTAACGGCAGCTGGTAGCGCTGGATCAGCAGGTTCAGGACCGCCTCTGCCACATCCGTCACTTCCGGGCCGATGCCGTCACCGGGAAGCAGGGCGATGTTCAACGCTTGTCCCATTCCGCCTCCTTATCAGCTGCAGGTCGCTCTCTCCACGCTGCAATACGGGCTGTCCTGGCAGTGGCGGCAATGGATGCCCGCGATGCAAGCCTGTGTGCGCGGAGGTGAAGCGCTCCGGTTTCTGCAAGCGATGCGTTAATGCTCAGCTTGCAGTGTGTCTCGTGAAGCTGTTGTTAGGTTAGCTACCCATACACAGGTACTTGTCTTCCAGGTATTCATCCATGCCCTGGTGGGAGCCTTCCCGGCCCAGACCGGATTCCTTGACGCCACCGAAGGGGGCGGCCGCGTTGGAAATCAGGCCTTCGTTGACACCTACCATGCCGCTTTCCAGCGCTTCGGCCACGCGCCAGCAACGGTGGATGTTGTCGCTGTAGAAATAGGCGGCCAGACCGTAAGGGGTGTCGTTGGCGATGCGAATGGCGTCTTCTTCGGTGCGGAATGGAATCACAGCGGCCAGCGGGCCAAAGGTTTCTTCCTGGCAGAGCTGCGCATCGGTGGTCACGCCGGTGATCAGGGTGGGCTGTACAAAGCTGCCGCCGCGCTCATGGCGCTGGCCGCCGGTAACCACCTTGGCGCCCTTGCCCAAGGCGTCTTCCAGATGCTCCATGACCTTGTCGGCGGCATCCCGGTTGATCAGGGCCGCCTGGCTGACGCCCTCCTCAAGGCCGTCGCCGACTTTCATGGCTTCGATGGCAGTTTTCAGTTTTTCCACGAAGGCATCGTGGATGCTGTCCTGCACCAGGAAGCGGTTGACGCAGACGCAGGTCTGACCGGTGTTGCGGAACTTGCTGGCCATGGCGCCTTCCACGGCCTTGTCCAGATTGGCATCGTCAAAGACGATGAAGGGGGCGTTGCCTCCCAGTTCCAGGGACACTTTCTGGATGTGCTTGGCGCACTGGGCCATCAGTTTGGAGCCCACTTCCGTGGAGCCGGTGAAGCTCAGCTTGCGGACAATGGGAGAGTCGGTGAGGGCAGTGGAAATGGCCCCGGCGCTGCCGGTAATCACGTTGAACACGCCTGCGGGGATCCCTGCGCGCTCCGCCAGCTCGGCCAGTGCCAGGGCGGAGTAGGGGGTGGCACTGGCGGGTTTGACCACCATGGTACAGCCTGCGGCCAGGGCGGCGCCGGCCTTGCGGGTGATCATGGAGGAAGGGAAATTCCAGGGGGTAATCGCTGCGGTCACACCAATGGGTTGCTTGATCACCACAATTCGCTGACCGGCTTTGGGTGCCGGGATGGTGTCGCCGTAGGCGCGCCGGGCCTCTTCGGCGAACCATTTCAGGAAGGAGGCGGCGTAGGCGATTTCGCCCTTGGCCTCGGCCAGGGGTTTGCCCTGCTCCAGGGTCATCAGCCGGCCCAGGTCGTCCTGGTGTTCCATCATCAGATCGTGCCAGGCCTCAAGGAGCGTGGCGCGCTGTGCAGCGGGCAGATCCCGCCAGGCAGGAAAAGCCCCGTGGGCGGCGTCGATGGCCTGGCGGGTTTCTGCTTCTCCCATTCGCGGAGAGGTGCCCAGGCTGTCATCAGTGGCCGGGTTCGTCACGGTGAAGGTGGCACCGTCATCCGCATCGCACCAGTGGCCATTGATATAGCACTGCTGGCGAAACAGGGCGTTGTCAGTGAGGGTAACCGTCATCGTTTATCTCCCGAGCTTTTTGCACCGTGTTGCGTATTACGCTAGCAAAGCAAGGAGAGATGTCCATGCCGGAAGCAAAAAATCGGTTCGGGGTCTAAGGAAAAGACGGGATGAGCGCAGGGAGGGGTTGCAACAATACGGCTGTAGGGGCGCCGCTTGAGGCGCGAATGAGACGGAGCGAGTCCCGAGAAGCGAGTAACGAAAATCACAACCGAAGTCCGTATCGCCTTTCGCGACTCGCTTCTCGGGACTCGCCTCGGATTTTGCCGATTCGCGCCTCAAGCGGCGCGACTACCGCGATGTCCGATAGAAAATCTACCGCCGCAATCCGTCGTTCAGGTGCGGTTTGATCTTCTGCAGCAACCCTTTGAAGACCTTCGGGCTGCCGGCGACGATGCCGCCGCTTTCCAGGAATTTGTGGCCACCGCTCAGGTCGCCTACCAGGCCACCGGCTTCGGTGATCAACAGGGCGCCGGCGGCCAGATCCCACTCGGACAGGCCGAATTCGAAGAAGCCGTCCAGGCGACCGGCGGCCAGCCAGGCCAGGTCCAGGGCGGCAGAGCCCGGGCGGCGCAGGCCGGCGGTGGACGCGGCGATGTCGGCGAACATGCCCAGGTAGGCGTCCATATGCGGCGCCTGGTCTTTACGGAACGGGAAACCGGTGCCGATCAGACAGCCTTCCAGGCCGGGACGGTTGGTGCAACGGATACGGCGCCCGTTGAGGGCGGCGCCACGACCACGGCTGGCGGTGAATTCTTCATCCCGGTTGGGATCATAGATCACGGCGTGTTCCAGTTTCCCTTTGTATTTCAGGGCGATGGAGACGCAGTACTGGGGGAAGCCATGGATGAAGTTGGTGGTGCCGTCCAGGGGGTCGATCACCCACTGAAAGTCTGCCCCGTCACCCTTGCCGCGGATTTCGCCGGATTCCTCGGCGAGAATGCTGTGATCCGGGTAGGCCTTGAGGATGACTTCGATGATGCGCTGTTCGGCAGCCCGGTCCACCTCGGTGACGAAGTCGTTCATGCCTTTCTTGCTGACAGATAACGGGTCATTGCTTTCGGCGGCACGACGAATCAGGTTACCCGCCTGACGGGCGGCTCGCAGGGCAATATTCACTTGCGGCGCATGCATGCATCTGTCCTCAAAAAAGTTGTCAAAGAGCGCCGGCGGGCAGGGTGCCTTGCCGGGGCGCGGATTGTAGCAGAGCCGGTGCGTTCAGGGCAGCGTTGGAAACCGCTTAATTGCCTTTCCCGGGCACCGGGGCCTCTCGGGCAAGGGATAATTGGCAGTTTCTCATGATAACATTGCCGCCTTTTCCGGCCAGACCCGTGTACAGGTACCTTACATGCTAGAAAATGTGCGTATTGTGATGGTGGAAACCACCCATCCCGGCAACATCGGTGCCGCAGCCCGGGCCATGAAAACCATGGGGCTGTCGGACCTGAGGCTGATACAGCCGCGGGATTATCCGTCCGTGGAAGCCACCGCCCGGGCCTCCGGGGCCGGGGATGTGCTGGAAGCTGCGCAGGTCTGCCAGACCCTGGACGAAGCCCTGGAGGGGGCCACCCTGGTAATCGGCACCAGCGCCCGTCAGCGTCGTATCCCCTGGCCGTGCCTCACGCCCCGGCAACTGGCGGCGCAATTGTCCCACGAGCCGGATGACACCCGTATTGCGGTGCTGTTCGGTCGCGAGGACCGCGGGCTCACCAATGATGAGCTGCGCCGCTGCAATCTGCATGTGAGCGTGCCCACCAATCCCGAGTACGGGGTCTTGAATGTGGCGTCGGCGGTCCAATTAATCAGTTACGAGCTGCGCATGGCTCTGTTGGGAGACGATTTTGATCTGAAGGAAGCCCGTTCCCGCCGCGAGGCCATGCCGCTGCCGGAGATGTTCTGGGATGAGCCACTGGCCAGTAACGAGGCCGTGGCCGGTTTTCTCGATCATCTGGAAAAGGTCATGGCGCAAAGCGGTTTCCTGAATCCGCAGCAGCCGGGCCAGGTCATGACGCGCATGCGCCGTTTGTTTATGCGCGCGCGACCGGACAAAATGGAAATGAGCATTCTGCGTGGTGTGCTGGTGGCGCTGGAAAGAAAAATGCCGCGGAATGACGGGGAATAGTTCCCGCTCCCCGTGGTATCCAACCGGTTACGCCTGAGACGAGGTATCTATGTTTGATCGAGTACGCGAGGACATCGCGTCGGTATTCCACCGGGACCCGGCGGCACGTAACACCCTGGAGGTGTTGCTGAACTACCCGGGCCTGCACGCCGTGCTGTTCCACCGCCTCGCCCACGCCCTGTGGAAACGGAACTTCAAGCAGCTGGCGAGATTTGTTTCCACTTTCGCCCGCTGGATGACGGGTATCGAGATCCACCCTGGTGCCAAGATCGGTCGACGCTTCTTTATCGATCACGGCATGGGCGTGGTGATCGGCGAAACCGCGGAAATCGGCGATGACGTGACGCTCTACCACGGCGTTACCCTGGGCGGCACCAGCTGGAACAAGGGCAAGCGCCATCCGACCCTGGAGGACGGTGTGGTGGTCGGTGCCGGCGCCAAGGTGCTGGGGCCGTTTACCGTGCACAAGAATGCCAAGATCGGTTCCAACTCGGTGGTCACCAAGGAAGTCCCCGAAGGCGCCACCGTCATCGGTATCCCCGGCCGGGTGGTCAGCAAGCCGATCACGGAACAGGAAAAGAACCGCCAGCAGATGGCAGAAAAAATCGGATTCCAGGCCTATGGGGTCAGCAACGATATGCCGGACCCGGTAGCCGAAGCCATCCACCTGCTGCTCGATCACATGCACGCGGTCGACAACAAGCTGGACCGGGTCTGCACCAATCTGAAGAAGCAGGGCATTCAGGGCTGTGACGAGAAACTGCCGGAATTGAAGGACGAGGATTTCGAGCCAGTGAATGCCGGCGGAACAGATTGAAGAGCCGTTTCAAGTTGAAAGTGCAAAGTTGAAACGCGAGACGGTTTTAGTGTGAGCGGAAAGCAAAGAGGCCGCGCCCAAGGTTTGGGCGCGGCCTCTTTCGTTTCAACACATGGCGAACTTGGCCCGTGTTTGAACTTTCAACTTTTAACTTGCGACTCAGACGTTAAACCGGAAGTGCACGACATCCCCATCCTTGACGATGTATTCCTTGCCTTCCAGGCGCCATTTACCGGCATCCTTGGCGCCGGCTTCGCCGTTATGCTCGATGTAGTCTTCATAGGCGGTGACTTCGGCGCGGATGAAACCTTTTTCGAAATCGGTGTGGATCACACCGGCGGCCTGGGGGGCGGTGGCGCCAACACGGACGGTCCAGGCGCGCACTTCCTTCTTGCCCGCCGTGAAGTAGGTCTGCAGACCGAGCAGGTTGAAGCCGGCACGGATGACCCGGTTCAGGCCCGGCTCTTCCATGCCCAGGTCGGCCAGGAAGTCGGCCTTTTCTTCGTCGTCCAGCTCGGCAATTTCCGATTCGATCTTGGCGCAGATAGGCACCACGGAGGAATTTTCCTTCTCCGCCAGTTCGCGCACGGCGTCCAGCAGGGCGTTGTCCTCAAAGCCGCCTTCGTCCACGTTGGCGATGTACATGGTCGGCTTCAGGGTCAGCAGGTTCAGGCTCTTGATGGCCTTGCGCTCATCATCGTTCAGATCCACGGAGCGGGCCGGTTCACCTTCGTTGAGAACGGGCAGCACCTTGTCCAGTACCGGCAGCAGGCCTTTGGCATCCTTGTCCTGTCCCTTGGCGGCCTTGGTGGCCCGCAGGTGGGCTTTTTCCACCGTATCCAGGTCGGCCAGGGCCAGCTCGGTGTTGATCACGGAGATGTCGTCCAGGGGGGACACCTTGCCGGACACATGGATCACGTTCTCGTCATCGAAGCAGCGCACCACATGGGCGATGGCATCGGTTTCACGGATATTGGCCAGAAACTTGTTGCCCAGGCCTTCGCCCTTGGACGCCCCGGCCACCAGGCCGGCGATATCCACGAATTCCATGGTGGCGGGCATGATCCGTTCCGGGCTGACAATGGCGGAGAGCTTGTCCAGACGGGGGTCTGGCACCGGAACCACACCGGTATTGGGCTCAATGGTGCAGAACGGGAAGTTCTCGGCATCAATCCCCGCTTTGGTCAGCGCGTTGAACAGGGTGGATTTGCCCACGTTGGGCAGACCGACGATACCGCATTTGAAACCCATAACAGACCTCCGTTTTTCGAGGGCGCAATGCTACTCAAGGCGGGTTCAAAAAGCGACCACCGCCGGGCATTTCGCGGCGAACCCGGGGGTTGCTGGCGGGACGACTGTACCAGGCGCTGTTGCCGCTACCGACATGGCGGGGGCGGGCTAGACTGCAAGTCCGTCAACTGAACAAGAGTCACCATGGCCGAGCGCATCCTTTACCAGTTCCCGATCTCTCATTACTGCGAGAAGTCCCGTTGGCAGCTGGACCACAAGGGCCTGGCGTACCGAACGGCCAATCTGTTGCCCGTGGCCCACCGGGTGCGTACCCAGTGGCTGGCCCGCGCCAATACGGTGCCCCTGCTGCGCGACGGTAAACGCAGGATCAGTGACTCCACCCGGATTGCCTATTACCTGGAGAAATATTACCCGGAGCCGTCACTGTTGCCACGGGCCAGTGATGCCCGCGCCCGGGTGATTGAGCTGGAGCAGCAGTTTGATCGCTATGGCGTCCATGTTCGGCGTTGGGTGTACGGCCAGGTCCTTGATCGGCCGGAAGTGATGAGAGCCCTGGTGGGCGATTGCGGCTTGCCCGGCCCCCTGGAACGGGTGGCCAGGCCGCTGGTTCGGGAGGCCATTCGGCGCGGCTATGCCATCAATCCGCAATGGGTGATGCGATCCGAACAGCGCGTTGAGGAGGGCTTGGCACTGTTGGAGAGCGAGCTGAAGAAAGGCAAGGGGCAATATCTGGTTGGCGATCGCTTCAGTCTGGCGGATATCACGGCTGCCAGCATGATGGCGCCATTGGTGAGCCCGAAAGGTTCGCCCTGGGACTTGTTCGATGAAACAACACTGTCGCCAGCGTTGCGCAAACAGATCGAAAAATGGCGATCCCGGCCAGCCGGAGAGTGGCTGCTGGCGAGGTACGCGGAAGATAGGTAAGAATCAGTGATGAGGTAGGCGCGGGTTTGCGGTGTTCGAAACCCGCTGCTCGCAACTCGTACCTGCCTTTAAGCCTTGAACCCGTTGAGTCGGTTCATTGCCCCGTTCAAATCCCCGCGCAGCATGTCGGCGGTGTGATAGACCGCTTCGTCGATGGCGCGGTCGATCAGGTCGCGATCGGCCTGGGAGGGCTTGTTGAGCACATGGGGGGTGACGCGGTCAGCGGAGCCGGGGTGGCCGATGCCGATGCGCAGCCGATAGAAGTCACGGCTGTTGCCATGCTTGCTGATAATGTCGCGCAGCCCGTTATGGCCGCCATGGCCGCCGCCTTGCTTGAAGCGGGCGCAGCCGGGGGGCAGGTCCAGTTCGTCGTGGGCGACGAGAATCTGGGTGACAGGTATCTTGAAGAAGTTCGCCAGAGCGGCGGTGGCCTGACCACTGCGGTTCATAAAGGTCGTGGGGACCAGCAGACGAATGGTTTCGCCTTCGAAGGTAAAGGTGCCGGTAAGGCCGAAATATTTCTTGTCTTCAGAAAGGAAAACGCCCTGGCGACGGGCCAGGGCGTCCACATACCAGACGCCGGCATTGTGGCGGGTGTCCTCGTATTCGCGGCCCGGGTTACCCAGGCCTACGATCAGTCGAACCGTTTCCGCCACAGCCACAGTGCGTCTTATTCCTCGCCAGCGGCTTCTTCGCTTTCGCCGTCTTCGTCGTCAGCAGACGCACGAACTTTCGGCGCATGGATAGCGGCTACCGGCTGGTCGTGATCATCGCCCAGTGAGAGCTGGGTCAGCTCCACGCCCTTGGGCAGTTTCAGATCAGACAGGTGAACAATGCTGTCCAGTTCGACCGCTGCCATGTCCACTTCGATGAACTCGGGCAGGTTCTGCGGCAGACAGCTGACTTCCACCTCGGAAATATTGTGGTGGATCTCACCGCCCTGTTTCTTCACACCAATGGAGCTTTCTTCATTGATGAAGTGCAGGGGCACATTCATGGTGATCTTGTGAGTCTTGTCCACACGCAGGAAGTCCACGTGGGTCGGGTGGCCTTTAGCCGGGTGGCGCTGCATGTCACGCAGTACCGCCTGCACATTGGCGCCGTCCAGTTTCAGGGTCAGCACGTGGCTGTAGAAGGCTTCGGTTTCCAGAGCCTTTTTCAGTTCACGCAGCTCCACGCTGATCATCTGCGGCTCGGCGTCGCCACCATAGATGATGCCGGGAACACGTTCTTGCAGACGACGCAGGCGGCGGCTCGCACCTTTCCCCATGTCGCTGCGGGCTTCTGCATTCAGCAGGAAATCATTGGACATGATATGTCTCCAGTAAGCTCTCGGGCGTCCCGCGACCAGGTCTGCCGGAGAGGTTGATAGAACCACGGAGGATTCCGCGGGGGCGCGATTATGCATGAAAAAGGCGCTGCGTGCCAGCGGAAAGGGCTTCAAGCCGCAAGCTACAAGCTGCAACACGGTTTGGCATCGGGGTAGCCCGGAATGAAAGAGGCCGCGCACAGGAGCTGTGCGCGGCCTCAGGGGCTTCAAGCTGGCAACAATTCATGCCGTGTTGAAGCTTGTAGCTTGATGCTTGCCGCTGATTTACACCAGCTCCAGCCGGTCGAACATGGCGCTCAGGGACTCTTCGTTGTTCACCCGGCGGATGGTTTCGGCCAGCATCGGGGCCAGGCTGAGCACGCGGATGTTGGCACAGGCGCGTCCCGCTTCAGACAGCGGGATGGTGTCCGTGACCACCAGTTGATCCAGGGCGCTGTTGGCGATGTTGTCGATGGCCGGGCCGGACAGTACCGGGTGGGTGATATAGGCGTAGACCTTGGCGGCACCATGGTCTTTCAGGGCCTGGGCGGCCTTGCAGAGGGTGCCGGCAGTATCGACCATATCGTCCACCAGAATACAGGTGCGGCCTTCTACTTCACCGATGATGTGCATCACCTGGGACACGTTGGCCTTGGGGCGGCGCTTGTCGATGATGGCCAGATCGGCGTCGTTAAGCTGCTTGGCCAGTGCACGGGCGCGGACCACACCGCCCACATCCGGGGATACCACCATCAGGTCATCGTGATTCTGGCGCTCGATGTCCGCCACAATCAGCGGGGTGGCGTAGACGTTGTCCACCGGAATGTCGAAGAAGCCCTGAATCTGGTCGGCATGCAGGTCGACGGTGACAACCCGGTCGATACCCACGGCGGTGATCATGTCGGCGACCACCTTGGCGGTGATCGGTACCCGGGCGGAACGCACCCGGCGATCCTGGCGGGCGTAACCGAAATAGGGCATCACGGCGGTAATCCGGCCTGCAGAGGAGCGACGCAGGGCGTCGGCCATCACCAGCAACTCCATGATGTTGTTGTTGGTGGGATTGCAGGTGGATTGCACGATAAAGACGTCTTTGCCGCGCACGTTTTCCTGGATTTCCACGGCCACTTCACCATCACTGAAGGTGCCCACATCGGCATTGCCAATGGGCAGGTTCAGGTGTTTGACCATGGCCTGGGCCAGTTCGGGATTAGCGTTACCGGTGAAAACGACGAGTTTGGACACTGGCGTCCCTCTTGAGTCGTGAATTTCGGGAGCCTCCGAGGAAAGGGGGGAGGGCTCCGGGCAAGAAAATGGCTGGGGTACCAGGACTCGAACCTGGGAATCACGGGATCAAAACCCGTTGCCTTACCAACTTGGCTATACCCCAACACTCGGTCTCAGGTCTGCACTATTTACTCGTTTGTGCAGAGTTGCCTGAATTCTGTGTCTCTCGAAACTTCGCCAGTGTCTCTCCCAGTGTCTGGTGGAGAGGAGAAGTATTACAGCTTCGAGCGACGAAACCTGTCCAGTGTTGTGGCAACTGTTGCAGCAAATGCTGCCCCTGTTGCGGTCCGGTGAGGCGTGCAAAACAACAAGCGCCGGTACCGGTCATACGGGCATTTCCCGTATGCTGCCTGAGCCAGTGAAGCAACTCCCCGATTTGCGGAAATTGCCGTATTGCTGCCGCTTCACAGTCATTGCGAAAGTCGCGGGTCAGCACCACCTCAAGCGAGGCCGGTAATTTACTGACGGGGGTATCCCTTGTCAATTGCCGGTCGCCGAAAATTCGAGCAGTTGACACATGAATTCCCGGGTGAATGACCAAAAAATCATCGTTCGGCAGTGAAACCGGGGTGATTTGCTCTCCGACGCCTTCCGCCCAGGCGCTTTTGCCACGGACAAAGACCGGCACATCCGCCCCCAGTGATAACCCCAGTTCCGCCAGGGTGTCCTCGGGCAGATTCAGGCCCCACAGGGCATTGAGCCCCAGCAGGGTAGTGGCAGCATCAGAGGAGCCGCCGCCAACGCCGCCGCCCATAGGAAGGTGTTTTTCCAGGCGGATGCGAGCCCCGGAGTGGCAGCCGGCATGGGTCTGCAGGAGCCGGGCCGCGCGCAGTATCAGATTGCTGTCGTCGCTGGGAACCTCCGGGTGGTCGCATTCCAGGGTCAGGGAGTCAGCCGGGGTGAAATGCAGGGTGTCGCCCTGGTCGAGCAGCGCGAACAGGGTTTGCAGCTCATGGTAACCGTCCGGTCGACGACCCGTGATGTGCAGGAACAGGTTGAGCTTGCCGGGAGCCGGGAGGGTGAGCATGGTCATTGTCGGGGGCCGGGCTGCCAGTCCTTGATCAGCAGGGTGAAGCGGTTGCCGTTCTGTCTGGCCTTGATGCGATAAGGCAGCGTCACTCCGGCTACCGGCTGATAGCGGTCGAATTCCAGGCTCCAGCCCAGCTGTTGCAGGGTTTGCAGATGGCCGCTTTGGTCATAGTCGGCCTCGCCGCGGGCGCCAGGCCAGGGCAGGCCCCGAGCCCAGTACTGCAGGGCGGAGACCGGGAGCCAGAAGCCGGTCAGGTGCCAGGCCAGTTCACCGGGGCTGCGGGCCTGGTATTGTTCCTTGGCCGTAATCAGTTCGGCCCGGCCACTGTCCCAGCGCAGGTCGGCGCTACCAAAACCCAGGGGGCCGGAAAAGCGGATCTGGCCGCGATTGGGCTGCTGGGTCCAGTCGAAGGAGGCGCTGCCACCGTCATTGGCGGTTCGGTAGCCGAGCTTGCCACTCATGGCCCAGCGGTCGATCTGGTCGGGATGGTCAAAGGTTGCTGAGGGAGTGGGGCGCAGCTGACAGGCACTCACCGTCAGGGCCATCAGTGCCAGGGTGAGGATTCGCATGGGGCTGAGGATCACAGGCGAGCTCCGAATTTTTCCATGACTTCACGGATATGGGGGGCGTCCGGATTGCTTTGCAGGGTATCGCGCCATACTTGGCGGGCCTGATTCTGGGCACCCAGTACCCAGAGAACCTCACCGTAATGGGCGGCAACCTCCGGGTCAGGGAATTTTTCGTAGGCCCGGCGCAAATAGTCGCGGGCCGCTTCCAGTTCACCGCGCTTGTAAAGCACCCAACCCATGGAGTCCAGGATGGCCGGATCATTCGGCCGTAATGCCAGCGCTCGGGAAATATAGTCGTAGGCCTCGTCCAGGCGCTGGGTGCGGTTGGCCAGGGTGTAGCCCAAAGCGTTGAGTGCGCTGGCATCATCCGGTGAGATGGATAGCACCCGTCGCAGGTCGCGTTCCAGTTTTGCCAGATCGCCGGTTTTCTCTGCGATCATGGCCCGGCTATAGAGGAGCTCGGTATTGTCCGGTTCTGCCTCGACGGCCTGGTCGAGCAGGATCAGCGCCCCCCGGGGATCCCCTCGATCGTTGCGCATTTCTGCTTCAGTGATAGTAAGACTGGTGCTCAGCTCCGGGTGCTGTCTGGCCAGGCTGGCCATCAGGGCGCTTGCCTGGTCGCTGTTGCCCTGCTGGTAGAGCAGGCGTGCGGCCTGGACATTGGCACGGACCGCCTGGGCACCCTGCACTTTCAGGTAATGATCCACGGCCCGGTCCAGATCCTGTGCCTGCTCGGCGGCCTGTCCCAGGTAGAGATGCATGTCATCCGGCCGGTAGTTCTGCGCCAACAGGGCGTGCAGTTGCCCCCGGGCGGCATCGCTGGCTCCGGCTTCCAGGGCCAGCAGCGCCAGGGAAAAGCGCAGATCCAGATCTTCCGGGTATTGCTCCGCCATGCGGACCAGCTGTTTCTCGGCGTTATCCGCATCGCCGGTGGCCAGCAACATGCGGATATAGGTAATGCGGGGGCGTCGCGCCTGGGGATATTTGCGAACCAGTTTCTTCAGGTGCCGCAGGGCCTGTTTTTCTTCCCCCAATTTGTGCAGCAGCTGGGCCTTGAGCAGAAGAGCTTCTTCATGCCGGGGCATCAGGTCCAGGGCCCGTTCATCCGCCTCCAGGGCGCCCGCGTAATCGTTCTGGTGCTCGAGCCAGAGGGCGCGGGCGTACCATAGCGGGGCCTGATCCGGGTACCGGTCGGTGAGCTGGGCCAGCGCCTCGACCAGCTGCCGGTTACCCTGGGCATCCAGTCCGCGGGCTTGGCTGACCAGCCTGCCCAGCGCTTCACCGCCATGTTCGCCTAACAACATGTCCAGGTAGCGGCTGGCGGCGGGGATGTTTCCCAGGCGGATTTCCGAAAGGATCGCCAGTTGCAGGGCTTCTTCGTCCGCCGGAGCCTGTTCCAGCCATAGCTCGCTGAGGGCCAGGGCCTGTTGATGGTCTTCCAGGTAATGGGCCAGTTGGGCCGCCTGGCTGATCACTTGTGGATCCCCGGTGCTACGGGCCGCCTGGCTGTAATAGGCCAGTGTCACGCCCAGGGACTGGCGCTGGGCGGCCACTTCCGCCACCAGCAGGTCGGAAAGGGTCTCGCTGTCATAGCTCGGTGCGGGCGGATTGGCCGCAGGAGGCTGTGACTCGGCAGCTGTCGGGGCCGGTGTCTTGCTGGCGCAGCCGTTAAGTAACAGGACGCCGCAAAGTGGCAGAAAAAGGAATCGCGTCATTAAAGGGGGTATGCCTGTTTTATGGTCCGGGTATCATGGCACAGCGATCCGGGATTGCCCAAACGGATAAGCGGTTCCTATGCCATTGATTCGCCGGGCCATCATTGTTTTGGGGGGCGCTTTAACGCAAAATGCCTGACCCTTGCGTGGCCTGTTTTCACCGGGCTATTGCCTTCCGACGAATGTGGCGGACAGAGAGTTCCATGAACTGTCGACATGCGTATAAACCGGTGAGGAAAGTGGCCCGGGTCTGCTGCGGGCACGAGAGTCTATGAATCTAGTCGCTGTTGGCGTAAATCACACCACCGCGGATGTGGAGTTACGTGAACGTCTGGCGTTCTCCACGCAGCAGGCGGAAGCGGCGCTGGCCAGCCTGCGAGACATGCCCGGGGTCCGTGAGGCGGCCCTGCTTTCCACCTGTAACCGCACCGAGTTGTACTGTCTGGTGGATGAGACGGTGCCGGATTTCGCTGCCTGGCTGGCGCACAGTCGCCACTTGCCGGTAGATAAACTGGTGTCCGCACTCTATCAGCACCAGGGCGAGCAGGCGCTTGAGCATATGATGCGGGTGGCTGGCGGCCTGGATTCGCTGGTGCTGGGCGAGCCACAGATTCTCGGGCAGATGCGTGAAGCCTATGCCCGTGCCCATGAAGCCGGGTTGCTCAATGGCGAACTCTCCCGGTTGTTCCAGGAAGTGTTCTCGGTGGCCAAGCGCATTCGTACCGAAACCGGTATTGGTGCCAACCCGGTTTCTGTGGCCTATGCGGCCGTGTCCTTTGCCCGCCATATCTTTGCCGATCTGAAGAAAAGCCGCGCCCTGCTGATCGGGGCAGGGGAAATGATCGAGCTGGTAGCCCGTCACCTGAATGAGCAGCAGGTCAGCGAAATCACCATCGCCAACCGTACCCAGCAGCGCGCTGCGGAGCTGGCGGCCAGCGTCGGCGGACGGGGCATCAGTCTGGAAGAATTACCGGTGGCCCTGGAACGGGCGGATATCCTGATTTCCTGTACGGCGGCGCCGCTGCCCATTCTGGGTAAGGGAATGGTGGAGCGGGCGCTGAAGAAGCGCCGCCACAAGCCCATGTTCATGGTGGATATTGCCGTGCCCCGGGATATCGAACCGGAAGTGGGGGAGCTGGATGACGTCTACCTGTACACGGTGGATCACCTGCAGGAAGCCATTCAGGAAAATGTCCGTGCCCGCCAGCAGGCAGCCCAGGAAGCGGCCGAGCTGATCCGTGATGCCATCGTTCGCCACCGACGCCAGCGTCGCGAACTGGATGCAGTGACCGTGTTGCGCGAGTACCGGCAGCAGCATACGGCTCTGGCTGAGAACGAGTTGGAAAAAGCCCTGCAACAACTGCAGAACGGCGGGGACCCGGAGCAGGTCCTGCGCAAGTTTCAGCATTCCCTGGTCAACAAATGGCTGCACACCCCCAGTGTGACCCTGCGCAAGTTGGCAGCGGAGGGCCGAGCGGAGTCATTGCTGTTGGCCCGGGAGCTGCTCCTTGATGATCCGGACAGTCCGTCCGAACCGAAATAAATCCCTTTGAGGGTTCTATGAAAGCGTCTTTGCAAGGCAAGCTGGAAAAGCTGGCTGACCGTTTTGAGGAATTGTCCGGTCTGTTGTCGGACCCGGAGATTATTGGCAACCAGAAGAAATTTCGTGACCTTTCCCGGGAGTATGCGGAAATTGACCCGGTGGTGAAGTGTTACCGGGATTACTTGAAGGCCGCTGCCAATCTGGAAGCGGCCAGGGCCATGCAGGATGACAGCGATCCGGACATGCGTGAAATGGGCCAGGAAGAAGCCCGTGACGCGACGGCAACGATGGATGCCCTTGCCGGTGAGCTGCAGAAGTTGATGTTGCCCAAGGATCCCCGCGACGGTGCCAATGTGTTTCTTGAGGTGCGCGCCGGCACCGGCGGTGACGAGGCCGCCATTTTTGCCGGTGACCTGTTCCGCATGTACAGCAAATATGCGGAGCAGAATGGCTGGAAAGTGGAGTTGGTCAGTGCCAGTGAAGGGGAGCATGGCGGCTACAAGGAGGTGATTGCCCGGGTCATCGGCGATGGGGTCTATTCCCGCTTCAAGTTTGAATCCGGCGCCCACCGGGTGCAGCGGGTGCCAGCCACGGAATCCCAGGGGCGTATCCACACCTCTGCCTGCACGGTGGCCATCATGGCCGAAGCCGAGGACCTGGGAGATATCCAGATCCGCAACGAAGACCTGCGCATCGACACCTACCGGTCCTCCGGTGCTGGCGGTCAGCACGTGAACACCACCGACTCTGCGGTCCGCATCACCCACCTGCCCACCGGCGTGGTGGTGGAATGTCAGGATGAGCGCAGCCAGCACAAGAACAAGGCCAAGGCCATGAGCCTGCTCAGTGCCCGACTCTACGATGCCCAGCAGAATGCCGCCCATGCGGAACAGGCGGCGGAGCGCAAATCCCTGGTGGGATCCGGTGACCGTTCCGAGCGTATTCGCACCTACAACTATCCCCAGGGCCGGGTAAGCGACCATCGCATCAATCTGACGCTTTACCGGCTCGGTGAAATCATGGAAGGGGATCTGGATGAGTTGCTGGGTGCCTTGATGTCCGAACACCAGGCGGACCTGCTGGCAACCCTGGGCGACAGCTAGGATGCGCATTGATGCGGCCCTGCGCCAGGCAAGGGAGCGGCTGGCGTCGTCCCCCAGCCCGGACCTGGATGCCCAGGTGCTGCTCTGCCATGTGCTGGCGCGCCCGCGCAGCTATCTGTTTACCTGGCCGGAACGGGAACTGGAGGCGCACCAGCAGCAGAGCTTTCTGGCGTTGCTGGCACGGCGGGAACAGGGTGAACCGGTGGCTCACCTGACCGGTGAGCGGGAATTTTTTGGCCGCAATTTCAGCGTTACCCCTGACACTCTGATCCCTCGACCGGATACCGAAACCCTGGTGGAGCTGGCCCTGAAACTGGGGCCTGCGGGTCCGGCCCGGGTGGTGGACCTGGGCACGGGAACCGGTGCCATCGGCGTGACTCTGGCCCTGGAGCGTCCCCAGTGGCAGGTGACCCTGACCGACCTGAGTGCGGCGGCCCTGTCCGTGGCCGGGGGCAATGCCCGCCAGCTGGGTGCGCAGGTGACCTTGCAACAGGGAAGCTGGCTGGAGGATTGCCGGGGACCTTTCGATGTGATTGTCAGTAACCCTCCCTACATTGATCCGGCGGATCATCATCTCGATGAGGGAGATGTGCGCTTTGAGCCTCGCTCTGCGTTGGTGGCGGATCAGCGAGGCCTGGCGGACCTGGCCACCATTATCACCCAGTCCGCGGCCCGTCTGGTTGCCGGTGGCTGGCTACTGCTGGAACATGGCTACCAGCAGGGTGCGCAGGTGCGTGCGCTGATGGAGGCAGGACGTTTCGACGGGGTGCGCACCGAGCGTGACCTGGGCGGCAATGAGCGGGTGACGGTGGGAAGGCAGTTAATAGTTAATAATTAAGAGTTAATAGCGAAAACCCGAAAATCAAACCGTAGGGTGCACTGAGCTCAAGCGACCTGCACCATCGAATCTCAATGTTTTGCGTGCAAGCGTGAAGCGTGTTGTGTGCCAGCGAGACAGCCATGCTCAACGACGATCAGCTACTTCGCTACAGCCGCCAGTTGATGGTGGAGGAATTTGATCTGGCCGGGCAGGAAGCCCTGGCGGCAGCGCGGGTGTTGGTGGTGGGCTGTGGCGGGCTGGCCAATCCGGCGGGTTTGTATCTGGCAGGCGCCGGTATCGGTGAACTGGTGCTGGTGGATGATGACGTGGTGGAACCGAGCAACCTGCACCGGCAGGTGGCGTTCCGTGATGAGGATACGGGTCGGCCCAAGGCCGAGGCGCTGAAGGCACATTTGCTGGCGCTGAATCCGGAGATTGCGATCCAGGCCCATCGGCTGCGAGCCGATAGGCACTGGCTGGATCGGCAGGTGGCCGAGGCCAGTGTGGTGCTGGACTGCACGGATAATTTTGCAACGCGTCAGCGTATCAATGAGGCCTGTGTGGCTCACCGGAGGCCGCTGGTGAGTGGTGCCGCCATCCGCATGGACGGTCAGTTGGCGGTGTTTGACCTGCGCCAACCGGGCAGTGCCTGCTACGCCTGTGTCTACGGGGAGGGCACCGACGGTGATCTGGCGTGCAGCCAGGCAGGTATCCTGGGGCCGGTGGTGGGCACCATCGGCACGCTGCAGGCGTTGGCTGCCATACAGGTGCTGCTGGGGACATCCCTGCCTGCCACCCTGCGGCTGTTCGATGGCCGCACGCTATCCTGGCGGGAGATGCGTTTTCAGCGAGATCCCGCTTGTCCGGTCTGCTCCTCCCGCCAGACCCCTCCTGCGTGACGTGCCAATAGCCTCATTGCCCCTGGGGGCGCGCAGGCTCATCGTCCCGAGCCGTCGCGGAATCCTGGGACAGGGTCTGTTCCGGCGCCATATTCAGGGTCGGGTTGCTGGTCTCGGGGTCCGGGTCAGACAAGAAATAGACGGCCACCAGAATCAGTAGGCAGAGAATGATGGCTATGGAAAGGATGTGTCGCATGGTCCTGGCCTCCCTGGCTGAGCACAAAGGTCGACCCTGCGAGAAGGCGTTCAGGCCAACCTCCTTACTGCCAATATAGGCCCCTTTGCCGAGGGGGACAATGCACCTGACTGGGCCAGGCAGCGGCACTCACGCGGACAGCTGGACCACCTGATTATTGAGATCGGTGATTTGCCGGGCCATATCGGTAAGCAGGCTGTGAATCATGCCGGGATTGGTGCGGATCAGGTTTTTAAACTGGTGCTTGGGCACCTTGACCACGGAGCACCGGTGTTTGGCGCGCACCGTAGCACTGCGCGGGGAATGGGTGAGAAGGGCAATGGCGCCCAGCACTTCCCCTTCACTGACATGGCCGACCACAACGTCGTCCACCAGCACATCTGCCTGACCCTCGAACAGACTGAACACGTAATCCGCCGGTTCACCCTGGCGGATAATCACGTCACCGGGCTCGAAATAGGCAAACCCGGTGGTGGTATGGCTTTCTTCCGGGGCATGGGCCGCGAGCAGGCGTAGCAGCATGGCCTGCTGGATGGTGAGAATACGGGTCCAGAGCCGCGCCAGCCGCTCGTCGGCGAGGACGGTTTCGACCAGTTTCACGGTGGGGTAAGCGGCCAGCAGCACGGCACTTTCCGCGTAGTAGGTCACTTCGTCGTTGCCGGCGGCATCGGGCAGAATCATGTCCCCCTCATCCCAGGTAAACAATTTGCGCTCCTGACAGCGCATGCCCAGCATGCCGCCTTTCACGACGTAGGTGGTGTCAGCACACATGCCTTGCTTGAAGGCATTGTCTGTGGGTGCCAGAGGGAAAGACTGGGGTTGCAGTGGTAGCTGACCGATGAAGTCATCGACCAGGCGTTTGTACATGCGGGTCAGAGCGGAAAAGCCGCCACTGGCTTCGGCCACGGAAATCATGCAGTGCCTCAACAAACTCGTATTTTCGCCTGAGTATGCAGCAAGTTGAGGCTACGAAACAGGGCTGAGTTGTCAGTTGCCGGGGGCGCCGGTCGGGGGGCAGGTGTCACTGTCATGCCCCCACCGGTATGGGGGTATCAGTAGTCCCGTTCCCGCGGACCAAATTGCGGAGCTTCCTTTTTCTGTCCCGCCTGGAGGGCGCGACGATAGTTCTTGCCGCGTAGCAGCTTGAACTGAAGTTTGCTTTCCGTATCGAATGCCTGGGTTTCCGGCACGTTCCAGGTTTGCTGGAACAGGGCCTTGGCAGCGCTGATGCCATCCGGGGAGCGAGTCTTGATGGCCTCGGCCAGTTGCTCCGCTTCCGCCAGCGGGTCTTCAGCCACCCGGGTGACCAGATTCAGGACTTTGGCCTCGTCGCCCTTGAACAGGCGACCGGTCATGGTCAGTTCCTTGGCCACATCCATGGGAACCAGTTCGCGCAGGGTGACACTGCCGGTCATATCCGGGATCAGCCCCCACTTGATTTCCATGATCGACATTTCACAGTCCGGCGTGCTGATCCGAAAATCCGCGGCCAGGGCGATCTGCATGCCGCCGCCGTAGCAGTAGCCATGTAGCACCGTGATGACCGGAATGGGCAGCTCACGCCAGCACCAGCAGACTTCCTGGAACAGGTTGGTTTTCTTTACGCCGTATTTGGTGAAGCCTTTCAGCAATTTCAGTGGTTGCTTCATCACTGTGCCGAAATCCAGCCCGGCACAGAACGCCTTGCCAGCGCCCTGCATGATCACCACGCGCAGGCTCTTGTCTTTGCGTACGGCTTTGGCCGCTTCCACCAGCCCTTCCATCATGGCGAAATCCAGGCCGTTGTACTTGTCGGCGCGGCTCAGGGTGACATAGGCGATGTCGTTTTTCTTTTCCAGGGTGACGCGATTCTGGAAGGTTTGAGTGGTCATGGAGCACCTCGGGTGGATACCTGTGCTGTAGGAGCCATGCTCGCATGGCGAACACCCGAAGGGGGTGCGAGCAGATTCGCCATGCAAGCATGGCTCCTACGGATAGGGTGTTATTGGAGTTTCTCTCGCAGCAGTTGATTCAGTTGCTGCGGATTCGCCTTGCCCTGTGTCGCTTTCATTGCCTGGCCCACAAAGAAACCGATTTTTTTCTTTTTCTTGGCATCATCAGAGTTGCGGTAATCCTCAACCTGGGGCGCGTTATTGGCGATGATGTCATCGACAATTTTTTCCAGCTCACCGCTGTCGCTCATCTGTTTGAGGCCCTTGGCCTCAATGATGGTATCCGGGTCACCTTCGCCGGCCCAGCAGGCTTCGAAAACCTGCTTGGCAATCTTGGAACTGATGGTGCCGTCTTTCAGGCGGGCAATCAGCTGGCCCAGTTGTTCGGCGCTGACCGGACTGTCGCTGATGTCTTTGTCTTCCGCGTTCAATCTGGCGGCCAGTTCGCCCATCACCCAGTTGGCTGCCAGCTTGGCGTCACCACCGGCCTTGGCGGCACCTTCAAAGAAGGTGGCAGTGGCGATGGAGCCGGATAGCAGATCCGCGTCGTACTCGGACAGCTGATAGTCGTCCATGAAGCGTGCCTTGCGCGCATTGGGCAGCTCCGGCATGGCTGCTTTCAGTGCTTCCAGGTCCGCGTCGGTGATGGCCACTGGCAGCAGATCCGGGCAGGGGAAGTAGCGATAATCGTTGGCGTCTTCCTTGCTGCGCATGGAGCGTGCGGTGTGGGTGTCGCCGTTGTACAAACGGGTTTCCTGGACAATCTCGCCGCCGTCTTCCAGCACATCAATTTGCCGTTCCACTTCCAGCTTGATGGCCCGTTCCATAAAACGGAAGGAGTTCAGGTTTTTGGTTTCGGTGCGGGTGCCCAGTGGTTCGCCGGGTTTGCGGATGGACACGTTCACATCGAAACGCATGTTGCCCTGGGACATGTCGCCATCGCAGATGCCGATTGAGGTGACAATCGCATGGAGTTTACGGGCAAAGGCTACGGCTTCTTCCGCATTGCTCATGTCCGGTTCGGTGACCACTTCGATCAGCGGTGTGCCGGCCCGGTTCAGGTCAATCCCGGTCATGCCATGGAAGTCTTCGTGCAGGGACTTGCCGGCGTCTTCTTCCAGGTGCGCATGGTGAATGCGCACAGTTTTTTTCTCACCGTTTTCCAGCTGGATTTCTACCTCGCCGGCACCCACGATGGGCTCGGCCAGCTGGGTGGTTTGATAGCCTTTCGGAAGATCCGGATAAAAATAATTTTTCCGTTCAAACACACTGTGACGGCAGATATCTGCGTTGATGGCCAGACCAAATAGCGCCGCTTTGCGCACTGCTTCCTTGTTCACCACCGGCAGGGTGCCGGGCATGCCCAGATCCACCAGCGATGCCTGGGTGTTAGGCTCGGCGCCGGTGGACAGTTTGCTGCCGGAGAACAGTTTGCTGACGGTGTTGAGCTGGACGTGAATTTCCAGACCGATCACGACTTCCCAACTCATTGCTCACCTCCAAAAACCGGAGCCTGTTTATGCCAGTCGGTGGCCTGCTGATACTTGTGCGCCACGTTGAGTATCTGACCTTCGCGGAAATAGTTACCGATGATCTGTGTGCCGGTGGGCAGGCCGTTGATAAAGCCGGTGGGCATGGACAGGGCCGGCAGGCCGGCCAGGTTAACCCCGATGGTGAAGACGTCGGCCATGTACATGCTTACCGGATCGTCTTTCTTGGCGCCCAGTTTGAAGGCGGTTTCCGGGGCGGTGGGGCCCATCAACACATCGACTTTTTCGAAGGCGCGTGCAAAGTCGTCACGGATCAGGCGGCGGACCTGTTGGGCGCGACGGTAATAGGCGTCGTAGTAACCGGCGGACAGGGCGTAAGCGCCGACCAGAATGCGGCGCTTAACCTCATCACCGAACCCTTCTGAACGGGAGCGTTTGTACAGGTCTTCCAGATCTTTCGGGTCGTCACAGCGATGGCCGAACCGCACGCCGTCGAAGCGGCTCAAGTTGGAGCTGGCTTCCGCCGGGGCGATCACATAATAGGCCGGTACCGACAGTTTGACGCTGGGCAGTGATACCGAGACCACCTTGGCGCCCAGTTTTTCCAGTTCGCGAATGGCGTCGCGGCTGTTGTCGGCGATGGCGCCGTCCAGGGTGTCCGGGAAAAATTCTTCCGGGATACCGATGGTCAGGCCACGGATGTCGTTGTTCAGGGCGCCGAGATAATCATCCACCTTTTCATTAAGGCTGGTGGAATCACGATGGTCGTGACCGGCCATGGCCTGCAGCATCAGCGCGCAGTCTTCTGAACTCTGGGCCATGGGGCCGGCCTGATCCAGGCTGGAGGCAAAGGCAATCATGCCCCAGCGGGAAACGCGTCCGTATGTGGGTTTGAGGCCGGTAATGTTGTTCAGGGCCGCCGGCTGGCGGATAGAGCCGCCGGTGTCGGTGCCAGTGGCGCCGGGGGCCAGACGGGCACCGAGACAGGCCGCCGCACCGCCGGAGGAGCCGCCGGGGACCCGTTCCAGGTCCCAGGGGTTCTTCACCGGGCCGTAGTAGCTGGTTTCGTTGGAGGAGCCCATGGCAAACTCGTCCATGTTGGTCTTGCCCAGCATGACGGCACCTTCGGCGGCCATCTTTTCCACTACGGTGGCGGTGTAGGGGGCAATAAAGGAGTCCAGCATCTTCGAGCCGCAGCTGGTGCGCACGCCCTCGGTGCAGAAGATATCCTTGTGGGCGATGGGCAGGCCGGTGAGGAGGCCAGTATTGCCGGCGGCAATGGCCTGATCAGCGGCATCGGCCTGGGACAGGGCCTGCTCGGCGGTCACGGTAATGAAACTGTTGAGTTCACTGTCGTGTTGCTGGATGCGGGCCAGGAAATGCTCGGTGAGCTCCCGGGAGGAGAAGTCCCCGGCAGCCAGGCCGGCCTTGAGTTCTGTCAGTGTCTTGTTGTGCATGGCGTTGCTCATCACCTGTTTACTCAATCACCCGGGGAACCAGGAAACAGCCGTCTTCGGCGGCGGGGGCGATGTCCAGTGCCTTGTCGCGCACGTTGGGCTCGCTGACTTCGTCTTCTCGCAGGGGCTGGGTCACGTCCAGCGGGTGGGCCATGGGCGCCACATCAGTCACATCGGCCTGCTGCAGCTGGTCCACCATGGCCAGGATGTCATTGAGTCGGTCGGACAGGGCAGCACTGTCTGCCTCGTCCACTTTCAGGCGCGCCAGATGGGCCACCTGGGCTACCACCTTGGAATCAATGGCCATGATTCTCTCCGTTGGGATTCTCTGCGGTGGGCAGAGATAAGCTAATGCGGGTCTGGAAAGCCGCAAAAAGTACCATAGACCGCCTGTCCGGGGCCACTGCCAGCCAGTGTAAAAGGGCCAGTGTCAGCTTGCCCAATGCCCCTGCCGTTGCTAGAGTTGCGCCATCTTGTGAGATGCCCGGTTTTTTCCCGCCCGGTGTCGTTTTTTCGCGAAAATTTCAGGAAACACGCCAGAGATGTCCATGATCAAGCGTATTCGGGGGATGTTCTCCACCGATTTGTCCATCGATTTGGGGACCGCCAACACCCTTATATATGTACGTGGCCGCGGCATCGTACTGGACGAGCCGTCCGTGGTGGCCATTCGCCATCATGGTGCCCAGAAGAGTGTCGCTGCCGTGGGGGCCGATGCCAAGCGCATGCTGGGCCGGACTCCCGGCAATATCACTGCCATCCGTCCCATGAAGGATGGGGTGATCGCTGATTTCGATGTCACCGAAAAAATGCTTCAGTACTTCATCAAGAAGGTCCACGACACCGGGTTTTTCCCGCCGGCGCCCCGGGTGCTGGTCTGTGTCCCCTGTAAATCCACCCAGGTGGAGCGTCGGGCCATCCAGGATTCGGCCTATGGCGCCGGAGCCCGCGATGTGTACCTGATTGAGGAGCCCATGGCCGCCGCCATCGGTGCCGGCCTGCCGGTAGAGGAAGCGCGCGGGTCCATGGTGGTGGATATCGGTGGGGGGACCACCGAGATCGCCCTGATTTCCCTGAACGGCGTGGTGTACTCCGAGTCCGTGCGGATCGGTGGTGACCGTTTCGACGAAGCCATTGTCGCCTTTGTGCGCAAGGAATACGGCTCGCTGATCGGTGAATCTACCGCTGAGCGTATCAAACACGAGATTGGTACCGCCTATCCCGGTTCCGAAATCCGCGAGATCGATGTGCGTGGCCGGAACCTGGCTGAAGGGGTGCCGCGCAGCTTCACCCTGAATTCCGAGGAAATCCTGGAAGCGCTGAAAGAGCCGCTGGCGGCCATCGTCAATGCGGTGAAAAATGCGCTGGAAGCCTCGCCGCCGGAACTGGCCTCCGATATCGCCGAGCGTGGCCTGGTGATTACCGGTGGTGGCGCCCTGTTGCGTGATATCGACCGGTTGATCAGTGAAGAAACCGGCCTGCCGGTGATTGTCGCGGATGACCCGCTGACCTGTGTGGCCCGTGGTGGCGGCAAGGCGCTGGAGCTGATGGACAGCCAGGGTTTCGATATGTTGGCCATGGGCTAATAACCCATGGCTGCACCGGCCAATCCCACCTACCGACTCCTGATCGCGCTGGTTCTGGCCGTCATCATGATGGTCCTGGACCAGCGCACCCCCTGGGCTGCGCCAGTACGGCATGTACTCGGCTATCTCACCGCTCCGATCCATTACCTCGCCCATCTTCCGGTGGATTCGGGGGAATGGTTGTCCGAGCAGACCCAGAGCCGTGGGGCCTTGATCGATGAAAACCGGCGCTTGCAGAGACAGGCGCTGATTCTTGAGCAGCGCGTCCAGCGGCTGGCAGTGCTTGAAGCGGAAAATGTGCGTCTGCGCGAATTGCTCAATTCCTCTGCGGATCTGGATGCCAATGTGCTGGTGGCGGAGATCATTGGTGTGGATCCGGACCCCAACCGGCAAGAGCTGGTGATCAACAAAGGCAAGGGCGAGCAGGTTTTCCGGGGCCAGGCTGTGCTGGATGCCCAGGGGCTGATCGGCCAGGTCGTGGATGCGGGCCCGCTCAGCGCCCGGGTCCTGCTGGTGACCGATGCCAGCCATGCAATGAGTGTGCAGGTGAATCGCAACGGGGTCCGTGCGGTGCTGGCCGGCACCGGGCAGTCAGATGGTCTCAAGCTTCTCTACGTGCCCGATACCGCAGATATTCGCGAGGGCGATCTGCTGGTCAGCACCGGGTTGGGGCAGCGCTACCCGCGCGGCTATCCCGTGGCGACAGTGACCAGCGTGCGCCATCAGTCCGGCGCACCTTTTGCTGAAATCGCTGCCAGTCCCACTGCGCGCGTGGATCGTGCCAGTCATGTCCTCTTGGTGCAGTCCACCGATGAGCCCCTGATTCCGGTTCCCGACCCGGAGGCCGCCAATGATCCATGATCGTCCCGCCGGTACAGGCGTCATTGTCGTTACCTTGCTGATCGCCGCATTGCTGGAAGTGGTTCCTCTGCCCGATAGCGTTAACTGGGTGCGCCCGGAGTGGATGCTGCTGGTGCTGGTCTACTGGGTGCTGGAATTGCCCAACCGCATTGGCGTGTTATGGGGCTTCTTTGTTGGGCTGTATCACGATGTGCTGGTCGGCACCACGCTGGGACAATGGGGTTTGGCCTATGCACTGGGCGCCTTTGTGATGCTGGCCGCCTATAAACGCATGCGGGTGTTCACCTCGTTGCAGCAGTGTGCCGTGGTTTTCCTGCTGGTAGGCACCGTCAGTCTGCTGGCCTATCTGGTGCAGGAATCCGTGGGTCGTACCCTGTATCCGCCTTACACCATTCTTTATGCTTCCCTGACCAGCGCGGTGCTTTGGCGACCGGTCTGTGCGCTGTTGCGCTGGGTACAGCTGCGTTTTCTAGTACGATAAAGAGCAGTTGACAGTTGATAATTGACAGTTGACAGCGAAAACCCGGATAACCTTGGGCCTGGCTTCAATCTTTCAGTTCTCGGCATCAATGATGCCGAGCAGCTATCAACTGTCCACTGTCAACTATCAACTGATTTTATGATTCTTTACCTCGCCTCAGGTTCGCCTCGTCGGGCAGAGCTGCTACGGCAGATTGCTGTTCCCTTTTCCATGCTGTCCGCCCCGGATATCGATGAAACCCCGTTGCCGCAGGAGCCGCCCCTGGAGTATGTCTGTCGTATGGCCCGGGAGAAGGCCCTGGCCGGTGCGGCGGGAGCCGGTGATCTGCCGGACGGTGCTGTACTGGGGGCTGATACGGCGGTGGTGTTGGGGGATGAGATCCTTGGCAAGCCGGCGGATGAGCAACAGGCGCTGGCCATGCTCAAGGCGCTCAATGGTGCCGAACATCAGGTGATGTCTGCGTTGGCATTACTGCACCGGGACCATATGGCGGTGCGGTATTCCATCACCCGGGTGCAGTTTCGCCAACTCAGTGAGGCGCAACTGCAGGCCTATGTGGCCACCGGTGAAGGCGCTGACAAAGCTGGCGGGTATGGTATTCAGGGTCTGGGCGCGGCGCTGGTGGCTTCGCTGACGGGCAGTTACAGTGGGGTGGTCGGCCTGCCGCTGGAACAGGTGGTGGCATTGCTGGATCAGGTCGGCATCCGTTACTGGCAACCCAATTGACTATGGCCTCAACTCGACCGAATCGCTGGCATCGACTGTATCCCCCTCTCTGGTGGTTGATTGTGGCGTTGCTGCTGTTGATCGCCACCTATGTGGTAGTCGGTCGCCAGTTGATGTTGCTGGTACCGGATTACCGGGAACGGCTGGAAAGCCTTTTTGAAGAACGTCTGCAGACGCCGCTGACCATTGCCGAACTGGACGGACAAATGTCCGGGCTGGTGCCCCAGTTTATCGCCCGTCAGATCCGGCTGCCGGCTCCAGAAGGGGATACTGCCCTGGAACTGGACGAAGTGGTGCTGGGTGTCGACGTATTCCGCTCCTTGTGGCATCGGGATCTGGTACTCAAGGAGCTGCGCATTCAGGGCGTTGAGCTGAATCTGGTGCGTGGCGAAGACGGCAGCATACGCCTGCGTGGTTTGGATGCCCTGGGCAGCAATGACCCGCAACAACGTCCGCCGCTGGAGCGCATCCTGACCCTGTTTTACCGCCAGCAGTTGCTGGTGATCAGCGATGCCCGTCTTTCTCTGGACTGGCCTGGCATGCCGCCACTGGCAGCCTCCGAGCTGGAGGCCACCTTGATAAACCGCGGAGACGAGCATCGGTTGGCGGTGAATCTGGAAGCCCGGGACCGGCCCCTGTCGGTTCAGGCACGCATTCATCTGCATGGTGATGCGTTTTCCCTGGAAGACGTGGAAGCGGATCTCTACGCCAGTCTGAAGGGGGAGCAGCTGCACGAATGGCTGCCCGGTGATCTCGGCTGGCCGATGCAGCTTGCGGGGCTTGATGGCCGTTTGAAGGTGTGGTCTACCTTGAGGAAGGGGCAGCCCTACGATGCCTTCATCAATCTGACCCTGCCCACACTGACCCTGGAGCAGGGCGATATCTCCTGGCCCATGACGGACTTGTCAGCCCGCTTGGCGTTGGTCAGGGATGGGGAGCAGGCGACACTGTCGTTGTCTCGCCTGTCCGGTGATTCGCCGGCCGGGGCGCTCAGTCTGGGAGATATGGCGTTGCGTTGGCAGACCCGGGGAGAACAACGCCAATGGCAGTTCCGGGGAAGTGAACTGCCCCTTCATGGCCTCAGTCAGCAGTTTCAGCAGTGGCCGTTTACCTTGCCCGACAATGTGCAGCGGATTCGCGAGCGGCTGGCGGACCAGTCACCGCGTGGTCTGCTGGACGGCGTCTATGTGCAGGGCCGTGCCAGGCAAATGGAGAAGTTCCAGTTACGTTTTACTGACCTGTCGAGTCAGGCTCAGGACCGTACACCCGGTGTCCAGGGGTTGTCCGGGTGGGTGTCTGGCAGTGCGACCGAAGGGTTGGCGCACCTGCACGGTGACAATCTCAGCCTGCAATTTCCGCGGCTTTATGATCATGCTCTGGCGGGACAGATCAGTGGCCTGCTGAGTTGGCAACGCCATGGCGAGGCGCTGAGGGTGCGCTCGGGACGGTTGCGGGTGGTCAATCCGGATGCCCATGGCGAGGCGATGATGCAGCTCAGTCTGTTGCCGGAACAGGTTCCGCAATTGCGTCTGGCGGCAGAAATCTATGAGGGTAACGGCGCCCGTGCCAACCATTATATCCCGCTCAAGCGATTGCCCGAGGGGCTCTCGGGCTGGCTTGGGCAGGCGATCCAGGGCGGGCACTTGCAGCGCGGACAGATCCTTTACCAGGGGCCGGTGAAGATCGACAAGAGTCAGCAGCAGGACCGGACCCTTCAAATGCGTTACCAGGCCCGCGATGTGCGCCTGTCTTACCTGCCCGACTGGCCGATGGCCAGCGGGGTGTCGGCGGATGTGCTGATCAATGGCCGCCAGGTGCGTGGTCTGGCTCGCACCGGCAGGATACTGGGCAGCGATCTGAAAGCCGTGCATGTGGATGTGGCAGACGTTGAAACCGGTGAGACGCCCCGACTGGTGATCTCCGGGCAGGCCCGTGGGCCGATCCAGGATCTGGATACGCTTTTTCAGGACACGCCACTTCGCAAACCCCTGCCCGACGAGTTGCTGGATTGGCGTTTCCGTGACGGCAGTATGGCCGGCTACCTGCTGCTGGACATTCCCTTGCAGAAAGACAGCGGCGCACCGGTGGTGATTGTGGATGCCCAGGTCAGCGACGCCACCTTGCACAATGCGCCGCGGAAACTGCAGATCACGGATGCCTCGGCACCGGTCTATTTTCACTCGCGCAATGGCATGCAGATTGACCAGCTGCAGGCCCGGGCCCTGGGTGGGCAGTTTGCGGGCCAGTGGCTGACCCGCGATGGCCGCAGCCGTCTTCAGCTCGATGGCAGTGTGCCCATGAAGCAGGCCGCAAACTGGCTGGGGTTCCCCTGGTTGGCGCCGTTGTCCGGGCAGTTGCCCCTGGGACTCACCGTCCAGATTCCCTGGCAGGGAACGGCGTTTTCTTTGCGTGCGGCATCGTCCTTGAAGGGGATTACCGTGGACGCACCGGCGCCCCTGGGCAAGTCTGCACAGGCCACCCGCCCACTGGATATCCGCCTGAGCAACCCCGGGGGACGTTTGTCGCTGGAGTTGGACTATGGCGGTCTGCTGCAAGGGGCGTTCCGCATGGATAAACGCCTGCGAGGGGATCTGCTGCTGGGTAGCGGCTCCCTGCAGTTGCCTGATGAAGGGGTGCAGGTTCGCGGTCGTTTGGCTCAAGCCATTGTGGAGCCCTGGATAGACTTTATTGGTGATCGACTGATGCCCTCGTTGAAGGCGAGCCGGGGGGGGGGCAGCGGTACCGGCCAGGCGTCGCTGAGCAAGGTCAGTCTGCAGGTGGATCGTCTGGATCTGTTTGGCGTTAATGTGGCGGATACCCGCTTGTCGGTACTGCCTGCAAATGCCGGTTGGGATATGGCATTGAGTAGCCGGGCGGTAGCGGGGTCTGTGAGGATCCCGGACGGCTTTACTGCCCGGGGTGAGGCGCCGCTGTCCCTGTCCGTGTCCCGTCTCAATCTGATCCTCCCCGAAGGTGCCCTGGGGGACAAGGGCCAGTCTGTGCCGGTTTCTCCGTTGACGCTGCCGCCGGTGGATGCGGACTTCAACAATATCGTTATCAATGGCCAGGACTATGGTCAATGGCAAGGTAAGGTGCGGCCCGTCAAAGAGGGGGTGCGCATTTCTGAACTGGACGGCCGCTGGCGATCCAGCCGCTTTCAGGGCACGCTGGACTGGACCGAGCAGTCCGGTAAACCCTACAGCCGCTTCAATGGCAGCCTGTCCTCTGACAACCTGGGCCAATCCCTGAAAGCCTGGGGGTTACCGGCACTGATTGAGTCCGAGGATGCCCGTGCCCAGGTGGTACTGGGTTGGGCCGACTGGCCCCTCAACATGGATTATCTGGCACTGGAAGGGCAAACCCAGGTGGATATCGGCGAATGCCGGATTCCGGATACCGACACCCGAACCTCTTTCCTGCGTTTGCTGGGGATTCTCAACATCGGCACCATCCAGCGTCGCTTGCGGCTGGATTTCTCGGACCTGTACAAGAAGGGAATGAGCTGCGACAGCATCACCGGCGATTTCTCGATTGATGGTCCGCGCGTGGCCACCTCCAATCTGGCCATTGATTCGCCGTCCGCGGCGATTCGTGTGAAAGGTGCCATTGATCTGGAAAAGGAAACCCTGGATCACAACATGGAGGTTACCCTGCCATTGTCCAGTAACCTGTATGCGGGATGTCTGGCCGGGCCCGCTGCCTGTGCCGGCATTTTTGTGGTGGAGCGGATCTGGGGCGACCGGCTGGACAAGACTACCACCATGGAATACCGGGTAACCGGCAACTGGAGCAGCCCGCAGGTGAAAGAAACCGAGGGGATATTCGAATGACGTCAATGCGCTATTCGGTAGCGGCCATCCAGATGACCAGCAGCAAGCAGCCGGATGATAACCTTCGCCAGGCGGGTGCATTGCTGGCAGAGGCCCGGCAAAAAGGGGCCAGCCTCGCCGTGCTGCCGGAAAACTTCGCTGCCTACGGGGGCGACTATCGTTCCCTGGGCGAACGTTACGATGAACTGGTGAGCTGGCTGTATGATCAGGCCAGGTCCCTGGATATGGCCATTATTGGTGGCAGCCTGCCCGCCCTGCAGCGGCCGGATGGCCGGCCGGTACCGTCGCCCCTGGTGCGAACCTGCTCCATCGCCGTCAGTGCCACGGGGGAGCCCCTGGCCCGTTACGACAAACTGCATCTGTTTGATGCGGATGTGCAGGATGCCCAGGGGCGCTACCGGGAGTCGGATTTCTTCGAGCCCGGTCAGGAAGTGGCCACCGTCTCTGTGGGCGGTCTGCAGGTGGGCATGGCGATTTGTTACGACCTGCGCTTCCCGGCGCTGGCGCAGCGGCTGGTTAACGCCGGCGCCCAGTTGCTGGTGTACCCTTCCGCCTTTACGGCGGTCACCGGGGCAGCGCACTGGCAGCTGCTGCTGCGTGCCACAGCGGTGCAGACCGGTTGCTATGTGCTGGGCGCCAACCAGTGTGGCCAGCATGGCCCGCGCCGATCCACCTACGGGCATTCCATGCTGGTGGATCCCTGGGGCACAGTGGTGGACAGTCTGGGTGATGCTCCCGGTGCCCTTGTGGCGGAGCTGGACCTTGCTACCATGAACGAGCTTCGGCAAAGAATGCCGGTTCAACAGCATCAACGATTCCGAATTGAAGGACCCTATGACACATAACGACGCCCTATCCATTGCCGAGTCTGTCCTGCTGGCGCCGGCAAACCTGCACACCCCGCAATTGGCGTCGCTGCTGAACGGCAAGCTCACCGGCCAGGCCGACTATGCCGACATGTATTTCCAGCACAGTCGCCATGAGGCCTGGGTACTGGAAGACGGCATCGTCCGCGATGCCAGTTTCAACACCGAACGCGGTGCCGGGGTGCGTATTGTCCAGGGCGACAAGACCGGATTCGCCTATAGCGATGACATCACTCTGGATGCGCTGCAGCAGGCCAGCGGCGCCGCCCGCGCCATTACCCGCCAGGGCCAGGATCGGCAGATTCAACTTTCCAGCCGGTCGGTGCCGGCCCGTTATGCGGCCATTGATCCGCTGTTGGGCTGGCCCGCCGAAGACAAGGTGGCCCTGTTGCAACGCATCGATGCCCTGGCCCGTTCACTGGACCCGGCCATCGTCGAAGTGACTGCCAGCCTCAGCGCTGAACAGGATGTGATTATGGTGGTGGCCAGCGACGGCACGCTGGCCGCCGATGTGCGGCCGTTGATCCGCTGCAATGTCAGTGTCATCGCCGAGCGCAATGGTCGCCGTGAGCGCGGCAGTGCCGGTGGCGGTGGCCGGGTGGCCTATGACTGGCTGTTGCAGGAAGAGCGTATCGAGACCTGGGCCCGCGAAGCGGTGCGCGGCGCCTTGCTGAATCTGGAAGCGGTAGCGGCACCGGCGGGGACCATGCCGGTGGTGCTGGGGCCGGGCTGGCCCGGTGTGCTGTTGCACGAAGCTGTGGGCCATGGCCTGGAAGGCGATTTCAATCGCAAGGGCACCTCCATGTTCGCCAAGAAATTTGGCCAGCAGGTGGCATCGCCCCTGTGTACGGTAGTGGATGATGGCACCCTGGCGGATCGCCGCGGTTCCCTGACCATCGACGATGAGGGCACCCCCACCGCCTGCAATACCCTGATCGAAAACGGCAAGCTGGTGGGGTTCATGCAGGACAAGACCAACGCTCGCCTGATGGGTGTGGCGCCCACCGGCAACGGTCGTCGGGAATCCTATGCGCACCTGCCCATGCCACGCATGACCAACACTTACATGCTCCCCGGTGAAAGTGATCCCCAGGATATCGTTGCCAGTCTCGACCGGGGTATCTACGCGGTGAACTTCGGCGGCGGCCAGGTGGACATCACTTCCGGGCGTTTTGTGTTTTCCACCAGCGAAGCTTATCTGGTGGAAAAGGGCAAGATTGTCTGCCCGGTGAAAGGCGCCACCCTGATCGGTAGCGGGGCGGAGGTGATGAGTCGTATCTCCATGGTGGGCAATGATCTGGCCCTGGATAGTGGTATCGGTGTCTGCGGCAAGGATGGCCAGTCCGTGCCGGTGGGGGTGGGTCAACCCACGCTCCGCGTGGACGCCCTGACAGTGGGGGGCACTGCCTGATGTCACAGGTCATGGATGTGCTGTCACGGATGCGTCTGTTCGCCGGGCTCAGTGATGAAGAGCTTGGGGTGCTGGAGAAACTGGTCTTTGTGAATCGGGTTCCGGCGGGCGAGCCGGTGTGCAGGGAAGGAGACCGCAGCGATTTTGTCTGCTTCGTGGTGCGTGGCTGCCTGGATATCGTCAAGAACAGCGAGGCTGGCGGAGAGGTGGTGATTGCCCATCTGCGCCCGGGGGACTCCATGGGTGAGATGGCACTGGTTGACCACGAGCCCCGCTCGGCGACAGTCCGTGCTGCGGAGGATGCCACCCTGATCGTGCTTACCCGTAAAGGCGTGGAACAATTGCGCAAACGCAGCCCCCATGCGGTCAGTCTCATCATGGAAAACATTGCCCGCTTGTTGTGCCTGCATCTGCGCCGCACTTCCTCACAGCTGGCCCAGTTCAAACTGCCGGTTGGGTGACGTCATCAACTGCGCGGCGGGCTTGTCGATGAAAGTATGTTGCCTGGTAATGGTTCTTGTTGCGCTGGCGGGCTGTGATCCGGTGCAGTGGCCGGCGGAGGTGCGTTTGCCGGACGGGGCCGTGTATGACGGTGAGACACGGGATGACCTCTTCCATGGAGAAGGGACGCTGACCTGGCCGGATGGCCGCTACTACGAGGGCGCTTTCCGTGAAGGACGGCTCCATGGACACGGCAAGCTGGTGGACCGGCGGGGCTGTGTTCAGGAAGGTCAGTTCGTCGACGGCGTTCTGCACGGGCAGGGGCAATTTACCTGTGACGAGGCCACCTGGCAGGGCCGGTTCGAACAGGGGGAGCTGGTGGAGGGCTCCGTCAGCTATACCGAAGGGGGCTCATATCAGGGGGAGTTTCGTGATCTTGCTCCCCATGGCCAGGGGCTCTGGGTCACCGAGGCGGGACAACACTACGAAGGCCGTTTCGAGAATGGTGAACTGGTGGAAGGCCGTTACCGGGATGAGGAAGGCTACCAATATGAAGGGCAGTTCCGTTATTTTTCCTTCCATGGCCAGGGCACACTGACCCGTCCGGACGGCGTGGTGATCCGTGGCGAGTTTGAAAACGGTTATGCCCACGGCAACGGTACGCGCACCCGTCCGGCGGAGGGTGATGCGCAAGCGCAGGTGGAAAAAGGCTATTTCGTGCGTGGCCGTTACTATGCCAGCGAGGAGGCCTATCAGAAGAACCGCCACGCCCAGGCGGCGCAAATTGAAGCGCGTTTATATACCGAGTCCAGCCGCTTGCAGTCGGTGTTGTCATCCCTTGCCCCACAGCGTCCCGGCGTACGTGATGTGTACTTGCTTGTGGTGGGGGGCGATGGCACGGAAGGTGTGTTTGCCCGCGAGGTGGATTGGGTGGCAGAGCGGCTGGGATCCGTGTTCGATCTGAAACGTCGCCATGTGAAGCTTGTCAACGGTGGCAGCGACGACCTGCCCCTGGCGACCCGAACCAGTGTGCGTGAAGCCCTGGAAGCCCTGGATGCGTTAATGGATCCAAACGAAGACCTGCTCATGGTGCATCTGGTCAGTCACGGTTCCCGGGAGGGCGCCCTGTTGCTGGATGACCATAATCTCACGCTCAATGATCTCAGCGTGGCGGATGGAAAACAGTGGCTCAATGCCCTCAAGGCCAGGCACCAGTGGCTGGTGGTGTCGGCCTGTTATTCCGGCCAATGGGTGGACGCCCTGGCTTCCCCCCGGCGGGTGATATTCGCCTCCGCCGCATCGGATCGCACATCTTTTGGTTGCGGGGATGATTCTGATCGTACCTGGTTCAGCAAGGCGCTATACGGTGAAGACATGGCGGCGGGCATCGACGACCCCGCCGCCTGGTTTGCCGCGACCAGCGTTAAGGTGACCGGGATGGAGGAAGAGCAGGGCATTGATGGTGAGGAGCACTCCATGCCGCAACAGGCGGTGGGAGAGGCGTTCGTTCGCTGGTGGCAGGGCAATAAAGCAGTTAACAGTGAATAGTTAACAGTTAATAGTGAAAACCTGAAGCGTAGTATGAGGGTAGGGTGCACTGAGCCTAAGGCGAACTGCACCGGCCTTGCATTGTTTCTCGGCCCAACGTTCATTGGTGCAGTTCGCCTTAGGCTCAGTGCACCCTACGCCAGCTGGTTGGCTTGGTGTGTAGGCGTAAGCGTCTCTCAATACAGAGGCGCGGTTTTGTCCAGCTGGTTCAAGTAGCTCATCAGCTTGCGCCGCTCGCGTTTGAACTTGTCTTTTTCTGCGGCAGACGCTGTGGCCGGGTCGGCCACGCGGGCCTTGAGCGCGTTACGGCTCAGGTTTCGCAGCTGCTGGCGCTCACCGTGAGGGAAGAAGTCCAGGACTTGCTGCAGGGTGCTTTCAGCGTCCCTGGGCTGATCGCAGGCCATGATCTGCTCCACCCAGTTGGTCAGCCGCTGCTGGCGGAACGGATCATGAAACGCTTCCAGGGCCTGGATGATCTGCTCGCTGTTGGATTCGCGCATCAGGCGACCGATGTACTGGGCATGGCGACGGCGGGCCTCGTGGTGATTGATACGGCCGGCTTCGTCCAGGGCCTTTTTCAGTTCATCGCCCAGGGGCAGTCGCTCTCGCTCCGCCGGCTTCATGTCCATCAACGAGAGTCCCAGCTCCTGCAAAGCACTGTCATCGCGTTTTTGTTGTGTCTTGCTGGTCAGCAGGTCGTCGTTATACTCGGTCATTACATTTTCTGATTCTGGTTACGGAACCGCTATTTTATGTCTGATTCCCCCGCAACGACAGCAGTACTGGATATTGCCCAATTACGCCAGGCGGAAGACACGGCCGCCTGGGTGCTGGAAGAGGCGAAACGGCAGGGCGCCGATGGCGTGGAAGTGAATGTGAGCCTGTCCCAGGGGTATTCGGTGAATGTGCGCCAGGGCGAGGTGGAAACCGTGGAATTCCACCGCGACCGGGGGGTCTCGGTGACCGTGTTTCGTGGCCAGCGCAAGGGGCATGCCAGTAGTTCCGATGACAATCGGGATAGCCTGCGCGATACCATCCAGGCGGCGGCCTCGATTGCCCGCTACACCGAGGAAGATCGTTATGCGGGCCTGGCGCCGGCTTCCATGCTGGCCCGGGAGGTACCGGATCTGGATCTGTATCATCCCTGGGCAATGGATACCCAGGCGGCCATTGACGAGGCATTGCGTTGTGAAACCGTGGCTCGCAATGATGCCCGCATCGTCAATTCCGAAGGGGCGTCCATCAACAGTGGCGCCAGTCTGCGGGTCTTCGCGACCTCTGAAGGTTTCTTGCATGGCTATCGTGGCACCCACCACAGCCGGGTCTGTAGTGTGGTGGCGGAAGATGAAAACGGCATGCAGCGCGATTACTGGTATGACGGCGGGCGTATTGGCGAGCGACTGGCCGCTGCCGAGGAGATTGGCGAGAAAGCCCGGGAGCGGACATTGGCCAGGCTGGGGGCCAGTATTCCCGAAACCGGTGAATTACCGGTGATCTTTGCGCCGGAGGTGGCCTCCGGCCTGTTGGGACACCTGGTGTCGGCGATCAGCGGCGGCGCCCTTTATCGTCGTAGTTCCTTTCTGCAGGACAGCATCGGCAGCAGCGTGCTCCCCAAGGGGTTCTCGCTTACAGAGAATCCTCATCTGGCTGCCGGAAATGCTTCCGCGCCGTTCGATGGGGATGGGTTGCCCACCCGGGCCCAGTCTTTTGTGGAGGATGGCGTGCTGCGACAGTATGCGTTGGGTCTGTATGCCGGTCGCCGTTTGCAGATGGACCCCACCGGCAATGGGGGCGGGGTGCGCAACCTGTCGATCACGGATACCGGCGAATCACTGGCAGCCTTGATGGCTCGTGTACCCAGGGGGATTCTGGTCACAGAAGTGATGGGGCAGGGGGTGAATCTGGTGACCGGTGACTATTCCCGTGGTGCCAGTGGTTTCTGGTTTGAGAACGGCGTCATACAAGGTGCCTTGCAAGAGTTTACCATTGCGGGGCATCTGGGGGAGATGCTCAGGGGTATTCAGGGGAGCGGCACCGATGTGGATTATCGGGGTAACATTGCCAGCGGCTCGCTATTGCTGTCGCCCATCAAGATCGCCGGGCGATAGCGTATCCAGGCATTTTCAATGGATGAAAATTTTTTCGGTAAAGGAGTAAACCGTGAGTGAAATCAATCCGTATCAACAGCCTAAGGCCGAGTTGATTGACGACAACAATCCACCTGCTCAAGCGCTGACCATTTTGTCAGAGCCACGCAGTATCAGTGTGGGGGATGCCCTGGGCTGGATCGGTAGTGGCCACAAGATGCTGCCGGGGCACTGGGGTGTGGTTCTGGGGGCGCTGGTGGTCACCGTGCTGATCACCTCTGCGTTCCAGATCATTCCGCTGCTCGGCATGATCGCGCAAGTCCTGGCAACGCCCCTGCTCTATGCCGGCATCGTGAAAATTTTCCATCGCATGGAAACCGAGGGCAAGTCGGATTTTGCGGATCTGTTTGCCGCTTTCTCCGAGCGCACGGCACCCCTCATTCTGATGGCTCTGGCCCAGCTGGGCGTGATGCTGCTGCTTGGGGTTGTCTTTGGTGGTCTGGGCTATGCCATGGGGGTCAGCGGCGGTGCCAGTACCGGGGCGATGGTAGTGATCGGCCTGTTGGGTCTGGTGGCCATGTTTGGCTTTATCTACCTGTTCTACTTCACCGTGCCATTGATCTTCCTGGGCAACAAGGGCGTGGGTGAAGCCATGAAGCTGAGCATTGCCGGTTTCACCCGCAATGTGATTCCCTTGATTGTGTACCTGTTGGTAACCATGGTGATCGTGCTGGTGGCGGCCTTGCCGTTACTGCTGGGTTGGCTGTTCGTCATGCCGATTCTGGCCGGCGCCTACTACGTGTCCTTCCGGCAGATTTTTGTGGAGTAATGTCCGCCGAAAAAAAAGGCGCCAATGATTGGCGCCTTTTTTTGTGGGTGAAAATCTCAGACCAGCAGATGGGCATAAAGCACGGTGGCCAGGCCCAGGAAGGCAAAGAAGCCCACGATATCGGTGATGGTGGTAAGCACCACGGAGCCGGCCAGAGCCGGATCGATACCCATCTTCTTCATGATCATCGGCAGCATGGCGCCGGCACAGGCGGCCATGATCAGGTTGATGATCATGGCGGCAGCGATGACCATGCCGATACTGGGGTCGTCAAACCACAATGCTGCCGTAATGCCGATCACCGTGGCCCAAAGCAGGCCGTTCAGTGCGCCAACAGACAATTCCTTGACCAGCAGATAGCGGGTATTACTGGACTGGATCTGTCCCAGTGCCATGGCCCGGATCACCAGGGTCAGGGTCTGACTGCCAGCGATACCGCCCATGCTGGCAACAATGGGCATCAGGATGGCCAGCGCCACCACTTTTTCCAGGGTGGCTTCAAACAGACCGATCACGGCGGAGGCGGCCAGGGCGGTAAGCAGATTGATGCCCAGCCAGACAGCCCGACGCCGCGCCGTTTGCCAAACGGAGCCAAAGGTGTCCTCGTCCTCATCCAGACCGGCCATGCTCATCAGTGAGTGGTCCGCTTCCTCGATGATCACGTCTACCACGTCATCAATGGTAATCCGGCCGACCAGCATGCCGTCTTCGTCCACCACCGGGGCGGTTACCAGATCCTGGCGTTCAAAGATCTTGGCCACTTCGTGAGCAGGCAAGTTGGCGGGAATGGATTCGGTATCAGTGATCATGGCCTCGCGCACGGTGGTGCCGGGATCGCTGATCAGAACCTTGGTCAGTGGTAACAACCCGATAAACTGATTACGGCGATTGACCACTGCCAGGTTATCGGTGGTGCGAGGGATTTCCCCCCGGCGGCGCAGGTAGCGTTGCACCACTTCGAAGGTGATTTCCGGGCGGATGGTGATCACATCCGTGTTCATCAGGCCCCCGGCGGTATCCTCCGGGTAGCTCATTACCTGTTCCAGCCGGTCGCGATTCTGCTCGTCCAGGCTGGCCATGACCTGGCTGGTCACATGCTCAGGCAGCTCCTGCAGCAAGTCGGCAAGGTCATCGGTGTCCAGCTCTTCCACCAGAGAGACCAGCTCATCAGTGCTCAGGTTGCGCAGTAGCTCAACCCGCACTTCCTCACCCAGATACTGGAGAACCTCGCTTTCCTGGTCCTTGCTGAGCAGTTGCCAGAGAATCTCCCGTTCCCGGGGCGGAAAGGATTCCAGCAAATGCGCCGCTTCCGCACCGGGGAGATTGTTGAACAGCTGTCGCACCTGCGTATAGGTGCCGCTGGACAAGGCGCGGTTGATGACTTTGTGGTGCTGTTGACTACGGCTGGTATCGGCGGGCATCGAATAATCAGTTAACAGTTAACAGTGAATAGTTAACAGCGAAAACAGGATGTGCTGCTACTCGGGCTTGGATAGGCTCACAGTAACAGCCCTTCGGGGCATGTGGTACTTGATTTTTAGCTGTTCACTATTCACTGTTAACTATTAACGGCTTTTTACTCTTCTTCATCAAAGCGGCGGGCGAACAGGTCGGTGAGTTCGTCCATGGCGGCGGCTTCATCATTGCCTTCCACCTGGAAAACCACGCTGCTGCCTTTGGCGGCGCCCAGCATCAAAAGGCCCATGATGCTTTTGGCATCGATGGGTTTACCGTTATGAATAACGTGGATGCGGCTCTCGTATCGCGATGCCACACTGACCACCTTGGCGGCGGCGCGGGCATGAAGCCCGAGTTTGTTGATGATATCCAGTTTTGTTTCGATCATTGCGCGGCAGAGGCCTTAATCCAGTTCGCGGTGGCGTACCTGCAGGGTGGTGCCCTCATCACGCAGCCGTTTTGCCAGTTGCTCGGTGATAAATACCGAGCGATGGCGACCGCCGGTACAGCCAATGGCCACCGTCACATAGCTGCGGTCGCTCTCGGCGAAAGCCGGCAGCCAACGTCTCACGAAGTGGTGGATATCCTCCAGCATGTCGTGGCTGGCCTGGTGTTCCTTGAGGAAATCGATGATGGCTTCATCGCGCCCGGTAAAGGGGCGAAGATCTGCGCGCCAGTGGGGGTTAGGCAGTACCCGTACATCAAACACCAGGTCGGCATCATTGGGCAGGCCATTTTTGAATCCGAAGGACTCAAGCTGAAGGGAGAGGGCGGCGCTGCGATTGGCGACCCGCTCACGCACCAGATTGCGAAGGCTGTGTACGTCGTAATTGCTGCTGTCGATCACCAGATCGGCACGCAAGCGGATGTTGGCCAACAGCTCCCGTTCATGCTGGATGGCGGATTCCAGTGAACCCTGTTGCGCGCCGAGAGGATGCCGGCGGCGGGTGGCACTGAAGCGTTTCAGCAGAGTGCTGTCGTCCGCATCCAGATAAATGATTTCGGTCTTGACCTGTTGCTGATGCAACGCATCCAGAATGGCGTCAAAAGCCAGCAACTGGGTAGGCAGGTTGCGGGCATCAATGCCTACCGCCGCCCGCTCAATGGGCAGCTCTCCCTGGCTCAGCTGCTCTGCAAGAGTAGGCAACATGCCCACCGGCAGGTTGTCGACGCAATAGTAGTTCTGGTCTTCCATGGCCTGCAGGGCCGTGGTCTTTCCCGAGCCGGAGCGGCCGCTGATGATGGTGAGTTTCATGGCTGCTCCGCGCTTCTGCCATACACCACACGCAGGCATCCACGGTCAGCAGAGGAGGGGCGGTGGCTCTGACGCACTATGCCCGAAAGCTTGATGGGTAATGTCATGATGCCAGTCGCAGCTCCGCTTCGGATTCCACGGCAGTGTGATACAGGTGGTGATTGTCCTTGCTGAGTCGCAGCTCGGCACGGTAGTCGTCGTCGTTGAACAGGGAGGCCAGGTGGCTGAGGGTTTTCAGGTGCTGTTCCGGGTTTTCCTGGGGAACGAGCAACACAAACACAAGATCCACGGGGCGACCGTCAACGGCATCAAAATCGATGGGAGTGGACAGTTTCAGCAGCAGCCCGATGGGTTGCTGGCAGTGACCGAGACGACAGTGAGGAATGGCGATGCCTTCGCCGATGCCCGTGGAGCCCAGCTTTTCCCGGGCTACCAGGGCGTCGAAGACCTCCTGTTCGTTGAGGCTGTCGCAGCCGGCCGCAGCCAGCTGCGCAACCTGGTCCAGCAGCTGTTTCTTGCTGCTGGCCTGCACCTGATTATGGGTGCGTGCTTCGGTGAGTAGTTCGCGAACTCGCATAATTGTCGCTTTGGGGTCAGTGGCCGTGCTTGTGGCTGACGGCCTTTTCCTTGTGTTTGAGAATCTGGCGGTCGAGCTTGTCCGTCAGCTTGTCGATGGCAGCGTACATGTCCACTGCCTCAGCGGTGGCGAAGACGTCGGCCCCGGAGATATGGATAGTGGATTCCGCCTTGTGGGTCTTGGGTTCCGGGGAAAGAATCACCTGGACACTGGTAATCTGGTCGAAATGCCGTTCAAGACGGGAAAACTTGTCTCCCACATAGGCTCGCAAAGCGTCGGTAATTTCCAGGTGATGACCGCTGATATTAATTTGCATGTCTGGCTCCTTTACCTGCTCTTGGGCCGTCCCGGCGCCTACACCAAACGCTTGCGGGCGCTGGATGACGGTATTTTCATCGCCTCTCTGTACTTGGCGACTGTCCGGCGCGCCACGTTGATTCCCTGCTCGTTCAGCAAGCTTGCCAGCTTGTTGTCGCTGAGCGGCTTGCGGGGATTCTCGGCAGCGACCAGCTTCTTAATAATGGCACGAATAGCGGTGGAGGAACACTCACCGCCGCCGTCTGTTCCCACGTGACTTGAGAAGAAATATTTCAGCTCAAAGACGCCGCGGGGTGTCATCATGTATTTCTGGTTGGTGACCCGACTAATGGTCGATTCGTGCATCTCGACGGCATCGGCAATGTCGGCCAGAACCAGGGGTTTCATGGCCTCCTCCCCATAATCGAAGAAGTCCTGCTGGACTTCAACAATACGGGTGGCCACCTTCAGCAGGGTGTCGTGGCGGCTTTGCAGGCTCTTGATGAACCACTTGGCCTCCTGCACGCAGTTGCGCAGGTACTGACCATCCTCTCCCCCGGCTTTGCGGGCCATGGTGGCGTACTGCTGCTGCAGGTTGACCTTGGGCAGCACCTCCTCGTTCAGGCTCACCTGCCAGTGGCCCTGATGCTGGCGCACGATCACGTCCGGGACCGCGTAATCCACCTGGCTTTCCCCGATCTGCTCACCGGGGGCAGGATCCAGAGTGCGCAGCAGGGAGAGGGCATCAAGCAGGTTTTCCTCGCTGATCTGCAGGACCCGCCGCAGGGCGGCATAGTCGTGTTTTTCCAGTAGCTCCAGATGCCCCAGCAGGGCCAGGGCATACTCCAGGAAGGGCGTGTCCGTGGGCAGTTGGCGCAGCTGCACGCGCAGGCAGTCGGCCAGATCGAGGCTGGCCACGCCCACCGGATCAAATTGCTGCAGGCGATGCTGCACCGCCAGTACCTCATCGGCTTCCAGTTCATCGCCTTCGGTGAACAGGTCCTCCTGAGCATTCATCATCGCCACGATGTCGTCCACGGACACGGTCAGGTAGCCGCGATCGTCCAGGGATTCGATGATGGTCATGGCGATAATGCGGTCCACATCGCTCATGGGAGTCAGGTTCAGTTGCCAGAGCAGGTGGTCCTGCAGGTTGCCGGCCACACTATGGCGTTGCTGCCAGTCGTCGGCATCGTCGGGAAGGGCGGCGGAGGCGCTGCTGGTCTGGCCGGAATAGACATCGTCCCATTCCGTTTCAATGCCCGGTTCGTCGTCCACGAACTCTTCCAGGGCATCTTCCCGTTCGGTATCCAGCTCCTGCTCGTCCTGACGTTCTTCGTCAGTGTCAGGCAGGGATTCGTCGCCAAAATCGTCAGCCAGCTCCAGCAACGGATTGCTTTCTACTGCCTGCTGAATTTCCTGGCGCAGGTCCAGCGTGGACAGCTGCAAGAGGCGAATGGCCTGCTGCAGCTGCGGTGTCATGGTCAGCTGCTGGCCGATTTGTAGTTGTAGGCTTGGCTTCATACTGCTCAGGCTGATTGGTCCCCAAAGCCCGAGAATAACAGCCTATCTATAAGACAAGCAATATTTGTGCCAATGGTGGTTCTGTGCTAGGGAGCGGAGTTGACAGTTGATAGTGGACAGTTGACAGCTACGCGATAAAGGCTCTTGGTTCAGAAAACCATTTGAGGCCGCGCCCAAGCTTTAAACGCGGCCTCATACATTGCAGATGAAGACAGGATTTCCCGCGACAGCTGTCAACTGTCCTCTAGCAACTGTCAATTTGTTTACAGTCTAAAGTCGGCACCCAAGTACACATCCCGCACCTGCTGGTTGCCGAGGATGGTGTCTGCATCGCCGGAGGCGATGATATGGCCGGCGCTGACGATGTAGGCGGTATCGCAGATATCCAGCGTTTCACGCACGTTGTGGTCAGTGATCAGTACACCAATACCGCGCTCTTTCAGGTGGCGAATGATGCCCTTGATGTCGTTCACGGAAATCGGGTCCACGCCGGCGAAGGGTTCATCCAACAGAATGAAATCCGGGTCCGTGGCCAGGCCGCGGGCAATTTCCGCCCGGCGCCGTTCGCCGCCGGACAGGCTCATGCCCAGAGAATCGCGAATGTGGGTGATATGGAATTCCTTGAGCAGGCTTTCCATGCGCTCGTGACGTTCCGCCTTGCTGAGATCCTTGCGGGTTTCCAGGATCGCCATGATGTTCTCTTCCACGGTCAGGCGGCGGAAGATGCTGGCTTCCTGGGGCAGGTAGCCGATGCCGCGCTGGGCGCGACCATGCATGGGCAGATGGGTGATGTCCGCGTCGTTGATGTCGATGCGCCCGGCATCGGCTTCCACCAGGCCTACGATCATGTAGAAGCAGGTGGTCTTGCCGGCGCCGTTGGGCCCAAGCAGGCCGACGATCTGACCGGCTTCCACGTCCAGGGACACATCTTCGATGACCCGGCGGCCCTTGTAGCTTTTTGCCAGGTGGTGGGCGCGTAAATGGCTCATGGGGTGTTTGGCTCCGCCTCGGGGGAGGGCGCCACAGGCGCCTCGCCGTTTGCATTGTCGTCTGCCGGTGGGGATTGTTCGGTGCCAGGTGTCTGGTTCTCGGCGGGGATCACCAGTCTCACTCGCTTGTCGCCTTCACTGCTGGCGTCGACTCGCTTGGAGTCCAGGCTGTATTCCACCCGGGCGCCCTCGAAAGTATTGCCCAGATGTTCAATGTAGGCATCACCGGTGAGCACCAGGGTGCGTTTGCGGATGTCGTAGACCAGGTTGTTGGCGTGGGCCTGCAGGTCCTTGCCTTCTTGCATGCGTACCGGGGTGCCGGAGGCCTCCACGCGAGTCAGTTCGCCATTACGGGTAAACAGGCGCATTTCATCGGCAAACAGTTTGCGCTTGCCCTGTATCAGCTCCACATTGCCGCGATACAGGCCGCTGCCAGCGTCCTGCTCAAAGCGCCCGGAATCAGCGGTGACAGACACGGGCATTTGCGCAGGCGCCGCCAACGCCGTCACCGGCAGGGCAGCGGCAAGGGCGATGGTTCTAAGAAGCCGGTGCGTCAAACTCACTCTTTACTCCTTTTTCAAGGGTCAGGATGCCCTTCTCGAGATCGGCCTCCAGCGCTCCCGCGCGAGTGGTGCCGGATTCAAATTCCAGGTCCACATTGTCGGGAGAACTGGCGATGTTGGTGTCGCTGTAAAAGCGCAGCTCCTGGGTATCCAGGGTAATCTTCTGTTGCTGGTTCCGGGCTTTCACGTCGCCGGAAAATACGATCAGGTCGCCATTTTCCTTGACGACGCCCTGCTCGCTAACGATGGTCCAGCTGCCCTTGTCGTTGGCCATTTCCAGCTCCGGTTCCTGCATCTCCGTGAGTGGATTATGGTCGTACTGTGTCAGGGTTTTGGCGGTCAGATAGTACTGGAGACGGCCGTCCTCTTCACTAAAAGCCCGTGCCGTAATGTCTTTGGCAACAATGGCTGGTGCCGTGAGGATGCCATCCTCCTGCCCGGGTAGAGTGTCATCCCACTCGTGGAGCGTCATCAGCATCACCAGTCCCAGCATCAGGACACCGGTGGCGCTGAGCAGGCCCTGGCGCTTCATGCTGGGCTCCGCTGTGCCAGGATGGCGTCGCAAATTTCCCGCACCGCGCCCTCGCCGCCACGCCGTTCGGTAATGTGGTTGGCGGCCGCCTTGGCGCAGTCATGGGCATTGGCCGGGGCAAAGCTGAGCTGGGCCCATTCCAGGGCGCTCACGTCTGGTTCGTCATCGCCGGCATAGCCGGTTTCGCTGGCGGCAATACCCAGCTGGTTCGCCAGGTCGGCCAGGGCGACACCCTTGTCCTCGCGGCCCTGAATCACATGGTTAATGCCCAGGTCGGCGGCGCGTTTGGCCACCATGGGGGTGTTACGGCCTGTGATGATGGCCAGGGTCACGCCGCTGGCGGCCAGTTTCTTCAAGCCGTGGCCGTCCAGGGTGTTAAAGACTTTGAGGGCCTCGCCGTCCGGGCTGAAGTAGATGCGTCCGTCGGTCATCACTCCGTCCACGTCGAAGGCCATCAGGCGCAGTTTCTGGGCATCAATGGAAGACAGTTGCATTGGCATTTACACCACCCCCGCGCGCAGCAGGTCCTGCATATTGAAGGCACCCAGTGGCTTGCGGTCCTGGTCGCAGACCATCAGGCCGTTGATCTTGCGGCTTTCCATGATCTGCAGGGCCTCCGCGGCCAGGTGGCCAGGTTCAATGGTGATTGGCTGGGCCACCATCACCTCGTCGATGGTGGCCTTGCGGATGTCGATGTCGCGGTCCAGCATGCGGCGCAGATCGCCATCAGTGAAGATGCCTGCCAGGGTGCCGTCGTCCCGGGTGATGGCTGTCATGCCCAGCCCCTTGCGGGTCATTTCCAGTAGCGCTTCGCTGAGCGAGGTCCCGCTGGCAACCACCGGCAGTTGTTCCCCGGCGTGCATGATGTCATCCACCTTCAATAGCAGGCGCCGGCCCAGGCTGCCGCCGGGGTGACTCATGGCGAAATCTTCGGGCGTAAAGCCACGGGCTTCCAGCAGGGCGATGGCCAAGGCATCGCCCATGGCAAGGGCCGCTGTGGTGGAGGAGGTGGGGGCCAGATTGTGCGGGCAGGCTTCTTCGCTGACCGCCACGGTCAGGTGCACATCGGAGAGCTGCGCCAGGGCAGATTGTGGCCGGCCGGTCATGCCAATCAGGGCGGTGCCCTTGCGTTTGATGACAGGGAGGATGGCCAGTACTTCGGCGGTTTCTCCGGAGTTGGACAGGGCCAGCACCACATCGTCCGGGGTGATCATGCCCAGGTCGCCGTGGGACGCTTCCCCCGGATGCACAAAGAAAGAAGGTGTGCCGGTGCTGGCCAGGGTGGCGGCTAGTTTGCTGCCCACGTGGCCACTTTTCCCCATGCCGGTGACGATGACCCGTCCGCGGGCGGCCAGCATCAGGTCGCAGGCGGCGGAGAAGCTGTCATCCAGGCTGTCTTTCAGGCAATCAACGGCTCTGGCCTCGATGTCCAGTACCCGTCGACCCACGCCGATGTGGTCGTGACTCATTCATCTCTCCTCTGGTCGGGGTCGATTATACATTGCTGGGGACGCCTCGTTGACCCGAATTCTGTTTCATTTGGAACCGTTGGGACATCTTGTGACTCCAACAAAGCAGATGCGGTTCAGTGTGTTACTGGACATCAGCGGTATAAAACCGTAAAACCGCCGGACATTAACAGGGAGTTTTCTATGCATTTGCAGCGTGTTATCCGGATCTGGCTGGCAATGGTGTTTACCGCCATGGCCTCTTTGGCGGCGGCGGACAGCGATCCGCGGCAGGTGGTGATGGAAGCGGTGGAGCGCATGACCTCCCGTATCGAGGCGGAGCGGGAGCAACTGGAGGCTGATCCGGACCGGGCCAAGGAGCTGGTGCGCGAGGAGCTTGGCGATCTGGTGGACTTCAAGCGTATCACTCGGAGGGTGATGGGCGATTACTTCGGGCCGTCCAGCAAGGAACAGAAGTACCGGTTTCTGGACGTGTTCAAGAATAGCCTGATCAATACCTATGCCTCCGGTATTACCCTCTATGAAGGCCAGAAGATTACTACGCTGCCCATGCAGGAAGGGGATCGCAAAGGCGATTATGCCCGGGTGCGCATGGAGGTGAAGACCAACTCCGGCAAGACGGTACCGATCTACTACACCCTGTTCCTGCGTGATGGCCAGTGGCGGGTGGTCAATGTGGTCGTCAATGGTCTCGACCTGCGCGATACCTTCAGGAGTCAGTTTGCCCAGGGCATGCAGCAGTACAACGACATCGACAAGGTGATCGACACCTGGTCTGCAGACGCCAAGATTGATGCGGGTATCAAGGACAGCGACCCGAAGAGCTGATTCTTCCGGCGGTGCCGCCGTGGCAAGGGGGCGTCGGCTCGCGTATTATTGCCGTTTTCACCGAGGAGCGGGTTAATCCCGCTCCTCGCTGTTCGGGCCGCTGTCGGCCCCGATGAGGAGCGAGCATGAATCCGGAAGAGGTAAAAGCACTGGTCGAAGCCGGTTTTGACGATGCCGATGTGGCGGTGGAAGGCGGCGGCGACCGGTTCCAGATTCGCGTCATTTCCACGGCCTTTGAAGGCCTGATGCCGGTGAAGAAGCAGCAGCTGGTCTACGCCACCATCAACGAGCAGATCCAGAGCAACACCATCCACGCGGTGCAAATCATTACCTATACCCCGGCCGAGTGGGAAAAAGCCCAGAAGATGGGTATCGGCTGAGGCATTGCGCCTGGCCCTCTGACAAGTCTAGAGACAGTTCATGGATAAATTGATCATCACCGGTGGCCGGCGCCTTGACGGCGAAATCCGTATTTCCGGCGCCAAGAACGCGGCCCTGCCGATCCTGGCCGCCACCCTGCTGGCCGACGAGCCGGTCACCGTGGGTAATCTGCCGCACCTGCAGGATGTCACCACCCTGATCGAGCTGCTGGGCCGCATGGGCGTCCACGTGGTGATCGACGACCGCATGAACGTGGAAGTGAACGCCACTACCATCAAGGAACTCACCGCGCCCTACGAGCTGGTGAAGACCATGCGTGCCTCCATCCTGGTACTGGGGCCGATGGTGGCTCATTTTGGCAAGGCGTCCGTATCGCTGCCGGGTGGCTGTGCCATTGGTTCACGGCCAGTGGACATTCACCTGCGTGGCCTGGAAGCCATGGGCGCTGACATCGAAGTGGCGAACGGCTATGTCCATGCCTCCGTGGAGGGTCGCCTCAAGGGTGCCCGCATCGTCATGGATACGGTTACCGTCACCGGCACCGAAAACCTGATGATGGCCGCTGCGCTGGCGGAAGGGACTACCTACCTGGAAAATGCCGCCAGGGAACCGGAAGTGGTGGATCTGGCCGACTTCATCAACACCATGGGTGGCAAGGTGCGCGGTGCCGGCACCGACACCATCACCATTGAAGGGGTGGAGCGTCTCCACGGCGGTCATCATGAAGTCATCGCCGACCGTATCGAAACCGGGACTTACCTGATTGCCGCTGCCATTACCGGTGGCCGTATCAAGACCAAGGACACGGTGCCGGGTATCCTCGATGCAGTGCTACAGAAACTGGAAGAAGCCGGTGCCAAAATCACCACCGGTGACGACTGGATCGAGCTGGACATGGAAGGCCGTCGGCCCAAGGCGATCTCGCTGCGAACCGCCCCGTATCCGGCCATGCCCACGGACATGCAGGCCCAGTTCATGGCCCTGAACCTGATTGCCGAAGGGACAGGCACCATTGTGGAAACCGTCTTTGAAAACCGCTTTATGCACGTGCAGGAAATGAACCGCATGGGCGCGGATATCGAAGTGCAGGGCAATACCGCTATTTGTCGCGGTGTGGATCAGCTCACCGGCGCGCCGGTGATGGCCACCGACCTGCGAGCGTCTGCCTCCCTGGTGATCGCGGCCCTGGCGGCGGAAGGGGAAACCACGGTAGACCGCATCTATCATATTGATCGCGGTTACGAGTGCATCGAAGAGAAACTGCAATCGCTGGGTGCGGTGATTCGCCGCGTTCCGCGCTGATTGGGAAAGACCGTCGTAATGACCAAGCCGTTGACCATCGCCCTGTCCAAAGGGCGCATCCTCAAGGAAACCCTGCCGTTGCTGAAAGCGGCGGGCATTGAGCTGCTGGAAGATCCGGAGGCCTCGCGCAAGCTGATCTTCGACACCACCCGCGACGATGTGAAGATCATCATCATCCGCGCCACGGATGTTCCGCCCTATGTGCAGCACGGCGCGGCGGATATCGGTGTGGCCGGCAAGGATGTGCTCATGGAGCACGGCGCTGATGGTGTGTTCGAGCCTCTGGATCTGGATATCGCCCGCTGCAAGTTGATGGTGGCGGCGGTGAAGGATGCTCCGGAAGTAGGCAGTCGCCTGCGTGTGGCCACCAAGTTCGTCAACGTGGCCAAGGCCTACTATGCCCAGCAGGGCAAACAGGCGGAAGTGATCAAGCTCTACGGTGCCATGGAACTGGCCCCGCTGGTGGGCCTGGCCGACCGCATTGTGGATATCGTGGACACCGGCAACACCCTGCGCGCCAATGGCCTGGAGCCCACCGAGCTGATTGCCCATATCTCCACCCGGGTGATCGTCAACCGCGCCAGCATGAAAACCCGTCACGGGGATATTCAGGGAATCCTGGATCAGCTGGCCGAGGCGGTGGCGGCTCGCAAGGCGGGCTAACACCTTTCACCACAGTGGTCACAATGCGCGCGAGAATAACCGCCCATTGGTCGATGGGGCGTTGCGACAGGCGTTGTTGATCTTGGTGATAGAAAAAGACCCGCCTTCTCCTCACTGAATCCTGTGCCCTTTGTGGTAAAAACAGATTGTGACTTTGACTACGGTGCCAACCATGGAAACCACCTGGCTTAACGCCCAAGACGCGGATTTCGATGCCAAGCTGGCTGCGCTCACCGCCTGGTCCGAAGAGCGGGACGAGGAAGTAGCGGATCGGGTGCGCGGTATTCTTCGTGATGTGGCCAAACGCGGCGATGCGGCGCTGGTGGAATACACCAACCGTTTTGACCGTCGCGACGTGGCCGCCATGGATGCGCTGGTGGTGGGGCATGATCAATTGCAGGCAGCCCTGGAGCGTATTCCTGCCGAACAGCGCCAGGCGCTGGAAGCGGCCGCCGAACGGGTGCGTCGCTACCACGAAAAGCAGAAGCAGGATTCCTGGCAGTACCGGGAAGCGGATGGCACATTACTGGGCCAACAGGTGACACCGCTGGATCGGGCCGGTATCTACGTGCCCGGTGGCAAGGCCGCCTATCCCAGCTCGGTGCTGATGAACGCCTTGCCGGCCAAGGTGGCAGGTGTGGGTGAAATCATCATGGTGTCGCCGGCCCCGGATGGCGAAATCAACGACATGGTGCTGGCGGCGGCGGCCATTGCCGGGGTGGACAAGCTATTCACCCTGGGGGGCGCCCAGGCGGTAGCGGCACTGGCCTACGGCACCGAGACGGTGCCTGCGGTGGACAAGATCGTCGGCCCCGGCAACATCTATGTGGCGGAAGCCAAGCGCCAGGTATTCGGCAAGGTCGGCATCGACATGATCGCCGGGCCGTCGGAAATTCTGGTGGTCTGTGATGGCAAGACCGACCCTGACTGGATCGCCATGGACCTGTTTTCCCAGGCAGAACATGACGAGGAAGCCCAGGCCATCCTGGTCAGCCCGGACGGCGACTTCCTGCAACAGGTGGCCGAGTCCATGGAAAAACTGGCGGTGACTCTGGAGCGGGAAACCATTATCCGTACGTCCATGAAACATCGCGGCGCCATGATTCAGGTGCAGGATCTGGAGCAGGCCATTGCCCTGGCCAATACCATTGCCTCCGAGCATCTGGAGCTTTCCATTGATGACGCCGAGCAATGGGCAAAACAGATTCGTCATGCCGGTGCCATCTTCCTGGGCCGTCACACGCCGGAAGCCCTGGGTGATTACTGCGCGGGCCCCAATCACGTGTTGCCCACCAGTGCCACGGCACGATTTTCTTCCCCCCTGGGTGTGTATGATTTCCAGAAGCGCAGCTCACTGATCGGTTGCTCCCCGGAGGGCGCCAGCGAGCTGGCGAAAATCGCCTCACCCCTGGCCCGCGGCGAAAGCCTCACCGCCCACGCGCGCAGCGCCGAATACCGAATCAAGAAAGCGTCAGACGTCTGACCTCGGACGACAAAACTATGAGCAAATACTGGAGCGACTTCGTTCACCAACTGGAACCCTATGTTCCCGGCGAGCAGCCGAAGATGGACAGGTTGGTGAAGTTGAATACCAATGAGCACCCCCTGGGTCCGTCGCCAAAGGTGATTGAGGCGATTCGTGGGCAAGCGGACGAGCGCCTGCGTCTGTACCCGGATCCGGACAGTGGTGAGCTCAAGCAGGCCATTGCCGATTACTATTCTGCTCAGGGCCATGCTATCCAGCGTTCCCAGGTGTTCGTCGGCAACGGTTCCGACGAGGTGCTGGCGCATCTGTTCATGGGTTTTTTCCGCCAGAACAAACCCTTGCTGTTTCCGGACATCACCTACAGCTTCTACAAGGTCTATTGCGGCCTCTACCAGATCGACTATGAGCCGGTAGCGCTGGACGAGACGCTGTCCATCAATGTGGAAGACTACCTGAAACCCAATGGCGGCATTATTTTCCCCAACCCCAATGCCCCCACCGGCAAGTTAATGCCGCTGAGCGATATCGAGCGTCTGCTGCAGGCCAATACAGAAACCCTGGTGGTGATTGACGAAGCCTACATCGACTTCGGTGGCGATACGGCCATCAGCCTGGTCAACCGCTACCCGAATCTGTTGGTCACCCAGACCCTGTCCAAGTCCCGTTCCCTGGCCGGTTTGCGTATCGGTCTGGCCGTGGGCGATGAGGCGCTGATTGATGGTCTGAACCGCATCAAGGACAGCTTCAATTCCTATCCGCTGGATCGCCTGGCTATTGCCGCCGGTGTGGCCGCATTCCAGGATCAGGCATGGTTCGAGCAGGGCTGTGAACAGGTAATCCGCCAGCGTGACTGGCTCAACGAGCAGCTCTCCCGGCGCGGCTTCGACAGTCTGCCGTCGGCGGCCAATTTCCTCTTTACTCGCCACCCGCAACACAGTGGTGCGTCTCTCGCTCAGGGCCTGCGGGAGCAGGGCATCATCGTGCGCCACTTCGGCAAGCCTGAACGCATCGCCGACTACCTGCGCATTACCGTGGGCACTGCAGAGCAGAACCAGGAGTTGATCGACGCGCTGGACACCCTGCTCTGATCTCCGCCGCAGCAAATCTGATTTTTACCGCAGAGGGCACAGAGCACACCGAGAAAAGCAAGGGCTTCTGTGTTTTCTGTGGTGAAACGGGTTTTGCTCAGACTCTGGAATCGCGCCGCCAGCGACGCTCCTACGGACAGTGATCGTAACGTAGGGTGCACTGAGCCTAAGGCGAACTGCACCATTGCCCAACCCATCCGGTGCAGTTCGCCTTAGGCTCAGTGCACCCTACGCGGGCCACCGGAGATTTGGCTTTTTCTCAGTGATCTCTGTGTTCTCTGTGGTAAATAATCTTTTTCTGCACAGGAAGATCGCGCCAACCAACGCCGCAAGACTCCCCGCTTGAACCTTTCCCAATACCTGCGGTACTAACAGGTATCGTCCAACGGAAAGGACCCGAATAATGAAACGATCGTTGCTGCTTGCCTGTGCGCTGTTGCCCACGTCCCTTTTGGCCGCTGATTTCAACCTCACCGCGCCGGTGAGCGAGGCGGTGTTATTCCCCTCCCAGGCCGATCTCACTCGCACTCTCAGTCAGTCCCTCTCCGCTGGTGAGCACCAACTGGTAGTCAGTGGTCTGCCGGAGCTGGATCTGGACAGCTTGCAGGTGACGGTGAAGGGCGCTCGCTTGCAGGGTGTCCGCCAGGGATTTGCCATCAACAAAGCCGATGTATCAGCCCGGCGGGCCGAGTTGGATGCGGCCATCCTCGAACTGGAGCAGATCATGGCCGCCGCCAAGGCAGCGGATGCATTGGATCAGCAACAGATTCACCATCTGCAGTCGCTAATGGGGCAGGCTCCCCAGGGGCAAGCGGTGTTTGCGCAGGTGCCGGTAGAAAAGTGGTCCAGCGCCTGGGCGTCCATCGGCAAGGCGGTGGAACAGCGGCAGGCGGCCATCAACCAGCGGGCAGTGGTACGTCACAACCAGCAACAGAAACTGGACGCCCTGCGCCAGGAACGCCAGCAGTTGGGGCAAGGACAAACCCGCAGCCGCGAACTGGTTCTCACCGTCAGCGCTAACAAACCGTCAACGGCGAAGGTTGAGCTAAAGTACTTTACCCGCCAGGCGGGCTGGCAGAATCAGCTGCGGGTGGATCTGAACAGCCGCAATGAAAACGTGGCGGTGACCGGCATTGCCCTGATCCATAACCGGACCGGTGAGGACTGGCAGAATGTCCGCGCTACCCTGGGTCTGGTGCCGGCCGGTTATCGCCACCTGCCCGATCCGACGCCCTGGATTGTACGGTTGGCAGCCCCTCAGCCGGAGATGCGAAAGCAATCATTGCGGGCGGTGATGGCGGAGCCGGCGGCGTATCAAGCTGATATGGCAGAGAGCTTCAGCGGCATGCCGGTGGCGGCTCCTGTGGCACATGGCTTTGATATGCGGGTACCGCTTTCCGCGCCGTTGTCCCTGGCCAGTGGTGATGCCAGTGCCCGGGTTTCCTACCAACAGGCGGAATTACCGGTAACCCTGAGCCGGGAAAGTTACCTGTGGCAGCAGCCCGCAGTGCTGCTGGTGGGGGAGTGGGACAATACCAGCCCGCTTCCCTGGCTGGCGGGCAGTGTCACCCTGCTGCGTGATGGTCAGCGTCTGACCCGCTACCACCGCCAGCAAAGTATCAAGCAGGGTGAAAAGGTGAAAATGAGCTTTGGCGACGATCCGCGCCTTCAGATTACCGTGACCCGGGAGCCTTCCCGGGAAGGGGAAACCGGTCTGATCAGCAAGGAAAGTACCCTGTCGGCGATCAAGAACATCACCCTCCTTTCCCATTACGACAAGCCGATCACGGTAAACCTGCTGGATCGCCTCCCCGTGGCCGGCAACGACGATATTACCGTTACCGCCAAGGGCAAGGCCGCGGATGCACAGGATGTGGATGATGTGAAAGGCCTGCAACGCTGGCAATTCACTCTTCCCGCGGGGGGCGAAGAACGCTTCAAGCAGGGCTTTGAGATTCGTTATCCGGCAGGGGAAAGTTTGAGTGGGGTGGAAGGGCTTTGAAGGCAGTTAACAGTTAACAGTGAATAGTTAACAGCGGCGCGACAGCCCGCTGGGTTGACTTGAAACGCAAGAGGCCGCGCCCATCGCTTGGGCGCGGCCTCTTGCGTTTCAGAGACAGATAAGCGCTCACGCGCACTGTTCACTATTAACTATTCACTGTTAACTGCTTTATTCCGTTTCTGCCGGCGGCCGTGTACCAATCACCACATCTACGGTCAGCGGTTGGCGGTTACGGACGATGTTCAGACTGACTTTCTGCTCTGGCTTCATGCCGGCAATGCGGTTCATGGCTTCGTAGCCGTCGGCCATGGCGGTGCCGTCGATGCCCACCAGTACGTCGCCGGGCTGCAGGCCACCCTTGTGGGCGGGGCTGTCGATGACCACTTCCGTGATCACACCACCGCGCACTTCGTCCATGCCGAAGGTCTCGGCCAGGGACGGGGTAATATCCTGCACGGTAACCCCCAGATAACCACGAATCACCCGGCCATGGTCGATCAGGTCACGCATCACTTCCCGGGCGATGGAGGCCGGGGTGGCAAAACCGATGCCCTGCCAGCTGCCGTCAGCGGAGAGGATGGCGGTGTTGATGCCGATCAGGTGGCCACGGGTATCAATCAGGGCGCCGCCGGAGTTGCCGCGGTTGATGGCCGCGTCGGTCTGGATGAAATTCTCGAAAGTGGCAATGCCCAGATGGCTGCGCCCGGTGGCACTGACAATCCCCATGGAAACGGTCTGCCCTACGCCAAGGGGATTGCCGATGGCCAGCACCACATCGCCCACCTGCACCGGTCCGTTACCGTTGAGTTCCACTTCCGGCAGGTTTTCCAGTGCCACATGAAGCAGGGCCAGGTCGGTCTCCGGGTCCGTGCCCACCACCCGGGCCGGGGCATCGCGGCCGTCACGCAGGGCCACCAGGATTTCGTCTGCGTCGCGGATCACGTGATAGCTGGTAAGGATGTAGCCCTCGTCGTCCACGATAACCCCGGAACCCAGGCTGTTCAGGGCCCGTTCCCGGCGGGGTTCTTCCATAAAGCGGTTAAACAGCGGGTCTTCCGGCACGTCATCGCTGGTGAGGATTTGTGTGGTGTAAATATTGACCACTGCCGGAGCCGCATGGTTGACGGCGCCGGCATAACTGGCGGTGCCGCTGTCGTAGCGCCCGGGGCGAGCGTTCGGACCCCACTCATACCACCACAGCACGGCCAGGCCCACGGCCAGCCCCGCCAGAATCGGTCCGGCAAAAAAACGAAAGGCTCTGATCACCGACAATGCCCCCATGCGCTTGCTTTGGCCCGTGCCATTGCCTTTCGCCCGCCACCGGGACGGGGACGAACGAGACAAGCCCGGGTCTGGATAGGTAAACTGCGCGCAATATTATCAGATCATTGCCCGGTAGGTGTCATGCTCAAGCGCGATTACATGCTGACCTTGCTCGACCAGGAGCTGGCTGCGGATCACTTTCAGGACTACTGTCCCAATGGATTGCAGGTGGAAGGCCGCGAACAGATCCGCCGTGTGGTCAGCGGGGTCACCGCCTGCCAGGCCCTGATCGATGCGGCGATCGTGGAAGAAGCGGATGCCATTCTGGTTCACCATGGTTATTTCTGGAAAGGTGAGGATCAGCGGGTTCGCGGCATGAAAAAGCAGCGCCTGCAGACCTTGCTGCGCCACGATATCAATCTGTTTGCCTATCACCTTCCCCTGGATGCCCACCCGACCCTGGGCAATAACGCCCAGCTTGCCCGGCGTCTGGGGTTCACTGTGGAGGGTGGACTGGATGATGCGCCGCGGCCGATCGGCAATGTGGGGCGGCTCGACAGCCCCATGTCGGCGGCGGAGTTCGCTGCCCACGCGGAAGCCGTGTTGGGACGCACCCCGTTGCATGTGGGCGACCCGGGCGATGAGATTGAAACCATCGGCTGGTGTACCGGTGGCGCCCAGGGCTTTATCGACAAGGCCCAGACCCGGGGGATGGATGCCTACCTGAGCGGCGAGATTTCCGAGCCCACCACCCACTTTGCCCGGGAAACCGGCATGCACTATTTTGCCTTTGGTCACCATGCCACCGAACGCTATGGGGTACAGGCCCTGGGCCAGTGGCTCAATGAGCAGTTCGGTGTGGAACATATCTTTATCGACATCGATAACCCGGCCTGAGCAGTACGAGGAACACCCTGATCCCATGAAGATTACTGTTGTATACAACCCGACCGCCGGGGGTGGCCGGGAGACCCTGCTGTGCCGTTTTGTGGCGGAGCTGGAGAAACTGGACGCGCGAGTGCGTCTCTACCACACGCGAGGGCCGGGTGATGCCGCCGCGTATCTGCAGGCCCTGGAAAATCAGGGCGATTGCGTGGTGGCGGTGGGCGGTGATGGCACCACCAACGAAGTCCTCAATGGTCTGGCTCCCGGAGTGTCCCTGGGGGTGTTTGCCACCGGAACCGCCAATGTATTGGCAAAGGAGCTGCAGCTGCCCAAACAGCCGGAGCAGGCGGCCAGGATCGTGGTCAATGGCAAAAATGTGCCGGTCACCCCGGCCCGGCTCAACGGGCGCCGTTTTATCATGATGTGCGGCATCGGCTACGACGCCTGGGTGGTGGATGGGGTGAACCTGTCGGTGAAGGAACGGTTCGGCAAGCTGGCCTATGTCCAGTCCATGCTTGCCCAGATTCGCCGTTACGGTCAGCGCCATTACCGGGTCATGGTCGATGGCCGGCCGCTGGATTGTTTTTCTGCCATCGTCACTAACGGCCGCCACTATGGCGGCAGCTTTGTGCTCAGCCGTGAGGCCAATATTCTCCGGCCCCAGGTGCAGGTATTGCTGTTCCAGAAGCCGGGCGTCAGCTTCCTGTTGCGCTGTCTCGCCGCGCTGTTGCTGGGGCGCATGGAGCGGGTGGATGGTGTGGCCAGCCTGCGTGCCCAGCGGGTGGAGATTCGCTGCGAAAATGCCGATGAGCCGATCCAGGCCGATGGTGACCCGGCCGGGAAACTGCCGGCGGAGATTGTGGTGGAAGAGGAGCCTGTGCCCATGCGGGTGGCGCAGACCTTTCAATAAGCCCCCTTCACCAGCCCGGGTTGCAGGGCGTGAATATACGGTTGATGCCCCCCTGCCGTTGGAGCTTTGCTCGCAAAGCGAAGGTTACCCGCAGGCACGTCGCGGGATTTCGGACTTTCGCCTTGCGAGCAAGGCTCCAACGAGGAAAGGGGCGCCTGAGCCGGGGGTGCCAAGGCAGCGCCAGGAATTCGCTGGCGCTGGTTTGGGGGTGGTGTCGTCAGCGGTGTTTCATTTCTTTTCTTGCGGTGGGCAGCCCTGCTCGTCGCAGCCTTCCGCGTAGTCGCGGGGAGGCTCCACGATATTGTCGGTGACCGGGTTGTCCGCCACGTCCACGGGTTTGAACGGCCCGGTGGTTTTCTGGCGCAGACCGAAATCTTCGGCCAGGGTGCCGCCCTTGGCGCTGGGGGCATAATCCAGCGGCGGAGCCACCGGCTCGTCACTGCCTTTCTGCGGGGCAGAGTCCAGGGATTTTGCCACTGCCCGTTTGCGACCCACTTCTGAACACAAGGCCTGGGCACCTTTGGAAAGGTGCTCGTGGACGGAGCGATAGGCCTGGGTCATGTCGTTGACCAGTTCTGCGGTATGCAGAAAATGGTCATCCACCTGATCACGATAGTGATTGAGGGCCTGACGGGCTTCGTCACGGTCACGAATCAGCTGGCCGGCCTGACGCCGTGCCGGTAACAACCAGAACAGTAATCCTGCGCCCACTACCACGCCGGCGGCGAAGCACAGCACCCCAGTTGTCAGCATATCCATGGCATACTCCTTCTGAATTCCCGCTATTGCAGCACAGTGCCGGGCGGTCGCCAAGGGTTAGAGCCTATCCAGGGTCTCTTCACAACCGCGTTGCCGCTAAAAATGGCTCCAGGCAATACTCGCAGAGCACAGAGGGCACGATACCGCAGGGCCTGACGGGGCAAGTTCAAGGTTCATAACACAGCATGGGGCCATTTTTAGCGGCAACCCGAAGGGCCGGGCCCATTCTTTTCAGGTGGAGAGTGCCGCCAGCCCGCGACGGCGCTCGTTCATGTAGAATGACTACACTACACAATCGCCATCACGAGCTGGCGACCCGCTTTACAGGTTAAGGAAGGACTACGGCGCGGTTGTGAAGAGACCCTGGATAGGCTCCAAGGTGTAAGGGACTGTTGATACTTTTGATGTCCTTGATGCGGCGTAGGGTTTTGCGTCCGGGGGCAGCAGCGGGTCGGCAGGGCAAGAAATGCGACAGGGGTGAAATATGGCAGCACAACAGCGACAAAGTCTCTCCGGTCCGGCGGGCAATCTGGAGGCCGTGGTGGAGCAGGGCAGTGAAACGCCGTCGTTCGTCGCCATTATCTGCCACCCGCATCCCCTCTTTGGTGGCACCATGGACAACAAGGTGGTGACCAGCCTGAGCCGTCTGGCCCGAGACCAGGGGGCTGTGGTGGTGCGGTTCAACTTCCGCGGCGTTGGTGAAAGCCAGGGAGCCTATAGCGATGGCATCGGGGAAACCGAAGACCTGCTGGCCATACACAGCTGGCTGACCCATGCCTGGCCCGATCTGCCCCTGTGGTTGGCCGGGTTCTCCTTCGGCAGTTTTGTGGCCGCCCGCGGAGCAGAAATTCTCAAGGCCAATGGTATGCCGGCCCGGGAGTTGCTGCTGGTGGCGCCTCCCGTCCACCATTACCCCTTTGATGAGATCGAACAGACCGGCTGCCCGGTGACCGTGGTCCAGGGTGAGGATGATGAAGTGGTGCCGGCGGAGCAGGTGTTTCGTTGGGTTGACGCCACGCCGCTGGCGCCGGATCTGATCCGTTTCCCGGATTGCGGGCATTTCTTCCATGGCAAACTGGTGGAGCTGAAACAGGCTGCCGCCAGCCATTTGCCTGCCTGATGTTGTCAGCCAGTCCTTGCGACGCTACATTGCCCCGTCCGAGCAGCAGGCCCCGAGTCCCATGACGCCTCTTGAACAGTACCAAGCCGATCTCCAGAGTGACGACTTTTTCCAGGACCCGGCCCAGCAAAGGGCGGTGGAAGAACTGGATGCGCTGTATCACCGCTTGCTGGCAGAGCCGGCTGGCGGTGGCTTGTTGTCACGTTTTCGCAAGCCCCGCGCGCTTACCGGCCTGTACATGTGGGGAGGCGTCGGTCGCGGCAAGACCTACCTGATGGATGTGTTTTTTCAGGCGCTGCCGTTCAAGGAAAAGCGTCGCATGCACTTTCACCGCTTCATGCAGAAGGTGCACCGGGAAATGCGAGAGCGCCAGGGGGAGAAGAATCCGCTGGTGAGCATTGCCCGCAAGTTCGCCAGCCAGTCCCGGGTGCTGTGCTTTGATGAATTCTTCGTCACTGACATCACCGATGCCATGATTCTGGCCGGGCTGATGGGGGAGTTGTTCGCCAATGGCGTGACCCTGGTCGCCACCTCCAACATCGAGCCTGATGGTCTTTATAAGGACGGCCTGCAACGGGCGCGTTTCCTGCCGGCCATCGATCTGCTCAAGCAGTACACCAAGGTCCTCAACGTGGATGGCGGCAATGACTACCGTCTGCGGCTACTGGAACAGGCCGAGCTGTACCATTGTCCGTTGGGCAAGGCGGCGGATGAATTTCTCCGCGAACGTTTCCGTACCCTGGAACCGGATCATTCCCGGCATCGTGATCACGGCAACGTGCTGATCGAGGGGCGCAAGATTCCCTCGGTCATGTGCGCGGATGATGTGGTGTGGTTTGAATTCAAGGCCCTCTGTGATGGTCCGCGTAGCCAGACCGATTACATCGAAGTGGCGCGGGAGTTTCATACCGTACTGGTCTCCAATGTGGAGCAGATGGGGGCCGGCAAGGATGACATGGCCCGGCGTTTCATCAACCTTGTGGACGAGTTCTACGACCGGGCGGTGAAGCTGGTGGTTACCGCAGAAGTGCCCATCGAAGATCTCTATGCCGGTGGGCGCCTTGACTTCGAATTCGAGCGCACCCGTTCCCGTCTTCAGGAAATGCAGTCCTCCGAGTATCTGGGGCGTGAGCACCGGGCCTGAGAGCAAGTCGTCATTGGCCGGAATTGTCATCACGGTCTGGTGGTGAACATTTCGGTCATTGCCCGCTGGCAGCACCAGTGCACAGAATGCGTCATTCTGTGCCCCGGCCGAGCCCGGTATCGGGGCTACCCCTGATAACCTGACTCCGGAGAGCATCATGATTCCCCGTACGCTGTTCAGTTCCGACCATGAGACCTTCCGCGCAACCGTGCGCAAATTCCTCGAAAATGAGGCAGTACCTCATCACGAAGAGTGGGAGCAAACCGGTGTTGTTCCCAAAGAGGTATGGCTCAAAGCGGGTGAGCAGGGTTTTCTGTGCCCCATGGTGAGTGAGGAGTACGGCGGTATCGGGGCCGATTTTCTCTATAGTGTGGTGATTGGCGAGGAAGTGTCCCGGCTGGGTCTGACCGGCATTGGCTGGGGGCTGCACACGGAAATCGTGGCGCCTTACATCGAGCACAATGGCTCTGAAGTTCTCAAGCAGAAATACCTGCCGAAAATGGTCACCGGTGAAATGATCGGTGCCATCGCCATGACCGAGCCGGGTGCCGGTTCGGATCTGCAGGGCGTGAAGACCTCTGCGGTCAAAGAGGGCGACCACTACATCCTGAACGGCTCCAAAACCTTTATTACCAATGGCCAGAACGCGGATATCGTGATCGTCGTGGCAAAGACGGATCCGTCCAAGGGCGCCAAGGGTATCAGCCTGTTTGTGGTGGAAACCGATTCCGAAGGTTTCGAGAAGGGCACCAACCTGAAGAAAGTGGGCATGAAAGCCCAGGATACCTCCGAATTGTTCTTCCAGGACGTGAAGGTGCCAGCCGAAAACCTGCTGGGTGAAGAGGGCATGGGCTTTATCTACCTGATGCAGGAACTGCCGCAGGAGCGCTTGGGCATCGCCATTGGTGGTCTGGCAATGGCGGAAGCGGCCCTGGAACATACCATCAACTATGTAAAAGAACGTAAAGCTTTTGGTAAGCCGGTGGCTGCTTTTCAGAACACCCAGTTCAAAATTGCCGAGATGCACACCAAACTGGAAGTGGCCCGCGCCTATGTGGACCGCTGCCTGGAACTGCATCTGAAAAAGGAACTGGACATCCCCACCGCGGCGGCCGCCAAGTATTACATTACCGATCTGCAGTGCGAGGTAATTGACGAATGCGTGCAATTGCACGGTGGATACGGCTATATGTGGGAGTATCCGGTAGCGCGCATGTTTGCCGATTCACGGGTGCAGCGGATCTATGGCGGCACCAATGAAATCATGAAAACGATCATTGCCAAGGCCGTTCTGGCGGACTGAAACCGGTCGTGTGATTGTAAAAAAAGAAAGGGCAGCGTTCGCTGCCCTTTTTTCTTCTCCCTGCTGACGTGAAAGCCTGACTGAACGCGATTCCTTGCTTGTATCATGGCCTATTGTGTATAAGTGGGCTGCTGATCTTTTACTTATAACGACAGCATTACTTTGCGAGGAAGAGGGAGAGAAATCATGAAAAAAACAGGTGCCGTACTTGTCGGTTCCGCATTGAGCCTGGTTGCCGGGCATGCGGCGGCAAGTGGCTTTTCTGTGTCCTACCAATCCGTGTCCGCTCTGGGTACCGCTTACGCCGGTGCCGGTGTACTGAGCGAGAACGCCTCTAACCAATGGTACAACCCGGCTACTCTGGCGGGGCTGAAGCAGGCAGAGCTTTCTGCTGCAGTTCATCAGGTGTGGATTGATACCACTTTCAAAGGCGATGCTTCCACAACGCCTTTTGGAAATGCACCGGGAGACTTTGATGATGTGGAGCCATTCGTGGGCAGTCTTTTCATGGCTGTGCCGATCAGCGACATGATGACCTTTGGTTTGGGGGTGAATGCTCCCTTTGGTACCAAAATCGAGTATGAAGACAACTGGGGTAATGCCATCAGCCCCTTGGGCACTGGTAGCGGTGATTTTTACGCAACCGAGTCAGACCTGAAAACTTACAACGTGAATCCGTCTCTGGGTATTCAGGTGACAGATAACCTGAATGTGGGTGTAGGTGTCAGCTATCAGCGTCTTGATGCCGATATTCGTAATGCCGGAACACGACTGGAAGGTGACGATGATAGTTATGGCTGGAACCTGGGGCTGACCTATAGCCCGGATGACAACAACCATTTCGGTGTCGCATACCGCTCCAAGATTGATTATGACGTGGAAGGTGATATCACTTTTAACCCGGTGGTTGCGGGTCCCCTGGCAGGAACCTACGAAGGTGAAACATCCGTAGATCTGCCAGCTTCCCTGCAGCTTTCCTATGCGGGTGATCTGTCTGATCGCACCCAGATCCTGATGGGTGTTGAGTGGATGGAGTGGAGCAGTCTGGACAAGCTGGAAATTGATCATGCTGGTCCCGCTCCGCTCCCGAACCCCGCAGTGGAAACCTTCGATTGGGAAAACACTGTCCGTTACTCCCTGGGTGTTCGTCACGCCATGAATGACACCACGGTACTGCGTGCCGGTGTGGCGCAGGAGGAGTCCACTCAGGGTACGGATAACCGCTCAGCCATCTCTCCGGATTCTGACCGGGTCTGGTTGACCCTGGGTGCGGGCTTCACGCCGGTGGAGAACATGACCATCGACGTGGGTTATGCGCATATCTTTGTGGAAGATGCGGATATCAACCGGGCGGACAAAGGCGTACCGCTGAAAGGCACCTACGAACTGGATGCGGATGTGATCGGCGCGCAGCTGAGCTACCGCTTCTGATCGCTAGCTTCGTCCCACCCAAAAAGGCCCTGCAAGCAGGGCCTTTTTTTATGTTCGTCCATCACGCGGAATCTGCTCTACTTCGCCGTCTGCAGTCTCGCCGTCAGTGCTGGCGCCAGCGCGGTGGCCATGGCCTGGTATCCCGTGATGCCCGGGTGATAGCCGTCTTCGGCCAGCAGGGTCGGATCCGTCATTGCCGGGTAGCCCAGATAGATAAAATCATCGGGCTGCTCCGCGGCCAGCTTCCGCTGAATGGCATCCAGTTGTCTGGCCCGCCAGCCCAGTAGCTGCCGCAGGGGCGTGGGCAGGGCGGTAAAACGGTGCATGGGCGGTACGCTAAGCAGGAACAAGGGGCCAGGCAGTTGCGCGCCCAGGGCCAACAGCTGTTGACGGTAACGGCGCCTGGGTGTCAGCCCGGTGGTGTCATTGACGCCCATGCTGAGCAGGATGGCATCTGCCGGCGCCAGTTGGATGGTCTTCAGGTGGTCCTGCAGGGCCTGCAGGCGAATACCGTTAATGCCATGGCTGCGCCAGCCAATGGTGCGCCGGCTTTGTTGATGTAATTGCCGGGCCAGCTGGCTGGCCAGGCCATCTTGATGATGCGTTACGCCTACCCCGGCAGCAGTGGATTCGCCGAGCACCAGCAGTTGCCATGCAGGCTCCCCGTCACCGTACTGGCCGTGCGGGTCGCCGTGGGCCTCCGGCAAGCGTGGGGTGGTGCGGCGGGTTTGTTTTCCCTGCCAGAGCAGCAGCGGTGCGAGCAGGGTGATACTGAGCCAGAAGGGCAGGTGCATGGGTTACCCCACAAACATTTTCTTGGCCAGCGGCAGGCCTTTCAGGCCGCTCACGGCAACGGTGGTGAGCAGGCCGCCGATCATGGCGCCAACCACGCCGCAGGTCATGATGTCCTGGCCGGTCAGGTAGAGGCCCGGGAGGCGGGTCTTCGGTTTCAGCCAGTCCTGCTCAAACCGTTCTGGCGTGTGGTCCAGTCCGTAGATCTCGCCGGTGCTGTAGCGGCAGAAATAGTCCGTGGACAAGGGCGTGGACAGTTCGTAGTAATCCACCTTGCCTCGTAAATGGGGCATCTTTTCGTAGAGCTTTTCCAGCAGACGCTGGGCATAGGCGTCCTTCTTTGCCTCGTAATCCTGCCCGCGTTTACCCCAGGGCTGGTCCGCCCAGTCCTGATACCACTCGAATGGCCCCGGTGCCACGATCTCGATAGTGGCCCGGCCCGGGTAGCGCTCCGCGAAGCTGGGATCCTTGGCGGAGGGAAAGGAGATATAGGTGAGCGGAATATCGTGGCTGTCCGGGGCGGCGAGAAAATTCTCAACCTGGCCACGGTAATCTGCACCCGGGTAGATCCAGAAGTTGGTTTTCGGCAGCGCCAGGTTCTCCGCCGTGTCCTGGAGGCCAATATACAGGCAGACGCTGGCCATGGAGCGTTGCACCTGCCCCAGTTTGTTCTGGTAGAACGCCTTGTGGGGCGCGTTATTCGGCAGCAGTGGCCCGAAGGTATTGAAGACGCCGGCGTTGCTGATCACGGCGGGGGCGTGGATGGCCTGGCCGTCGGCCATGCGCACCCCCACGGCCTTGCCGTTTTCGATCAGGATTTCCTTCACGTCCGCATAGGTGAACACATCGCCGCCGCCTTGCTGGATCACCGGGATAATGGTCTTGGCCATTTCCGAGGCGCCGCCCACCGGATAGTAGCCACCATAGAGATAATGTCGGGCGATCAGGGCGTGGATGATAAAGCTGGAGTCATCGGGCACCAGGCCGTTGTCGCCCCACTGGCCGGTCAGGGCAGCGATCAATTCCTGGTTGCCGGTGAGGGTTTCCAGTACTTCCCGGGTAGTGCGGTTGAGAAAGTCGGGGGCCTTGCGGCGGGCCAGATACCGGAACGGGCCGGCCATCAGGTTCGGCAGTACCTTGGCCAGGGTGACACCGGGCATGGCCTTTGCCACCCGGGAGAGATAATCCAGATAGCTGTCGATGGCCTGCTCCTCACCGGGAAACTGGCTTTTCAGTTCCTTGGCAAAAGCCTCGGGCCCGGCGACCAGATCGATCTGGCGATCGCCGATAAAGAGTCGGTCATAGTGATCGTCCATGGCCGCCCATTGCAGTTGGCCGTCGGTAACATAGTCAAACAGGCGGCGGGCCAGGGTGTGTTTGGCGCCCATGTCGCCGATGTAGTGGACCCCCACATCCCATTCGTAGCCATTGCGGTCATAGCTGTGGGTGAAGCCGCCGGCGGTGTAGTGCTGTTCAAGCACGATTACCTTCTTGCCCATTTTGCTCAGGCAGGCGGCGGCGGTCAGGCCGCCAATACCGGAGCCGATGACGATGGCGTCATAGGGGCCTTCCAGGCGGTTGGCCCGGTAACGTCGACCAACGCGCAGGGTACTGGGTGTGGGGCTGCTCATGGGCTGGGTTCCTTGTTGGTAGTCCGTTCAACGCTGCCGTCCAGCAGCAGGGCGGTGATGCCTGCGGCCAGTTGCGGTTCGCTATCAGGGCCGGGCAGATGCCCGTCGATGGTCAGTTGCGACAGTCCGTGTACCAGGGACCAGGCGGCGGCGGTGAGCAAGGACAGGGGGGCTGCTTTCAGATAACCCCGCTGCTGGCCGTTTGCCACGGTGTCTTCCAGTACCTGGAAGGCGGCCAGTCCGGCCTGATCCAGTCGCGGGTGGGCGCCACGCGGCAACACTCGCCCGCCGAACATGAGTCGGTACAGATTGGGCTCGTCGCGAGCGAAGGCCACGTAGGCCAGGCCGATACCGATGAGGGCCTTGCGGCTGTCCTGCTGGTTCACCGCCAATAGCCGCTGACGCAGGGCCTGGAAGCCGCTGATGGCCAGTTCGGCCAGAAGACTTTCCCGGTCGGCATAGTGGCGGTAGAGCGCCGGCGCGCTGACGCCAAGCTGCCTGGCCAGGGCGCGCAGGCTGATGGCGCCGTCGCCTTGCTCACGCAGGGTCGCCAGGGCCTGCTGGTGGGCCTGCTGGGATAGATCGCCATGGTGGTATGCCGTGCGTGCCATGATTTCTCGTTTGCCGAAGTTAACGGCGTTAACATTGGCATGGCTGATGCTGTATCGTCAATGGTTATTCGTTAGCTGGGAGAGGGTTGTGGCTTCGCTGTAGGAGCGGCTCTCGAGGCGCGAACCACGCGCTAGCGTGGAAATCGCCCGCAGGGCGATCAGGGATGTCAGCGCTCGACAGGTTTCTGGAAGAACAGGGTTTTTGAAACCGCTGTTGCCTCGCTGCGCTCGGTTCGTCCCCAGGATGGGAACTCCTACAGTGGAGGTGTATTAAGGCCTTCAGGCGTGAAACTCCGCGTCCACGAATTGGACGCGGAGGGTTGCCTGGTATCAGGGCGCCGGGTAAGGGAAGCGGGTATGGATGGCATCGAGCGCTTTTTCCAGCTCCCGGTCCCAGGGCAGATCGACACTTTTCAGGTTTTCTTCCAGCTGGGACAGGCTGGTGGCACCAATAATATTGCTGGTGACAAAGGGGCGGGTGGTGACGAACTGCAGGGCCAGCTGGGTGGGGCTGAGGCCGCGCTGCTCTGCCAGCTGGCAGTAGGCCTCGGTGGCGGCGCTGGCCTGATCGTTGGTATAGCGGCTGAATTGTTTGACCTCGGTGAGCCGGGCCCCCTTCGGCCACTGGTTGTTGCGGTATTTCCCGGTCAGCATGCCAAAAGCCAGGGGAGAGTAGGCCAGTAAGCCGACGTGCTCGCGATGGGCGATTTCCGCCAGGCCCACTTCAAAGCTGCGGTTCAGCAGGGAGTAGGGGTTCTGGATGCTCACCGGTGGCGCCAGACCGACTTTTTCGGCTTCGCGTAGAAAGGTCATGGTGCCCCAGGGGGTTTCATTGGAGAGGCCCCAATGGCGGATCTTGCCGGCATCCACCAATTGCTTGAGGGCGGCCACCGTGTCGCTGATGGCAATACCGTCCTCCCCGTCCCGGTGCTTGTAGCCCAGCCGGCCAAAGTAGTTGGTGGTGCGCTCCGGCCAGTGGAGCTGGTACAGGTCGATGACTTCGGTCTGCAGGCGCTTCAGGCTCCCTTCCACGGCACTTTGCAGGCTCTGCGCACTGAAACGGGGGCCGCCGCGGATATGCTTCACATAGTCGCCCGGGCCGGCGGCCTTGGTGGCCAGGATCACCTTGTCCCGATGGCCGGTGCGGGCAAACCAGTCGCCGATGATGGTTTCGGTGCGGAATGAGGTCACCGGGCTGGCCGGCACGGCATACATCTCGGCGGTATCAAAAAAATTGATGCCGTGGTCCAGCGCCATGTCCATCTGGGCATGACCCTCTTCGGCAGTGTTCTGGCTTCCCCAGGTCATGGTTCCCAGACACAGACTGCTGACCTTCAGGTCGGTGCGTCCAAGACGGCGATATTCCATGGTGTACTCCTTATCCTTGCAAGGGGGCCGGTAGGCACGGGTAGAATGGCCGCTCATCTCACCATGCTGTTTGTCAGCGCACAATGGTGGGAACCGACCTGCGATCAGGTCGTTAATGTCATCTCAACAAAAGCCCCTGAACCGCTTGTGTTCTGAGGGGGGCTTGGGTAGAATTCGCGCTCTCTTGCCCGGCGGAACTGTCGCCGGCGGGTGTTTGCTACCCGTAACATATTGAATTTAGGGCAGAATTCCATGAAGACCTACAGCGCAAAACCGGAAAGCGTAAAGCGCGACTGGTATGTGGTAGACGCCTCCGGCAAAACGCTGGGTCGGTTGGCGACCGAAGTCGCCAGCCGTCTGCGCGGTAAACACAAGCCGGAGTTTACTCCACACGTCGATACCGGTGATTACATCGTCGTAGTCAATGCCGATAAAGTGGCCGTTACCGGTAACAAGGCAAATGACAAGATGTACTACCGTCACACCGGTTATCCGGGTGGCCTGAAAGAAGCCAACTTCTCCACTCTGCAGGCCGAAAAGCCTGAAATGATCATTGAGAAGGCGGTGAAGGGCATGCTGCCGCGTAACCCCCTGGGTCGCGCCATGTTCCGCAAACTGAAAGTTTACGCAGGCACTGAGCATCCGCATACCGCTCAGCAGCCGCAGCAGCTGGAAATTTAAGGGGTTAATTGATGGCAACTGTAGAAACCAACTACGGAACCGGTCGCCGCAAGACCTCTTCCGCTCGCGTTTTTCTGCGTCCGGGCAGCGGCAAGATTTCTGTCAATGGCCGTCCGCTGGATGTGTACTTTGGTCGTAAAACCAACCAGATGGTTGTTCGTCAGCCGCTGGAACTGATCGAAGTGAGCGACAAGTTTGACGTACTGGTTACGGTCAGCGGTGGCGGCAACAACGGCCAGGCTGGCGCCATCCGTCACGGTATCACCCGTGCACTGATGGAATACGACGGTGAGCTGCGTGGTCAGCTGCGTCGCGCCGGTTACGTGACCCGTGACGCCCGTGAAGTTGAGCGTAAAAAAGTGGGTCTGCGCAAGGCGCGTCGTCGTCCGCAGTTCTCCAAGCGTTAAGCTTTACAACAGCTGTTCACAAAAAAGCCCAGCAATGCTGGGCTTTTTTGTGTTCAAATCAGGCGTTTAGCGACTCTGGCCGGGGAATAACCGGTTGTCAGGTGTGGGCTTTTTCTTTACCATTTGCGCCGCCTTACTCCGCCCGGAGCGCGAGGTAGTACCTCGAGTCTCGGACTATTCCCGAGCGTGGGATCCAAGGGGAGAATAACTGAATGAGCAACGACGGCGTTAATACCAGCCGCCGCACCTTCTTGATCGGCTTGACCTCGGCTATTGGTGCCGCAGGTGCAGTTGGCGCGGCTGTTCCTTTTGTGAAATCCTGGCAGCCCAGTGCCAAAGCCAAGAATGCCGGTGCGCCGGTAACCGTGGATGTTGGCAAGCTGGAGCCCGGTCAGCGTGTGGTTGAGGAATGGCGAGGCCAGCCCGTTTGGGTGGTGCGCCGTACCGACGATATGCTGCAAACCTTGTCGCAGCTGGAAGACAAGCTTCGTGACCCTGCGTCCGAAGCGGACCAGCAGCCTGCCTATGCCCAGAACGAGTGGCGCTCGATCAAGAAAGAGCTGCTGGTACTGATTGGCACCTGTACGCATCTGGGGTGTTCGCCGTTATACGAGGACGAGCCCACAGTGGAGCTGGAGCATGGCGGCTTCTTCTGCCCCTGCCACGGTTCCAAGTTTGATCTGGCCGGTCGCGTCTACAAGAGCGTACCCGCACCCACTAACCTGGTGGTGCCGCCGCACTCCTATCTGAGCGAAGGTGTCATCATTGTGGGTTCTGAAGAAGGGGAGACCGAGGCATGATGGGAATGGTGAATCGTGTTGTCGACTGGGTAGATGCCCGTCTGCCCGTGGTGGACGCTTACAAGCGCCACATGTCCGAATACTACGCCCCGAAGAACTTCAACTTCTGGTACTACTTCGGTGTGCTGTCTCTGGTGGTGCTGATTAACCAGCTGCTCACCGGTATCTGGCTGACCATGTTCTACTCCCCCAGCGAAGGTTTTGCCTCGGTGGAATACATCATGCGTGATGTGGAGTGGGGCTGGTTGATTCGCTACATGCATGCGGTGGGGGCGTCCGCCTTCTTCGCTGTGGTCTATATCCACATGTTCCGCGGCCTGATGTACGGTTCCTACAAGCCGCCGCGGGAGCTGGTGTGGATCTTCGGCATGCTGATCTACCTGGCGTTGATGGCAGAAGGCTTCCTGGGCTATGTGCTGCCCTGGGGCAACATGTCCTACTGGGGGGCTCAGGTGATCATTTCCCTGGCGGGCGCCATTCCCTTTGACCTGCTGCCGTTTATCAGTGCTGCAGAAGCGAAGGAAATCGGCGAAGGCCTGACCACCTGGGTGCGTGGTGATTATCTGCTGTCCACGGCGACGGTGAACAAGTTCTTCGCCCTGCACGTGGTGGCTATCCCCATCGTGCTGCTGGCGCTGGTGGTACTGCATATCCTGGCACTGCACGAAGTGGGTTCCAACAACCCGGATGGTGTGGAAATCAAGCAGAACAAGGACGAAAACGGTATCCCGGTTGACGGTATTCCGTTCCACCCTTACTACACCGTGAAAGACCTGCCGGGCGTGATCGTGTTCCTGATGATCTTTGCCGTGGTGATCTTCTTCTTCCCGGATGGCGGGGGTTACCTGCTGGAGAAGCCGAACTTCGAGCCGGCCAACCCGCTGAAGACCCCGGATCACATTGCTCCGGTATGGTACTACGGTCCGTACTACGCCATGCTGCGTGCCACGACCCTGGATATCATCATGTCTTCCAAGGCCTGGGGTCTGGTTGCCATGGGTGGCGCTATCGTGATCCTGTTCGTGATCCCCTGGCTGGATCGCCACCCGGTTCGCTCCATCCGCTATCGCGGCTGGTTGAGCAAACTGTTCATGGCGATCTTTGTGGTGGACTTCCTGATTCTGGGCTATCTGGGGACTCAGCCGGCAACGCCGGGTAAGACCATGCTGGCGCAGTTCGGTACGGTGTATTACTTCAGCTACTTCCTGCTGATCATGCCGTTTGTTCACAAATTCGAAAAATCCAAGCCGGTTCCGGAACGGGTAACGGGGGGTCACTGATGAAGAAATTAGCGGTCGTTCTTTTCAGCTGCCTGCCGTTGGTTGCCTTCGCGGCCGGTGGTGGCAAGAGTGAGTACGAAGTGCCGGCACCGGTGAATCTGCAGGACAAGGTAAGCCTGCAGAATGGTGCCAAGCTGTTTGTAAACTACTGCATGGGCTGTCATGGTCTGCAGTACCAGCGTTACAGCCGCCTGGCTGAGGATCTGGAGATTCCGGAAGAACTGGTGCAGGAAAAGCTGAATTTCACCACCGACAAGGTGGGTGATCAAATGCGTACTGCCATGGACCCGGAAGATGCCAAGGCCTGGTTCGGCAATGCGCCGCCGGATCTCACCATGGTGACCCGCTATCGTTCAGAGGATTGGGTGTATTCTTACCTGATCAACTTCTACGAAGACGAGTCCCGTCCCTTCGGTTACAACAACCGGGTGTTCGAAAACGTGGGTATGCCCCATGTGATGGCAAGCCGGGAAGCTGAGCTGAGCGAAGAAGAGTTCAAACAGGAAATGGGTGATATCACCAATTTCCTGGCATACACCGCTGAGCCGGTCCGTCCGTTGCGTGAGCGTCTGGGTGTGTATGTACTGGTGTTCCTGGGCATTCTGTTTGTCCCGGCATACCTGCTCAAGAAGGAATACTGGAAAGACGTGCACTAACCATTAGTGCCGCTTTTCAGCGTTGAACAGGGTATCCGTGTAAGCGGTTACCCTGTTTCTGTTATATAGCTATTAGTGCGGAGATGATTCGACAATGGGTGTGGTGACCAAGCGTTCTTCAATGACTTTCTTTTCTTCCCCGGAAGATCATTACAGCCATCGCGTGCGTATCGTGCTGGCAGAAAAAGGGGTCACAGTCGATATCGTTGATGTGGACAACAACAACAAGCCGGAAGATCTGGCGTCGCTGAACCCCTACAACGAAGTGCCTACCCTGGTGGACCGTGAACTGACTCTCTATCAGTCCACCGTCATCATGGAGTACCTGGATGAGCGTTTCCCCCATCCGCCGTTGTTGCCGGTGTACCCGGTTGCCCGTGCACACAGCCGTCTGCTGATTCACCGGGTAGAGCGTGACTGGTGCGGTCACGTTGATGCCATTCTGGCCGGTGAGGAAAAAGAAGCCAGCCTCAACAAGCGTCGCAAGGAGTTGCGTGAAGCGATTATTGCTACCGCGCCGATCTTCAGCGAGCTGCCGTACTTCATGAGTGAAGAGTTCACCCTGGTAGACTGTGTGGTTGGCCCCATCCTGTGGCGGTTGCCTGCCCTGGGTATCGAGCTGCCAGCGAAACAGGTCAAGCCGTTGCTGGACTATGCCGAACGTCTGTTTGACCGTGATGCCTTCCAGGCCAGCCTGACCGACGCCGAGCGCGAACTGCGCAACCCGCTGTAATCATGTCCGATATGTCGCCCAATCGCCCGTATCTGATACGGGCGATCCACGAATGGATCTGTGATAACGGTCTGACGACCCACCTGGCTGTAAACGCCTCTTACCCCGGGGTGGAAGTGCCCCAGGATTTTGTTCAGGACGGCCAGATCGTGCTGAACATCGCGCCCCGGGCAGTGACGAACTTTGTTGCGGGCAATGAGGAAATCACTTTTTCCGCCCGTTTCGGAGGTATGCCCATGACTATCCGGGTTCCCGTGAATGCGGTGGTGGCGGTTTTCGCCCGGGAGAACGGTCAGGGTATGGCGTTCGATCCGGCGGAGCCGCCGCCCGAGCCCACACCACCGGAGCCGGAAAAGGATGACGGCAAGGCTAAGGTCAGCCATCTGAAGGTGGTTAAATAAGTTGCAGCGCGCCTGCTGAGTAAGGGGCTGATCTGAAAAAAAAGAGGCCGCGCCCAAATCTGTGGGCGCGGCCTCTTTCGTTATGCAATCCTGCAATCTGCTCCATGTTTCAATTTGGAGTTTTTTGTGTGGCGCGGGTAGGGCGTTAGCCGATTGGCAGGAGCCCATGTCGCGCTTTGCAACTTTGAACTTTCAACTTGCCACTGCTCTTCAGTCGATATACTCAATAATCTTGACGATCTTCTGTACGCCGTAAACCTTCTGTACCTGCTCGACCACCGCATCGGCCTCGTCGTGGGTCAGCAGGCCCATCAGATAAACCACGCCGTTTTCCGTGACCACCTTGGTGCGCCAGCCGGGCGCCTCGCCATTGATCAGCAGGCGGCTTTTCACCTTGCTGGTCAGCCAGGTGTCATTGGTGCGGGCCAGGAAAGAATTGGAGCCCACCACCTGCAGTTCGTTGTGCACATGGCGGACGTGGCGGACTTTCCCGGCGATGTTTCCGGCCTGGGCTTTCAGGTCTTCGCTGGCGACCTGGCCGGCAAGCAGTACGTTGCCATTATAACTGACTGCGACGATCCGGGATTCGTCCAGCTCGGCGCTGGCGCGGGCCAGATTCACAGCGACCTTGCGCTCAATATTGCCGTCCTCGATAAAGGCACCGAAAGTGCGTTTGCCGTGGTTCTGATCGACGGGTTCCTCGGACATTCCCTTGGACAGGGATGCGCACCCGGAGACGGTGGCGAACAGGACAAACAGGGTCAGGACGTGGCTGAATCGAATGAAGCCTGCGGCCATTTATTGGCCTCCAAACAGTTGCTGATCGATGTAATCGCACAGGGAGTGAATCACCAGCAGGTGGACTTCCTGAATGCGTGCGGTGGAGGCGGCCGGTACCCGGATCTCAATGTCGTTGGGCCCGTACAGGTTGACCATTTCGCCGCCTTCCTTGCCGGTCATGGCGACCACGCGCATTTCCCGGTCATGGGCGGCCTGGATGGCCTGGATGACATTGGCGGAGTTACCGCTGGTGGAGATGGCCAGCAGGATGTCGCCGCTGCCACCGAGAGCGCGAACCTGTTTGGAGAAGATTTCGTTGTAGCTGTAATCGTTGGCAATCGAGGTCAGCGTGGAGGAATCGGTGGTAAGCGCGATTGCCGGGAGTGCCGGGCGCTCCATCTCGAAACGGTTAAGCAATTCGGAAGAAAAATGCTGGGCATCACCGGCAGAGCCGCCATTGCCACAGGTAAGAATCTTGCCGCCGTTGAGCAGGCATTCCACCATGGCCTGACCGGCGGCTTCGATGACGGTGGGTAGCACTTCCCCGGCTTTGGCTTTGGTTTCAATGCTTTCGGCAAACAGTTGCCGGATACGGTCCACGCTCATAATTACCTCATTGTTCTGCGCGTTCGAAGATTGCGTGCAGCTATTCGCTGTAGAACGCGTTTTGTATCCACTGATACCGGACAGTGTTGTTATTGTCCGGTTCCATTCCCAGTACATCAAAGCGGCAGGGCCGATCATGGTATTGCGGGTGGCGACCCAGATAGTGCCGGGCTGCCAGTATCAGCCGGCGTTGCTTGTGGTGATCCACAGAGGCCAGAGCGCCGCCATGGCTGGGATTGCTGCGCCAGCGCACTTCCGTGAACACCAGGGTGTCGCCGTCCTGCATGATCAGGTCGATTTCCCCCTGGCGGCAGCGAAAGTTGCGTGCCACAACAATCAGTCCCTGCTCTGTGAGCCAGTGTGCAGCCTGTTTTTCCGCTTCGCTACCGGAATCTTTGTTACTGCGCGGTAATTTCACGGGGCCTGCCATTCTTTGCCGGCTCGGACACCTTGGGGAGAGCGCGAGCTTCACCATTGATAAATACACCCCAGTTCAGCTCGCGCACAATGCGTTGCTGTTCCATGCTCAGGCGACCGGTGACGCCGGGTAGCTCACTGGATGGAAGGGTGTTTAACAGGTAAAGACGGCCTTGTAGCCGGTAGGCATCAATCCCCATGGCAAACAGGCGCTCATAACGGCCGTGACCTTCGGGCCATTGGGTGTCGGCCATACGGCGCAGCTCGGAATCTTCCTTGCTGAGCATCCAGGGCATGTCCACAAAACGCACCCCATTCAAGTCCTGGTCGCGACGAGGATTGGACTCACCGCTATGAATTAGTGCCGTGGAGTACACCGGCAGATCCTTGGCGTAATGGAAATTCAGTGCCGGTTTCACCTGGCGGCCCTGATCCGGGCTGGCCAGCAGAAACAGGAAGCCCATGTCCTGGCGGCGGCGTGGCTGAATGTCCATGTCCAGGCTGGTGAAACGGCTGACCGCCTGGCCGCGACTCTGGCTCTGGGCCACCAGCAGCAGCTCCTTGACGGTATCCCCCAGAGTGGGGCCTTCCTGGTAGGTGCGGGTCACGGTCACCGTGCCGCCGAGGGATTGCCATTCTTCGGCAAACGCCTGGGCAACCCGTTCGCCCCATTCTCCCTGCGGGTAAAGGATGCCGGCCTGGCTGGCCCCCTCGCGGGCGCCTTGCAGCGCAATCTGGCGAGCTTCATCTTCCGGTGCCAGGCCGAACTGGAAAAAGTTCTCGGGCAGGTTGTCCTGATCAATATAATTCAGGGCCAGGGTGGTAACCGGCAGGGTGCCCTGGTTGGCAATGGTGGCTGCCTTTTCCTTGGCCAGGGGTCCGAGGACAAAGTCGGCACCGTCCTGTATGGCCTGCTGATAAAGAGCCAGAATGTTGTCGCCGCCAGAATCATAGAAGCGCAGTACCGGCGGATTGCCATTTTGCTTGTGCTGGTAGTACGCGGTCATGATGCCTTCCTGAAGAGCCTTGCCGGCATTTTTCAGGGGGCCTGTGGTGGGGAGCAGAATGGCTACCTTGCTGGGTCTTTCATTGGCGGCTTTTTCCAGGGCGTCGAGAATATCAGGAACATCCGCCGTTGCCGGATGGGTTCGCCATTGGGCGCTCCAGCGATTCAGTCGGTTGACCTGGGCGTCCAGGTCGGCAATGGGGTCCCGATACAGCTGTGCCAGGGTAAGCCAGCCACGCAGGTCGCCGCTGCTGCCCTCTACGGCGTTGGCCAGTTCGGTGTTGGACAGCTTCATCAGAAGCTGCCAGATCATGCCGTGGTTATAATCCTGGTCGTCTTCTTCCAGCAGAGGGTGAGCCGCCACGCGCTGCTGCAGGCTGCTGATCAGATCACCTTTCATGGCGAGGGCGTCGGCTCTGAGCAAGTCCAGTCTGGCTTGCTGCTCTGCGGGATACTGGAGAATCTCATCCTCATAGCGTTGCAGCAGCGCCAGTGCCTGATCTGGGCGCTGGTCGCCAAGCTGGGCTCGACCGCTGAGCAGAATCCAGGCGAAACGTTGCGCGTTGTCCATGGCTTGTGGATTCAGATCGGCAAGTAGCTGACCGGCATCAGCGGCACGCTGCTGATCCAGATATGTCTCAGCCCATTGCAAAGTGGCGCCAATACGCGCCTCCGTTGTCATGGTGGCCAGTTGGGTGCGGGCGGCCGTCAACGCCGCGGGAGCGATGCCAACCTTGGGTGCCGACGGTTGTTCATAAACCGTGGTGCGCGTAGGAGTTGTGGTAGAACAGCCAGCGATGACTGCGGCAGCAAGCAGGGCTGCCAAACGGGCCTTTCTGAATTCCATGGCGACAGGTTCGTATTACCAGAATGAAGCCGCTATTGTAGGCGCTTCATTGGAGCCTCACCAGTTGAGTCGTGCACAGATATGAGTGGAACTTTGTATATTGTCAGTACGCCGATCGGAAATCTGGATGACATCAGTCGTCGGGCTATAGCGGTACTGGATGAGGTCGACTGGGTGGCTGCAGAGGATACCCGGCACAGTCAGCGCATGCTGGAGCAGCTGGGAATCCGCAGTCGCTTGATCAGCTGTCATGATCACAATGAAAGTGCCCGCAGCGAAGAGTTGGTGGCTCGTTTGCAGTCAGGTGAGCAGGGCGCCCTGATCAGTGATGCGGGCACGCCACTGGTCAGTGATCCCGGCTACCGTCTGGTGCGCGCCTGCCATCAGGCCGGTGTGCGGGTGGTGCCGATTCCCGGTGCGTCGGCACTGCTGGCAGCGTTAGCCGCGGCGGGGCAGCCGTCTGACCGTTTTCTTTTCGAGGGTTTTGTGCCTGCCAAGGGAGCGCCCCGTCAGCAGGCCATCGAGCGCCTGGCAGGGCTGTCAGTCACAAGTATTATCTACGAAGCTCCCCATCGGGTGCTTTCCTTCCTCGAGGCGCTAACGCCCTTGGTTGAAAAAGATCGTGAAATCTCGCTCTGTCGTGAGCTGACCAAGCAATTTGAGACCATTCGCATGGGAGCCGTGGCGGATATCTGTGACTGGGTGGCATCAGATCGCAACCAGCAACGCGGCGAGCTGGTGCTGGTGTTGTCGCCTTGCGCGCAAACCGCCGACTGGAGTGAGCGGGATCAGGCCCTGGCAACGTCCCTGCTGGCGGAATTGCCGGTGTCCCGGGTGGCGAAAATCATGGCCGCCCATACCGGCCTGAAACGGCAGGCGGTGTATGCGCTGTTAGAGGCAATGAATAATTAATAGTTAATAATGAATAACTCGCGATCCGGTTTGGTCGTTTTTCAGGCACAAGAGGCCGCGCTCAACGTTAGGGCGCGCGGCCTCTTGCGTTTCAAGATCAGAAAACCCGGTCCGCGCAGCTATTAATTATTCACTATTAATTATTAACTGTTTAGACTCCGCCCCGGATCGGTCAGACAGTCGCTGGCGGCGTAGCCGCTGGAGGAAAGTCCGGGCTCCACAGGGCAGGGTGCCAGGTAACGCCTGGGGGCCACACTGGTGACGGTGTGGCTACGGCTAGTGCCACAGAGAAGATACCGCCTGTTCCTTCCTCGTGTCGGAACCGGTAAGGGTGAAAAGGTGCGGTAAGAGCGCACCGCGCCGCTGGCAACAGTGGTGGCAGGGTAAACCCCACCCGGAGCAAGACCAAATAGGGATCCTATGGCGTGGCCCGCGCTGGATCCGGGTAGGTTGCTAGAGGTTTGTGGCGACGCAAGCCCGAGATGAATGACTGTCCACGACAGAACCCGGCTTATCGACCGATCCACTTTATTCAGTAACGATGCGCGAGTTGCGAGAAGCGAAACCCAAGACGGGTTTTGCCTTTCGTGACTCGTGGCTCGCTCCTTGTAATACCTTCTCTTCTTGGTCCCGCTCGTTGTCCAATCATGCGAAGACCTCGGACTTGCCGTGCTTGCAGCCTGGAGGTTGGCGCAGATCAATCCCTCTGTCTCGACAATGACCAACATGTGCTGCGCTTTTCCGATCGGGTTGATGGCACTGGGGGCGGCGTCGGCCTGCCGGGTCGTCAATCCTGTCGCTGGCCCGTGTCCGAACAAGGCCTAATCATTTAGGTATGGAATATAAACAAAGTTAGTAATAACTAATCCGTCTAACACTTAAAGTGCTTTCTCACTTGCGCGTTCCAGCGCTCTGATTCGTCTCGAAACTCCCTCCGTTCATCCCTTTGTTCATTCTCTGTGATACCGCTAACAGGCTGATTTGTCTGGAAATTCTTTTACGTTTGACCGGGTGCTCACGCTTGACTTGGTGTTCGCAGTGGCCCTAGAGTGTCCCAATGTGGTGAAAAGTGGGAAAAAGTGGGATTTTCTTGGCGGCCGGTGTCGCGAAGTGGGGCAACAAGAGCCCCGGGAAGGAACCAAACAATCGAGCATGAGGACGGCCAGTGTTTACTGGGAGCACATCACTCAATCTGGATGCCAAGGGGCGGCTCACCATGCCGACCCGCTATCGCGCTTCGTTAAACGAAGCCTGCGGCGGCCAGCTTGTGCTTACCCGTCACCCTTATGACGAATGTCTCGCGCTTTACCCCCGTGATGAATTTATGGAAACCGCCGGCAAGCTGTCTGCGCAGAGAGACTCCAGCCCGCAGGTACGCCAGTTGAAACGCCGTTTTCTTGGCCAGGCGGTTGAAATCGATATGGATAGCAATGGCCGGCTGCTGGTGCCGCCGGAGTTGCGGGCGGCGATCGGCCTGGAGAAGCAGGCCATGCTGATCGGTCAAATGCACCGTTTTGAAATCTGGAAAGCAGAAAGCTGGTTGGAAGAGGATGGCACCCTGGATCCGGAGGCATTGCCGGAAAGCGTCCAGGAGCTGTCTTTCTGATGACCGACAAAGGCGCGCAGTACGAACACCAGCCAGTCATGCTGGAAGAGGTACTGGATATGTGGTTCAGCCGTGGTGATGGATTTTATGTCGACGGCACCTTCGGGCGAGGGGGCCACAGTCGTGCGCTGCTGGAAAAACTGGATCGCCAGGGCCGCTTGGCCGGTATCGATCGTGATCCCCAGGCTGTTGCCGCAGGCGAGCAGTTGGCGTCGGAAGATGATCGTTTCCGGATAATCGCCAACCGCTTTGACTGCCTGCCCGAGGTGGTGGCCGAAGCCGGGCGACCCATTGATGGGCTATTGCTGGATCTGGGTGTGTCGTCACCGCAACTGGATGATGCCGCCCGTGGTTTCAGCTTCCTGCGAGACGGGCCGCTGGATATGCGCATGGATCCCACTCGAGGGGAAAGCGTGGCGCAGTGGCTGGCCCGGGCCGAGGAGCAGGACATCGCCAATGTGTTGTACCGCTACGGCGATGAGCGTAAGTCGCGGCGAATTGCCCGGCGGATCTGTGAGGAGCGGGTGGAGCAGCCGATCACACGTACCTTGCAGCTTGCTGATCTGATCGAATCGGCCATCGGCCGTGGTGAGCCGGGCAAACACCCGGCCACGCGCAGTTTTCAGGCGTTGAGAATACATATAAACGGGGAGCTGGATGCGCTGAACAAAGTGCTCGAACAGTCCCTGGAGACGCTCGCCATCGGCGGGCGTCTCGCCATTATCAGCTTCCATTCTCTGGAAGACCGGATCGTGAAGCTGTTCATTCGCGATCACTCCGGCCGGGCACCCAAGGGGCGCGGTGGTTTGCCGTTGGGCGATGAAATGCCGCAGCGGCTGGAGCCGGTTGGCAAGGCCATTCGCGCCAGCAAGGCCGAGTTGAAAGTGAATGTGCGCTCGCGCAGTGCGGTACTGCGAGTGGCGGAGAAGGTGGCATGAGTGCCCCCTGGCTGATCCGCACCCTGGTGGTGCTGATCGTGATCTCCGCGCTGGCAGTGAGTTACAGCGTTCACGAGGCCCGTCGACTCACCGACGAGAGCCAGAAATTACAGCAGCAGCAGACTCGACTGGAAAGCCAGTGGAGTCAGTTGCTGTTGGAGCACAGCACCTGGGGCAGCTATGCACGGGTGGAGCGCCTGGCTCGCGAGGAGCTGGGAATGAAATTACCGAAAACCGATGAGAGAGTGCTGATCCGGCCATGAAACGCCAGGCTCGCAAGACACGGCAACCCAATCACCAGATGCGCTGGCGCTTTGTGCTGGGTTTCTGGTTGGTGTGTGCCTGTGTGTTGGTGGTGCGGGCGGTGGATCTGCAAGTGCTGCAGCATGATTTCCTTGCGCATCAGGGGGATATTCGCAATCTGCGTGTGGAGCCATTGGCGGCGCACCGGGGCGTGATTCGTGATCGAGGTGGGCGCCCTCTGGCGGTGAGTACACCGGTGGTGACGCTTTGGGCCAATCCCCGTGAAGCCCTGGAGAATCAGGAGCAATGGACCCGGCTGGCGGGAAACCCGGTGCTCAGCCAGCAGGAGTTTGCCCGCAAGGTCCGTCGGCACGAATCCCGGGAATTCATCTATCTTGGCCGTGGCATGGCGCCGGAAGCGGCCAAGGCGGTGCTCGATCTGAATATCCCCGGCATCCATTCGCTGACCGAATACCGCCGTTACTACCCGGCGGGCGAAGTGACCAGCCATGTGGTGGGGTTCACCAACATCGATGATCAGGGCCAGGAGGGGGTCGAGCTGTCCCTGGAGTCCCACCTGTCCGGCCAGTCCGGTCGCAAGAAGGTGGTGCGCGATCTGCTGGGTCGGGTGATCCAGGATATTGAAGTGCTGGAGCCGGCCCAGCCCGGTGAAGATGTGACGTTGAGTATCGACCTGCGTCTTCAGTATCTGGCGTACCGGGAGCTGCTGAGTGCCGTGCAGCAATTCAAGGCCAAGGGCGGTAGCGCGGTGGTGCTGGATGTGCGCACCGGCGAAGTGCTGGCCATGGTGAACCAGCCCGCTTACAACCCCAATAATCGTGGCAACCTGGATACCGCCGCGCTGCGTAACCGGGCGGTGACCGACCTGTTTGAGCCCGGTTCCACCATGAAGCCCTTTACCGTGGCGGCGGCCATGGAGATGGGTATGGTCACCCCGTCCACAACCATTAATACCCACCCGGGCACCATGCGTGTGGGCAGCAAGACCATTCGTGATCACCGTGATTACGGGATCATTGATATCACCACTGTGCTCACCAAAAGCTCGAATATCGGCACCAGCAAATTGGCGCTGGCCATGGAGCCGCTGGCCTTGCCCACCTATCTGGAGCGTTTCGGGTTTGGCGAGGCGACCGCCATTGATTTTCCGGGTGAAAGCAATGGCATGCTGCCTTTGCGGAGCCACTGGCGGGACGTGGAGCGGGCCGCACTTTCCTATGGCTATGGTTTGAGTGTATCTGCGGTGCAGCTGGCACAGGCCTATGCGGTCATTGCCAATGATGGCGTCAAGGTGCCGTTGACCCTGAAGAAAGTGAAAGACAAACCCGCCGGGCAACAGGTGCTTGGCAAGCAGGTTGCCCGGCAGCTGGTGCAAATGCTGGAAACCGTGGTCAGCCAGGTGGGTACCGCCAGCCGCGCTCAAGTGCCGGGTTACCAGGTGGCCGGCAAAACCGGCACGGTGCACAAGGTGATTTCCGGTGGGTATGCGGATGACAGTTATATCGGTCTGTTTGCTGGCCTGGCGCCGGCCACGGATCCTCGTATTGTCACTGTGGTCGTCATCGATGACCCGCGTAGCGATGCCTACTATGGCGGCCTGGTCGCTGCACCGGCCTTTTCACGCATCATGGGCGGGGTATTGCGGACCTTGCACGTGCCACCGGACAAGCCTGAAGGGCTGCTGGCCGGTGGCCCGGATACGGAGGATCGCTCATGATGCGCCTCCAGCAACTGCTCCCCGAGCACAACCTGCCTGCCCAAGTGGCAGGTCTTGCCATTTCAGGTCTGCAGCTGGACAGCCGTCGGCTCCAGTCCGGTGAGGCGTTTGTGGCCGTGCCCGGTGTGACCAGCGATGGCCGTCATTTCATCAGCCAGGCTATCAGTGCCGGTGCCGCCGTGGTGCTGGCGGACGCGGAGACCTTTTCCGTGGACCTGCAGGAAACTGTGCCGCGCGTGAATCTGCCCGGGCTGGCCCGGGGGGTGGCGGATCTGGCCGCGCGCTGGTTCGGCGAGCCGGCCAGCCGCTTGCGCATCACCGGTGTGACCGGCACCAATGGCAAGACCAGCATTACCTGGTTCCTGCGCGATGCCCTGAACGCATTGGGTCACCGCTGTGCCCTGGTGGGCACCCTGGGGCTGGGGCTGAAAGGGCAGGAGCAGACCACGGGTCATACCACGCCGGACCCGATCACCCTGCAGGCCGGGCTGGCAGCAGTCCGTGATGCCGGCGCCGATACCGTGGCCATGGAAATTTCTTCCCATGCCCTGGATCAGAACCGTCTCGGTGGCACCCTGGTCAGCACGGCGGTATTCAGCAATCTGAGCCGGGACCATCTCGATTACCACGGTGATATGGAATCGTACCTGGCCGCCAAGGCCATGCTGTTCACCCGAAAAGGGGTGCAGCTGGCAGTGATCAACTGTGATGATCCGGCGGCGCAGACCCTGATTGCCTGTCTGCCCAATGGCGTTCGATGCGTCACGTTCGGTAGCCAGCAGGGCGCTACCGTGCGCTGTGAGTCTCTGCAATACACGGCAGAAGGGATTACGGCCGAGCTGTTTGTTGGTGGCACGGTGGTGTCGTTGAGCCTGCCACTGTTCGGTCATTTCAATCTCAGCAATGTCATGGCCGTGGCGGCCATCCTGCATGGCCAGGGTACGCCCGCCGAGGCGTTGAGTGGGGCGCTGGCTGCGATTACGCCCGTACCGGGGCGTATGGAACCGCTGCAGGCCGACGGCTGTCCGACGGTGATCGTCGATTATGCCCATACCCCGGATGGGCTGGAAAAAGCCCTCCAGGCATGTCGGGATCATTTCCCTGGCCGCTTGTTCTGCGTGATCGGCTGTGGCGGCGACAGGGATGCCGGCAAGCGTCCGCAGATGGCAGCGGTGGCGGAAACGTTTGCCGATAGCGTGGTGCTGACCAGCGATAACCCGCGCAGCGAAGACCCGCAAACCATTATTGACCAGATGCGTGCCGGCCTGACCGATGCGCAGGCGGTCCACGAAAACGTGGATCGTGCCGCAGCGGTACAGGAAACCGTCCACCGTGCCCAGCCAGGGGATGTGATTCTGCTGGCTGGCAAGGGCCATGAGGATTATCAGGAAATTAACGGCGTGCGTTACCCCAGTGATGACAGAGACCTTGCCCGCCAGGCGCTGACCGCCCGGGGAGGTGCCTCATGATGTGGTTGTCGCAGATCGCCCAGTGGACCGGTGGCACCCTGATCGGGGAGGACCGCAAAGTGAATGCGGTGGTCACCGACACCCGTGACATGGAGCCGGGCTGCCTGTTTGTGGCGCTGAAGGGTGAGCGTTTCGATGCCCATGACTTTCTCGCCCAGGCTGCCGACAGCGGCGCCGTCGCTGCCCTGGTGGACCGGGAGCAGAATGACTTTGCCAGTGCCGTGCAGGTAGTCGATACCCGCCTGGCGTTGGGGCGCCTGGCCAGCGGCTACGCGGATCAGTTTACCTCTGAGCGACTTGCCGTGACCGGCAATGCCGGCAAGACCACCGTCAAGGAAATGGCGGCGGCCATGCTGGGTGAGGGCACCCTGGCCACCCGTGGCAACTTCAACAATGACATCGGTGTGCCACTGACGTTGCTGCGTCTGTCCGGCGAGCACCGCTATGCGGTCATTGAGCTGGGCGCCAATGCCCCCGGTGAGATTGCCTGGACCAGTTCCCTGGCCAAGCCGAAGGTGGTGCTGGTGACCAATGTGACCGGCGCCCACCTGGAAGGATTTGGTTCCATGCAGGGTATCGCCAACGCCAAGGCGGAGATCTTTGGCGGTTGCCAGGCTGGCGGTCAGGCGATCATCAACAATGACGACAGTTTTGCTGATTTCTTTGCCGCTGAAGCTGAAAAGGCGGGCCTCCGCCTGATTCGTGTTGGCAGTCAGGCGCCGGCAGATCTGTATGCGGAGCATATCCAGCTCCATCAGGACCGGGTGGAATTTGTGCTGCAGCCGTTGGGCGAAGCGGTGACCGTTCCCCTGCCCGGTGCCCATCAGGTCAGCAATGCCCTGCTGGCCTGTGCCGCCGTTCGCGCCCTGGGGGTGAGCCTGGGCCAGGTCCTGCCACGGCTGTCACAGCTGAAACCGGTGCCCGGGCGCATGAATCTGCATTCCCTGGCCGGCGGTGTGCTGGTGGATGACACCTATAACGCCAACCCCGGCTCCGTGCGTGTTGCCATTGACTGGCTGGCGGCCCAGCCGGCGCCGCAGATGCTGGTGCTGGGCGCCCTGGGCGAACTGGGGCCGCAGGCGGAGCAACTGGTCGAAGAGCTGGGTGGCTATGCCCGCCAGGCGGGGATCAGTGACCTGGTGGTGATGACCGGCGCCAGTGCCGCCGCCAAAGGGTTTGGTGACGGTGCCATGACGGCAGAAAACGATCAGCAGGCGGCAAGCTGGAGTGCCCAGGTTCTGCAACAGGGTGGAACCGTGCTGGTAAAAGGCTCACGTAGCGCCGGTATGGAAGCGGTGGTGCAGCGACTGATCATGGGCGCAGGCCCGCAAAAACCGGAACAGGGGGCACACTGATGTTGCTTTGGCTGGCCGAGCTTCTGGCAGAATTTCATAGCGGTTTCCTGGTGGTGCAGTACATCACCCTGCGCGGCATTCTCAGCGTACTGACGGCCCTGTTTATCGCTTTCTGGGTGGGCCCGATCATGATCCGCAAGCTGCAGGAAAAGCAGGTGGGTCAGGCCATTCGAGATGATGGCCCGAAGAGCCATCTGAGCAAGGCTGGCACCCCCACCATGGGCGGGGCGCTGATCCTCATTGCCATCGTCATCTCCACCCTGCTGTGGGCTGACCTGAGCAACCGCTTTATCTGGATCACCCTGGGTGTGCTGTTCGTCTTCGGTGCCGTGGGCTGGGTGGATGACTGGCGCAAGGTGGTGGAAAAGAATCCCCGCGGCCTGCCGGCCCGCTGGAAATACCTGTGGTTGTCCGTGGGTGCGTTGGGGGCAGCCTTTGCCCTGTACTTCACGGCCCAGAGCCCGGTGGAAACCCAGTTGATCGTGCCCTTCTTCAAGAATGTGGTCATCAACATGGGCTGGTTCTACATCGTGCTGACCTATTTTGTGATCAACGGCACCAGCAACGCGGTGAATCTGACCGATGGCCTGGATGGTCTGGCGATCATGCCCGCGGTATTGGTGGGCGGTGCCCTGGGCATCTTCGCCTATGCCGGAGGGCATGCGGAATTCGCGCCGTATCTGCAGATTCCCTATGTGGCCGGTGCCGGCGAGCTGGTGATCATTTCCGCCGCCCTGTGTGGTGCCGGTCTCGGATTTCTGTGGTTCAACGCCTATCCCGCCCAGGTATTCATGGGCGATGTGGGCGCGCTGGGCCTGGGCGCGGTACTGGGTGTGATGGCGGTGATTGTCCGTCAGGAAATCGTGCTGTTCATCATGGGCGGGGTGTTCGTGATGGAAACCGTCTCGGTGATGTTGCAGGTGGGGTCGTTCAAGCTCACCGGCCGGCGGGTGTTCCGTATGGCGCCGATCCATCACCACTTTGAACTGAAAGGATGGCCGGAGCCGAAGATCATCGTGCGCTTCTGGATCATCACCGTAATTCTGGTCCTGGTGGGTCTGGCGACCCTGAAAATCCGATAGGGGATTGAGTTAATTTTATGGCGAAAGACGGGTTTGATCTGGTCATTGGCCTGGGAGTTTCCGGGCGTTCCGTGATCCGTTATCTGACGGACCAGGGGATGCCTGTGCGCGCCCTGGACACCCGTGCCGAGCCCGCCGGCCTGGAGGCGCTGCGCGCCGAATTCCCCAATGTGAAAATTCATACCGGCGGGTTCAAGTCCGGCTGGATGAACAATGCCCGTCGCCTGATCGTCAGCCCCGGCGTGGCCGTGGCAACACCAGCCATTGCCGAGCAGGTCGTTGCCGGCAAGGAAGTGATCGGTGATGTGGAGCTGTTTGCCCGGGCCGCCAGCGAGCCGCTGGTGGCAATTACCGGTTCCAATGCCAAGAGTACCGTGACGACCCTGCTGGGGCAGGTGGCGGATGCCTGCGGCATGAATCCGGGCATTGGCGGCAATCTGGGCGTGCCCGCCCTGGAACTGCTGGACGACAAGGCCCGCCTGTATGTGCTGGAGCTGTCCAGTTTCCAGCTGGAAACCACCTACAGCCTGAGTGCGGAAGTGGCCACCATCCTCAATGTGTCCCAGGACCATCTGGATCGTTACGCCAGCTTTGCCGATTACGTGGCCGCCAAGCAGCGCATCTACGATGGCTGCCAGGTGGCAGTGTGGAACCGGGATGATCTGGCCACTCGCCCTCCTGCCGGGGTGGCGCGGCAGGTGACCTTCGGGGCTCACCCGGAGGCGGACTACCGGCTGGATAGTGAAACCGGGCAGCTGCTGTATCGGGGCGATACCCTGTTGTCCCTGTCCGAACTGGCACTTACCGGCCATCACAACGCCATGAATATTCTCGCCGTGCTGGCGATCAGCGATGCCCTGTCCCTGAACCGGGACAAGGCCCTGGCCACCGTGAAAGCCTTTACCGGTCTGCCGCACCGTTGCCAGCTGGTGGCTGAAGCAGGGGGCGTGCGCTGGTTCAACGATTCCAAGGCCACCAACGTGGGAGCTACCCTGGCGGCCCTGACGGGGATCGGTGAAAGCATTGAAGGCAAGGTGATCCTGATCGCCGGTGGTCAGGGCAAGGGGCAGGATTTCTCGCCGCTGGCGGAGCCGGCGCGACAGTACCTCCGTGCCGGTCTGTTGATGGGCGAAGATCGCAGCACCCTGGCTCAGGGCATGTCGGCGGCACCCTGTGAATTGGTGGCCGACATGCAGGCCGCGGTGACCCGGGCCCATGCCCTGGCACAGCCCGGTGATGCGGTGCTGTTGTCTCCGGCGTGCGCCTCTTTTGACATGTATTCCAGCTTTGTTGCCCGTGGCGATGATTTTTCCGCCCGGGCCCGGGAGGTGTGCCATGACTGAGCGCATGATCCTCAAGCTGGATAACCGGGGTCTGGACAAGCCCCTGATGTGGACGGCCATCCTGCTGGCTCTGGCTGGCCTGGTAATGGTTTCCTCGGCCAGCCTGCAGATCGCTGAAACCCGGCTGGGCGATCCGTTCTACTACGCCCTGCGTCATGGCATCTACCTGGCACTGGGCCTGGGGGCCGGGGCGTTTGTCTATTTCGCGGTACCGCTGGCGCTGCTGGAACGGCTCCGTTTCCTGATGCTGCCGGTGGCTCTGGTGGTGCTGGTGATGGTGTTTATTCCCGGGCTGGGACGGACCGTGAATGGTTCCACCCGCTGGATTGCCCTGCCGGGCCTGACCATTCAGGCCTCGGAAATCGTCAAACTGTGCTTTGTATTGTATCTGGCAGGCTATATCGCCCAGCGCAAGGCGGCGCTGGAAACCGAGTGGAAAGCCTTCCTGCTGCCGTTGGCGTTGCTGGGCGTGTTGACCGTGCTGCTGCTGCTGGAGCCGGACTTCGGGGCTGTGGTGGTGCTGGGTATCACCGCCATGGGCATGCTGTTTCTTTCCGGTGTGCCGACCTTGCGCTTCCTGCTGATTGGTCTGGCTGCGGTGGCGCTGGGCGCGCTGGTGGCGTTTGCTGAGCCCTACCGGGTGGCACGTCTGATGACCTTTACCGATCCCTGGGCAGATCAATACGGTTCTGGGTACCAGTTGACCCAGAGCCTGATTGCCTTTGGCCGCGGGCACTGGAGCGGCGTAGGCCTGGGCAACAGTGTGCAGAAGCTGTTCTATCTGCCGGAAGCCCATACGGATTTTGTTTACGCCGTGATGGCGGAAGAGCTGGGGCTGCTGGGCAATCTTGCTCTGATCGGCGGCTTCGTGCTGCTGGGCTGGCGCGTGTTCCGGCTGGGTCACAGCCTGGAAACCCGCGGTCTGCTGTATCACGCCTATGTGGTCTACGGTTGCGCCTTTGTCATGTGCTCCCAGGTGTTCATTAATCTGGGCGTGAATATGGGGCTGCTGCCCACCAAGGGCCTGACCTTGCCGTTTATCAGTTATGGCGGTTCATCACTGTTGATCTTCTCCGCCATGGTGGGCTTGATCCTGCGCGCCGGGTCAGAAGCCGAGCAGCTGAAAGCGAGAGGGAGGGCGGCACGATGAGTGGCACCATCCTGATCATGGCAGGCGGCACCGGTGGGCATGTGTTCCCGGCACTGGCAGTGGCGGATCAACTCCGTGAGCGCGGTTTCCGGATCCTCTGGCTGGGCGCCGAGAACGGTATGGAAGGCAAGCTGGTGCGCCAGTACGGCTACGAGATTGCCGAACTGGCCGTCTCCCGGCTGCGTGGCGGCGGGCTCAAGCGCAAGCTTACCGCGCCGTTCAATCTGCTGCGTGCGGTCTGGCAGGCGCGCAACCTGATCAGCCAGCGTCAGCCCCTGCTGGCGGTGGGCTTTGGCGGTTTTGCCAGCGGCCCGGGTGGCCTGGCTGCGCGCCTCTGCAAGGTGCCGGTGGTGGTCCACGAACAAAATGCGGTGCCGGGGCTGACCAACCGGCTGTTGTCGAAAATGGCCACCGTCACCCTGGAGGGTTTCCAGGGAGCGTTCGGCTCCCAGAGCGCCTGCTGGGTGGGCAATCCGGTACGCGCCGAGATTGCCAATCTGGACGACCCGGCCCGTCGCTATGCCCAGCATCAGGGTGGCTTGCGGGTGTTGGTTCTGGGCGGCAGCCAGGGGGCCCTGGTGCTGAATCAGGATCTGCCGGAACTGCTGCTGGCCGTGTTGGGCCGGGAAATTCAGGTGCGTCACCAATGCGGTGCCGGTCGCACCGGGGAAGCCGCGCCGATCTACCAGGCGCTGGGCATGCAGGCCCGGGTGAGTGAATTTATTGACGACATGGCGGAAGCCTATGGCTGGGCGGATCTGGTGATCTGCCGGGCCGGGGCGCTGACCGTGGCGGAAGTAGCGGCCGCCGGTGTGGCGGCCCTGTTCGTGCCGCTGCCCACGGCGGTTGACGATCATCAGACATTGAATGCCCGCTGGCTGTCAGACCGGGGCGCGGCCCTGTTGTTGCCCCAGCGGGATATGAGTGCCGCCAGCCTGGCGGGCACATTGAAACCGGTTGCAGAACGCGGGTTGCTGGCGCAAATGGCGCAGCGGGCTCGCGAGCAGGCCGTGGCCGACAGCGCCGAGCGCGCGGCCACGCTGTGTGAGGAGGTGGCCAATGGCCGATAACGACAACATCCATATCGTCCCCGAGATGCGGCGCATCAGCGGTATCCACTTTGTGGGTATCGGCGGCGTGGGCATGTGTGGCATCGCCGAGGTGCTGGCCAATCAGGGCTATGCCATCAGCGGTAGCGACATCAAGGAATCGGCGGTCGTAGAGCGTCTTCGTGGCCTGGGTGTGCGGGTGGAAATCGGTCACCGGGCAGAAAATATCGATGGCGCTGACGTGGTGGTAACGTCCACGGCGGTGACCACGGAAAACGAGGAAGTGGCGGAAGCCCATGCCCGCCGGATTCCGGTGGTACCGCGGGCCCAGATGCTGGCAGAGCTGATGCGCTTCCGTCACGGCATTGCCGTGGCCGGGACCCACGGCAAGACCACGACGACGTCCATGACCGCGGCCATCATGGCAGAGGCGGGTATGGACCCCACCTTCGTGATTGGCGGGCGATTGAACAGCGCCGGCACCAATGCGCGCCTGGGGCAGAGCCGTTATCTGGTGGCGGAAGCGGATGAATCCGACGCCAGCTTCCTGCACCTGCAGCCCATGAGTGCCATCGTGACCAATATCGAAGCGGATCACATGCACACCTACGGCGGGGACTTTGCCCAGCTGGAGAACACCTTTATCGAGTTCCTGCACAACCTGCCGTTCTATGGCGTGGCAGTCATGTGCGTGGATGACCCGGTGGTGCGCAAGCTGCTGCCACGGGTGAACCGTCAGGTGATCCGCTACGGCTTCAGTGACGATGCGGATCTGCGTGCGGAGAACGTGCAGCAACAGGGTATGACCACGTCTTTCCGGGTGATCCGCAAGGAAGGTGAGCCGCTGGATGTGGTGCTGCACATGCCTGGCAAGCACAACGTGCTCAATGCTCTGGCGGCCATCGCCGTGGCCGCCGATGAAGGCGCCAGCGATGACGCCATTATTCGCGGCCTGAATAACTTTACCGGTGTTGGCCGTCGCTTTGATGTGCAAGGCGAATATCACTTCGACGGTGGCAGCGCGACTCTGGTGGATGACTATGGTCACCACCCCAGCGAAGTGGCTGTCACCATCGATGCCATCCGTGCCGGCTGGCCGGGTCGTCGTCTGGCCATGCTGTTCCAGCCCCACCGTTATACCCGTACCCAGGATCTTTACGAGGATTTCGTGGATGTGCTCTCCGGGGTGGATGTGTTGCTGATGCTGGAAGTGTATGGCGCCGGCGAAGACCCGATCCCCGGGGCCGATGCTCGCGCCCTGTGCCGCAGCATCCGCAAGCGTGGGCGAGTGGAGCCCGTATTCGTGGATGATCCGGCCAAGCTGGCCGACATTCTGGCCACCCAACTGCAGGACGGTGATCTGCTGGTGACCCAGGGCGCCGGCAATGTGGGAGCCATTGCAAAAGAACTGGCTGAACAGGGAGGCGCCAAGCGTGGATAAGGTGCTGCTGAAGAAGCAACTGGCCAGCGTTGGCCGGGTAGCGGTACTGGCCGGCGGCAATTCCGCCGAGCGCCCCGTGTCACTGAAAAGTGGTGCGGCGGTCCATCAGGCGCTGCGCAATCTGGGGCTGATCGCCGAGCTGGTGGACCCGGCACACAAGAGCGTGGATACCCTGAAAGGGTTTGATGCGGCCTTTATCGCCCTGCATGGCCGGGGCGGTGAAGACGGCGTTATCCAGGGCGTCCTGGAACACCTGGGCATCCCCTATACCGGTTCCGGGGTGATGGCCTCCGCCATCGGCATGGACAAGGTGCGCACCAAACAACTGTGGAAAGGCGCCGGCTTGCCAACCCCGGCGTTTTATGTGGCCGGCCGTAATGAGATGGACCTGGGCTTTCCGCTGATGATCAAGCCGGCCCATGAGGGCTCGTCCATTGGCATGGCCAAGGCGGATAACGCCGAGCAGCTGGCTCAGGCCCTGAAAGAAGCGGAAAAGTTTGATTCCGATGTGCTGGTGGAAGCCTGGGTGAACGGCCCGGAATACACCGTGGCCATCCTGGGCGACGAGCCGTTGCCGGCGATTCGCCTTAAGACACCCAATGCGTTTTATGACTTCGAAGCCAAGTACCAGTCCAACAGCACTGAATATCTGTGCCCGGCGGGGTTGGATGAGGCCGATGAGCAGGCCCTGCGCCAACTGGCTCTGACCGCCTTCCGGGTGGCGGGCTGCCGGGGCTGGGGCCGGGTGGATGTGATGCGTGACGAACAGGGACACTGGCAGTTGCTGGAAGTGAACACGGTACCGGGAATGACCGATCACTCCCTGGTACCCATGGCAGCCAAGGCCGCCGGGCGGGATTTCGACACCCTGGTGGGGGAAATCCTGCTGGATGCGCTGGAACGGAGTGATGGCTAAGCAGGCCGTGACCCCGCGCGGGGCCCGCCGCAAGCCGGTGAAGAAAGCCGGCGTACCGCTCAGCGAGCGGTTGGCGGCAGCGGTGCCCTGGATGCTGGTGGGAACGGTGGCGGCGGTGTTGTTGGTCGGTGTGATCTATCTGCCGGCGGCACTGGATGGTTATCCGGTGCGCAAGGTGGGAGTGGATGGTGTCACCGATGTGCGCCGTCAGCAGCAGATCCAGACCGCCCTGGCGGCGCTGGTTCGCGACGAAAATTATTTTTCCGTGCCGCTGGAGGAAATCTATCAGCAGGCACAGGGCCTGAGCTGGGTGGAACGGGTTTCCGTTCGCCGGCAGTGGCCCGACACCGTGGTGCTGACCGTGGAAGAGCGGCGCCCGGTGGCGGTGTGGAATGACACCGTGCTGATCTCGGACAGCGGCGAGCCGTTCAAGGCGCTCAAGCAGTACGACCTGGCCGGATTGCCCCGGCTGAGCGGGCCGCAACAGCGGCTGGAAGAAGTGATGGGGTTCTATCACAGCATGGGCAAGATGCTGGCGGATGTGGACCTGGGTATTCGCAGTATGGAGGTCAACGCGCGACTGACCGCGCGACTGACCCTGAACAACGATATGCAGCTGGTGGTAGACCGTGAAGCGTACACCAGCAAATTGCGCCGCTTTGTGCGGCTCTATCGCGGTGTGCTGAGCACGGACAGCCGCCGGGTAACCCGGGTCGACCTGCGTTATGCCGATGGCATGGCGGTGACCTGGGGCGAGCAAAGCTAGTTTTAGGAGAATGGATGACATGGCAAACGCATCAGAAAACATGATTGTCGGACTCGACATTGGCACCTCCAAGGTGGTGGCCATCGTCGGTCAGTCATCCGCCGATGGCACCATGGAAATCGTCGGTATCGGCTCCCAGCCGTCCCGGGGGATGAAGAAGGGTGTGGTGGTGGATATCGAAGCCACCGTGCGCTCCATCCAGCGGGCGGTGGAAGAGGCCGAGCTGATGGCTGGCTGCCACATTCATACGGTGTATGCGGGCATCGCCGGTTCCCATGTGCGCAGCCTCAATTCCCACGGCATCGTCGCCATCCGCGACCGGGAAGTGGCCCAGGCAGATATCGACCGGGTGATTGACGCGGCCCAGGCCGTGGCGATCCCGGCGGATCAGAAAACCCTGCATGTGCTGCCCCAGGAATATGTGGTGGACAACCAGGAAGGGGTGCGTGAGCCCATCGGCATGAGCGGTGTGCGCCTGGAGGCCAAGGTGCACCTGGTGACCTGCGCCGTGAACGCCGCCCAGAACATCGAGAAATGTGTGCGCCGCTGCAACCTGGAGGTCGATGACATCATTCTTGAGCAGTTAGCGAGTGCTCACGCCGTTCTCACTGAAGACGAGCGTGAACTGGGTGTCTGCATCGTGGATATCGGTGGCGGGACCACGGATATCGCCATCTTCACCGAAGGGGCCATCCGTCACACCGCCAACATTCCCATTGCCGGGGACCAGGTGACCAACGATATCGCCATGGCCCTGCGGACCCCCAAGCAGCACGCGGACGAAATCAAGATCAAGTACGCCTGCGCACTGACCCAGCTGGCCGGTGCGGACGAAACCATCAAGGTGCCCAGCGTGGGCGACCGGCCGCCCCGTACCCTCAGCCGCCAGAATCTGGCCGAGGTGGTAGAGCCTCGCTACGACGAACTGTTCACCCTGATCCAGGCCGAGCTGCGTCGCTCCGGCTTCGAGGATCTGATTCCCGGGGGCATCGTGCTCACCGGGGGCTCCTCCAAGATCGAGGGCGCGGTGGATCTGGCCGAAGAAATCTTTCACATGCCGGTGCGTCTGGGGTCCCCGCAGGGTATCTCCGGGCTCACCGACGTGGTCAGGAACCCGATCTATTCCACCGCGGTGGGCCTGCTGCTGTATGGCCAGCGCATGGAAAAAGACGGTACCAGTGCCCGCGCCCTTGCCGGTGGCGGGGAAGTGAACTGGGTAGAGCGTTTCAAAAACTGGTTCAAGGGCAACTTCTAGTTTCTCGGGCCGGTTGGCAGTTTTAGCGGAAGCGGCAGTTCCGGGCCGCGGCAACATCACCGGGACAATTCGACGTTAAATAACGTTCAAAGTAGTAACAGGGAAGCAATAACGGGAGATCAACCATGCAATTCAAACTGGAAGACAGCGTACCGCATGGCGCGGTCATTAAAGTGGTAGGTGTCGGTGGCGGCGGCGGTAACGCCGTGGATCACATGGTGCGTTCCGGTGTGGAAGGGGTGGATTTTATCTGCGCCAACACCGACGCCCAGGCACTGCGAAATGCCTCCTCCAAAACCGTGATTCAGCTGGGCAGCCAGGTGACCAAGGGGTTGGGTGCAGGCGCAAACCCGGAAATCGGTCGTCAGTCCGCCATGGAAGACCGTGACCGCATCGCCGAGCTGCTGGACGGTGCCGATATGGTATTCGTTACCGCCGGCATGGGCGGTGGCACCGGCACCGGTGCGGCACCGGTGGTGGCAGAAATCGCCAAGGAGCTGGGTATCCTGACCGTGGCGGTGGTGACCAAGCCGTTCCCCTTCGAGGGCAAAAAGCGCATGCGCTCCGCCCAGGAAGGTATCGAGGAGCTGAAAGAGCACGTTCACTCCCTGATCACCATTCCCAACGAGAAGCTGCAAGCAGTGCTCGGGGGTTCCACCAGCCTGCTGGATGCGTTCAAGGCGGCCAACGAAGTGCTGCAGGGTGCCGTAAAAGGGATTGCCGATCTGATCGTTCGCCCGGGCATGATCAACGTGGATTTCGCTGACGTGCGCACCGTGATGAGCGAAATGGGTACCGCCATGATGGGTACCGGTACTGCCAGCGGCGAAGGCCGGGCGGCAGAAGCGGCCCAGGCAGCCATTTCCAGCCCGTTGCTGGAAGATGTGGACCTGCGTGGCGCCCGCGGTATCCTGATCAATATCACCGCCAACGAGTCCATCGCCCTGGACGAGTTCTCTGAAGTGGGTGACATTGTCAGCGAGCTGGCCAGCGATGATGCCAACGTGATCATCGGTACTGCCATTGACCCGGATATGGGTGACAACATCAGCGTCACCGTGGTGGCCACCGGCCTGGGTGCTGCCCAGCAGGAACTAAAAGTGGTACGCGGTCGTCAGACCCCCGTTACCGCGGATGGCCGGGTGGACTACAGCGACCTGGATCGCCCCGCCGTGGAGCGCAAACGCGCTGCCCAGCAGGCGGCCAGCGGCCGCGGTCAGCAGGCGGTGAACACCGCGGAAGATCTGGATTTCATCGATATCCCGACCTTCCTCCGTCGTCAGGCCGACTAACGGTCTGGCGGCCGGGTTGGCCGTAAAGGTGCAAAATCTGGGCATTGCAGTATAATTCGGCCCTAATTTTGTGTTGAGGAAAGCGGTATCCTGCAGGATACCCGCAGCTGTGTGACAGACTGATGATCAGACAACGAACGCTGAAAAACGTGATCCGCGCCACCGGCGTGGGGCTTCACACCGGCGAAAAGGTCTACATGACCGTGCGCCCGGCACCCGTGAATACCGGTATCGTGTTCCGGCGTGTGGACCTGGACCCGGTGGTGGAGATCAAGGCGTCAGCCGATGCGGTCCGTGAAACCACCCTGTCGTCGACCCTGGTTCAGGACGGCGTCAAGGTCGGTACCGTGGAGCATTTCCTGTCCGCCATGGCCGGGCTCGGCATCGACAACGCTTTCGTGGAGCTGTCTGCGCCGGAAATGCCGATTATGGATGGCAGTGCCGGTCCTTTCGTGTTCCTGCTGCAGTCTGCCGGCATCAAGGAGCAGGAAGCGGCCAAGAAGTTCATCCGCATCAAGAAGGAAGTGACGGTGCGTGAGGGCGACAAGTCAGCGACTTTCGTTCCCTTTGATGGCTTCAAGGTGACCTTCTCCATCGAATTCGATCACCCGGTGTTTGAAGAGCGCAATCAGGTGTCCAGCATCGACTTCTCCACGACCTCGTTCGTGAAGGAAGTGGCGCGGGCCCGGACGTTCGGCTTCATGCGCGATATCGAGTTCCTGCGCAGCCAGAACCTGGCGCTGGGCGGTAGTGTCGATAACGCCATCGTGGTGGATGAGTATCGCATCCTCAACGAGGACGGGTTGCGTTACGAGGACGAATTCGTCAAGCACAAGATGCTGGATGCCATTGGCGACCTGTATCTGCTGGGGCACAGCCTGATCGGCGAGTTCATCGGTCACAAATCCGGCCATGCCCTCAATAATGCCTTGCTGCGCGAGATTCTCCGTCAGGAGGATTCTTACGAGGTAGTGACCTTCGAAGATGCCACCGACGCCCCGGTATCCTACATGCGGCCGGTGTTGGCGGCGGCGGAGTAGTTACTCAGCAGTACCGTACAAACGTCGAAAAACCCTGTTGCCACCCGGCGGTTCTCCCGCCGCCGGGTGGTTTTTCGTTTCAGGGACACGAGATTTATTCGGATTCACCGCGGCTGGCCAGCCGTTGCAAGGAGGCTTTGAGACCCTCATCCTCTATGCTGTCCGCCAGATCCGCAATTTGCCTGGCACTTTCTCTGGCCAATCTGGGTTTGTCCTGTTGATTGGCACGAACATTGCTACTATGCATCTGGCGTTTGCCGCCGACCATGATCTTGATCTGCTGGCCGGGCAACGCCTGTTGTAGCTTCGGTAAATGAAAGCGCAGCAGCTGTGCGGTGGCGCTGGTTTCGGCAATGGCCAGCCAGCGCAGGCTGTCTTCCACCAGGGTGACACGCTCACGCAGGGCCGGCGGCAGGCAGTCCAGAGGGTCTGCCATAGCGGGAGTCTGCGAGTCATCGCTGGCCGCTTTCCGGGCCTCCCGGGTCAGGCGGGAGAGTGTCGGGTTACCACTCAGCAGAGCGAGCAGGGCTTTGGGAGAAGTTGTCTTGCTCATGGGTTTTACTTAGACTAGCCTGCAATTGTAAAAAATAATCAAGAAAACCAGTGCAACTATTTGAATTATTTCATTTTTAGTCGGTGCGTTACACGAATCTATGAATATCTTAGTCATTAACAGCAAGCGAGGCCATTCGCGAACACTGCCGGTGCCCCGTCATTGGCCCTGGCTGCTGGCTGCTGTGTTGGTGGTAGTGCCGCTGCTCTCGGGCGTTGGCGGTTACCTGCTGGTATCGCAACTCAGCGAGCAACCTGAGTATACGCCAGTAATGACCGAACGTTTCTCCACCCATCTGGAGGAACAGCAGAAAGCCCTGGAATCGCTGGATCGTCTCAGTCAGGAACAATTCCGGGCGCTGACCCTGAAACTGGCCCAGGCCCAGGCCCGCCTGGTGCGACTGGATGCGTTGGGCGAGCGGCTGGTGGAAGTGGCGGATATTGATGGCGAGGAATTTGACTTCAGCACTGTGCCAGGGCTGGGGGGGCCGGAAGGCTCGGACGAGGGTGCCAGCTACGAATTGCCGTCCTTTATGGAGGCCGTGAACCAGATGGCGGAGACCCTGGAACGTCGTGAGCGTCAGCTGGAGATTCTCGAAAATCTGTTGGCCGGCAAGCAGATCGAAGATCAGACCTATCTTTCCGGTCGTCCGCTGGCCAAAGGCTGGATGTCCAGCCGTTTCGGGCGCCGTTCCGACCCGTTCACCGGCCGCGTTGCCTGGCACAAGGGGGTGGACTTTGCCGGCAAGGAAGGGACGCCGATTATTGCTACCGGTGCCGGTGTGGTCACCTACTCCGGTGACCGCTCAGGTTATGGCCTGATGGTGGAAATCAATCATGGCAATGGCATCTCTACCCGCTACGGTCATGCCAAGGAACTCTCGGTAGAAGCCGGGGAGATTGTCCGCACCGGGGATGTGATCGGCAAAGTGGGCAGTTCTGGCCGTTCCACGGGGCCGCACATCCATTATGAAGTGCTAAAAAATGGTACCCAGGTGAATCCCCAGCCCTATATTTACCGTGCGCGACGCTAACAGGATCGCTCCAAACGGCCCCTTGCGGGGCCGTTTTTCGTTCCGGGCCCTTGATAACCGGGAATACCACCTTATCTCTTCAATCTATTGTGTTTAGAATGGCTAACCTTTTCTTGCCAGAGTCCGTTGTGACGCTGCCGTCGGAGCCCTGCGAACATGGCTTCGCTTGGCAGGCGGCCGACTTTATGGCCTGACTGTTTACTGAACCGGAAGTTGTATGCTGGGTACCATCGTAAAAAAAATCATCGGCACCAAGAATGATCGTGAGCTGAAACGCATGGGCAAGTTGGTCGAAACGATCAACAGCCACGGGGAAGCGCTGGCACAGCTCAGTGATGCGGACCTGCAGCTCAAGACCCGCGAATTTCGTCAGGCCTTCCAGGATGGCAAAACTCTGGATGAATTGCTGCCTGAAGCGTTTGCCGTGGTTCGTGAGGCGTCCACCCGGGTCATGGGCCTGCGCCATTTTGACGTTCAGATGGTCGGTGGTATTGCCCTCCATGAGGGGCGGATTTCCGAGATGCGCACCGGTGAGGGTAAAACCCTGACCGCTACCTTGGCGGCCTATTTGAACGCCCTGTCCGGTGAAGGTGTGCACGTGGTCACCGTGAATGATTATCTGGCCGAGCGGGACGCCAACTGGATGCGCCCCTTGTACGAATTTCTGGGGCTCAGTGTCGGCGTCATTCTTTCCCAGCAGCCCACGGACCAGAAACGGGACGCCTACGCCGCTGATATCACCTACGGTACCAACAACGAGTATGGCTTTGATTACCTCCGGGACAACATGGCGTTCCGGCTGGAGGATCGGGTCCAGCGTGGCCTCAACTACGCCATTGTCGATGAAGTGGATTCCATCCTGATTGATGAATCCCGTACCCCGCTGATCATTTCCGGTCCGGCGGCGGATTCTTCCGAACTGTACGTGGCCGTGAACCGGTTGATGCCCAGTTTGTCTGCACAGACCGAAGAGCAGGACGGTGACTTCTTTGTTGATGAGAAGCAGCGTCAGGTGGAGCTGACTGAAGACGGGCATCAGAAAATCGAGGCCCTGCTGGTCAGTAATGGCTTGCTGGAACAGGGCGAGAGCCTGTATGCGGCGCACAATCTGGCATTGTTGCACCATGTGCATGCTGCACTGAAAGCCCATGCCCTGTTCCATGTGGACCGTGATTACATTGTGCAGAACAATCAGATTGTGATTGTTGATGAGCACACCGGCCGTACCATGCCGGGTCGTCGCTGGTCCGAGGGCATTCACCAGGCCATCGAGGCCAAGGAAGGGGTGAATATCCAGCAGGAAAACCAGACGCTGGCCTCGACCACGTTCCAGAATTATTTCCGTCTCTATAACAAGCTGGCGGGCATGACCGGTACGGCGGATACTGAAGCCATGGAGTTTCGCCAGATTTACGGCATGGACGTAGTGGTGGTCCCCACCAATCGGCCCATGGTGCGGGTGGACGCCAATGATCTGGTGTATCTGACCCTGGAAGAAAAATTCGACGCCATCGTCAAGGAAATCACCGAAGCCGTTGCCAAGGGCGCGCCCGTGTTGGTGGGTACCGCCACCATCGAAGCCTCCGAGTATCTTTCCAAGCGCCTGAAGAAAGACAAGATTGCCCACGAAGTACTGAACGCCAAGTTCCACCAGCGCGAAGCGCAGATCATTGCCCAGGCCGGCCGTCCCGGCGCAGTGACCATCGCGACCAATATGGCGGGTCGGGGTACCGACATCATGCTTGGCGGTAATCCGGAAGAACAAATCAAGCACATGGATACCCCCTCGGACAGCGAGGCGGAAAAAATCCGTGCCGAGTGGCAGGCCAACCATGACAAGGTCATGGAAGCGGGCGGCCTGCATATCATCGGTACCGAGCGTCACGAATCCCGTCGGATTGATAACCAGCTTCGGGGTCGTGCCGGCCGTCAGGGGGATCCGGGTTACACCCGTTTCTTCCTGTCCATGGAAGACGATCTGATGCGTATCTTCGCTTCCGACCGGATCCGCAATATGATGCGCTCGCTGGGGCTTGAGAACGGTGAGGCCATCGAGCATCGCTGGGTGACACGTGCCATCGAGAATGCCCAGCGCAAGGTGGAAGGGCGCAATTTCGATATCCGCAAAAACCTGCTGGAATACGACGATGTGGCCAACGACCAGCGTCGGGTTATCTACACCCAGCGTGACCAGATCCTGGAAACCGAGGATCTGCGAACGTCCGTGGAAGGCATTCGTTATGATGTGGTGACCGAACTGGTGCACAGTTATCTGCCACCGGGTTCTGTGGAAGACCAGTGGGATGTGCCGGGCCTGGAGAAAACCCTGGAAGCGGAATTCCAGTGTAATGCGCCGGTTGGCCAGTGGCTCAGCGAAGACAACCAGATGCATATCGATGGGGTCATCGAGAAGCTGGTGGAAACCCTGGAGCAGGACTACCTGCGCAAGGAACAGGAGATCGGTGTCGAGGATCTGCGCAAGATCGAGAAGCACCTGATGCTGCAGATTCTCGACCGTCACTGGAAAGAGCATCTGGCCAATATGGATCATCTGCGTCAGGGGATTCATTTGCGTGGTTACGCCCAGAAAAACCCCAAGCAGGAATACAAGAAAGAGTCTTTCGAACTGTTCCAGGGGCTGCTTAACCAGATCCAGCATGAGCTGATCCGTGTTCTGCACAGCTTCCAGGTGCGTCGTGATGACGAAGTAGAGCGCCTTGAGCAACAGCGCCAGGAAGAAGCCCGTCGTCAGGCTGAAAAAATGAAAATGCAGGCGGCTCCCGAACCGGGCACTGATGGAACCGCCGGTGAGAGTGACCAGGCAGGGCCCCCGAAGACAGTGGTACGAGAGGGGCGAAAGGTAGGCCGCAATGAACCTTGCCCCTGTGGCTCGGGCAAGAAATACAAGCAGTGCCACGGCAAGATTGAATAGAATCTAGCTACGAGCTTCCAGCGACGAGAAATACAAAAGCACCGGTTTTCACCGGTGCTTTTCGTTATTATGGCTAGTAGCTCGTCGCTTAAAGCTAGTAGCTGAATTTTCAAGGAATGGGTTATGACACAGACAGAATGGTTGCCTGTCCCCGGTATCCGTCTTGCCGCTGTTGAGGCTGGCATCAAGAAGGCCAACCGGAAGGATCTGGTATTGCTGGAATTGGCCGAAGGCAGTCGTGTCAGTGGTGTTTTCACCCTGAATCGTTTCTGTGCTGCGCCGGTGCAGGTGGCAAAAAGTCGTTTGGCCGCAGAAGCCCCCAAGTACCTGATGATCAACACCGGCTATGCCAATGCGGGTACCGGTAAAAAGGGGATGGAAAACTGTCTGGCAAGTTGTCGCCTGTTGGCCGAGGCGGCGGGTTGTCGTGAAGATCAGATCCTGCCGTATTCCACCGGGGTGATCGGTGAGCAGTTTCCGTTACCGGCATTTGAAAAAGGTCTCCCCAATGCTCTGGCCGTGCTGGATGAGCATCACTGGGGACGGGCGTCGGAAGGCATCATGACCACCGATACCTACCCCAAGCTTACCAGTCGTCGCGTGGAGATCGACGGTGTGCCGATCACCGTTACCGGTATGGCCAAGGGCTCGGGCATGATCAAGCCGAACATGGCCACAATGCTGGGTTTTATCGCCACCGATGCGCCCATCGCCAAACCTCTGTTGGACCAGTGGGTGAAAACCCTGGCGGACAAGTCTTTTAACCGGGTCACGGTGGACGGCGACACCTCCACCAATGATGCCTGTATGCTGATCAGCACGGCTACGGCGCAGATGCCTGAGATTCAGGCGCTGGATGATCATAGCCAGCTGCTGTACCAGGCCCTGGAAAGTGTGTTCGTGGAACTTGCCCAGGCACTGGTGCGCGATGGAGAAGGCGCCACCAAGTTTGTGGCAATTACCGTGGCAGGTGCCGCCAGCGAATCCGATGCCCGGACCGTGGCGGAGACCATTGCCCATTCTCCTCTGGTAAAGACGGCGCTGTTTGCCTCAGATCCCAACTGGGGCCGTATCCTGGCTGCCATTGGCCGTGCTCCTATTGCGTCCCTGGACGTGGACAAGGTCAGCGTCTGGCTGGATGATCTGCTGTTGGTAGAGCAGGGCGGTGTGGCGGACAGCTACGAAGAGGCGAAAGGGGCCGAAGTGATGGCCAAGCCGGAGATCCACATTCGCGCGGACCTGGCCAGTGGCGATGCCGAGTGCACCGTGTGGACCTGTGATTTCAGCTACGACTACGTGAAGATCAACGCGGAATACCGCACCTGATTTAGTGTCTGACGTCTGACGCAAAACGCCGTAGCCTCTGTGGGAGCTATGCTTGCATGGCGAACGTGCTCGCGACGTTCATCCGCTGTTGCGCCTGCGGGCGTGGCACTCCCGAGTCTCCTGAAGAAACGTTGTTTATGACCGAAACCACCCCCGCCATCACCGTCGTTGCCGCCATCATCCGCGGCAACGACGGTCGCATCTGCCTGAGCAAGCGCCCAGACCACAAGCATCAAGGGGGTCGCTGGGAGTTTCCCGGCGGCAAGGTGGAGCCCGGGGAGCCCTTGTCGACAGCACTGGCCAGGGAGCTGGAGGAGGAACTGGGCATGCAGGCGGCGATTTCCTCTCCGTTCATGACGATTGCCCACCAGTACGAGGATCTGCACGTCACCTTGCATTTTCGCGATGTCACCGCCTGGCAGGGTGAGCCTTCGGGCCGTGAAGGTCAGCCGGTGCGCTGGTTCGAGATTGCCGAGCTGCCGACGCTGGAATTTCCGGCGGCGAACCGGCCGGTGGTGACGGCAATGACATTGCCTGCCCGCCTAGCCATCGCGCCGGATAATCAGGATCTCGAGGATCTCAAGGTGGGCATCAATCGTCTGGATGCCGCTTCTACAGGGTTGTATCTGCGCCAGTGGAGCGAGCATGCGGCACTGCCGGAGCTCCTGGCGCTGTGCCAGGACAAGGGCATCAAGGTATGGTTGCGGGCTTTATCCGCAAAATGGATGGAACAGGCATCCTTGCAGGGTGTCTTCGGGCTGCACCTGCCCGAATCGGTATTGATGGATTGCCGGGAGCGACCGGGTTTTCCCGGTGTGGTATCGGCGGCTTGCCACAGCCGGGACGCCCTGTCAAAGGCGGTGTCTCTGGAGCTGGATATGGTACTGGTTTCCCCGGTAGAGACCACCGCCAGTCATCCGGATCGTCCCCCTCTGGGTTGGCAGCAAGCAGGGCAATGGATTACCGGGTTGCCGCTGGCCTGTTATGGGTTGGGGGGCGTCTCGCCAGCGGATCTGGACAAGGCCCGCCAGCACGGTGCCGTTGGCGTGGCGGGGATTCGTGCCTTTTGGCCGGGCTCTGCCTCTGAACCTGTGTAGGGTGCTACTGAGCCTAAGGCGAACTGCACCATCCAGCCACCGAATCGGTTCGGTGCAGTTCGCCTTAGGCTCAGTGGCACCCTAGGGTAGGCGTTGGCGCCTCTCCCCGTTACGCCCCTGTTAGAGAAAGAGGCACGGGTTTATTCGCACTGTTGCACGAGCAGCCCAATCCGCAGCTTATCCCGTCAGACGATCAAAACTCTTCGAAATCCCCGGGTGCATTGTCATCACCGGGAATTGCATGGCGCTCCGCCGCCCAGTCGCCCAGATCAATCAGTTTGCAACGTTCGGAACAGAAAGGGCGCCAGGGGTTATTGTCCCAGCGGGTAAGGGATTTGCATTGGGGACAGGGATAGGTACGGGTGGTGTTATCGGTATCAGACATGTTCAGAGTGCGTTGGCCATTTTTAGATAGCGTTGATGCAGGTCTGTGAGTTGCGCATGAAATGCCTGCAGCGACCCGTGATTCTCAATCACATCGTCGGCCTGGTCCAGGCGTTTGGTCCTTTCCATCTGAGCTTTCATGATGGCGGCAACCTGGTCTTCAGGCACATGGTCGCGGGCCATGGTGCGTTGCACCTGCAGTTCTGCGGGGGCATCAACCACCAGAATACGATCCACCAGGTTTTTCTGGCTGGTTTCCAGCAGTAGCGGGGAAACCAGGACGGTATAGGGGGACTGGCTGGCCGTAATCTGTCGTTTCAGCTCTTCACCGATGGCCGGGTGAGTAATGCCTTCAAGAACTTTCAGTGCGCTCGCGTCCGCAAACACGATCTCGCGCAGGGCACGGCGATCAAGGGCGCCTTCCTCAGTGAGAACATGCTCACCAAAATGCTCGGCGATACGCTCAAGCGCGGGCTGGCCTGGCTCTACCACCACCCGGGACGCCAGATCTGCATCGACAATGGTGATGCCCTGCTGGGCGAGGAAATCCGTGGCAGCGGTCTTGCCACTACCAATGCCACCAGTCAGGCCGACTACGAACATAGGGGGGAACTCCGAATTCAACACAGTCAATTAACGGATGGCTGTGATGCAATAGCTTATTGGGGGAAGAGTTGACAGTTGATAGTGGACAGTTGACAGCGAAAGCTCAAACTCGTCCAAGCTTTAGGTTTTGCTTTTAGCTGTCAATTATCAATTGTCCACTGTCAACTGATCTTAAACATCCCCAGATACGAACTGACGATGGTATCGCCCCACAGCAAGGCAATCCAGCCGGCGGCGGCCAGATAGGGACCGAAGGGGATCTGGGTACGTTTTTCACCACCGAACAGCGTCGCGAGAAGGGTAAACACCAGTCCCACCACGGAAGACAACAGGATAATCAGCGGGAGATACTGCCAGCCCGTCCAGGCCCCCAGGGCGGCCAGCAATTTGAAATCACCATAGCCCATCCCTTCCTTGCCGGTGAGTAGCTTGAACAGCCAGTACACGCTCCACAGGGAAAGATAGCCCGCCATGGCGCCAGCCACCGCATCGGGCAGGGATACCGGTGACACCCCTATCAAGGCTGCCAGCAGGCCGGCCCACAGCAGCAGATAATTCATGCTGTCTGGCAGTAGGGTGGTATCCGCATCAATCATGGCCGCGGCGAGCAGGGTCCAGGTGGCAAACAGCATAAAGAGCAACCAGGGGCCGTAACCGAAATGCCAGGCACACAGCCCGGCCAGCAGACCACTGGTCAGCTCAATAACCGGATAACGCTTGCTGATGGGCGTATGGCACTCTCTGCATTTGCCTTTCAGCACCAGCCAGCTAATGACCGGGATATTCTCGTACCAGGTAATGGCATGGTTACACTTGGGGCATCGGGAGCGGGGGGTGACCAGATTGAAAATCTCGCCATCCTCCTCCGGGGGAAGCGCCAGAATTTCCCGGGCCTCCTGCTTCCAGCTGCGCTCCATCATTACCGGCAGACGGTAAATCACCACGTTAAGGAAACTTCCGACCAACAGGCCCATAAAGACACAGAGCCCAACAAGAAGGGCTGGGCTTGTGGAAAGTAAATGAATCATCTCGGGCACTTTATACCACTTGGCCAAGCTGGAAGATGGGGAGGTACATCGCGATAATCAAACCACCAATAAGGACGCCGAGTACCGACATAATGAGGGGCTCCATCATGCTTGTCAGGCCATCGACAGCAGCGTCTACCTCTTCCTCATAATAAATTGCCACTTTTTCCAGCATGGCATCCAGGGCACCAGATTCTTCACCAATAGCTGTCATTTGTAAGGCCATCGCAGGAAAGACGCCCGTTGAGCGCATCGCAAATTGCAGTTGCTGGCCAGTGGATACGTCATCTTTTACCTGAAGTACAGCATTTCGGTACACAACATTGCCTGTCGCCCCTGCGCAAGCATCAAGTGCGTCAATGAGTGGGACCCCAGCAGAAAAAGTGGTTGAAAGAGTGCGCGCGTAGCGAGCGATAGTGGCTTTGAAAGTAATGTCCCCCACGATTGGGAGCTTTAACAGCAGCCGATCAATGGCATCACGAAATGCTTTGGAGCGTTTTTTTGCTTCAGTGAATATAAAAATAAACGCAATTATGGAGACTATGAATATCAAGAAATTATCAATCAGGATATCGGATATTCCAATCACAAATTGTGTAAAGGCGGGGAGTTCTGCACCAAATCCTTCGAAAAGGTCTTTAAATGTGGGCACAACCTTTACAAGAAGAATGCCCGTAACAATAATTGCAACGCAAATAACGCTGATCGGATATTTCAGTGCTTTTTTAACTTTGAGTTTCAGTGCTTCGCTTTTTTCTTTGTAAAGCGCAACGCGGTCGAGCATTACTTCCAGTGAGCCTGACTGTTCGCCAGCGTCCACAAGGCTGCAATATAAGTCATCAAAAAGCAGCGGGTGATTACGTAGGGCGTTGGCGAAGTTATTGCCTCCTTCAACGTCCACTTTGAGCTTCATAACCACATCTTTCATGGATGGATTGCTCAAGCCATCGGCTACAATCTCGAAAGATTGAACCAGGGGCACGCCTGCTTTCATCATGGTCGCCATTTGGCGAGTGAAAATAGCGATATCCATGGGCTTGATTTTTTTCTTGCCGCCCAGGTTGACTTCTCGCTTTTTGGTGACCCTCTTGGCCTGGATGCCTTGTTTGCGAAGTTCGGCACGTACAAGTGCGGGGCCTTTCCCAGTCGTTTCCCCTTTGATTTTCTTGCCTTGGCGATCAAGGCCTTCGTACACGAAGGTGGCACTTTTTTGTTCAGAAGCTTTTTTGGCCATAATTTAGTGTCCGCTGGTTACTCGGTTAACTTCTTCCAGACTGGTGACGCCTTGCATGGCTTTTACCAAGCCAGAGCGATGAAGATCATTGAAGCCTTCCTTGCGGCACTGATCGCCAATCTGAATTGAGTTGCCCTCCTCCATGATGATGCGGGCAATCCCGTCAGTGATTTTCACTACCTCATAAATCCCCACGCGGCCCTTGTAGCCGTTGTTGCATTTTTCGCAACCCTGAGGGCCGTACACAGTAAATTCGGAAGCGATGTCTTCTTCTGTGAACCCCATCTCACGGAGAGATTGTTCAGGTATTTCCACTTCGGTTTTGCAGTGCTCGCACAACCTGCGAGCCAGACGCTGGGCAATGATCAATACGACCGAAGTGGCAATATTGAAAGAGGGAACCCCCATGTTGCGCAATCGCGTTAACGTTTCCGGGGCACTATTGGTGTGCAGGGTAGAGAGCACAAGGTGGCCAGTCTGGGCTGCCTTGATGGCGATGTTGGCAGTTTCCAGGTCGCGGATTTCCCCTACCAGAATCACATCGGGGTCCTGCCTCAGAAACGCGCGCAGGGCCGCCGCAAAATCCATCCCCTGTTTGGGGTTCACGTTGACCTGATTGATGCCTTCCAGGTTGATTTCAACGGGATCCTCAGCCGTGGAGATGTTTCTCTCCGGAGTATTGAGAATGTTGACACCTGTATAGAGTGACACGGTTTTCCCTGACCCGGTTGGACCTGTTACCAGGATCATGCCTTGGGGTTTCTGGAGCGCATCCACATACAGTTGTTTCTGGTCTTCCTCATAACCCAGAGCATCAATACCCATTTTGGCGGATTCGGGATCCAGTATCCGCAGTACAATCTTTTCGCCGAACAGGGTGGGGCAGGTGTTGACACGAAAATCGATGGCCCGGGTCTTGGAGATTTTGAGCTTGATCCTGCCATCCTGGGGGACCCGTCGTTCGGAGATGTCCAGCCGGGACATGACCTTCAGGCGGGCAGAGAGCTTGCTGGCGATGTTGATAGGCGGCTTGGATACGGTCTTCAGGATGCCATCCTGGCGAAATCGTACCCGATAGGACTTTTCATAGGGCTCAAAATGCAAGTCAGAAGCCCCACCTTTAATGGCATCCAGCAGTAGCTTGTTGACGAAGCGAACAATGGGGGCGTCATCTGCCCCGGATTTGGTTTCGTCAGAGGTCTTTTCATCGGCGGCATTGACGTTCAGATCATCAAGATCATCATCCAGGCCATCAAAAGCGCTCTCGTCCGCTTCAGACTCCAGGTGGTCGATCCAGTGAGTCAGTTTGTCCTGCTCAACAATAATGGTTTCGACATTCAGGCCGGTGTTGAACCGAATTTCCTCGAGTGCAGGAAGATTTGTGGGGTCGGCGACAGCCACAAAAAGCCGGCTTCCTCTTCGGAACAGGGGGAGCACGTGGTGTTTGGTAATGAGTTTGGGGTCGACCAACTCCTTTATCAGACTGTCACGCTGAAAGGCGTTCAAATCCAGAATGGGGTCGCCAAACTCCTCCGCAACGGCATTGGCCACAACCATTGCAGTCAGTCGGCCAGAGCTCACTAACTGATGCACCAGACTTACTCGCTCTTCTCGAGCTTTCTGCTGCACCTTTTGCATGTCTTCTGCGGTCAGTAATTCCTGCCGGACAAGGCGTTTTGGTAAACCGCTGAAAGAAAGGGGCTGGTCAGTCATGGCAACCTGCTTGTTTATCCTTAGTATGGTGGGTTAGCCCAACACTTTTTTCGTAACATACCGGTTGTGGGGGGTTCAGGGAAGACCAGATGTCGCAAAATCAGAGTCTTGTCGCTATTTCCTCAGGTGCATCCGAGCTCTTGCAGCACGGTTTTCAATGAGCTGATACGCAAATGGTTTGACACGGTCTTTTGGGGCGGTTTTGACGCGATCGCCTGTTAGGAGGCGGCCCTGCCGCCCCGGAAATGACAATCAACGACATATTGCTAACTGCGTGCGACGCAGAATGTCACTAACTGACACTCCTGGTAAGGGCGTCAGGCTCTTTAGCATGGGCGCTGCGGACCGCGGTTTCAATGCAAGTGCCGGTTTGCAGGTCTTCTCATGCTTTTGGCTCATGTCTTTCACAAGTTGGCCCGCTCTGTGCATTGGTCAGGGCAGAGGCTCGCCAGGGGTGGGCTCAACAACAAGATTTGCCAATTTTACGTTGGAGAGAATGACATGAAGAAGCAAATGCAACAGGGTTTCACCCTTATCGAACTGATGATCGTGGTTGCTATCATCGGTATTTTGGCAGCGATCGCTCTGCCTGCCTACCAAGATTATACGATTCGTTCCAAGATGTCCGAGGTTGTACTTGCAGCGAGTGCTTGTAGGACCACAGTTACTGAAGTTTCACAGACGGGCTTTGCTGCAGCACCTGCTGCAAACGGGTTCGGATGTGGCGAGGATGCAACTGGTCCTGTTTCCCAGTACGTCCAGACTGTTCAAACCACGGATGCAGGTGTGGTCCAGGTTGAAGTTCGTAATATCGACGGCGCTGTAAATGGTGAAATCGTTGAGCTGCGTCCGTTTACCGATGCGGATGCAACTACTGCAGCTGTTGCCAATGATTTTGTCCGCGGTACTGCCCAGCCGATCCGTGCCTGGTTGTGCGGCCCATCCGCAAGTGGCAGTTTGGAAGATAAGTATCTTCCCGCAACCTGTCGTGACTAAGTTTGGTGCTTAGCACTGAAAGGAGGCTATGGAAAGGATATAGCCTCCTTTCTTCTTAAGGCCCCTGTCAAAATACTGACAGGGGCTTTTTCGTGAAGGGGTTGGCCTTTTAGAGCTTGGCGAGTATATGCCGATGCTTCTTGACTGTGGCGCTATTCGCTCCTTGGCTCTGCCGGGAATAACAAGATTTCGTTTTCTGTCGCTCAGATTTTTGATTGAGCAATATCCGCTTGGGACTGCACGCGCAAGGACAGGTCTATTGCCCAGATATGTTTGGTTAATGCGCCAGATGATAAAAACCATTGGCGACTTGAAGGCAAAGAGGCGGCATTGTCTACGGTGAGATTGCCAGATACTTCGAGACACGACTGCCGAGTAGCTATATCGTCTGCCGATTTCAACATGTTGGCATTAAAGTTATCCAACATAATCTGATCCGGCTTCAGCGCAGCCGCTTCCTCCAGCTCCGCCAGCGTTTCCACTTCCACAATAATCTTCTTCTCTGGCGCCAGTGCCCGGGCGCGCTCAATGGCGGCGGTGATTCCTCCGCAGGCCGCCACATGGTTTTCCTTGATCAGAAACGCATCGTACAGCCCCACACGATGGTTCTGGCAGCCGCCGCAGAGGACGGCGTATTTCTGGCCAGCTCGCAGGCCGGGCAGGGTTTTCCGCGTATCCAGAATCGTCACGGTGGTGCCTGCCACAGCATCCGCATAGCGGCGCGCCGTGGTGGCGGTGCCCATCAGGGTTTGCAGGAAGTTCAGCGCAGTTCGCTCGCCGGTGAGAATCTGGCGGGTATTGCCTCTCAGGGTGCACAGGGTGGTGTCCGCAGTCAGTCGATCACCATCCTCCACATGCCACTCAATCTGCACATCGCCCAGTTGCCGGAACACTTCATCCGCCCAGGGAATGCCGCACATGACGGCGTTTTCGCGGGTGATGATGGTGGCGGTGCTTTCGCTATCGGCGTCGATGAGCTGGGCGGTGATGTCACCGCTGCGGATGTCTTCTTCCAGGGCAAAGCTTACGTTGCGCTGAATGTCGTCACGCACATAGTCGGGCAGGGTGATGGTCATGCTGTTCTCGGTGCTGAACTCAATGAAAGACCCCGCAGGCAGGCCTGCGGGGTCGTGTTATGCGGCGATGGTGCCTTCAATCCGGCCGGTGGGTAAAGAATTCCCGGCTCAGGCGGACCACCACGGGAGACAATAATAACAGAGCAATCAGGTTGGGTATCGCCATCAGGATATTCATGATGTCCGCCAATGCCCAGACCAGGTTCAGGCTGACCACGGCCCCCAGGGGCACCGCCAGTACCCAGATGACCCGAAAGGGCAGAATGGCCCGGTCACCGAACAGGAACTGGGTGCAGCGTTCGCTGTACAGGCTCCAGCCCAGCAGGGTGGTGAAGGCAAAGATCGCCAGCCCCCCGGCCACGATCACATTACCGAAGTCCCCGAACGTGGAGGAAAAGGCCAGGGCGGAAAGCGGCGCGCCTTCCTCGCCGCTGGTCCAGGCGCCGGAGGAGACAATGGCCAGGCCGGTGATGGAGCAGACAATGATGGTATCGATAAAGGTGCCCAGCATGGCGATGGAGCCCTGGCGGGCGGGGTGGTCGGTATTGGCGGAAGCATGGGCAATGGGGGCGCTGCCCAAGCCTGCTTCATTGGAAAAGATGCCACGGGCGATACCGAAGCGGATGGCTTCCTTGACCAGGGCGCCGGCGAAGCCGCCAGCGGCGGCGGTGCCCGTAAAGGCGCTTTCAAAGCACAGGGCCAGAGCCGCGGGCAGCGCTTCGGCATGGTCCACCAGGACAACCAGGCCGGCCAGCAGATAGGTCAGCGCCATGAACGGGACGATGAACGTGGCCACGGAGGCGATGCGTTTTACGCCACCCAGGACGACCAGGCCAACCAGCACGGCCAGGGTTACCCCGGTAATCCATGCCGGCAAGCCAAAGCTGTCCTGCAGGCCGTGGGCCACGGAGTTGGCCTGGACGCTGTTACCGATACCGAATCCGGCCAGCATGCCGAAGATGGCGAAGGCAATGGCCAGCCAGCGCCAGTTACGGCCCAGCCCATTCTGGATGTAGTACATGGGGCCGCCAACATATTGTCCGGCGGCATCTTTTTCCCGATATTGCACCGCCAGAACGGCTTCCGCGTATTTGGTGGCCATGCCGACCAGAGCGATCAGCCACATCCATACCAGCGCCCCCGGGCCACCGGAATGAATGGCGGTGGCGACCCCCACGATGTTACCGGTACCGATGGTGGCGGACAGGGACGTGGCCAGGGCGGCACCTGCGCCGATGGTACCGACCCCGGTCTGGGGGCCGAACATCTGCTTGAAACCGAACCCCAGCTGCCGCAGGGGCAGGAACCGCAGTATCAGGGTCAGGTAGATGCCGGTACCGGCAATCAGAATCAGTGCCGGCCATCCCCACAGGAAACCGCTGATCTGTTTAAGAATGGTAACCGCTTGCTCCATGGCTCTCGTCCATTTCCCCAAAAGGCCTTAGGCTATGGGAATTTAGCGGGCAGGGAAAGCTGGCGACGTGTTTGTGGTGGCTTAAACACAAAGTGTGACGTGCGAACTAGTTCAAAATTCGTACCCAGCTAGTGTGATAGCGTAGTAAAGTATTAAAACCACAGTCCCATTTACTGAACGGGTGAAGTACTATCCCCGGGGGTGTCATGGCCAAGGTTACCCAGCTTAAACCGGTTGCCGGCAAAGCCGCTGTCAACAGCCTGCCCAGGCCTATCGAAAAAGTCCGTGACCGCTATGTGTCAGTGGCCTCTTCCTACCTTGAGGACATGCTGGATGGTGCGGACGACCGGCTCTACGATCTGGCCGAGAAAGAGACCGACAGCGAGCGCGAGCGCTATTTTGATGCCATGCGGGAGCTGCGCGTGCAGCGAGCCGGGCTCACTGCCGGCTTGAAACAGGCCATACAGCATCAGTTTGCCTGTCTCGGGCAGGGGCAGGAGCAGGCTGAGTCTCTGGAAAATGCCAAGTTTGATCTGGACTCCTTGGCCCTGGTCAACGAAGAAGAGCTGGAAACGTCGGTGGCACTGGACAATATGGCCCGCAGAGCCCGCAACGGCTGCGCGGAACAGCTGAAAGTGTTGTGTCATCGCCTGGAATACTTGTTCGAAAGCAAGGCGGAGATCACCGAGCGCAACAACCCGCTGGAACCCCGCCAGTTGGTGGATGCATTCAACCAGGGGCTGGAAAAGCTGTCCCTGGACATCAAGGCCAGGCTGATCATTCTCAAGCTGTTTGAGCGTGAGGTGATGGCGGAAACCGGCTTTATGGTGTCCGAAGCCAACAAGGTGTTGGTGGATGCCGGGGTCCTGCCGGACATGAAAACGGCGCCGATCGCGCCTGTTCGCAAACCCGGGAACCGTTCTCTGTCGGGGGGGCAGTCGTCCTCCTCCGGTGCTGGCGCTGGCGGTAACGACCAGATGTTCGGCTTGCTCCAAGAGCTGTTGGTCACCATGCGTGGTATGCAGGGCGGTGTTGCGCCGGCGAACGGCGCCGCGCCCGCCGTTGATATGAACGCGGCCATGGCGGTCATGCAGAATGGTGTGCCCTATCTGAATGGCGCCCCGGTGGCCAATGCGGCCTCCGTTCACCAGGTCAGCTCCGATGATTTGATGGGGGTGCTCAATCGCCTGCAGCGGGTGGAGCGAAGCCTGAGTGAGAAAGACGGCGAGCGGGCCAACCTGAAGGAAGATCTCTCCGAATTGCTCGACAGTGAGCATGGTGAAGCCATCCATGCCCTGGATCAGGCCGATGACGATGTGATCAACCTGGTGTCCCTGCTGTTTGATTTTATTCTTGATGACGAGGGCCTGCCCTCGGAGATCAAGGCGTTGATCGGCCGCTTGCAGATTCCCCTGCTGAAAGTGGCAATCACCGACAAGACCTTCTTCAGCAATGACAATCACGAAGCCCGGCTGCTGCTCAACATGCTGGCCCGGGCGGGTAACCAGTGGGATCCGCAGCAGGGCATTCAGGATGACCTGTATCAGCGTATCAATCATGCAGTACACCGCATCATCGATGATTTCGAGGATGATGCCAGCCTGTTTGCCACCCTGCTTGATGAATTCCAGGGCTTTTTTGATAGTCAGCGCTCACGTTCAGAACGGGTGGAGCAACGTGTCCGAGAGGCGGAAGAGGGCAAGGCCCGCGCCGAGCAGGCACGCCAGGAAGTGGTGGCCGTGCTGGACAAGCGCATGGCAGGGCGTCAATTACCGGATGTGGTGGTACGTCTGCTCCGGCAGGGCTGGCAACAGGTGCTGTACCTGACCTGGTTGCGCGAAGGGGCTGACAGTGAAGCCTGGCAACAGCAGGTCAAGGTTGTCGACGGCGTCGTCTGGAGTGTTCTCCCGCATCGCGATCAGGGCGCTCTGGAAAAGCTCAAGGCACTCAGCCCGAAACTGCTCAAAACCCTCCATAATGGCCTGGGTCAGATCAGTTACGATGATGCCGAAGCGAAGCAGCTGCTGACCAAATTCCGGGATGTACACCAGCAATTGCTTAAAGGCCTGGAAACCGAGCGCGTGGCGGTGCAGCCGGAAATGCCGGCCGCGGAGCCTCAGCAGCAGGAACAGAGCGCGGCCTTACCGGAAAACCATTTTCTGGTGAAAAAAGCCGGCCAGCTCTCTCCGGGCCAGTGGATTGAAATTGTCGAGGTTGACGAACCTCGCCGGGCCAAACTGGCAGCCAACATCCGTGGCGGCGTCAAGATGGTGTTTACCAACCGCCGGGGGATCAAGGTGGAAGAGTTTACTGCTTACACCCTGGCCGTTGCCCTGCATGAAGGGACTGTTAAACTCATCGAAGAGGGAGCCCTGTTCGATCGGGCTCTGGAAGCGGTTATTGGCGACCTGCGCCGTATGCAGGCCAACGTTCAACATTAGGTTGGTCGGCACCGCGCGGGAATAAGGAGCTAGCGCGGGTGCTCACCCTCAACGAACACCGGGTTGACCAGGCACAATGGTGTCCATCACCCAATTTCAACCTCCGTCCCGACCCCGATGACATTTCCCTGCTGGTGATCCATAACATCAGCCTGCCGCCGGAGCAGTTCGGCGGTGATTATATTCAGGCCCTGTTCCAGAACTGCCTGAACCCGGACGATCATCCCTACTTCCGCGAAATCCACCAACTTACCGTGTCGTCTCACTTCCTTATCCGGCGCGACGGCAGCCTGTTGCAGTTTGTTCCCTGCGACCAGCGTGCCTGGCATGCGGGCATATCCTGCTTTGCCGGGCGGGAAAACTGTAATGATTTTTCCATCGGCATTGAGCTGGAAGGCGCAGATACAGTCCCCTATGAAGAGGCACAGTACGCGACATTGACGGAGCTGACCTGGCTGTTGCAGACCCATTATCCGGCGATTGACGATACCCGTATCACCGGCCATGAACATATTGCCCCGGGTCGCAAGACCGACCCGGGGCCCGCTTTCGACTGGGCGGATTACCGGGCCCGCCTGGCTGCATTCAAGGAGGAAATGGCATGAAATTTCTGGTGCTGATACTGGTGCTTGGTCTACGCAGACTGGATACCAGCTGGCCGCTCTGGATTAGCAATCCGCAGCGTCATCAGGGCTGGTTGCAGCAATGGAGCAATCGCCTGGGGCAAGGACAACGGGTCTGGTGGCTGGCGGTGCTGTTGCCGGCAGTGCTGATTGCGGCCCTGACGTGCTGGCTAGATGGATTCTGGGGGCAGCTGCTAGTGCTGGCATTGGGCATTGCACTGATGCTGTGGCTGGTCGGTGGGCAAAGCGAGTTTCGTCACGTGGATGAATTGCTGGTGCGTGGCCGCATGAACGACCCGGAAGGCTTTGCTGCTCTGGCCACGGATGAATTCGATGTGACCGGAACGCCGGGGGACCCTGACTACCAGAGTGCCCTGACGGAAAGAATTCTGGCCCGGGAACAGGGCCTCTTTGTGGCGATTTTCTGGCTGGTGCTGCTGGGTTTCGGTGCGGCATTTCTGGTGGTGCTGAACCGGGCCTGGTTGAGCCGGGCCGGTGAAGAGCAGGGCAATAGCTGGCAGACCCGCCTGGATGGCTGGGCCTGCTGGCCGGCGAACAGATTGCTGGTGTTGAGCATGGCGCTGGCCGGCGACTTCACCGCAGTGATGGAGAAAATGCGGGGCCATTGGCTGCATCAGGAGCATAGCGGCGACTCCCTGCAGCAGGTGGTCAATGTGGCACTGGAAACGTCACCGTCAGGGGAGCCAGGCTCCCTGTCTGCTGCCCTGGATCATCTGGAGTCACTGCAGGGGCTGCTGCTGCGCTGTGTTGCCATCTGGCTGATCCTGTCAGCGCTGTGGATCATCGTGATCTGACGATAATTACCCAAGGTGTTCTGGACATGCGTAGGGTGCACTGAGCCCAAGCGAACTGCACCACTCCGGCTTTGACTGGTGCAGTTCGCTTGGGCTCCGTGCACCCTACGGGAAGTGTCAAAGTATTTTTCTCTCGATCAGACTTAGGTCTGATGTCGTCCTGTAGCGGCAGTGGTCATGCTGAAAGGGATCTTGCCATACCAAAACATCCGCCTGTGACCCGCCTCTGGTGATTATCGTCATTTGACCGGCCAGTCATTGCGGCTAGTATGGAAAGTGCTTGTAGTGGCTCGCCCAACACCCCCGGGCGTTTATTTCTGCGGTGCTGCAGTGATCCTGTCGTGCCGCCTGGCAACGCGAAAAAGGACGCACGCCCATGCACAAAAGAAGTTTCTTTGATGATATGGACCCGGCGGAAACCCGGGAGTGGCTTGAAGCCCTGGAGTCCGTCGTCGAGCGCGAAGGCCCGGAGCGGGCCGCCTGGTTACTGGATACCATCACCAATGAGGCCCAGGAACAGGGCATCCACCGAACCCACCTCAATACCCCGTACCTCAATACTATTCCCGCCAAGGACGAAGTGCCGATTCCCAGTGATATTTTCATGGAACGCCGGGTGCGTTCTCTGGTGCGCTGGAATGCCCTGGCCACGGTGATGCGGGCCAACATGAATGACGACGAACTGGGGGGCCATATTGCCTCCTTTGCGTCCTCCGCCACCCTTTACGATGTGGGATTCAATCATTTCTTCCGGGCCCCCAGTGACAAGAACGAAGGGGACCTGGTGTTTTTCCAGGGCCATTCCGCGCCGGGGGTGTATGCCCGCGCTTACCTGGAAGGACGCATCAGCGAAGAGCAGCTGGATAACTTTCGCCGGGAGGTGGATGGCAAGGGCCTGTCCTCCTATCCGCATCCCTGGTTGATGCCGGACTTCTGGCAGTTTCCCACCGTGTCCATGGGGCTGGGGCCGATCCAGGCCATCTACCAGGCCCATATCATGAAATACCTGCAAAACCGTGAATTGATCCAGAAGGATGATCGCAAGGTATGGGCCTTCCTGGGCGACGGCGAAATGGACGAGCCGGAGTCTCTGGGTGCCCTGGCCCTGGCTGGCAGGGAGAAACTGGATAACCTGATTTTTGTGGTCAACTGCAACCTGCAGCGGCTGGATGGCCCGGTGCGCGGTAACGGCAAGATCATTCAGGAACTGGAAGGCGTATTCCGTGGGGCCGGCTGGAATGTGATCAAGGTGGTCTGGGGGCGACTCTGGGATCCGCTACTGGAACGGGATAACCAGGGCCTGCTGCGCCGGCGCATGGAAGAGTGCGTGGACGGGGAATACCAGGCCTACAAGAAAAACGGCGGCGCCTATACTCGTGAGCATTTCTTCGGTGAGTACCCGGAGCTGAAGAAGCTGGTAGAGCACATGTCCGACGATGAGGTGTACCGCCTCAATCGCGGTGGCCACGATCCGTTCAAGGTCTACGCGGCCTACCATGCGGCGGTGAACCACACCGGTCGGCCCACGGTGATTCTGGCCAAGACCGTAAAAGGGTACGCCACCGGCGCCGGTGAAGCGGTCAACAAGACCCATCAGATGAAGAAGCTGGATCTGGAAAGTCTCAAGGAATTCCGTGATCGCTTCGATATGCCGTTTACCGACGAAGAACTCAAGGATGTGCCCTACTACCGGCCGGACGCCGACTCCCCGGAAATGCGTTTCATGAAAGAACAGCGCGACAAGCTGGGCGGTTATATGCCGGTGCGTCGCCAGCAGGCCAGTCAGGCACTGACCCTGCCCGGGCTGGATATTTTTGCCAACTTCCTGGAAGGCAGTGGCGACCGGGAGATTTCCACCACCATGGCGTTTGTGCGCATGATGAGTGCGCTGATCAAGGACAAGCAGATCGGTGAAAGGGTGGTGCCGATTGTGCCCGATGAGGCGCGTACCTTTGGCATGGAAGGCCTGTTCCGGCAACTGGGTATCTATTCCTCTGGTGGCCAGAAATACGAGCCCGAGGATGCCGGTCAGGTCATGTATTACCGGGAAGACAAGAAGGGTCGCATCCTTGAAGAGGGGATCAACGAAGCGGGCGCCATGTCCGGCTGGCTGGCCGCCGCCACCAGCTACAGCGTGCACGATTTCACCCTGATCCCGTTCTATATCTATTACTCCATGTTCGGTTTCCAGCGCGTTGGCGACCTGTGCTGGGCCGCCGGTGACAGTCAGGCCCGCGGTTTTCTGCTGGGCGCCACCGCTGGACGCACCACGCTCAATGGGGAAGGGCTGCAGCATCAGGATGGTCACAGTCACATCCTGGCCAGCACGGTCCCCAACTGTGTCAGTTACGACCCGACCTACAGCTATGAGCTGGCGGTGATCCTCCATGACGGCTTGAAACGCATGTATGAAGACAATGAAAAGGTCTTCTATTACCTGACGCTGATGAACGAAAACTACGTGCACGGTGCCATGCCGGAGGGGGCCGAAGAAGGTATTCGCCGGGGCATGTACCTGTTGCGTGAAGGCAAGGGAAAAACCAAGAAATCCCCCCGCGTGCAGTTGCTGGGTTGCGGCACCATTCTGCGCGAGGTGGAAGCAGCAGCGGAGCTGCTCCGGGATGACTTCGGGGTGGCGGCAGATGTGTGGAGTGTCACCAGCTTCAACGAACTGCGCCGGGAAGGTCTGCGCCTGGACCGGGATGAAATCCTTAACCCGGATAAAGAGCGCGAGCGCACCTGGGTAGAGAAATGCCTGGATGGTCGCGACGGTCCGGTGATCGCGTCCACCGACTACATGCGCGCCTTTGCCGACCAGATCCGGCCCTGGATACACGCACCGTATACGGTACTGGGCACCGACGGTTTCGGCCGCAGCGATTCCCGCCAGAAACTGCGCCACTTCTTTGAGGTGGATCGTCATTTCGTGGTGCTGGCGGCGCTCAGTGCATTGCGCAAGGACGGCAAGGTGGAGGCGTCTACCGTGAAAAAGGCCATCGAAAAATACGGCATCGATACGGATAAACCCTATCCGGTGATGCATTGATCGCACCCCAACGTGATCTCACAAAAGGAGACCGGTGTGAGTAAGAGCATGATTCGTGTTCCCGATGTGGGCAGCAGTGATCCTGTTGACGTCATCGAGATCAGCGTGAAAGTCGGCGACACCATTGCCGCAGAAGACACCATTATTGTTCTGGAATCCGACAAGGCCACGGTGGAAGTGCCCGCACCGCAAGCGGGAAAAATTACCGCCATCAGCGTCAAGGTGGGGGATCGGGTCAAGGAAGGCGATGAACTGATGGAAGTGGAGGCCGAAGTCGAGTCGGAAGATCAGGCCTCCGCGGGCTCCGAGGCTGCCAGTGAACCGTCGCAGGCCGCAGAGGAAAAACCGGATACGGAGTCAAAGCCGCAAGAAGGGGGTGAGTCCGAAGCGTCGCAAGCGCAGCAAAGCGGTGGCAGCGAAACCGTTTCAGTCCCGGACCTGGGCGATATCGATTCCGCAGAAATTATCGAAGTGAATGTGGCCGTGGGTGATGAGCTCGAGCAGGAGCAGGTCATCGTGGTGGTGGAATCGGACAAGGCGTCCCTGGAAATTCCTTCTCCCTCCGCCGGCAAGGTGGAATCGGTGGCGGTGAAGGTGGGTGACAAGGTCGGCACCGGCGATGCGCTGCTGACCATGGCGGTGGCCGGCGGCAAGCCGGCAGCGGACAACAAAGCCGAGGCGGCAGAAAAGTCAGAGACAAAGCCGACGCCAGCCCCGGAGCAGGCCTCCACCGAGCAAAAACCGGCTCCGGCAACGTCGCAGCCAACCACGGCGGATGCCGGTTCCCCCTCAAAGTCCGTGCATGCTGGCCCGGCGGTCCGCAAACTGGCCCGGGAAATGGGTGTCGATCTGGCCCAGGTCAACGGCACCGGTCCCAAGGACCGAATCCTCAAGGAAGATGTACACGCCTGGGTGAAACAGCGCCTTGAAGGTGCACCTGCCGCAGCTGGCGGTGGGCTGGCGGTGGAATTGCCGGAAATTGATTTCAGCCAGTTCGGCGAGATCGAGCGGCTGGAGCTCAACAAGCTGCGCAAGGTGTCCGCCCAGAACCTGACTCGCTCCTGGCTGACCATTCCCCATGTCACCCAGCATGACAATGCGGATATCACTGACCTGGAAGCTTTCCGCAAACAACAGAACAAGGCCCTGGAAAAAGAGGGCGTCAAATTGACCATGCTGGCGTTTCTGGTCAGTGCCTGTGCCAGAGCCTTGAAGGAATTCCCCCGTTTCAATAGCTCCCTGGAAAACAGTGGTGAGGCGCTGATCCAGAAGCACTACATCAACATCGGCATTGCCGTGGACACCCCCAATGGGCTGGTGGTGCCGGTGATCAAGGATGCGGACAAGAAGGGGCTGAAAGCCATTGCCCTGGAAATGAGTGAGCTGGCGGAAAAGGCCCGCAATCGCAAACTGACACCGGCAGACATGAAGGGCGGGACGTTCAGTATTTCTTCGCTGGGAGGCATTGGCGGCACGGCCTTTACGCCCATCGTGAACTGGCCGGAAGTGGCCATCCTCGGGGTGAGCCGGTCCGACCTGCAGCCGGTCTGGGATGGTGAACAGTTTCAGCCCCGGCTGATGCTGCCGTTGAGCCTGTCCTATGATCACCGTGTGATTGATGGGGCCGATGCGGCCCGGTTCACGACCTACCTGAGCCAGTTGTTGACAGATATGCGACGGGCGTTGCTGTAGGAGCGTCGCTGGCGGCGCGATTGGCTACGTTGGAATCGCGCCGGGAGCGATGCTCCTACGGCAAAGAACGGACATTATCCCAGGTCTTTAATGGCCGGGTTTTGTGTATCGCGCGGGATAAGGCATTAGCGCGGATTACTCTCCGCGCTTGCCCTTGTTTTCCTTCCAGTTTTCCTTGCGTTCTTCCCAGCGTGCCTTGCGTTGCTCTTTCATCTCAGCCAGCTTTTCCTGCTGCGCCGGGGTCAATACCTGGTTCATCTTGCTTTGTGTTTCTTCGTGCAAGGCTTTCATCTTTTCGCCCTGCTCCTGAAAAATCGCTTTGAGCTGGGTGCTTTGCGCTTCGCTCAGTTCCAGTTTCTTTTCCAGGCGCTCAACCATTTGCTCCCCGCCTTTATGACCGGGGCCATAGGCAAAAGCGGAAGTGGTAAAGATAGCCAGGGCAACGATAGCCAGTTTTTTCATGATGCTCTCCTTGTGACTCTGTGAGTCCCTGTGAATGTGTGGGATCAGTATGGGCGGGAAGCGTGCAAGGAATATGCAGGAAAAAAGGAAGAAGCAGTGACAAGCTACAAGCCTCAAGCTGCAAGCTAAAACGCGAATCCTGGATTCTGTGCTTTTCAGCGCTGAGGCCGCGCCCAAAGTAGGGGCGCGGCCTCAGCGGTTTTCGATCATAAAACCTTTCACCATGTTGCAGCTTGAGGCTTGTCGCTTGCGGCTGTTATGGCTGCTCCAACCGGTATCCCACTCCGTAAACACTGCCGATCCAGTCATGGGATGCGTCATCCCCGTCGCTGAGTTTGCGGCGCAGTTTGCGGATGTGGCTGTCGATGGTGCGGTCGGACACTACCCGGTGATCCTGGTAGATTTCATCCATCAACTGGTCCCGGGACCAGATACGGCCGGGGTGGCGGGCCAGGGTGGCAAGCAGGGCAAACTCAATGGCGGTGAGAGCGACCCGCTGTGAACCCATGACTGCCTCATAACGCTCCTCGTCCAGAGTCAGGGTGGGGGTGGAACTGTCTTGTTGCGGATTGGCCCGGCGCAATACCGCCTTGACCCTGGCCACCACTTCCCGGGGGCTGAAGGGCTTGCAGATATAATCATCGGCGCCCAGCTCCAGGCCCAGCAGACGATCCACTTCATCCACCCGGGCGGTGACCATCAGGATCGGCACCTGGCTGTGTTGGCGAATGGCCTTGCACACTTCCATACCATCACCATCCGGTAGCATCAGATCCAGCAGAATGGCCTGAAAGTGTTCCTTTTTTGCCAACGCCATAGCCTGCCTTGCGCTGTCAGTCTGCTCGGTGTGAAAGTGCGCGTGCTGGAGATAGTCCGCCATCAGTTGTGACAGGCGGGGCTCGTCTTCCACGATCAGGATGCGATTCATGGGGCGCCTCCCGGCAGGGTAATGCAGATGCGAACGCCGCCCAGAGGACTGTGTGCTGCCGCAATGGTGCCGCCATGGGCTTCAATAATCCGCTGGCAGATAGCCAGCCCCAGGCCGGCCCCCCCCGTGCGGCGGTTGCGAGAGCTTTCCACCCGGTAGAGATGATCGAACAGGCGGGGCAGGGCATCGTCGGGCACGCCGGGGGCGCTGTCGTCGACAAGGAGTTCCCATTGGCCTGACTGCTGTGTCAGGGACAGGCTCAAGGTCCCGCCGCTGGCCGTGTACTTGAGCGAATTCTGCATCAGGTTGTCCAGCAACTGGCGAATACGCACCGGGTCCATATCGATAACGGCTCGGTCGGGAAGATGGGTTTCCAGGCTGATGCTCTGCTGGCTAAAGCTGTTGCGATAACTGTCGACCACCTCGCCAAGCAGGTCCGCCAGATCGTCTCGATGGAACTGGTAACGCAGATTGCCACCGTCGGCCAGCGCCAGATCGTGCAGGTCGTTGATCAGGTGGGTGAGCTGGGCCACTTCTCCTTCCAGGGACTTGATGAACGCCGGGCTCAAGGGGCGAATGCCATCGCTGATGGCTTCCAGTTCCCCCTGCAGGATTGCCACCGGGGTGCGCAGCTCGTGGGCAATGTCCGAGAACCAGCGTTGACGGGCCTGCTGGCCCTGATCCAGTCGTTGTGCCAACTGATTCACCTGGTCGGTGAGCGTACCCAGTTCGTCCCGGCGCCGGCTTTCCAGACGGGCGCTGTAATGGCCTTCCTGGAGATCGCGGGTGTGCTTGGACAGGGCCAGAATCGGAGCCACCAGGTGGCGAGCCAGCAGCCAGGAGACCAGCAGTGACAGCAAGACACCGACAAACAGCATCCAGCCGATGAAGCGCAGTTGGCGGCCCATGAAGCGCTGGTCCAGCTTGTCGCGGATGGCTTCCTGGTCCGGGTAAGTCAGGTAGCCAACGATACCAGGGCCGACCTGGACGGGGATTTCCGAACGGAATTTCGGTGGCACCGGTGGGCCCAGCAGCCGCTGCCGATGTGCATCCAGCAGTTGCAGGTGGCGGTGATCAGCACGGCTGTCCCGGTCATCATCCCGGTCGCCGGCCAGCCGGTAGAGTCGTTTAAGCAGGCGGGGATCGTCCATCAGGAATTGCCAGCCGCCACGTTGCTGGTAGAGCAGACCCAGATGATCTGCCAGCCTTTCTACCTGGGCCTGCTGGCGTTCATCCAGATAGGTTTCCAGGCTGCCCAGAAAGGCCAGGTAATAGAAACCGCTGGCCGCCAGGGTGAGCACCAGGAAGGTGGAAAGGAAAATGACAAAGAGTTTGTTGCGGATGCCCATGGCAAAACATCATCAATCCGGGCTTACAGTGTAGCCCGGGCCTCTGCTTTTGCGTCAGGGTTGCACAATGTTTTCACAATGGCCGTTGCAACTTGTTCCTCAGCCTTTCGGCGTCCAAAGCGTCTCCGGTGATTCCTGGCGCAGATTGATCACCCGGGCCATCACGAATAGCAGATCAGAAAGGCGATTGATCAGAGCCAGGCTGACCGGATTGACGGCGTCTTCGTCGGCTTCCAGAAGGGCAACAAGGTGGCGTTCGGTGCGCCGGGCGACCGTGCGACAGTGATGGCACCAGGCGGCATCCGGGTGGCCCCCGGGGAGAACGAACTCTTTCAGCGGCGGCAGCTCCGCATTGAAGGTATCCGCCCGGGATTCCAGTTCCACCAGATCGTGATCGTCGATGACCCGGCGACCGGGGATCGCCAGCTCGCCACCGATATCGAACAGCAATTGCTGGGCCAGGCCGAGCACGGTATCCAGATCCGTATCCAGGGACCGGGCTCGCAGTACCCCCAGGGCGCTGTTCAGCTCATCCAGCTCACCCAGTACCTGAATGCGCGGATGCCATTTGCTCACCCGACTGCCATCGGCAAGCCCGGTGTCGCCACGGTCGCCGGTGCGGGTAATTACCCGGTTGATGCGGGTCTTGTCCTTGTCGCTCATGGTGGCTCCTGATGGGGGCGCGTATCACTCTTTTCCCGTTGGAGCCTTGCTTGCAAGGCGAAGCGTTAACCTCATTCGCCTTGCGAGCAAGGCTCCAACGGGGTTGGGGTATGACCTTAGAATTCCATGCCAAACGCGGCGCGGTAATGACGTTCCGGTAACGGATACAGCGTGGCCGTGTTTGTGGTGTTGCTGAAGTTACCGTAATCCACCACCTGGTGATCTTCCAGGTTGTAGACCCCGGCCTTGAGGTACATGGCCCGGTAGCGAGCAGTCAGCTGCAGGTCCGTGGTGCGGTAGTGGTCCAGTTTGCGGAAGCGGTTGTCCAGGTCCCCGTCGAACCGTCGATCCCCCACATAGCGGTGGCTGATCTGGGTGGACAGCCAGGACAGGGCCTGCCAGTCGGCAATCAGTTGCATCGTCTGTTCCGGCACCAGCGGGACGTCGTTGCGGTCGAAGGGGCCACCGTCGAAGCGGGCCTGCTGGGCGCTGGCATTGATGGTCAGCATCAGGTCCTTGTCCAGCCGCCAGCGGGAGTTGATGCTGACGCCCTTGTGCACGGTGCGATCTTCCAGGTTACGGTTGCTACCAAAGGCACCGACGGTTGGGTCGAAGACGATCTCGTTGTCGATCTCGGCCCGCCAGAAAGTCAGGGTGGAGTGCTGACGTCCCTGGGACCAGCTGGCCCCGGCGGTGTAGCCCTTGCCGGTTTGCGGATCAATGGGGGGATTGAAAGGACTCAGTTCATCCACATTGGCAATACGCACACTGCGCTGGGCGCCGGCGAACAGGGCCAGGTTGCCGGTGAAGGTATAGCGAATCCCGCCCTCGTACATTTCGCCGTCCTGCTCCTTGTCTTGTCCTTCGCCGCTAAGGGTGCTTTCCAGCTTGCGGGCCCCGGCGCTGACGGAAAGTTTCGGGGTCAGGCTGACCAGGTTGTGCAGATACCAGGCCCGCTGGCTCTGTTCCAGTTCCCGGTCACCGAAACTGGTCTGGCTGTCGTAGTCGTATTCGTTCAGATCCAGACCCAGGGTCCAGTTGTGCACTGCGCTACCGGTGGTGTGCTGACCTTCCAGTTTGGGGGTGACGCTGATGCTCTCAACCACGGTTTCCCCCACGCTGCCGCTGGAAACGTATTCAAACGCCTGCTGCTGGCGGCGTTTGCTGGCTTCCAGGGTCAGCGCGGTGTTACCGCGCAAGGCGATGCGCAGGCCCGGCATCAGCCAGTAATTGTCCTGTTCGGCATTATCGAAGGGAGTGTCGGTCCCCTGTGGGTCATTGCGAAATTGCGCGTCGGTGCGACCGCCGGGCAGGCCCAGTTCCTGGTCTTCGCCGCTGGCGGTGAAGTAGGCTTCGATACCTTCCTCCTGGTAGCGCACATCGGCGAAGGCGCTGTGATTGCGCACCGCGTTGTTGTCCCGGTACCCGTCGCTGTCCAGGGTGCTGATGGCCACGGCGCCGCTCAGGTTGCCCTGCTGGCCAGTGGCATAGCCGCTGCCGCCAAGGGTGCCATAGCTGCCGCCATTCACTTCCAGCCCGGCGCTGTTTTCATAGCGGCGGCGGGTGATGATATTGATCACCCCGCCCACGGCGCCATTGCCGTACAAGGCTGCACCCGCGCCAGGAAGGATCTCGATACGCTCAATGGCGGCCAGGGGAATGCCACTGAGGAAGGGGCTGGCCAGATCAATATTCGAGAGGCGGCGACCATTGAGCAGGATCAGGGTGTTCTGGTTGGCGGTGGCGCCAAAGCCCAGCAGGTCCAGGCTGGCCTCGCTGCCGTTAATGCCAAAGAGCTGACTGGCCTGCAGGCCGCCCACGGTATCCAGCACTTCCGTCAGGTTACCGGCGGGCATGCTGGCCAGGGTTTCCCGGTCCAGGGTCAGGGTGCCGGTGGGCAGCTCCCCGGCCAGGCTGGGGTGACTGGCGCCACTGACTTTTACCGCCTTGATTTCGTTATCAGCCAGGGTCAGGCCGCTGGAGGCAATCAGGCCTATGGCCAGAAGATGTCGAGGTTGCATCGGTGTTCCACGAATCCGGAGAAGTGCCCGCTACGATGGCGAAAAACCGCGTCTAATTCCAGTGCTGATGGGTAAAAGCCGCAGCGGTCGGGATGACTCAGAAAGGGTAGGGCGGGGGGCATTCAGGTTCGAGGTTCGAGAAGCGAGTTTCGAAGAGCAAAACCATGACCGCCGGGAAAGCCTGGTTGTCGCTTCTCGAACCGCATATTTCGTCAAGGGTTTTAGCGCACCGTTAGTGCCGTGATCACCTGCCTGTTGGCGGGAACTGCCAAGCCCAGTTTCTCTGCCTGCTTCACCAGCCAGCCATTGATGGCATCCACCTCCGTGGGAGCGCCCCGTTGCCGGTCAGCGCGCATGGAGGAGGTGTTGCCGGCGGTGGCCCGGGCCACGGCGAGCACATTGTCTATGGAATGACCGGGCCATGCCGGGTCCAGGTGCTGCAGTATCTGATCTGCTTCCCGGCAAAGTTGCTGGGCCTGTTCGCGCAGGGCCGGGTCGTCACTCACCCGGCCATTGGGTACATCGTGGAGGGCGGTCAACGGATTGATTACCGCATTGGCGACCAGCTTGTGCCACTGGCGCGGGCGGATATCGTCCTCCCAGTGCAGGTGGGGCCAGTGTTTGGCCAGGGTGGCAAACCAGTCAGGCGGGGGGCTGCTGCCACCCAGCCAGGTGGCATTTTCCGCCACCACGGTATGGGTGGGGTGTTGCCCTTTGACGGCGCTGGTGGTGATCGCCTCCATCAGCTGGCAGCCCGCTGGCAATAAACCGTCCATGGCGCCGATGCCGTTCTGAAAACGCAATACCCGGGCGCCGTTATCGAGACGGTCAGCCACGGTCGCCATCGCCTGGCGGGTATATGGGGTTTTGACGGCCACCAGTAAATGGTCGATCCGGTCGGGCAGGGCCGCAGGCGCCAGCACAGGCAGTGAAAAGGCGTGCGGCTGTCCGTCCGGCAGCCAGAGCGTTTTTTCCAATGGCGAGGCGGTGGCGTCACGAATCACGGTGATCCGGTGCCCGGCCCGGGTCAGATACCAGGCCGCCAGCGAGCCCATATTGCCGGCCCCGAGCAAAAACCAGTGGGGAAGAGTGTGTGGCATGATGTCCAACCGCAAAGAATGGTTTTGTACCACAGCCGGCACAGAGAGCACAGAGATCGGGGAGATTGTTGTCGGCGGATGGCCGTGAGCGGCAATATCAGATTGGAAGCGGGAACCGGGTGTCGACGCTCAAATCGGGACGCGGTGGGACGGCGTCATGAGTCACACGTTGGCGGTGGCCGAGACAATGCGTCGTTCGCTGAGGGACTGATCCAGCTCCACCAGGGCCTGGTCGAACATCTGCTCGGCACTGCCATGGCCTTCGGAGGCAGCGATTGCCATGCTTACCTGCAAGCTCAGAAAGCCGGCAGCGGTCTGGTAGGCCCGGTGGTTGAGCCCTTCATACAAGCGCCGGAAACCGGTGGGATCGCAATGGCTCAACTGGGGTTGCCAGGTGATCAGGGCAAACTGGTCGGTCTGCAACCGGCAGAGATGATCCATGGGACGTACCGACTGGCGCAGGCGCCGGCTGAACGCCAGGACCCCCTGCTGCATTACCTTGTCGCCCCGCTGGGCACGCAGGGCCTCGAAGTCTTCCAGGCGCAGCATCAACAGGCAGGCGGCGCCGCCCCGTTTTTCTGCCTGCTTGAGGGTATTCTGCAGGGCGCGCAGGGCGTCCTGGCGATTACCGAAACCGGTGAGGGGATCGATGAGGGCGTGGCGTTTGAGCTGACGGTTTACGGTCAGCATGCGCTGGTAGTCGGTTTGTATGCGGTTGTGACGCTGAATGATCCGGTCTGCCGCCATCACCCGGTGATGCAGTTGCTCGGTCATGGCGGATTTGGACACAAAATCGTCCACGCCCTGGTCAAAGGCCTGTTGCAAGGCCGCCACGCCTTCGCGGGCGGTGAGTAGCAGCACATAGGTGTAGCGATTGCTGGCTTCGTCGTTTTGACGAATGCGACGGGTCAATTCCAGGCCGTCCATGCCGGGCATCAGCCAGTCCGCCACCACCAGATCGGCGGGTTGTTCGGTCAATTGGCCGAGAGCGTCCTGGGCGCTGTGGGCGTGGCGAATGCGGGTATAACCGGCAGTGGCGAGGGTACGATTGACCACCGCCGCCGAGAAGCGGGCATCGTCCACCACCAGAATATCGAGTTCCGAGTCACTCATCCGTGTGTTCTTATTGTTGTTTTTTGTAAGTGTCCACTATAGCCGGTTTGTCAATTGATTGAAAAGTATACTGTCTCCCTGCCGGGTTGGGGCGCTGCCTTACTGCCGAAAGGCCTCATGGCGCTGGATCAGATAAATCAATCCCAGCACCGGCACGCCCATCAGGCTGGCCAGCAGGAAAAAACCGGGATAGCCCAGATTATCCACCATGCTGCCGGAATAGCCGCCAATGGTTTTGGGCAGGAGCGTCATCAGGGAGCTGAAAATGGCGTACTGGACGGCGGTGAACGACACATTGGTCAGCTGGGAGAGGAAGGCCACAAAGGCGGCGCTGGCCAGGCCGGCGGTCAAGTTATCGGCAGAGATCACCGCATACAAAATGCGGATATCGTGGCCCGCGTAGGCCAGCCAGAGAAACAGCAAATTGGTGGCCACGGTCAGGAATGCCCCCAGGTAAAGCACGCGTATGACCCCGTGTCGGACCGCCAGCAGCCCCCCCAGAAAACCGCCTGCGATGGTCATAAATAACCCGAAGGTTTTTACCACCCCGGCAATCTCGGTTTTGGTAAAGCCAATATCTTCAAAGAAGACATTGGAAATCACCCCGAGAACAATATCCGAGATGCGGTAAAAACCGATAAACACCAACAGCAGTAACGCCAATCGTTTGCCGTAACGCTGGAAGAAATCTCTCACCGGTTCCAGGTAGCTCTCGGTGACCAGCCGCTTTTCATACAACGGTGTCAGCGAGAGGGCCTTGATCACCACGGCAACCGTCAGAATGGCCAGGGTAAGGCGAAGTGTCTCCACGATCAGCCCGGACAAGACCCCATTGTGGAGAAGGTCAGTCAGGGTGGTGCGCTGGGCCGTGGCGAGCTCGGCGGTCATGACGTAGACGCTGATAAATGTGGCAATACCGGCCACAAAGATGGTCAGGAATTTCAGGTATTGGCTGCTGCTGTATTGGTAGGGCGATGTTCTGGGATTGTCAGGCTCACGAATAATCAAGGTGGTAATGGCGCCAACCAGCATGGTTAGGGCCATTACCGCATAGGTGGTTTGCCAGGCGGGATAACTGTAGGCCTCGCTGGTTGAGCCCAGCCAGCTTGCCAGCACCAGGGAGCCGGCACCGGAGGTGAGCATGCCTATCCGGTAGCCGGCGATATAGGACGAGGACATCAGCGCCTGTAATTCTGCCCCGGCAGACTCGATGCGATAGGCATCGATGACAATATCCTGCGTGGCTGCGGTAAACCCGAGCATTACCACGGCAAAGGCCATCAGATTCAACGCGCCGGGTTGTGTGGGATCCACCAGAGAGATACTGAAGACGGAAATGGCCACCGTGGCCTGGGCTACCAGCAGCCAGGCGCGACGGCGTCCCAGCCAGCGTGTCAGGCCGGGGATGGGTAAGCGGTCAATCAGCGGCGCCCAGAGAAATTTGAAGGAATAGGCCAGCGCTGCCCAGCTGAAGTAGGTGACGGTGGAGCGATCAATGCCCGCCTCGCGAAGCCACAAGGATAACGACGAGAAGATCAGGAGTAACGGAATGCCTGCAGAAAACCCGTAGAAGAACATGGTCACTACACGGGGGTGCAGGAAGGCTTTCAGGGATTGCTGCCAACTGGTCGATTGTGGGGGCATAAGTCTCTTGGCGGATGTTGCCGATGGGCGAAGGGCTCATCATAGACACTTTGTCCGCAAGGAGCGATGCGGGGGCATTACCGGCCCAGGAAATACTGGCGGGGTACCCGGCCGCTCAGGACGGTGACATTTTCGTTGCGCAGTCGCTGTACCTGTTCTTCCCCTGCCGGCGTGCCTGCCAGGGCTATCCGGCCGTCTCCACGCAACACCCGGTGCCAGGGCAGACGGGTGTCGCTGGGCAACTGGCTCATCAGCCGACCCACAAACCGGGCATGGCGGGGAAAGCCCGCCTGCCGGGCCACGGCGCCATAGCTGCTCACCGCGCCAGACGGAATGGCGGCAACAATCTGGTAGACGGCGTCTCGGAATGCAGGGTCCATAAAGGCAGCTTCAAGCCACAAGTTTCAAGCTACAAGGAAAGCATGAAAGAAGACAAAAGGGCAGGCCCGAAGGCGTGCCCTTTTGTGTGGCCAGCACACCATGCTGGCTTGCAGCTTGCAGCTTGCAGCTTGCAGCTCAGCGAAGCCCGCCATCCATATCGATACAACGGCCGGTGAAGTAATCGGTCTCGAAAATAAAGGCCACGGAGCGGGCGATGTGTTCCGCTTCACCCAGACGCTGCAGGGGCACGGCCTGAATCAGGCGTTCACGGGCTTCCGGCTTCATGGCGGCCAGCATGTCGGTGTTGATGGTGCCGGGGGCCACGGCGCCGGTACGGATGTTGTAGCGAGCCAGTTCCTTCGCCCACACCTCGGCCAGGGCAACCACCCCGGTCTTGGCGGCGGCATAGTTGCTCTGGCCGAAGCTGCCCTGGCGAGCCAGGGAGGAAATGTTGACGATGACCCCTTCCTCGACACCCAGCTCCAGCATTTTGGCTGCCGCTTCGCGACCAGACAGGAACACGCCGGTCAGGTTCACGTCGATCACCGCCTGCCATTGTTGCAGGCTCATCTTGCTGACCACTTGTCCGTCCTTGGCCTTTACCAGCAGACCATCGCGGGTGATGCCGGCATTGTTGACCACGCCGTGCAAGGTGCCGAAGTCGGCCACCACATCATTGAACAGTTTCTCTACCTCTTCCTCCTTGGCCACATTGGCCAGGTAGGCACGGGCTTCACCGCCAGCGGCTTCGCAGGCCGCCACAGTGGCGTCCAGGTCTTCCTGGCTAAGGTCCACGCAGGCCAGGCGGGCGCCCTTGCCGGCAAAGTAGGTGGCAATACCCCGGCCCAGGCCGCGGCCGGCGCCGGTGACAACAACCACTTTCTGCTTCAGATCCATGGTGATTCCTTGCAATGTCGGTTCACGATGGCCCGGATTATGGTGGGCAGCCCCGGTCGGGCCAATGACCGGATTGCTCAGAGACTCGCAAAAACGGCAAACGGCACGCCGGGGCTACCTTGTCCGGCAAAGTATTTTTCTTCGCCGCCCCCTTGAAACCCGGGGCTGCGGCCCCACTCCTGTGTCCTGCAGGCGGTCGCGGGACCGGCGCTTTCAAAGGTCACATTCCCTATTGACTGCTCTGGCATCATTACTATTATTAGCACTCGACTCGTTAGAGTGCTAATTGCGACTGTCGAGCCCTGCCCGCTGGGGAAGCGGCTCGGGTGTCAACCGAACTAACTGGGAGTTTAAGGAAAAATGAGCATCCGTCCTTTGCATGATCGCGTGCTGGTTCGCCGTGAAGAGGAAGAAACCAAGACTGCTGGCGGTATCGTGCTGCCCGGTTCCGCTGCCGAGAAGCCGTCCCGCGGCGAAGTGATCGCAGTGGGTAACGGCAAGATCACCGATAGCGGTGATGTACGTCCGCTGGACGTGAAAGCCGGTGACAAGGTGATCTTCGGTCAGTACGCCGGTAACACCGTGAAGGTGGACGGCGAAGAACTGCTGATCATGAGCGAATCCGAAATTCTGGCCGTGGTCGAAGGCTAAGCGCTGAAGACCGGGTACGAGAGCCAAGAAAGAACACGAACGCCCGCAAGGGTATTCACCCCATTCCGGGGTAAAGATTTGCAGAGGTAAAGAACCATGGCGAAAGAAATTCTGTTCCGTGACGAAGCCCGTCAGCGTATGGCCAAAGGCGTTAACATCCTGGCCGACGCGGTCAAGGTAACCCTGGGCCCGAAAGGCCGTAACGTGGTACTGGAAAAATCCTTTGGCGCGCCTGCCATCACCAAGGATGGCGTATCCGTAGCCAAGGAAATCGAACTGGAAGACAAGTTCGAGAACATGGGCGCCCAGATGGTGAAAGAAGTGGCGTCCAAGGCCAACGACGAAGCTGGCGACGGCACCACCACCGCCACCGTGCTGGCCCAGGCGTTTGTTAACGAAGGCCTCAAGTCTGTCACCGCCGGCATGAACCCCATGGACCTGAAACGCGGTATCGACCAGGCTGTGGCCGCCGTGGTGGAAGAGCTGAAGAAGCTGTCCACCCCGTGTGACAACACCAAGAGCATCGAGCAGGTGGGCACCATTTCCGCCAACGCCGATAAATCCGTCGGTGAAATCATCGCCCAGGCCATGGAAAAAGTGGGCCAGGAAGGCGTTATCACCGTTGAAGAAGGCCAGTCCCTGCAGAACGAGCTGGACGTGGTTGAGGGCATGCAGTTTGACCGCGGTTACCTGAGCCCCTACTTCATCAACAACCAGGAGAAGATGCAGGTCGAGCTGGAAGACCCCTACATCCTGCTGGTGGACAAGAAGATCTCCAACATCCGCGAGCTGTTGCCGGCCCTGGAAAATGTGGCCAAGGCAGGCAAGCCGCTGCTGATCATCGCCGAGGACATCGAAGGCGAAGCGCTGGCGACCCTGGTTGTGAACAACATGCGCGGCATCATCAAGTGCGCCGCCGTGAAAGCGCCGGGCTTCGGTGACCGTCGCAAGGCCATGCTGCAGGACATCGCCATCCTCACCGGCGGTACCGTGATCAGCGAAGAAGTGGGCCTGAGCCTGGAAAATGCGTCCCTGGAAGATCTGGGTACCGCCAAGAAAGTGAACATCGACAAGGAAAACACCACCATTGTTGATGGCGCTGGCCAGCAGGCTGATATCGATGCCCGCGTGGAGCAGATCCGCAAGGAAATCGAGAACTCTTCTTCTGACTACGACAAGGAAAAACTGCAAGAGCGCGTGGCCAAGCTGGCCGGCGGTGTTGCGGTGATCAAGATCGGTGCGGCCACCGAGATTGAAATGAAAGAGAAGAAAGCCCGTGTGGACGATGCCCTGCATGCGACCCGTGCGGCGGTAGAAGAGGGTGTGGTACCGGGCGGCGGTGTGGCCCTGGTTCGCGCTCTGGCCAACGTTGGCACCATCAAGGGTGACAACGACGAGCAGAACGCCGGTATTGCCCTGACTTTCCGTGCGCTGGAAATGCCCCTGCGTCAGATCGCCTACAACGCCGGCGCTGAAGCTTCCGTGATCGTACAGGAAGTGCGTAACGGCAAAGGTAACTACGGTTACAACGCGGCCACCGGTGAATACGGTGACATGCTGGAAATGGGTATCCTGGATCCTGCCAAGGTAACCCGTTCCGCACTGCAGGCAGCGGCCTCCATCGCCGGCCTGATGATCACCACCGAAGCCATGGTGGCGGACAAGCCGGAAGAAAACGGCGGTGGCGCCCCGGATATGGGCGGCATGGGTGGAATGGGCGGTATGGGCGGCATGATGTAAATCATCCCCCTCGTCACACGCTCCACAGAAAACCCCGCCTTGTGCGGGGTTTTCTTTTATGGGGCATCTGTCCTGAACCCACCGTAGGAGCGCCGCTCGCGGCGCGATAACCAGCTCTGGACCAAAAGCACTTTTACCACAGAGCGCACAGAGATCACCGAGCAAACCTGTTCTTTTACTCGGTGATCTCTGTGCGCTCTGTGGTAAATCTGTATTTTCAGACTTTGGGTTATCGCGCCGCGAGCGACGCTCCTACAGGGAGGCTGTTGGGGCTCGGCTTGGGTTGCACCTTCTATTGCTGCCTCCCCATAATGACCGCTCTCTTTCAGCCGGTACCTCCATGCAACCCAGAGACAACAAACTCCGCCTGCACTTCGCCCTGATGGTGATCCTCATGGTGGTGTTGGGTCTGGCCCATGCATGGGTTAACCCCTGGCTGGGGTTTGACCGTGGGGCCATCGAGCAGGGTCAGATCTGGCGGCTGCTGACCTGCCATCTGGTGCATCTCAATCACTGGCATATGCTGCTCAATCTGGCCGGGCTGGTGCTGTGCGGTTATTTCTTCACGGACCTGCTGGATCGAGGGCGTTTCTGGAGCTGGCTGCTGTTCTGCGGGCTGGCCACCGGCCTGGCGTTGTATTTTCTGGATACCGGTTTACAGCACTATGTGGGCCTGTCCGGTATTCTTCATGGCTTGCTGGTTTTCTGTCTGTTAATCGGCTGGCGGGGTAACCCCTGGTTGCATTCGCTGGTGTTACTGGTGATCGCCGGGCGCATTGTCACTGAGCAGCAGGCAGGCTATGACGTGGATTATCTCCGTAGCTGGATCGACGGGCGGGTCTATGTGAATGCCCACCTGTACGGTGCCCTGGCCGGAGTATTGTTGTTTGGGGGAATCACCGGTGTCGAATACCGCAGAAAAAACAGAACAGGACGGGCAGAAAGACGATAAGGCATCAGGGTGTATGACCATCCTGTTTCCCGGGGTTTTCCTGGTGGCAGGCCTGGCGGTGATGTTCTTTGTGGGACTCAAACCCGTCTTTCAATACTGGCAGTCCGGTAGCTGGGACAGGGTGCCGGCCACCGTGCTTAGCAGTACTCTCAATCGCAGTTATTCTGACGGTTCCACCACTTACAGCGTCAGCGCCCGCTACCGTTATGACTATAACGGGCGAAGCTACGCCAACGATACGGTGAGCCAGTATGGCGGCAGCGATAATTTCGACGATTACTGGCAGCGTCTGGCCCGCCGTCTGGAGTCGGCTCGCACCCACGGACGCACCGTCTTGGCCTGGGTCAACCCGGCGAATCCGTCCGAGGCGTTTCTGGATCGCACTCTGCGTTGGGGCTCACTGGTGTTTGGCCTGGCCTTCGGTGGTGTCTTTGCCTTGGTGGGCGGCGGCCTGATGTTTCTGTTTAACCGGGACAGCAAGGGCAAGGCCGAGCTGGCAGATGGCGGCCAGTACCACAGCAATGAGAAATCCGGTCACTGGTTTCTGGTGGGGTTTGGCGCCATTTTCATCCTGCTGCCGTCGCCAGCGTATCTGGCCGTCTGGGATAAGGTCAGCCGGGGTGACTATGCGATTCTGATGGTGCTGCTGTTTCCCGCCGTGGGCGCCGGCATTGCCTGGGCAGGCTGGAAAATGCGCCGTAATTACCGGTTTTTCGGCCCCACTCCCCTGGAGCTGGACCCGGAACCGGGCCATGCCGGGGGGCAGGTGGGTGGCGTCATCCGCCTGGGCAAGGCACTGCCCCGGGAGACGGACATGGACGTATGGCTAAGCTGTATCCGTGGCCGGGAAAGCGGCAGCGGCAAGGACCGCAAGACCGTGGAAGACATTCTCTGGCAGATTGACCAGCGAGCCTTTTGCCAGCCCACCCAGCAAGGCAGCGATATTCTGTTCTGTTTCGATGTGCCGGCGGAGCAGCCGCCGACCTCCGGAAGTGGCCGCAATTATATCTGCTGGCGCGTAGAGCTGGAGGGCAGGGTAGAAGAGCGCAAGCTGAAACGCAGCTGGGATATCCCGGTGGTGGCAGGGCAGGGGGAAAGCCGTTTCCGTCTGCCGGAGTCCCATGTCATGGCCGACCAGCGCGAGCGTCAGGTGGACGCGCTGGAGTCCGCCAACGAACAGATCCGGGTGGCGCAGACCGGCCAGGGTCTGCACCTGGAAAGCGGTCCGGGCCGACACCTGGGCATGAAGCTGGCGCTACTGGTGTTTGGGGGTATTTTCGCCGCCGTGGGCACCGGGCTGTTTATCGCTGCCGCCAGCGAGGGTTTCATGCTGTATGTCATGGGCAGCATCTTCGGGTTGATTGGCTATGCCATTGTCGGCAGCACCCTCTTTACGCTGGGGCGCGGACTGGATGTATGGATTCGCGGTGGCGAAGTGCGCAGCCTGCGCCGCTGGCTGGGTGTGCCCCTGTTTACCCGCAAGGGACAGCTGCTGAGGGCGGAGCAGGTCGTGCTCAAGAGTGGCATGAGCAGCACCACCAATGGCCGCCGCACCGAGTACGTGACGCTGATCGCCGAGGTGGATGGCAAAAAGATCCGGTTGGCAGAGGGAATCGCCGGGCGAGAGGCGGGAGAGGCCCTGCGTGAAGCCGTGCTGCGCACCCTGCGACTGGTGTAGAATTCAGGGAAACCCCAACGACAAATCACCGTAGGAGCCATGCTCGCATGGCAAAGAGGCTTCGGGTTGGCAACTGCGTGGCAGGAAACTTGCCACCGTCGTTCGCCCTGCAAGCATAGCTCCTACAGCTCGGTGAGCTGGATGGCTCACCCGCCAGAGAGAGACCCCGATGAGCAAAGAACGCCTGATTATTTTCGATACCACTCTGCGCGATGGCGAGCAGAGCCCCGGCGCCACCATGGACCAGGACGAGAAGCTGCGTATCGCCAAGGCCCTGGAACGGATGAAGGTGGATGTGATCGAAGCCGGCTTCGCCATCGCCAGCCAGGGGGACTTTCTGTCGGTGAAGGCCATTGCCGACACCGTGCGCGAATCCACCATTTGCTCCCTGGCCCGTGCCAAGGCGTCGGATATCGACCGGGCGGCAGAAGCCCTGGCCGGGGCAGAATCCGGGCGCATTCATACCTTCCTGGCGACCAGCCCGATCCATATGCAGCACAAGCTGCGCTTGGCGCCGGATCAGGTGGTCGAGCATGCGGTGGCGGCGGTAAAACATGCCCGCAATCATATGGGGGATGTGGAGTTTTCCTGTGAGGATGCGGGCCGTTCCGAGCTGGATTTCCTGTGCCGCATCATCGAGGCAGTGATCGATGCCGGCGCCACCACCATCAACATCCCTGACACAGTGGGCTATGCCATTCCCGAGCAGTTCGGTGACACCATCGGCAAGCTGCTCACCCGCATTCCCAACGCGGACAAGGCGGTGTTCTCTGTCCATTGTCACAATGACCTGGGGTTGGCGGTGGCCAATTCACTGGCCGCCGTCCAGGCCGGTGCCCGGCAGGTGGAGTGCACCATCAACGGTCTCGGTGAGCGGGCGGGGAATGCCTCACTGGAAGAAATCGTCATGGCGGTCCGTACCCGCCAGGATCTGTTCAACGTGGACACCGGCATCAACGCCAAAGAGATCGTGCCCACCTCGAAAATGGTGTCGCAGATCACCGGCTTCCCGGTGCAGCCCAACAAGGCCATCGTCGGCGCCAACGCGTTCGCCCACGAGTCCGGTATCCACCAGGACGGGGTACTCAAACACCGGGAAACCTACGAGATCATGTCCGCCGAGGATGTGGGCTGGCATACCAACCGGATGGTGCTGGGCAAGCATTCCGGCCGCGCTGCCTTCCGCGCTCGCCTGGACGAGCTGGGCATCACCTTTGCGTCGGAAGCCGCCATGAACGAGGCCTTCCAGCGCTTCAAGGATCTGGCCGACAAGAAGCACGAAGTGTTTGATGAGGACCTGCAGGCGCTGGTCAGCGATACCAAGAAAGCCGCCGAAGAAGAACGTTTCAAACTGGTGCTGCTGGAAGCCACGGCGCGCACCGGTGAAACCCCGGAAGCACGTATCGTGCTGACCATTGATGGTCAGGAGCGTGAGGCCACCTCCACCGGCGCCGGTCCCGTCGACGCGGCCTTCAAGGCCATCGAGATGCTGGCGGAAAGCCACAGCACCCTGCAGTTGTATTCGGTGAACGCGATTACCGCCGGCACCGACAGCCAGGGTGAGGTAACGGTGCGGCTGGAAAAGGGCGGGCGAATCGTCAATGGTCACGGTGCCGATGTGGATATCATCACTGCCTCGGCCAAGGCCTACCTGAATGCGCTGAACCATTTTGCGGCGGGCCTGGAACGGGCCCACCCGCAGGCGGCGGATGTATGAGTCTCTGGTCGGACATCCGACCGGTGCGGAGCGCCCTATGAATGAAGCCCAGCGACAACATTACCTGAAAGCCCTGGGGCTGACCCCCTGGGTGGCCCGGTCCCCGTTGCCGGGTGCGGCATCGTCGCCGCTGCTGGACTGGGACGAGGAAAACGATCAGCCGGTGACGCCGGCGGCATCGCCAGCAGAGGCTGCACCTTCTCCGGCACAGCCGCAGACCGCGGCGCCGGTGGTCAGCGAGGCACCGGTTGCGACGGCTCCACAAAGCCAGAGCCCGGAAGCCCCCACGGAGACCCCGGAGCCCGTTTCGGCGGCACCCGCGGTCGAGAAAGGCAGGGGGCTGACCTTTACCCTGGAGGCCCATCTTGGCGGTGATACCTGGTTGCTGTGCGCCCAGGAAGACAGCCAGGCACCGGGGCTGGGGCGGTTTGAAGCGCCGCTGATGGCCAACCTGCTGGCGCTGTTTCAGGCGCGCCCCCAGCGTCCGCGACGTTTCTTCTGTCCGCTGACCGACCAGCCCATGCCGGCAGCAGAAGCCTCACAGGCCCTCTCGGCGTTTATTGCTGGCCTCTGTGAACAGGCTGGTGGCGAGCGGGTGCTGCTGTGCCTGCCGGACAGCCTCTGTGATGCCCTGTTTCAGCAGCCTCGCTATCAGCCCTTACAGCTGGGGGGCCGACCGGCGCTGGTGGTCAGTAGCCTGGCGGAAATGCTGGCAGAGCCCGCCGAGCACAAGAAGGCCAGCTGGCAAGCCATGCAGGCCAATGGTTTCCATGGCGAGTGAGCCCGCCCGCGAGGAGCTCATCCGCGCCATGGAGCCGGAAGATCTGGATGCGGTCATGGCCATCGAAACCGCGGCCCAGTTGACTCCCTGGAGCAGCGCCCACTTTCGCGATTGTCTGGGCAACGACAACTATCTGTGTCAGGTGGCCACCGTGGACGATGTGCTGGTCGCCTTCCTGATCCTCTCGCGCATCCTCGACGAAACCCATGTGCTCAATATTACAGTGGCGCCCGCCTGGCAACGCCGAGGTATCGCCCGACGGATGTTGCAACAGGCCCTGGCGTCCGCCCGGGCCGATGCCATGTCGGTGGTGTATCTGGAGGTGCGCGAAAGCAATCAAAGCGCCCAGGCACTGTATCGTCAGCTGGGGTTTGAGGTCTGTGGTGTGCGCAAGAATTATTACCGCAGGGGAGAAGGCCACGAGAATGCGGTACTGATGCAATGCCTGCTCTCCGGCGGGCATAAATAACAAGCTACGAGCTACGAGCTACGAGCTACGAGCTACAAGCTACAAGCTACAAGCTACAAGCTACAAGCTACAAGCTACAAGCTACAAGCTACAAGCTACGCTGGTTGGATAGGGAAAGATTGGAAAGTTCCCTGAGCTCATTGCCATTCTACGAAGCTGCTGTGGGAGCGGTCGTTCGACCGCGAACCGCGCTTGCGCGGAAATCGACCGGAGGGCGATCAGGCATTTCAGAACTCGACAGGCCTAACCAAGCCCTACCAATCCGGTGCCAACTCCAATCGCCTGCAAGCAGGCTCCTACAAAAAACGCGGGCAGGGCGCTATTCGATTAGCACGGCCCAACCCGCGTTGCAGCTTGCAGCTTGAGGCTTGCAGCTCCCTGTTATTCCTGAATCGGCATCCAGCCGTTCTCTGAATCCCGGAAGGTAATCACCCGCTGGCGCTGGAAGGTATCGCCCTTCTTGAAGTTGCCGTGCTCCATACGCAGGGCGCTGAGCGTCATGATCATGGCAAAGCGATCCATGCCGGACAGATCCTCGTTACCCTTGATCTTGTCGGTGTAGCCACCCAGGTCGTCCCTGGCTTTCAGCTGGTAATCCACTTCCAGGGTGTAGCGGCCGTCTCCGTCGTCGTACCCATTGCGCTTTTCCACATCGGTGACTGCCAACAGGCCGGACAGGTGCGCGTTGTCCAGTTCTGCCTCCAGCGCTTGACGGGCATCGCTGGCGTCCGGGGTGCGGCTGCAGGCCGCCAGCAGGGTAGCGAGGAAGAGGGCAGCGAAAGCGCGGAGATAAACAGGCATGGTCTGGCATCCTTGTTGTTCTGGAACCGACACTCTAGCACTGCTTTCGGCTCGCCCTGAAGTACCGAGTTGGAAAGGTGGACACACCAGAGTAAATCCTCAAGGATACGGTGATTACGGATGACCTATTGCGAGGACTTGGCCTGTGTCAGAGAACCTGTTTCGTCGACTGTTATTGCTGGTAGCCCTGAGCTTTTGTGTGGTGTTTGCGGTGCTGATTATCCCGCCGCTGCTGGAGAACCCGGATATCCTGGCTGCCGCCGCCGGAGGCTTTGTGAATCCCTTTGCGGCCGGGTATTCCACGGATGTTATTTTGTGCTGGGTGGTGCTTGCCATCTGGGTGGTGTTCGAGCGTCAGCGTTACCAGGTCCGCGGCGGTTGGCTGGCGCTGCTGCTGGGGCTGGTTCCTGGTGTCGCGGTGGGATTTGCCCTCTATCTGCTAATGCGTCAGCGCCAGCTGAAGGGCTCCGGCATCGTCTGACAGGGTGGCGCTGAGAGCCTGATAAGGGCTCGCAAGGCTGTTATACTCGCGCCCTCGAAAATCCCTGTCAGAGTCGGAAGCCCCATGAGCCTGCAAGACCAGGTGGCCAAGCGCCGCACCTTCGCGATTATTTCGCACCCGGACGCCGGTAAAACCACCATTACCGAAAAGCTGCTGTTGTACGGAAACCTGATCCAGAGCGCAGGTACCGTGAAAGGCAAGAAGTCCGGCAAGCACGCCACCTCCGACTGGATGGAGATGGAGAAGGAGCGGGGCATTTCCGTGACCACCTCGGTGATGCAGTTTCCCTACAAGGGGGCCACGGTCAACCTGCTGGATACCCCCGGCCACGCCGACTTCTCCGAAGATACCTATCGCACCCTCACCGCCGTGGATTCGGCGTTGATGGTGATTGATGCCGCCAAGGGTGTGGAGGAGCGGACCGTCAAGCTGATGGAAGTGTGCCGCCTGCGGGACACGCCGATCCTGACCTTCATCAACAAGCTGGACCGGGATGTCCGCGATGGCATTGAAGTGCTGGATGAAATCGAGGACGTGCTCAAGATCGAGTGTGCCCCGGTGACCTGGCCCATCGGTATGGGCAAGAGCTTCAAGGGCGTCTATAACCTGCTCACCGACACCACCGTTCTCTACAAGACTGGCCAGGGCCACACCGTGCAGGACGTGCGCGAAGTGAAAGGGCTGGACAATCCTGAGCTGGACCAGGCCGTCGGCGCGGACTACGCGGAAGAACTGCGCGAGACACTGGAACTGGTGCAGGGTGCCAGCCACGAATTCGACCTGGAGCGTTTTCTGGCCGGCAAGCTGACCCCGGTGTTCTTCGGTACCGCCCTGGGCAACTTCGGTGTGGATCACATGCTTGATGGTCTGGTGAACTGGGCGCCGCCGCCCCAGCCCCGGGACGCCACCGCACGTACGGTGGCCGCCGACGAACCCAAGATGACCGGCTTCGTGTTCAAGATCCAGGCGAACATGGACCCCCGTCACCGGGATCGTATTGCCTTCATGCGCATCTGTTCCGGCAAGTACCAGAAAGGGATCAAGCTCAAGCAGGTACGTACCGGCAAGGACGTGCGCATCCCCGATGCCCTGACTTTCCTGGCCGGCGAACGCGACAACGTGGATGAGGCCTTTTCCGGTGACATCATCGGCCTGCACAACCACGGCACCATCCAGATCGGGGACACCTTCACCGAAGGGGAAGAGCTGGCCTTCACTGGCATTCCCCACTTCGCCCCGGAACTGTTCCAGCGCGTGGTGCTCAACGATCCCCTGAAGAGCAAGCAGCTGCACAAGGGGCTGACCCAGCTGGCGGAAGAGGGTGCCACCCAGGTGTTCTTCCCGCTGCGTAACAACGACGTGATTCTTGGCGCCGTGGGCACCCTGCAGTTCGATGTGGTGGCAGCGCGGCTGAAAGGCGAATACGGCGTGGATTGCCGCTATGAGCCGGTGAGTGTGGCCACCGCCCGCTGGATCGAAGCCGACAGTGATAAAGAGCTGGCGGCCTTTGAACGCAAGGCCTACGACAACCTGTCCCGCGATGGCGCCGGTCACCTGACCTATCTGGCGCCGACCCGGGTGAACCTGCAGCTGGCCCAGGAACGCCATCCGGAGATTCTGTTCCGCGAAACCCGGGAAATTTCCTGATAACGGGGCGCGTGCCTGCGCCATCGCGAGCCTGCGGCGTGCCAGTTCCGGGGCGCCAATGGGCTTGCGGTGGTGTATTGAGCATGGCTTTCATGGCGGGAGGCTGTTCATCGGGTGACATTATTTTTCATTAACCCGGGCATTCCCCGCTGCCGGGTTGTCGCGATCCTTTCCGCAAGCGGGTAAACTCTCGGCCTGTTTCGGCCCCACCTCACAAGGGTACTGTCGAAGCTCAAGACCCCGGCTACCCGCCGGGGTTTTTTATTGGGCGGATGCGCCCGGGGCCCGGGCAACATGCTCATCAGTGCCCACCTGTTTTTCCGGTGCAAACGACCGGTTGTGCGGTAGGCGGTGGGTAACAGGGGCGGTATCATCTCCATGGCCGTTGCTGCCAACGCGACACGGACAGGCGACGGTTTCTCAATGGCCGGCCAACCAGGACACCGGAATCATGGACGTAAAAGCCGCTGAAGCCTACCTGCTGAGCAAGCCGGAAGCGCGCAAGGATTTTCCCTTTGGGCCGGATGTGGCGGTCATGAAAGTCCGTGACAAGATGTTCGCGACGCTGAGTCAAGAGCAGGGCGAAGGGCGCATGAATCTCAAATGTGACCCGGACCAGGCCCAGGCGCTGCGGGATATTTTCGCGGCGGTGACTCCCGGTTACCACATGAACAAGAAACACTGGAATACCCTCAAGCTGGATGGCTCCATCCCGCGCGGGGAAATCGAGCGCATGATCGACCATTCCTACGCCCTGGTGGTGGGCGGCTTGCCGAAAAAAGTGCGCGAAGGCATGGCGGTCCGGCACGGCCGTGAGGCACTCTACGGACAACAGGAACAGGAGCGTTAACGGTGGCAGTGATTATTGGTGGTCTGATCGTTATCTGGCTTGGCCTTGGCATGGGCGGCGCCGTTCTGCGCTGGCTGGGCATTGAGCTGCATTACCCGGCTCGATTGGCGGCCCCCTTGTTGCTGGCAGTACTGGAGACCGTGCTGTTCCTGGTGTTTGTACCCGGCACCGACCTGCTGCCGGAAACCTGGGGTTGGCCCATGGCCGGCGGCCTGGTGGCAGCCGCCTGGCTGATCAACGGCGCGGTCAGTGGTTTGGATTGGTACCGCAACCGGCCGGTGAAAGAATCTCCGGCTACGGAATAACCCCTTCCTTTCTGTAGGAGCGTCGCTGGCGGCGCGAACCGGAACGCAGTGGAGGTAACGCCCGCGAGGGCGGTCCGTAGGGTGCATGAAGTGCATAATCCAACGCCTGGAATCGCGCCGCCAGCGACGCTCCTACGGTTTGCGAAGCTGGCGCGTCTACTTTGCGGTGAAAATTGCCTTTACCCTAGAAACTGCTCCACCCGGTAAATTCCATTACCCGATACACCCAGTACTTCCAGCTTGCTTCGTCCGCGTACACCCCGTAATCGGTACTGTGCTTCTCCCCGTCACGATTGTCCCAGCGTCTGGCAAAGGCGGATCGGGCATTCACCATGAACGCGTGATCCGTTTTCGCCAGCACCCGCACGCTGCTTTCCAGGTTCAGGTTGTCCAGATTGCGGCGGGTGAAATTGGCGGAGCCGATGATCACTTCCGAGCGCTCAGCGCCTCTGCGCAACAACATCTTGGTATGGCACTGCTCGCCCTGGGTGTTGCACCAGCGCACTGTAATGCCCGCTGCATGGAGTTCTGCGCCCACCTGGCGGTTGGGGATGCCGTTTTTCTGGCGGCCGAATGCATCCTTGTTGGGGTCCAGCAGCACGCGTACGGCAACGCCTCGCTCATGGGCTGCCAATAGCGCCTTCACCAGGGGGCGGTGGGACAGGTAGAACACCGACACATCCAGCGCTTCACCGCGCTGGCTGCGGGACACGGCGGCCAGCAAGGCGTCGCGGATGGCGCCCTCGGTGAGTACCTGCAGCTGGGCGGCGGTGGTTTCCGCTGTGGGACCGGTGGGGACGGGGGGCAGATCCGGGAGCGGAACGCCTGCCATGCGAACCACCGCCAGTTCGCTGTCCAGCAGTTCCGCCACGGCCGGGCCCTGGAAAGTGAGGCCCAGATTGCTGTGGGCACTGCTGGCGTCGTGGGGGTTGGCGGTGGTGACCAGAGCGGTCCACCGGTCGCCTTCATCCACCACCAGGGTCTTGCGGTGGTTGGCCTTGAAATTGAGCAAGGTCAGGTAGCTGCGCAGGGTGACCTGGCCGGGCCCCATGGGGTTGGGCAGCCAGCCCCCCTCGTTGCTGTTGCCCAGCCACTGACAGCAGATCCGCCAGATCCCGGACCAGCTCGGATTGGAGTCGCGTAACCGGTGCAAGGGCGTGGTGGCCACCACCACCCCGGCGTTTTCCAGGCGCTCCAGGTGCTCGCTGTGCAGGCCGCCGTAGAGGGTGTTGATGGGATCAGTGATCAGGACAACGGGTAGATCCGGTTGCTGCTGTTTCTTGGCCACCAGTGCCCGGGTCAGCTGCTCGGACAGGGGCCGGTAACTGGCCTCATCGGCGCCCTGAAAGGCGTTGAACAAGAACATGTCCACCACCACCAGTTGCCGGGCCTGTTCGATCAACCGCAGGGCCTCGTCGAAAATGCGCTGACGCATGCCCCGGCCGCCATCGGCGGTTTCCCAGGTGTCATCCACCAGCAGATTCAGCCCCATGGCAGGGAGCAGCGGTGATTCATGGGCGAGACCGTCCGGCAGGGGTTTGTAACGGTGCCAGAGGGCGGTGCAGGCGATCAGCGCCAGCAGCAAGAGCAGGGCAAGTTTCAGTCGGATCATGGGCGGTCCATCCAGAGGTTGCGGCTACCTTAACAGCCTGGCTCGTGGGGCTGAACCTTGGCGGATCATGGTGTGGTACATTCGTACAACATTCTGCAAAGAATGTCCCCTCCTGTTAACTATCGCGCAACCGCACATCAACAGTAAGTCGGCCCCCGGTCCTCGAGAATGGGTTGACACTGATGTTAATAACAATAAGCCGGTCAGCGCACCGGCCTGGAGTCTCCCATGAAATCCCTGTCTCGTTTGCTGGCGGCCGTCCTGGTAGCCCTGTTGGCGGCTTGTGGTGGTGGCGGTTCGTCGTCGTCGCCGGCGGCCAGTAATCCGGTTCCGAATACCCCCGATCCGGACCTTCCCGAAACGCCGCAGGCGGGAGAAGGTGATATCCGTGTGCTGTCCAATCGCGCGGACCTGATCAGCGGCGGTGATGCCCTGGTGGAAATTACGGTAGACGATAGCGCCCTGTTGAGCGGGGCAAAGGTCATGCTGGGTGATCGGGAGGTGACCGAGCACTTGACGGCAACCAGCGAGGGCACCCTAAAGGGCTTGCTGGAAGGCATGGCGCTGGGGGCCAACACGGTCACCGTGGTGCTGGCCGATGCGTCGGTGCTGGAGCGGCAGATCATCAACCACCCCAACGGCGGTCCGGTGTTTTCCGGGCCCCAGCTGCAGCCCTGGCAGTGCACCAATGAACAGGCGGTGGATGCCCAGTGTAATCAGCCGCCGGAATACACCTTTCAGTATGTGCAGGCCAACAAACTGGAAAACCTGCTGACCAACTTTGATCCGGAAAACCCCGGCTTGCCGCAAGCCTTCCAGCCCTACGACCCGGCAAATCCGCCTGCCGATGACAGCATTGCCCGCATTACCACGGATGAAGGCATGGAAATGCCCTTTATCGTGCGCATGGAAGAAGGGGTCATGAATCGTGACCGTTACCTGATCATGACGCTCTATCAACCGGATCAGCCCTGGACCGCCCTGGACCCGCAACCGCAATGGAACGGCAAGCTGCTGATTCATCATGGCGGTAACGTGGGCGTCAGTTATGGCATGGGGGAGGTGCCCCGTGGTGATATCGCCGGCACTGCCCCCGCGGGCGCCGAGCTGTTGCTGGGTGACAGCATCACTACCGCCCTGGCGCGGGGGTTCATGACCCTGTCCACGGCCCAGGCCAACCTGGGGCATAACGCCAATCTGGCAACCGCGGCGGAGTCCCTGATGATGGGGAAAGAGCGGATCATCGAACAGTATGGGGAAATCCGTTACACCATCGGCACCGGTTGTTCCGGTGGTTCCATTACCCAGCACCACGTGGCCAATGCCTACCCGGGCATTTATCAGGGACTGATCGTGCAATGCTCCTACCCGGATGTCTGGACCACCGCCACCCAGTTCGCGGACTACAACCTGCTCAGTAATTACTTCGGCAACCAGCTGCCTACCGATCCGCAAGGGTTTCAGGAGGTGGTTACCTCGCTGCTGACCTCCGGGGTGATTCCGGCCGCGCAGTGGTCCGCCTTCTATGGCCACTTGCCGTTGAATCCGGTGGTCTCCGATCTGGCATTCTTCCCGTCCGCCTACCCGGACCAGGAAGATTGTCCGGGTCTGCAGGAAGGGGTGGCGGTCTATGACGCCGAGTCGCAGCCGGACGGACTGCGTTGCGGCTTGCTGGATTACATGATCAACCAGTTTGGCCCCCGTGACCCGTCGGTATGGACCCGCAATGAACAGCTGCTCGGTCGCGGTTTTGGTGGTATTCCGCTGGATAATGTGGGCGTCCAGTATGGGTTGAAAGCATTGCAGAACGGGGTGATCAGCGGCGAACAGTTTCTCAGGGTGAATCGGGAAATCGGCGGTTTGAGTGTGGATATCGACTATCAGGCCGAGCGCACCGTGGCTGACCCGCAAGCCTTGCGAAATGCCTATCGGACCGGCGCCATCAACACCGCTGAGCATCTGGCCAATGTGCCGATCATTGATCTGCGTGGCCCGGACCCGGGCATTGCCCATGACGCCTACCATTCCTGGCAGATGCGTGCGCGGCTGGAGCAGACCCAGGGTCACGCCGATAACCATGTGATCTGGTATGGCCCGGCACCGCTGTTTGGCGATTCGGTTTTCACCACCGAAGCCCTGCTGGTCATGGACCTGTGGCTGTCCGGCATCGAGCAGGATGCCACGGCCACGCCGGTGGCCGAAAAGGTGATCGCCAACAAGCCGGTTTATGCCCGCGACCGGTGTCTTTCCGTATCGTCCCTGTTCGGCCCTGAAGGCCCCATCGTGCCGTTGACCGGCAATCTGTTGTACCCGGACCCGATCCTGCCGGGGCTGGATCTGTCCCTGCTGCCGCCGGCACCGGCGGAAGCCGGGGTGGTGGTGGATGCGCTCACCGGTCAGGTATGTGGCCTGGATATCAGCGCGCTGCCGGTGGTGTCCGAGCTGCCGGTGCTGGGTGAGTTACTGGGCACCCTGGGTGAGTTGCTGGCACCGCTGACCGATCCGGTTCTGGGCCTGCAACAGACCGTGGTGCAGACCCGTTTCGGGACGCCACGGACCGTGGCCGGTGACAGCATCCAGACCCTGACCAACAAATGCCAGCTGAAACCGGTGGATCCGGCAGATTACCCCACGGTACTGGATCCGCAGGGTTTCGCGGACCAGGTGGCGGAGATCTTCCCGCAGGGCGTCTGCGATTACAGCAAGCCCGGCGAGGGGACCATGCCTACCCGGACCTGGTTGCAGTACGGTGATGCGCAGCAGGTCATTTACGGCGGTGCCCCCTTGGCTGATGGTATGGCCACCCGTCCTCAGGGCTGGGCGTCGCCGGCCTTCCAGGTGGAGATTCGCTGATTTTCAGTCGCTGGGGGTGCTGAGTGACGAGTTGCGAAGACCGGGAAAGGTTTTCGTAACTCGTAACTCATACCTCGTTACTCACCCTTTCCCATCCGAGTAGCGCTAGAGATTGATTTGGTAAGCCGCCAGGCCGTTGTCGTCGTCAAAGGGCATGGCGGTGCCGCCATTGAGTTGCACCGCATCCCCGGTCAGCGTCACCGCTTCATCTCCCATTACCCCCTCGTTAAACCGGTATACCGGTTTGGGGGCTTCGTGCAGGCAGTGGTCGCGGAAACGGCTCTTGGCCTGCAGCACCGTGTCACGGGCAGTTTGCCAATGGCTGATGGCTTTGCTGCCATGGCGTTGTTGCAACATGGCCTCGGTGACCCGAGCGGACAACGCCACAGCAGTGGCGTTGTTGCCTCCAAACCCCTTCGAGTTGATCAGGCTGGCTTGCAAGTCGTCGCGCGGGACGTGGTCCATGGCGAAGTCCAGGTGCTGGCGGTGCACATCACTGGCAATGTGGTCGATGGTGCTGATGCCCGGCAATATCCCTTGCGCGAAGCTACCCAGCGTCGCGGCCAGCTGGTCGCCGCCGGCACTGCCCAGGGAGTGTCCCACAAACGCCTTGATGGCCGTCACCGGCCACTGGCGGACACCGAAGGCCTCGGCCACCCGGTCCAGAATCACCGATTCGGTGACCCGGTTCTGGGGGGTGCCGGTACCGTGAGCATGAACAAAGCTGTGCTCGCGCAGGCCCTTGTCGCCGATCAGCTGAAGGGTCAGGGCAGCGGCTTTACCCACGGTCAGGTAGTTACCCACGCCGGGGGCGGAAATGGATTTCTTGGCCCCGTCCGCATGGATAAACACATCCGGTACGGCGCCGAGAATATCGGCACCCAGTTCCAGGGCCAGGGCATCATCCATCAGCACGGTGAACTGGGCGGACTCGGCCATGGTAAAGCCGCAGTTATCGGAAAACGGCCGGCAAGCGCGGCGCACATCCGCCTGTTGGGCACTGTCCAGAGCGGCCAGGTCCTGGTCTTCTGCCAGCGCACCCATGGCCCGGTACCCTTCCATGACTTCTGCTACCAGCGGGGCTTCGCTGGTGCCGACGATGGCCACCCGTACCTTGCCGCTGCGAATGGCCTGCACCCCTTTTTCCAGGTTGTAGAGGAAGGTGGCGCAGGCGCCCAGCATGCCGCCGGTGGTACCCACCGAGTGCAGCACATAGGCATTGAGAAAATCCGCGGTCATCTCGCCCAGTCCCAGCGGCACCTGTTTGGAGGTGATGCGCTGGCCATTGGGCGGGAAGCGCATGACGCCGCCCAGGCCGTTGTCGTCCAGCTGGGACATGGCGTTGCTGGCGTAAACGGCGACCTGATCCGGGCGCACCTTGCCGGCCACGGTGGCCCAGTCCATGCCCAGATCCCCCAGCGCATCGCTGATACCGAAGATGGCCATCTGCAGGGCCCGGGGGTGGTTGCGCGAGGCATACAGGGCGCCGGGATCGAAGCCGTCCGGCAATTGCCCGGCAGCGCTGACCCGGCGCGGGGCGTCATGGGGAACACGCAGATCCAGCCCCGCGGGCAGGGTGACCTGGCAGCGGCGTTTGTCGATAGGGGAGACCTGCCAGCCAGCGGGTAGCGGGTCAGGCAGGTCCATGTTGCGCATTTCCAGGGTAACGGGAATGTCGCTGGTGCCGCTGATGGCGGCGTGGAGACGGTGGGCGTCGGGCAGGGCGCGAATCAGCGTGGCGGCCAGCTGCTGGTCCATGCTGCGGCCGGTCAACTGGCCCAGCGAACGCAGTGTGTCCTGGCGGCCGGCATCCGGCAGGGCGTCAAATACCAGCCGTTGAAAGCCGAAATGCAGGGCGCTGCGGCCGGCCGCATTGATGCCGCCCATGGCGGTGATCACGGGTAATGCTGTCATGGTGCTCCCGGGCCTGCGCCCAATCCAAAACGGTGACTAGCCGGTCAGGGTACAGATGAAACCCTGTTTTGCGTATACGACGGAGGGCGAATCCGGTCAGGAAAGTGCAACAGAATTTGAAAGTGAAAGCGGATGTTTCGGAAATGAATTGTTGGAGGGGTGGCTTTGTCATTTCTACGAAGCCGCTGTAGGAGCGGCGCTCGAGCCGCGAACCGCGCTTGCGCGGGAATCGCCCGCAGGGGGATCAGGCATTCCAGGGCCTGACAGGTCTTTCTGAATGATCACGCTCTCCCTGGTTCGCACCTCAAGAGGTGCTCCTACAGAGGGCGGGAAATAGGATGTCGCCAACCAAAAACGGGGCCCGAAGGCCCCGTTTGGTCTGGCATCGAGCGTTGTACCTATTACAGCAGCTCAACAGCCACCGCAGTGGCTTCGCCGCCGCCGATACACAGGCTGGCCACACCGCGCTTGCCGCCGGTGCGCTTGAGCGCGTGGATCAGGGTGAGGATGATGCGCGAGCCAGTGGAGCCCACCGGGTGGCCCAGGGCACAGGCGCCGCCGTGGATGTTCACCTTCTCGTGGGGAATGCCCAGGTCAATCATCGGCATCATGGCCACCATGGCAAAGGCTTCGTTGATCTCGAACAGATCCACGTCGTCCACGGTCCAGCCGGCTTTTTTCATGACCGCTTCGGTGGCACCGATGGGCGCAATGGTGAACTCGCTGGGGTGTTTGCTGTTGGTGGCGTGGGCCAGGATGCGGGCCAGCGGCTTGAGGCCGCGTTCATTGGCCACGGACTCACGGGCCAGTACCAGCGCGGAGCCGCCATCGGAGATGGAACTGGCGTTGGCGGCGGTGACGGTGCCGTCTTTGGCGAAGGCCGGACGCAGGGTCGGGATCTTGTCGATGTTGGCGTTGCCGGGCTGCTCGTCGGTGTCGACAACCACTTCACCCTTACGGGTTTTCACGGTCACCGGCACGATCTCGTCCTTGAACCAGCCGTTCTCGATGGCCGCCTGGGCACGCTTCAGGGATTCGATGGCGTAGTTGTCCATGTCTTCCCGGCTGATGGAACGCTTGTCCGCCACTTCCTGGGCGAAGGAGCCCATCAGGCGGCCGGTTTCTGCATCTTCCAGCCCGTCCAGGAACATGTGGTCATAGACCTGACCATGCCCCATGCGCATGCCGCTGCGGGCCTTGTCCAGCACATAGGGCGCATTGGTCATGGATTCCATACCACCGGAAACGACGATGTCGTTGGTGCCGGCCTTGATGGAATCATAGGCGAACATGGTGGCCTTCATGCCGGAACCGCACAGCTTGTTGATGGTGGTGGCACCGGTGTTGTCCGGCAGGCCGGCCAGACGCATGGCCTGGCGGGCGGGGCCCTGCTTGAGGCCAGCGGGCAGTACACAGCCCATGATGACTTCCTGTACGTCTTCCGGCTTCAGGCCGGCACGGGACACGGCTTCACGGATAGAGGCGGCGCCCAGTTCGGGAGCGGAGACCGCAGACAGGGAACCCTGGAAGCCACCCATGGCAGTACGGGCACCATTTACAATTACTACAGCATCATCAGACATCGTTTTCTCCTGCCAAGCACGCAGTTATCAAAATTTGGGGCGCATTGTACTTGAAACAAGGGGCAGACACCCCATCTCACAGGGACCTGCCGGTCACGGATCAGGCATTGGCGATAGAAATCGTCTATTGCAGCCAAAGGCAATCATGGTAAACCCCTGGTCCGTGGTGGAGATTGCCGCCGGTAGCTTGTTATTATCATTCAGCCGTTGGCGACAGGCATGCCGCCAGCGGGGAATTTCTTTCTGTTGCCGAGCCGCAACAGAACAACATGATGTCAGGGGAAATGACTATGGCTTTTGAATTACCGCCGCTTCCGTTCGAGAAAAATGCACTGGAACCGCATATTTCTGCAGAGACTCTCGAGTACCATCACGGCAAGCACCACAATGCCTACGTGACCAAGCTGAACGAAATGGTTGCCGGCACTGACAACGAAGGCAAATCCCTGGAAGAGATCATCAAGAGCGCTGAAGGCGGTCTGTTCAACCAGGCGGCCCAGGTGTGGAACCACACTTTCTACTGGAATAGCCTGAGCCCCAACGGCGGTGGCGCCCCCACCGGTGATCTGGCTGCGGCCATCGACAAGGCCTTCGGTTCTTTCGACGAGTTCAAGTCCCAGTTCAACGCCAAGGCTACCGGCAACTTCGGCTCCGGCTGGACCTGGCTGGTGAAGAACAGCGATGGCAGCCTGGAAATCGTCAACACCGACGATGCGGATACCCCGATCGCCCACGACAAGGGCCAGACTCCGCTGTTCACTGTGGACGTGTGGGAACACGCCTACTACGTGGACTACCGCAATGCCCGTCCCAAGTATCTGGAATCCATCTGGAACCTGATCAACTGGGACTTTGCCGCCAGCAACTTTGCCGGTTAAGACGGTCTATCCCTGCGGGGATACCGTTCAGGTAACGAAAAAGGCCGCCTTCGCGGCCTTTTTTGTGTCCATATGGCGGCGATCAGGGAAGTTTGGTAGCGTCCCCAGCCTGGGATATTGTCGGCCGTTGTGTGGTCCAACCCCCAAGCGAATGAAAATAACAGGTGTAATGTATGCGTTTTTTGGGAATCTTTTTTCTTGTAATGGGGCTGTGGGCAACCAGTGTCACGGCTGAGGAGGCCCCTGCCGCTGGGGCTGAAAAGCAACAGAAAAGCCCTGAACAGCAAGCCATGGACCAGCTGGCTGAAGCCGGCCTTCGCCAGGCGCTGAAAGCCATCCAGCGCTCCGGCGGGCTCTATCCTTTCGGTATGATTCAGTCTGGCGATACGGTTCGGGCGGTGGGCTATTCCGGGGATAAGGAAGATGCGCCCAGCGCGGAAGAGTGGGCACAGGGCCTGTTCATGCAGTTGCGCAAGATCGGTAAAGAGCAGCCGGACATCGAGTTGATGGCGCTGTTCCGTCTCCATGAGATTACCGCTGAAAATGGCGACAAAGTCACCGGGGTGTGGGCCCAGGTGGATCACCGCGATGTTCGCCCCTGGGTGATCTTTCTGCCGCTGCTGAAAAATGAGGCAGGCAAGCATGAGCTCGGTGATATGGTCTACTACGCCACCGAGCAGCCGCTGTTCGAGAAAGGCGGCGAATAAACTTTCAAAAACAGGCAGGCCAGGGACCGCGGTGAGCGCCAGCCGTTCTCCAGGGTCTCCCCGGATGAAATGGGGGCTGCTTGGCAGCTATGCGGCCCCGCCTGTGGCACTATCCAACCATCGCTATCAACAGGGCCATTAGCCGGGATTGCAGGACACTGGAATGACGCGAGATCGTGAAGTAAATCTGGGTAACTTGAATGACGTCACCGTGGATGACCATGGTGATACCGGTCGCCGCTCTTCCCCCGCCGGAGCCGACAACAACGGCAAGGGCGAGGGTAAAGGCAAGCCTCCCAAGGCCCCCAAAAAACCGGCCCCGAAAGCCCATAGCAACGGAGGCGGTGGCGGTGGATGGATGATTGCCTGTCTGGTGCTGGTGGTTCTGATTGCTGTGATGGGGGTCTGGTTCCAGAAACAGATGACCGTGCTGCAGGCTCAGATGGATGAGCGCATTTCGGAATCCAGCCAGAAACTGGGCAATCTCCAGTCCCGGCTATCTGCCACCGACGAGAGTCTGAATCAGTCCTCCGGTCAGCTGCAGGACACGGTCCGTGCCCAGGGCAAGAAGCTGGAAGAAAACAACACCGAAATCCGTAAACTCTGGGACCTGAGCAATAAACGCAATCGGGCGGATATTGCCGAGCAGAGCAAGAAACTGAATGCCCTGTCCTCCACGATAAACGAGGTAAAAAAGGCCCAGGCCGGTGTCGATGGCAAACTCCAGGGTATCGGTAAAGACACCGCTGCCCTGAAAAAGCAGGTGGACAGTGCGGTCGCCGCAGTGAACAAAAGCAGTGAGCAGTGGCAGACCCGCATCAGTCAGATGCAGACCCAGCTGGATGTGCTGGTGGAAAATATCAATCAGCTGGAAAGCCAGCAGCAAAACCTGAAAAACGCGCTGTCCAAAGTGGAGAAAGGCCAGGCCGGGTTGGCTGCGCTGAAAGACCGGGTGGATGAAACCGAGGCAGCCATTGCGGCGTTTGACGCTTATCGGCTCCAGGTCAATAGTCGGTTGGATAAACTGGAAGGGCGTTGATCGAACCCGGGGGGGTAGGGATCAGCGAAAAACAATAATGATAAAGAGCGTCTTGCCATGGCCAAGTTGCCGGAAAATAAAGAGCGGCGTCTACAGGGATTGAATCAGGATGTGTTGGCGGTAACCGCTCCACTGCCGGGGCCGGATAGGGAGCCGGTAGCGCTGCGTCCCCAGAACAAGAGCAAGCCGGTATCGGTCAGCGAAGGCGGCCATTCCGGCTTGCTTTGGCTGTCCCTGGTGCTGGCGGTGATTGCCCTGATGTTGGCGGTCAGTCAATGGATGGCTCACGGTGACATCCGTCATGAGCTCAGCGAGCTGCGTCAGCAATACTACCAACTGGCGTCTGAACGCCAGCAGCAGGAGGCGCGCAGCATGGCAACATTGCCGGCGACGGCAGACCTGGAAACCTCTCCTGCTCTGGCTCCCCTTCGTGAAGACCTGCGTGAGCTCAATGCCAAGGTGCGTGGTCTGACCGTGGCATTGGCCAAACAGCGAGGCAATGGCCCGGAAAGTCGCGAATGGGAAACCCGGCTGGATGCGCTGGACAGCAGATTGAGCGGTTTGTCCTCACGGATCAGCAACCTGGCTGCCCGGCCGCAACCCGCTGCACCGGTGGCGCAACCGGTATCAGATAACAGCGCCGAGCTATCGGCTCTGGCGAGCAAGGTGGAGAAAGTCGACAAGGACCTGCAGGCACTTTACCGGATTCTCCAGGGCGGCTGATGCCGCTGGTAATTAACGATTAGCCTGCTAGAATAGCCGCCCATTGCGCCAGTGGTGGAATTGGTAGACACGCCAGATTTAGGTTCTGGTGCCGAGAGGTGTGGGGGTTCAACTCCCTCCTGGCGCACCATCTCAAAGAAAGGCCGTAACGGCATTGCTGTTACGGCCTTTTGCTTTTCTGGGCGCTGCAACGCCTCCGCATTGCCGCTATCAAGTTAATTTCATTACCTTTCAGGTTTTACCTTCTTTTCATTCTTTTCGCCGCTCAGATCCCTACTATTCCCCGCTGTCGAATCCGCGAATCGGGGAAGGGTATGCGGTATTACCTCAGCAAGATCCAGGCTGATGATGACACTTGGGAAATTCACACGGTGAATTGCCGTCACTTGCCCAAGGAAAATGACCAGCGAATTTATCTGGGCGATTTTTCCCACTGTATTCATGCCTTGCCGGTGGCAAAGCTGTATTTCCGTAGCTTGCGCTTTTGTCCGGAATGTTCCATCAACACCTGACCCCCGCTTGCAGGTTCACCCCTCGCCGCGTAGAACTAAAGGGGAGGTGTACTATGCGAGAGCACACACAAGATAAACATCGAAACGCCGGTCACTTTCCTGCGGCACGAAAGCTTGAAGCCGATCGTGTGCGCCTGTTGGCGCTGGTCGTGTTGGCGGCGGGGGCGTTAATTCTGGGTGGGCTGATCTATGCAGAGGGGCAGGCAACCCAGGGGGCCCTGCATGAGATCAAGGCGTCGCTCATGGAGTCGGTGAACTCACTCTAGGATGATGTGGGGAGCCCGGCGAGCCCCCCCCCCCACGTTTCCTGACTACAGCGCGGCCTGAACCGTTTTGGCCGTGGTCTCCAACGCCGTGTCCAATACCCGACGCCGCCGGGTTGGATCCATCATGTTGAACCCGAAAGCCTTCAGGTCCTCGGCATTGGGTTCCAGGCGAATCACCCGCTTGCCAGCCTTTTCCAGTTTGTTGACTTCCTTATCCACGATGCGGGTCATGTAGCGGCGTACCCGCCGCTCGATGGCGGCCAGGGGGGAGCGCGGCCGGTCCGGTTGCCGTGAGGCCATGGGAGCAAGAATGATGACCTCATCCACGGCACTATCCACCAGAAGGTCTGCGGAGGTGGGGGACGCCACGCCGCCGTCGATGTAGGTGCGGTTGCCCAGGCTTACCGGCGGACACCAGACGGGGACCCCGTAGGACGCACAAACCGCATCGCGGATATTCGCCTGTGGCGCGCCGCCTTTACCGAAGGGCACCCGTTTGCCGCTGGTGGTATCCACGGCCATGATCCAGGTGGCCGGGTGGGCCACCCAGTCAGCGCCCCCGGTGGCGTCGTCCACCAATTTCCGAAAGGGCGTCATGTCAAACTGGCCCCGGGGCAGCAGGCCGCAGAAGGCGGTCAATGGCGAGACGTCTCCACGCAAGCCCTTCAGAGCAAGTTTGGCGCCGGTGAGACTGGCCGCGGGTAGCGGTGGCAGGGCGCCGCCGGTATCGCTGTCGTGATTCCAGCGGCATTGTTGACGGGTGCCCTGCTGGCAGGCCAGCAGCTGATCCACGCTGACGCCGCTCCCCAGCAAGGTGGCCAGCACCGCGCCTGCCGAGGTGCCGATAAGGATATCGGCGTCGCGGGCGTCCCAGTCCAGTTTCTGCTCTAGATGGTGCAGGGCGGCAATGGACCAGGCGCCGCCGGCGACACCGCCGCAGCCCAGTACCAGGGCGCGACGGGGAGATGGAGTGTTGTTTGTCATTATTCGGGCCTGTTCACATTAAAAGACGGGTTGGCTGGCGGGGGTGAGCGAGTAGTTTTCCGCATCAAAGTCCTTGAGCAGACGCTGCATTTCCAGGGTACTCCAGGGAAAGCCCACACTGTTGAAACCGTTCTTGTCCAGGTAGTAGCTGGAGCAGCCGCCGGTGTTCCAGACGGTGCCCTGCAGGTCTTTCTGGACCTTGCGATTGTAGGTTTTCTGGCTATCGGCTTTGACTTCCACCCGACTCAGTTGCTGCTCGCGCATGGTTGTCAGGGTGCTGAGGATATAGTTGATCTGCGCTTCAATAACGATAAAGGCAGAATTGTGGCCGATACCCAGATTGGGCCCCAGCACCATGAAGGCGTTCGGCAGGCCGGCAATGGTGGTGCCGCGGTAGGCCTGCATGCCGTCCTTCCACATCTGGCTGAGTGAGTCGCCGGCATCGTTATAGATGTGATCGGCAATGGGCGGCTCGGTGACGAAGAACCCGGTACCCAGAATAATGGTGTCTACCTCGCACTCGCTGCCGTCCTGGCCCACCAGGGTATTGCCGCGCACCGCTTTCAGGCCGGTGGCAAACACATCCACATTGTCCTGATTGAGTGCCGGGTAATACTGGTTACTCATCAGCACCCGCTTGCAGCCCAGGGTGTAATCCGGGGTCAGCTTGGCGCGCAGGGCCGGATCCTTGATGGCCAGGCGAATATGCGCCTCGCCCAGTTTCTGGATCTGCCGCAGCAGGGCCGGTTTGCGAAAGCCGATGCCGAAGGTTTCAAATCCGCCGTAAAGCATCTTGCGCCAGGCGTTCAGGGTGAACGGCAGGCGGAAGAAGTTTTCCTCGATTTTCGGGATGGGGTGATCCGGCTTGGGCAGCACCCATTGCGGGGTACGCTGGAACAGGGTCAGGTGCCGCACCTTGGGCTGGATCTCCGGCACGAACTGGATGGCCGAAGCGCCTGTGCCGATCACGGCTACCCGTTCGCTGCTCAGGTCGTGGTCATGGTCCCAGCGGGAGGAATGGAACAGCTTGCCTTGAAAATCCTTCAGGCCGGGGATGTTCGGAATGATGGGTTCGTGCAAGTAGCCGGAGCAGGCCACCACGGTACGGGCCCGGTAGAGCTGGTCGCCGGTCTGCACTTCCCAGAGATTTTTCCGCTCCCGCCACTGGGCCCGTTCCACGCCCTGATTGAAGCGAATGAAGGCGGGTATGTTGTGGCGGTTAGCCGTTTCACGCACATAGTCGAGAATCTCTGCCTGGCCGGCGAAGGCCCGGCTCCAGTCCGGTTTCTGTGCAAAGGAATAGGAGTACAGCGCCGAGGGCACATCGCAGGCACAGCCCGGGTAGGTATTATCCCGCCAGGTACCGCCCAGGTCCGCGGCTTTTTCCAGGATCACAAAGTTATCGAAGCCGGCTTCGCGCAGGCGAATGCCCAGGCCGATGCCGCTGATGCCGGCGCCCACAATCAGGACGTCATAAAGTGGAGTGTTGGCTTGCTGTGTCATGGGAATGTCCGGGGTCACTGGTTCGGTTGCGGGCTGAAGAAATCCATGGCCCGGTTGGTCAGATTCAGGTTGGCGACCTGTTTGGCCAGGGCGTAGATATCCGGGTAGATCACCCGGGCGCCACCCTTGCGGAAAGTGCGGTAGATACGCTCGGCCAGCACCTCCGGCTTGCCGGTGGGGATATAGCGGGACACCGGGCCTTTCTTCACCTGGCTGCGGGCATGGCTTTCCAGGCCGGAATGGATCGGGCCCGGGTAGACAGTGATCACATTCACGCCCTGCTTCTTCAGATCCAGCCGGGCGATTTCCGAGGCCAGGCCGATGCCGGCCTTGGCGCCACCGTAGTAGCTGCAGCCACGAATTGGCACGCGCCCGGCCATGCTGGCCACATTGATCACGCAACCGTTGCGGGCCTCCACCATGGTTGGCAATGCCAGGTCCATCAGCCGCATGGGGGCAGTGAAGTTGATATCCAGCAAACGTTTGCCCTGCTCCCAGCCGGTGCCGGTGATGCTGATGATGTCCATGATGCCGGCACAGTTGATCAGCACATCCACCGGTCCGCGACGATCTATCAGCGACTGCCACCAGCCAGGCAGGGCGTCGATATCGGTCAGATCGCAGGTTTCCGCGTGAGCGCCGTGCTGGTCGGCGGCCAGGGCGAGGGCCTCGGCATTCAGGTCCACCAGGGTGATGCGTGCGTCCGGGTGATGCTGACGAAACTGCCCGGCGAGCTGGCCGCCAATGGCGCCGGCACCGCCGGTAATCAGGATATGTGTGGGTGTCATGATTGCGTGCCTTTGTTGTTGTGATTGGCGATGGCGAGCCAGCAGGCATCCCGTGCCCGTGTCAGGTCGTCATCATCCAGGGTCAGATAGCCCAGGCGCTCTGCCTTGAAGACACCCACGAAAGCTCCCCAGAACAGGGCGATGGCCAGATCCGGTTTCATGATGTCGTTGAGCAGGCCGGTGCGCTGGCCGATGACCACCATCATGCCCAGGGGAATCAGCAGGGCCTGCTCCTGATGGCGGCTTTCCGGATCCAGGTAGCTGTGGTGATCCTGCATCTCCAGAAAATGAAAGGCGTCCGGCTCTTCGCGGGCAAAGGCGGTAAGCCGGGCCCAGAGGGTATCGAAGAGACTGCGGGAGGGGTGTAGCAGGTCCAGATCGCTGAGCAGACGTTCCTTGAGGCGGCGCTTGCTGTCCCGGAAGACGGCGTTGATCAGCGCTTCCTTACTGTCGAAATAGCGATACAGGGTTCCCACGCCGACTCCGGCCTCCGCGGCGATGGGCGGTACCGGCGTGCCGTGCAGGCCATGCTCAGCAAACACCCGCAGCGCGGCCTGGATGATCTGGTCGCCTTTGCGAGCTTCCTTGTTATCGGCCGGCACAGTCCGGTCAGCGAGGGTCATGGCAAGTCTCACTCAGTGATTGAATGAATGTTCATTCCGTAACTGTGCCATTGAGTGATGTTTTTATGGAAGGGTCATTTCGGGACAAATGATAGAGGCTATCCGTAGGAGCGTCGCTGGCGGCGGGATAACCCAAAGTTTCGAGTTGCGAGAAGCGAGTCTCGAAAGGCGAACCCCGAACACGGGAAAGCCCAATGATTTTCGCTTCTCGAAACTCGTTACTCGCAACTGGTTTATCGCGCCGCCAGCGGCGCTCCTACGAATGGAGGAGGGGGGTCAGATCAAGCCCTTTTCCCGGGCGGCCAGTTCGGTGAGTTCTGCTGCGAGGGTGACCGGGCGGGCGTAGGAGCGGTCGTAGTGGGCCTGGGCCAGGGCGTGGCATTCGGCGCTGATCTGATCGTAGAGCTCACGGGGCAGCAGGCCGCGGGTCGCGGGCAGGGGGTGCAGGCCGAAACGGTCATAGGGAATCGGTTGTTTGCCGGCGGCCTTGAGCAATTCCGGCACCCAGCCCTGTGGAGAAAGCTGGGTCTGGTAGCGGAGGTTCTGGAAGTCCATCTCCGCCGCCAGCCGGTTCGCATCGGTGACCTGGAAATAGTTGTCCACTACCTGGCAAAGCAGCAAATTCAGGCGTTTCCAGACGATTCGCTTCTCTTCGTTGGTGTATCCGTTCCAGTGCACAACCTCGTGGCTGAAGCGGCGACAGCCACGACAGACCGTATCACCGAAAACGGTGGAACAGACGCCGATACAGGGGGTGTGGATACGATTGACTGCCATGGCCGAAGACTACCAGAAAACCCCGGGCAGGGAAGCGCGAGGGGACGCCGTTTGGCGGGAATTTGAGCGTTTGCTGCTATCTTGAGCAATGTCGGCAAATCGGCCATAGTTAGCACCTGAATCCGTGGCTTGATCGCGGCGCCTGACGCAAGTCTTTGTCGCCACAGAGTTGTTGTTTTCTCAAGAGCGCCTTCAGTGGAGCGTATTTGCGACGACGCTTCTGCAGAAAACACCCTGTGGCAACCGATGCTTGCGCCATGCACCCACGCTGAAGTCACAGACTCAGGTGGCAACGAACAAATGCTCTGTCTTGCGCGAAATAATAAACAGGGTCGCCCCGGATTAACGGGAAGCGGCATCACTGGAGAATAATAATGCGATTGGCTGTGTTGCTGGCAGCTTGCCTGTGGATGCTTTCCGGATGTTCCAGCCTGGGTGTGGGCGTTCCCTCAACCCCCGGTGCTTTTATCCATGCCCCCCAGGGCAAGACCTTCAAACCCATGGATACGCTGGATCCGCGTAATGCCATGGTCTATATCTACCGTCCGATTACCCGTTGGGGCTACGAAGAAGTGCAGGCGCCGGTGTTCTTCCTGGATGCCACGCAGCTTTTTGGTCTCAAGGCCGGTGCCTACAGCTGGCTGGAATTGCCCGCCGGCACCCACGACTTCTATGCCCGCCGTCCGCTTAGCGTGCTCTATCTGAAGATGGTCTTCGAAATGCCGCTGGAAGTGGAAGGGGGCAAGGATTACTACTTCCGCTACTCGGAAACCCGTCCGCTGGATATGGAAGAACTGGTTGCCGACCCGGAGAACTACCAGCAGGCCGGCCCCTTGCAACAGGTTCCCCGTGCCGTGGCGCTGCGGGAAATCGCCGATCTGCGTCTGGATGAGCCTGGCGTCTACTATGCCGGCCGCGACAGCAAGGTGCCGCGTTGGGCACCGTTTTATACCTATACGACGGAAAAATGACAGCTGCGAGTGGCTAGCTACTAGCTTCTAACAGAAACAAAAAAGCCCCGGCATGCCGGGGCTTTTGCTGTCTGGAGAGGAATAACCTTTCTACGAAGCCGCTGTAGGAGCGGCGCTTGAGCCGCGAACCTCGCGTAGCGAGGAAATCGCCCATAGGGCGATCAGGAGTTTCAGAACTCGACAGGTTCCAGAAAAATAGCGGGTAGACCTTGATCTCCCCTCGCCAAGGCTCGGATCGCGCCGCCAGCGACGCTCCTACAGCGGATTTTTCTGTTAGCTAGTAGCTAGCAGCTCGTATCTAGTCACTCTCTGTCAGCCGCCGCTTGGTCTGCAGCAGTCGCTTCCACTGTTCCACGTACTCCGGCAGGGCCGGGGAGGTTTGATTGAAGCCGGTAATTTCCTGCAGGGTCTGGGGGCTGATAGATTTACCGCCATACACATTGGCCACTCGCAACAGGGCATGGGTGTGCAGTTTGCGCTGGGATTCGAAGCGCTGATCGTAGTACACGTATTTGTCGTCCCAGCCGAGAATGCGGGTATGCACCTGGAATTGCTGGTACGGGCGCAACTCGCGGATATAGGAAATCTCGGTATTGGCAACCACACCGTTACAGCGCGCTTCGATCATGCGGTTGAGCAAGCCGGTAACCACCGCGTGCTCCAGCCGGCAGCGATCCATGAACTTCAGGTATTTGGCGTTGTTCAGATGCATGTTCAGGTCAATATCCAGCAACCCCACCCGGTATTCCTGGGTGACAACATCAAACAGCTGGTGTGTGGGCGGCCGTTTACGACGGCGAGCCGCGCTGATCAGTTCGAGCATCCGATCTCCCTATGCCACGGTGGTCCGTGACCCCTTTTATTCTTTCGAAGACTGAATCGGCAAAAAAACGCGATTCAGTATAACGGTACCAGTGCCAGTTCACACTATTCGCTGATATCAAAGTGCTCAGTTTTACAGTCTTTGCAATCCTGTCCCGCGCCAGGCGAGGGTTTCGGCGCGTGATGCCCTGTGTGCAGGGGGTTGCAACGGTTACGCACAGGCCAGATGCAGACTGAACAGGCTGTCGCTATCCGTCCAGCACCCGGATGGGGAAAAACCGGCGGCAACCAGTTCGGCGGAGAACCCTTCGATGGTGAATTTGTAGGAATTTTCTGTGTGAATACGGGTGCCGGCAGTCAGTGTCAGGCTGTCGTCGCCAAGGCGGATGTGCTGATCCTGCAGGCACTCCAGGTGCATTTCGATACGGCTTTGCGTGCTGTTGTAGAACGCCAGATGGCGCACGGTATCGGTATCGAAGCCGCAATCCAGTTCCCGGTTCAGATGGTGCAGGGCATTCAGGTTGAAGGCGGCGGTCAGTCCTTGCGAGTCATTGTAGGCGGCATGGAGCTGCTCAGAGGGTTTCTGCAGGTCCGCGCCAATCAGCAGGGCGCCACCGGGTCCGGCCAGTTCCCGCAGCCCGCGCAGAAAGCTGGCTCGCTGGGCCGGTTCAAAGTTGCCAATGGTGGAGCCGGGGAAAAAGACCAGACGGCCCGGCTGTTGTAATCCCTCGGGCATGGCCATGGCCTGGCAATAATCCGCGCAGACCGCACTGATGTGAATCTGCGGAAAGTCGTCGGCCAGGCGCCGTGAGGCGCCAAGCAGACACTCCCGGGAGATTTCCAGCGGCATGTAATGGGCCGGTTGCCAGGCATCCAGCAACACCCGCACTTTTTCGCAGCTGCCTGCACCGGGTTCGGCGATGGTGTGGGTGTTCTCCAGGCGCGACTGAATATCCTCGGCATAGCGACGCAACAAACGGGCTTCCGTGCGAGTGGGATAGTACTCCGGAGTGCGGGTGATGCGGTCGAACAGGGTGGAGCCGGTTTCGTCGTAGAAGAACTTGGGGTGCAGCGTCGGCGTGGTTGCTCGCAAGGATTCACTGACCTCGGCAAGCATGTCGGTGGTCGGCGGGTGGAGGTCGAAGAAGGTCAGGTTGGGGCCGAGCTGTTGTTGATTCACGATGGCTCTCCCGCAAGCCGGATACCACTGAATTGCCAGCGATGGTGAGGATAGAAGAAATTACGGTAGCTGGCGCGAAGATGGTCCCGGCTACTGACACAGGAGCCGCCGCGCAGCACCATCTGGTTGCACATGAATTTACCGTTGTACTCACCCACGGCACCGGCATCAGGCTGGAATCCCGGGTAGGGCAAATAGGCGCTGGCGGTCCATTCCCATACATCCCCGAACAGGTGTGCCATGCCGGTATCAATGGCCGGGGCGGGTTGGTAGAGACCGTTGTCCACAAAGTTGCCTTGCTGCGGTTGCGTGGTGGCCACGTGCTCCCATTCCTGTTCCGTGGGCAGACGCTTGCCCGCCCAGCGGGCATAGGCGTCGGCTTCATAATAATTCACATGGGCCAGAATCTGACCAGGGAGCAACGGTTGTAGCCCTGCCAGGGTGAAGTGCTGGTCAAGGTCCTCATGCCAGTAAAGAGGGCGCTGGACAGCGTTTGACTGAACCCAGGCCCAGCCGTCAGACAGCCATAAATCCGCACGCCGATAGCCGCCGTCCTGGATGAAGGCGCGGAACTCACCCTGGGTGACAGGCCGGTTGGCCAGGGAGAACGGCTCCAGCCAGACTCGATGCCGGGGCGTTTCATTATCGAAGGCAAAGCCATTGCTGCTGGCGCCCATATCCACCAGGCCGCCACTGAACGTTTGAAAGCGCAATGGGGCAGCCGGGCCAGACGGGTCGAGGGGCTGGCCGAGGGTTGGTGCCAGCGGATTGAACGAGAGGCTGTATTTCAGATCGGTCAGCAACAATTCCTGATGTTGCTGCTCATGATTGAGCCCCAGTGTCACCAGATCCGCCAGACCCGGATATTGCGCGATAAGCCGTGCCATGGCCTCATCCACCTGCTGTCGCCATGCATAGACGTCTGCGCCGGTGGGGCGTGACAACAGGTGGCGTTGCGGGCGGGCAAACTGTTCGCCAATGCCGTTGTAGTAGCTGTTGAAGAGATACTCGAATTGCGGTTCGAACACCCGGTAACCGGGCAGGTGGGGCTTGAGGAGGAAGGTTTCGAAGAACCAGGTGGTGTGGGCCAGATGCCAGCGGGGTGGGCTCACGTCAGCGCAGGCCTGCAACCCCATGTCCTCGGTGAGTAACGGCTCACAGAGTTGTTCGCTGAAGGCCCGGATACGCTGGTAGTGCGCTATCAAGGTAGCGCTGACGTCTTGTCTGGCGGTATCTGGCAAGGTTTTCCCTCCCAATCCGGTTGTCAAAGAGTGGCACCCACTTTGAGCGAAAGCAACAATGTGACGCGTGAACGGTGTGGGTATACTGCGGGGCAGCATTTGTAGTGGGTTGTTGCTGCGACGCAGTGACAGCCCATGCCCTTTCACCACAAGGAGAGCATATGAATATTACCGATAAAGTTGCCGTGATCACCGGCGCTGCATCCGGTCTGGGCCAGGCCACGGCCGAAGCCATTATCGCCAAGGGCGGCAAGGTGATGATTCTGGATCGTGACGACAAGCGCGGCCCGGAAGTGGCGGCGGAGCTGGGTGCCAATGCGGCGTTTGTGCAGACCGACGTGACCGACGAGGAATCCGTTAAGGCGGCCATCGACGCCACCGTGGAAAAATTCGGTGCCATTCATGTGTGTGTGAACTGTGCCGGGGTGGGGTCTGCCATGAAGACCGTGGGTCGCGAGAACAAGCCCCATGATCTGGGCGTGTTCAACATGGTGGTCAAGATCAACCTGATCGGTACCTTCAACGTGGCCCGTCTGGCCGCCGCCGCCATGGCCGAGAACGAGCCGGGTGAAGACAACGAGCGTGGCCTGATTGTGAACACGGCTTCTGTGGCAGCCTTTGATGGTCAGGTTGGCCAGGTGGCTTACGCGGCCACCAAAGGCGGTGTTGTCGGCATGACCCTGCCCATCGCCCGTGACCTGGCGCCGCTGGGCATTCGCTGCAACACCATCGCCCCGGGCATCTTCAACACCCCGTTGATGAATGCGGCTCCTGACAAGGTGAAAATGCCGCTGATCGAAATGACTCAGTTCCCCAAGCGTCTGGGTAACCCGGCGGAATACGCGCAGCTGGTCTGCCACATGATCGAGAACAGCTTCCTTAACGGTGAGACCATCCGCATCGATGGTGGTATCCGTATGCAGCCGCGGTAAGGCAGCTGTTAGCGACGAGTGAAAAGAAAAAGCCCCGGATTTCCGGGGCTTTTTCTTTTTTGCAGATGCGGCGCTGGCGGGCGATGCATCAGTTTCGAGTTTCGAAAAGCGAGAGCCTACCTTTCATGAATTTCGGGGTTTGATTTTCGAAACCCGCTTCTCGCAACTCGTGACTCCTGTAATCGCGCCGCCAGCGACGCTCCTACGGAAGTCTTGCCTGGCTGCTAGGTCCTTTCCTTCACCCCACCAACGCATAACACGGCTCGTAATGGCTCCCGGGGAGTTTCATGCGATGTTGCTCCACAAACGCCTTGAGCAGTTCGTCCAGGTGGGTCATCAGTTCACCCGGCGCATGCAGCCGATAGGGACCGTGCTGTTCGATGGCATGGATGCCTTGCTCTTTCACATTGCCGGCCACAATGCCGGAGAATGCCCGGCGCAGGTTGGCAGCCAGCTGATGGACCGGTTGATTGGGGCTCAGATCCAGGCTGGCCATGGCCTCGTGGGTAGGCTCGAAGGGTTGCTGGAATTCCAGGGGAATGTTCAGCCGCCAGTTAAAGTAGAAGGCGTCATCATTGTCGCGGCGGAACAGGGTCAGACGGTCGATGCCCACGCACATTGCCAGGGCCACGGCTTCCGGGTCATCGATGATGATCTGGTAACGTTGCGCCGCCTGGTCTCCAAGTGTTGCGCGAATAAAGGCATCCACCTGGCGGAAGTAGTCCGCACTGCTGGCCGGGCCGGTGAACACGACCGGCAAGGGCATGTCCGCATTGTCCGGGTGCAGCAGCACGCCAAGCAGGTAGAGGATTTCCTCGGTGGTGCCCACCCCGCCAGGAAAGACGATGATGCCATGGCCGACCCGCAGAAACGCCTCCAGCCGCTTTTCGATGTCCGGCATGATCACCAGCTCGTTGACGATGGGGTTAGGGGCCTCGGCGGCGATGATGCCGGGCTCGGAGATGCCCAGATAGCGGCCGCCCTTGAAACGTTGTTTGGCGTGGGCCACATGGGCGCCTTTCATTGGCCCCTTCATGGCACCAGGGCCACAGCCGGTGCAGATATCCTTGTGACGCAGGCCGAGTTGATAGCCCACGCTCTTGCTGTAGTCGTATTCTTCCCGGGAAATACTGTGGCCGCCCCAGCAGACCACCAGGTTTGGCGAGGCTCCTGCCTTGAGCACGCCGGCGTTGCGCAGAATGTGGAAGACCGCATTGCTGATGCCCTGGCTGCTATTGAGGTTGAAGCTGTCGTTATTCTGGATCTCATTGGCCACATAGACGATATCGCGCAACACCGCCGATAAATGCTCGCGGATGCCGCGGATCATGCGTCCGTCCACGAAGGCGCCGGCGGGGGCATTGTCCACCTTGAGCCGCAGCCCACGGTCTTCCTGAATCACCTCGATATCAAAATCCTTGTAGGTCTCCAGTACCTGGCGGCTGTCATCGGTGGGGGTGCCACAGTTGAGTACGGCCAGCGCGCACCGGCGTAGCAGCTCATGCAGGCCGCTGCCGGAGGTGTCACGCAGACGTTCAACTTCGTGTTGGCTGAGAACTTCCAGGCTGCCTTCCGGGGCAACAATGGTGGATACCGTTTCGGTCATAGGGTCGGGTCCGTCGCAAAATAATCGTTACTCAGAGGCTGCAGGCCAGCCCGTGCGGCTACGAAGCCGCTGTAGGAGCGCCGCTTGAGGCGCGAACCTTGCTTGAGCAAGGAAGCCCCCGCAGGGCGGCCAAGCCGTCGCAGTTCATCCCAAATGCAGCTACAACTCCCAAGAGTACCCCAGATGACACTCCCGGTGAGTGAAGAGTTGCAAGCCCTTGTTCCCGGGGTGGCGACAGACTCTTTTACAATTTCCCGGGAACGCCTTGTCGCCGCAAGCGTCACATCCTTTATCAGGTCTGGCACACTGACTGCATGGTTGATCTGTGTCATCTGGCTGTCTTCAGCAGCCGCCATACTTGATCGATTGGGAACCGGCATAAGGCCGTCCCGTTAATGAGGTTTATCAGGAGCAAAACATGTTGCTCAAATATCTGAATCAGCTGGAACAGGCAGTCAAGGCGGCTTGCGATCACCCGGATACGGATACCGTCAACCGCTGCGCGGATTGCGTGGCCACCCTGGACGCTTATCTGGATGCGCAGATGGAGCCGGTACAACGTCGGGGACGGGAGCTGATGGACGGAATGATTCCCTCCGAGTTGCACAGCCGCGTCTGTCAGCGGGTGCATTGACCCCGCCTCGCTTCTGATAGGAGCGTCGCTGGCGGCGCGATTAATCAGTTGCGAGTTGCGAGAAGCGAGTTTCGAAGATCAAAACCTGCAATTCATGGCAGATAGCTTCTCGCAACTCGTACCTCGAAACTGGGTGATAGCACCGCCCAACGCTGCTACAGCCGATTCCGCTGCTGCCGCAACGCCTTTTCCCTCTCTTCCGGAAACAAATCCGGCTGCTGCGGAGCTTTCAGGTCGCGCAGGCGGGCGCCGATGCCGATCAGGCGGGCCGGGCCCTGGCGGCGTTCCCACAATTGTCGCAGCAGTGCCTCGAAATGGGCCGGATCCAGATCGTTGCCGGCCTTGTCGCAGCTCAGGCTGACAAAATCCTGGTATTTCACCTTGGCGGTGAGCCCACTGATCAAATAGTGCTGATCCAGTTTGGCGAAACGGGCCTTGAGCTTTTCCAGCAGACCATCCAGTTCCCGCAGCCAGGCATTCAGGTCCGGCTGGTCCTGGTCGTAGGTGCGCTCTACGGACACGGATTTGCGTCGGCGGCCGGTTTGTATGGGCCGATCATCATGTCCGCGGCTCAGGTGATAGAGCCGCTCGCCGAAACTGCCGAAGTGCTGTGACAGCTCCAGTCGGCTCATGCCTTGCAGGTCGCCACAGGTATGCAGGTTGAGACCGGCCATGCGCTCGGCCGTCACCCGGCCCACCCCGGAAATCTTTTTTACCGGCAGGGCGGCCACGAAGGCGTCCACCTGGTCCGGCGGAATCACAAACAGGCCGTCAGGCTTGCGCCAGTCGCTGGCCACCTTGGCAAGAAACTTGTTGGGCGCCACACCGGCGGATACGGTAATGCCCAGCTCCCGGCGAACATCCTGTCTTAACGCCTCGGCAATACGGGTTGCGCTATTATCGAACTGTTCGCTGTCGGTCACGTCCAGAAAGGCCTCGTCCAGGGACAAGGGTTCGATCAGGCTGGTGTAACGGCGAAAGATATCGTGGATCTGTGCCGAGACCTTGCGATACTTGTCAAAGTTGGCGGGTACAATGACCAGTTCCGGGCACAGGCGCAGGGCGTGGGATGAGGCCATGGCGGAATGCACCCCGAAATGCCGGGCCGGGTAATTGCAGGTGGCGATAACGCCACGGCGGTTGGGGTCGCCCCCCACTGCCACGGGCCGATTGCGCAGGGACGGATCATCACGGATTTCCACGGCGGCGTAGAAGCAGTCGCAGTCCACGTGGATAATCTTGCGTGAGGCCTGTGCCATGAATGAACTCTGGGATGTGGCAGGATTGACAATCGGGTTGCCTGTGTCGCTTGGGCCGCCCTGAGGAGAGTGTAACATCGGCATTACCGCAAACCGCACACCGCAGGTCCTGATTATCGGTGCCGGGCCCACCGGCCTGGCCCTGGGCATAGGCCTGCGTCGACACGGCATTCACTGCTGCATTATCGACCGGCTCGCCGAGCCGTCTCCCTGGTCCCGAGCGCTGGGGCTGCATGCCCGCACCCTGGAAATCTTTGCCGCCCTGCAAGTGCTGGCTCCGATCCGCAAGGCTTCGCGCACCCTGAGCGCAGTGTCTGTCTATGGCGACAAGGGATTCCTGTTCGAGCTGGATCTGACCAGCCTGGATGCCCCGTACCCCTGGGTGCTGAGCTGCCCCCAGTCCGATGTGGAAAGCGTCCTCACCGAGCGCTACCGCAGCCTGGGAGGCGAACTGGTCCGTGGCACGGAATTGCTCGATTTTACCCAGGATGGGGCAGGGGTTCGTGCCCGGCTGCGCCAGGGGACGGACGTGGAAACTGTCAGCTGCGATCTGCTGGTGGGCGCCGACGGCGTGGGTTCCACCGTGCGTGAGCAGCTGGGTATCGGCTTCAACGGCGTCGATTACGATGAACATTTCCTGCTGGCTGATGTGGACTGGCAGGGGCCCTGGCGCAATGACAGCTCCCACGGTTTTTTGCAGGAAGAGGGGTTGCTCATAGCCTTGCCTCTGCCCACGGGCTGGCGGTTGATCATGGCCCGGGACGAGCCCTGGGAAGGGGAGATAGATCTACAGCCTTTTGCGGATCGGCTCACTCCGATACTGGGTGATACGCCTGACCTGGGTGAACCACGCTGGATCAGCCGCTTTTCGGTGCAACGTCGGCTGGCCCATCACTACCGTCGCAATCGTGTTTTTCTGGCGGGCGATGCGGCCCATGTGCAAAGCCCGCTGGGCGCACAAGGCATGAACACCGGCCTGGCAGATGCCTTCAACCTGAGCTGGAAACTGGCGTTCTATCTCAAAGGGTATGGCAGCGGTACCCTGCTCGACAGTTACGAGCAGGAGCGAAAACCGGTGGCGGACAAAATGCTGCACGGTGTGGATTTGCTGTCGCGGGCTTCACTGGTGAAGTTGCCCATGTTGCGCCGCACCCGCGATTCGCTGCTGAAAATGGCGGGGGGGCGTGCCGGTTTGTCCCGGCGTTTACTGCGCACGGCCAGCCAGCTGGACGTGCACTATCGATCCTCGCCGCTGGTGAGCTGTGGTCCGGAAGCGGATCTGGGCTGGCGCAATCGGGGGCCGTTGCCCGGGGACCGACTCCCCGATGCGGCCCTGCGCTCTGTACGTACCGGGCACCTGCACCAGCTTCATGGTCTGCTCCGGAAACCGGTCCATCACCTGTTGCTGCAACTGGGTGAGACCCCGGAGCATAACGAACGGCTGGTGCTGTATGCGCTCAGTGACCGTCTGGGGCAGGAATATCGCGAGCGGGTTCATCTGACCGTTATCGTGGCCAGCGGGACTCCCACTGAAGCGATTCCCCGGGAGGGCACCACGCGAATCTGGCAGGATCACCAGGGTGAGTTTGGCGAGGCATTTGGGGAGGGGCCGAGAATGTGGCTGATGCGCCCGGATGGCCACCTGGCCTACCGGGCCCCGGTGAGCAACGCCAATCACCTGCTGGAGTACCTGGATACGGCCTTGGGGAAGGCAATTAATAGTTAATAATGAATAATTAATAACGTCGCGGAATGGGTTGTCTGTTCTGCAACGCAAGAGGCCGCGCCCATGCTTTGGGCGCGGCCTCTTTGCTTGCGGATTCCACAATCATCCAACCGCGAAACTATTCATTATTAACTATTAATTGATTTTCCCCCACCGCTGAATCACAAAATGCGCATTCATGGTCTGGCCCGCCAGCTTGCCGATACCGGCCTTGGCTTCCGGTTTGGCGCGCCAGTGGTGTGGGGTCATGGCCAGGAGATTCTGCAGTTCCTGCTCGTCATCCGGCACCCATTCCAGGTGGATATCCTGATTGTCGATCTGCGTGAATCGGGCATCGAGAAACTTGCCTGCATCGAACCCGGATTGACGTACTTCTTCATAGAGCGCCTCGCGCAGAGGCAGCAAATGCTGCTCACCGGTGCCGACCACAATCAGCTCCCCTCCGGGCTTGAGAACCCGGGCAATGTCGTCGGTGAACAAGCGGGTGAACAGCACAAAGACCCGCTGCTGACTGTTATCAAACAACGGCAAGCGGGCGCCGCTGGCCACCAGCCAGGTCAACGCCTTGTCCCGTTTGGCCGCCGCATCCACGGCAAACTTGGAAATATCCACGCCCACGCCATTGGCGCTGCCAAGCCGGCGGGCGAATTGGCAGGTATACCAGCCTTCGCCGCAGCCGATATCCAGCCAGGGCTGGTCCTCGGCGTCCAGGTTATCCAGCAGGGCATCGGCCAGCGGTTGATAACGCCCCAGCTCCAGAAACGCGGTGCGCGCCTGCACCATGGCTTTGTCGTCGCCGGGCGCCCGGGAGCGGCGGTGCTGAGCCAGCAGCAGGTTGGTATAACCCCGTTTGGCGCGATCAAAACGATGACCGTTGTCGCACTGCCAGCTGTTGCCGGAAAGAAGCAGGGGGAGGTCGCAACTGGGACATTTCAGGTTGGGCATGGTCTGCGGGTGACTCGGGTAGGGCGCACTTGGCGATGGCAAGAAACCGCATTGTCGCAAATTCTTCCGGCAATAAAAAAGGGCCGGCAAGGCCGGCCCTTTTCTTTGTGGTGTCTGTTCAGGCTTTGCGCCGGTACAGACCCAGCAACACCATGAGGGACAACAGACCCAGGGGAAGGCTGCCGCCTCCGCCGCCTGAGCTGCGCGGAGAACGCGTCGCAGTGGGGGGGACATCGGGACAGGCGTCCAGATCTTCACGGCTGAAGTCCAGTGCCACTTCGGTCTCGGTGACGGAGCCGACTTTCACGCCGTTATCGTTTTCTACCTGAATCAGCAGGGTTGTCGTGGTCTCGGCATCAGCCCGAATGACGATTGTGGCGTCCAGTTCCTGGTTGGCATCCAGTTGCCCGAGCTGGCAGGTGTATTGACCTTCGTCAGTACTGCATTCCGCGCTGAGTTTGGTTACCAGTGTGAGGGCTTCATCCAATGGGCCGGTAATACGGTTACCAATAGAGTCGATCACGGGGTCCTGGTTGGCCAGACTTGCCTCGATACGCATCTCTACCTGACCGTTCCGGGGGGAGAGACAGACAGGCTCTGCGGCGATGGCCAGCGCCGGTTGGCCAAGTTGCAGGGTAATGTTGCCGCTGTTGTTCAAACGGTAGTAGTCCCGTTGGTTGTCCAGCTCGACCGTGGCCTCTATCTGGAGGTCGGTATCGCTCTGGCTATTGCTGTCCGTGGCGGTAAAGCCGAACGGCTGGCTCGATCCGCCGGGGATGGCTGCGCCGTCATACTGACATGCGGTGACTCCGTTGTCCGACGGGGTGCAGGCAAGCCCGGTTTGGTCTGGAGACGGGGTCAGGGTCAATTCGGTGGGATGCGAGATAGATAGCGCGAACTGAGTTGCTGGACGGCTGCCCGCGTTTTCTACCGGCACCTGGAAATCGATGGTGCCGAATCCCTGGAAAGTATTGCCGTCGTCAGCAATGGTGAGGTCGCGCAGCGCCAGCTCGGCAGCACCAGAATGTTGCTCAATCCAGTCCAGATACTGGGAAACCCGAGTGTAGATAGAGGGAATCTCCGGGTCGCCACATTTGCCATCGGTGGAATAACCGAAACTGGTAATCCCGACCTGGGGGCTGTCATTCAGTATCGCGTCGGTCAGCAGCAATGGGCCGCCGCTGTCACCCTGGCAGGAGTCTTCCCCAAAGGTATCGCCTTGATCCGGGTTAGGCTCATTCGCGCACAGCATGGTGTCCAGTATCTGATCGCCATTGGTATAGAGATCAATAGTGGCCTGGCAAGATGCGTTGGTGACATAGTCCAGCGCTGCTTCCTGCAGCTCTACAAAGGCCACAGGTCGCATGGGAGTCATGGGGTTGTTGTCGTGATCCTCATAGGTGGCAACACCCCAGCCCAATACACTCAGAATGTCATCGTAGCTGGCCAGGTTTTCGATAGCGCTGTCGGTGTCGAGCTTTGACAGTACCCCGGTGTGGATGCTCGGGCTGTCGGTTTCCGCTGGTTCTGCGAGCCGGATCAGAGCGATATCGTTTTCAAAGGTATTTTCGTTGTAGCCGGCGTGGACAATAACGGATGCTGCATCCAGCAGCATGGGACTATTTGTCGGCACATCCAGGGTCTGGCTGCCCACCAGGATTTCGAGGTTACTGGCAGGGGTGGTAACGACACCGGAGCGGACACAGTGCGCTGCGGTTAGCACCCAGTGCCGGGACAGCAAGGTGCCGCCGCAGACGTGTCCTCTACCTACCGGGAAGGGGTGCTCTTCAGTGATGCCGTCTTGTTTCCCCTGTTTATCAATCAATGCAACCAGTGTGTTCCAGTCGCTGTCAGCGATGTCCCCGCCGACGACTCTTGGTGAGGCGGTTGCAGCGAACAAGGTGCTGCAGGCCAGAGTGGAAGCCAGAGCGGCAATCAAGTGGTACTTCATGTGAAATTCCCCAGATGAATCAGAATGCCCAAAAGGCGGCATTCTAGGTGCTGTCAGCGCTGAAAGATGTAGGAAAAACGCTATACTTTTTGTAGTCAGAATGGATGGTGTGACGTTCTTCACATTCCTTGTCGGCGTTTACGATAGGGGTCAAGGTTTTTTGGGTAGCGGATTCCCGAACCGTTCCAGATACACCCGACCAATCTCTGTGGACCCCACATGGTTCAGATGACTTTCGTCCCGGTAGAGGGGGATGCCATTCAGTACGGTCTGGCAGCGGCTTTTATTGCAGAGGACTTTTCTCGGGTTAATCCAGGTGATATCCGGGAAGCGTGCCTGTACGGTTCGCTTGAAGCGATAGAAATTGCTCAAATGCGCTTCCGCCTCCACTGCATCAATGGAGCAGTCGTCCATATTTTTCAGCAAGCATTCCGCATAGGACGAGGAGGGTAGCTCGGGTACGTCCTCAATGAGGATAACGTTGTGGCCCTGGCTGTGAAGCCAGGCCACGGTGTCCACGAAATAGCGCTGGAAGGCATCACTTTGCAGGTAAGCGCTCCACCAGGCATTGACGAACACGGTCATGGGGCGTTGTTGCAGGTACTCGGCCAGGGCGATGTTGCGTTGGGTTTTTTCCGGGTCGGAGAAGGCGTTGGCTGAGTGTTCGGGGATCACGAAAGGCGTCGACGCACGGGTCACCACCAGCATGGAATGGCGCTCACCGATCAGTTGCTCGACGAAACCCAGCAGGGCGATGGCATGGGAATCACCGATCAGCATGGCATCCGGCTGGCCGTTCTCCGGTTCGGCGCCGAACCGGCAGGCCTTGCCCTTGTTGAATTCTCTCGGATCACCCTTGAAGCAGCGTTTGTACAGATCGGCGGCATTGTTCTGGGCGATGATGGTGTAGAGCTCGCGACGTTCTTCGGAGATGCGAAAGCTCAGGTCATCGGCAATGCGGATGGTGGACTGGATGGCCCAGATGATCAGCAGCGGCACGAAGATGAACACCATGAAGGATTTCTTGAAACTCCAGGGGCGATGCCGGTAGCGGTTTTCCACGAAGCGGTAGCTCAGCCATGACAGCAGTAGCACCAGCGCCATGAGCCCTAGCCGGATGGGCCAGGTGATTTCGATCAGTTGATAGTGCAATAGCGCCACCGGCGGCCAGTGCCACAGGTACAGCGAATAGGAGATACCGCCCAGAAACACCATCACCGGCAGACTGAGAAGGCGGGCGGTGAGAGTGTGGGTCTGGTGCAGACCCGCATAGATCACCATCGCCGTCCCCAGGGTCGGCCACAGGGCGTTATAGCCGGGGAAGTGATCGTGCTTGGTCAGCAGCAGGCCGGTGGCGATGATCATGGCCAGCCCCAGGCCTGCCAAAATCTCGACACTGGGTCGGTTCAAGGCCGGAAGCTGACGGCTGAACAGGGCCACGCCGGTGCCAAGCATAAACTCGAATAACCGGGCGGGCAGCAGGTAATAGGCGGCAGCAGGGTGGGCGCTGGCAAGATACACGGACAGCGCAAAAGTCCCGACCAGGGTGATGCGGAACGGCCAGTGACCGTCACGCCCCTTACCGAACCGGTAGGCCAGATACAGGGCCAGCGGCCAGATCAGGTAGAACTGCTCTTCCACCGCCAGCGACCAGGTGTGCAGCAGGGACAGGGAGCGGGTTTCCGGGGCGAAGTACTGGCTCAGTTCCTGGAAATAGTAAATGTTGCTCAGGCCCACCAGGGAGGACAGCCAGCTCTTGGCAAAGATGTAGTAGGCATCGCCGATATAGAAGGGCGAGATCATCAGGAAGGTGACCGTGGACACCAGCAGGAACAGGGGCACCAGTCGCCGGATACGACGGGCGTAAAAATCGCGAAACCGAAAGGTGCCTTTTTCAAACGCCCGCTGTAGAAGCTGGGTGATCACAAACCCGGAAATGACAAAGAACACGTCCACACCGATAAAACCGCCGGTGATGCCGGGAACCTCATAGTGATAGAGAATCACCAGGACAACGGCCAGCGCACGTAGCCCTTCGATATCGGCGCGGTAACTCGGCGTGGTCTTCAAGGCGTTCTCCCGGAATGATCAGCAAACCGGGGAGAATATAGGGCGGTGCCAGGGCAAACAAGACGGGCCGGGCCTGCCGCCAAGGGGAGGGCGCTTTCCCGTCTCTGTGGCCGCCACAGGCCCGGCATGCGCGAACCTGATTCAGGGTGGCGCTCATGCATGTTACTGTGAGCCCGACTCAATCCCTTTGGCTGCCATCAAGGAGCACTCTGTGGCTGCATCCCTGCCGTTTTCCCTGCTGGAACTGGCCTCCGTCCGTGAGGGTGACACCATCGGGCAGACCCTGGCTAACAGCGTGGCCTATGCCCGCCATGCGCAAGCCCTGGGCTTCAAGCGCTTCTGGCTGGCCGAGCATCACAACATGGAGGGCATCAGCAGTGCGGCCACCGCGGTGCTGATCGGTCATATCGCCAATGCCACGGAGACCATCCGGGTGGGCTCCGGTGGAGTGATGTTGCCTAACCACCCGCCTCTGGTTATCGCCGAACAGTTCGGGACCCTGGAAATCCTGCATCCCGGCCGGATTGATCTGGGGTTGGGGCGGGCCCCGGGCACCGACCCGATGACCAGCCGCGCCCTGCGCCGCGAGGGTCTGGGTGCCGAGCAGTTCCCCCGTGACGTGGCCGAATTGCAGCGGCTTTTGGGGCCGCTGGATCGTTCCCGGTCGGTCAACGCCATTCCCGGTGCCGGCACCGAGGTGCCGATCTGGTTGCTGGGGTCCAGCCTCTATAGCGCCCAGCTGGCGGCCCAGCGGGGGTTGCCCTATGCCTTTGCCGGGCATTTTGCGCCGCGATTGTATCGCGAGGCGTTGCGTCTCTACCGGGAGCAGTTTCAGCCGTCGGCGCAGCTGGACAAGCCCTACGCCATGCTGGCGGTACCGGCGGTGGCGGCGGAAACCGATGAGGAGGCCCGTTTTCTGGCCACCACCAGCTATCAGCGCATTCTGTCCCTGTTCCGGGGGCAGCCCCTGTGGATGCGTCCGCCAGTGGAGAGCATGCAGGGCCTATGGAATCCGCAGGAAGAAGACGGGGTCAGAGGCTTTCTGGCCCTGCAATTGCTGGGGACTGCCAGCACGATTCAGGGGGAGCTGGATCAATTGCTGGATACCGTGGAAGTGGATGAACTGATGGTAACCGTGGATCTGTTCGACCCGGAGAAGCGTCGTCATGCCCTGGATATTCTGGCGTCGCTGCCGCAGTTTCGTCGTGAGCAGTAGCGACAGCGTCAGACTCCGTTGGAGCTTTGCTCGCAAAGCGAATGGCCTTCGCCTTGTGAACAAGGCTCCAACGGGATAGGGAGGGGCTGGCGCTGTTGTTTTTTTGCAGGAAGGCCGCGCAACGCCAGCAGCAACCCGGCCAGCACAGTGAGAAGGCCTGGTGCGCCACCACCACCACCGCCAAAGCCGCTACTGCCACCGCCTGGGGCCGGGGCCGCTGAAGGGTAACGCAGGGTCAGGGTGACACGGGAGTCGCTATCATTGGGTACATCCCCGTCAGCAGAGAAACCGCTCAAGGTGATGCTCTGACTGTCACCGGTATCCGAAGCAAAAATCAGGTTGAGGGTTCGGCTGGACGAGGCGGGGACATTGCCTGCCGGACAGCGTACCGGGTTGGACAGTGAACAACCCAGTGCGTCGGCGTTGCTCAAGGTGGTGTTCCTTGGCAGGGCAAAGCGGACCTCACCATTGCCAGCAAGATTGATCGTGGAGCGGTTAGTGAGCGTGACGACGACCCGGGTCTCATTGGCACTGCCACTCTGCTGGACTGCCGAGAGGGCCAGGTCCGGCTTGTCGGAGAACACCACTCGTTGCTCAATGCGATTATTGCGACGCCGGTAATCATCCTCGATGGCGCTGGCGGTGATGCCCACGGTCACCACCTGATCGGCGCCGCCGTTACCGTCAATGACCAGATCCCGGATAAGGCTGCCCTCGGCGGACAGGTTGTCTGCGAGGCGACAGCGGTTGCCAGAGAGCAAGCCGCCGCACCCGGACCAGTCGCCACTGGCCACCGTGTTACCGCTGAGGCTGAAGGCCAGTGCCGGGTCAGTGGCAGGGTTTTCCTGGCTGCCATTCTTCAGGGCCAGGGTGAGGGTCTGGCTGCCGCCGGGGGGTTGGTAATAGTACTGCGGTGGTGGTGTTGTCCATTCGGGGAGTAGATCCACCAGCGGAATCCCTTCCAGAGCGGTCAATACTTCCAGCTCCCGGGTCTCCGCAGACAAATGGGTATAACCGGACGGCGCACCGGTGGCGCAGTTGCGCAGGCCGAAACTGGTCAGGCCCACCAGCCAGGGTTGAGGATCACGGCCCAGAAACAGGGGGCCGCCGCTGTCACCGAAGCAGGAATCCTGCTGGACACCGTCCTGAGGATTCAGCTCGGCGGCACACACGGCAAAGTCGGTGATGGTCAGGCTCGAGAGCGCACGGCATCGTTGCTGGGGGATGTAGTCCAGTTGCACCTCTTGCAACACATTGCTGAGGCTGCCATTCCCGGTGTCCCCCCATCCGAGAGCTGTCACAGACTCATCCAGCTCAGCAGTGTTTTGCTGTTCCAGCGCCTCAAAACGTTCCTCGCTGATAATGCTGGGCCAGCGGGTGTTGGTGCGGGTATCGATACGCAGCAGGGCCAGGTCGCGGTTCAGGTTCTGATATTGGCGGTGAATGAGGATCCGTCTGACAGGGATGCCGTTTTGCGGAATGTTATTGCGATCCCGGTCGCCGATAAACACGAAGGTACGACTCTCTTCCGCGGGATCGCCGTTCAGGTATTCCATGCAATGGGCGGCAGTCACCAGCCATTCCGGACTCAGGTGGCTGGCGCCGCAGAGCAGATAGCCGCTCACACTGGGATCATCCACGGCCACCTGGGCCATCCACGGCCAGCGGTCAGGTGCCGGTTCGCCACCCACAATACGGGGGGTGGCGGTGTCAGCGAGGGGGCTGGAAAAGGGAAGAGTGACCAACCCCGCCAGCAGAGCGATACGACGGAACATGACGGCTGCCTTGCACGTTTTTGACTAGTTTATCGCCTTTCGCGGCAAGGCAGTGTGAGCCTTGTGTATCTGACCCGCGTTCACTCCATGGCGGTAGACGCTCAATGCATGGGCGGGGCGTGGGCCAGCCAGTGGTCGTTGTCGTCCCGGGTGCGGGCCATGGAGCTCTGCAGGTGAGCCAGGGCCTGCTCCAGGGCCGCATCGCCATCGCTCAACGTCATGATGGCGGCGCGCAGCCCAGGGTGGCGGTCGCGCAGATCGTTAAGCAGCTGCTCGGCGGCGGCGGTGGCCGTGCAGGGCAGTAGCAGCGCCAGATGCTGTTCATCATAGCGGGCCGCCACGTCACTGCGGCGGATGCGGTGAGCCACCCGGTTGGCCAGCTGGGGCAGCTCGTCGTGTCGGACCAACGCCAGGGTCAGGGGCGAGGAAATCCGGTCGTGCAGTGGCACCAGCCAGCCGGCGGTGCTGACCAGTGCCTCGCGGCTGATGAAATCCGTGTCCGGATCCCGCCAGGTGGCTTCCAGGGCCGCCCGTGCCAGGGCCTGGTTGCGCCAGATCATCAGCCCGAAATAGAGCATGCAGGCACTCAGGGCGATGACCAGGAACAGGCTTGCCGAGGCTGTTGGCGTGGTCACATAACTGAGCCGGATTGGCAACACGAAGGCCAGCACGATTTCCGCACCGGCCAGCATGATCAGAAAACGTTTGATGCCATGCAGCAGGCCGTTGCTGAGCACGGCGATAAACAGCAGCGCCATGGTGGGCGGCGGATTGCCCGGGTCCAGCAGCAGTACGATACCCAGGGTCAGCAGATCCAGGCCGGAAGCGAACGCATCGCCATTGGCCGGTCGCCAGAACACCAGTAACAACTGCAGGCCCACATAGGCGGCAAACAGCAGCCAGGGGGTGGCCTTGGGCAGGGTAAAAAAGAAGTTGTCCGCATGGTGGAAATAAATCACGGCCAGGGCGGCAAACAGGGCACGGGCCAGGTACTGCATGATCACCACACCCTGATCCGAGGTGATACGGCTGGAAGTCGTCATGATTCATCGATCCCCGGTTATTTATGGAGCCTATGTTGCGTCAGGGCCTCTCCGGAATAAAGATGTCCGGCACGGGAATGTTGTTAAAAATGCGTTTTTTTGCCGATGTCATGGCCAAGGCCAATGGGCTCAGGCATAAAGAAGGCCATACCGTCCTGCAGTCATGAAGGAGTCACCGTGGATAACAGTGTCAACACGCCGCTGAGAGATGATGTGCGTTTGCTGGGGGATTTGCTGGGCCAGTGCCTGCGCCAGCAGGCCGGAGAGGATCTGTACCAGACCATCGAAACCATCCGTCAGGCCTCGGTAACCACCCGCGGAGAACAGGGGGCGGCGCTGTCGTCCCTGCGCGATCTGTTGTCGCCCCTGGATGATGCCACCCTGCTGGAAGTGGCGCGGGCCTTTAGCCAGTTTCTCAACCTCAGCAACATTGCCGAGCAACACCACCGCGAGCGTCTGCACCGTCAGCATCAGCGTTACCCCGGGGATCCGGGCGGTGATCAGGGGATTCGCGATGTGCTGCAGCGCCTGCAGGAGGAGCAGATTGCCAGTGGAGTGATCGAAGGCACCCTGCGGGACCTGTCAGTGGAGCTGGTACTCACTGCCCACCCCACGGAAGTGACCCGCCGTACCCTGATTCGCAAATACGACCAGATGGCGGATCTGCTGGGTGAACTGGACCGTCCGGATCTCACCGACGATGAACTGGCCTTTCGCCGCGAAAAGCTCTACCGCCTGATCCTGGCCGCCTGGAGCACCGATGAAATCCGTCGCGAACGGCCTACCCCGGTGGACGAGGCCAAGTGGGGCTTCGCCACCATTGAGCAGTCCCTGTGGCAGGCGGTACCGGAAATGGTTCGGCAACTGGAGCGGGAGCTGGCTGAGCAAGGGCTGCCCCAGCCACCCGCTGACTGGGCGCCGGTGAGACTGGCCTCGTGGATGGGCGGGGACCGGGACGGCAACCCCAACGTGACCGCGCCGGTGACCCGGGAAGTGTTGCTGCTGGCCCGCTGGATGGCCGCGGACCTGTATCTGCGTGATGTGGAAAACCTGCTGGCGGACCTGTCCATGGAAACGGCCAGCGACGAGTTGCTGGCCGAAACCGGTCACAGCCACGAGCCCTATCGGGTGATTCTGCGTCAGGTGCGCCAGCGGCTGAAGTTGACCCGCCGGCAGATGGAAGCGCGGGTGGAAAACCTGCCGGTGCCGGAAGGCGAGGGGTTCCAGCGCCGCGAGGAGCTGTTGGCTCCCCTGCAACTGATCGACCGCTCCCTGCGTGCAGTCGGGCTGGGCGATATCGCCGATGGCGACCTGAAAAACACCCTGCGCCGGCTCAACTGCTTCGGTATTACCTTGCTCTGTCTGGATATTCGCCAGGAATCCACCCGTCATCGTGATGCGGTGGATGCGGTGACCCGCTATCTGCAGCTGGGCAGCTACGCCGACTGGCCGGAGGAGCGCAAGCAGGCCTTCCTGGTAGAGGAACTGCAGGCCCGTCGCCCGTTGATTGATGACGGTTTTTACCGCAGTGAGGAATGCAGCGACGAGGTGGCGGAAGTGCTGGCCACCTGTCGGGTGATTGCCGAGCAGGGCAGCGAAGGGCTGGGTGCCTATGTGATCTCCATGGCCCGGGCCCCCTCGGATGTGCTGGCGGTGATGCTGCTGCAGAAGATCGCCGGGGTCAGCGAACCCATGCGCGTGGTGCCGCTGTTTGAAACCCTGGATGACCTGGACAACGCCGAGGACACCATGTCGGCCCTGTTGGCGGTGCCGTTCTATCGGCAGCGAGTGGCCGGAGGCCAGGAAGTGATGATCGGCTATTCCGACTCCGCCAAGGATGCGGGCTTTCTCGGTGCCGCCTGGGCCCAGTACCGCTCCCAGGAAAAGCTCACCGCCCTGTTTGCCGAGCACCAGATTCCATTGACCCTGTTCCATGGCCGGGGTGGTTCCATCTCCCGGGGAGGCTCGCCCACCCGCATGGCGTTGCTGTCCCAGCCGCCGGGCTCCGTGGCCGGGCGCATTCGCGTCACCGAACAGGGGGAAGTGATCCGCTTCAAATACGGTCGCCCGGCGGTGGCCGTGTTCAACCTGGCGCAATATGTGGCCGCCACCCTGGAAGCCACCCTGTTGCCCCCCCGGGCGGCGAAACCGCAATGGCGGGAACAGATGCAGACGCTTACCGACGTCTCTGTGGCCGGCTACCGCAGCGTGGTCCAGGAGGAGCCGGAGCTGGTGCGTTATCTGCGCACGGTTACCCCGGAGACCGAACTGTCCCGACTGGCCCTGGGCAGTCGCCCGGCACGGCGAAAAAAGGATGCCGGCATCAGCTCCCTGCGAGCCATCCCCTGGGTCTTTGCCTGGACGCAGATCCGCTTGATGCTGCCCGCCTGGCTGGGCACCGGGGCAGCGCTGGAGGCGGCTCAGGCAGACCCGGAACAGAATCGCACCGTGCAGGAAATGGTGGCGCAATGGCCGTTCTTCCAGGGTGTGGTGGACATGCTGGAAATGGTACTGGCCAAGGCCGATCTGCGCGTGGCGGCCTGGTACGAGCAGCGCCTGGCCGGGGAGGACGTTGATCTGGCCCGGTTGGGTGAAGTGTTACGCGAGCGGCTCACCGGCACGGTGAACGCCTTGTCTGCGCTGACCGGCCGTGAAGACCTGCTGGACAACAACCCGGTGATGCGCTGGTCCATCCGTGTCCGCGACCCTTACACGGACCCTCTGCATCTTCTCCAGGCAGAACTGATGGCCCGCCTGCGTCAGCAAGACGGCGATAAAGTCCTGGAAAGTGCGTTGATGGTAACCATCGCCGGTATTGCAGCAGGGCTTCGCAACACGGGGTGAAGGTAATTGACAGTGGACAGTTGATAGTTGGCAGCTGCGCGCGAACGGCTGTCTTCATTTGAAACGCAAGAGGCCGCGCCCAATCTTTGGACGCGGCCTCTTTGCTTCATCAAGCATCACAACGCAATCGCGAGGTTTTTAGCTGTTAACTGTCCACTATCAACTGTCAACTATCTTCGAATGGCTGCCATCGCAAACCGGTCCCTTGGCGCTGTGCTTGCAGCCGCAGAAAAACACGATTTTGTCCCGTGGTGCGGTGTAGGCCACCGGGGTGATGCCGGTGCCTTTGTGGCTGCCATCACAGTAAGGCTGGTTGTCGCTGCGCCCGCAGGCACACCAGAACACCTTTTCCCCTTTCTTCACCGGCAACGGATAGGGAAACCGGGAAGCAATGACTGGCTTGTCCATAAAATATCCTTTTCACAAACGGCCGGGGCGTTGTACCTGCTACGCGCATTGCTGCGCAATCGACTCTCTATTTTCAGCCCGGAATTTCACTCCTCACTTTTGCGCGCGGTCTCATGCGTTTCAGCAGCCACCGTGCCACTTCCGCGCAACTATTAACTATTCACTGTTAACTATTAACTGCCTTTAACCCTTGTCGCACAACTGTCACTCAAACGTCACTACTGTGCCACGTCCACTGGCGAAACTGCCCGAAACTGCCAGTGGAGTACACTATGCTTGCGCAAGCCGCAGGAAAGATCAAAGCACTGAGCCCCCACTTAAGAGGGGCCCTGACCAAGCCGTTTACGGCCACTGCCGATATTCTCCGTTTCCCCCGGGACATGGCGGCGGATGCGGAAAATGCCGGACGCTTCAGTGCCTACTTCACCCGCTCCCGACGGGAAATCATCAAGGTCCAGCGTTTGCGCTACCGTATTTTTTCCCAAGAATATGGTGCCAGCTTCAGCGCGCCTTTCGGACTGGACCGGGATCGCTTTGATAAACACTGTCTGCATCTGGTGGTACGCGACAACCACAGCGGTGAGATCGTGGGTTACACCCGGGTGCTGCCCTGTGAGCGCCTGCACCGCACCGGCGGCTTCTACTCCAGCGGCGAGTTTGATTTGTCCATGCTGCGTCATCTGGATGGCCGGGTAGCAGAGATTGGCCGCACCTGTATTCATCCCGCCCATCGTGGTGGCGCGGTAATTACCGTGCTGTGGGCCCGGCTGGCCCAGTACATGCTCGAAAACGATGTGCGTTACCTGCTGGGCTGCGCCAGCATTGCCCTGAGCGAGGGCTACAATGTGGCCGCCATTCAGCGGCGCATCAGTGAGCGCCACCTGAGTGATGCCACGCTGCGGGTCCAGCCGCACCTGCGCCTGGAGCGGCTGCCGGGCAGTGCCGACGACGACAACGTGAAAATGCCGCCGTTGCTCAAGGCCTACCTGCGCATGGGGGCCCGGGTCTGCGGCGAGCCCTGCTGGGACCCGGATTTCAATTGCCTGGATTTCTTCGTGTTGATGGCGGTGGATGATCTGCCCGCCCGTTATGTGCAGCATTTCTTGCAGCCCGCCCAAGCGGTTTGAGGGGCATCGTATAGAAATAGCGTCCGGTCCAGGCCGTTGGAGCCATGCTTGCATGGCGAATGAGGGGGAAGGACTTGGTGCTTACTGAACCCTTCGCTTTGCGAGCAAAGCTCCAACGGTTTTGGGGGCGCCTGATCTGGGTGGCAAACGCTTATGACTCTGGAAAGCAATGAACGATAGCGTCAGCGTCAGTCCTTATGAGGGCAGCGGCCTCTGGCCGCAACTGCGCAGGATGTTCCGGGTTGCCCGCATCGTGCTTTATCTGCTGTGGGGGTTTGTGTTGGCTTTTCTGCTGGGGGCCTTCTGGTCGCCTTACCGCCCCGTGGTGCTGGCGGCCAAACAGCGCTGGTGCCGTCGTTTTCTGGGTATCCTCGGCGTGGAGCTCACCGTCACCGGCAGCCCGGTCGATGCCCCGGTATTTCTGGTCAGCAACCATGTGTCCTGGCTGGATATCCCGTTGATCGCCAGCCAGCGTCACCTGTATTTCCTGTCCAAGGCGGAAGTGGGGGACTGGCCGTTGATTGGCACCCTGGCCCGGGCCATGGGCACCCTGTTCATCAAACGGGGCAGCGGTGAGTCCAGCCGCAAGGCCCGGGAAATCGCCGACCGCCTGAAGCTGGGCCACACCGTGCTGGTATTCCCGGAAGGCACCACCACCGATGGCACCGGCCTGCGCCGTTTCTTTCCGCAGCTGTTCGATGCGCCGTTGATGGCCGATGTGCCGGTACAACCCCTGGCGGTACGCTACCTGGACGACAGCGGCGCCCCGGACGCCGCCATGGCCTTCATCGGCGACGACGAATTCCACCATCACCTGTGGGCCATGCTGCTACGCAACCGCATCCGCGTGCGCCTGCATTTCTGCGAACCGGTATCGGCTCAGGGCACGGACCGGAAGGGGATTTGTGAGGCGGCGTGGGGGAAAGTGGCAGAGCAGTTGACAGTTGATAGTGGACAGTTGACAGCTCGCGGTTGATTTTTGTCCTTGTTTTCAATGCTTGAGGCCGCGCTTAGCATTTGGGTGCGGTTCCAAACAGAGAAGAGTTTTCCTTCTTTTGGCTGTCAACTATCAACTGTCCACTGTCAACTGTATTCCTCATCCCTGTTATCTGGCGCCACACCTTTAAGCTCGGATACCATGTCTTTTTATTCACAAGGACATTGCCCTGCCATGACCCGCGCCAGCGATCTGAAGAAATCCGACGTTATCGAAGCCAATGGTACCCTTTACGCTATTCGCCAGATCGAGGTGCAGTCGCCCTCGGCCCGGGGGGCGGCGACCTTGTATCGGGTGAAAGCCAGTGCGGTGGGCGGTGGACCCAAGTTTGAAGAACGCTACAAGGGGGATGATGAGGTAACCACCGTGGAACTCCTGCGCCGGCCGGTGCAGTTTTCCTATGTGGATGGTGATGATTACATCTTCATGGATAACGAGGATTTCTCCCAGTACCTGCTCAAGGCCGAGGACATTGCCGACGAGTTGGCCTTTATTACCGAGGACACCGAAGGTCTGCTGGCGCTGCGGGTGGACGATGCGGTGATTGGCCTGGAGCTGCCTGCGTCGGTGGTGCTGGAAGTCACCGAGACCGCCCCGGCCATGAAAGCGGCCTCTGCCTCCGCACGCACCAAGCCGGCCACCCTGAATACCGGGCTGGTGGTGCAGGTGCCGGAATATATCGTGGAAGGGGAAAAGGTGCGGGTGAACACCGCCGAGCGCAAATTCATGTCCCGGGCCTGATCCCGGATCATGAGGGTATTACGGGGTGTCACGCTGGCGGCTATGACGCTGCTTGCCGGTTGCCAGCTTGGCTATTACAGCCAGGCCGCCAAAGGGCATTTGTCGCTGATGGGCCAGCGCGAACCCCTGGAGGCGGTGCTGGCGGACCCCCAAACCCCTCCACAGATTGCCCATTCCCTGCTGTTCAGCCAGCAGGTGGTACGCTTTGCCGGGGACAATTTGGCGCTGCCCGCCGAGGATGTATATCACCAGTACGTGGCCCTGGAGCAGGACGCCGTGGTGTGGAATGTGCTGGCGGCACCGGCCTGGTCACTGACGCCCAAAACCTGGTGTTACCCGCTGATTGGCTGTGTCAGCTACCGGGGGTATTTCCAGCGCCCGGCGGCGGAAAAGGCGGCCGCACGCCTCAGCGAACAAGGGCTGGATACCTACGTGGGCGGTGCTATTACCTATTCCACCCTCGGCTGGTTTGCCGATCCGTTGACCACGCCCATGCTGCAACGCTCTGAGCCGGCCCTGGCGGAACTGTTGATCCACGAGCTGGCCCACCGCCGCCTGTATATCAAGAACGACACCCGTTTCAATGAATCCCTGGCCACCCTGGTGGGTCGTGAGGGCGCGGTGGATTTCTTTGCCGCCACTGGTACGCCGTTGCCGGCCAATTTCTGGCAGCGTCGTGAGCAGGTTCGCCAGGCTTTTCTGGCCATCGTCACCGATACCCGTGAGGCGCTCAAGCAGCTGTATGCCAGCGAGCAGGACGAGGCGGTCATGGCCCTCGAGAAAGCCCGCATCCAGCAGCAGGCCCGGGAGCGCTTTGCCCGCGAGCAACAGAGCCTGCCGGCCCTGGCCGGTTATCAGGGGTACTTTGACGGGCCGTTGAACAATGCCCAGCTAAACGGTGTCAGTGACTACAATGATTATGTGCCGGCTTTTGCCCGCCTGCTGGAACAATGCCGGCGGGACTGGGACTGTTTCTGGCAGCAGGTGGAAACCCTGGCTGAGCTGGATAGCCTGCAACGTACCGAGACCCTCAAGGAACTCACATGGAACTGATCCGCACCCCGCAACCGGAACTGGCCGAGCTGTTTGAGCACACCCTCAAGCGGAACGGCTTTTCGGTAGTGCGCCGGGAAGAGGGCGGTGAGCAGATTATCGACCTGCAGGACCCGGCCCAGTACAACCCTGCCAAGGCCTTGCTGGAAGAGCTGATTACCGATCTCAGGCATCAGCAGGGTCGCCAGCCGGTGGAGCCCCTCACCGGTCGGCCCCAGCCACTCATGTCCGGGGGCTGGTTTGCCAGCCTGGGCTGGGTCACCCGCATCGTGCTGATTGTCAGCGTGCTGGTATACCTGACGCCGTATCTGATGGGAGATGGTGTCTACCGGGCGCTGTTATTCCCGGCGGCGCTGGACGGGCTGGAAAGCCAGCCCTGGCGGCTTGTGACCCCCATGCTGCTGCACTTTTCCCTGTTGCATCTGCTGTTCAATCTGCTCTGGTGGTCGGACCTGGGGCGCCTGATCGAGCGCTTCCAGTCCAGTGGCCAGCTGGTGCTGGTTACCCTGGTCACCGGCATCACCGCCAATGTGGCCCAGTTTTTCCATACCGGCCCCATGTTCGGTGGTTTGTCCGGGGTGGTGTACGGACTGCTTGGCTATCTGTGGATTTACGGCAAGGTGAATCCCCAATCCGGTTACCCCCTGCGCCGGGAAATTGTCATCTTCATGCTGGCGTGGATGGTGATCTGTTTTGTGGGGCTCTCCAGTGTGGTGGCCAATGCGGCGCATCTGGCGGGGCTGGTCAGCGGTTGTCTGCTGGGGGCCGGTTTCGGTCTCTGGCGCCGGGCACATGGGGCCGGGGCCGTTTGAGTTACCCCGGTCGTACTGCTATAAAGACAGCCAAAACAATCAGTCACAATAATGAAAGGATACCGGCGACCTATGCAGTGGCGCGTCCTACCCGGGTTGGTTCCCTCTCTCCTAGTTGCAGCGGTCGTTTCCTTGCAGGGCTGTTCCCTGGCCAGCATCGACGACAACCTGCCCTATGGGGTATTGAACAACAATGATCTCGAGCTGGTGGCCGAGGGCCTGCCCACCTATCTGTTGATGGTGGACGGCCTGATCGAAAACTGGCCCGACAGCGCTTCCATGCTGGCCAGCGGGGCAGACCTTTATGGCGCCTATGCGGGCCTGTTTGTGGAAGACCCGAAACGGGCCCGCAAGCTCAGCGACAAGGCGCTGGGTTATGCCTTCCGTTCCGCCTGTGCCCATGATGATGATTACTGCGAACTGCGTGCGCTGTCCGTGCCCGAGTTCGAGGCACTGCTGGAAGACGCCGACAAGGGCGATGTGCCCATGCTGTTCACCCTGGGCAGTGCCTGGGCCGGGTATATTCAGCAGAACACCAGCGACTGGAACGCGGTGGCCGAGCTTGGCCGCGTGGAAGCCATCATGGAGCGTGTAGTGGCTCTGGATGAGGGTTACCAGTATGGCCAGGCGCACATGTACCTGGGGGTACTGAGCAGCATCCTGCCCGCGTCCCTGGGAGGCAAGCCGGACCAGGCCAGGGCCCATTTTGAGCAGGCCATGACCCTGTCAGAGGGTCAGAACCTGCTGGCTCCGGTGCTTTATGCCGAAAAGTATGCCCGTTTGGTGTTTGACCGTGAGCTGCATGATAGCCTGCTCGAGGATGTCCTCGCCGCTGATCCGCAGGTGCATGGTCTGACCCTGCAGAATACCTATGCGCAGGAGCAGGCCGAAGCCCTGCTCGCCGACGCTGACGATTATTTCTAGGAGTACTTATGCTGCGTCTTGCCACGATTCTGGTCGCGTTGTTGCCGGTCTGGGCTTCGGCCGCCAACACCCTGAAAATCTCCACCCTGTACCCGGATGGCACCACCATCGTCACCGGCCTGAAAGAGGCGGGGAAGGAAATCGCCGAGAAGACCGACGGGCGTGTGAAGCTGAAAGTGTATCCCGGTGGCGTCATGGGCGATGACCGCGCGGTACAGCGCAAGATTCGCATCGGTCAGCTCCACGGCCAGGTGGCCCAGGGCGGCGCCTTTGCCTCCGCCTACAAGGACAGCCAGATTCTCAACGTGCCGCTGGCCTTCAACAACTACGACGAAGTGGACGCGGTGCGTGCCGAGCTGGACCCGGTGATCAAGCAGGGCCTGGAAGAGGGCGGCTGGGTGAGCTTCGGCCTGATCGATGGCGGCTTTGCCTACGTGATGTCGGAAAATCCGGTAAAGAGCATCACCGACCTGCGTGACCAGAAACTGTGGTTGCCGGCCAACGATGAAGGCTCTGCCAAGGCGGCCAAGGCCTTCGAGCTGTCGCCGATCATGCTGAATATTGGCTCGGTGCTGACCTCCCTGCAGACCGGGGCGGTCAATGCCTTCGCAGCACCGCCGGTGGCAGCCCTGACCCTGCAGTGGTATTCCCGGGTGAACTATCTGACCGACATGCCGCTGCTGTACACCTTCGGCACCCTGGGTATCCACGAAAAGTTCTTCAAGCGTCTCAGCGCCGAGGATCAGCAGGTGGTGCGCCAGGTGCTGGATAGCACCTTCGCCAGGCTGGATGCGGAAAGCCGCCAGGAAAACCTGAGCGCTTTCCAGGCCGTCAAACAGCAAGGCCTGGAAGTGGTCGAGCCGTCCCCGGAGCAGCTGGCAGAATGGCGCGACTACGCCAAGCGTGCCACCGCTGAACTGGTGGAAGAAGGGGAGATTTCCCAGGACATGCTGGACCGGCTTAACGGCATTCTGGCCCAACAGCGCGAAGGGCAGTGATGGCAGCCTTGCTACACAGGCTCCACCGTACCCTTCACCAAATCGAGGACGGCCTGATCGTGGCCGTCCTTTTGTTTATGGTGCTGCTGGCGGTGGCGCAGATCGTGCTGCGGAATTTCTTTGGTACCAGTCTAGTGTGGATCGAGCCACTGCTGCAGAACGCGGTGCTGTGGATCGGCCTGCTCGGTGCCATGATCGCTTCCCGCAATGATGAGCACATCCGCATCGATGTGGCCTCGTCGCTGCTGCCGGAGAAATATCACCCCTTCCTGACCACCTTTGTGGATCTGTTCACCGCCTTTATCTGTGTGTTGGTGGCCTGGTACAGCGTGGGGTTTGTGATCGAGGAATACGACTACGCCGGCGCGGCCTTTGCGAATGTGCCGAGCTGGCTGCTGCAGAGCATTATCCCGCTGGGTTTCTCGGTGATGGCCGTGCGCTACGTGGTGCTGTTTGCGCTGGGGTTGCTGGGTAAGCGGCCGAAGATGCAGGAGCCGGTGCCATGATCCCCGTTGCCATTCTCCTGCTGGTACTGCTGGCGCTGATGGGCGCCCCCCTGTTTGCGATTATTCTCGGTGCCGCAGCCCTGGGCTTTTATACCCTGGGCATCGAAATGTCGGTGCTGCATATCGATATCTATCAGCTCAGCAATTCCGTGGTGCTGATGGCGCTGCCGCTGTTCACCTTTGCCGGCTTTTTGCTCAGCGAATCGAAAACCGCCGACCGCATGCTGCGTCTGAGCCAGGCGGCCTTCGGCTGGATGCCCGGTGGCATGGCCTTTGTGTCGCTGATTGCCTGCGCCTTCTTTACCGCCCTGACCGGTGGCTCCGGGGTCACCATCGTGGCGCTGGGGGCGTTGTTGTTGCCGGCACTGGTGAAAGGCAATTACCCGGAAAAATTCAGCCTGGGCCTGGTGACGTCTTCCGGTAGCCTGGGCCTGCTGCTGGTGCCCTCCGTGCCGCTGCTGATCTACGGCATTATTGCCCAGCAGATGTCCCAGCAGCTGGATATGCCGTCGGTGGAAATCGTCGATCTCTACCTGGCCGGGCTGGTGCCGGCGCTGCTGATGGTTGTGCTGATGTACGGCTATTGTGTGTGGGCGACGCGTGGCACCGAGGTTCCACGTCAGAGTTTCGATTTCCGTGAACTGGTGGATGCGCTCTGGGAAGCCCGCTGGGAATTACCGCTGCCGCTGGTGGTGCTGGGCGGGATCTTCTCCGGCTTTCTGGTGATCAGTGAGGCGGCGGCGGTGACCGCGCTTTATGTGCTGGTGGCGGAAGTGTTCCTGTACCGGGAAATTTCCCTGCGCCGGCTGCCAGGCATCATGCGTGATTCCATGATCATGGTGGGCGGCATCCTGCTGATTCTGGCGGTGGCCCTGGCCTTCACCGATTACCTGGTTTACGCCGGGGTACCGGAGAAGCTGTTCACCCTGATCCAGACCCACGTGGAGAGCAAGATCACCTTCCTGATCCTGCTCAACATCCTGCTGCTGTTGCTGGGGGCGTTGCTGGATATCTTCGCGGCGCTGGTGATCATGGTGCCCCTGATCCTGCCGGTGGCGTTGCGCTACGGCATCGATCCGGTGCACCTGGGGATTATCTTTGTGGCCAACATGCAGATCGGCTACATCACCCCGCCGGTGGGCATGAACCTGTTCATCGCCAGCTACCGGTTCAAGAAGAAAGTCACCGAGCTGTTCGCGGCCACGTTGCCTTTCATGATGGTGTTGATCATTGCCTTGTTGATGATTACCTATATTCCGCAGCTCAGTCTTTGGCTGGTGCGCTAACCTATCGACGAAGCCGCTGTAGGAGCGCCTCTTGAGGCGCGAAGCGGCTTTCCGTTAACCAAAGAGAGCACAGTATGTAGGGTGCACTGAGCCCCAGGCGGACTGCCCCGTTTCGGCGTTTGATGGTGCAGTTCGCCTGGGGCTCAGTGCACCCTACGGTAGGTGTAGCCAGCGTGGGAGTCTCCGTGAAGGGGAGCAGGTATCACTTCCGTAGCGTCTTGACCTGAATGCTCTTGCCTTGTCCTTTCTGTATCTGGAACCACTTGGGGTAGGCGCGGATCATGTCGCTGAGTTTCTTGTGGCCGAACAGGCGGGTGTCGAAATCCGGCTTGCGCTTGCTCAAGTGCTGGCCCACGGTGCCCAGGTTGGCCCAATCGTCTTCGTCGGAAATATCGTCAATCACGTTGGCAATCAGTTGCAGCGGAGGCGGTTCCTTGCTGACCGGGTCGCTGGGAGTCGGCTCCTCGGCTTTGCCGGCGGTGTCCTGCGGAGCGTGGTCCGAACGCAATACTTCGGTATAGATGAACTTGTCGCAGGCGGCCACAAAGGGCCCGGGAGTTTTGCGTTCTCCGAAGCCATAAACGGTCTGCCCTTCCTCGCGCAATCTGGCTGCCAGACGGGTGAAATCGCTGTCACTGGATACCAGGCAGAACCCGGACAATTGTTTCGTATACAGCAGATCCATGGCATCGATAATCATGCTGCAGTCCGTGGCGTTCTTGCCCTGGGTATAGGCGAACTGCTGGATCGGCTGCACGGAGTGCTTCAGCAGCACGTTTTTCCATCCGCCCAGATTGGGCTTGGTCCAGTCGCCGTAGATGCGTTTGACGCTGGCCGTGCCGAATTTGGCAATTTCCTCGAACAGACCGTCGACGATTTTCGGTGGCGTGTTGTCCGCGTCGATAAGGACTGCCAGTGAGGTGCTGCTGACCGGTGAAGAGTCCGTGCCCATGTTGCTGCCTGCCATGATGCATTCCTTTTGCGAGGGATACCCCCAACATAACGGATTCGGCGGGGAGGGGACAGGCGCGGATGGACCGTTGTAGGCGCTATGCTTGCCCCTCCTTGTGGGAGCAAGCAAGGTTATTCACTTCGGGGCTCACGTTCGATAAAGGGTCGCCCTGCTATGCCATTGCCCGTTGGAGCTTTGCTCGCAAAGCGAACCGGTTAAGCAGCAGCCATCGCTTCCGGAGCAGTCCTCCCGCAGACCATTCCCGGTCGCCCGGATGGCATGGGCCGAAAGTCTCAGGAATTGTCGCGACGCAGTACAAAGAAAAAGGGTTCTTTGGTGCCTTTCAGATCCATGATGCCGAGCACCGTGTTGTCGTCTACCTTCCGGAAAACATCATTAATGGGCAGGTTATCGTAAATCATGGTGGCGGAGGGTTTGCCCCGGTAGGTCGTCAAGCGCAGGCGAGCGGCGGACTTGCGGCCGGACAGCAGCGGCAGAGTCCACTGGAACAACTTGCCGACAACGCGCGACTTGAGGAATGGCATCTTTTCCAGGAGGCCCATGCCTGGCATAACCAGTAACGGCCTCACCGAGGTCAATGTCCCGGACACCTTGCGAAATACCAGTGGATGCACATGTTCCAGGCTTTCAAAACGTTTGCCGTGCCAATGGCAACGTTCCAGCATTCCATCCATGGTATGGCCGGTCTCGAAACCTTCACCTTTCCAGGCGCCGATCATGAAGTTCGTCTCAACAGGTTCCAGCGCATCAAAAATGGCCAGCGCATCTTCAGGGGGCACCCGGTCGACTTGCGTTGCTGCCGCAAAACTGCGTACTTTCACGTCGTTCTGATCTGCCTGTGACGCATTCATGATGAACTCCTGAAGGTGAAAAGTGATGGACCGCAGTTTCAAGTCATTACTGCCATTCCACTCCACGGCATAAGCGGAATAAACATTCAAAACGTGCAAGGCGCGGAGGATTCAGCGATTCCCTAGCGCTTTAATGGACGCAAACAATCGTAAGCGCCATTTCCTGTCAACGTACCACCATCCACATAAATAACCTGCCCGGTAATGTAACTGGCGGCCTCACTACAGAGGAAAACGGCCGTATCGGCGATCTCCGTTACCGTGCCAAGTCGTCTGGCAGGAACCCGGCCGATCGCTTCGTCAAGGCCATCTTGAGAGCTCGATAGGTATTTCACTCCTTCGGTTCCTTCTATGCCCCCCGGCGCAATAAGATTCGCTCTCACTCCAGCGGGTCCCCACTCGACGGCAAGGGTTTTCGTCAGCATGTTGACCCCGGCTTTAGCCGCCGCAGCATGGGCCTGGAAGGGGACGGCATGTTCCGCCTGGCCTGCTGTGATGGCTATCAGAGAGGCGCCGGGTTTGGTGAGATAGTCGAAGCTGGCCCTGAACACGTTAAATGTACCAATAAGGTCGATATCGACGACGGTTTTAAACGCATTCGCAGATAACCCCACAATGGGTGAGAAAAAGTTACCTGCCGCGCCGGATACCAATATATCAATCTTGCCGAAGGCCTCTGCCGTGGTTTTTATGGCTGTCTCAACCGCTGCATAATCTCGCACGTCGCAGGACATACCCAGCGCACGTCCGCCTGAAGCCTGCTCAATGTCGGCCTGGGCAGCCGCCGCCCTTTCCGCATCTCGACCAATCACTGCAACCCGGGCACCAGCGCACGCAAACGCTTTTGCGATACCCAAATTAATCCCTCGAGTACCGCCCGCAACGAATGCCACTTTGCCGGCCAAGAGATTTTCACTAAAACATTGACTCATAAGAGCCTCCTGACAATTTTTTAAACCATCTTTGCAAGGAAATTTGCGTCCCCGTTTACAGGGCCTGCTGATCCTGAAAATGCCTGTTAACGGTCAACGGCCTTCACCGATTTCTTGTGAACAAGATTGGCCATGGCGCCAAGGGGCATCATGCGGATAAACAGGCTTTGCAAGGTCACGGACAGGCCGGGCAGGGCGTAGCGTTTTCCCCTTTTGAGGGCCGCATAGCCGGCTCTGGCCACGTCTTCCGGGGTAGCGATTTGGGCAGACACAAACTCCCTGATGCCGCTGGAAGAGGTGTGTTTGCTCTGGGCGGTGTCCAGGAAGGCGGTTTTGGTGGTGCTGGGACAGAAGCAGGTGACCTGCACGCCGTAAGGTTTCAGCTCTTCGTGCAGAGAGGCGCTGAAATTGATCACGAACGCCTTGCTGGCACTATAGGCAGCGAAGAAGGGCATGGGGCAGAAGCCGGCCAGGGAGCCAATGTTCAGGATCTTGCCCCGGCCACGGGCTTTCATTGTCTGGCCCACCAGCATGCACAGCTTGCTGAGCAGGATGTTGTTCAGGGTGAGCATACGCTCCAGCTTCTTGCTGTCCTGCTCCACGTGCTCGCCCATCATGCCGAAACCCACATTGTTGACCAGTACGTCCAGCTCGATCCTTTCCTGGTCCAGCCACTGCATGATGGCTTCGGCGGCGCCGGGCTGGGACAGGTCCATTTGCACTCCCCGATAGTCCACATCTTTGCGCTGTGCTTTCAGGTCATGACCCAATGCATCCAGCTCATCCTGCAGCAGGCTGAAAACGATGATGCGGTAGCCGTCCGCATTGAAAAGCTTGCAGAATTCCCGGCCAATGCCGCCGGCGCCGCCGGTAATCAGAACAGTTTTTGTCATGGGACTCTCCTGTCAGGCGTTGCCGGTGTTGTCGTCCGGGCCAAGCTGGAACGGACGGATGATCATGTTGCTGGAATGCTCCCGGTGATATTGCTCGCGGGCCTTCCAGGCCTTGCCGTAACGGTAGAAGGGAATGGTGGGGTAGAGGTGATGCATGAGGTGATAGTTCTGATACATCAAGATCGGGGTCAGAAGCCATTCCTTACCCATGCGCATCAGTGCGGTGGCGTTGGGGTCGTCGTCCTGCCGAGCAGTATGCGGATAGTGGGGAAGTACCATGAACACCAGACACATCAGAAAGAAAGCAAAGTAGGTGGGCAGTAGCCACAACATCAAGGCTTCATAGGGGCGCCAGAGGATGAGGGCAGTCAGCGCCAGACCGGCCACCGCCAACTCGCGCTTGATTTCCGAGGGCTCCACATTGGGCAACACCTCCGGCTTGCGCAGGTAGTTGATCAGATAGATGAAGGGCCAGAATCCCCACAGCGGCATGGTCCACAGGCTGCTGGCCATCCAGTGATCCGGGTCCTTTTCCGGGTCATTGGTAAAGCGGTGGTGACGCATATGCATCAAGCGAAACAGTGTGCCCTTGCCGAACGGCACCGCTAAAAACGTGGCGATGGAGAGGATCAGATCGTTGTGTTCCGGCTTTTGGGCAGCGCAGCGGTGAATGGCCTCATGGGCAGGCGTAAACAATGCGTAGCCGGTGATGCTGATAATGATCAGCCCGACCCAGGCTGGCCACAGGCCACTAAGTACCATTGTCCAGGTAAGAATGTTGACGGCATGGGAGGCTACCAGGATAGCCACGGTGGGCCAGGCAATCCTGGGGGATAGCTTGAGCCGGGCCAGCGTCTTGAGGTCATCTTGTTGTGTGCCAGTTGTATTTGTCATGGGCGCTCTCCTGAATAGGTCCAATACAGAGTGTTTACTTTTCGGCATGGCAACATAAGCGCGGAAATTGCCAATCGGGGGATAAAAAGTGCCAATGCGCGGAATAAAAAAACGGGCGGCAATTGCCGCCCGGAAAGGGGAACATCAGACAGAGAAGGGTTTACGGCCTCAGGACGGGGAGCCCGTTAATACCGCTGCCTGAATGTTCACGGTGAGAGGGTTTGCATGCTTTTCGAGCCAGGATCTGTGCGATGCACCCCAGATAATCCAGAATGCCGGCGACGGTTCACCCGGCCAGTGGTTGCGAGATCTTCAGGGACTCAGAACCTGCGGCCAGTCAGCCCTGGTGTTCTCCGCGATACATTTCCCTTGTTTCCACGTTTACTGGGTGACCAGTGTCACTGGAATACTGGGCGCAGGAGAGCGCGGATACCGACAAGATGGGGATGGAAAGTGACAATCTACGCTGAGCGCTTCTGGCCATACGCTGCAACAGTGAGCGGTGTTGGCAAAACAGTATCTCGCTAAGCGGTGTATGACAGGGGGGCTACTGACCTAGACCTCTTGATATCGCCTTGCAGGACTCATTGTCGTTTGGGGTTATTGCTGGCGGAAACGGCTGGGGCTGGTGCCGAACCAGCGTTGAAAAGCGCGTCTGAAGCTGGCCACATCGGTGTAACCCAGATCTTCGGCAACGGCAGCGACGGTATAGTGCGGCAGGCTGAGTAACTGAGCGGCGCGGCGACTGAGGGTCTGGTCCAGCAATTGCTGGAAGCGGGTGTTTTCCTGCTTGAGTTTGCGGATCAGAGTGCGTGGGCTCATGTGTAACTGATCGGCGATGCTTTCCAGAGTCGCCTTGCCGGGTTCCTGGTGAAGCAGGGATAGCACTCTGTCGCTAAGCGTTCCCTGTTTGCGCAAGGTTTCCTGGCGAACCTCGCACTGTCGGATGGCGACCCAAAGCAGATCCCTGTCGTGACTGTGGAGAGCTTCATCGCCGTAACTGGCGGGCAAGCTGAGTGCAGCGTCAGGCGCATCGAAGACAATATCCATTCCACGAAAAACTTGCGGATAGGCGTCGGCCCAAGGCGGAGCGGGATAGTTGAAATACACGCAGCCGTCATTCAGTGGCCGGCCGCGCAACATCACATAGCAGGCGTAGGAAGAGGCCATCGCTGATTCAGTAAGAAAACGGATGGCGCTGTCATGTGGATAGGCAAATACCAAACGTAAAGTGATGCGTTCCGGTGTTTCTTCCATCACCGTGTTGAAGATGCGGGTGCGAGTATTATTAAACCGTGCAAACAGCCGCATGGCGTCGCGCAGCGTCGGGCTGGCCATGGCTGCCATGCCCATGGGGCCATGCATGGCAGGCAGGGCGCGCAGGCCGGATTGCAGGGCAATATCCGGCTGGTCGGTGAGTTGATGGGCATTGGCAATCAATTGCCGGGTTCCATCCCAGTCAATAAACCCGTCGCTGTGTAGTAGCGTTTCCTCATCAATCCCGGTTCCTCGCACCAGCGCTGTCAGGCCAGTATCGTCCAGGCCCAGGGTCTGGGCGATCATGCGGCAGTAGGTCAATGCCAGGTCCGGGGTCATGGTCGAGCAGGTCCTGTGCGGCGGTGATCACGGGGAATCGGGAACCCTCAGATAGTCGCACCTGGATTTCCGGCAGGCAATGACACAACCGCGCGGTCCATGGCAAGGCTGAGCGTAGTGGACAAAAAAACGGCCGTCAGGGGTGACGGCCTAAGGGGGGGAAGCATGAACCCTCACGGGTTCGGGTATCACAGAATCAACGCAGGGATGTCTGTCTGGAAAGGCATGGCGCTTTCCAACAATCACAGATTAGCGACAGGCCAGAATGAAACACAGAAGACTGTATTGAGGGGTGTGATCAGATTTTTCGATCAATAAGAAAAGTTGAGGCGGGGTTCAGACCAGCGACTTTCGCATGGCATGGCGAGTCAGCGGGATGCCATCGCGTTCCGCCTGTTCCTGACCTTCGCTGTTAAAGCCCATGTAGGCAAAGAAATCATGGGCGGTGAGGCTGGCGTGGGTGGTCAGCTCGGTGATGCCTTCGATGCGGGCGCCGTCTTCCAGGTGCTGGTAGAGCAGGGTGGCGATGCCCACTCGGGAGGCCTCCGGATGGACGAAGACCATGTTGATGTAATCGCGGATTCGGTGGGCAAACCCCACCAGCTTGTTATCCCATTCCGCCACCACGGTGTCGCCCTCGCTGAGCACCGAGATCAGGCTGTCGTAGTTCTGGGCCTGGCTCCAGGCATCCCGTTGTTGCTGGTCATACTCCGCTGCCGCACTGACCTGGATGGCCTCGCGGAATACGCCCAGCAGCTCGGCCATGTCCTTGCTGTCCAGGGGGCGTATCTGGAAGGGCATGAGGGCCGCGATGGGGTCCGGCTCCGACGCGCGGGGAGCGGGTTCCGGCGCAGGCTGAGCGGCGGAGTGGGCCGGGGCCTCCGGTTGAACGGGGGTGCGGTGAAAAAGCTGGCGTAGCCATTGCAACATCATTGCTCTGCCCGGGCAGTGTCATCTGCCTCTTCGGATTGTTTTTTCAGTGCCTGGATTTCCTGCTGTAGAGCATCCAGGTATTGGTCTTGCCGACGGAGAAGTTGCTGCGCAGTGGCCTGCCGCTCCTGTAATTCTGCCGCCCGCTCTGACAGCTCCTGCTGTTCACGCAGGCGAGCGTCACGCTCCTCTTCCGTGAGCAGACGGGCGTTGCTGTCCTGTTCGGCAAACAAGATGCTGGACAGGATCAGCGCGATGGCAGCAAACAGGTAACGCACGGACTTCCCCCAAACTGGCCGTGAAGGGAATCAGCATAGCAAAAAGGGGGCGGGAAGGGGGAGGGCTAGCTACGAGCTACGCTGGCTGGATAGGGAGAGGCCAAGGAGTTACCACGAAATCCGTGTTCTCTACGAAGCCGCTGTGGGAGCTATGCTTGCATGGCGAACCGCGCTTGCGCGGAAATCGCCCGCAGGGCGATCAGGCATTTCAATCCTAGACAGGTCTTTCCGGAAAGAACGGAGGGCGGACTTCCTCCCCTTGTCACCTCGCGACGCCCGGTTCGCACCTCAAGCGGTGCTCCTGCGGGGCGGGGGAAGATCGGTGCAGTTCGCCCGAGGCTCAGTGCACCCTACGGTGGGGCCACAAATGCAGGAGGCCGCGTCCGTTGTTCGGGCGCGGCCTCCTGGGTGAGAGCAAGCAACGCGTTCAGCCCGCGTTGCAGCTTGTCGCTTGCTGTTTCTCCTACATCATTTGCCGCAGCACATAGTGGAGGATGCCGCCGTTCTTGTAGTACTCCACTTCGGCGGCGGTATCCAGGCGGGAGAGGGCGTCCACCTTCTGTTCCTTGCCATCCTTGCGGAATACCACGGTGACGGTGTCGCTGGGCTTCAGGTCATTGCCCAGGTCCGGGATATCCACCTCTTCCGTGCCATCCAGGTTCAACGTCTTGCGGTCGGTGCCTTCCGGGAACTGCAGTGGCAACACGCCCATGCCGATCAGGTTGGAGCGGTGAATGCGCTCGTAGCTTTCCGCGATCACCGCTTTTACGCCCAGCAGGTTGGTGCCCTTGGCGGCCCAGTCGCGGCTGGAGCCGGTGCCGTATTCCTTGCCGGCCACCACGACGGTGGGGACGCCTTCCTTCTGGTAGCGCATGGCGGCGCCGTAGATGGAGATCTCCTCGCCACCGGGCAGGTGTTTGGTAAAGCCGCCTTCGATATCCGGCGTCATCTCGTTGCGGATGCGGATATTGGCGAAGGTGCCACGCATCATCACCTCGTGGTTGCCCCGGCGCGAGCCGTAGGAGTTGAAGTCCAGGGGTTCCACGTCATGCCCCTGCAGGTAATGCCCGGCGGGGGAGTCCGCCTTGATGGCCCCGGCGGGGGAGATGTGGTCGGTGGTGATGGAATCGCCCAGCAATGCCAGGATGCGGGCATCCTTCACCGGCTGCACATCGTCCACCTGCTTGGTCAGCCCGTCGAAGAACGGCGGGTTCTGAATGTAGGTGGAGCTGCTGTCCCAGTCGTAGGTTTCGGAGTCCGGGATTGGCAGGCTCTGCCAGACCTCGTCGCCTTCAAAGACGCTGGCGTACTGGCTACGGAACATGCTGTTGTTGATCTTCACCAGCTCATTCTGGATTTCCTCGGAGCTGGGCCAGATATCTTTCAGGTACACCGGCTGGCCGTCCTTGTCCTTGCCGATGGGGTCCTTGTCCAGATCGATCTTCACCGTGCCGGCCAGGGCGTAGGCCACCACCAGCGGCGGTGAGGCAAGCCAGTTGGTGCGAACGCTCTGGTGGACCCGGCCTTCGAAGTTCCTGTTGCCGGAGAGCACCGAGGCCACCACCAGATCGCCATCACTGATCGCCTTGTCGATTGCTTCCGGCAACGGGCCGGAGTTGCCGATGCAGGTGGTGCAGCCGTAACCCACCAGATCGAAACCGATATCGTTGAGGGGTTTCTGCAGGCCGGTCACATCCAGGTAATCGGTCACCACCTTGGAGCCCGGGGCCAGCGACGTTTTCACCCAGGGCTTGCGGTTCATGCCTTTCTCGGCGGCTTTCTTTGCCACCAGCCCGGCGGCCAGCATGACGCTGGGGTTGGAGGTGTTGGTGCAGGAGGTGATGGCCGCAATCACCACGTCACCGTGGCTCATGAAGTGCTTCTGGCCGTCGATCACCACCGGTACCTGGCCGCCACTGGGTTCATGGTTGCCCACGGCGGTCTGGCCGCCTTCTCCTTCCAGTGTGCTGATTTCGTCGTCGTTGAGCTTGAGGGTCTCGGTGACCACATCAATGAAGGTGCGTTTCACCGCAGTGAGCGGTACCCGGTCCTGGGGCCGTTTGGGGCCGGCCAGGCTGGGCACCACATCGCCCAGATCCAGTTCCAGCACATCGGTGAACTCCGGGTCCGGATCGGCGCTGGAGCGCCACAGGCCCTGGGCCTTGCAGTAGGCTTCCACCAGGGCAATGGTGTCCGCATCACGGCCAGACAGCTCCATGTATTCGGTGGTGCGCTCATCAATGGGGAAGAAGCCGCAGGTAGCACCATACTCCGGTGCCATGTTGGCGATGGTGGCCCGGTCGGCCAGGGTCAGGTCGGCCAGACCGTCGCCGAAGAACTCCACGAACTTGCCCACCACGCCGCGGCGACGCAGCATCTCGGTGACGGTGAGCACCAGATCCGTGGCCGTAATCCCTTCGCGCAGCTTGCCGCTGATCTTGAAGCCGATCACCTCGGGAATCAGCATGGCAATGGGCTGGCCAAGCATGGCGGCCTCTGCCTCGATACCGCCCACACCCCAGCCCAGTACGCCCAGGCCGTTGATCATGGTGGTGTGGGAGTCGGTGCCCACCAGCGTGTCCGGGTAGGCGTAGGTGTTGCCGTCGTCGCTTTCGGAGGACCATACCCCCTTGGCCAGGTATTCCAGGTTCACCTGGTGACAGATGCCGGTGCCCGGTGGCACCACCCGGAAGTTGTTGAAGGCTTTCTGGCCCCAGCGCAGGAACTGATAACGCTCCCGGTTACGCTGGTATTCAATCTCCACGTTGTCTTCAAAGGCCTGCGGATTGCCAAACTTGTCCACCATTACCGAATGGTCGATGACCAGATCCACCGGTGTCAGCGGATTGATGCGGGAAGGATCCCCGCCGGCCTTGTGAATGGCGTCGCGCATGGCGGCCAGATCGACCACGCCGGGGACCCCGGTAAAGTCCTGCATCAGCACCCGGGCCGGACGGTAGTTGATTTCCTTGTCGGAACGTTTGTTCTCCAGCCAGCGCATCACGGCTTCCACGTCGGCGCTGGTGACGCTGTCGCCGTCTTCAAAACGGAGCAGGTTTTCGAGAAGGACTTTGAGGGAGAAAGGGAGCTTGCTGAGATCACCCCAGCCCTTGTCGGCGACCGTATTGATATCGAAGTAATGATAGGTCTTGCCGTTGGCTTCCAGCGTTTTCTTGCTGTTAAGGGTGTCCTGGCCAATCCGTGTCACTACACACCTCCTGGGCTCTGGTTGGAGTCCCGCACTGATGGATAGAGCGGCCACCAGCGGGAACACTGGCGCAGGATCCATATCGCAATGCCACAAACCGAGGCACTGATGACCCTGCGTTATGACGTTAAGTCATTTCATACTACGCCCTTATGGTGGGGACATGAAACTGCCGGCCAGGGTCTTTGGCGCTATCCGGGGTCTGGAATGTAACAGCTTGTTGAATAAAGGGGTTTTGACGTTGCGAGCAGCGGGTGGGCCCGGGTAAGGAGGGCGGAAGGAACCCCTGCCGGCGTTGATCCCGGCAGGGATGTCAGCCGTTGCCGGTGTCCTGCCAGAGCAGCCAGAGGCGGGTGTCCAGCTCAAGCTGGTGGTAGTCCGGTGCCATGTGCGAGCAGAGCTGGTAAAACGCCTTGTTATGCTCCGTTTCCTTGAAGTGGGCCAGTTCGTGGACCACGATCATCCGCAGAAAGGCTTCCGGTGCTGCCTTGAACTGGCTGGCAATGCGCACGCTGTTATGGCTGCGCAGTTTGCTGCCGTGGATACGGGTTTGCCGGGTGTGCATACCCAATGCCTGGCTGAGTGTTTTCAGCTTGGCGTCGTAATGGACCTTGCCCAGCGGCGGCGCCTTGCGCAGAAATTGTTGCTTGAGGCTGTTGGCATACTGGAACAGGGCCTTGTCGCCCTGAATATCATGTTTGTCCGGGTAGCGCTGTTGCAGATAATCACCCAGCTGCCCCCGCTCCACCAGGGTTTGGGCCTGCTGCTGGATCTGGGTGGGGTAGCCGGTCAGGTACTGCAGGGGGTTCATGGGCCGGTTATCGCTTCCTGGAAACGTTGGGCGTTAGTGCCAATGCTCTTATTCTGCCGAGTGGGTATGATCGCCGCTCTCTTTGCAATGGACAATCCCATGTCGTCACCCCAGGACTCTGATTATCCCCGTCGCGGCAATGCCTTCTCCCGGTGGCTGGCCGGTGGTTTTTTGCGCCTGGCAGGCTGGCGGGTGACCAATCCGATGCCGGCATTGCCCAAGGTAGTCGTCATCGGTGGGCCGCATACGTCAAACTGGGATGGCATCTATACCCTGGCGGCGATGATGCAGTTGGGGCTGGATGCTCACGTGATGATCAAGGATAGCGCCTTCAAGGGACCGTTTGGGTCAATGTTGCGCTGGATGGGAGCGTTGCCCATTGCCCGCCACAAGGCCGGCGGGGTCGTGGAGCAGACCGTGGCGCAGTTCAACAGTCGTGACAAGCTGGTCATGGTGGTGGCGCCGGAAGGCACCCGGGGTGGGGCCACACAATGGAAAACCGGCTTCTACCGCATCGCCGAGCAGGCCGGTGTGCCTATCGTGTTGGCCACAGCGGACTACCAGAAAAAAGAGATTACCTTTGCCCGGGTGATTGAACCCTGTGGGGATGTGGAAAAGGATATGGCGGAAATTTTTGAGTGCTATGCGTCCATTCACCCCCGTCATCCGGATAAATTGTCGGCACCCCTGAAAGCCCTCCGCGAGCGGCGTTAATCGCCGCGCACCCGGTGACGGGTTTCCCTGTCACTCTCTCCCGTTGGAGCCTTGCTCGCAAGGCGAATACCCGGGAAGTTCTGACATTCTTCGCCTTGCGAGCAAGGCTCCAGCGGCAGTGGTGATGCTGCCCTGGCAGGTTTAAAAAATAAAAACCCTCCCCTTGCGGGGAGGGGCCAAACACTCCTCCCGGAGACAAGGGGAGGAGGGAGGGGGAAAGGTGCAGCGCTAGTTGCAGGCGCTGCCGTTGGTGTAGCTGCTATCCACTACCTGATTGATCCACTGATCCAGCAGGGCAGTGGCTTCGTCGTGGGTCACGCTGCGGGCGATGGGGGGCATCATCCGTTGCGGGTCGTTTTCCGCGGCCAGGCGGCAGGAAACGATGGAACTGTTTGCGCTGCCCGGTACCACCACATGCTGGCGACCGCAGGAGCCGCCGCCGGTGGCGGTGGGTTTCTTGCAGATGCCATAGCTGGCGTCCACTTCACGGAAATGATCCAGGTAGTAGCCCGTGTTGGAGGCGGCGCCCTTGTCGTTGTGACAGTGCTGGCAGTTCACTTCCAGATAGGCTTTGACCCGACTTTCAATATCCGCATCGGAGTTGGCGGTGTTGCCGCTGTCGCCGGGCACGTTCCAGTGCGGCAGTCGCTCGATGTTGGTGGCGACGCCGTTGCTGATCTGCAACTCCGGGGTGCCGCTGAGGATGCCCACATCGGTCCAGTACTGAAGCTGGTTGATGCGCGGGAAGCCCGCCTGGCCGGTGTTGCCCATGAAGGCGGATTCCGGCTTGTAGGCACGGTTCAGGTTGCGTGGCTTGGGACCAATGGGGGCGCTGCCGCCGGCCTGGTCGTCGTTGCCATGACAGGTGATGCACTGGTTGGCGTTGGGCACGGAATAGTTGTCAGTGCTGCCGGTGAGCAGGGCACCGGAGTCGCTGTCGCGATAATGCCAGCTGGCGGCGGTACTACCCCCGCCCATGGTCAGACGGGCCACCGGTTGGCCATCCTCTTCGCCCCAGATGTAGGGCAGGCCTTCCCAGAAGGGTTTGCCGCTGCTACTGACCCGTTTGATCAACAGGCGGGTTTCCACCAGGGTTTCATCGCCGTTGGCCTCATCGGTGAATGCGAAGGTCTTGGCCAGCACGGTGCCGGTGGGGAAGTGGATACCGCCATTGGGGTTGCTGCCGTCCTGGCCGTCCCGGTAGACCGCCTTGGTACCGGGGGGGACGAAGGCGACCCGGTATTTGGTGGCGTAGTCGGAGAACAGTTTGGTGTTCAGGACATAGGGCACGCCACCTTCGTTGGGCAGACTGCGTGGATCGGTGGCGTCGGCAAACAGGTTGTACTGTTCCAGTCGCGGGCAGTTCACTGCCAGGGCATCGCGATTGATTTCACCGCTGTCCACCTCGGCGTTACAGAGTTCGTCTACCACTTCCTGCGGCGGGGCCGGATCAAAATCGCCGCTGGGCTCGAAGGGGGGAATCTCTACCCGTGGGAGTGACGGCAGCAGTTTGCCGAAACGGGCCTGGCAATCATGATCCGACAAGTTTCTGTCCGAGGGCATGTTGAGCAGCCCTTCCAGTGCATCCAGCAGCCCGCCGGGTGAGAGAATGGACAGGTCCTGCTCAGCCAGGGCGAGCACCAGTTCCAGGCCGTCAGTGCCGTGGAAGTTCAGATAGGGTTCGCTGTCCTCGGAAAAGTCGTTATCGCGGATACAGGATCCCCAGGTGGGCTGGATGCGTTCGTTGTTCTCATCGAACTTGTAGGCGTTGTAATGACAGCTCGGATTGGGGTGCTCATTGGTGTGCAGGGGCTTGCCGTTGCTGTCCATGGGCACCGGATCCCCGTTGCTGTCCACCGGATAGGGGCAGTCCGCATCCAGCTCGTCGCGCAGACCGTCCCAGACAATGTGGGCGCCTTTACCCAGGTTGAGAATATTCTCCAGGCTGCCCAGCAGCTGGGTGGGATCATTGATGGTGGGCAGGTTCTTCAGGCCGATCAGGGTGGGCAGCACGCTTTCCACTTCCCCGTTGGCCACTTTCTCCAGATCCGGCGGTGGCAGATCGTACCCGGAGTTTTTCATCACGTTGTTGTGGATGTGGAGGCCTTCGGTATAGGGGTCCAGTTTCTTGTCTGCGGTCTTGTCCTTGCCATCGATGAGTTCATAGCTGGTGTAAATGATGGCGGCGGTGCTGTGGTCTTCAAAGGTGTTGTTGAACACCTCGATATTGTCATAGCCGAGCGTGATAAAACCGGTGCCCCGCGGCACTGCAGACACCAGCCCGCTCTGGGCGAAGTTGTAGGTATTGTTGTTGCGGGCCAGATTGTTGAGCATCACCGAGGTGTCGCCGTACTGGGTGATGTTTTCCAGATCGTAGATCAGGAACCCGCCGGTATTACACTCGGCCACGTTGTTGTCGTATTCGCCGCCTTGTACATTCTCGATTTCAAAACCCATCACGTTATAGACAGCACGGCTGTCGCGGATGATGGCGGTGTTGGTCTGTCCCACGTAGATGCCGGCATCGGACGCGCCCACGGATTCACTGCCTTCCACCAGAATGTTTTCCGATTCCACCGGGTAGATGCCATAGCGGCCACTGGCGGCGCTGGGCACGTAATCCGGGGCGGGGTCCCCTTCGTTGAAGGGCGGCTTGGTGCATGCCACATGCAGACGGTCTTCGTAGTTGTCGGCGGTGACCGGCTCGCCGCCGCCAGACCACATGGCGCGCACATTGCGCAGAGTGCCCCATTTCACGCCCTTGAGTTTGAAGGCGTCACCGGGGGAATCCAGGATGGTCAGGTCTTCCACGGTAATACCGCGAATGTTCAAGGCTTCCAGGCCGGTGACGTTGGCGCTGTCCTTGAATGACAACACGGTCTCGTCTTTACCACAGCCTTTGATCAGCACATCTTCGGTGGCCTGGATCAGGAGCCCCTGGTCCAGATCGAAATAGCCGCAGTCGAACTGCAGGGTATCGCCGGGGCGCAACTGGATCATGGCATTGACCATGTCTTCGGTGGCATTGTCGCCGGGAGAAATGATGAAGGTGCGACCGTCGCCGGTGGGCGGCGTGCCGGTGTCCCCGTCATCATTGTCGTTGTCATCGCCATCATCGGCGTCACTGTCCCCATCGCCACCGTTATCATTACCGGTGTTGGCGGTGGGGGTGTTGACCGGGTCGCTGCTGCCGCCACCACCGCAGCCAGAGATGACGGTGGTGGCCAGTAACAGCAGAAAGAGAGAGCGGGCTGTTAGCGTTTTCATGGTATTCCCCAAAGTCTTGTTATGTGGCGGCGTTACCGCGCCGCCTGTTCAAGCCGTTCCCACATGCGCAGGTAGGCTTCCGCCGAGGTAAATAACTGGTTGATGGCATCGTCGATCTGTTCCGGCGGTCGGTCGCTATGAGCGACCATGTCGGCGATCTGGTCCGGGTAGAGGCCGTAGTGTGCGACGCCGCGCCCCTCATAGAGGCTGAAGGCGTGGTCGCCGGTGACTTGCTTGTCGAACACCACGCGACCATCCACAGAGGTGAACGGGTACAGGCTGTCTTCCTGATCCGGGGTGCCCGGATTCCCGGCCAGGGCGGCGATACCGTTCACGTCAGAAGCAAAGGGGGCGCCGCCGAAGGGGCCTACCTTGTAGCTATCCGGGCGCGGGCGATTCCCGTCGCGGGTAAGCTGGTCCACCCAGTCGTCGCGAACACTGCCGAAGGAGGCGCTGATGCCCCCCTGGGCAGCGACCCGGTCACGCAGGGTTTCGGTGCCACCCCAGCTGCCATGGCTGTTGATTACCGGGTAGCCGCGCGGCGCGGTCAGGTCGAGAATCTGGGTGGCGGCCTTGCGGCTGATGTGGTCGGTTTCGATCATCATGCCGCGCTTGGCCAGTTCTTCGATCAGGAAGAAACCCAGGTCGGTAAGGCCGCGGGTATTACACAGATGGTCGGTGCCACGACGTGGGTCCAGCTCTGCCACCTCTTCCGGGCTTGCCGGAAAGCGTTCACCCAGGTAATCCAGCTGGAACAGCAATTGCTCAAAGATGCCGTAGGGTTGTAGCGGGTCGGCGAGGGGGCTGTCGTTCACTGCGTGGTCGTGATCATGGTTGTGAGCCGGACACTCTTCGAATTCCACCAGATGGCCGGTTTCCAGCAGGTTGCCGCCGTACAGGACAGCACCAATGCCGATGCCACCGGACAGATCCGGCAGGTGGCCGCCGAAGGCGTTATCGAATTTGTGTACCGGGAACAGGCTGCGCACATCCATGGCATAGAGGCGGTCCAGCCGCTCCACAATTTCCTCGCGGCTGCATTCGGCCACGCCCAGGAACTCCCCGCAGTTGAGGGCCTTGGACGCTTCCACGCCAAGGATCACGGCCATCTTGCCGTCGCCGATCACCTGGCGAGCTTCGCTGGCGCTGGTCACGATGCGGAACCAGCCCTCGCCGGGGCCGCCCTGCTGGGCGTCGATGTAGTCCTCCATGCGATGCATCAGTTCCGCCTGCTGCTCGATGGCGGCCACGGTGTCGCAATCGTTCTGCTTCTGCGGATTGATCTGGCAGAGGATTTCGTTATGCACCAGGTGGTTGACCAGAATTTTCAGGCCGGACAGGTGGGCCCGCTCGATCCACTTGTAGTAACTCTGGTGGTGTTGCAGGGAGTCGTTGCGGGGCCAGAAGGGAAAATCCGGCCAGCCGCGGGTCTCGTGGGGGCCCGGGCTGCTGGTGACCTGTTCCACCAGGCCAGTGAGGCCCTGGGGCCCATGGTTTTCCTGACAGTCGTGGAGGGCGTGATCGACACCGAATTTGTGGAAGGGGTCGCCGTAGTTGACCCGGCCGCCGATGAATTCGTAGGCGGAAATATGGCTGTGGGCATCCACGTAGCCGAACACATCGTCGTCATCGATGCCGGGAGTGTCGCGGAAGCGCTCCACCTCTTTCAGGTAAATGGCCGGTCCGCTGTCGGCCACGGTGGCGCTCAGCTCGGCTTCCGGGTAGCCGCTGCAACCCTCGGCTTCGTTGAGCACGAAACGGGTGTCGGCGTTTTCCAGGCTGGGGGAGGTCAGGGTCAACCCATTATCGCCGGCGGTCAGCAGCAGACCGGTGACCTGGGAGGCCAGCGAGAAACTGTCGCCCTCACTGGCAGAGAGATTCCATACCGCCAGATCATTGGCATCGGAGACCATGGCCAGAGATGGACGCAGGGTGGTGTCGCCCAGATTGTTGCCGATGCCTTCCAGGCTTTCCCCCAATTCCCGCAGCAGGCCCCCCAGGGGGGCCACCGGGTCCAGTACCAGATTGAGGGTATCGCCCAGGCCGGCTACCAGATAGCTCAGTTCACCAACGAAGTTGCCGCCCTGATCCAGTAACTCGCCGGCCGGGTCGCTGATACCGAGCAGCTGTTTCTGCCCGGCGCTGCCAGTGGTGCGCTGGTAATCCGACACCAGCAGATAGCGGCCCAGATCGGTGGGTTTGAGGGTAAAGGCGGTGGCCTGGGTGGGGTCGGTTGTCAGGCCGTAGTCGCTGTTGGCGGTGTTGGCCTGCAGGAAACGGCCATCGCTGTTCAGGGTGTAGCAGCCATTGGCAAATTGGTAGCGATTGAGGGGTTCCGGCTCAGGCGCAGGCACCGGGTCCGGGCCGGGTTCCGGTGTGGGGGCCGGATTGTCGGTGCCGGGTTGCCGTGGTTGCTCGGCGGCAGTGCTGGAGGAGGAGCTCCCGCCGCCACAGCCGGCCAGAAGGCTGGCGGCCAGCAGCAGTGAGCACGGCAACACAGAATTGGTCAGGGCCGAAGCCCGGGTCAGTTGTAGCATGGCTAACCCCTTATGGCGGTCCTCGCATGTTGGGACGCCCGTTGTTGTTATAGTACGTTCGTTCTTATTGGTACGTTTGTACAACTAAAGGGTTGAGGGAGGCTGTAGCGTTATTGTCAAAAAGGGGGAGGGGTTTGTTACAGGGGCGTCGTGGAGGCCGAGAGATGACGGTGTAGGGTGCACTGAGCCTGAGGCGAACTGCACCACCCCGGCGGCTGACCGGTGCAGTTCGCCTCAGGCTCAGTGCACCCTACGAAGTGGGGGGCGTTGGGAGAGCGGTCGAGCCAACCTGGCATGGCAAACGACCGCTCAACTGAACACGGAAAAGGCCGCTTACGCCGCCTGTTGATTATCCAGCGGGCGGGTCAGGTAGCCCAGCACCAGAGCCGCGATGTCCACCTTGGGCTGATAGTGCAGGAAGAAGCCGCCCAGGGTGCCGAACACCCGTGCCAGCATGATGAAGTCGCCGGGGAGGGTGTCCACCGGGTCCTGTTGCAGTCGGCCCAGCAAATGGCTTACCTGCTGCATCATTTCCTCAGGGCTGGGCCAGCCCTTGTCCGGGTCCGGGTAGATGATGGCGTTGCGCACCTGGTCCAGAACGGCGGACACGAATGCCAGCAGGGTATCCGGGTTGCCGCTGCGGGTGGTAAAGCCCATGGTGGCCAGGGTGTCGGCAATCACTTGCTTGTCGTCCACCACGCAGGCCTGCAGAACACGGAAGTATCCACGCCGGGCGGTGTCGCTGAGGCGCTGGGCACAGCCGAAATCCAGCAGCACCAGGGTATCGTCGTCGGTGAGCATGATGTTACCCGGGTGCGGGTCGGCGTGGAAAAGGCCGCCATGCAGTACCTGGGAAAACCAGGCGTCCAGCAGCCGGTGCAGCACCCCACCCAGGCGTTCCGGGTCGGTGTGGTGCAGTTCATCCAGCACGGTGGTGAGTTTGCGACCGTGGACGAATTCGGTGGTCAGCACATGCCGGCTGCTGTGTTCCGCCACCAGGGCCGGGGTGGTGATGCCGGGGATGCCGGCCAGTTGCTCACCGATCTGTGTCATCACCCGGGCTTCGCGCTCATAGTCCAGTTCTTCGCGGACAGTGCGCTGGATTTCACTGACGATGGTGTCGATGTCCATGGGGGGCAGGGCAGATTTCACCGCGCCCATGAAAATCTTGAGCAGGGTCATGTCCAGTTCCACGACTTCATCCAGCCCCGGACGCTGTACCTTGACCGCCACGTCGCGACCATCATGCAGGCGTGCCCGGTGTACCTGGCCGATACTGGCAGCGGCCAGGGGTTCCGGGTCGAAATGGGCAAAGAGCGTGTCCAGCGGCTGGCCGAATTCCTGTTCCAGCACCCTGGCGATGCCCTCAAAGGGCACCGGGTTGGCCTGATCCTGCAGGACGGCGAGCTCATCCACCCAGGCCTGGGGCAACAGGTCCGGGCGGCTGGAGAGCAGTTGACCGATCTTCAGGAAAGCGCCGCCCTGTTCCAGAGAGGTGTCACGGAAACGACGGGCATTTCGCTGATGCAGGCTCTCCAGTGCGCTCTCGCGCATGTTGCTCGGCAAAAAGGCCGAACGGGTACCCCACAGACGGTAGCTGGCAACGACCTTGGTGAGCATCCAGCCGGTTTTGCTGAGGCGCTTGAGGCGGGCGGGCCAGCGTCGCATCTCGTCGGCAAGAATCTGCATTTCCTCGTTCACAGCGTTGGCGCCCCGGCCCATCGCCTTCCAGGTTTTGACGGTCTGATCGGCGATTTCCCGGCCCTGCCAGGCGGTTTTCTCAATGGCCCGGATGCAGCCTTCCACCACCGCCAACCAGGCCTTGAGGCCGCTGTCATTTTGCTTCTGTTCGGCAAAATCATTGAGCGGCTGCCAGTTGGGTTCTGTCGGGGTGGTCGGACGTTGTGTTAATGACGTGTTTTTCATGACGCACGCCTCCGCTTTGTGAATGAGTGTTCACAAAATACCGGTCCCGGGGCGAATCTTCAAGAGAAAATAAACAAGTGTTCACAATTGTTCCGAGAGTCTTGTTGTTAGAGGGCTGCAGGCAGCTTTTATTGGCTCGCATGTCCACATATTAAGGTTTTTGCACGCTGAGGGGAAACAGGGCAAGCCGGGGGGATGCTATCCGCGGGTTCTCTTGCCGGGCACGGCTGAGGACTGCTAGGAATAACCGATATTGCTATGGGTTGATTGAATCAAGGCGTTAAGTACGAGGGGGATTTCAAGGATTGGCATGAGCGTCCCTGCCCGGGATCGGGGCGAGTGCTCAGGCCCTTATCGGCGTGACAAAGGTCCGGGGCGGTTACCCGCCCAGAAGCCGGTTTTCCGCCGCTTCCACTGCCTCCAGGGGCCCGTAGAGAATCACCGTATCTCCCGGTTCCAGAACCAGTTCCTCATCAGGGCGTTCCAGCGTCTTGTCCTGGCGCTTTACCGCCCGAATTTCCACGTCCCGCAGCGCGCAATCGGCGATGCTCCGGCCGATACCGCGGGCCTTGTCCGACAGCGTGACCGCATGCAGCAGACGGTAGGGGTTACCGGCGCTGTCGGTGGTGGGCAGGGTGTCACCATGGTAGTAGCCCTGCAGCATACGATAGCGCTCCCGCCGAGTTTTGCGCAGGGTGGCAATGACACGGTCGAAGGGCACATCCAGCATCATCAGTGCGTGGGCCACCAGCATCAGGGAGGCTTCCAGCACTTCCGGTACCACTTCCTCCGCGCCGGCGCTGATCAGGGCATCCAGATGGGTGTCGTCCCGGGTGCGCACCAGCACGCGGATATTGGGGTTGAGCTCTCGTGCGGTGTGCAGGATACGCTCTGCCAGCCGCGGATCGTCAAAGGTAACCACCAGAAGACGAGCATGCTGAATGCCCGCATTCACCAGAATTTCCTTGCGGCTGGAATCACCAAACAGGATGTGTTCGCCGGCGGCACTGGCTTCCTGTAGCCGTACCAGATCCCGGTCCACTGCCACGGCCTTCATGTGGAAGCGGTTCAGGTAGCGCATCAGGTTCTGGCCCACCCGGCCATAGCCGCAGAGGATGACATGGTTACGGGTCTCATCGGAGATCGGGATGTCCTCCGGGATTTTTTGCCAGCGTTGCAGTAGACGGCGGGTCAGGCGACCACTGTTATTCAGCAAGGCAGGCGTGCACACCATGGTCAGGACCACGATGGAGACCAGCAACCCCGCCTTGTCCGGGGTAAGGAGCTGATGGGAGACCCCCAATGCAACCAGCACAAAACCGAACTCCCCTGCCTGGGAGAGAATCAGGCCGCTTCGCATTGCGGTATCGCTGCGTTCTTTCAGCAGGCGCAGCAGTGCGAATATCAACAGACCCTTGAACAGCATCAAGGCGGCGGCGGCAATAATGATCCAGTGCCACTGATCGGCAAACAGGTTCGGGTCCACCAGCATGCCGACACTGATAAAGAACAGCCCCAGCAGCAGATCCCGGAAAGGGCGAAGATCGGCTTCGATCTGGTGACGGAAGTGGCTCTCGCCCAGCATCATGCCGGCCAGAAACGCCCCCAGAGCCATGGACAGCCCCAGCCAGTGAGTCACCCACGCGGCCAGCAATGCCAGCAGCAGGGCGGTCATGACGAAGACTTCATCAGAGCGGGCCCGACCGGTTTCTTCCAGCATGCGCGGCAGCACCCAGCGGCCGATCACATAGATACCGGCAAACAGCAGCAGGGACTTGGCCAGTGTCAGAGATGCCAGGGACCATACCGGGCCGGCATTTTCCTGGGTCAGGATCGGCAGCATCACCAGCATGATCACCGCGGCCAGATCCTGGAACAGCAAAATGCCGGTGGAGGTTCGGCCGTAGCCGGTATTGACCGAGCCCCGGGAAATCAGATCGCGGATAACAATGGCGGTGGAGGAAAGCGACAGGGCGCAGGCCGTAATCAGCGACAGGGTGTAGGAGAAACCCAGCAGCTGCATGACGGCAAAGACGGCAAGACCAGTGAGTAGCACCTGCAGCGGACCGGCACCAAACACAATCCGGCGCAGGGTCATCAGCCGGGGTATGGAAAATTCCAGGCCCAGGGTAAACAGCAAGAACACGATGCCGAATTCGGCCAGATGCTGAATGCCGTCGGTATTATTGACCCAGCCAAACCCGAACGGGCCGGCGGCCAGACCACAGAGCAGATAGGCAAGAATGGGGGGCATCCCCAGTCGACGAAACAGCACCACGGCGGCAACCGCAGTACCGAGCAGGGCCACAATCAGTGTCAGAGCGTCGTGCATAAAAAAATGGATTCCCCAATGTCCAGGCTACCAGTGTAGCAGCAGGATCCTGGCGGGTCAGAGCCGGATCTTGATAGACATCAAGGGAAGCCGGAAAGGCTTCAGAAGCAGCTGAATCGGTAGCTGTCGTCCAACGCCAGGGGAAGGGTCAGGGACTGGAAACCCAGTGCATTCATGTGCTCGCAGTGGTATCCACGGCCTGTCGCATCCTGACTGAACCGGTAGTCGATGTGCAGCACCGGTTTGCCGGCATCAATAAAGGGTTGCAGCAGATGGCATTCGCGCCATTCATGGCAGGACTCATTCACAGCGAAGTCCGCATAGTCCACCAGCTCGTTGACCTGTTGCAGGTCGTTTTTCAGAGAAACAGCCATGCCATATTTATGGGCAGTACGGAACAGGAAGCGGTTATAGGAAAGCTGTTGTCGGCTGTTGAGCGGAAAGCCGGTTTGATTGGTATAGCCATCCACATTGTCCGGGTCCACCCCGTCGCAGCCTTTCTCTGCCGCCAGTTCAATCCGGTCTGCCATGCGCTTGCGCACATTGAGGGAGCGGATATCCAGCCAGCGTTCCCCCGGCCAGTTACCCAGGCGCCGGCCCTTGTCCGTGGGCAGAAAACGGTAGCGGTCCGGGCGCCAGTTTTCGTAGGTGCCCGCGGAAAAATAGCAGATCACCTTTTTGCCTGCGGCTTGCAGGTCATCAATGACACTCTCTTCGGTATCGAAAAGGTCCAGCACATAGAGATCCACGTCGTAACCGGTGTTGACCTCACCCTGTAACTGGATATGCCACTGCACGTCCACAGGGGGCTGATAACGCTCGGCCGCCAGATTCCCGCCATCGGTGGGTAACGGCAGCAGCAGGGCGGATAGCAGACTCAGGGAAAGGTCCATAGCGGTTACCGGAATGATTTGCCCAGATGCTAACGGTTTTCCGGATTGGCGAATGTTGCGTTATGGCGTTTCTTTGTAAGAAAAAGCCGGGCCTAGGGCCCGGCTTTCGGTTGCTGGATCGTACTTCAGGGGAGCACGGTATCGTCGCGGGCACCCAGGTTCTGGATGCGTTCATCCTGGTCGGTATCGGTTTCCATCTGGTCGAACGGGGTTCCGGCGTCGAAGTTGGCCAGCAGGTATTCTGCCAGGGCGTCCTGTTCGCTGCCGGGGTCGGCAAAGGTGGCAGCATTGCTGCCTTCTGCGGGTACGGTTTCCTCTTCCAGATCCAGCCGGTTTTCCAGCGGGAAATCGAACGGGTAACCATCACCGCCCAGGCCACTGCCGCCTTCGGTGGCCAGGAAGCCCAGGGTCACCAGACGGAAGGTGCGGTTGGCATCGCCCACCAGGCTGCCGTTCTGCACCACGGTGTCGGCCACGGCGCCATCCACATCCAGTACTGCCAGGCTGCGGACTCGCTGGCCTGCCCGGTCTTCGTCGTCGCCGTTCAGTGCACTGAGTCGTGCCGGTTGTGCCGGGTCAAAACTGAAGCGCAAGCCAGCGACTTGCGGGAACTGCCCGGCGACATTTTCTACTTTGGCCACCGCGTGTTCGAGCAGCGCATGGAGCTCTGCGGCAGTGACGTCGCCTACTGTCAGGGTGTTGTTGAAGCGCAGTGAACCCTCCAGATCAAACTGGGAAATATCACCACTGGCTTTGCCAGCACTGTCGTTGGCGGCGGGCGGAAAGAATTCCAGTTCGTCGGCGGAGGTGGAGCCAGGGGGAAAGGCGAAGTAGCCGATGTCGTCACGGATGCCGCCGCCGTTCTTGATGGACACCTGTACGGCGGGGTCGTACTGACGGGCGATCCACAGGTTGGCATCTGCGGTCAGGTTGCCCAGGTTGGTTTCCTGGGTGCGCACCTGGCTACGGCGACCATCCAGAAAGACACTGGTATGGCCGAGGATGTTGCCATCCCGTTCTGCCAGTACCTGATTCAGGGTATCGACGATGGTGGTGATGTCCCCGTTAACGGTGCCTCCTTCAGCCATGGTGGCATCCGCTACGTAGGCGCCGTTGATGGTGTCGTCCAGGCGGTCGGTGAGCAACACACCATTCTCGTCAAATGCCACTACCAGCCGGCCCAGATACTTGTAGTCGCCATCGGTGTTGACCACCAGCACCGGTTCGTTGCTGGCGGAGCTGAACATCAGCGGATAGGTATCCTGAGCGTTGTCGCCCTCGCGCAGACGGTCGTTGTCGTCGGCCAGTAAGGTGTTGGAGCCGCCGGCGACGATAATATCCACGCCGTCCAGCAGGGTGGCCAGCTCCTTTTCTATGCTGAGGGTCTGCATGTGCGCGAGCAGGATGATCTTGTCGATACCCGCGTCTTGCAGCTCATCCAACGCTGGTTGAATCTCGGCGGCCAGGGCGCTATTCCCGCCAGTGGCCGGTTTGATGGTGATGTCGCCGGTGCTGGTGATATTGCCCAATGACGGGGTGGAAGCGCCGACGATACCGATCATCTCACCATTCACTTCAAGGGTACCGAAGCCGGCAAGTGCACCATTGGGCAGGCTGTCCAGGGGCTGGCCGTCCTGCTGAACAAGACCGCTCAGGAATCCATCGGTGGTGAAATCCAGATTGGCGCTCAGATAAGGAAAGTCGGTGCCGGGGTAGTTGCCTTCCATGCCGATGATGCTGGCGAATTCTTCGGTGCCCCCATCCAGGTCGTGGTTGCCCACCACGCTGGCCTGTACGCCCAGCGCATTGACCAGAGCGATATCCGCGCGGCCATTGCCTGCCACGGCGATGCCGGGCACCGCCGCCAGGGTGTCGTCAGCGGCGGCAAAATAGCGCGGGCCGGGGATGTAGTTGTCGCCGGAACTCAGTACCAGGGTATTGTCCGGGTAATCGCTGCGCAGTTTGTCGAGCACGGCAGAGAAAGGCTCCACGTTCTGCAAAGCACCGGTGGCGCCATCCATGTCGGCAAAGTGCAGCAGTTGCAGGGTGTAGGGTGCCGGCGTCTCGCCGCCGTTGTTGTCATTATTGTTGTCGCTGTCGCCGCCACAGGCGGCCAGCAGGGCGGCGGCGGTGGCAGTCAGCGCCCAGCGGGTAAATGTCGGCATGGTCATGGTCGTGATCCCGGTGGCTGAAATAGAAACAGCCCCCAGAAAAACAGTGGGCGATGACCACGCCATGACGGTTGGGCAACGGTTTGATGATGACGGTTGCTCAGCGTTAAAAGGTGACTTCCACGGTGACAGTGTCGGAATAGCTGCCAGCTTCAGCGTTGGGGTCGGCAAAGACACGCCCGAAAACAGTCAGGTTCTGCGCCGAGCCGGTGCCTTGCCCGATGCCTGTCCGTCGGGCTCCTGGCAGGTTTCCCCATACCACTGTGCGACCGCTATTCTGATAAAGCTCATAGGCAACCTGATCCGTGCCATTGCTCATTTGGCGGCTACCGGTGAGGCCGCCGTTGAGGCCCACCTCGAAATCCGTGGTGTTGGTGCAGCGAACGGTCACTGTGGAGGTGCTGTCAGCCTGGGTGAGGGGGGTGTTGCGGGTGCCGAAATCCAGATTGGTGGCGGACACCTGGCATTGGTCGGGGATATTGACCTGGGCGGTAAGGGTGTAGTTGTCAGTAATGGAGCCCGCGCCCGCACTACAACTCTGGTTGAGGCCGCCTTCACGAACGCGAACCTGGGAGTTGGTCATCAGGGCCTGGTGAAACTCTGCACGAGTGGTGCCCGGCAAGGGGCCTGGCAGTAATCCATACAGGGTGACAGTGCCGCTGTCCGTGCGGTTACCAAAGAAAGGCATGTTCACATTGATCGGGATGCCCACGTTGGTGGCGCCCCCCGGTTGCCCGACCACTTCGACCCTGGCCGCGGTTGTATAGACATTGAAAGGGATCGATGGGGGCTGGTTGCTATTGGCAACCAGTCGGCGGGGTAGCATGCCGCCGCTGTTGTCGTTGCCCACATGAACGCACATGGTGTTCTGGGTGGGCTCGAAAAAACCGCGGGTACAGGACCAGTTCACGGTCACCTGTGTCGTCACATTGCCGCCGGTAAAGGGGTCCACGTCTCCAAAATCCAGGGTGGGATTGCCCTGTAGGCTACAAATTACATCGCTCCACGCCGGTGCTGTGAGACAGAGTGCGACGCCAGTCAGCAACAGGTTTCCCGTTTTCATCATTCCTCCTCAACGGGCAAGGTCAGTTTCTTGCCGTTGGCGGTGACGCTGATCGCTGTCGGCTGGCCATCCCGGGGGTCGTAATCAAACCCTAAATCGCTATCGGGAAGCACATAACCGGCCAACCCTTTGCGGATCAGGCGGGGTTGTTGTTTGTCATCCAGCCAATAGGCATTCACAAGGCGGGCGTGGCCATTGCCTTTGTTATGAATGACAAAGCGATTCTGTTGCCGCGTTACTGTCAGGGCATGGGTCTGGTTTTTGTCTCCGACAAAAACCGGCACGGAAAGCCTGAGCAGGACTTTCAGTTGAGCGCCACGTTCCGATTCGGTATCCGGTACCTCACTGATTATCAGGCGGTAACTTTTTTCCTTGTCGGACACCGTCGGGCGCTGACGGACCACTCGCACCACCTGATCACTGTTGCCGGGAATCATGGTGACCGGGGGAGTGATGATCAGATCGTGTTGCTGTTTGAGTACCGTCTCCCCCTTTTCCTGTTCCCAGGCAAACAGCTGTAATTGATAGAAGCCATCCTCATTGGAACCGTTGGTGAGCGTGAAGGTGGCATTGGGCTGTGTAGGGCCCATCTGCAGGCGAATGGGCGCCACGGTAAGCTGCCCGGCTGTTAATGGCCCCGCCAGGGCTGACAGCAGGAAAACCAGAAAGATCGAAAAGCGTTTCATCATGATGCACATCATCCCTTATGGATCACGGGTGTCCGATGTTGGTCTGCAAGTAAAGGGACCCAGACGTGGCAGGGTTCCCGGCGCGGGTGTGAAATCGAAGCGCACGGTACACAGGCTGCCATCGTTAAGGATTCCCAGCTCATTACTGCCCGCTTGCAACCCCTGAATGAAGACCTCCCCATCGTAACCTACAACGGTGGCGTCGGCGTCACTGAACAGCACCCGGCTGCCGGCGGGAACGGGTTCGTCGCTGCCGGTGTGGATGACCAGAACGGCACTATGTCGTTGCTCCACCGAGAAGCGGGCAGTGATGCCGGTAAGGTCGGCGGGTTTGACCAGTAACTCCGTGTCTCCGATCCGGGCATCCACCGGCAGATCGTTGATGTCGATGTTCAGCTTGTTTTCCGTGAACGGAACCATGTCCGGCAACAACAATTTGCCGTTGCGGTTGGTATGGCCGATCACCCGGTTGGCCCGGCGCACTGGCACATCGGCGAAACCGCCGGCATCCACGATGGCAAAGCTGTTGTTCATGGTGTTGGCGGCAAACACATCCTCGTAGTTGGTCACCAGGGAGCCGCTCAGATTGGTAAAGGTGCTGGTCGTGTCCTCCTGACGGAACACGCCGGCCTGGACATCCAGATACGGCGTCCACCAGCGGCCGCTGGCCCGGCGAATACCGTCGGAGTCAGGGCTGTAGGCCAGATCCCAGCCCAGGTCCCAGAACTGTTCCACCGGCCGCTGCAGGGTCAGCAGCGTGCTGGTGCTGTCGTCCCTTTCATCATGACTGAAGCGGGCACCCGCCTGGACGGAGCGATCCCGGCCGCGGTCAAGGTAGTAGTTGAAGGACGCCAGCCAGGTCCGGTCTTCACTGTCCTCCAGGTTCTGGTTCACGCTCAGGGTAAGAGACAGCCGACGCCACAGCGTGCGGTTATAGCCGATCACCAGGAAGCGGTTTTCATCGTCATTGAATTGCCGGGTGTCCAGATAACTGGCATTGAGACTGCCATGCTGTTCCAGGTTCAGGCTGCCGTTGACCTGCAGGCTGCTCTCGATGGCCGGGCGCACATCCAGGCTGTTGCTCAGGTCCCGGTACCCCTCGGTGCGACGGGTATACTGGGCGCTGACCCCAAAGCGGCGGGTGCGGAATTCATGGCCGGCCACCCACTGGGTGCCCTGGCTGAGATCGTCCTCGCCATGGGCCAGGGCCAGGTTGCTGACGCCCAATAGCCAGGGTCGAAAGACGACCCCGGCACCGGCTGGTCAGTGATTCGCTGGCGCTGGCTGTGGCCTCCAGGGTAAGCCGGTCATTGAAGCCGTAACGTGCCACCCCGGTAGCCACCGTGTCGTCATCGTAATCGTTGGAGCGGGCGCTGTAGAAACGTCGGGGGGCGCCGACAGTGGCGGAATAGTCCCAATATCCCTCACGCAACAGTTGCGGGCTCACGTAGAAGGGAACGGTCTGGCTGACTTGCCGGCCCAGCGTGTCGGTGGTCACCACCTGTACTTCCCCCAGGCCGGTGAGCCGAGGGGAGGTTTCCAGCAGAAACGGGCCCGGCTGAACATCCTGTTCGGTCAGGCGCAAGTCGTTGACGAAGACTTCCAGGGCGGAGGGCAGTGTGGCAGAACCGCTGATTTGCGGCAGCGGGAAGGTGATCAGGTCCGGCCGCGATGCAAAATTCCGCGAGATCTGAACCCCGCCGAGTCGTACGGTGGGGGTCCAGCTGAGGGCACCACTGAGGGTGTCTCCGACCACATAGGTGCGCATCCGGTCCGGGTTGGTATAGCGCCAGAAACTGTCCAGGCGTACATAGTCCCCGGAAGTATCCGGGTCCGCATCATTCCAGCGTACTACACCGCTACTACTCAGGGCGCCCCAGTCACCAAACAGGCGCGCTTCATGGCTTGCCGAGGTGGTTTTCTCGCCATCGTCCTGCCAGGTACTGAAGGCATCGTAGTTCAGCAAGGCGCCCTGGCCACGTTGCACCGGGGTGTTGTTCTGGAATGTGCCTGCGGTCAGAGATTGTTGGGGCAGCCATTGCGCCGGCACCACCAGATTGATCTGTTGGGCGTTATTGTCATAACGGCCCGCGATACCCAGTTCGTTGAGGGTTTGCCATTGGGCCTGGGGCGGGGTCGGGAACTGAACACCGATTTTTTCCAGTTCCCGGGTCTCCACCGCCAGCTCCTGGCCATACACCTGGGTGGGCAGCATGTGCGGGGTGGCGGAACCGTTGAGGATCAGTTGCGGGTAGGCAATGTAGGCGGCGTTGCTTTTGCCGCTGGCCTGGGCGCGAAGGCGAGCAATGTCTGATTGCGACAGACTCTGGTTCAAGGATACCCGATTTTGCGGTGCCTCCCCGGCGTCAGCGAGCTGGGGTTCCTGGCCCTGGACCGATCCGGCGTAAAACAAAAACACCGCCAGCAGACTGGCACGGGCACTGGGCTCCCGTGTGTCTGGCAGGCGGCGTATTGACGCGGATGATGGCTTCACGCAAATGCATCCCCGATCCTGTCCGCCCCACAGCGGGGGCGGTAAATAGTGGTTATGCGGATCAGAATGTGACGGTCACGGTAATGGTATCTTGCAGATTGATACCGCTCATGCCGTCAATGTCGTCGGCTGCATCAATGGTGGCAGCGTCTACGGGAATCAGGCCATAGACGGGAAAGTCTTGTTGGTTACCGTCACCAACATCTGAGACCACGGAGGTATCGTCCCACTCGGTGGTTCTGGCGCTATTTTGGTACAGCTCATACGCTACTGTTGAATTTCCTGAGCCTTGGGAGACCATTTCGCGGTCAGCATTTGTTCCGCTAAGGCCGATGTCATATGCCGTGCCGTTAGAGCAGGTCACACTGATCTGACTCTCGGCGGTAACAGTGCCACCGTTCACGGTGGTTTCGTTTTCTGTGCCAAAGTCCATGTCAGTGGCTTGGTTAATGGTGCAAGAAGCAAGCAGCGTGAGCAGGACATCAAAGGTTTCAGTTTCCGTGGCCGCCTGGCTGGCCAGGGGAGCACCGAACAGTGCCGCGGTCATGGCAGAAGCAGTGAGAAGTTTCTTCATCTTGAGTCTCCTGGCCGGTCTGGGACCGGATTGTTGCATATGAATTTTGTGACGCATGTCGCAGTTTGTTTGTGATCGAGACATTGATGAATTTCGGCTGGTTAGTAAATAACCAACCTGTAAGAAGGGGTAAAATGCCGATGAACGGAATTTAGTACTCATTGAGTGGTAGCAAACAGGGTGTGAGTGGTTTGTGAAAACAGGGGCGTCTTGCGTGTATGCGTCCATGACAACACCTGCCACTGGCCGGGCAGGGTAAAATCAGGGGAATGAAAAACGGGCCCGCCATCTTGCGATGACGGGCCCGTGCTCCCTGGTCCAGAGGGAGGTAACCGATCAGGACTGCGGGGTGCGAATCACCAGAAGTCGTTCTTCTGTCATGTCGTTGATGGCCCAGCGGATACCTTCACGGCCCAGGCCGGAATCCTTCACGCCGCCATAGGGCATGTTGTCCACCCGCCAGCTGGGCACGTCGCCGATTACCACGCCGCCCACTTCCAGCTCGTCCCAGGCTTTCTGGGCCTTGTACAGGTCGCGGGTGAAGATGCCGGCCTGCAGGCCGAACTTGGAATCGTTGACGGTGTTCAGGGCGTCGTCGAAATCGCTGAAGCGGCTGACCACGGCCACCGGGCCAAAGGCTTCCTCTTCCACGATGTTGGTGCCCTTGGGGGCATTCTCCAGCAGGGTGGCTTCCAGCATGGCGCCGTTGCGCTGGCCGCCCACCAGCAGGGTGGCACCGGCATCCACGGCTTCGTTGATCCAGTTTTCCAGACGTTTGGCTTCGCCTTCGGAGATCACCGGGCCGATAAAGGTGTCTTCGTCCTTCGGATCGCCCATTTTCAGGGCGGCGGTTTTTTCCACCAGCCGGGCTTTCAGTTCGTCGTAGATGGCATCGTGAATCAGGATGCGCTGGACGCCGATGCAGCTCTGACCGGACTGATAGAAAGCACCGAAGACAATACGTTCCACCGCATCGTTCAGGTCCGCATCCTCATCCACGATCACCGCCGCATTGCCGCCCAGTTCCAGGATCACCGGTTTTTTGCCGGCACGGGCTTTCAGGTCCCAGCCCACGTCCGGGCTGCCGGTGAAGCTCAGCAGCTTGAAACGCTCGTCGGTGGTGAACAGGTCGGCGCCTTCGCGATGGCAGGGCAGAATGGAAAACGCGCCCTTGGGCAGATCGGTTTCCGCCAGCACTTCCCCGATGATGATGGCGCCGATGGGGGTGCGGCTGGCCGGTTTCAGGACAAAGGGACAGCCGGCGGCGATGGCCGGGGCGACCTTGTGTGCAGCCAGGTTCAGCGGGAAATTGAACGGGGAAATAAAGGAGCAGGGGCCGATGGGCACGCGTTTGACCATGCCCCGGTAGCCCTTGGCCCGGGCGGAGATTTCCAGGTTGGGCATCTCGCCATCGATGCGCACGGCTTCTTCGGCGGCCACCCGGAAGGTGTCGATCAGTCGACCCACTTCGCCGCGGGCATCCTTGATCGGTTTGCCCGCTTCGATACACAGGGCCAGGGCCAGTTCGTCGTAGCGCTCTTCAAAGCGTTTCACGCAGTGGTAGAGAATCGCCTGGCGCTCGTAGGGGGCCAGTTTCGCCATGGCGCCGGCGGCCTTATCGGCGGCGTCGATGGCTTTATCAATGGTGGCCGCATCGGCCATGGCGACGCGGGTCGCCACTTCACCGCTGTATTTGTCGGTGACATCCAGATCCTGGTTGGCGAAGACCGCTTCGTTGGCCAGGTAATAGGGGTAGGCGTCTTTTAGCATGTCGGTTCCTTAAGGCGTTTCAGTGGGCCATGAGGTTGGGTGCTGTTTGTTTGGCGTCGGATGTCAGACGTCGGACATCCCACGCTTAAATCAAAATCCCGGACGGTGACGTTTGGCCACATCGTCCGGGCTGTGGTCACAACTTGCTGCTCAACTCCCGAATTTCCTGATTGAGAATCCGGTTGTTGTCCGTGTAGTTCACCCGGCAGTCGATGACGTGGACGCCGCCGGTCTGGTAGCACTCTTCCACCAGCGGCGCCAGGCCGGCGGTGGATTCCACTCGATGCCCATAGGCGCCATAGGAGCGGGCATAGTCGACGAAATCCGGGTTGCCGAAGTCCAGGCCGAAGTCCTGGAAATCCATATCGTTCTGTTTCCACTTGATCATGCCGTAGCCATCATCGCGCAGGATCAGTACCACCAGATCCAGCTTCAGGCGCACGGCGGTTTCCAGTTCCTGGCTGTTCATCATGAAGCCGCCGTCACCGACGATGGCCATCACGCGGCGGTCCGGGTAGACCATCTTGGCGGCCATGCCGGAGGGCAGACCGGCGCCCATAGTGGCCAGGGCGTTATCCAGCAGTACGGTGTTGGGTTTGCTGGCCGGATAGTTGCGGGCGAACCAGATCTTGTACATGCCGTTATCCAGGGTAAGGATGCCATCCTCCGGCATGATCTTGCGGATCTCGTCCACCAGTCGTTGCGGGCGGATCGGGAAGCTGTCGTCCTGGATACCTTCGCGGATGTGTTTCTGCAGGGCATCGCGGATGCGGTGGAAGTCGGAGAAGCTCCAGTGCTCCTGGGGATCCAGACGTTCCTTGAGCTGCCACAGGCTGTTGGCGATGTCGCCCACCACTTCAATCTGCGGGAAGTACACCGGGTCCACCTGGGCAGAGTTGAAGTTGATGTGAACCACTTCGGCACCGCCGGGGCGCATGAAGAACGGCGGTTTTTCCACCACGTCGTGGCCCACATTGATGATCAGGTCGGCCTGGTCGATGGCGCGATGTACGAAGTCGCCGTCGGACAGGGCTGTGTTACCCAGGAAGTGCGGGCCGGTTTCGTCGACCACGCCTTTGCCCATCTGGGTGGTGATTACTGGAATGCCCAGCTTTTCCACGAACTGGCGCAGCATCTTGCTTGTCAGCTTGCGGTTGGCGCCGGCGCCAGCCAGCAGTAGCGGCTTGCGGGCACCCTGGATCGCTTCGATGGCCTTGCAGATGGCCTTGTCTTCGGCAATCGGGCGGCGGGTGGCGCTGGGCTCGGTGACCGGCATGGTGGAGTGTTCGCGGGCAATATCTTCCGGCAGTTCCAGGTGGGTGGCGCCGGGGCGCTCTTCCTGGGCCAGGCGGAAGGCCTCGCGGATGCGGGTGGGGATGCTGTCGCCGCTGACTACCTGTTTGGTGAACTTGGTGAGCGGGCGCATCATGTCGACCACATCGATGATCTGGAATTGCCCCTGTTTGCTGGTTTTGATCGGCTTCTGGCCGGTGATCATGACCATGGGCATGGCGCCCAGCTGGGCGTAGGCGGCGGCGGTCACGAAGTTGGTGGCGCCTGGACCCAGGGTGGACATACAGACACCGGCCTTGCCGGTGAGGCGCCCATAAGTGGAGGCCATAAAGCCGGCGGCCTGCTCGTGACGGGTGATCACCAGTTTGATTTTCGAGCCGCGCAGGGACTCCAGCAGGTCCAGGTTTTCTTCACCGGGAATGGCGAAGACATGCTCCACCCCTTCAGCTTCCAGGGCGCGAACGAACAAATCTGATGCTTTCATGGTGCGTTGTCTCCAGTTGATCCCGCTATGGATTTCGATTCTCAGCGGGAGTCCACGATGCGTGGCTGTCAAAATTCACCGCGGTTAATGCAAGGATGGTGCCGCATTTTCCTCATGCTGGTGCAGGAAAAGTGCCTTAAATTAGTGCGCCAGCTACGTGGCGAGCTTCACTATAGCGCGCCCGGGCCCGGAACAGGTATGCGGTAATCTGATCTGTTTCATTAACAAATGTGATATTTGCGCTTGAGGCTGCCGTCAGCTCACGGCAGAGTCAGCGCAAAGGAGCGATCACTATGAAAAAAGTCTGGATTATCTGTGCGTTGTCCCTGCTTGCGCTGCTGGTGGTGGCCGTGGCGGGAGTGCATCGCTGGTTCAATCCGCCGCCGCCGCCTGTGCAGCTGTTCACCAACGGTACCATCCTGACCATGGACCCGGGCAATCCCCGTGCGGATGCCATGTTGGTCAAGCGCGGTGAGATTGTTGCCCTTGGCGCCAGTGATACCTTGCGTGATCAGGTCAGTCGCGATGTGCGTGTGGTCGATTTGCAAGGCGGGGTGCTGATGCCCGGCTTTATCGAGGCCCACGGCCATTTCCCGGGCGAAGGGTTGTCGGCGGTGGCGGTGGATGCCAACAGTCCGCCGATTGGTGACCTGGACAGTATCTCCACCCTGCTGGAACGGCTGCGCACCCTGTCTCAGCGACGTCTTGACGGGGCGCTGCTGGCCTACGGGTTCGACGATACCACGGTGAAAGATCAGCGTTATCCCACCCGGGCAGAACTGGATACGGTTAGCGAAACCCGACCGATCATGGTGATGCATATCTCCGGCCATCTGGGGGTGGTGAATTCGGCTGCCCTGAAAGCCATGTCCATCAGCGAGAACGTACAGGATCCACCCGGTGGTTATTATGGTCGCGACGGCGACGGCCGCCTCAATGGCCTGCTGGCGGAGACGGCCTTCAATCCGGTGCGAGCCAACATCATGAAGTTGTCGGCTATGGACGGCTACCGGGTCATGCGACGGGCTTCGCGGCTGTACCTGTCACGGGGGGTGACTTTTGCCCAAAACGGCCTGGCTGACACCACCACCATCAAGGCGCTGGTACCGGCGTTGCGATTCGGGCTGATTCCGCTGCGGTTGAGTGTCTGGCCGGATGCAGCTGCCGAGCAGGCTCGAAAGAATGGTCAATGGGCCTTGCCGGAGGGTGAGCGGGTGCATCTGGGGCCGGTGAAGCTGGTCAGCGATGGCTCCCTGCAGGGCTATACCGGTTTTCTGGAGGAACCCTATTACAGGGTGCCCGACGATCATCCGCCGGAATACCTGGGCTTTCCCAATCAGTCTCCAAAGCAGCTTGCCCGGCAGGTGGTGCAGTTCCACTGTGCCGGCAGGCAGACCGCGATCCATGCCAATGGCGATGCGGCCATTACCATGAGCCTGGACGCGGTGGCGCAAGCGCGTCAGCAGTGCCCGGAAGTGGCAGTGCAGCCGGTGTTGATTCATGCACAGATGGCCACCCGGGACCAGTTGGCCCGCATGCAGGCGCTGGATGTAATTCCGTCGTTTTTCAATAACCATGTGTACTACTGGGGCGATCGCCACCGGGATCTTTTCCTGGGGCCGGAGCGGGCTTCCCGGATCAGCCCGCTGGCGGAAGCCGCCCAGCAGGGGCTGCGTTTTACCCTGCACGCGGACTCACCGGTGGTGCCGTTTCAACCGTTGCAGCTGGTCTGGAATGCGGTCGAGCGGCGCACCGCCTCCGGCGACTTGCTGGGGCCGCAGCAGGCGATTTCCGTGGAACGGGCTCTGCAGGCAGTGACCGTGGATGCCGCCAGGCAGTTGGGTGTGGACGATCGGGTCGGGCAATTGCGTACCGGCATGCGCGCGGACCTGGTCTGGCTGGATCGGGATCCGCGGGAATTTATCGGTGACTGGTCGTCTATCCAGGTGCGAGGAACCTGGGTGGATGGGGTACGCCGTTATCCGGAAAGGATCGCGGAGTAGGGGTGTGAGCCTAATCACTCTCTCTACGCCGCTGAGCCGGAGGCGATTTTTTCTCCAGCTCGTGGCGCCGATTGTGATGTGTAGTTTGCCTACATGAACAGACGGTAACGCGGGCTGGAGGAAAAATAGCCCCGGCCCTTCGGGTTGTGCTGAAAATGCCGCCATGCTGTGTTGCGAGTCTTGAATTTGGTCCACCAAACCCTGCGACTCGCGCCTTGCCTGGCGGCATTTTCAGCGACAACTCAGTGGCGTAGAGAGAGTGATTAGGCTCATGGGGGTCATCGATGCGGCCCCTGTCACTTCAGGCTGAGTGGAACTAGTGCCAGGTCCCTTCCAGGTTCTCGCACTGTTCCAGGAATTCCTCGGCGCTCATTTCAACCGTGTACGGGTCCAGGTGTGAGGCCACCTGTTCTTTCAGCTGCCCGACCACCTTGGACATGACTGTCAGGGTTTCTTCTACCTGTTCAATCGTTTCCAACAGGTCTTCGGCTTCTTGCTGGTAATCATCTCTGTCGTCGTAATCGCTCATGCGAAGCCTCCTGCAGTTGGGATGAGCCTGTGTTGCCCTGTTCAGGCTCTACTCCATGTTGCCAACGATGCCGGCACAAAACAAACGGGAAATCTCCGGGGTTGGTGAAAGTTTCGCCACTCAGGACAGGTGGTCATTGTCCTTTCGTTAACGGCTCAGTCCTGCTGGCCGGTTGTGGTGCCGCCGGTGCCGTCGCCAAGGTCGGTGATGCTGAAAAGTTTGTCACCTGTTGCGCGCATAAAAAAGGGCGCCGAAGCGCCCTTTTTTGTTGCAGCTTTTGTGGAATTTAATCCCAGCTCAGCGCACCGCCGACCTGATACTCGGTCACCCGCGTTTCGAAGAAGTTCTTCTCCTTGCGCAGGTCCATGATTTCGCTCATCCACGGGAAGGGGTTGTTCACGCCTTTGAACTGCTCCGGCAGGCCCAGCTGGACCAGGCGACGGTTGGCGATGAACTGCAGGTACTCTTCCATCATGGCGGCGTTCATGCCGAGCACACCGCGGGGCATGGTGTCGCGGGCATACTGGATTTCCAGCTCGGTGCCTTCCAGGATCATCTGGGTGGCCTTGTCGCGCATCTGGGAATCCCACAGGTGCGGGTTTTCCAGTTTGATCTGGTTGATCACGTCCACGCCGAAGTTCACGTGCATGGATTCGTCACGCAGGATGTACTGGAACTGCTCGGCCACGCCGGTCATCTTGTTACGGCGACCCATGGACAGGATCTGGGTGAAGCCGCAGTAGAAGAAGATGCCTTCCAGTACGCAGTAGAAGGCGATCAGGTTTTCCAGCAGTGCCTTGTCGGTTTCCACGGTGCCGGTGGTGAATTCCGGATCGGACAGATCGCGGGTGTACTGGATACCCCACTGGGCCTTCTTGGCCACTGAGGGAATCTCCTGATACATGTTGAAGATTTCGCCTTCGTCCATGCCCAGGGATTCAATGCAGTACTGGTAGGCGTGGGTATGAATCGCCTCTTCAAAGGACTGACGCAGGATGTACTGACGGCACTCCGGGTTGGTGATCAGGCGGTAGATGGCCAGCACCAGGTTGTTGGCGACCAGGGAATCGGCGGTGGAGAAGAAACCCAGGTTACGCTTGACGATGCGACGCTCGTCGTCGGTGAGACCGTCGGCCTTTTTCCACAACGCCAGGTCGGCGTTCATGTTCACTTCCTGGGGCATCCAGTGGTTGGCACAGCCATCCAGGTATTTCTGCCAGGCCCAGTCGTACTTGAACGGTACCAGCTGATTCAGGTCGGCGCGGCAGTTGATCATGCGCTTGTCGTCCACTTCCACACGACCGGCGGTGCCTTCCAGCTCGGCAACCCCTTCGCTGATATCCATTTTCGCCACGGTATCGCGGGCGCGGGCTACGGCGTCTGTGGTGGCTCGTTCTGTTCGTCCTTGTCGCTGCTCATCGGCTCCTCCAGTAATCGGCGCACTTCCCGCTGCCGATGTTTGAGCTTGAGGTGCCGCTTGGTCAGATACCGTCTCAGGTTGCGGCGGCGTTGGGGCTTTGGGCTGTTGTTTGGCGACAGGCGTCTCTTGCGCATTAAATTCGTCCCAGTTCAGCATGTGCTCTCTCCATTCCGTGCTTACAAGTTTGGTGGTGTTGATCACCGCTTGCGTATTCTTTGGTGGGTCGGACGTCAGAAGTCTGACGTCGGACGCATTTATCTTTTGTCGTCAGACGTCCGATTCCGGACGTCCGACCCATTTCCGGCAGCGCTTACTGGCAAGCCTCGCAATCCGGGTCATCAATGGAGCAGGCCTGTGGTACATCGGCGGCCTGGCCAAACTCGGCGGTCTCTTCCACCTTGGAGGAGACCCGGTTGAGCTTGCCATCATTGATGGTGGATTTTTCCGTCTGGGTGGCACCGATGGCGCGCAGGTAGTAGGTGGTCTTCAGACCCAGCAACCAGGCCATCTTGTAGGTCACGTCCAGTTTCTTGCCGTTGGCTTCGGCAATGTACAGGTTCAGTGACTGGGCCTGATCAATCCACTTCTGGCGACGGCTGGCGGCTTCCACCAACCAGCGCGGCTCCACTTCGAAGGCAGTACGGAACTGTTCTTTCAGGTCCGCCGGCATGCGCTCGATGGGTTGCACGGAACCGTCGTAGTACTTCAGATCATTGACCATCACGTTATCCCACAGGCCACGCTCTTTCAGGGCGTTGACCAGGTAGGGGTTCACCACGGTGAATTCGCCGGACAGGTTCGATTTCACGTACAGGTTCTGATAAGTCGGCTCAATGGACTGTGAAACACCGGTGATGTTGGCGATGGTGGCGGTGGGGGCGATGGCCATCACGTTGGAGTTACGCATGCCTTTCTTCGCCATCTCGCGCACGCTGTTCCAATCCAGGGTCTGGCTGCGATCCACCTTGCAGTAGTCTTCGCCACGCTGCTTGACCAGGATGTCGATGGAGTCGATGGGCAGTACGCCCTGGCTCCACAGGGATCCTTCGAAGGTCTGGTAGGCACCGCGTTCTTCGGCCAGTTTGGCGGAGGCCTGGATGGCGTAGTAGCTCACTGCTTCCATGGAGTTGTCGGCAAACTGCACGGCGCCTTCGGAGGCGTAGCTGATGCCCTGCTTATAGAGCGCGTCCTGGAAGCCCATGATGCCCAGACCCACCGGGCGGTGCTTCATGTTGGAACGCTCGGCCTGGGGCACGCTGTAGTAGTTGATGTCGATCACGTTGTCGAGCATGCGCACGGCGGTATTAATGGTGCGCTGCAGTTTGTCGGTGTCGAGACCATTCGCGTCCACGTGCTGGGCCAGGTTCACGGAACCCAGGTTGCACACGGCGATTTCTTCCTTGTTGGTGTTCAGGGTGATCTCGGTGCACAGGTTGGAGGAGTGCACCACACCCACGTGCTGCTGCGGGCTGCGCAGGTTGCACGGATCCTTGAAGGTGAACCAGGGGTGACCTGTCTCGAACAGCATGGACAGCATCTTGCGCCACAGGTTGATGGCGGGAACCCGCTTGAACAGCTTCATTTCACCGTTACGGGTTTTCTCTTCATAGGCCAGGTAGGCCTTTTCGAAGGCTTCGCCGTACAGGTCGTGCAGGTCCGGGGCATCGTTGGGGCTGAACAGGGTCCAGTCTTCCTCGTTGATGACGCGCTTCATGAACAGGTCGGGAATCCAGTTGGCGCTGTTCATGTCGTGGGTACGACGGCGGTCGTCACCGGTGTTCTTGCGCAGCTCCAGGAATTCCTCGATATCCAGGTGCCAGGTTTCCAGGTAGGCACAGACCGCGCCTTTGCGCTTGCCACCCTGGTTCACGGCCACGGCAGTATCGTTGACCACTTTCAGGAACGGTACCACGCCCTGGGAGCGGCCGTTGGTGCCCTTGATATAGGCGCCCAGTGCACGTACCGGCGTCCAGTCGTTACCCAGGCCGCCGGCAAACTTGGACAGCATGGCGTTGTCCTGGATGGCGCCGTAAATGCCGTGCAGATCATCAGGCACGGTGGTCAGGTAGCAGCTGGACAGCTGCGGGCGCAGGGTGCCGGCGTTGAACAGGGTCGGCGTGGAGCTCATGTAGTCGAAGCTGGACAGCAGGTTGTAGAACTCGATGGCGCGTTCTTCCCGGTTGTCCTCTTCCACGGCCAGGCCCATGGCCACACGCATGAAAAAGCACTGCGGCAGCTCGATGCGGGTGTCGTTGTGATGGATGAAGTAGCGGTCATACAGGGTCTGCAGGCCCAGGTAGGAGAACTGCAGATCACGATCACCATTGATGGCGGCGCCCAGCTTTTCCAGGTCGAATTCGCCCAGTACCGGAGACAGCAGCTCCAGTTCGATACCTTTGGTGATGTAGGCCTTGAGGGCATCGCTGTACAGGGCGTTCATTTCCTCGTGGCTGGCACGCTCGGCCACGCCCAGATACTGCAGGGCTTCGGCGCGGATCTTGTCCATCAGCAGGCGAGCGGTGACCTGGGAGTAGTTGGGCTCCACTTCGATCATGGTGCGGGCGGTGATCACCATGGAGGTGTTCACGTCATGAATGGAGACTCCGTCGTACAGGTTTTTCACCGTTTCGGTGATGATCTTGTCGGCGCTCACATCGTCCAGGCCGGAGCAGGCAGAACGGATCAGATGTTCCAGGCGCGCCATGTCCAGGGGAGCCTTGCTGCCGTCTTCCATGGTGACGGTCATGTCCACCTGGTGGGTGGGTTCGGGCAGGTTGTGATTTTGCTCGGCACGCTTGGCCGCCTGGCGCTCACGGTACAGCACGTAATCGCGGGCCACTTTCTGCTCACCGTTACGCATCAGGGCCAGTTCTACCTGGTCCTGGATTTCCTCGATGTGGATGGTGCCACCGGAGGGCATGCGACGCTTGAAGGTGGCAGTGACCTGCTCGGTGAGGCGCGCCACGGTTTCATGGATACGGGAAGAGGCGGCTGCCGTGCCGCCCTCTACCGCCAGAAACGCCTTGCTGATGGCCACGGTGATCTTGTCGTCATCGTAGCCCACCACTTTGCCGTTGCGCTTGATAACGCGCAGCTGACCGGGGGCGGTGCTGGCGATGGACTGGTCCTGGTCGCTCTCGCCGCTTGCCGGGGAGCCGGTCTGGTTGGGGTTTTGGCTCATATCCGTCTGCATGGTGCGCTCTCCGTTGTTTGTGCTGTTCTGCCTGTTGTCGGTTTGTGTGGTGGTGCCGGCGTGGTCTGATGCCGCGTAGGGCACACCACGCAAAACGCCACAGCGGTCAGGCCGTGGCGCAGTAAAATCCGTGTTGGGTGGTGCCTGGTGGTCTGATTTGGGTGTGGACCACTATATCTTGTGTCTTGTCCATGACGATGTACTTGCCCCTGGTCGCCAGAAAAGCTCTAAATGGCTGATGTGGCTGTATTTTTCGGTACGCTGGATGCGGTTATCCTGGGGTGGTAGCGATTTTACAAAAACCCAATATGTTGGGGTCGCCGCCCGACTTCAGTACAAGTTATAGTTGTGTCTATGGATTTGCAAGCACTTCGCCTGGGGAAATTTTGTGGATAAGTTGTGGACCACTGTGGGTGCATTTGGGTTGCACTTTTGCGGGGCAGGGCGGTACTAGATATTGTGTTTGTCAACGGAAAAAAGTACACCGTGAAGCAGCTTCAATGTACCTTTGGTATCAGTAAGGTTGCCGTGGACAGTGTCTATGCGTATAAACACCTGATAGGGATACGTTTGTTACAGTTTGCCGCCTTGGGCTCTGTGTACCAACGACAATAATGATACGAAGTGAAAAAGGATAAGGACGGGATGACAACGGTGCAGGATAACCCGCCAGCCATCATGATCGTGGAAGACGACGAAAGACTTGCCGATCTTACCTGTGAATATCTGCAAACCAATGGTCTCAATGTGACGGTAGTCAGTGATGGCGAAGAAGCTATCCGTCGCATTCGTGCCGAGCAACCGGATCTGGTGGTCCTGGATCTGATGTTGCCCGGAGCCGACGGTCTGACCGTCTGCCGCGAGGTTCGCAGCGCCTACAAGAATCCCATTCTCATGCTCACCGCCCGCACCGATGATATGGATCAGGTACTGGGCCTGGAGATGGGGGCCGATGACTATGTGGCCAAACCGGTGAAACCCCGGGTGTTGCTGGCACGTATCCGCGCCCTGCTGCGCCGGGTGGAAACCGACAGCGAACGGGACAGCTCACCGGCCCGGCTGGAATTTGGTGCCCTGGTGATCGATAACTCCGCCCGGGAAGTGACCCTGGCCGGGGAATCCGTGGATCTGACCAGTGCGGAATACGACCTGCTCTGGTTGCTGGCGTCCAATGCGGGCACGGTGCTGTCCCGGGAAACCATTTTCGAGAAGCTGCGCGGTATTCAGTACGACGGGCAGGACCGCTCGATTGATGTGCGCATTTCCCGGATTCGTCCCAAGGTGGGGGACGACCCGGAAAACCCCAAGCGTATCAAGACGGTGCGCTCCAAGGGCTATTTGTTCGTCAAGGAAATCGGCGCGGCCTGAGCGTTTCTGTGCCGCGGCGTGACGCTGGGTGACGCTTGAATAGTATTTTCCTGAGGCTCTACGGGGGCTTGTTGCTGGCGCTGTGTTTTATCGGCGCCATCACCTATGCCGCCGTGCAGCTGGTTAACAGCTACCGCTCGGATATTTACCGGGAGGAGATGGCGCGGGGTACCTTCTACCTGATGGCGGAAGGCTACCAACGCTATGAGCCCGGGGAGCGTGACCGCTGGAGCCAGGTGCTCAGCAAGCTGTTCAGTGCGGAGATCCAGCTGCAGTCTGCCAACGAGCTGGAACTGGGCTACCGGGAGACGTTGCATCTGGAAGACGGCCTGGTGGTGATGCGCCTGAATGATGAGGAAGGCTACGCCGATATCCTTTTTCAGTTGCCCGGAGAACCCGAATACATCACCACCCGCATGACCAAGGTGTCCGAGCAGCAGGCCCGGGCCACCGCCGTGCTGGTGCTGAACCATCTTTCCCACTTCCCCGAAGACGAATGGGAGCAGGCCCTGGGCCGGCTCCAGCAGCATTTCGGCTTCCCCCTCAATCTTGTGCCACGGGACCAAGTCTCCCTGGACCCGGAACAGGAGCAGCGGCTCAATCGTCGCGAAGTGGTTATCGGTCTGGATGACAGTACCCGTAACAACTCCAGTATCCGCATTTATGCTCCGGTGGCGCAGACCGGCAAACTGCTGGTGATCGGCCCCCTCAGTCTGTTCGACCAGTTCCCCATGGAATTGCTGCTGGTGGCCGGGGCCCTCAGCCTGTTGGCAGTGGCGCTGGCCACCTATCTGCAAGTGAGCCCGTTGCAACGGCGCCTCAAGCAGCTCGACCAGGCGGTGAGTCAATTGGGCAGTGGTGACCTGGGGGCCTACGCCAATATTGAAGGCAACGATGCCATCGGCCAGGTGGCGGCCACCTTTAATGGCATGACCGCCCACATCCGCCGACTGATTGAGTCCCAGCGGGAGATGACCCGGGCGGTGAGCCATGAATTGCGCACCCCGGTGGCGCGGCTGCGTTTCGGTCTGGAGATGCTGGCGGATATCGAGTCGGCGGAATTGCGCCGGGAAAAACTCAATGCCCTGGACCATGATATCGAGCAGCTGGATCAATTGATCGATGAAATTCTGACCTATGCCCGCCTGGAACAGGGCACCCCAAATATTGAATTCAAGCCGGTCCTGGTGGGGGAGCTCTGCGAGCAGCTGCGTGACGAACTGGAAACCATTCGGGGTGATACCGTTATCAGTGTGGAGTGCGGGCAGCCCACCCTGGAAGTGGAAGCGGAAGAACGCTACCTGCACCGGGTACTACAGAATCTGGTAACCAATGCCCTGCGCTATGCCGGCTCGCGGATCGTGATGGTGGTTGAGGGGACTGAAAGCCAGGTGGTTATCCATGTGGATGACAATGGTCCCGGCATTCCCGAGCACGAGCGCGAGCGTGTGTTTAAACCCTTCGCCCGGCTGGACAAGAGTCGCCATCGTGCCAGTGGTGGCTATGGTCTTGGCTTGTCCATTGTGAAACGGATTGTGGATTGGCATGGTGGGGATATCCGCGTGGATGAAAGCCCCATGGGCGGCGCCCGATTTACCGTCATTCTGCCGCGCCACCAACAGGGCCAGCATGTGCTGGGGCGGGTCAATTAAGCTGCAAGCTTTCTTCGCAGTCGCTGTAGGAACGGAGTGTAGCGGAGTAACGCACGTAGTTCCGTGCGGCCCGAAGGGTGAGCGAAGCGAATAAACTGCTTGAGGTGCGAACCGCGCTTGCGCGGATATCGACCGAAGGGCGGTCAGGGTTTTCAAAGCGCAACAGATGTCGACAACCCGGCAGCATCGTAGGGTGGGTTTAGAGGCTCTTAAATCGCCGATAAGGTCCATCGGGTTGTCCGTTATCGTTCAATCTGCCATCGCGCCATCATGTAAAATACGGTTCCTGGCGCCTCCACGCAGCGTCTGACTGATCCAGCCTCCAATTCTGATAACAGGGTTAGCCGAGCCATGTCATACATCCTTTCCATCGACCAGGGCACCACCAGCTCCCGCGCCATTGTTTTTGATGCCAGTGGGCGGGCCTGTGGGCAGGCACAGAAAGAGTTCCGCCAGCATTTTCCTCAGGATGGCTGGGTGGAGCACGATGCCCTGGAAATCTGGAAGGACACCCTGGCGCTCTGCCAGCAGGCCCTGAGAAATGCCCGTGTGGAAGCCCAGCAGCTGGCGGCTGTTGGTATTACCAACCAGCGTGAAACGACGGTGCTGTGGGATCGCCAGACCGGTGATCCGCTGGCCAGAGCGATTGTCTGGCAAGACCGGCGCACGGCAGAGTACTGCCAGCGCCTGCGTGATGCCGGCCATGAAGACAGTGTTCGCAGCAAGACCGGACTGTTGCTGGATCCGTACTTTTCGGCCACCAAGCTGGCCTGGTTGCTGGATAATGTGCCCGGCGCCCGCCAGCGTGCCGAAGCCGGTGAGTTGGCGTTCGGCACCATCGATTGCTGGCTGCTCTGGCAACTCACCCGTGGCAAGGTCCACGCCACCGATGCCACCAATGCCTCGCGCACCCTGTTGTTCAATATCCACGAACAGGCCTGGGACCCGGCCTTGCTGGAGTTGTTCGCTATTCCTGCCGCCGTACTGCCGGAGGTGCGTGACAATGCCGGTGAGTTCGGTTCCACGTGCCCTGAACTGCTGGGCGCCGCGGTGCCGGTGGCCGGCATTGCCGGGGACCAGCAGGCGGCACTGGTGGGGCAGGCCTGTTTTCAGCCAGGCATGGTGAAAAGTACCTATGGCACCGGCTGTTTCATGGTGATGAATACCGGCGAGGCGGTGGTGTCCCATAACCGTCTGCTTACCACCGTGGGCTACCGGCTCAATGGCAAAACCACCTATGCGCTGGAAGGCTCCATCTTTGTAGCGGGCGCCGCCATCCAGTGGTTGCGCGATGGCCTCAATCTGATTCGTGATGCCAGTGAAACCGAGGCACTGGCCCGCCGCGCCGGCTCTGCCGGTGGCGTCTATCTGGTACCGGCCTTTACCGGTCTCGGTGCTCCCTGGTGGGATCCCCACGCCCGCGGTGCCCTGCTGGGGCTGACCCGTGACACCGGCATTGCCGAAGTGGTAACGGCGGGGCTCGAGGCGGTGTGCTATCAGTCCCGGGACCTGCTGGATGCCATGGCGGCGGATTGCGGTACCCGGCCCACCACCTTGCGGGTAGATGGCGGCATGGTGGTCAATAACTGGCTCAGCCAGACCCTGGCTGACGTGTTGGGAGTGTGCGTGGACCGTCCCATGGTCACCGAAACCACCGCCCTGGGCGCGGCCTACCTGGCAGGGCTGGGCGTGGGTCTGTACGACTCACTGGACGCCGTGGCCGAGCAATGGCGCTGCGAGCGGGAATTCTCACCACTGTTGGAAGATGACGAGCGCCAACGCCGCTATCAGGGGTGGCGGGAAGCAGTGGCCCGGGTCTGTCAGAGCCCGGTCGGTGAATAGGCTGCAAGGGTAATGCCCGAAAAATCAGGGACTTCTGTGCCACTTTTTTCATTGGCACGGTGATGGACGGTCCGGTTTCAGGGATGAAAACTGTGACGCGGTAGACATTTAGGGTTAGAGTTCACACAACAATAATACTAAATGACTACCATTGGGTGCGGCTGCTGGTGGGAATGGCTGCACCGGATCGGGAATCCGGCATGGATCAATCATTAACGCTCAATCCTGCAGCCCTGCAGTCCCAGAGACTGCGCCGGGTGCTGTTTGCCATCCTGGCCGGGGGAAGCGCCCACACCCTGCTATGCTGGATTGCCCTGCAGCTGGATTTCTTCCGCGGCGGTTCCGCCCTTTTTTACGGCATGTTCGCTGCCATTTGGGTGGGGCATCTGGGCTTCGTCCTGTTCATGCTGCTGGGGTTGAATCGCCGGCTTTCCGAACCTTCCATGATCATGCCGCTGATGGTCTGGTCCACCACCGGGATTCTGCTGACTGCCCTGGTGGTGGACCAGGTGCGCCTGTGCGTGATGATGATTTTCTTTGCCATTGTCCAGATGGGAGTGCTGCAGGCGTCATTCCGACAGTTCGCCTGGCTGGCCGGTTATTGCGTATTCGGTTATGCGGTCATTCTTGGTGTGGTTTCCGGCTACTGGCCGGAGGTGGTGGACCTGCGGGGCGAATGGATACAGTGGGGGCTGTTCTCGGTCATGGTGCTGGCGATGATTCTGCTGGCCTCGGAAATTTCCACCATCCGCTCCCAGTTGAGTCGCCGCAACCTGCAGCTGGCGGACATTGTCGAGCGTATCCACGATATGGCCGTGAAAGACGAGATGACCGGCTTCTATCGGCGCCGCCATGCCATGGAGTTACTGGCCAAGGCCTGTGGCCAGTCGGCACGTGGCGCCTACCAGCTGGCCGTGGTGTATCTGGATCTGGATCATTTCAAGCGTATCAATGACGACTATGGACACCGTATTGGGGACCGGGTGCTGGAGCGCTTTGCCGAGGTGGCTCGCCGTCACCTGAGCGGGCAGGATTTTGCCGCCCGGCTGGGGGGAGAGGAGTTCATGCTGGTGTTGCCGGTCAGTGATCCGGATGAGGCCAGTAACCTGGCCGAGGGGATCCTGCTGGGTATGCGCAGCCAGCGCTTTGAGGAGGCACCGGGACTCGCCGTCACGGTCTCCGCGGGGTTGGCCATGTACCGGCGTGAAGAAACCCCGGAGCAGGTGATCCTGCGTGCGGATCGGGCGCTCTATCAGGCCAAGGAGTCCGGCCGCGACAAACTGGTGGTGGAGCAGAGCGAATGAATCAGGATCTGCGACAGGCGGAAAAGCTGACCCTCAGCGAGAAGCGTTTGCTCAAGCGGCATAGCCGTTCGGCCATTGCCATCATGGCCATGCATACCTTGTTATGCGTGGTGTATTTCCAGTTCGGCTATTTTGACGTGGCGCTGGAACAGGGGCTGGTGATGCTGTTCGTGGTCTGGGCCTCCCTGGTGGCCTACCAGCTGCTTCTTGCCACCGGCTGGACCCTGCGTCTGAGTGAACCGAGTCTGTCCTTGCCGCTGGTACTGCACTTCATGGTGGTATTCATGGTCTCCGGTTACTACGTGGACGAGTTCCGGCTCAGTGTGGTCACCCTGTTTTTTGCCGGCCTGTTGCTGGTCTCGTTCCGGCTTTCCGGCAAGGTAATGATCGGCGTGGCGGTGCTTGCCAGTGCGGCCTATGCGGTGATGCTGTGGTTGGCCATGAACGACCGCTGGGTGCAACTGAGTCTGTCCGTGGAAGCCTTGCAGTGGCTGGTGTTTTCCATGATCTCGGTGAGCTTTGCCATTACCGGCGGGGGCATCAATCGTTTGCGTGACGCCTTGGCCGACAAGAACCATCAACTGGCCCGGGCGGTGGAGCAGGTCCGTGAAATGGCCATACGGGATGATCTGACCGGCCTGTTCAATCGTCGCCACCTGCTTGAGATCCTGGAGCGTCAGCGGGCGCTGTTTGCCCGCAAGGGGCTGCCTTTTGCCATCTGCTATGTGGACCTGGACCATTTTAAACAGATCAACGACCGTCACGGTCATGACTGGGGAGACCGGGTGTTACGCCGGTTTTCCGCGCTGGCCCTGGCGGGCATGCGTGATGGTGACTATTTCGGTCGTCTCGGTGGGGAAGAGTTTCTGCTGATTCTGCCCCAGAGTGACGAGAGCGGTGCGCTGCGGGTGGCGGAGCGTTTGCGCGAGCGCTGGCGCGAAGAAAGCTTTATGCAGGAAGGCGGGCCCGGCGCCGTCAGCCTGTCGGTCGGTGTGGCCGCCTGCCAGGAAAACGAAACCATTGACGAGTTGATCAACCGTGCGGACCGGGGCTTGTACAAGGCCAAGTCCGGGGGGCGCAATCAGAGCCGGGTGGCGTGAAAAGGCAGTGAATAGTTAACAGTGAACAGTTAATAGTTCGCGCCTGACTTTTGTTTTGTGTTGAAACGCATGAGGCCGCGCCCAGGTTTTGGGCGCGGCCTCATGCGTTTAAAATTGCGGTCGTCTTTCGCGCGCGCTGTTCACTGTTAACTATTCACTGTTCACTGACCGTGAACGCCACCAGGTGCTTGGTCGCCAGTCGCACGCGTAATACATCGCCTTCCACCACGTTGGTGTGGCTGTCGGTCTGGCAGAGCAGGGTTTCGTCGGCGCCGACGCGCAGGTGATAGAGGATGGTGGCGCCGGTGAACTGGCGGCGGGTCACGGGCAAGGCCAGGTGCGCGCTTTCGTCGGCGATCACGTCTTCCGGGCGTAATAACACATCCACCTGGCTGCCCGGTATCAGTGCAGCATTGCTGCGCCCGGTGAGCTCCCCCAGGCTGGTCCTGACGGTGTTTTCATCGAGCACCTCCCCGCGCAGAAAAGAGCCGTAGCCGGCGAATTCCGCCACGAAACGGTTGGTCGGGGCGTGGTAGATATTGTACGGGCTGTCCCATTGTTCCAGCCGGCCCTGATGCATTACGCCGACCCGGTCGGCCAGGGCGAAGGCTTCTTCCTGATCGTGGGTGACCAGCAGGGTGGTGACATTTTCCTGGCGGAGAATATCGCCCAGTTCACGGGCCAGGGCTCGGCGCAGGTCCAGATCCAGGCTGGCAAAAGGTTCGTCCAGCAGAAGCAGGGCCGGGCGGGGGGCCAGTGCCCGTGCCAGCGCCACCCGCTGTTGCTGGCCACCGGACAGCTCATGGGGGTAACGGTCTTCCATGCCGGCCAGCCGGACCCGGTCCAGGCACTCGCTGACTCGCTGGCGTTGTTGCGCGCGAGGCTGTTTGCGCAGGCCGAACGCCACATTGTCGGCCACGGTCAGGTGGGGAAAAAGGGCATGTTCCTGGAACACCATGCCCAAGCTCCGTTGTTCCGGAGGCAGTTGACGGCTGCGGCTGGAGACCTGCCGGCCCTGGATATGGATGCTGCCACCAGAGACCGGTTCCAGCCCGGCAATGGCGCGCAGGGTGGTGGTTTTGCCACAGCCGCTGGGCCCGAGCAGGCAGGCAATTTCGCCGGTGGCCAGCTCCAGGCTCAGATCCTTTACCACGGCTTGCTGGTGGTAACCGCAGGCCAGGTTTTCAAGGGTAAGCAGCGGCGGGTTCATTGCGTTTGCGCCTTCTGGAGATGTTGGAGGCTGGCTCGGGGCGAAAGCCGGAAAATATTCGCCCTGCGAGCAAGACTCCAACGGTTTACGGGTTTGTATCAGTGCTGGCCTGTGAGCAGGAACTCCAGCAGCGCCTTCTGGGCATGCAGACGGTTTTCCGCTTCATCCCAAACCACCGAGCGCGGGTCGTCCATCATCTCGTGGCTGACTTCCTCGCCGCGGTGGGCAGGCAGGCAGTGCATGAAGAGGGCGTCCGGGTCGGCCCGATCCATCAACTCGGGGGTCACCTGGTAGCCTTCAAAGGCATTGAGGCGGGCTTGCTGCTCGTCTTCCTGCCCCATGGAGGCCCACACGTCGGTAACGACCAGATGCGCCCCTTTCACGGCTTCGTTCACGTCGGCTTCCAGACGCACCCGCTCGGGATAACGGTTGAGCAGTTCGCTGTCCGGTTCAAAGCTGTTGGGACTGCTGATCACCAGCTCGAAGTCGAACTGGTTGGCGGCATTGATATAGCTGGCACACATGTTATTGCCGTCGCCCACCCAGACCACCTTTTTGCCCTGGATGCTGCCACGATGCTCCACAAAGGTCTGCATGTCGGCCAGCAATTGGCAGGGGTGGAAATCGTCGGTGAGCGCATTGATCACCGGCACCGCCGAATGCTGGGCGAAGGTTTCCACGGTGGCGTGGTCGAAGGTGCGGATCATCACCGCATCCACCATGCGTGACAGCACGCGGGCGGAATCTTCAATGGGCTCGCCGCGCCCCAGCTGGGTGTCCCGGGGCGACAGGAAGATGCTGGCCCCGCCGAAGTGGGTCATCGCCACTTCAAAGGATACCCGGGTACGGGTGGAAGATTTCTCGAAGATCATGCCCAGGGTCTTGCCCAGCAGGGGCGTATGGCTCTGGCCATTACGCAGCATGGTTTTCAGTTCAATGGCGCGCTGGATCAGGTAGCCCAGCTCGTCCCGGCTCAGATCGGTGAGCGTCAGGAAGTGGCGGGTCATGCGACCTCCTGTTCGTTGGCGAAGTCATGAATGACCTGGGAGAGAGTCTCCACCAGGTGCTGCATCTCGGTCTGGTTGATCACCAGTGGCGGAAGCAGGCGTACCACGGAGCCTGCGGTGACGTTGATCAGCAGGCCGGCTTCCCGGGCCCGGTTGACCAGCTCGGCGCAGGGGCGATCCAGCTGGATACCCAGCATCAGGCCGCGTTGACGGATTTCCTTGATCATGGGCAGATCGGCAAAGGCGTCAGTAAAGGCGTGCTTCAGCCAGGCCCCTTTCTCCGCGACCCCTGCCACCACGTCATCGGTGAGGGTGTTGACCACGGTCAGCGCGGTGGCGCAGCCCAGCGGATTGCCGCCGTAGGTACTGCCGTGGTTGCCGGGGCCGAACACCCCGTCGGCCTTGCCGGCCACCAGGCAGGCGCCGATGGGGAAGCCGTTGCCCAGGCCCTTGGCGGTGGTCAGCACGTCAGGCGTCACCTTGTCGCCCACGCAGGCGAAGTAATCGCCGGTCCGGCCATTGCCGGACTGGATTTCGTCCAGCATCAGCAGCCAGTCATGCTGGTCACAGAGGGCACGCAGGCCGGGCAGATAGTCACTGGCGGGGACATTGATACCGCCTTCGCCCTGTACCGGTTCCACCAGGACAGCGACCACATTGGCGTTGTCGCCCAGGGCGCGGACCGCGTCCAGATCGTTAAACGGCACCCGCACAAACCCCTCCAGCAGCGGGGCAAAGCCTTCCTGTACTTTGGCATTGGCGGTGGCGGACAGGGTAGCCATGGTGCGGCCATGGAAGCTGCCCTCCATGACCACCACAGTGGGGCGGCTGACGCCCTTGCGTTGACCAAAGAGCCGGGCAATCTTGATGGCCGCTTCATTCGCTTCGGCGCCGGAGTTGGAAAAGAACACGCTCTGCATGCCGCTCACTTCGCACAGGCGCTGGGCCAGGGCTTCCTGGGACGGAATACGGTACAGGTTGGAGGTGTGCATAAGCTGCCCGGCCTGATCGGCCAGGGTGCGGGTTACCGCCGGATGGCAGTGGCCCAGGTTGCAGACCCCGATACCGGAGATGGCATCCATGTACTTGTGGCCGGCCTCATCGTAGAGCCATACCCCTTCACCGCGCACAAACGCCAGCGGTTGCCGTGCATAGGTGGGAATCAGATATTGCGACATAACAGGCAATTGATAATCGATAATGGAGAATTGATAACGGGCACCGGACCGTTGATCACAGCACCGTCTGTACGCGTCCCAAATAAAAAACGGCAGCCGAAGGCTGCCGGAACCGTCGATAATAGCGCACAATTCAGTGAATAGTTAACAGTGAATAGTTAACAGCGGTAGGCTGTTGTCCTGTTTTTAGTTATTAACTATTCACTATTAACTGTTAATTGCCTCTATGAATCCTGTCCAGCTCAGTATTTTCGCCAACCGCCTGTCAGGGATCTGTGACGAGATGGGGGCGGTGCTGCGGCTCAGCGCCCTCTCGCCGAACATCAAGGATCGCCTGGATTTCTCCTGCGCCGTTTTCGACAAACAGGGCAGGTTGTGTGCCCAGGCAGCCCATATTCCGGTGCATCTGGGGTCCATGGCCTATGCCATGGCGGATCTGGTCAGTGGCCGGGATTGGCAGCCCGGCGACCTGCTGGTGGTCAATGACCCCTATCTGGGCGGCACCCACTTGCCGGATGTGACGGTGGTGGCCCCGGTCTTCCAGGCATCCTCCTTGATCGGCTTTGCCGTGACCCGGGCTCACCACGCCAATATCGGCGCCCACAGTCCCGGATCCATGCCGGTGTCGACCCATCTGGAGGAGGAGGGCATCGTCATTGCTCCCAGCTGGCTGAAACGGGCGGGACAGTGGCAGGTGCCTTTGTGTCGACACCTGGCCGGGCTGGATGAGAGCGGGGGGCTGCCGGTGGAAAACCGGCGGTTTGCCGATTTTGTCGCCCAGGCCAGCGCCTGTGAGGCGGGGGCTCGGCGTCTGGCAGAACTGGCGGAACAGCAGCCCGACCTGGTTGCTGCCTTCGATGCCCTCAACGCCTATGGGGAAAAACGGGCCCGTGCCCGAATCGCAGCGTTACCGGACGGCTGTTACCGGTTCCGGGATTACATGGATGACGATGGTCAGGGTCAGCAGGACATCGTCATTGCCGTCACCCTGACCATTGCCGGGGAACAGGCCAGCCTGGATTTCTCCGGCACCGCTGACCAGGTGGCAGGCAACATCAATTGTCCGCTGTCAGTGGCCGCCGCCGCCGCTTATTACTGCTTTCGCTGCCTGATGGACAATGATGTGCCCGCGTGCGATGGCCTGTTTCGGCCCATCAGTTTGTCCGCGCCGCAAGGTTCGCTGCTGAATGCCAATCGTCCGGCGGCGGTGGCGGCTGGCAATGTGGAAACCAGCTCCCGGGTGGTGGATGTGGTGCTGGGGGCGCTGGCCCAGGCTGCCCCCCAGGCGATTCCCGCTGCCAGCCAGGGGACCATGAACAATGTGGCCATGGGCGCCGCCGGAGAGGATGGCTGGGATTACTACGAAACCATGGCCGGGGGCACTGGCGCCCATGCCGGTGGTCCGGGGTTGTCGGCGGTGCACAGCCATATGACCAATACCCTGAATACCCCCATCGAGAGTCTGGAGTCCCACTATCCGCTCAGGGTGCACCGCTATCAGCTGCGCCGGGGCAGTGGCGGTGAAGGGCAGTTTGCAGGCGGTGATGGTCTGGTGCGTGAGCTGGAATTCCTGGGCGATGCCCATGTGACCCTGCTGACCGAGCGCCGCCGTCACGGACCTTGGGGACTGGCAGGGGGACAGGATGGGGCGGTGGGGGAAAACCGTCATAACGGGGAGTTATTGCCGCCGAAAACCAGCTTTTCCGCTCGCGCCGGTGATCGTTTGGTAGTGGCTTCACCCGGTGGGGGAGGGTATTGCGATACGGAATGTAAATGAGAATGATAGTGAATTGATATCGATTCGTTTTCGCTGTATCTTCTCTGCGCTTACGATTTTTACATTTTTGTCATTTGCGTCGGGAAGGAACAAACATGCATTTACAGCGTCGCTTGCTTTGCTGTGCCATCGCGTCTGCCGTGGCCGCCGGGGCTGCTCCGGCTTTTGCCGATCAGGCCAATGAGCTGAAACCGGTACAGATCCTCGGGGATCGTCAGAACACCTTTAGCGTTAGTGGCTCTGCCCACGTGCTCTCCAACGAAGACCTGGAAGAAAAAGAAAACACCGATGTGCATCGCATGCTGCGGGATGTGCCCGGCGTTTACTTCCAGGAAGAGGAAGGTTACGGCCTGCGTCCGAACATCGGTATCCGTGGTTCCGGTCGTGATCGTTCCAGCAAGGTTTCCCTGATGGAAGACGGGGTGCTGATCGCCCCTGCTCCTTATGCTGCCCCGGCTGCCTATTACTTCCCCAGCGCCGGTCGCTTCTACGGTATTGAGGTACTGAAAGGCCCGGACACCCTTCGCTATGGGCCCTTCACCGTGGGCGGTGCCATTAACTTCCTGTCCACCCCGATTCCTGCCCGTGCCTCCGGCATGGTCAATGTGGAAGGCGGTGAAGACGGTGCCCAGCGGGCCCATGCCTACTATGGTGCCACTGAAGGCCAGTTCGGCTTCATGCTGGAAGCCCATCAGCAGCGCACCATGGGTTTCAAGGATATTGACCGTTCCAACCGCGACAGCGGCTTCGACAAGCGGGACTATGTCGCCAAGCTGCGCTGGCAGGCCCCGGAAACGGCAGATATTCAGCAGGCGTTTGAGCTGAAACTGGAGCATTCCAGTGAAGTGTCCGACGAAACCTATCTGGGTCTGACCGACCGTGATTTTGAGCGTGATGCCAACCGTCGTTACGGCATGAGCGACATCGATCAGATGGACAACGACCGGGATGCGGTTTCCCTGCGTCATACTCTGGTATTTGACGAGAATACCCAGTTGAACTCCGTGGTGTACCGCAACGAGTTCAACCGTAACTGGTACAAGCTGGCCAGCGTCGAAGGGCAAGGCATTGGTGGCTTTGTGGCCGACGCCAACGCCAATGGAGGTGCGAAGCAAGCGATCTTGCGCGGTGCCGATGCGGATGATCTGGTATTCAAGAACAATAATCGTGAATACGTCTCCGAAGGCGTGCAGACTGAATTGAACCACCGTTTCCAGACCGGTTCCGTTGACAACGACCTGATTGTCGGTGCCCGTTACCATCAGGATGAGGTGGATCGCTATCAGCCCACCGACACCTTTGACCAGCGCAATGGCAGCCTGGTGTACCAGACGTCCACTCTGCCCACCGGCGGTGATAACCGTCTGGAAAACGCCGATGCCATGTCCGCCTGGATCATCGATCATGCCTACATCGGTGATTTTATTGTCACCGGCTCCCTGCGTTATGAGAACGTGGAAAGCAAGAGCAAGCGCTGGGGTGATCCGGCTCGCAACACCGTCAGTGCCCGTACTGAAAACCGTAACGAAGAACTGATGGCCGGCCTGGGCGCCACTTGGCTGCTTAACGACAACTGGTCTGTTCTGGCCGGTGTGCATCAGGGCTTTGCTCCGGCGGGTGCTTCTTCCAAGAAAGGCACCGATGCTGAAAAGAGCGTTAACTACGAAACCGGTTTCCGCTATTGGAACGAGAACTTCAGTGCGGATGTGATCGCCTTCTACAGCGATTATGAAAACACCATCCAGAACTGCTCCATCGCTAATCCATGCCCGAATGGCAACGATTCCGGCACGCAAAGCTTTGGTGAGTCCGAGGTTCGTGGTCTGGAAGTAGGTCTGAATAGCGTGGTCTGGGAAGGTGACAGCGGTCTGCAAGCTCCGGTTCGTCTGACCTATACCTATACCGACGGCGAAATCACCAAGGATGCGGATGATCTGTCTGTGCTGGATGGCGATGTACTGCCTTACCTGCCGGAGCATCTGGCCAGCCTGACCTTCGGCTTGGAAAAGCCGGCGGCCTGGTCTGCGCTGATGTCTGTCAGCCACACTGAGGGTATGTGCATCGACAATAGCTGCGACCGTCCTGGCGAAGTGACCACCTTCAAACGCACCAGCGATTACGTGATTGCGGATGTGGTGGCTACTTACCACGTGAACAGCGATATGGAAGTGTATGCCAAGGTGAATAACGTGTTTGACGATCAGGAAATCGTCTCCCGTGACCCCGCCGGCGCCCGTCCCAACAAGCCGCGTACCGGCTACCTGGGCATGAAAGTGCGCTTCTGAGCAATGTGCCTGTAGCAAGGAAAAGGGGGCTTCGGCCCCCTTTTCTGTTGGTGGCGCCCCTTGAAGGGGGAATGCCACGGCCCCATCTGGGAGGGGCAGGGCCAACAGTGGTAGAATGGTGGCCAACCACAGCTAATACACCCCAAACCGCCAGGTAGTCAGTATGGATGTTATCCAGGTCATCAAAGACCAGATCGAAAAGAACCCGGTGATCCTCTACATGAAGGGCACCCCGCAGTTCCCCCAGTGCGGTTTTTCCGCCCAGGTGGTGGAAGCCATGACCGCTGTCGGCAAGCCGTTTGCCTATGTGAACATCCTGGAGGCGCCGGAAATCCGCCAGAGCCTGAAGGAATATGCCAACTGGCCGACCTACCCGCAGCTTTGGGTGGGCGGTGAGCTGGTCGGCGGCTGCGACATCATCATGGACATGTACCGTTCCGGTCAGCTCAAGGAGCTGGTGGACGGCGCCGCCGTGGATGCCGACGACAACGCCTGATACTGTCGTCGCGTCTGACAAAAACCCGGCCTCGCGCCGGGTTTTTTTGTGTCCGGCGTTGGGGCGGGCCTGACACTTTCGCTCAGCCAGTGGGATGATCCCGGTGTTGGCTCCGCTGCCGTAGCGCCTACAATCGAAGCGGATTATTCGCCGTCGCGAGGAAACCCGGTGAAACAACGCAAACCCACAGGTGGATGGCGTCGCTGGCATCGCTGGCTGGGCCTGCTGGTGGCCATGCCGGTGCTGGTGCTGTCGGTCACCGGGATTCTGCTCAATCATGTGGAGTCACTGGATTGGGCCAGTGAGCCGCTGCCGCCCACCCTGGCACGTAGCTACGGTGTGCCGATACCGGAGCAAATCAATGGTAGCCCGGTGGACGGGCACTGGTACGCTCAGGCCGGAGAGCGACTCTTTGTGGATGGCCGTGCCGTGGCGGCCTGTTCGTCGCCGTTTCAGGGGGCGGTGGCGGTGCAGGGGCTTATTGTGGCCGGCTGTGGCGGTGAGTTGCTGTTGTTGCAGGGAGAGCAACTGGTGGAGCGGCTACGGCCTGCCCAGGGCGTGCCAGCCTTTACCCGTCTGGGAGTGGCGGCAGGGGCACTGATCCTGGAGACAGATAATCGCTTACTGCAGTTTGATCCGGACAGGCTGGGCAGCGCGGGGGCGCCCTCGGGGGACTGGCAGCCTGCTCCGTTGGCTTCGGTACCATCGACAATACTGTCCGATTTGCAGGCGGCCAGTGTGCCGGCGGCATTGAACTGGCAGCGATTGTTGCAGGATCTCCATGCCGGGCGTCTTTTCGGGCGGGTCGGGCAGTGGCTGATGGATCTGGCGGCCCTGGTGTTGGTGGTGCTGGCGCTGACGGGAGCGCTTGTCTGGGCCCGTAGCCGGCGATAATTTGAACGGCTGAGGCCGAATTCACGGACATTGGCCGGCCTGCCTATTGAAAGCATGGCCATAATCCCCATGATAGTGCCATGCAGCGCGACGGTAGCCGTTGTACTATCGCTGCTCGGATTCAATGTTGGTTCCGGCACCCTGACGTGCCGGAGAGTCAATCTAGTCATAATGGAGAGAAGCAATGGGCGTTCTGGTAGGTAAACCTGCACCTGATTTTACGGTTCCCGCAGTACTGGGCGATGGCAGCATCGTTGACGAATTCACCCTGTCCGAAGCCATCAAGGGCAAGTATGGTCTGGTGTTCTTCTACCCGCTGGACTTCACCTTTGTCTGCCCCTCCGAGCTGATCGCTCTGGATCACCGCATGGACGCGTTCAAAGAGCGCAACGTGGAAGTAATCGGTGTGTCCATCGACAGCCACTTCACCCACAACGCCTGGCGTAACACCCCGGTGAACGAAGGCGGTATCGGTCCGGTGAAATACACCCTGGCCGCTGACATGAACCACGGCATTGCCCAGTCCTACGACGTGGAATCCGAAGGTGGCATGGCATTCCGTGGCGTGTTCCTGATCGACCAGAACGGCGTGGTACGCAGCCAGATCGTTAACGATCTGCCGCTGGGTCGTAACATGGACGAGCTGATTCGTCTGGTTGACGCCCTGCAGTTCCACGAAGAGCACGGCGAAGTGTGCCCGGCGGGCTGGCAGAAAGGCGATTCCGGCATGAACGCCTCCCCGGACGGCGTGGCCGAGTACCTGTCTGGTAATGCAGACAAGCTGTAATAAAAAAAGCAGCACAAAAAAGGGCGGCCCAATGGCCGCCCTTTTTTTGGCTGCAAACTTCTGCGGTATTCAAATGTAGGGTGCACTGAGCCTAAGGCGAACTGCACCATCAAATGCCGGATCGGTGCAGTTCGCCCTAGGCTCAGTGCACCCTACGCAATCAGAGGCGGTGTTCCGGGATTCAGAGGTGAGGTCCAGTCTTGTCTCGATGTCCTCAGTGCCCTCTGTTAAAAACCGCAGTTCAGTCCAGCTGTTTGGCCAGCGTCGGCGGCATATCCTTCGGCGGCGGGGGCGGCCAGCCGCCCAGGTCCTTGAAGCGATTGACCATGGAGCAGAACAGCTCCGCGGTTCGGGTGGCATCGTAGAGCGCCGAGTGGGCCTCGCGCTGACTGAAGCGGATGCCGGCGGCTTCGCAGGCCTTGGCCAGTACGGTCTGGCCATATACCAGTCCGGCCAGGGCGGCGGTATCGAAGCTGGAGAACGGGTGGAAGGGGTTGCGTTTGATATCGGCGCGTTCGGATGCCGAGTTCAGAAAGCCCTGATCAAAAAAGCTGTTATGCCCCACCAGCACCGCGCGGGTGCAGCCATGCTGTTTGATTGCCTTGCGCACCGGTTCGAACACGCCTTTCAGGGCCGTTTCCTCGGGCACGGCACCCCGCAACGGGTTGTCCGGGTCGATGCCGGTGAAATCCAGTGCCGCCTGTTCGATATTGGCCCCCGGGAAAGGGTCCACATGAAACTGGATGCGAGTGGAGGGGCGCAGATAGCCCTGGGCATCCATATCAATCAGGACGGCGGCAATTTCCAGCAGCGCGTCGGTCTGGGCATTGAAGCCCCCGGTTTCCACATCAATCACTACCGGCAAAAAGCCCCGAAACCGCAGCGCCAGGCTGGGGTGCTGATCATTCATGATCACTCCATCAGACACACGAATCCCGTCTTGCCGTCAGTGACGGCTGCGAGAGGAGGCTATGCTACCGGAAAGCCTGCAGGGGCAACAGGCGAGAAAGTGGATCGGAGATGACGCCAGCCGGGCAGGGCGGGTACAATACGCGGCCTCGATTCACCGGGGGGCGCCTGATAGCGGGGCCTCTCACATGCGGAGTCTTTCAATGTCCAAGATCAACAAGGTGGTACTGGCCTATTCCGGTGGCCTGGATACCTCGGTTATCGTCAAATGGCTGCAGGATACCTATGACTGCGAGGTGGTGACCTTTACCGCCGATATCGGTCAGGGCGAAGAAGTGGAGCCGGCCCGCGCCAAGGCAAAAGCCATGGGCGTGAAGGAAATCTACATTGAAGACCTGCGCGAAGAATTCGTGCGCGACTACGTATTCCCCATGTTCCGCGCCAACACCATTTACGAGGGTGAGTACCTGCTGGGTACCTCCATCGCTCGCCCGCTGATTGCCAAGCGACTGGTGGAAATTGCCGAAGAAACCGGTGCGGATGCCATCTCCCATGGCGCCACCGGCAAGGGCAACGATCAGGTGCGTTTCGAGCTGGGCGCCTATGCCCTGGCCCCGGGCATCCAGGTGATTGCGCCCTGGCGGGAGTGGGATCTGAACTCCCGCGAGAAGCTGATGGCGTACTGTGAAGAGCGCAATATCCCGGTGGATTTTTCCAGCAAGAAAAAGAAATCCCCATACTCCATGGACGCCAACCTGCTGCACATCTCCTATGAAGGCGGCAACCTGGAAGATCCCTGGTGGGAAGCGGAAGAAGACATGTGGCGCTGGAGCGTGAGCCCGGAAGCGGCGCCGGACCAGCCTACCTACATCACTCTAACCTACGAGAAGGGTGACATCGTTGCCATCGACGGCGAGCGTCTGAGCCCTGCCGAGGTGCTCGCCAAGCTCAACAAACTGGGCGGTGACAACGGCATCGGTCGTCTCGACATCGTCGAGAACCGCTATGTGGGCATGAAGTCCCGTGGCTGTTACGAAACCCCGGGCGGCACCATCATGATGCCGGCTCACCGTGCCATTGAGTCCCTGACTCTGGATCGCGAGTCCGCGCACCTGAAGGACTCCGTGATGCCCAAGTATGCGGAGCTGCTCTACAACGGTTACTGGTGGAGCCCGGAGCGTCTGGCCCTGCAGAAGCTCATCGACGCCACCCAGGAACACGTGAATGGCGAAGTGCGCATGAAACTGTACAAGGGCAATGCCACCGTGGTGGGGCGTCGTTCAGACAATGACAGCCTGTTCGACGCGTCTATTGCCACGTTCGAAGACGATGCCGGCGCGTACGACCAGAAGGACGCGGAAGGCTTCATCAAGCTGAATGCCCTGCGCTTGCGTATTGCCGCCAAGAACGGCCGCAAGTTGCGTTAAGGCTTCCGGGCGTTTCCCGTCCCGGAGCTGACCCCAGGAAAACCGCCACAGCCGGCAGGCTGCGGCGGTTTTTTTGTGCCTGTTGCAGGGGATTGGCGGTTACATAACGACAAGGAAAAGGCATTTAATTTGCACGGTAGTCTCAATTAGCCTGAGAGCAGCAACATTCTTACAACAACAGGCTGATCGAGGAGCTTGCCATGACTATCGGGCAATACCGTTTTTCCGTTAAGGATCTGGGGATTCTGACCCTGCTGACCGCGTCGTTACTGGTCGGCTGTGGCGGCGGGGGCAGTGATTCTGCAACACCTGCCTCTACCGGTGTCGATGAGGCCCAGCGCGAAGCGCCACAGCAGGAGGGAACGCCTGATGAGGTGGCTGAGGAGGTACCGGAAGAGACTGACGACGGCCCACGTTCGGTGATCTTCGTGGGCAATAACTGGGAAGGGGTGATTGATGTGATCGATGCCTCCAGCTACCAGCGCCTGGGTCGTATCAGCGGGATTCCGGACCAGAAGGAACGGGAAAAAGCGATTGCCCTGAACCCCCTCGATCTGCTGTTTTTTCAGGGTATTCGGGTATTGATCGGTGAGGGCAACCACCAGTATGTGGACGACATGTACAGCTCCCCGGATGGGCGCCTGCTGATCGTTTCCCGGCCCAGCTACGCGGATGTGGTGGCCATCGACGTGGTCAGTGGCGAGATCGCCTGGCGCTTTGAGGTGGACGGTTACCGGTCTGACCATATGGCCCTGTCACCGGATGGCACCCAGGTGGCGGTATCCGCCTCCACCGGCAACGTGGTGCACATTCTGGATGTGGAAACCGGTGAGGAGCTCGGCCGTTTCCCGTCGGGAGATTCCCCCCACGAGAATATCTATTCCGAGGACGGTGAGCGGATTTATCATGCCAGTATCGGCACCGTCTACACGCCCCTGGACAATCAACTGATCGGTGACCTGACTGACGGCCTGCTGGGACAGAACCTGCTGGATGCCACCAAGGGCGAGCGGGTGTTCCAGGTGGTGGATGCCAATAGTCTGGAAATCATCAAGCAGCTGGATCTGGAAAAAGACCTGGCAGAGGCCGGTTATGGCAATCTCAGCACGGCGGTGCGGCCCATGGCACATACTGCCGATGAGCGCTATTTCTACTTCCAGCTGTCCTTCCTGCACGGGTTTATCGAGTACGACATGCAGGAAGAAAAAGTGCTGCGTCTGGCCGAGTTGCCGGATTTGACCAATGGACTGCCACGGGAACTGTACGTGAATGATTCCGCCCACCATGGCATCGCCATGAGCGCAGATGATTCGACGTTGTGTGTGGCGGGGACCATGAGTGATTACGTGGCCCTGGTAAATCGCGAGGATTTCTCCCACCAACTGAAAACCGGCATTGGCGAGAAACCCTACTGGGTGACCACCAGCGCCGATGGCAATCACTGCTATGTGTCCTGGAGCGGGACCGACCAGATGTCCGTGTTCAATTACCAGACCGGCCAGGAAGTGGCTCGCGTGGACGTGGGGGATCATCCGCAACGCATCCGCGAGGGGAGTGTGCCGGAGGCATGGGTCGAGGCGCAGGGCAGCCTGTTCCTGCCCTGAATCGCGATGCATAGCGCGTTGCCCGTCGGGGCGGCGCTGGCGGCGCGATCGCCGCAATGCCCGCCAGTCTACAACGAAGCGGCTGTAGGCGTTCCTCTCGAGGGACGATCCACGCATCAGCGTGGAAATAGCCCCAAGCGCCGATCCAAGATTCGGTTCGGCGCAGATTCGTCCCTCGAGAGGAACTCCTGCAGTGGCTTTGTCGATATCACGGTTCGCGCTGCCAGTAACGTTGTTGCGGCGGGATAACGTCCAGACTGTCTGCCATGAGCGGCGATTACCTGGATGTTTTACAGTGTTCCCCTCCGTAAACCCACTTTTTCATTGTCAATCCTCCCCTCTGCCACCACTATTCGCCCTGTAGATAGCTGGGGCTCCGTGCCCGCTGAATTTTGCTGATATCAGGAGCGAAGCAAGCAATGCGAATCCTGCATACCATGCTGCGCGTGGGCAATCTGGATCGGTCCGTGGCCTTCTATACCGAGGTGCTGGGCATGAAGGAGTTGCGCCGCAAGGAATACCCGGAAGGCCGCTTCACCAATGTCTTTGTGGGCTATCAGCCGGAATCCCGGGGCGCGGTGCTGGAGTTGACCTTTAACTGGGATCAGCACGAGTACGATCTGGGTGATGGCTATGGCCATGTGGCCCTGGCGGTGGACGACGTGTACGCTGCTTGTGAACGTATTCGCCAACGGGGTGGGCGCATTACCCGCGAACCCGGCCCCATGAAACATGGCAGTACCATTCTGGCCTTTGTGGAAGACCCGGATGGTTACAAGATCGAACTGCTGGAAAGGGACTGATGGGCTCTCCAATGGCAACCAAGGTCACCGTCGGCTGGCGGGAATGGGCAAGCTTGCCCGAACTGGACATCGAAGCCATCAAGGTCAAGGTGGACACCGGGGCGCGGACGTCGGCGCTGCATGCTTTTCAGGTGGAAAGCTTTATGCGCGATGGACAGGAATGGGTTCGTTTTTCTATCCATCCGATTCAGGGGCAGGACCAGGTCAGCCATTGTGAAGCGCCGGTACTGGACCGTCGGGTGGTGACTGACTCCGGTGGTCACAAGGAAGAGCGCCCGGTGATCTGCACCGATATTGAACTGGGTGGCCGCCGCTGGCCCATCGAGATCACCCTGACCGACCGTGAAAACATGATATTCCGTATGCTGCTGGGACGCACCGCCATGGGCGAGATCATTGTCGATCCCACGGCATCTTTTTTATTAGGTGGAAACAAAGAGCAACCATGAAAATTGCCATTCTTTCGAGAAACAAGCGACTGTACTCCTCGCGCCGACTGGTGGAAGCGGGCGAGGCTGCCGGTCATGAAATGCATGTGATCGATACCCTGCGTTGCTATATGAGCATGGTGGCACACAAGCCGGAGATTCATTTCAAGGGCGAAGTCCTGGAAGGCTTCGATGCGGTGATCCCGCGGATCGGTGCCTCCATCACCCAGTACGGTACGGCAGTATTGCGCCAGTTCGAAATGATGGGCGTCTTCCCGGTCAATGAATCCGTGGCCATTTCCCGGTCCCGGGACAAGCTGCGTTCCCTGCAGCTGCTGTCGCGCAAGGGCGTGGGCCTGCCGATCACCGGTTTTGCCCACTCTCCGGATGACATTCCCGATCTGATCAACATGGTTCGCGGTGCGCCACTGGTGATCAAGATGCTGGAAGGCACCCAGGGTATTGGTGTGGTGCTGGCGGAAACCCGCAAGGCGGCGGAATCGGTGATCGAGGCCTTCATGGGGCTGAATGTGTCGGTGATGGTCCAGGAATACATCAAGGAAGCCGGCGGCGCCGATATCCGCTGTTTCGTGGTGGGCGGCAAGGTGATTGCGGCCATGAAACGCCAGGCCGCGCCCGGCGAGTTCCGTTCCAACCTGCACCGTGGCGGCAGCGCCAGCCTGATCCGCATTACCCCGGAAGAGCGCGCCACCGCCGTGCGGGCCGCTCGTATCATGGGCCTGAATGTGGCCGGGGTGGATATCCTGCGTTCCAACCACGGCCCCGTGGTCATGGAAGTGAACTCCTCGCCGGGCCTGGAAGGCATCGAAACCGCCACCGGCAAAGATGTGGCGGGGATGATCATGAAGTTCATCGAAAAGGATGCGCGCCCCTACCGGACCCAGACCAAGGGGTCAGGCTGAACCGACGCCTCGCAGGAGCCGTGCTTGAGGGTTGCAGCTCGCAGTCTCGGGTCGGCGTCCCGGGGGGAGCCGTTAGTCTGGTTGGGTCTGCAAGGTAGAGAAAAACAGAATGAAAAACAGCAAAGAACCGAAAAACACCCCTTTTGAACTGGATGGCGTGACGGTAGCGCCCGGTACCCGGGCCAAAGTGGAATTGCCGCTGGCGCAGCTTTATACCCAGACGCCCTTGAATGTTCCCATCCATGTGATCAATGGACGCAGACCCGGCCCGGTGCTGATGGTCAGCGCGGCCATTCACGGGGATGAGCTCAATGGCGTGGAAATCATCCGTCGCCTGCTGCGTCACTCTGCCCTGAAAAGCCTTAATGGCACCTTGCTGGCAGTGCCGGTCGTGAACGTGTTTGGTTTCATTCACAAGACCCGCTATCTGCCGGACCGGCGTGATCTGAACCGCTGTTTCCCCGGCTCGGAAACCGGCAGCCTGGGCGCGCGAATGGCCTGGCAATTCAAGAGTCAGGTGCTGGACCGTGCCACCCATGCGGTGGACCTGCACACCGGCGCGATTCACCGGGCCAACCTGCCGCAGATCCGCGCCGACCTGTCCAACGAGGATACCGCTGCCATGGCCAATGCCTTTGGCGTGCCGGTGGTGATCAATTCGGTGCTGGGCGAGGGCACGTTGCGGGAAGTGGCCGAGGCCCAGGGCATCCCGGTGATCACCTATGAAGCCGGTGAGGCATTGCGCTTCGAAGAATCCTGTATCCGGGCCGGTGTGAAAGGGGTGCTCAATATCATGCAGCACCTGGGCATGACCGGTAGTCGCCGCACCAAGGCGCCCACCGAACCCTATATTGCCCGCTCATCCAGCTGGGTTCGTGCAGAGCGGGACGGGGTCTTCCTGTCACTGGTGGCACTGGGGGCGTGGATCAAGAAGGGGGATCTGATCGGTCGTATTTCCAGCCCCTTTGGCGGGGAGGATGTGAATATCTTCGCGCCGGCTGCCGGCATCCTGGTGGGCCGTAATAACCTGCCGCTGGTGAATGAAGGGGAAGCGCTCTATCACATTGCCCGCTTCGAGGAAGTCAGCGAAGTGGCGCAGTCACTGGAAGTGTTTACCTCCGATATCGAAAAGGGCCCGACCCTGGCAGGTGAGCCGCCGATCGTCTGAGCGTCTCAACGGAAAACGTGACCACACAAAAAACGGGCCCTGGTGGCCCGTTTTGCTGTGGCTCGGCTTACGCCTTCTTGAGCTTTTTCTTCAGTTTCTTCAGCACAGATTCCTGCTTGTTGATCTTGGCCTTGCTCTGCTTGATGGCTTTTTTCAGCTTTTTCTTCTTGGACATGATGTCTCTCCATTTTCGCAAGTGATGGCCGAGCCCTCGGCTACTCGCCGGATGTCGACTCCTGGGCCTTGATAAAGTCACGAATAAACCGGCGGACTTCACGCGCGGCGCTGGTATCCAGCTCTTCGCAGAGCTCGATAAAGCGCAGACGTTCTTCGTCATTGATGCGAACGATGAGCTGACTGTTCTTCTTGGCCTTGCCTTTTTTTGCCATACAGAGACACACCACAGGAAAACAGGCTGCATCGTCGCTGGAATATTAGCGACTTGCAAACAGACTATTGGCTATCTTATAGATAGTCAATGTATATACATTTTTTTCAGGATAAGGGGATCTTAAAGGGGGAGGGAGCTTTTGGGGACGCCGTGACGGGGCGGGCGGGGCACGCAAGTCATTGTTGAGTATGGCTCTTTACTGATCGGGCTGGCGCGTTGCCGCTTTTTTACGTCCGCCCCCCTTGCCGGGCCGACCTGCTGCCGATCCTTTGCTATACTGCGCCGCGATATGGATACCCCGTTGATTGAGCATTTGGAGTGAATAGATGGTCGCTTTGGTCAAGCCGCATGGTGCGGACGCATTGAAACCCCTTTACGTTGCTGATGAAGATGCCCGCGTTGCCTTGCAGCAGGAAGCGGAATCTCTGCCTTCAGTGGTGATCAGCTCGGCCGCTGCCGCCAATGCGGTGATGATGGGTGCCGGTTACTTCACCCCGCTGACGGGCTACATGAACAAGGCTGACATGCTGTCAGTGGCGGAAAACATGACCACTGCCGATGGTCTGTTCTGGCCGGTGCCGATCGTCAACATGTTGAAGGATGTCAGCGCCATTGAAGGTGCCAAGCGCATAGCCCTGCGCGACCCCAATGTGGAGGGCGAGCCGGTGATTGCGGTGATGGATGTGGCGGCGATCGAGGAAGCCTCCGACGCCGAACTGGAAGCCGTTGCCGAGCAGGTCTTTGCCACCAATGACAAGGAGCACCCGGGTGTGGCCAATTTCCTGGCCGCCGGCAACTTTATCGTGTCCGGTGACATCCAGGTCCTCAATTACTCCTATTTCGCCGACGATTTCCCCGATACCTTCCGTACCGCGGTTTCCATTCGCAATGAGTTCGTTGAGCGTGGCTGGAGCAATGTGGTCGCGTTCCAGACCCGTAACCCCATGCACCGCGCCCATGAAGAACTGTGTCGCATGGCCCAGGAGGCGCTGAACGCCGACGGTATCCTGATTCATATGCTGCTGGGCAAATTGAAGAAGGGTGATATTCCGGCTGACGTGCGTGATGCCTCAATCCGCAAGATGGTGGAAGTGTACTTCCCGCCCAACACCGTGATGATCACCGGGTACGGGTTTGACATGCTGTACGCGGGCCCCCGTGAGGCGGTGTTGCATGCGGTATTCCGCCAGAACTGTGGCTGCAGCCATTTGATCGTTGGCCGTGACCATGCAGGGGTGGGTGATTATTACGGCGCTTTCGATGCGCAAACCATCTTCCAGGAAAAGGTGCCGGCCGGTGCCCTGGAAATCAAGATCTTCGAGGCGGATCATACCGCCTATTCCAAGAAGCTTGATCGTGTGGTCATGATGCGTGATGTACCGGACCACACCAAGGACGACTTTGTGCTGCTGTCAGGTACCAAGGTGCGTGAGATGCTGGGCCAGGGCATTGCCCCGCCGCCGGAGTTCTCTCGTCCGGAAGTGGCCCAGATCCTGATGGACTACTACCAGGCGCTGGACGCCGACAAGTAACAGGCTGAGTGCTCCGCACTCAATGCCCTTCGGGAAAAGCCTCTTTCGAGAGGCTTTTTTCGTTTCCGTCAAGGCGCTCGCCAGTGCGAAATGCCCCCGGCGCTGTCGTAACCCAGGACGGATAGCGCCGAGCAGCGGCGGAAAATTACCGATGTGGCTCCGGTTTTGCGGGCCAGGATCAGGTAAAATTCCGCCTAATTCATTTTCCGGGTGCCGCGGTTCACTGGCGAACCCCGTTAGCAAGAGTGAAAAGGGACAGGTTATGGCCGTTATTGTGGTCTGTTTGCTGGTCTATGTGGGCTGCATTGTGTTTATCCGTATGCGTAACCGGGAGCCGTTTGGTCTCAAGCGCCAGCTTTCCGATTTTTCCACCTTCATGGTGCCGTTCAATATTCCGGCATATCTATTGTCGAAGGTGCCCACCACGCCCCGCATGGACAAATCCTGGTTTCCGGAGCTGCAGCTGATCGAGGATAACTGGGAAACCATCCGTGACGAGGCGTTGGCCCTGTATCACGGCGGCAACATCACCGCCAAGGAAGACCTGCCGGCCAGCAGTTTCTACAAGGACAATCGCTGGACCAGCTTTTACCTGAAGGTTTATGACAACAAGCTGCCTTCCGCCTATGAGCTGGCACCGAAAACCATGGCCCTGCTGGACCAGCTGCCGTCCATGAACATTGCCCTGTTTGCCGTGTTGATGCCGGGCAAGAAGCTTAATCGTCACCACGATCCGTTCGCCTACACCCTGCGCTATTCCATGGGGCTGAGCACCCCCAACGATGAGGGCTGCGGCCTGACGGTGAACGAGGACGACTATATCTGGCGCGATGGCGACAGCATCATCTTCGATGAAACCTATATCCATTCCGCCTGGAACCGCACCGAGACCCCGCGAATCATTCTGATGACGGATGTGGACCGGCCCATGAAGTGGAAGTGGGTACAGAAGGTGTACTGGTACTTCGGCTGGTTCTTCAATCGCCTGTTCTTTATCGACAACCTGGATAGCAGCCATACCGGGGTGGGTAACAAGCTGGGCAAAGGGGTGCTGGCCTACAAGGGCTTCCTGAAGTCTGTAAAGCGGAAAAACAAGACGTTCTATGTGACCGCCAAGTGGGCCGTGGTGCTGGCGGTACTGGGGAGTATCGGCTACCAACTGGTGTAGCCTGGCGTAGAGGTTGGCAAGAAAAACTGCCGAGCGGTCGTGGTTTTGCGTCCGACTGGCTTGGGACGTATTACTGCCTCGTGCCACCATGCCGGTGAACATATCGGCAGGGAATAACAATAATGATAAGGAACATCATTGCCGGGGCCGTTATGGCCTTGGCGTTTGTCGGGGTCACCAGCGCAGAGGTGACGGTGGCGCCGGCGGGGGCGTTTTCCGCCAGCGGTAAACTGGCCATGAAGAAAGGTGCCATCCCGGTCAGTTGCCATACCACGTTTAACGGCCATGTCAGTGAGCAGGGGGCGATCCGGGTGACCGAGGTCATCTTCGGTGGCATCAACCCGTTGTGCAAAAGCATCAAGGCGCTGGCGCTGCCCTGGCAGGGCCAGGTAGAGCACCCGGGGCGCCTCACCGTGGATGACATGCAGGTCAAGGTCAGGGTGCCGTTACTGGGGGGGATCTGTGGGCCCGGGCCGGTGACCCTGGTGTGGGGCAACACGGACGGTTCGGCCACGTTTGATGCGGTGACCCTGGGCCCGGACTGCGCCATGGACGGAACCATGATCACCTCTCCCCAGGTAGATATCCGCCGTGCCAAACCCTCTGCCTCTTCCTCACAGGCGGTCCGTCAACCTGCTGTTACCCACAGCGGTGGCTCCTGAATCACGCCTGGGGGACTTGGCATGGCCTGAAAGCCTGCGCCTGCAAGGCGTGATTCAGACGCGCCAGGTTGATACTCCTGCGTATAAGCTTTGTTATTCCGGCCCGATTGGCGTTTCCCCTCGGGCCATGGCCCCGCTATCATGAGTTTTTTGAGTGACAGCAACTGTTTGCAAGGCAAGGACATAACAATGCAGAACGTGGTGGCGATTCCCGCTAACCCGGCGCTGGTCAACAGCACCGAAGACTTCCTTCATGCCGTCGAGCACGATCGTAAAGACAGTGCCGAGAAATTCATTCACATGGTGGACCATCTCACCGACCGGATTCTCAGCCTGTTTCTGGTGGAGCCGGCCAATATGACCGAGCTGTCAGGGGGCCAGAAAAAGGTGATCGATTTTGCCGTGTCCACCGCCGGCAAGGCGTCCAGCATGCTCACCCGCCAGATTTTCAAGAAGGTGTCCAACGCGGAATTCGCCCCGGTGGTGAAGAACGTGAAGGCCATGTACTGGCAGGCTGGCGACGACAACGATAATCACGCCAGTATCGCTTTCCCGGTGGAAGACAGCTTCGCCGCTGATTTCCGCAAGGCCACCGAGCTGTGTGCGGCAGGCAAGGGCACCGAAGACGTGGCTCTGGTCACCCGGGTGATGAGCGCCATGTCGGACAAGATCATCGATGAAGTCTTTGTCGCCAACACCAAGGAAGTGAAAATCGGTTTTGTGACCCAGAAGGCCTTGAACGTGGGTATCGACGGTAGCCGCAAGGCGGTGCATGCGGTCAACAACAAGGTGCTCAAGGACCTGAGCGATGACGAGCTGAAAGGTTATATGGCTCACTACCAGGGGTTGCTGCGGCAGCGGTAAGCGATGTTAGAGTCAGAAAAAAGGCGCCTCTCAGGCGCCTTTTTTCGTTCAGGACTGGGCTTGCGGCCGGCGGTTGCCTGCCGGGCGACGCCGTCGCTGGCTGTTGCCACCGGGGCGGCTGTTGTTGGCAGGCCGTGCCTGGCGGTTCTGGCCATTGCCGCCTCCGCCATTGCCTTTGCGAGCCTGGCCGTTACCGCCGCCATTGTCCGGACGGGAGTGGGCCGGTTTCGCTTTCTTCGGGCGTTTGCGCTTGGGTGGCTGTAGCGCCCCCGCTGCCGGTAGCGGTTCGCCGGGCTCAAAGCCGGCCACGATTTTGCGCTCCAGCTGTTGCTGGGTCAGCCGTTCGATATCTTTCAGCTGTTGGGCCTCATCGGCGCTGACCAGGGAGATGGCCTGGCCGGTGGCGCCGGCACGGCCGGTGCGCCCGATGCGATGCACGTAGTCTTCCGGCACATTGGGCAGGTCCACGTTGACCACCTGGGGCAGCTGCTCGATATCCAGACCCCGGGCCGCAATGTCGGTGGCCACCAGGGCGCGGATCTTGCCGTTCTTGAAGTCTGCCAGGGCACGGGTACGGGCATTCTGGCTCTTGTTACCGTGGATGGCCGCGGCTTCGATGCCGTTGCTTTCCAGTTGTTTGGCCAGCTTGTTGGCGCCGTGCTTGGTACGACTGAAGACCAGTACCTGGTACCAGTTGTTGTCCTGGATCAGGTGGGTAAGCAGGGCGGCCTTGCGCTGTTTGTCCACCGGGGCAATCCACTGGGTAACCAGCTCGGTGGTGGTGTTGCGCGGGCTCACATCGATTTCCACCGGGCTGTTCACCAGGCCCTTGGCCAGGGCGCGGATTTCCGGTGAGAAGGTGGCCGAAAACATCAGGTTCTGCCGTTTGGGGGGCAGCTTGGATAGAATCTTGCGGATGTCATGGATAAAGCCCATGTCGAGCATGCGATCCGCTTCGTCCAGCACCAGGATTTCCAGGCGGTCGAATTTCACCGCGTTCTGCTGATACAGATCCAGCAGACGACCGGGTGTCGCCACCAGGATATCCGCGCCGCCGCGCAGCCGCTGCATCTGTGGATTCACCTTCACACCGCCGAAGACCACGGTGGAGGTGAGGGGCAGATGCTTGCCGTAGGTGGCCACACTGTCGGCGACCTGGGCGGCCAGCTCCCGGGTTGGGGTCAGTACCAGGGCGCGTACCTGGTTATGGCTGGCGGGCTGGCCGGCGCGCAGGCGCTCCAGCAGGGGCAGGGTAAAACCAGCCGTCTTGCCGGTGCCGGTCTGGGCAGCAGCCATCACATCACGGCCGCTGAGTACGGCAGGGATGGCCTGGGCCTGGATCGGTGACGGGGTGTGATAACCCTGATCGGCAACAGCGGCCAACAGGTCATCCCCCAGTCCAAGGGAAGTAAAAGGCATGTAATTGGGTCTGACATAAGAAGGGGCGGCAAGCCTACCGCATCCCGGGGCGGAACACGAGCCCGGCGGTCCGGTGCCCGACGGTGCCTCATTCCCAGGCTCGCTAGCGTATCGGCGCGGTATTACTGAGGATTTCGTCGACCCCGGAGCGCAGCGCCTGGCGCTGCTGCTCCCGTCCCTCCGGCAGGAACGCCAGCACCCGGCCGCCGAGACGGTGATAGGCATCGACCAGAGAGTGCCGGAACAGGGGCAGGCCGTGAAACACCGGTGGCAGGGAATAGGTGCGACCGGCGCGTATGGCGGCCAGCGGGCGAAGCCCCATCAGCAGCGACAGGCCGGCTCGGCGGCATTCTGTCTGCGGCGCCATGGTGATAGCGGCGGGGAAGTGCTGGCGTAGCAATCGAGTGTGCTCCGGGTGCCAGAGCAGGAAACGGGCCTGGCGGCAGAGCCAGTCGCCTTTCTGTTGCTGGTCGGCCCAATGGCGCAGCGCTGCCAGGGTGCGTGCCGCGCTCTCCGGTTTGATGTCGAGAATCCAGCGCTGGTCGGTAAAGGTATGGGCGAAATGCTCGAAGGTAAGCAACGGCTGGCCATCATGGAGTCGATGGCGTAGGCATTGGTCCCTGTCCATGTCTTCGATAACGGCGTGACTGCCGGTGGTGCGAATCAGGGAGGCATCATGATGGAGGACGATCTGGCCATCATGGGTGGTGCGCAGGTCGGTTTCCAAGGTGTGGAAACCGGCTTCGGCGGCGGCCTCGAACGCATGCAGGCTGTTCTCTCCATGGCGTTGGTGCAGGCCGCGATGACTGATCCATATCACATCCATGGGAGTATTCTCCCCCGGACGCGGGTCAGGTTAAAGCGCCGCAGGTCGGGCGAGGATGCGGGATGGCTGGGCTCTCTCAGGCCGCGTGGGCGGCGGTGCTTTCCGCGTCAATGGATTCCCATTGGCCGCAATGATCCGCGTGGGCATCCTCAAAAACCCCTGCCAGGGCGTCAGGCACCCATTCCAGATCCAGCTGCACGTCTTGTTCCATGGTTTGTCCCCACAGTATCTTTTTTGAACAGGATCAAGAGTAGCGTGGCTATGGCCATGGCTCTGTTGTCTGGGTGTAAGCTTTTGCTTACAGAGAGTGACAAAGCGTGCTGCAAAATTTGGCGTAGCCCGGGCCTTTGTCACGGCAATGCTGGCTAAGGAGAGTGCGTATGCAGGAGTTAGGGAGCCTCTGAATAACGCTTTGCGTACTCAGCGTGACCTGAAGGGTGCAGCTGTTGTGTTTTGGTGCGACGGACAGGGTGGTTCCCTTTCCTAGCGACAAAGCGCAGCAGATGTGCCCTTCAGGTCGCGCCCTTCGGGGCTTCCAGGCTGGCCCACACTCGTTGTTGCACTTTCTCGACAGGCAACCAGCATGCCTTCAAAAGCGCGCCTAGATTGTGAGCCAGCCTGAAAGCCTGAGCATGCAAGGCGTTATTCAGAGGCTCCCTGGACTGGAACCAGGTCGTTACCCACCTGTACCAACTGGGGATTGCCTTTGTGTTGGCGTTACCGGTGGCTTGGAATCGGGAGCAGCGCGCCCGGGGTGCGGGCCTGCGGACCTTCCCGCTGGTATCCATTGCCGCCTGCGGTTACATGCTGGTGGGGATGCAGGTCTATAGCGGCTCTGATGCAGAAGCCCGGGTGATGTACGGGATTATTACCGGCATGGGCTTTATCGGCGGCGGGGCGATTCTCAAGGATGGGGCCAGTGTCAGTGGTACTGCCACGGCGGCCAGTTTGTGGAATACCGGGGCCATTGGCATTTCGGTGGCTTACAGCCGCTATGAAATCGCCCTGGTGCTGTCACTGATCAACTTTCTGATCCTGCAGTTCTCCCGTTCATTCAAACGGCTTCCGGTGGAAGACTGAAGGCGGATGGGCGGTACAGGCGCTTTTATGCCGTGGCAAGGATGGCCTGACGGACGCAGTGCAGGACCCCGGTCGGCCAGTCGTCGGCCAGCAGGTCTTTCAACTGTCGGTAGCTGAAGGTGTCCTCGGCCAGGTTGGGTTGGCTGAGCAGCGCATCCTGGATGATGCCGATCTCGGTTTCGCTGATCCCCAGCGCCTGCTCCAGGCTGAGCTGATGGGTGGTAACCAGCTGTGCCAGCTCCCGGTACACGGTTTGCTCGTTCAGATTCTGCTGGCGGGCGATGGCGGCCGGGCTCATGTTGGCCTGGGCCAGAGCGAGAATCTCGTTGCGATCCGGGCCGACGGGCTCGGCGACACCGGCGGCATCATCCTTCCCGTTGAGAATGTCCAGAAACGCATCCCCGTAGCGTTCCAGCTTGCGGTCGCCGACGCCGCTGACGGCGGCCATTTCCATCCGATTCCGTGGGCGAATGGCGAGCATGTCCATCAGGGTGGCGTCGTGGAAGACCACATAAGGTGGCACGCCTTCTTCATCCGCCAGCCGTTTACGGCAGGCGCGCAGGGCTTCCCAGAGAGTGCGGTCGGCGTCAGCGATATTGGCGTGCGCGCGGCGGGTGGAGGCTTTCCTGGCCTTGGCCATTTCCTTGCGCAGGTGAAGGGGCTGTTCGCCGCGCAGGTAGGGGCGACAGGCTTCGGTGAGTTGCAGCGCGCCAAAGCCGTTCATGTCCACGGTCAGCAGGCCACGGGCCACCAGTTGCCGATAAATGCTTCTCCACTGGCTGGCGCTGAACTCATTGCCGATGTTCCAGGTGGAGACATGGTCGTGACCGGCGCTGGCCACCTTGTCGGAGCGGTTGCCGGTGAGCACGTCGATCAGGTGATTGGCGCCAAACCGTTGGCCGGTGCGGTACACGCAGCTTAGCGCTTTCTGGGCGGCCTCGCTGGCATCGAAGGTCTGCGGCGGGTTCAGGCAGGTATCGCAGTTTCCACAGGGCTGCTCCAGGGTCTCACCGAAATAATGCAACAGGGCCTGACGACGGCACTGGGTGATCTCGCACAACCCCAGCATGGATTCCAGGCGCTGATGTTCGTTGCGTTTGTGCTGCTCGTTGCCGTTGCTCTGGGCCAGCATCTGCTTGAGTTTGATGGCATCTTCCAGGCCATAGGCCATCCAGGCAGTGGCGGGCTCCCCATCACGACCGGCACGACCGGTTTCCTGGTAATAGGATTCGATGCTTTTTGGCAGGTCCAGGTGGGCCACGAAGCGCACATCCGGTTTGTCGATCCCCATGCCGAAGGCAATGGTGGCCACCATCACCAGCCCATCCTCGCGCAGGAACCGTTGCTGGTGGTTTTCGCGGGTTTGCGCGGGCAGGCCGGCGTGGTAAGGCAGAGCCTTGACGCCCTGCTGGCACAGCCATTCGGCGACCCGTTCCACCTTGTTGCGTGACAGGCAGTAGACAATCCCGGCATCGCCGTCATGCTCGGCACGAATCAGGCGCAGGAGCTGATTCCGGGCGCCATCCTTGCGCTCGATACGGTACTGGATATTGGGCCGATCAAAACTGGAGACGAAGTGACGGGCCTGGGTCAGGTCCAACCGTTCGGCAATTTCCGTTCGGGTGCGTTGATCCGCCGTGGCGGTCAGGGCGATGCGCGGTACATGGGGAAATTCCCGGTGCAGCAGGGACAGTTGCAGATAGTCGTTGCGGAAATCATGGCCCCACTGGGAGACGCAGTGGGCTTCGTCGATGGCAAACAGGGCAATCTGTGCCTGGTGCAACAGCGTCAGGGTGCGAGGTTGTATCAGCCGTTCCGGGGCGATGTAGAGCATGTCCAGTTCGCCGTTGAGCAGGGCATCTTCCAGGGCGCGCTGCTGCTCCATATTCAGCGTGGAATTGAGAAATCCGGCTCTGACGCCCAGCGCCTTGAGGGCATCCACCTGATCCTGCATCAGGGCAATCAGCGGGCTGATCACCACGCCGGTACCAGGGCGAACCAGCGCCGGAATCTGGTAGCACAGGGATTTGCCGCCGCCAGTGGGCATCAACACAAGCGCATCGTCGCCCTGGATCAGGCTATCGATAATGGTCTGTTGCTCACCACGGAACTGGTGATAGCCAAAGACATGCTGGAGAACGGAGTGGGCATCGGATTGCATGGGGCGAGTATACCTGCCGCCGACCGGCACTGACATCCGCCCGCCAGCAAACTGTGCTAGGTTCTGGTGAAATTTCAGCGGGAATACTTGTCAGTGATGCGCGATATCTTTCGTCAGTTTCTGTTGCTGGGGCTGATCAGCTTTGGCGGGCCGGCGGCCCACGTGGGGTATTTTCACCGTCGCTTCGTGGAGGAATTGCAGTGGCTGGATGAGGCGGAGTTCGCTCGCCTGCTGGCGCTGACACAGTTTCTGCCCGGGCCGGCGTCCAGTCAGTTGGGCTTCGCCATCGGCCGGGTGCGCGGGGGGATCTTCGGGGCCTTTGCAGCGTTTGTTGCCTTTACCCTGCCGTCTTTTCTGTTGATGGCGCTGTTGGGGATTTACGCCGCCTCTTTGCCGGACTGGCTGCAGGGTGGGGCAATCACCGGGCTGAAGTGGCTGGCGGTGATCGTGGTGGCCGATGCGGTGTGGAATATGGGCCAGCGTTTCTGTGCCAACGGTCTGACCCGCTCCATCGCGGCCTTGGTGGCTGTGCTGTTGGTGCTGTGGCCGGCGTTGCTCGGGCAGATGCTGGCCTTGCTGATTGCTGCCGCCATTGGCTGGCACTGGCTGCGACCGGATCAGGGCGTGGCGGCACCGGGTAAACCGGTGTGGCGCCGTGGGCCGTTGCTGCTGTTCGCGTTGCTTACGGTTGTCGCCCTGCTGCCGGCGGGGCGGATGTTGGGCCTGTGGAATGATTTCTTTGCCGCCGGTTCCCTGGTGTTTGGTGGGGGGCATGTCGTGCTGCCCCTGTTGCAGGAACTGGTGGGGCCGCAGATGTCTCCGGATCAATTCCTCACCGGTTATGCCGCCGCCCAGGCAGTGCCCGGGCCCATGTTCTCGCTGGCATCTTATCTGGGTGCTGTGCTGCTGCCGGCCAGCCCCTGGTGGGGTGCACTGATCGCTACCCTGGCGATTTTCCTGCCGGGCTTTCTATTGGTGCTGGGACTGATGGAAGGGTGGCAGTGGCTCTCTTCCCGTCCGGCCCTGGCCGGGGCAGTAGCGGGGATCAATGCGGCGGTGGTGGGGCTGCTGCTGGCGGCCCTGTATCAGCCGGTGTTCGTCTCTGCGGTGAATGATCTGTGGGATTTGTTGATCGTGGTGACGGGGTTTGTGGTGCTGCGTAGCAAGACAGTGCCGTTATGGGGGATGGTGCTAGGCATGGCGGCGCTGGGGGTGATGACCAACCTGCTGTAGGAGCGCCTCATGAGGCGCGAATCCGAGCCTTTGGCGAGGGATTTGTCATCCGATCAGGCAAATTGCCAATAGATTCGCTGGTGCTATCTGCAGCCGGTTCTTCGCCTGGGCTCAGGTTCGCGCCTCCAGAGGCGCTCCTACGGGGGAGCTGGGGTGCGCGACAGGCGGCGCTTGCCTGAAAGTCGGAATCATGGTTCACTTCTTTTAAGAAATGAATATGGATTCCGATTATGGCTTACCGGGAAACCGCCAATGTGAAAGCGCGCAAGGCGGCCCAGCGTGACCATCTGCTGGTTTGCGCTGAGCAGCTGGTCCGCGAGGGCGGCTTTGCCAATCTCACCATGCAGACGCTGGCGGCCAAGGCCGGGGTAGGCGTGGGCACCCTGTATCGCTATTTCGACAACAAGGCGGTGCTGGCGGCGGAGGTCTTTCGTGTGGCCACCGAGCGTGAAGTGGCTGCAGTGGCAAAGGCGATGGGGCATCCCGGCAGCTTTTCCGAGCGGCTCTGCCATGTGCTGCAGGTCTTTGTGCGGCGTGCCCAGGCGGCACCGCGGCTGGCCTGGTCGTTGATCGCCGAGCCGGTGGATCCGGCCGTGGACGCGGAGCGTCTCACCTATCGCCAGCGCTACGCCGCGCTTTATCAGCAGTTGCTCAGCGATGGGGTTAGCCAGGGGGCGCTGCCCATGCAGGATACGGCGATCAGCGCGGCGGCGCTGGTCGGCGCCATTGCCGAAGCCCTGGTGGGCCCATTGTCCGACCCGTTGGCCAAAACCCAGCTGGCGGAATCCCTGACCCAATTCTGTCTGCGAGCCGTGGGGGTACCTCCGGCGCAGACCCAGTTTATCGAGCAGCAACAGACTGCATGATTTTTTCGGGAGAGCACCAATGACCGCCAAGCACGATAACCTGAAGCCGGACCCGCTGGCCCAGACCCACGAGGTCTTCAACCAGGCCCGGGCCCTGGAAGACTACAACGCCTACGACAACGATACGGCCCTGCGTGAAGCGGTGCGCCGCCACGGAGCCGGGTGGGCAGAAGACCGCCTGTCTGCCCACGGAGCCAAAACCGGCAGCGCGGAAGTGATCGAATGGGGCTTCCTGGCCAACGAGCACAAGCCGCAGTTCTTCTCCCACGACCGTCAGGGCTATCGCGTGGACGCCGTGAAGTACCACGAGGCCTACCATCGCCTGATGACGCTGGGTCTGGAGTCCGGGATTCATTCGGCTCCCTGGACAGACCCCAGGCCGGGTGCCCATGTGGCCCGTGCGGCACAGAGCTATCTGCAAGGTCAGGTGGAGGCGGGCCATGGCTGCCCGTTGACCATGACCTTTGCCTCGGTGCCCTCCATCAAGCTGACGCCCTCGCTGGCAAAGGAATGGCTGCCGAAGATTCTCAACAATGCCTATGACCCCCGTAATGTGCCGCATACGGAAAAGCAGGCGCTGACCATCGGCATGGGCATGACCGAAAAGCAGGGCGGTTCCGATGTACGCGCCAACACCACCCGGGCTTACCCGGTGTCAGCGGAAGGCCCCGGTGAAGCCTATGAACTGGTGGGCCACAAGTGGTTCACCTCGGCGCCCATGTGTGATGCCTTCCTGGTGCTGGCCCAGACCGACAGCGGCCTGAGCTGTTTCCTGGTGCCCCGCTGGCGTCCGGACGGCAGCAAGAACCCGATCCAGGTGCAGCGCCTGAAGAACAAGATGGGCAATGTCTCCAATGCCTCCTCGGAGATCGAGCTGCGCGGCGCTCTGGGCTGGATGGTCGGCGAGGAAGGGCGCGGCGTACCGGCCATTATCGAGATGGTGGCCATGACCCGCTTCGATTGCATGGTGGGCTCCACCTCCGGTCAGCGTCAGGCCGTGGCTCAGGCGGTGAACCATGCCATGGGCCGCGCCGCCTTCGGCAAGACCCTGATTGATCAGCCATTGATGCGTAACGTGTTGGCAGATTTGCAACTGGAGGTAGAAGGCTCCCTGGCCATTACCATGCGCATGGGGGAGGCACTGGATAACAGTACCCTGGACCCGGCCAATGAGCATGAGAAACTGCTGTTGCGGTTAGGTCTGCCGGCGGGCAAGTACTGGATCTGCAAGCGCACCCCGTTCCATGCCTATGAAGCCATGGAGTGCCTGGGGGGGAACGGTGTCACCGAAGACTTCATTATGGCGCGCCTGTATCGCGAGGCGCCCATCAATGCCATCTGGGAAGGCTCCGGCAACGTGCAGGCCCTGGACATGTTACGGGCCCTGGCCAAGACCCCGGCGGTGCTGGAGGTGTGGTTCGCCGAGCTGGCGAAAACCGCCGGCAGTGATAGCCGTCTTGACCAGGCAGTGACGTCGCTCAAGCGTGAATTTTCGGACATGGATGAGGCCGAATACCGGGCCCGGGACATCGTCGATCGCCTGTCCCTGACCCTGCAGGCCAGCCAGCTGGTGGCCGCCGGAAATGGTGCAGTCGCCGAGGCCTTTATCGCCTCCCGTCTGGGCGAGCACGGTGATCGAAACTATGGGACGCTGCCGCGGGGGCTGGATCTGGATGAGATTCTGCGGCGGGCAAACCCGTGGGAGGGCAGTTGACAGTGGACAGTTGAAAGTTGACAGCTACGCGAGAGGGTTCTCTGTTTTTTCAACGCTTGAGTACGCGGCCAAACCAAGGGCGCGGACTCAAGTGTTTAAGGCAAAGACGAAATCCAGATCGCGAGCTGTCAACTGTCCACTATCAACTGTCAACTAGAGTTTAAGTTTTCCTGCGATCTCGAACCACATGGCCCGGAAGGCCTGGGCGGAGGGGGTGTAGGGGGCAAACTCGCCGACCGGGGCGCGGTGATCGCCCATCTGTTCCACATGGGTGGAGTAGGGGATCCAGGTCTTCAGGCCGCCTTTCATGCTTTTGGGACGCTTGACCAGCATTTCCACATGCAGGTCCCGGTGGCGGTCCACCATGTTGAAAAAAGGCACCACGGTGAGGTTCTTGACGTTCTTGCTGGCCAGCCAGTCCAGCACCTGCTCATAGGCCCGCACTGACAGGTGGGTCGGGATCACCGGGACAAACAGGTAATCCACCGCGGCAAAGATGCTTTCGGCCATCGGGCTCAGGGTGGGCGGGCAATCCAGAATGACCAGTTCGTAGCTTTCCCCCAGGGGGGCAATCAGCTGCTTCAGGCGACTCTTGGCGCCGCCGTTTTCCATCAGCTTGATATCCGCGTTGCGCATGGAAATATCGGCGGGGATGGCATCCAGATTCTTCCAGCGGGTTTCCCGTTTCAGTCGACCGATGGGTTGTTTGCCCTTGATCAGATTGCCGGCCTTGTAGCCGTCGCCGTCATCCACCCCCAGATAGAAGCTGGCGGCGCCCTGGGGGTCCAGGTCCCAGAGCAGGGTACGGTGCTTCCAGCGCGCGGCATGCCAGGCCACATTCACGGCCGAGGCGGTCTTGCCCACGCCACCTTTCAGGTTGTAAAAGGCTATGGTTTGCATGGCGTCCCATTCCTGTAAGCTTACAAAAAGCGCTACGATATTGATTGTTAGTGCTGGCGCCGTGAGTTGTCCGGTGCAGCGGTTTGTGCTCAGGCTAGCATGAACCGCTGGGATGTCCCACGATCGGGGGGGGGGGCTCCGTCAGGTCCTGCGGGTTGTGATGAGGACCCACAGGCGGTTTAATAGCCAGCCAAAAAGTGCCCGCGAGGGCCGAACTCGACGCTACAGGTACCCAGGGTGACAGCGACGAAACGCTACCAGGTCTTTATCAGTGCCACCTTTCCCGATATGCAGGGGGCGCGCCAGGCATTGATGTTGCCGTTGATCGAGCACGGCATGATTCCCACGGGTCTGGACAGCTCCGCTGCGGATGGCAATACCCTGTTGCCGGTGATCCAGAAACTGATCGAAACCAGCGATTATTTCGTGCTGATCGTAGGTGGCCGCTACGGCACGCTCTCACCCATGGGGCTCAGTGAGCTGCACCGCGAATATATCTTTGCCGCCACCAAGCGCAAACCCATTGTCGCCTTTATCCATGATAACCCTGCCATGTTGCCCGCTGACCAGCAGGAACCCACCCGCGATGGCCAGGTGCGCCGGGATGATTTTGTGCGCCTGCTGGAAGAGAAAGTGGCCTGCTTTCGCTGGACCACGGAGAGCGGTCTGGCAGAGCTGGCCCACAAGGTGATCCCCAATCTGATGCGGGAACATCGAGCTGACGGCTGGGTGCGCGCAGACCAGGCCGGTATCGGTGGCGGCGGGGCTGAGGTCGAGGCCCTCAAAGCCCGTATCGAGATGCTGGAAAAGGAACGCGAAGACAGCATGAGCCAGGCCCGGCCCCCGCTGAAAACCCTGTCCCGGGGTGGCGATCTGGTGGCGCTGGATTACTCCTGTAATGTCTATGAAGGCGGTGATTGCAAACTGGCCATGGTCACCACCCGGATCAGCTGGGATCAGGCGTTCTCCTGTGTGGCTCCGCTGATGCTCAATCCGGCATCCGAACCGGTGATGCAGAAAGCGCTGGAAGATTTCATCGGTCGCAAGGCTCTGGGCGATGTGCAGCAGGACTTCCCCCGTGCCCATGCGGTGCGCAACGTGGTGCTGGCTGCCCATGCGTTCAACCAGATCAAGATCCATCTGCGGGCGCTTGGCTTGATTGCCAAATCGTCGGAGAAAGATAATCGCGGCCTGCCGTTGTGGCAGCTGACGGCCCACGGAGATAACACCATGAGCCAGGTGATGGCGGTAAAGCGGTCTATAAAAATCTAGTTAATAGTGAACAGTTAATAGTTAACAGCGGCGCGGAACAGCGTTGTCTGTTCTGGAAGCAAAGAGGCCGCGCCCATGGTTTGGGCGCGGCCTCTTGCGTTTCTAGTTACGAGGCGCTGGCGCGCGTCGCTGTTAACTGTTCACTATTAACTGTTAACTCAGCCCAGCTTCCCTTTCAGGAATGCTAGAACTTCATCCATGGCCACCTCGGTATTCTCCGCATCCCCTCGCCCTTTATATTCGAGCACCCCATTGTCCATGCCCCGTTCGGCGATGACGACGCGGTGGGGGATGCCCAGCAGTTCGCTGTCGGCCAGTTTCACGCCCAGGCGCTCTTTCTCGCGATCATCGAACAGCACCTCGATGCCGGCCTCTGTCAGCTCGGCGTAGAGTTTTTCGGCCAGTTCCCGCTCGCGGGGGCTCTTCTTGATGTTTACGGGTACCAGGGCCACCTGGAAGGGGGCGATGGCCGCCGGCCAGATAATGCCGCGATCGTCATGGTTCTGTTCAATGGCAGCAGCCACCACCCGGGTAACGCCGATGCCGTAGCAGCCCATGGGCATGACCACGGACTTGCCGTTTTCATCCAGAACCTTGGCGCCCAGAGCCTCGGAGTACTTGGTGCCCAGCTGGAAGATATGGCCCACTTCAATGCCACGCTTGATGGTCAGTGTGCCCTTGCCGTCCGGGCTGGGGTCGCCTTCCACGACATTGCGCAAGTCGGCCACCTGGGGCAGTGCCACGTCCCGTTCCCAGTTGATGTTGAAGTAGTGCTTGCCGTCTTCGTTGGCGCCGGCACCAAAGTCACTCATCACCGCTACGCTGCGGTCGATGACAATGGGGATCGGCAGCCCCACCGGACCCAGGGAGCCAGGGCCGGCGCCGATGGCCTGGCGAATTTCCTCCTCGCTGGCGAACTCCATGGGCGCAGCCACGGCGTCCAGCTTCTCCGCCTTGATATCGTTCAGCTCGTGGTCACCCCGAACCAGCAGGGCGATCAGCTGGCCTTCCTCCGCCCCCTTCACCACCAGGGTCTTGACGGTTTTTTCCATGGGCAGATCGAACTGCGCGACCAGCTCTTCGATGGTTTTGGCGTTGGGGGTATCCACCTTTTCCATGGCCGCACCGGGGGCCGGGCGCTCAGTGGCGGGGGCCAGGGCTTCCGCCAGTTCCACATTGGCGGCGTAATCGGAGCTGTCGGAGAAGGCGATATCATCTTCACCGGAGTCGGCCAGCACGTGGAACTCGTGGCTGGCGGCGCCGCCGATGGCACCGGTATCCGCTTCCACCGGGCGGTAGTCCAGGCCCAGACGATCAAAGATGGCGCAGTAGGCCTGGTGCATGACCTGATAAGTGGCGGCCAGGGATTCCATGTCCGCATGGAAGGAGTAGGCATCCTTCATGATGAATTCCCGCGAGCGCATGATGCCGAAGCGCGGGCGGATCTCGTCCCGGAATTTGGTCTGGATCTGGTAGAAGTTGGCCGGCAGCTGCTTGTAGCTGTGCAGCTCGTTTCGGACCAGGTCGGTAATCACTTCCTCATGGGTCGGGCCCAGGCAGAAGGGATTGTTGTGACGGTCGGTAATCCGCAGCAGCTCCGGGCCGTAGGCCGGTGCCCGGCCGGACTCTTCCCACAGCTCCATGGGCTGAACCACCGGCATCAGCACTTCCTGGGCCCCGGCACGGTCCATTTCCTCGCGGACAATTTGCTCCACCTTGCGCAGCACGCGCAGGCCGGTGGGCAGCCAGTTGTACAGGCCGGAAGCCAGCTTGCGGACCATGCCGGCACGCAGCATGAGCTGATGGCTGATGACAACGGCATCGGCCGGGGTTTCTTTGACGGTGGCAAGCAGGTACTGGGAAGTGCGCATAGGAGACAGTCTTTGACCGGTTATTGCTGAAGCCGGTTATTTTAGGGGCAAAGACGTCTTGTCACCAGCCATCATGATTGCTGCTGGGATTGTTGCACGGGCTTTCGTATCCTCCCCGTATCCAGAATTAAATGGCGAGTCATATGCTGAATGCACAAGAAGTACAGGACGTGATCTATCAGGGATTGCCGGCGGCGTCTGAGGAAGGTCTGCGGGTCGAAGCGGTGGGCGAACGACGTGCCCGGGTGCGCAGTCCGTTCCGGCCGTCCACTATTCGTCCGGGCGGTACCCTGTCCGGCCCCACCATGATGGGGCTGGCGGATGCGGCCATGTATGCGGCGATTCTTGGCGAGCTGGGTCGCGTGGAAATGGCGGTGACCCAGAACCTCAATATCAATTTCCTGTCCCGCCCGGCACAGAAGGATTTGATTGCCGACGCGGTGATTCTGCGTCTGGGACGGCGTTCCGCCGTGCTGGAAGTGCAGCTGTTCAGCGAAGGCAGTGACGAGATGGTGGCCCATGTGACCGGAACCTATGCGCTGCCGAGGAGTTGAAAGTTCAAAGTTGAAAGTTGCAAAGCGCGAGAAAAGCAGGGCAGAAATGTCTAGGCCGTGCCCGCGATGACCGGTCAAGGTGATTACTTCAGACGCCGGCATCCAGTAAAAAACTGCCTTGCGGCGCGGCTAAAGGGTCTATCGCATGGCAACCAATCTGGATCGCGCTTTGCAACTTTCAACTTGAAACTATTCACTGCAACTCCTTCTCCCAGATCAGATCGAGGCTGTTGGCGCGGGTGCTCGAGCGGGCTTCCAGGTGCAGCTGTCGGGTCAGGGTGTAGCGCAACATCACGGTGGAGACTGCATCGAACAGTCCCACCGCATAGGTCAGGTACAAGCGGTCAGACAGCTGTTTGCCCAGCATCAGGGCGGCATCGTCGGTTTCCCAGTCGCTGCCCACGCTGATTTCATCCACTCCCAGTTTGTCCCCGAGTTTTTCCGTGACGCCGCTGCCTTTTTCCAGGCCGTAGAGTGCCAGCGCCTGGGCGATGCGGTTGTTGTCGCCTTTGGAGCCTCTTTCCAGTGGTCGGCCGGTCAGCAGGTAGGACATGGCCTGGCTTTGTTCCATGCCCGGCTCCGAGAACAGGCTGGCTTCCGGTGCCTGCAGGGTGCCGCTGAGCTGTACCCCGACCACCACGTTCTCACTGGGTATCTTGCGGATGGCACGGATATCCAGCCCGGGGTTGTCCGGCGGGCCCTGGAAGATCAGTTGACCGTCACTGATGGCCAGGTTTTGGCCGTAAGCCCGGTAGCGACCTTCCCGGATTACCAGTTCGCCGTTCAGTTGAGGGGGTTGTTGCGGTTGCTGGTTCACTTGCAGAGTGCCGCCAAGCATGGCGTCCAGGCCAAAGCCCTTGAAGTGCACCTTGTCACCCAGGTTGACGATGACATCAATCCCCAACGGCAGGCCACTCTGCTGTTTTCCCTCCTGATGCACCAGGACCTGATCCTGACTGACGGTAACCGCGCCCTCGGGAAGCTCCGTGGGCTGGATTTCCGCCTCCGGGATGGTCAGTTTGCCGCCCAGCTGCAACTCATCCAGGTCGCCCTTGAGGGTCAGGCTCGGATTGAGCAGCACGCGGGCATCGGGTCTGTCCGCCACCCGCAACCGTTGGCCATCCAATGACAGGTTCACCGTGGCTGGCCACTCCCTGGGATCCAGTGTGCCGGTCAGGGTCAGGGTGCCTTCGCCCAGGGTCGCCGACCCGTTCACATCCAGTTGTCCCCGGGGCGAGCCCTGCACATCCATCTGCAGGTTGGTGACGGCGACGCCGAGGGCGGGGACCAGGGCGCTGCCGTTATGCAGACGGATGTTGCCGTCCATCAATGGTTGTCGAAGGGTGCCAGCCAGGGCGAAATCGCCACGGACCTGACCGCTGATTTCGCGCAGGTCGGTGGTAAGCAGCGCCAGCGGTGACAGACTGGTGAGCTGGAAGGCTACCTGGCCGCTCAGGGGGCCGTTGGCGTCCAGGCCATGCTCCAGGGAGGCGTTGGCGCTGGCCAGGTCGGAGACCAGGGTCAATTCGCTGGTCAGCCGCTGGTCTTGCAGCTGTCCTTTCATGGAGAGCTGCTCGATAACCAGCTCCTGGGGAGTGTCCGGGGTGCGCACGGCCAGGCGGGCATTGTCGGTTTGCAGCTGAAACTGCCCAGCCGGGTTTTCCAGCGGGCCTTGCAGGGAGGCGTCACCGTTCAGGTTGCCCTGCACGGTAAAGTCCGGTCCCAGCAAGGCGCCGGCCAGCGCCAGCGGCAGGGCGTCGACGGAGGCGCGGACGTGGACCTGGTTGGCGTCGTCCCGTTTGCCTTCCAGGCAGAGTTGGCTCGGCGCTTGCTCAAGACAGAAAGCGCTCAGGGACTGCTCTGTGGCGGACAGCACCAGCGACGTGTCCCGGCTTTGCTGCCAGCGCCCCAGTTGCGCGTGTACCAGGCTGGTATCGGACAGCGAACCCTCCCAGCGGGGCGCGTTATGGAGGGAGACCAGGCTGCCTCGCAGGCCTGTCTCCAGGCGGACATCGTCACGACGGAAACGTGCCGTGGCACGATGGTCGGCCAGGGTGCCGTTGAGGCTGAGCTGTGCGGTGGCCAGTTGTTCGCTGTTGCCCTGCTGCAACGTCCCGGTGTTCAGCTCAAGCATCATGGTTTGCGCGCCCGGGCCGAGTGCGCGGAACCGGGTTTGCAGGGAGGCCAGCGACCAATCCTGCCAGCCCAGCTGCCGGCCGTTCAGAGTGCCGGTCAGATGGGGGGTGGCCAGGGGACCACGGATTTGCACTTGACCGCTGAGCTGGCCCTGAATATCCGGGTAGAGCTGGTCCAGCCGCGGCAGGGCCAGGGTGGTGTCCAGGGACCAGTCGGGCAGGATGGCGCCGCGGCCGGTGAGCCGGTTGTCTCCCCAGCGGATGTTGCTTTCCAGTTGCAGGCCTTGCTGACGGCTTGCCACGGTGGTTGTGGCGGTCAGAGGCTGCTGGCGAACCCGGCCTGCCAGTTCTAGCCGGCTGGGTGACAACTGCCATTGCCCGTCTGCATGGGTGCCCTGGCTGTTGCCTTTCACATTGAGCTGGCCCGGGAAGTGCGGATGCAGCAGGCCGGTATCCAGTTTGCCCTCCAGCTCCAGGTCCCAGCTCAAGGGGCTGAACTGCAGCTCACCGTGTCCTGCCAGTTGTTGCTCGCCGTCATCAAGCTGCAGCTGCTGCAGTGCCAGGCCACCGTGGGTGAGCTGGCTGTTCAGTGACAGATGCACTGTCTTGTCGCCACTGCTCAGGCGACTCTCGCCTGTTATTTGCAGCGTTGCCAGTGGACCTCGGGTGGTCAGCCTGCCGTCGCCCACGGAGAGTGGTTGCGGCAACACCAGTGGCAACGGCTGTGCCGGCCACTGGTGTTCCAGGGCCAGGGGCCGTTCCGGATCAGCGAGTTGCCATTCGCCCTGGCTGTGAATTTGCACCGGGGCGCTCAGTTCATGATCCAATATCAAGGTCGAGAGCGATCCGCGGATATTGAGCTGGCCCGCTGCTTTCTGCGCGTTGAGGGTTTCGTTCTCGGCCAGGGGCATCTGCCAACGGGCTTGCCCCTGAATCTCCATGGGGGCGGCAAGACTGCCCTGGGCGGTGGCTTCCACGCTGATATCGGCCACCGTGCGGGTGGTCAGGCTGGCCAGTTGAAAGCGACGCCAGGCAGCCAGCTGTCGGGCATCCAGCCCACTGACCAGCTGGGTGTCGTTGAGGCGAAGTGAGGCCAGGGTCAGGGTGTCGATGCGTACCCCAAGGGGGAGTGCCAGGCTGTCAGGCAAACCGGCCGTGGCGGTGTCCTCTGTTTTCGGATCCGGGGGCAGTGACAGGCGGAGATCGCCCAGGGATAAGGTGGTGAATTCCAGCCAACCGCGGGTGAGGGAAGCGGGTACCAGCTCCGCCTCGAGACGATCCAGAGTCACCGACACCCCGTCCAGCTGATAGTGCACACCGGTGACCGTGACCCGGTCCAGCAGACTGCCCTGCCAGTCTTCCACCTGCAGATCGCCGGGGATCCACGCGCTGACCTGACCCAGCAACCAGCGGTTGCCGGTGGCCGTGCCCAGCAGCAGCCAGGTGGTCAGTACCACCATCAGGATCAGACTGAACAGCACCCCGAGCAGGCCGACACTGAAACGCTTGAGGGTTCGCTTTATCACAGGTCCGGCCCCATGCTCAGGTGCACGCGCCAGTCGCGGTGTTCATCCACGGCCCGGGCCAGGTCCAGCCGGATTGGTCCCAGCGGGGAGCGCCAGCGGATGCCGAACCCGGCGCTGCGGCGGATTTCGAAATCATTGACGTTATTGAAGGCATTGCCGCCATCGGTGAAAACTGCCAGGTGCCATTTCTCGGTAATCGGATGGTCATACTCCAGGCTGCCGGTGGCCAGATGTCGACCCCCAATCACATCCCCATTGTCGGCCCGTGGGCCCAGGGATTCATAGGCGAAACCGCGAACACTGGAGTCACCGCCGGCGAAGAAACGGATAGAGGCAGGCAGCTCCCGGACATCCGTGACTTCTGTATAGCCCAGGTCCCCGCGCATCAGTACGCGCCCCCCAAGCAACGGGAAAAGCAGCTTGCCACTGCCGGTCAGTTGCAGGAAAGAGGCTGTGGAAGACAGGTTACGATTGGCGAAACGGATTTTGCTGCTCAACCGCCAGCCGAAAGACGGATAGATGGGGTCGTTGGCCTTGACGCGGCTGAGCTGGAAGCCGGGAATGATCAGCTCGGCCTGATCCACTTCCCCGGCGATCTCGTAGGTCTCGCGCAGGTAGGTCAGTGACGTGGTGGTGACCCAGCGATTTTGCAACTCGACGATATAGTCGGCACCGGTGGTCCAGCGTTCATTGTCTTTGCTGTCGGTGACTTCATTGACATAGCTGGTGTGAAAATCCAGCCGTTCCCGTTGCGGATCTTTCAGCGGGATCTGGTAGCTGGCACCGGCCCCTTGCTGCACCTGGGAGACTTCCGTTTCCGCCCGGAAGCGGTGACCGGCCCGGTTCACCCGGCGATTTTCCACCCCCAGGCGCACCCGTGGTCCGGTATCGGTGCTGGCGCCGACGCCGGCGAGCAGTGACCAGCGATTGTTGTCTGTCAGGTTGATGCTCACGGGAATGGTCCGGCTGTCATCATCCGGGGTGCCTTTCTGGACCCGCACGGCACTGAAATACCCGGCGCCCAGAAAGGCCTGCTGGGTCTCCAGCAGCTGTTTGCTGTCGAAGGGCTCACCTTCATGAAAGCTCACGTAGGCATCGACCAGCTTGTCCCTCAGTTCACTGCCGGTCAGGGTGATGGCGCCGAAGTCGTAGCGGGGGCCGCTGTCCATATGCAATGTGATGGTGGCCTGACGTTTTCGGGTGTCCACGCTCAGTTGATTGCGGGTCAGTTGTCCCTGCACATAGCCACGACTGATCAGCTGTTGCTGCAGATTTTTTTTCAGGGAGGTGTACTGGTCATGTTGCAGTCGCTGGCCGATGGCCAGTTGCGCAGTGGCCACCAGCTGATTGAATGCAGGATCATTGGCGGCATCGCCGCGGATGCGGATGTCGGCCCGCTGCAGGATCACCGCCGGCCCGGTATTCACATCCAGCGTGACGCGTGCGCAGCCGTCTTGCTGGTCGGTTTGCAGGGATAAGGTGCTCTCGTAGTAGCCCATGGCCTGCAAGGCTTGCTGGCTATTGGCGAGGATCTGCCGGCGGATCAGGCCGAACTGGGCCGTGGGTGGCTCGCAGGGGTAGCGGGACAGATTGACCAGGGCGCGAATGTTGCTGTTGACCGCGTCGCTGGCGTTGCCAGTGATGCGCAGTTGCGGGGCGTCATCAGCAAAAGCCGGTACGGCGAGCAGCATCAGAAATAGCGTTAGGAACCAGGTTGTCTGCTGCTGTGCCCTCAAGTCTTGCATCCCTGTGCGCTGTTTCCCGGCGGCATGTGGATTTGATGCTGTGTCCCACCGGTTGGGTATGTTGCCACTCGCCCAACAGTGTAAGGCAAGTTGTGACAGTCAGTCTTCGCGAAAGTGCTTGTCGCGTTGGTAGTCACTGGCGGTAGGGCGCTTTTTCAGCCGTCGTTGCAGGGTACGGCGATGAATGCCCAGGGCGTCGGCGGCCCGTGAAATATTGCCATCATGGGCATCCAGGGTGCGCTGGATGTGCTCCCATTCCAGCCGTTGCAGGGACGGGGGCGTGGCGGGTAAGGGCAGGGCCGGGTTGGCCGGGTCGGTATCCAGGGCCTGCAGGATATCAGCAGGGCTGGCGGGCTTGGTGAGATAGTTGCGGGCACCACGATGGGTTGCCGCCACCGCCGCGGTAATGCTGCCGTAGCCAGTGAGCAGAATGATACGGCAGTCCGGGAAATGTTCGAGGATCGGGACAATCAGATCCAGGCCGTTGTCGCTGCCCAGATTCTGGTCGAGGATGGCGCCTGCCAGGTCTGGCAAGCGGGCAAGCAGGGCGAGGGCCTGTTCCGCGTTGTGGGCCACGGCCACACGATTGCCACGATGCTCCAGGGCGCGAGCGGTCTGTTCGGCCAGCGGCTCATCGTCTTCAACCAGCAGGAGTTGGCGCACAGTCATCTGGCGAGCTCCCGTGGCCAGTCGATACGAGCCTGGGTCCAGCGAGGTCCCAATTCCATTTCCAGGTGTGCGCCCATTTGCTCCAGCGTGGTGCTGACCAGCGTCAGGCCAATCCCCATGCCTTCCCGCTCCGACGGGGCGTGGGCGGGGCCGTCATCGCTAACTTGCAGGCGGTAACTCTGATCCCGGTCATGCAGCGTGATTGCCAGTCGCGAGGCGCCGGCATCCATGGCGTTATAACCCAGGTTGCAAAGGACCCGGAACCAGCCTTCCGGGTTGGCCACGTTGGGGTTGGTATCCAGTTGATGGGTCACAGAGAGGGTCGGTGCCAGATGCCGAAGGTGTTGTTGCAGCCTGGTCAACAGCTCACTGAAAGGCAGGGATTCCGGTAGCGGGGTGTCGTCGCCCTGTTTCAGGCGTCGGGCCACGTTTCTTGCCAGTTGTTCCATCTGTGTCACTTCATCACGAAGCGCGCCGGGCAGTTGTGGCGAATGCAACAGATTGTCTGCCAGCATTACCAGCGTCCCCAGCGGGGTATTCAGCTCATGGGCCTGGTCAGCCAGGGTCGCGGCGATCTGGTACATGTGCTCGCGGCGACCGGCCAGGTCAATGGCCTGCTCCTGCTGGCGTTGCTGTTGGCGCATCAGGCGCTGGATCACCTGTCCCAGCAAGGTCAGCATGACCAGCAGGGCGATAAAAACCGCGGCCATGCCGACCCCATGCAAACCGCTGAGTTGGTGGCTGAGAGCATGAAGGGGGCTGTCCATGGCCGGCATCTGATACCAGCTCATGGACACCATATAGCCGCCCAGTGCCAGGGCGGCCACCAGCATTCCGCTTCTCAGTGGCAGGGTCAGCGAGGCCAGCAGGGCGGGGACCAGCAGATAGAATGACAGCGGGTTGCCGGCGCCGCCGAACCCCTGGATCAGGCCGGTAAACAGGATCGTATCCAGGGCCAGTTCCAGTGTTAGCAGCGGAGCGTGGCGCTGGCGACCCACCCGGTGTGACAGCAATGTAATCAGGCTGGGCAGCAGCAAGGCCGCCAGCCAACCCAGCTCATTCAGGCGATAGCCGCTATGCCCCTGACTTTGCAGCACCATCAGGGCAAGGGTAATGATCAGCACCAACAGACTGCGCAGCCATATCAGGCGCAGTCGCCAGTTCAGTAAGGGGGGGCGGTTATCCATGGGGCTATTGTAAAGGCAAAGTGCCGCGAGTGGGTGTGGCAGTTTGTCCCGTCGGGTGAGTTGAAAGTTCAAAGTTTAAACGCGTTCCGGGGTGCCGCCTCCCGGAGCCTCACTCTCCGCGCTCATGGGTTTGAGCGCGGGCATGGCATAGCAGCGCACCAAGCGTTGTCTCGCGCTTTTGAACTTTCAACTTTGAACTTTTAACTGGGTTTCAGCAGCGCCCCGTCAAGCAACTCCCCGGCAAAGGCGGGCAGTTTCGGGTGGCGGCGGTGGCTGGCCTTGTGCAGGCGGAAACCGGCTCCACGGAAGATGCTGGCGGTATCACGGGTGAGTTGGCAGCCGCAGGCCAGGTGCTTCCAGGCCGGGTTCATGCCTTTTTGCAGGCGCTGCACCCACCGACGTTCGCTGAGTACATGCTCCAGTGCCAGCAGGGTGCCGCCGGGTTTGAGTACCCGGAAGGCCTCTGCGGCGGCCCGCTCCGGATCCGGGATGGTGCAGAATACCAGGCAGGCGACCACGGTATCGAAGTGGTGGTCCGGGTAGGGAAGTTGCTGGGCATCACCGGTTCGCAACACAAACCGCTCCGGCCGCGCACACTGGCTGGCCGCTTCCTGCGCCAGCGTTAACAGCGCCTGAGCCGGTTCGATGCCGTGGATCTCTGTGGCCGCATCGCCATAGAAAGGAAAGTTGCTGCCGGTGCCGACCCCCAGTTCCAGAACACGTCCCCGGGCCTGGCCGATGATCCGCTCGCGATCCCGGTAGACCGGACGGGTTGCCCAATCCAGTAATACCGGGAACAGCGTATCTTCGTAGAGTGACATCAGCCGCGTGGGGGCAACACGTAGTTTTCCGGATTGTTCAGCATATCCATGGTCAGCGGATCACTGATGATGCTGGTCAGATTACGGTCCGTCTGCTTGCTGAACTTGCGGCGCAGCTTTTCAAACTTGCGGAAGCTGCGGAAGTTCAGGGCATACAACCGCACTTCCTGCAGGCGCTTGTAGGAATACATCACGTCCAGGGCATCCATGGAAAATTCCGGACGGATTTTCATGGCCTTTTCCAGGTAGCTGATCGCTTCATTCAGATCGCGCTTGCGGTTCATGTAAATGAGGGCGTTGGCGTATTCATAGTTGACGATGGGAATGTCGCCAGCCATTTCCAGCGCTTCAGCGAAGGACTCTTCCACGGTGGTGGTGCGTGCCCCGTAGGTCATGCGGCCGGTGAACTTGCCGACCCGGCGCATGATGCCGGCATCCACGCCTGCGCGGAAAGCATGGGCGAGCGGTTGCTCCGGCATGACTTCCACCACTTCCTCGGCGCTGCTCTTGATCTTGCCGATATAGCGTCGTGCGACAACGATGGGGACCGGAGACTCTTCGGCGATACGCGCGATGGCATAGGCGTAACCCAGCTTCACGGTGGCCACGATCGGCGCTACCTCCGGGTCATCCTCGGCCTCCTTCATATCGTCGAAATATTCCTGGGCCTGGTTCGCCACGTCCTGCAGCATCATGTACTTGGTGCTCTGGCGGTCCGCCAGGTAAATCGCATACATGAGCTGGGAGAACAGGGAAGGAATCTTGCCGATGGCGCCCAGTTTCAGGCCCTCTTCCCGTGCTTTCTGGAAATCACCGGCAAAGAACATTCGCCACACTTCCAGGTAACGACGTTCCAGACCGTCGAAATCCTTGCCATCCCAGTTCTGGATGTCTTCAGACATAAAGGGGTATTTCTTGAACTGGGTGCGCATGTAGTCCGCAGAGGGGTAGGGGACTTTCAGGCCGCGCATCAGGTAATCCCATTTTTCCCGGATTTGCGCGTCGGTGTAGGTGAAGTAGCTTTTCTTGTAGGGGACGTCGTTCCATTTTTCCTGGAAGATGCGTTCATCCACGGGGATTTCCTGCATTTGCAGTTCTTCCGCGGTGACTTCGTCCATTTCATCATCGTAGTCATCGTCCCGCGCCGCATGAAGTTGCAAGCTCAATGTACAAAGCGCGATCAGACAAAGGGAGTGCCAGAGTCGTTGAGGATATGCTGTCATGATGGTTACAGCTCTTGTTGTTGTTGTGTGTTTTATCAGGGTAGGGAATACAACGTGCTGTAGTCCTTGCCGCCCGCTGCCTGTGAAGACAGAGGAAACAAAAACGTCAGCGAAGCCTTGTCAGGCTTTTCCCAATACCCCGTTTTGGAGGCGATATGATCGCCGGGCCCCGATAGCCCTTGTAATGGCTTAACAATGCCATGGGCTTGGGCGGTGGACAAGTTTCTGAGGGTATCTATTTCCCTTGGGAAATGTATCTGTAGGGTTGCTGCCCGACAGGAGTCAGGCGACGGGGGAGGTCTCAGGGAGCCGCTGGGCAACACCTCGCCGGGTACGCAAGGGGTTACTCAGAGACTCCCTGGCAGCCAGCTAGCGGGTGCCGCCGGCATCACGAAGCAGCTGGGCATAGTCGCTGCACTTCGGGTGGCTCTCGATCAGGGCCAGCAGGGTGCGGCCCTTGGGGTCACGGGCGTTGATATCCCGGCCGTTTTCCTGAAAGAACCCGATGAAGCGCTCGAAATCTTCGGCCCGCAGGGCCCGGTAGGCTTTCTCGAGCACGTGGAAGTCGGCGTCGACCCCTTCCTCGCTGGAGAAATCCAGGAAAACCTTGATCTGTTCGTCGGTCATCGGCTCGCCGATTACCTTCTTTTTGTCCTTACGCTCTGCCATGGGCGCGCTCCTAGTGTTGTGCAGGGGCTGAATGCTGGCGCCTCGGAGTGGCTGCGGTTGGCCAGAAAACAACCAGGGTCAGTCAGCGTGATATCAGTGGGCGCGGATTATAGAGGCTGGGGTGGCCAGGGGCCAGAGGAGGGAAAAGAGAAGGTCAACCGCCGGGCCGGAGCCCGGCGGTGGCAAGCGGCATCAGGATGCCATGTCCTTGAGCTTTTTCAGCGGACGCACTTTTACCATGGTGCGGGCCGGCTTGGCGGCGAACGTGGTTTCTTCGCCGGTGAACGGGTTGATGCCCTTGCGTGCCTTGGTGGCGGGTTTTTTCTGGGTGACGATTTTCATCAGGCCCGGCAGGGTGAACTGGCCAGCACCGCGTTTCTTCAGATGACCTTCCATGATGTCGGCCAGCTCATCGAATACGGCGTTGACGTCTTTCTTGGTCAGGCCGGTGGTATCGCTGATCTGGTTAACGATCTGGGTCTTGTTCATCGGTTCGGTGATGGTTTTAACCTTGCGAGCCGCAGTAGCGCTGGTGGCTTTGGCAGCTGTCTTTTTCTTTGCAGCCATGGATTACTTACCCCTTGTTTTGTGTCTTCCTGAGAATGTGTGTCTCCGCCGATCGGCGGGGAACCGGTCTTGCTTCCCTGTCAGGTACGCCCCTGGACTGCGCAAACTCAGAGGGCCACTGAATTGGTTCGCATCTGTTATATGCCATGAATTTTCACTGCACAAGCCGTGAAACCACTATTTTTTACGGACTTTCAACAAAAATGGGGCGGATGTGGCCTGTTTGGCAGGGAATCGCCCCCCGGCATGGCTCGCAGGCGGTGGAATCGCTATACTGTGGCGCCTTTTTCAGCGACCCGGGGACTGGCACTGCCGACAGATGCGGTTGGCCCCGGGTAGCGCCCTCAGAAATACAAGCGGAAGTTAAGCATGCGAAGCCATTATTGCGGTGATTTGCGAGCCTCCCACGATGGAGAAACAGTTGAGCTTTGCGGTTGGGTCAGTCGCCGCCGTGACCACGGTGGGGTGATTTTCCTCGACCTGCGTGACCGTAATGGTCTGGTGCAGGTGGTGTTCGATCCGGACACCGTGGAAGCCTTCGCGCTGGCCGACAAGGTTCGCAGCGAATACGTGGTGCGCCTGACCGGTCTGGTGCGTATGCGCGATGAAGCGGTGCGCAACAGCAAGATGGACACCGGCGATATCGAAGTGCTGGGCAAGGAACTGACCATTCTCAACGAGGCGCAAACGCCGCCGTTCGAGCTGGATGCCCATTCCGCCGCTGGCGAAGAAGTGCGCCTCAAGTATCGCTATATGGATCTGCGTCGTCCCGAAGTGCTGCGTAACTTCCAGTTCCGTTCGCGGTTGACCCACGTGGTCCGCGCCTTCCTGGAAGGCGAAGGCTTCATGGATGTGGAAACCCCGATCCTGACCCGGGCCACCCCGGAAGGTGCCCGGGATTACCTGGTGCCCAGCCGTACCCATCCCGGTAGCTTCTTCGCCTTGCCGCAGTCTCCGCAGCTGTTCAAGCAGCTGCTGATGGTGGCGGGCTTCGACCGCTACTACCAGATTGCCAAGTGCTTCCGAGATGAGGACCTGCGCGCCGATCGTCAGCCGGAGTTCACCCAGATTGACCTGGAAGCTTCCTTTGTGGAGGAAGAGGACATCATGGGCATCACCGAACGCATGGTGCGCTCGGTGTTCAAGGAGCTGCTGGATGTGGAGCTGCCGGACTTCCCGCGCATGCCGTTCTCTGAAGCCATGCAGCGTTTTGGTTCCGACAAGCCGGACCTGCGTATCCCGCTGGAGCTGATCGACATCGCCGATTTGCTGGCCGGTGTGGACTTCAAGGTGTTCTCCGGCCCGGCCAACGATCCGAAAGGGCGTGTGGCGGCCATGAAAGTTCCGGGAGGGTGCAGCCTGTCCCGCAAGGACATCGATGGCTATACCAAGTTCGTCAGCATCTACGGCGCCAAGGGGCTGGCCTATATCAAGGTCAACGACCTGGCTGCCGGGGCCGAAGGTCTGCAATCGCCGATCCTCAAGTTCCTCACCGAAGAGGCCATCCAGGGCATTCTGGAGCGCACCGGCGCCGAAACCGGCGACCTGATCTTCTTCGGTGCCGACAAGGCCAAGATCGTCAACGAAGCGCTGGGTGCGCTGCGCGTCAAAGTGGGCCACGACCTGAGCCTGGTCGAGGGCGACTGGGCGCCGTTGTGGGTGGTGGACTTCCCCATGTTCGAAGAGGACGAGGGTCAGTACTACGCCCTGCATCACCCCTTCACCATGCCCAGCTGCAGCCCGGAAGAACTGAAGAGCAACCCGGAAGGGGCCCTGTCCCGTGCCTATGACATGGTGCTCAACGGTACCGAACTGGGTGGGGGTTCTATCCGTATCCACAACCCGGCCATGCAGCGTACCGTGTTCGAGGCCCTGGGTATTTCCGATGAAGAGGCGGACGAAAAGTTCGGCTTCCTGCTCGACGGTCTCAAATACGGTGCACCGCCCCACGGTGGTCTGGCTTTCGGTCTGGATCGCATGGTCATGCTGATGACCGGCTGTGACTCCATTCGTGACGTGATCGCTTTCCCGAAAACCCAGACCGCCTCCTGCATGATGACCAATGCGCCGTCACCGGTGGACAGCAAGCAGCTGCGTGAAGTGGGTGTGCAGGTACGAAAAGAAGACAGTTGATTCGATAACAACCGGCGGCGCGGCCCGGCCGCGCCGGTCTGTTCGTAGCAATTACGGGAGACACCATGGCAGGACACAGTAAATGGGCCAATATCAAGCACCGCAAGGCGGCCCAGGATGCCAAGCGCGGCAAGATCTTTACCAAACTGATTCGTGAAATCACCGTGGCGGCCAGAATGGGCGGCGGTGAAACGGCGGACAACCCGCGCCTGCGGGCGGCGGTAGACAAGGCCCTGGGTCAGAACATGACCCGCGATACCATCGACCGGGCCATCAAGCGCGGCGCCGGTGGTGATGACGATGCCAACATGGAAGAGATCACCTACGAAGGCTACGGCAAGGGAGGCGTGGCGGTGCTGGTGGAAACCATGACCGACAACGTCAACCGTACCGTCGCCGAGGTGCGCCATGCATTCTCCAAGTTTGCCGGTAATCTGGGCACCAGCGGTTCCGTGGCCTTCCTGTTCACCAAGCGTGGCGAGATCTTCTTCGAGCCCGGCGTGGACGAAGAAAAGCTCATGGAAGTGGCCCTGGAAGCCGGTGCCGAGGACGTGGAAGAAAACGACGATGGCAGCTTCCTGGTGATTACTACGCCGGACAAGCAGTTCGGTGATGTGGTTGACGCCCTGCGCGAGGCCGGCCTGGAGTTTGCCGATGCGGAAGTCACCATGCATCCCTCCACGGAAGCGGAGATGGATGCGGATACCGCTGAAACCGTGCAGAAGATGATCGATATGCTGGAAGATCTGGACGACGTGCAGAACGTTTACACCAATGCCAGCTGGCCGTCGGAAGAAGAGGAGTAGCTTCCAGCGGTGAGCTGCTAGCGACGAAGAAAACAAAAAACCCCGCGAGTCGGGGTTTTTTGTTATCTGGCGTGTGCGTCTTTCGAGCCGGACTACAATCCGGCTGGAAGTTGCCCCAACTGGACATATGGACAGCTGTAAGGTACAACTGAACCAGTTTTTATTTTCGGGTCAGCGGCTTATGGCATTACTACTGGGGATCGACCCCGGCTCCCGGCGAACCGGCTACGGTCTGGTGGAGCAGGTGGGCAACCGCAGTCGGGCAGTGGCCTTCGGGACCATTACCACGACCCATAAGGACATTCCCCCGCGCCTGGGTGAGATTTTCGCCGGTATTCACCAGGTGGTGATGGATTATGGTCCAGCGGAAGTGAGTATCGAAAAGGTGTTTATGGCCCGCAACGCGGATTCCGCCCTGAAACTGGGGCAGGCCCGGGGAGCGGCCATTGCCGCGGTGATGCAGGCTTCGCTGCCGGTGTTTGAATACTCTGCCCGCCAGGTAAAGCAGGCAGTGGTAGGGCGCGGCGGCGCGGAAAAGGGGCAGGTGGCGGAAATGGTCAAGTATCTGCTTGGCCTGGAAAAGCGCCCCCAGGAAGATGCCGCCGATGCGTTGGCCATCGCCTTGTGTCATGCCCATATGCGTGTGTCACTGGCCCGGATGGGCGGAGCCACCGCAGTCAGAAACGGACGAATACGCTAAAAAGGACAGTAAAACACAGCCATGATAGGACAACTGCGCGGAACCCTGCTCGAGAAACGCCCTCCGGTGCTGTTGCTGGATGTGAACGGGGTGGGCTATGAAGTGGAAGCCCCCATGACCGTTTTTTACAGCTTGCCGGAGACCGGTGAGCCGCTCACCCTGCACACCCATTTCGTGGTGCGTGAGGACGCCCAGTTGCTGTATGGCTTTGCTGATCGCTACGAGCGCGAGCTGTTTCGGGCGCTGATCAAGGTCAACGGCGTCGGCCCGAAAATGGCCCTGGCCATTCTCTCCGGCATCGAGGCAGACCGGCTGGCGCAATGCATTCACGATCAGGACACCACCTCACTGGTGAAAGTGCCGGGCATTGGCAAGAAAACCGCCGAACGACTGGTCATCGAAATGCGTGACCGGCTCGACAAGATTGATGGTGGTCCAGTGTCCCTGCCGGGGCAGACGCCTCTGGCCCAGCCGGACGATGCCCGCTCCGATGCCATCGCTGCCCTGGAAGCGCTCGGTTACCGTAACAAGGATGCCGCCGCCGCCGTTGGCAAGGTGGCAGAGGAAGGCGCCACCAGTGAGCAACTGATCCGCCTGGCACTGAAAAGTCTGGCGCGCTGACCCTGGTAGGAGCCATGCTCGCATGGCGAACCTGGCGGCGAATCCACTGAAGGGCGTTTGAAAACCTGACGTTTTTTCGTGGCTCGCATTGCAGCCTTGGCATCATGGTTTACTTTGCGACCCATCACAGGGCGCCTTCGGCAGGCTCTTCCAGGAAATCTACAGGGAAAGATGACTGCCGGTACCAATCCGTCTACGCTAGCTCAACATCACTCTCATAACGCTGGGTCTCCCTACTGCAAGCATGGAAAACGACCGTCTGATTTCAGCTGCCGCTGTTGGCACCGGTGAAGAACAGCAGGACCGGGCCATCCGCCCGGCCAGTCTGGCTGACTACAAAGGCCAGCCGAAAGTCCGCGAGCGCATGGAAATCTTCATTGATGCTGCCCGCGGCCGCCAGGAAGCGCTGGATCACACCCTTATCTTTGGCCCGCCAGGTCTGGGTAAAACCACCCTGGCGCATATCATTGCCCGGGAAATGGGCTGCGAACTCAAGTCTACCTCCGGGCCGGTACTGGAAAAGGCCGGCGACCTGGCGGCCATCCTCACCAACCTGGAAGAGGGTGATGTGCTGTTCGTGGATGAGATCCACCGCCTGTCACCGGTGGTGGAAGAGATCCTCTATCCCGCCATGGAAGATTACCAGCTGGATATCATGATCGGTGAGGGGCCGGCGGCCCGCTCCATTAAACTGGATCTGCCGCCGTTTACCCTGGTGGGTGCCACCACCCGGGCGGGCCTGCTGACTGCCCCTCTGCGTGATCGGTTCGGGATTGTTCAGCGGCTGGAGTTCTACTCCGTGGAAGATCTCTCCGGGATTGTGATTCGTGCCTGCGACATTCTTGCCATTCCCATTGATGATGCCGGCGCGCTGGAAGTGGCACGTCGTGCCCGTGGTACGCCGCGCATTGCCAACCGGCTGTTGCGCCGGGTGCGCGATTACGCGGAAGTGAAGGGCGAAGGGCGAATTACCGAAGCCATGGCCCAGCGTGCGCTGGACATGCTGGAAGTGGATAGCTGCGGCCTGGACGGCACTGACCGGCGTTTGCTCGACATGATCATGCATAAATTTGATGGTGGTCCGGTGGGCCTGGAGTCCCTGGCGGCGGCGCTCAATGAAGATGCCGGCACCCTGGAAGAAGTGGTGGAGCCCTATCTGATTCAGCAGGGCTTCATCCAGCGTACCCCGCGCGGCCGGGCTACCACCAACCATGCCTGGCGGCATTTCGGGTTGCAGCGGCCGCGCAAGGACGGTGATTTGTTTAATGATTGAAAAAAAGCCGCAAAACGGGGAATTTACCCTGCCGGTGCGCGTCTACATCGAGGACACCGATGCCGGTGGCATCGTCTATTACGTGAATTACCTGAAATTCATGGAACGGGCGCGCACGGAATTCATGCGCACCCTGGGTTATCAGCATTATGTGCTGGCCGATGAGAACTTCCAGTTTGTCGTGCATTCGGCCAATGTGCAGTACCGTCAGCCGGCTCGCATTGATGATGCACTGGTAGTGACCGCCCGCTTGAAGCAACTGGGCAAGGCGACGCTGTTTTTCGAGCAGCAGGTTCGCCGGGCTGACACACTGCTTTGCCAGGCCGAGATCAAGGTTGCCTGCGTGAATGCAGATACATTGAGGCCCGCCGGGATCCCGGTGGACCTGTACAACAAATTCAAAGCAGCCAGCGAAGGAGAAGGGCTTAATGGTTGAGGCATCCAGTATGTCCGTCATCAGTCTGATCAGTCATGCCACCATTGTGGTGCAACTGGTCATGGTGCTGTTGGTGCTGGCGTCGTTGACGTCCTGGTACATGATCGTCAGTCGGTATCGGGTAATGGGCCGGGCCCACAAGGCGGGGCGAGCGTTTGAAGAGAAGTTCTGGTCCAGTGATGACCTGGCGTCGCTTTACAACCAGAGTCGCAAGGATCCGGACGTGGACGCAGGCACGGAAGCCATTTTCCGCGCCGGTTTCCAGGAATTCGTGCGCCTGTCGAAAAGCACCCGTGGCGCTGAAGCGGTGATGGATGGCAGCCAGCGTGCCATGCGTGTAGCCCTGCAGCGTGAACAGACCCGCTTGACCAAGCACCTTCCTTTTCTGGCGACAGTGGGGTCCACCAGTCCCTATGTGGGGCTGTTCGGTACGGTGTGGGGCATAATGAACTCATTCATGGCCCTGGCCAACGTGAAGCAGGCCACGTTGAGTGTGGTGGCACCCGGCATCGCCGAGGCCTTGATTGCTACGGCCATTGGTCTGTTTGCCGCCATCCCGGCAGTGATGGCCTACAACCGTTTCTCTGCGCAAAGTGATGCTCTGCTCACCGAAAACGAAATGTTTGCCGAGGAGTTCTCCTCGGTACTGCACCGTCAGGTTCACGGACGCGAGGGGTAAGCCATGAGCGGCGTGAAGATCAGGGTGCCGCGCAAGCTCGTTGCCGAGATGAACGTGGTGCCCTACATCGATGTGATGCTGGTGCTGCTGGTGATTTTCATGGCCACGGCGCCGATGATGACCCAGGGCATCAATGTGGACCTGCCCGACAGCAACAGCGAGCCCATTGATACCACCAAGGATGAGCCGGTGATCATTTCGGTGACCGCTGATGGCAGTTACTACATTGATGTGGGCAGTGACAGCCGCAAGTCTGCCAGCCTGGAAACGGTGCAGGGGCATGCCTTGCGGATTCACAAGCAGAAACCTGCCACCCTGTTTTTGGTCGAAGGCGATGGCCAGGTGGCCTATGCCAAGGTAGTCCAGTTGATGGGTGCCTTGCAGGAAGCCGGCATTACCCAGCTGGGTCTGGTAACGGAACCGCAGGGCAGCAATGAGTGATCGTGGCGCCGCGCTGCTGTTTACCCTGTTCATTCACCTGCTGGTGTTTGGGCTGCTGGTGTTCAGCTGGAGCACCGACCCGGCATTGCACAAGGCGCCGGTGATCCCTCCCCATGTGAAAGCCACCATGGTGGAAACGTCCAAACAGAAAAAGGCGCCGGTGAGCAAGCCGAAGCCGGAGCAAAAGCCAACGCCGAAACCGGAACCGAAACCCAAGCCAAAGCCGAAACCCAAACCGGAGCCCAAGCCCGAACCCAAGCCTGAGCCTAAACCCAAGCCCAAGCCGAAACCGGAGCCTGCCAAAAAGCCGGCGCCGAAGCCGAAACCGGAGCCCAAGCCGGATCCCAAACCGGTCATCCCCGAGATTGAGGAGCCGAGCCTGGAAGAAATGCTGGCCGAGGAAGAGCTGGAAATGGCAAAGCCTGCGGAGCCAGCCCAGCAGGAAACACAAGATGCGGCCAGCAATGCGGATCAGTCGGATGTGGAAGTGGCCAGCTTTACCGATGCCATTTCCGCACAGGTAGGGCAGCGCTGGCGGATTCCCGGCAACTATCGCAACCGGGATGACATCAAGACACAGGTGCGGATTCAGATGATTCCCGGCGGTGAGGTGATCAACGTGTCTGTGGTGAAAAGCAGTGGTTATCCCGATTTTGATGAGTCGGTCATGAATGCGGTGAAGCTGGCCAGCCCCCTGCCGGTTCCAGATGGCCCGCTGTTTGATAAACAGTTTCGCTCACTGGTGATCGAATTTGATCCTGGAGTTGCACAATGAAGTTGGAATATAAGGCACAGAAAATCTGGCGGATTGGCCTGGCGGCCATCCTGATGTTCGGCGCCGTGATGGCCCGGGCAGAATTGCTTATCCGGGTCACAGAGGGCCGGGTGGATGCGGTGCCCATCGCCATCGTGCCTTTTGAGGGTGCGCAGAACGCGCCCGAAGATGTGTCACAGATTGTGCAGGCGGATTTGCACCGCAGTGGCCAGTTCAAGCCATTGCCGGCGGAGGATATGCTCAGCCGCCCGCGCAACGAAAGTGAGGTCATCTACCGGGATTTCCGCGTGCTGGGGGTGGAGTACATCATCACTGGCAGCATGAAGGCCCAGGAGAGCGGTGGGTATGAAGTGAGCTACGCCCTTTTCGATGTGAATCGTCAGGTGAAGCTCATGTCGGAGACCTATCGCCCGCCGGTCTCACAGCTGCGGGATGTGGCCCATGCCATCAGTGACCGGATCTATGAGCAACTCACCGGTATCCCGGGGGCGTTTTCCACCAAAATTCTCTATGTGACGCATAATCGTAGTGACAAAAACCCTTTCCAGCTGCAATATGCCGACGCCGACGGGCACCGTGTTACCACTATCCTGCGTAGCCAAGAGCCGATCATGAGCCCGACCTGGTCACCAAATGGCAGGAAAGTTGCTTATGTCTCTTTCGAGGATGACGGGATGCCGGCCATTTATACCCATGACCTGGCAACCACCAACCGGGAAAAGGTGTCCAGCTTCAGGGGTATCAATGGCGCCCCGGACTGGTCACCGGATGGTCAGAAGCTGGCGCTGACCCTGTCGCGGGACGGTAACCCGGAGATTTACATGCTGGATATCGCCAGTAAGCAGCTAACACGGCTGACCCAGCATTACGGGATTGATACGGAGCCTCGCTGGCTGCCGGATGGTGAGCACCTGGTGTTCACCTCCAGCCGATCTGGCGGGCCCCAGATTTACAAACTGAACATAAATGATAAGTCGGTCCGGCGAGTGTCATTCGAGGGTGCGTATAATGCCCGCCCGGATGTCACGCCTGACGGTCGTTATCTTGTTTATGTACACCGGCGTAATGGAAATTTTAACGTCGGGGTGCAGGACCTCCAGCGGGGCACATTCAATATTGTGACCCGCACAGACATGGATGAATCGCCCAGTGTTGCGCCCAATGGAAGTATGGTAATTTACGGGACGCAAGATCGGGGGACGGGGGTTCTGGAAGCCGTATCCATCGATGGCAGAGTGAAAGTGACGCTGCCGTCGAAGGAAGGTGAAGTCAGAGAACCGGCCTGGTCGCCGTTCCTCTGAGTGATTCTCGGAGTCCAATACTAGGAAATTATAGGAGCTTTTCGCATGCGTTCATTTCTTAACCCGCTGTTCGCCCTGATGTTGGCAGCTGCCCTGGCAGCCTGTTCCAGCACCCCGACTGAAGATGACAGCTCTGCAACCGACGATATGTCCCAGCAGACTGATACCTCTCCGGTAACTCCGGTTGAGCCGTCTACTCCGTCCAAGCCGGACACCAGCAGCATTCCGCTGACAGCTGACAACTTCTACAACCATCCGTCCAACTACGATGGCACCACTGACAGCCGGGTGATCTACTTTGCTTTCGACAGCAACACCGTTCCGGCGGCAGCTTTCGAAACTCTGCGTGCCCATGCTACCTATCTGAAGAACAACTCCAACGCCAAAGTGCGCCTGGAAGGTCATGCTGACGAGCGCGGCACCCGCGAGTACAACGTGGCTCTGTCCGAGCGTCGTTCCAAGGCCGTAGAGAAGTTCCTGCGGGTTCAGGGCGTGTCTTCTTCCCAGCTGGAAATCGTTTCCTACGGTGAAGAAAAGCCGGCGGCATTTGGTCACAGCGAAATGGACTGGGCCAAGAACCGTCGTGTAGAAATCAACTACACTGCCGGCCGTCCGTAAGGCATGAAAGCAGTAAAGAGAACGCGCCTGCTCGCAGGCGTCGTGCTCGGCTCCCTGGTGTTCTGTGCGCAAGCACAGAACACCGGGCCGCTGGCCGTTGAAGAGAGAAGCCTGGCGCAGGCCCGCTCCGGTGGCAGCAGTGCCGGTAGTAGTGCAAGTCAGGATGGGTTGCTGCTTCTCATGCAGCAACAGCAGCAGTTCGAAGAGCAGATACAGCAACTCCAGGGTCAGATCGAAGAGTTGCGGCATGAACTACAGGTCATGAAGGACGCTGAACGTGAGCGCTACCTGGACCTGGATACCCGAATCAATACGTTGGCTGAGCAGAGCAAGACCGAGCAGCCAGAAGAGAGCGCCGACAGTGCGGCGCCCAATGACCCCGAAGCCGACCGTGATGCCTACAGTGCCGCCAAGGACAAGCTGATCAAGCGTGACTTTGATGCGGCGGCAGAAGCCTTCGAGGGTTACCTCAATGATTTTCCCAACGGGCAATTCCGTGCCCACGCCCACTTCTGGCTGGGCAAGGTCTACAGTAACCTGAAGACCCCGAAGCCGGAGAAGGCCCAGGCCCAGTTCCAGGCAGTGGTAGACGACTACCCGGAACACAGTAAAGCGCCCACCAGCCTTTATACCCTGGCAGTGATGCAGGCCCGTGACGAGCAGGTCTCCCAGGCCAAGGTGAACCTGCACAAGCTGGTCAAGCAGTATCCGGACAGCTCGGAAGCCAACCAGGCGAAGACGCTGTTGGAACAACTCGATAAGTAATCCCTATCGTTGCCTTGCCGGCGGCACAGACGCCGGCAAAGGTGATAGAATCCGCCGCATTTCCCCCTCCCGGGTGCTCAGGAGATGTTGTGGACCTCCGTCTGACCGAAATTTTCTATTCCCTTCAGGGCGAGGCGCGAACGGTGGGCCGGCCCACGGTGTTCGTTCGTCTGACCGGCTGCCCGCAGCGTTGTGTCTGGTGCGACACCGAGTACGCTTTTTCCGGTGGCGAGAAATGGCCTCTCGAGGCGATCCTGGATCAGGTGGCCGGTTACCAGGCCCACTACGTGACGGTCACCGGCGGCGAGCCCCTGGCCCAGCCCAACTGTCTGGGGCTGCTGACCGCCCTGTGCGATCAGGGGTATGAAGTCAGCCTGGAAACCGGTGGCGCCATGGATATTGCGGAGGTGGACCCGCGCGTCTCCGTGGTCATGGACCTGAAAGCGCCGGGCTCCGGCGAGCAGCACAACAACCGGCTGGAAAACATTCCGCTGCTGCGCCCCCATCACCAGGTCAAGTTCGTGCTGGCGGACCGCAAGGACTATGACTGGGCCCGATTCATGCTTGATCAGCATCAGCTACACCAGCGGGTCGGCGACGTGCTGTTTTCTCCGGTACAGGGGCAGTTGGCCCCGGGAGAGCTGGCTGACTGGATTGTGGCGGACCGCCTGCCGGTGCGGTTTCAGCTGCAATTGCACAAACTACTCTGGAATGACGCCCGCGGGCGCTAGCTGACAGGTTTGAAGGAGAGCCATCAATGAAAAAAGCCGTGGTATTGCTGTCCGGTGGTCTGGATTCGGCCACCTGTTTGGCCATTGCCCGGGATCAGGGCTACCAGTGCCATACCATTGCTTTCGACTATGGTCAGCGCACCCGTTCCGAGCTGGATGCGGCGGAGCGGGTGTCCGCAGCCCTTGGCGCGCTCAGCCATCGGGTGATTGAACTGGGCATGGGCAATATTGGCGGCTCTGCGCTCACCGACCATTCCATTGCGGTGCCGGAGGAGGGCGGTGAGGGTATTCCTGTCACCTATGTGCCTGCCCGTAATACCGTCTTTCTGTCTCTGGCCCTGGGTCTGGCGGAGGTGGTGGAGGCCCAGGCCATCTATATCGGTGTCAACGCGGTGGACTATTCCGGCTATCCGGATTGTCGACCGGCCTTTATTGAGGCGTTCCAGACCATGGCCAATCTGGCCACCAAGGCGGGAGTGGAAGGCAGCCCGATCACTGTGGAAACGCCATTGATGCACTTGAGCAAGGCGCAGATCATCCAGCAAGGCACGGCTCTGGGGCTGGATTATGGGTTGACCGTGTCCTGTTATCAGGCTGACGAGAATGGCAATGCCTGTGGCAAATGCGACAGTTGTCGCCTGCGCAAGCAGGGCTTTGAAGAGGCATTGGTCAAAGATCCAACAAACTATCAGTAAAGGGGAAAAAAAATCGGTTTCCCCCTTGTCACCCGGAAATAAATCCGTATTATTTGCGCCTCCTTCGGGAGCGGGTCGTTAGCTCAGTTGGTAGAGCAGTTGGCTTTTAACCAATTGGTCGCTGGTTCGAATCCAGCACGACCCACCAAATTTAAAGGGCTCGCCAATGGCGGGCCCTTTTTCGTTTCCCCACTTTCTCCAATCCTCCCCACTTTTAGGGCTTCAAGGTTGCTCATTTGGTCTTGATCCGGTCCTGAATCGTGTAGTGCTTTTTGGTGGTTTGGGCCGTGGTGTGGCGCAGTAACTCCTGGGCCCGCTGCAGGCTTTCCCCGTCTACCGCTTTCTTCCGCAAGTCGTTTTCCGTGAACCGTTCGCTGACATGGCCCATTTTGACTGCTTTGGCCATGTACCTGGTCCACATGGTGTTGAAGCTGCTGGTGTCGCCCTCGAAATCGATGTAGGGCCGGCCGTTGCGGGTCAGAAACAGGTGGGCGCTACCGATCCGGCGGGGCGGGATGGCCAGAATCTCTTCCACGACGGTTCTCAGCTCCGGGGTCCATTCCACCAGGTACTCGTCATAAGGCGGTTTGTTGTTCCTGAACTGGATCCCGTCTTTGGTCAGGTGATTGACAGTCAGGCGCAGAATCTCGCCTTTGCGCCGGCCCCGGGTGAGCAGCTTAAGGCTGATGTAGAGCTGCCACTTGCGCGGCAGGGTTTCCGCGAAGGCAATCAGGTCTTGGTCGGTGACTCTGTGCTTGCGGGTGCCGGCGGAAAATTTGAAGCGTAGGCCGCGCATTGTGTGGCGGTCCAGGTCGCCCCATTCGATCATGCAACTGAGTGCATGAGATAAGGTCTCCATGTCCACATTGGCCCATTTCTGGGATTTCACCTTGCTGACGTGGTCCCGGTACCGGTAGATCATCGACGGTGTGAGCTCGTGGGGTGCTAGATCGCCAAAAGCGGTCATAAGCCGAGGCAGCGAATAAGAGCGCTGTTTCTGGGTGCTGGCTGCTTTCTTGGGCATCACCTCGGCCCGGTACCGTGTGAAGCCCTGGCGGAGCGTGTAGGCCCGTTCCTGGATCCGTTTGCGGCGGGCCCATTCCTCGTAAGCCTCTGCTTCGGTCCGGCCAAGTTTAAACTCGGCCTTGCCGTCAAACAGCTCGCGCTCTCTATCCGGTACCCGATACCAGAAGAATCCCTTCCTGAAGCGCCACCCGGTGGGCAGGCGGCGGTTGTCCTTGTTGCGTTTCTGGGGCATCAGGCTACCTCGTCTATGTGCAGCCGGTCTTCGGGGTCGTCGGGTTTGCCCTGTGTAGGCGCTGTGGGGGCTCCCAAAGCCGTTCTGGCAGCTTCGCGCATGGCAATGAGGGTTCCGCTACGGTTTACCCAGCAGGGCACGCCACGGTGCTTCAGGTAGCTTTCCTGATCGCTTACCCGCTTGTAGCCAGTCAGGGCCTTGGCTTCCTCATAGCTCAGCAGTTCATCTGTGATCATGTGGCCTCCCAGGGTAGCCAGGCGGCAGTGGCGTTGATCGACAAGATTCGGCGCTGGTGTTCCGCCTTGTCATCTGGGGCCGGGTTGGTCCGGCAGGGTTTGGCTAATGGGCAGCTATCGCAGCCAGCGATAGGACCGTGGCGGCGGTATTGGCGCTCGCAGAAGGCCTTGGCTTTCTTGCTCAGGGTCTCCAGGCCCTGCTGCTGCAGGCGCTGCTCATCGGTGATCATGGTGGCTCCTGTGGTCATGCTGCTGCCTCCATTGATTGAACCATATTTGCCTCCACCAGTGCCCGGCAGGGGTAGGGTGAGACGCTGTTGCCGCACATCTTCACCTGGTCGGCCTTGGTGAGGCGGGTGCCGTCGAAGGTGTGGGTGTGGATGTAGTCGGCCGGGAAGCCCTGGGCGGCGAACAGCTCGTGGGGCTGCAGCATGCGCATGCCGATATCCACGATCTGGTAGGGCTCGCCTTTCACCATGACCAGGCCGAGCCGGTCTTTGGTGGGGATGGTGTGCAGTGGCTCTTTCAGGGCCTGCCACTGGCCGCCCTCGCTGTAGTACTTCATCAGGAAGGCGTGGACCATGGCCGCTTTGCCACCACCCCCAGCAGTGACGGTTCCGATGGGCTCCCTCATGCTGCTGCCCACCCTGTTTCCGAAGTCCCGCTGAATGTGGGCAGTTACTAACCCGTGGTGATTGCCCTGGGCGCTGATGGTGTGAAGGGGGGCGCGAGCAGCATGGCCCACATTGGTGCCGCGCAGCTTCACCATGTGGCTGGTCACCAGGCTGTGGTGGTCCACGGTGGTGATGGTGCCCAGGGGTTTGCGCAGGTCGGTACCGACTACGCCGGTGTAGTGTTTGGCGAGGAAGGCTTTTACCAGGGCATAGCCGTTCTTGCTGGTGACGGTTTGCAATGGATCGGTCAGCTGCTGCCCCCTGAAATAACCGTACCCATGATTGGTTTTGATGATGAAGGGGTCCGGATCCTCAACGACAAAGCGGCGGATACCCTCAGCGATTCTGCGACAAGTGTTGTCGGCCAGCGGGCGCTTGCGGTCGAAGATGCTGGGGCAGGGCAGGCTCCAGTCGATGATGTCCGCCGCGGTGCGGTAGGGCTTGAGGCCCGGGCCGTGGGTGGGTTTCGGCCAGGCGATGGGCTGGCCGTCGCAGCGAGCTACCAGGAATAGGCGCTTACGGATGGTGGGGGCGCCGTAGTCGTGGGCGCGCAGTTCTTTCCACTCTACCTGGTACCCGTGGCTTCTGAGGGCATTCACGAAGCTGCGGAAGGTGTGGCCCTTGCGCTTGGGGCAGGGCAGGTGGATCACGCCGTCAGGGGTTTTCTTCTTGATCACCGGGCCCCAGGTGACGAACTCTTCCACGTTCTCGAGCATGATCACCCGTGGCTTCACGGTACCCACCCAGCGCATCACTACCCAGGCCAGGGCGCGTACCTGTGGGGAAATCGGCTTGGAGCCCTTCGCCTTGCTGAAGTGGCGGCAATCTGGGCTGAACCAGGCGAGGCCCACCGGCCGGCCCTGGGTGACCTTGCGCGGATCCACATCCCACACGGATTCGCAGTAGTGCTTGGTGTGGGGGTGGTTGGTTTCGTGCATGGCCAGTGCCACCGGGTTGTGGTTGATGGCGATATCCACGGGCCGGCCAATGGCCTGCTCGATACCGGTGCTGGCACCACCGCCGCCGGCGAAGTTGTCCACGACCAGTTCATCGAAGTTGAAGCCGGCTTGGGGGTGGGTGCGGAAGTGGTTCATCTCGAGGCCCATGCTTTGGTAGGTTTATTGATCGAGTGCTCAGTTAAAGTCATGATCGAAATCGCTTTCATACAGATCATGAGGAAAATATGTGGGATTGGTTGATAAGTGAGCAGGGGAAAATGCTTGCGACTTGGCTTCAGGTATTCGGGACTTTGGGTGCGATATTGGTCAGTCTTTTCGTTACAAACTTTACTCTGCAGCGTCAGAGAAAAGCTGCGATTAAGAGCAAGCAGGATGAAAGACTTCAGAATCTTGCGAGAGGGACGCTGCTTATTTTTAATGTGAGAGAAGACCTTCAGATACTTAAAGACGCTTCTGCTAACAACGGGGGTAAAAAACCTGTAAGGGCGCTCAAGCATATTTCTAATCTGATAATTGAGGATTATAAAGCTCTCCGGGATGTGATGCTCCGTGACCTTCCGAATAATGGGGCTCTTCTTCTTATGGCGTCGGCAAGCAACCATATAAAAGAAATTGAGCAGGCTTTTGATGCTTGGATTGCAGGGAAGCACCTGGAGGAATATGAATCTCTGCTTCATATGGTGATTTCTAAGCTCGACTTTTATGGCGATTTGCTGGATAGATATCAGGTTGAATATTCCAAAGACATAAATGCCCTTCTCGAAATACCTGATCAGGATGAAATCGCTGAACAGGATCGCTTGATAAGAAAGGGTGCGTGACTGATTTATGATTAAAGTCATGGATTCCTATTACCTCAACAAAAACACCTGAAACCCGGCATCGGTGACGGTCATGTCCAGCTCGGTGAGCATGTCGTCGATGCACTGGGTGGCGGTGTCGAGCACGTCCACCAGGTTGCAGGGGTTTTGGTTGCGGATTTCGTCTGTGCTGCGGTCGGGCCCGTTTCCCGCGTGGATCTTGATCAGCCATTTCCGGCTCCCAAGGCGGCGGGCCTTGGGGCTGATCCATGGTTGTTCGACGTGCACCGAGAAACGGGCGACCAGCATGATTGGCTCCTGTTAGGCGCTGAAGACGCCGATGGTGACCGGCAGGATGTCGCCGAACTTCTGCTGCAGCAGCTCGGCGAATTCCTCGGCCATTTCCTCTTCATGCTGCTCCGGGCGGATGATCCGCAGGGCCAGCAGGGGTTTGTCTTCGTCGGCGCGCAGGCTCATGCGAAGGGTGAAGGTGCGTTCACCCAGGCCAACATAAGGGGTGCAGGTGAACTGGATGAAGCTGGGCAGTGGTTCGCTGTTGCTGCTGGCTTCAACTTGTTCCAGCGAGGAACGGGTGGCGCTGAGCTGTCCCTCGGTGTGGTCGCTGGTGCTGCCTGCCTTGATGGTGATCCGGCGGATGGCGGCGATCACCTTGCTGGCTGACATTTCCTGCTCATTGCTGGTGAGGCCACAGATGTTGTCGCGCCAGTCTTCCAGCCATTCGGCCAGCTGCTGCTGGGTGCGGGTGTTGCCGTCGATGTTGTTAAGCGCAATGAAGGCGGCGGTACGCTTCAGCTTCATCTGAGCCTGGCTGTCGGCATGCCCGGGGGCTGAGAGATCGCCAAGATTGAGCACGGCAGTGGCGGTCATGTCGTCGGGGTAAACGAAACATTCGGCGCCGAGGTCGGCTTTGTTTTCCGTGTAGTTCACAAAGTCGTCGATGCTGCGAGTTACAAAGTGACCCCGAAACCGGTTTCGCCGGGGTTTGAATTTCTCCAGTTCCAGCACCTTGGTGTCGTCAGGAAGGGCGGCTACGTCAAGATTGAGCTCGGCTGCCGTGAAGTTGAACGCCAGGCGAGTGCCGTTATCCTGGATGTATTCCAGCATGCTGGTTGATGTGATTGCTTCCATTGGGTTATTGCTCCTCTGTGACTTGGGTTTTCAGGAAATCCATCTGGGCATCGGGAGCGATGGTCATCTTGCCGCCCTTGCCCACATACATCGGGGTGGTGGTGGTGTCCTCTTCGGTGGCTTTGCCCCGCAGAGTGGGGCGGGACACCTTGAGGGTGTGGCTGATCTGGACCTGGTGGGATTCGCCGATTTGCTGGATATCCAGCTCCAGAACGATTTTCCCTTTCTTCCTGCCTTTGCCGTGGTCGATGGTGCCGGCGGCAACATCGGAGAGGGCCTGGCCGAGCTTTTCGACGAAGACGCCGCCGTCCAGCTCACTGATAAAGTCTTCTACGTTGGTACGCATGGTTCTCTCTCCCGTAAGGGTGGTTGGTGGTTAAAACTCAGGTGAGCGCCAGAGTCAGATAAAGTCCGAGGCCTGCGAGGCAGAGCAAGGTGATCATTACGCGCTCGCCTCGGTGTGGTTGCCGCTCTGTCGGCAGAGGAAGCTGCATAAGCCGCTCACGGCGGCGTGGGCCAAACAGGCGGCTTTGGCTGCGTCCGCTGTCGGGTAGCAGCCGATGCACTGGTGAACCGATGCCTGCCAGTTCAGGGGCTGATAGGCGGGTTTTGGGGGCCAGGCGGTGAATACCCGGGTTTCCCCGGTTTGGCTGAGGCTGACCCGGTAGCTGCCGTTCTTCAGGCTGTATTTGCTGACGGTTTCCCATGCCATGTATCTCCCTCATTGCCTTACGCGGCGCGTCTGATGCGGGCCCAGAGCTCAACCAGGCCGGCTTCGGTAATGTCGATACGTGTCCGCCACTTCCAGCCCACTACGGGGTGGTGGTATTGGCGGTGGTCTTCTTTGAGCCAGCCCTCGCGCACCCAGGCCGGGTGGGCCCGTTCGTCTTCGGTGATAGCGCCCATGGCCCGCAGCTGGTGGCGTAGCTGGCTTGGCTTGGTGCCAAGGCGCTGCGCTGCTTGCTTGATGCGGTAGGTGGGCTGGCTCATGGTGTTACTCCCCCTTCACTGGATGCATGGCCCTGGCGCTGGTGGCGCGGCTGACGGTGAGGCCGAGCTTGCGGTAGGGCCCGGCGTACAGGTTTTTTACGACCCAGTAGCCCACCATCAGCGCCCGTTGCTCGCTGCTGGCCCGCACATAGGTGGTGTGGGCCTGCTTGGCTTTGCGCTGGCCGTGTTCGCGGAGGCCCACGAGCACGGCATAGTTCGCGGGCTGGTGTTTGCGGGGCATATTGCGAAGGGCTGCGCGTTGCTGGTCAGTGAGCATGGCGGCCTCCGAATGGCTCCCTGCCGATCAGCCGGCCCGGTTTGGCGGTGTGCCACCATTCCCGGGGCTGGTCAGATTGGTAAATTCGGTATTCGTAGTGGGGCCAGTGGACGCCCAGGCCGTGCAGAAAGCCCCATTTGTGCTTCCAACCGGTGTGGATGAAGAGCGTCCAGGTTTCCGGCTTTACCCCGGCAATTCGGTGCAGGGTTGCCCGGGTGATGTGGTTGAGCCAGCGCACTGGGCGGGTCTCTACGGTGGCCACCACCAGGTCCGGTTCAATCCACCGGGCGAAGGGCGCGTGGTGTTCTTGGTAATGGCCGGTAAGCACTAGGCTGATGGCGTGGTTCCACGGGTGGTTGTGCAGGCTGCGTTCGTGGTCGTCGCGCACGAACCGGTGCAGGTAGACCGTGAGTCCCAGCAGCTGACCGATGAAGTACCGCTCCATATAGGGCTGGCCTTCGATCTTGATCAGCCGGGTGGGGCGGTTGGCTGTGAGTCGGTAAAGCAGGCGGGCTAGCAGGTTCATGCTGCACCCCCAGCCCATTGACTTGATGGTGCAAGCTGGAAGATGGTTATCCCTTTGATATTGGGAGGGAAACCATGATTTGTGATAATTGGCTGTGTGTTGGTACTTGGTTCGGCAGCGGTGCTGGTGCTGCTTGGGTGCAGGCTCTGCTTACTTTTATGGTTTTTCTTTACTCGGTCAATTCTACGAAAAGAACCTTCAGGGAAGATCAAAAGCGCACGCGCAGAATTTTTAGCCACGAGCGTGAATTGGAGCGTGAGCGTCAGGCTAAGCAAGACCTTAAGGATGAGGCTGCAAGGTATAAGCGCTTTGAAGATACGCTGACCTATATATCGCTTTCCCTTGGCTTCATTTCTGGAGCTCTTAAAACCACGAGAACGAGAGCGGAAAACCCGGAAACCGCGAATATAATTGCGTTTGAATACACAATCCGAAATTTGGAACACACAGAAGAGGGTATGAAGCTGATCTTGCAAGAACCCATGCCGACGATGGCGACCTTCGCTAGAATAAGAACAGCTATTATTCTTATCCATAGTGCTATTACGTTTATAAATTTGGGTAAAGAGCATCCAAATGAGAAATTGGTTGAAGCTATTAATGGCGTCATTGAACCAATTAATGAAATTAGTCAGCAGAATGATAGGCTTCTGAAAAGGGTGAGAGCTGTTGCTAGAAAGCTGAAAATAGAAAGTTCTCATATGACACCTTGAGCCTTTATGTAACCCTTTTTCGTACATGCCCAACTCCTGACGATCGCGCAGGCGGTTTTGATCAGGTCTTCCTTTGTGCCGTTGTTCAACAGGTACTGATCGCCTTGGACAAAAGTGATCGGCTGGTTGGTGCTGTGCTGGCTGTCGCTGGTCGCTTCCGGGCGGCTGACGTGGATCACCAGGCCCTTCATCGCCCGCACCCAGTAGGCTTCTTCTTCGGTGCGCAGGTCAGTGATCACCGCCAGTTCGGGGGTGTCCTGGCTTTCTTCCAGTTCGCGCATGGTGTCCACCAGGCGCACGATCAGATAATCCGGGCGGATGGTGGTGCGGATGGCGTCACCCAGCTGCTCCAGCAGGGCGCGGATGGTTTGGTCGCCCTGTTGCTTGAGCGCATGAATCTCTTCCACAGTGAGGCCTAGGGCCACGGCGGCCATTTCATACAGCGGGGCCGCAAACGACACTTCAGCAGTGTGGTATTGGGCGCCAAGTGCCTGGGCGGCGGTGTTCTTGCCGGCGCCGCCGGGGCCGGTGAAGGCGATGATTCTCATACAATGGCTCTCTCTATGGCTTCGGCGGCGGTGGCGTACACGACGCCGCCAACGCGGCTGCTGAAGTTGCAGATGGATACCTGGTCGGTACCACCGGTCGGGCGGACCATGCAGTTGATATCCTTCTGGAAGCGGTAAACCGTCACGTCCAGATCCACACCGTGCACGGTGATGCGGTTCGTCACCGGGTTCTGGCTGTGCTGGCCGGCCTTGATGGCCGCGCGCAGGCTGCGCTCTTGCTCGGTGGTGAGGTTCACGCCGCCTTCCTCCCGGCCTTGTACCGCTCGCACTTCTTCAGGTACTCATCGGCCATCTGGTTGATCTGGGCGCGTACCCGAAGGGTGGTGTTGCTGACAGGCACTTCGCTCAGGTAGTGGTCCAGCAGGCGGCCGGTGTTCACCAAGGCCTTGTCCATGTCGGCCGTGATGATCAGGCGGCCAAAGGCCCGCTTGGCGTTGTGGATCAGGGCCGGGATGTTGGTGTGGTTGGTATTCATCACTGTCACCTCGGATCAGGCCGCAGAGGGGCCATCGCCATTCGTCCTGGCATCAAGGAATGCATGCCGAGTAGCAGGCTTGGGTGCGTGGTGGTTGCTGAAACGGTTCAGGTTGACAAGCTGGGCAGTCTTCCCGGTGATGACGGCGACAAGGCCTGTGCGGGCCTGCAGGGATTTGATGCAGGCTTTGCTGGTGGCAGTGGGGTGGATGTGGATTGTTGACATGACTTTCTCCCGAATACTTTGGTATTAGTTAAAAGTACCAAAGTAGTCATGTCAACTACTAAAAGACTATTTGTAGTATTTTAGTATTCAGAGGGAAGCGCGGGGCTGGAGATGCTTTCTTTGGATATGAGTGGCAGGAGGGAGGGTGCAGAAGGGTGCTTTAATGGGGGCCGCCATCGGGGCTTGTAGCTTAGAAGTCGTACTCCATCCTTTTTACCACCCCTACGATGTTGCAGTTGCCGTTGATTTCTATCATGGGGTAGGCCGGATTCAGGGGCTTGAGCCACTTTCTTCCTGCGTCGATCACCAGTTTTTTCAGGGTCACTTCGTTGCTGTCAACCAGCTTGGCGACGACGAGCTTGCCGTTATCGGGTGGAAGATCTGGATCAACCAGCACAATGGACCCTTCAGGAATGGAGGGGTTGCCGTTGGGGTTGGTCATGCTGTCGCCCACTACTTTCAGCCAGATCGCGTTTTCTGAGGTGCCAGCGGGTACTGATCGATGCTCTATACCGTCGCCAGGCGAGTAGAGGTCGATGGCTTCTGCCCATTGCCCAGCTTGCACGTGGCTGATGACAGGTGCGGTTGCTATTTGATTGGAGTAGCGAGCGGGAGATTCTGCCAAGTTTGAGTGTGGAGATTTCGGGCCGTGGCCGGTTTGTAGCCATTTTGCAGACACTTCGAGTGCTTCTGACAAGGCGAGATCGTAGCGGGAGGTTTGCTGATCTCCGCGTTCGATTTTTGAGATGGTGCCTTGTGGCACACCAGAGACCTCAGCCAGTTGTTGCTGGCTGTAGCCTTTGGCTGTCCGGGCATTGCGTAGTCTGTCGCCATATTCCATTGGGAAATTTAATACCCTTGTAGTATTAAAAACAAACTACCTAGGTATTGACCTTCCAAATACCTAGGTAGTAATCTGCTGGCATGGAGGATGCCCATGTCACTTAAAAACTATCGTCAGAAAGCAGGCTTAACTCAGTTGCAGTTGGCAGAAGCTGCAGGGGTCAGTCAGTCGCAGATTACCCATCATGAGTGTGGCCGCCGGGCGAATATTTCCCTGGGCCAGGCCCGGGCGATCGTGCGAGCGCTGAATGATCGTGGTGTTAAGTGTTCCCTTGATAGCGTTTTCCCCTGTGAGGAAGCCAAAGCAGCTTGATTGGTTACACGATAGTGGCAGCGGGCCTGCCTGTTTAGAGAAACCCGGGAGAGAGTTTCATCATGCCTATTCCACGCATGAGCCGCATTGAGTTGGCTCAGAAGATCTTGCCTGATCTGAAAACAGCGCTGTCGATGACAGCAAAGCGGCAGGGACTGAAGAAGATTGCCGCGACTTACGACCTTCACCCCCAGCAGCTGTACAACAACCTCAACCTCAACGATTCCGAACGAAATCCGACCCTGCAGCAATTCGAGTTAATTACCGAGTACGCCCGTGACCATGGCGATCTGGATCAAATTCTGGATGCGCTGGCGTTGATTACGGGCTGTGTTTGGTTGCCGATGCCTGCTGAGGAGGATGTGGGGAAGACTGAGCTTTTCAGTGAAGTGGCTGAGTTGATTACCCGGGTAGGGAAGATGACCAGCAACACTCGTGATGCCTTGGTTGATGGGCGGGTTGATGCGGATGAGTTGGCGGTGCTGGAGAAGGACTTGCTGCGGCTGGTTCAGGCGGGGTTCCGGTTAGTGGAGGCTGCGAAGCTGTTTAGCGAGGTGCCCCATGGGTGAGCCGTTGCCGATTCATGAGGCGGAGCAGGGCTTGCTGTATATCAGCCCGGATTGTGACCGGGATACATGGTTTTCCATCGCCGGAGCGCTGAAGGATGAATATGGCGAGGCGGGATTTGAGCTCTTCGATAGCTGGAGCCAGCAGGGCCAGAGCTTTGACAAGGGGGGTTGTAAGACCACCTGGCGTAGCGCCAAGGCGGGGCATTACACGATTGCTACGCTGATCAAGCTGGCTGTGCAGGGCGGGTGGCAGCGGCCCAGGCGAGAGCTTACGGCAGAGGAGAAACGCACTCTGCGGGCGGAGAAGGAGCGTCGTCGCAAAGAGCGGCAGGCGGAAGTCGAGAGGGATGAAAAGCGACACCAGGCCATGCAGGAAGCCGTGAGTGATGCTTGTTGGGCGATATGGCAGGAGCACACCCATGCCATTGGCAGTTCGCCTTACCTGGGGAAGAAGGGCGTTGGGGCCTATGGTATCCGGTTTTTCAAGCGGTCTGTGTTGTTGGTGATTGATGATAGGGACTGCCGTTGCCAGGTGCTGACGGGTATCGCTGTGCGGGAATTCTTTCGCACTTTGCCCAGGCCGAAGCCTGAGCATATTTCATTTCTGCGATTCTCTCATGAAACCATAGCGGTGCCGCTGGTCGATATCGATGGAAAGCTGTGGGCGATCCAGTCGATCAATGGGCTGGGTACCAAGATGTTCCCGAAGTATGGCCGGAAGAAGGGCTGTTTCCATTTGTTTGGTTCCCTGGAGGGGGCTGAGCTTGTGGGTTTTTCAGAGGGTTATGCCACTTCTGCCTCGGCGTTTGAGTTGGGGAGTGGCTGGCCTGTAGTTGCCTGCTTTGATTCGGGCAATATGCTGACTGTCGGTAAGGCTTTTCTTGAGGCCGGGTGGCTGGAAGGAAAGACGCCGGTGTGGATGGCGGATAATGACAAGCTGAACCCGGAAACCGGGAAACGGGCGGGGCAGGATGCTACCGCGGCCTGCCAGGCTGAGCTGGGAGGGGTGGTGCATCTGCCGCCGGCGCCGGTTGGGGAGGCTGCTTGATGTTAGTTGAAGTCTTTAAACCGCAGCCCTTTGCCGGTGTATACAGGGACGGGCTCGGCGATGCCGGTAATGGCGTTCTGTTGTGGGTCGATTCTGCATCCGTATTCGTAGCGAAACTCAAGGCCATCGGGATGATGTCCCTTCATTTCTATTCCACGCAATATGTACTCTCCATCTGTGTTTTTATTGATGCGGCCACTGAAGAGTTTATAGAGGTCTTCATCGCCCTGCGGGGTGAAATTGGTGGTTCCCTCGAGTTCAAGCCATGCTTTGCACTGCTGGCCCCATTCGGAAACAGCTCCATGGCGGATACAGTTATTGTTTTGCCTTGGGCATTCTTTCTCGGCCTGAGAAATGGTAGTGATGTGACTCCAGTTTGGGGTGGTGGTCTTATTGGCGCTCTCAATTCTACTTTCGGCTGGCTGTTGGGTGGCCGGCTGTTGTTCGACGGGGTCACTGTCACTGGTGAACATGTAAATGGCTCCTACCCACACCCCAATGCCGGCAACGGCGGCAACCAGCACATTTGCTTTGTTATTCATTTCGATCCCTGCTTTCGTCTCTCTCTGAACTCTGTTTCTACCCGGTTGGTCCGCTCTGTGCAATCACATGCAGGGGGTGCCCATGGCGGATAATGAATGGACGGGTGACTGGAATGACTTCCACCAAGCCCTGGGTAAGCGTGAGGCGAAGAAACGTTTCCAGGCGCAGCTGCAAGATCTGCTGGCTGCTAACGATAGTTCTGTTACCGCCTCTCCCGCGCCCTCTGATACCGGCGGGGATACTTCTTCTGGTGGTCCGATTATGGATCTGGAAGAGGCGCTTAAACGGTTCGCCTGGACAGTGCCTGATGGCCGGATCTGGGATAACCAGACGCACAAGCTGCTGAAGGAAAAGCAGGTCAGGGACTGGATCGGTGCTGAGGTTTATAAGGTGTGGAAGGGTAGCGACAAGCGCCGGGCTGTTCAGCATGCTGATGTGGTGCGTAAGGCCTCCGCCGCCCAAAAGAGGGGGGGAGGGGAATTAGCTATGGCGCTCCGGCGCTTTGTACTGCTTTATCCTTCGCAGAATGCCTGGGACAGGGAGCGTCGTGAGGTTGTCGGGTTGAATGACCTGAAGCCGCTTTTGCACCGCTGGTACTCCCAATGGCTTGAGCATCCGGATCGTGAGTTGATCGACCGGGATAAGCTGGTTTTTGATCCTCTGCAACAGCACAGCCCTGAAGACGGTTACATCAATATGTTTCGCGGGTTGCCGCTAAAGCCTGCTGGTGAGCTGGTGCAATGTAACTACATCCTGCGCCTGGTGGATCACCTGTGTAATGGTGATCAGGTTGTGGTGCGGTGGTTTCTAAGGTGGCTGGCGTTTCCGTTGCAGCATGTGGGGGCGAAGATGGCCACGGCGGTATTGATGCACTCAGAGACGCAGGGCACGGGTAAGAGCCTGTTGTTCGAGCGGGTGATCAAACCCATGTATGGCGAGTATGCCGCTACTCTTGGGCAGCATCAGTTGGAATCACAGTACACCGATTGGCGCAGTCAGAAACTGTTCGGGCTGTTCGAGGAGATCTTTAGCCGGGATCAGAAGTACAGCCATACCGGTACGCTGAAGCACATGATCACCGGCGATACCCATCGCATCGAGAAGAAGTTTGTGAGTGGCTGGGAAGAATCCAACCACATGAATGCGGTGTTCCTTTCAAATGAGTTACAGCCTTTTCCTGTTGAACCTAGCGACCGGCGCATGCTGGTGGTGTGGCCTGAAACGAAGTTAACGCACGATCTGAAGCAAGGTGTTCTGCATGAGTGTGAGCACGGTGGGCTTGAGGCATTCTATCAGTTCCTTTTGCAGATTCGAATGGAGTGGAGTGATCGTGATGATCCTGAACCTCTCCCTTTCGATACTCACCGTGAACCCCCGATGACAGAAGCCAAAGCTAGGCTGATTGATTTCGGGCGGCCAAGTTGGGATCTATTTCATCAGGATTGGAAGGCTGGGCACATGGGCCCGAAATTCCCTTATGAGACGTGCCTGGTGAATCACTTGTACAAGTTGTACCGGCAGTGGTGTTCAGATGCTGGTGAGCGATCTATGACGCGCGAAAGGTTTTCTGGCGCCCTTTCCGGTAGGGAGCGGCGCAGGCGCGATGTGAAGTATCAGATGGGCGTTAACGAGCGTAAGGGCACGTTTTTCCAGGTGGGTGAGCCTCCAGAGGGCAAGTCGCAGAAGGACTGGTTGGGTGAGTTTGTGCTCCGCTGGGAGAAGAACCTGGAGCCAAAAGATGATTAGGCCGGAGGGTGGCCGGATGCAGGCCGGAGGGTGGTGTTATCGTAAGCGCCTGAAATCCATAGAAAGGCCGGAGGGCCGGAAGGGCCGGTGGGTTGTCACGCGCGCGTGGGTGCGCGTGTTTATGTTCTCTACGGGGTGCGGTTTAAATTCAATGTACCCACACGCGAGAAACATCCTCCGGCCCTTCCGGCCCTCCGGCCTTTCGTTATTTTTCAGTATGTTAAGGGTCGCTTACCCTCCGGCTTACCCTCCGGCCTGCATCCGGCCTTCTATTTTTTCATGTTCCACGACAAACAATTCAGAAATGGTCAGGGGAGAGTTATGAATCCGATCCGGTTGATGGCGAAGATGACGGCGAAAGGGCTGTTGATTGATGGTTCCGGCTTTGGCGGTGGTTCTGTAGTGATTACCCAGCATGATGTGGCTGGGGCTATGGGTATGGGTAAGCTGCCTGCTGAGGCAGTGCTGGTAGGGCGGGCCAAGTTCTCTGACGACAACCAGGCTCAGCTTTCGTTGGCGGGGTGGGTGCAGACTGAGTTCCGGCGGGTGTGTATGCGCAATGGCTGGAAAGCGGACTACTGCGAAGGCTTGGCTACGCTGTGTGTGTTTGAGCTGGTTTACCCGATGCGGTGCAGCCACTGCATGGGCAGGGGCAAGACCTGGCAGCAGGAGCCGGAGCAAGCTGATGACGGCTCGTTATTGCGCATGGCAGATCGGTGGCTGGTGTGTAAGCCATGCAAGGGCACCGGGCAGAGCGTGTTGACGGTGCGGAACCGGGCGGCAATTGCGAAGATCAGCAAGAGCCGATTCAGTGAAACTTGGGCAGCTCGTGCTGATGACATGATGAAAACGCTCTATACCCTGGAGGATATGGTGCTGCGCCACCTGTGGCACCAGTTTTCTGATAGGGCTGCATGAGAGAATTCTAATTATTTTTCTCTTGACCTGTTGACGACCGGGACAGAAATGGCCATGATTTTCCCAACGTGGAAAAGCCCGCCCTGAGAAATCTCGGCGGGTTTTTTTTTTGCCTGTCTTTTGAGCCCGCTGGTGTTTGCCTGCGGGCTTTTTTTGTTTCTGATGCAGCGAAGCTCAATGGTAGAGCGGCGAGTTTCTACACGCGACACACGCCTTGTATGGGTAACCCATCCATGCACAGGAAAATGTGTATGTCAGTGAGGTGCTGACCGGAGCAGGTTCAATTCCTGCGGCTGCATCCAATTTTCTCCCGGTCCCGCTTCGGCGGGGCTTTTAATTTCTGGTGGTGGGGGCTTTATGCAAGACGATCCGGGTGTGCTGGCGCAGTTGGTGAGCGCTGGTGGTGACCTGGCGCGCCATGCGTGGGCCCTGGCCATGGGCGCCTTTGGCGCCATGCTCGGGTATGTGTACCGGCATTATCAGCGACGCGAGGAAGGTGAAGAGGTGCGACCGATTGACTGGCTTCGAATGTTACTGGAAGGCCTTACCTGCGGCTTTATCGCAGTGACAGTTTCCTACGGTCTGGAAGCTACGGGTGCACCGGTTGCCATGGGCAACTTCATTGGTGGCTCACTCGGTTTTGTTGGCACTAAAGCTGCCAGTGAATGGGCCATCATGTTTGCTAAGAGGAAGACAGGCGGATGAAGGGCCACCGGTTCGGTAAACGATCCATGGGGCACCTGGCCGAGGTGCACCCGCATCTTGCCATGCTGGCCGTGCGAGCTTTGCAGTTGTCGCCAGTTGATTTCGGGGTGACCGATGGAAAGCGGACGATGGCCGAGCAAAAGCAGGAAGTTGCTGAGGGAGACAGCCAGACCCTGAACAGTCGCCACCTGACCGGTCATGCAATTGACGTGATGGCGTATGTGGATGGGCAGGGCAGCTGGGAGTGGGAGTACTACGAACAGATTGGTGAAGCCTTCAAGGCTGCCGCCGATGAGTTGAAAGTTCCCATTGTTTGGGGCGGCGACTGGCAAAGCCTTAGGGATGGCCCGCACATTGAGCTGGCCCGGAGAGCCTACCCATGAGCCCGGCCACTATTCGCGGTATTGCGCTTCTGCTGGTCGTGTCAGTGATCTATGGGGCTGGGCTTTTCACGGGCCGTGCCATGGTAGGGCAGGAGTTTGCTGAGTATCGAGAGGATACCGCATTGGATGCGCTGGTTGACCAGGCGCACTTCACTGTTGAACAGAACAAGCTGAACACAAAACTGGCCGATCTGAGCCAGTTGCACCAACAGGAGAAAGCTCGTGCTGAAGCTGCTGAGAGCAAGCTGCTTGCTGATGTGCAGTCTGGTGATCGTCGGCTGTCAGTCCTCGCCAACGGTTGTACAGCCACCACATCGGCCACCTCCGGAAGCTTGGATGATGCACCCCCGCGAACCGAACTTGACCCAGCGCATGCTGGACGAATTGTCACCATCACCCAAGACGGAGACGACGGAATCCGAGCGCTGAACGCCCTGCAGGATTATGTGTGCACGGTTTGCCAGCCTGAAGAGGCTGGCTGGTCATTTTGTGACCGCGATGGCCGAGCGCGGGTCCTTCCGGAGACCGAGTGAATACGGGTGCGCGGAGCGCGGGTTGTTTGCAGATCTGCGATTGCATAGGGGGTTGTAGTTGTTCCCCGGTTATTGGGTGATTTCATGGACATTGATTCTCAGGTAAGTGCTTCAGCGTTTGGCAGGCTGGTAAATATCAGCCAGCAGGCGGTGAGCAAGCATGTGGCGGATGGCCACCTGAGAAAGAGCGGCACTCTGGCTGAGTGGCTGTTCGATTACTGCGAGCACCTGCGGGTGCAGGCTGCGGGCCGTGGCGGTGACAAACAGGCCGATCTGGCCGCCGCCAAAACAGAAGAGGCTCAGGTGAAGGCGGCGCTTGGCCGCCTGGCTTACAACGAAAAGCTGGGCACCTTGGTGATCGCCGATGATGCAGCCCAGGCCGTAGTGAACTGGGCCGCGTATGCGAACCGGGAAATTCGTGGCGCTGTTGAACGCCTGCGTCAGGCACTGGAAAAGGAGCATGGCATTTCTATTGATGCCAGCACATTAAGCGATGTCGTTGAACCTGCAATCGAGCGAATTGGTGAGTTTGCGGGCGACGTTGCGGAAGGTCTTACTGACAGCAGCGAGTAAGTTTCGGCCTCGCCGCCATGTGCCCACGGCCCAGTGGATGCAAGACAATTATCACCTCCCGGAAGCCATCGGTGATCTGGCTGGGCTTTACGATTTCTACTACTCCCCGTATTTCCTCGGGGTGGCTGCGGCGCTGGATGACGCCAGCGTGGATGAAGTGGATTTGATGAAGGCGGCCCAGCTGGGCTGGACCTACTTCCTGATCGGGTACCTGGCAAAGCGAGTGGACTGCCATCCGGCACCGCTCATGGTGCTGTTTGCCAAAGAGAAAGACGGAAAGGCCTTCCACGATGAAAAGCTGGTGCCTGCGCTGAGCTCCACGCCAGCCATGAAAGGCGTGATCGATGTGACCACCAGCCGAAAGGCTGGCAACCGCTGGGATCTGAAATCCTACCCGGGGGGCTTTCTAAAGCTGGTGGGTTCCAACAGCCCTGGCAACGTGAAATCCACCAGTTCGGTGGGTGTGGGTGTGGTGGAAGAGCCTGACGACACCAGCGTGGACGTAAAACGTCAGGGTGACGCCATCGGCCTGCTGGAAGAACGCCTGAAGCGATACATCGGCAGCAAGCTGATTGTTGGTGGCACCCCCACGATCAAGAATCTCAGCAAGACTGAACACCGGGTGCAGGAATCGGATTGCCGGGTTCTGCCGGTGGTATGCCATGAGTGCGGCGAGAGCCATGTGCTGGCTTGGGAGAACGTTAGCTGGCTGGATGCGGATGACGACAGTCCTGTGCATGAGGTCTACGGCAGGGCCCTGCCGGACACCGCCGTTTACTGCTGCCCCCACTGTGGCAGCGGCTGGGATGACGATCAGCGGCAAACCAACATCCGAAACACCGTTTTCAACGCGGTGGAGGCCGGTGACCCGCTGTGTGGCTGGGTGCCGACGCGGCCTTTTCACGGCAAGGCGGGCTTTACTGAACTGAGTGAGCTGTATGCCTGTGTCCCCGGCACCACGCTTTCGGATGTGGTGCGGGACAAGCTCAAGGCGGATCACCTGGCAGAGAAAGGCGATCTGTCCGGCCTGATCACGTTCACCAACCAGAAGCTGGGCCGAACGTTCGAATACGAAACTGCAGCGCCGGATTCTGAAGAACTGCGCAAGCGTGCTGAGGATTACCCCGAACTGATTGTCCCTGCTGGAGGCCTGATCCTCACAGCCGGGGTGGATGTGCAGCGTGATCGCCTGGCGGTGGTGCTGCGCGCCTGGGGCCGTGGCATGGAAAGCTGGCTGCTCTACTGGGGCGAGTTCTACGCCAAGGTGAGCACCACGGATACCAGCGACCCTGTGTGGAAGCAGCTGGATGATTTTCTGTTCACCCCGCGCAAGCATGAGAACGGTTTCAGCCTGATCCCCAAGGCCGTGAGCATTGACTCCGGTGGCCACAGCACCGAGCAGGTTTACAACTGGGTGCGGCCTCGCCAGAAACGTGGCGTGATGGCCATCAAGGGCAGCAGCAACGACTACGGCAAGCGCGAGATTTTCAGCGCCCCGCGCAAGGCTGATTACAAAAACGGCCACAAAACCAAGGCCGCCAAGTTTGGCCTGCAGGTGTACCAGGTGGGCACCCATAAAGCCAAAGACCTGATCTTTGGTGAAGGCGGCCGGCTCAGCCTGAAAGGCGAAGGGCCCGGGCGCATGCACTGGTTCAACTCAGTGCGTGACGACTACTACGAACAGATCACGGGTGTGATCAAAGCCCCCAGCGCCAGGCTGGGCGGCAAGCTGATCTGGCACGACAAGCCAGGCCAGCCGGTGGAGGCGGCAGACTGTGAGGTTTACGCCTTGCATGCGGCCTACAGCCAGCGCCTTCACACCTGGAAAGACGACCGCTGGGATCAGCTGGAATCTCAGCTGAAACAAAGCGACCTGTTCGGCGCTACAGAGAAGCCGGAACACACCGGTGATGAGCGCCGCAAATCCTCTTACTGGTAACCGCCCATGGCTTACACGCAATCAGACCTGGATCGCATCGAAGCGGCGATTGCGACGGGCACCCTGCGCATTACGCACAATGGCAAGACCACGGAATTCCGAAGCCTGAACGAGATGATCCGTGTGCGGGATCTGATCAAGGGTGAATTGGCTACCGGCAGCACGACGCCTGCGCGTCAGCACTACGCCCCCAGTTTCGACAGGGGGTACCAATGAGCTGGTTGGATCGCGCCATCGGTTGGTTTTCCCCTGAAGCCGAAGCCCGCCGCACCCGTGCCCGGGTGGTAACGGATCGCCTACGCGCAGTGAACGGCTACGACGGTGCTGGCAAAGGGCGCCGCAACAAGTGGACCCGTGGCCGCGACAGCAGCGCCAACGCTGAAAGCCGTGCGGCCCTGCCGTTGCTGCGTGCCCGGCACCGTGAAATGGTGCGCAACAACCCTTATGCGGCCAGCGCCCTGCGGGTGCTGACCACCAACATTGTCGGCACAGGCATTCGCCCCCGGGCGATGGTGGAAGATGCTGACATGAAGAAATCCCTGCAGCAGCTGATGCTGGGCTGGGCAGAAACCACGGCTGTCGATTACGACGGGCGGCTGGATCTGTACGGCTTGCAGGCCCAAGCAGTGCGCACTGCCATGGAAGGCGGTGACGCACTCATTGTGCGCGTCACCGAGCGCGACCCAGCCTTGCCGATCCCCCTGAAGGTTCGGCTGCTGGAAGGCGATTATCTGGACCACACCAAGAACGGACCCATGGAAGGGGGTTATGCCGTTCAGGGCGTGCAGTTTAACAACGAACATAAGCGGGTGGGCTACTGGCTGCACCGTACCCACCCCGGCGATGTGCTGGGTGGTTTCAGCGCCAGCAAGCTGACTCCCGCTGAAGACGTGATCCACCTGTATGAAATGTTGCGCCCTGGCCAAGTGCGTGGCGTGCCCCGCGGTACCGCCGCGCTCATGCGCATGAAGAGCTTGGATGATTATCAGGATGCGCGTATCGAGGCTGCCAAGAGCGCAGCCTGTTTGGTGGGCGTGGTCGTCGAGCCGGAAGGTGATGTGGACAAGCCCGGCAGCGTGCTCCCGGAGAAGCTGGAGCCGGGCATGTTCCCGCGCCTGAAAACCGGTGAAGACGTTCGCTTCAACAACCCGCCCAGCGTGACCGGTCATGGTGAATTCGTCAGCACGGAGCAACATGCGATCGCGATTTCCTACGGGGTCCCATTTGAAGCCCTCACGGGTGACCTGAGCCAGGTCAACTACTCCAGCGCTCGCATGGGCTTCATGGAGTTCGGCCGCAATGTGGAGCAGTACCGCTGGTCCACCCTGATCCCAATCCTTTGCCAAGGCCTGGCCCGGTGGTTTAACGATACCGCCATGCTGGCAGGAAAATTGTCTGGCCCGGTTCGCTGGGAGTGGTCGCCCCCCCGCCGGGAAATGATCGACCCCAGCCGCGAAGTGCCGCCCATGGTGGATCTGGTTCGTGCCGGTGGCAGCACGCTATCTGAGTGGATCCGCACCATGGGCCATGAGCCTGATGATGTATTCACCGAACTGGCCGAAGAACGGAAGCGCCTCGATGACGACGGCCTGATCCTGACTACCGATGCCGGCAAGGTCAGCAACGCAGGCGTCACCAATGCCCGGGGCCCCGGGCAGCAATTCCCTGAACCTGGGAACGACTGACCGGAGAGACTCATGAAATGGAAACTCAAAGCGCTGGCCCAGGGGGTCAGCGGTGGACTTGCTTTGTCCGCAACAAACCAGATCAACGCCAAAGGTGAGCTGCTGCTCTACGGCGTCATCGGTGATTGGTGGGATGGCTTGGACGCCATGACCATCGTGAGGGAAGTGGAATCCCTGAATGAAGGAACACTGCCAGTACGGATTCACTCAGAAGGTGGGTTCATCACCGAGGGGCTGGCTATCTATAACGCGCTGAAGAATAGCCAGCAGCTCGTAGAAGTCACCATTGACGGTATTGCCTTGAGCATGGCCAGCGTGATCGCCATGGCTGGTGATGTGGTTCGTATGCCAGCCAATGCCTTCCTGATGATCCACAAGCCGAACGGGCCCAGTGTCGGCGAGGCGGACGATCACCGCCGCATGGCTGATGTGTACGACCAATTTGAAGACAGCGTGGCGGGCATCTACGCCACCAAGACCGGCCTGGATAAAGACACTCTCAAGGCAATGATGGCCGCTGAGACCTGGCTGAACGGTGAACAAGCCGTAGAAATGGGTTTCGCGGATGAACTGATCGAACCGGTACAGGCTGTCGCCCAAGCAGATCTGGCCGCTTTCCAAAATGCTCCGGCAGGAGCGTTGAACCTCTATCACCGGCCGCAAGGCCAACCCCCGGCGGCCACCGCCGCCACCAACCTCAACCAAAAAGGTAATGTTATGAACCTTGATGATCGCGCGAAGGCGGTGGGCCTGACCCGCCGGGAAGGCGAAACCGATGCGCAGCTGAAGGTCCGCGTCGAAGCCGCTGAAGCCAATGCCCAGGCCGCACAGAATGCTGCTGGTTGTGAAGGCGATGATGACACTCCGCCGGCAGCTGCAGCCACTGGTGCCCAGAACCGTGGTGGCCGTACCGATCCTCCGCCGGTACCGGCAGGTACCGATGCCCAGGCGGCGGCGACTTCGGCTGTTGCTCAGGAGCGCACCCGCATCAGTGAGCTGCGCAACCTGGCCCGCACCCATCGCATTGAAGATGCTGACCTGAACCGCATGATCGATGCAGGCACCAGCGTGGCGGATGCTCGCAATGAAGTGCTCAACCTGCTGGCTACCCGCAGCCAAAACAACGTGCCGGGCGGTCATGTGGCGGTAGTCCACGATGGTGAAGCCCTGCGTGTTGGGCTGGTCGGTGCCCTCATGAACCGCGTGAACCCCGGCCAGCACCCGTTGACTGATGGCTCCCGCGAATTCCGCGGCATGAGTCTGATGAACATGGCGGCGGAAGTGATTCACTCCGGTGGCGGCACCACCCGTGGCATGACCCCCATGGAGATCGCGGCCAAGGCCATGCACTCCACCAGCGACTTCCCGGCCATCCTGGCGGATGTGGCGAACAAGACCCTGCGTAACGGCTACGAAGCTGCCCCGCGTACCTTCACAGCCTTCTGTCGCCAAGCCAGCGCCAGTGACTTCAAGTTCATCAACCGTGCCCAGCTCGGTGAAGCGCCGGAACTGGAAAAGGTGAAGGATTCCGGTGAATTCAATTACGGCTCCATGGGTGAAGACAACCAGCGCTACAAGCTGGAAACCTACGGCAAGATCATCGCCCTGACTCGCCAGACCATCATCAATGACGATCTGGATGCTTTCAGCCGTGTGCCTGGCGCCTTTGGTGCCAGTGCTGCAGAACTGGAGAGCAACGTGGTGTGGGGCCTGATCACCGGCAACGTGAAGATGGCCGATAACAAGGCGCTGTTCCATGCCGATCACAACAACCTCGGTACCGGTGCTGCCCTGAGTGTGGATAGCCTCTCTGAAGCGCGCAAGAAGATGCGTCGCCAGACTGGCATCAACGCCAAGCGGCCGCTGAATCTGATGGCCGAATACCTGATCGTGCCGGCGGCACTGGAGACCAAGGCCCAGCAGATCGTTGCTGAGATCCTCAGCGCCAAGAGCGCGGACGTGAACCCCTTCGCCGGCAAGCTGCAGGTGGTGGTAGAGCCGCGTCTGGATGACGCGAGCGAAACGTCCTGGTACCTGTCTGCCGCGCCTGCCCGCATCGACACCATCGAATACGCTTACCTCACCGGTGAGGAAGGCGTGTACATCGAAACCCAGCAGGGCTTCGACGTGGATGGCGTGAAGATCAAGGCGCGGCTGGACTTCGGTGCCGGTGTTATCGATCACCGTGGCCTGTTCAAGAACGCCGGGGCATAACCCCGGCTGACCGTCTCTCCCCGCGGTGCCCTTCGGGGTCCGCACCTAATTTACCAATGATGCAAAGGTGCAATCATGGCTAAGAACTTCATCCAACGCGGCGATAACATCACTGTTATCGCCGCTGCCCTAGCCGCCTCTGGCGACCTGATTGTCATGGGCTCCCTGTTCGGTGTGGCATTGCACGATGCTGCCGCCAACGAAGAGCTCACCCTGAAAACTGGCGGTGTTTGGGAACTGCCCAAAACCTCCGCCGATACTCCCGCCGTGGGGGCGGATGCTTACTGGGATGACGCAGCCGGCGAAATCACCACGGTAAGCACCGATAACACCAAGGTCGGTGTGTTCGTAGAAGCGGCGGCGGGTGGTGAAACCGTGTGCCGGGTGCGTCTTAACGACGCCTTCTGACCATGAGCCAGTTCGATGGCTACAAAACGGCGCTGGATAGCGCCGTTTTCAATTTCTACGGTGACCCGGCCACCATCACAGCCGGGCCACTGAAACCGGAGCGGGGCAGCAGCCCGGTAACCGTCGCCACCCTCGACTACGAAGACGTGCGCGATGACATGGACGCCCTGATCGCCACGCTGATTTACGTGGAATACCCCAAAGCCGCCTGGCCCTACCCGCGCCGGGGTGACCAGATCGCCCTGAACGGGAAGACCTGGACCATTCAGCGGCTGGAGCGTGACGAAAACACCACCCTGATTGTTGAGGTGACCCAATGAGCCGTGCCACCCGGGACATGAAAATCGTGCTGGATGCCATTGCCCAGATTGGGGGAAAGCATAGCGCTGTGGCAATCCAGAGCGTTCTGAGTGATGCGGCTAAGCAAGGCCGGGAAACGTCGGTCAGCGAAATCAGCAAACAGGTTGCACTGAGCAAGTCCTATATCGCCCGGCACCTGCGGGTAATGCCGCCGGCGCGCAAGGGCGATTCCTGGGAAGCCGGTGTGCAGGCAACCCGGCGGGGCGTGCTGCTTTCCCGATTTGAAAACCGTGGCTTGCGGGTGCCGAAGAAACACCCGGGGCGCGGCAAGGGCAGCACGAAGCACGGTGGCGTAACCGGCATGATCAAAGCTGGCAGCCGTTACACCGCGAAAAGCTTTTTCTATGTTCCTGGGTTGCGGGGCAGTGGAGCCACAGGTATTGCGGTGCGTACCGGCCAAGGGCGGGGTGCATTCAAGGTGATGCATGGCCCCAGTGTGAGCCAGGTGTTCCAGTCTGTGCGCAATGATATCGCGCCGGAACTGCAAGAGCGGGCAGCGCGCAAAGTAGCTGGCCTGTTGCTGGAGCTCTTCGAATGATACCAAGCGAAGCTATTTATGCCGTTTACCGTGAGCGGCTGAAATCCATCACTACTGCCAACGGGTATCACAGTGATGCCGGCCTTGAGGTTTATGAGGGGTGGTTGGCTCACGCCCTGGTGATGGATCAGCAGCAGGAATTTCCGTTTATCGCCCTGCAGCCGGGGCAAGATCGGCGGGCCAGCAAAAGCAGCGGTGGGCGGCTTGTTCGCGAGATCAATTTCGAGATCATCGTGGCCGAAAAAGCCGCTGATGGGGTGTCTGCAAGGTTGCTGCAGCATGAGTTCGATTTGATCCATGCGTTGGCCGATCGCAACAACACAGAGCAACTGAATGGCACGGCCCTCAGCAATGAGGTGGGTGATGCCGACTACAACATTCCCGAGGATGGTTACCCGGTGGCCTGGGTGGCGCTCACGGTAACGGCCCGCTACCAGCTAATTCTCGACCCTGATTCCCAAACCTAAACCCGAAACCTGAATCATCGGCGCCCTGCGCCAAAGGAGATAATCATGTCTTACCAGGACACCGGCCTCATCTTCGCCGGCAAGGTATTCATTGCCCCGGTAGAGCAGGGCGTTATCGGCGCTTTCAACGGCCCTATCAACGTCCCCAGCTTTGAGCTGACCCCGCCCAGCACCGAGGTCCGCAACCGCGTTTCCAAACAGCCTGCCTCCTATGGCCAGGCGCTGGACGTAGTGAACATTCCGGGCGATCCGGCCCAGATGTCCATTTCCTTCGACTCCCTGCCGGCGGTGTTGTTGGCTGAAGCTCTGGGTGGCACCAGCGCGTCTCACTCGGTCACTGCCGGTAGCGTGACTGATGAAGCAATTACGTTGGTAGAGGGCCAGTGGGTCAAGCTGGCGCATTCCAACATTGATGGTGCCTCTGTTGTTGTCACTGACCCAACCGGGCCCACCGACCTGGTTGAAGGCGATGATTACGAAGTCGATGCTGACGCCGGCATGATCAAAGCCTTGGATGCGGCTGCCGCCATCGCGGTAGAAGTAGATTATGACTACAACGCCGAATCCGGCACCAAGGTGCTGGGCGCCACGGAAATCCAGAAGCCGCGGCACATCATCCTGGAAGGCAAGAACCTGGCGACCGGCAAGAAAGCTCGGGTGATCGTGCATGAAGCGATCCTGAATGCCAGTGAAGCCATGGACCTGATGAGCGATGAGTTCGTGAATGGTCAGCTGAGTGGCAACCTGCGCACCCCGGCCGGCAAAGCCAGCCCCTTTGAAGTGATCATGCCTGACTGAGCTCAGCAGTAACCCTTCCCTCTGACGCCCCGCATCCTCCGGGGCTTTTTGTTTCTGGAGACCTCCCGTGGCGCTGAAAGATGCCGTAATCAGCTTGGTACTGCGCGCAAAGAACGCGATCAGCAAAGACGCCGATCCGGCGGCTGATTCGCTACGTGAGGTAACCGAGAGGGCGGAGGAGCTTGAAAAAGAGCTGCAGGATCTGGGTAAGCAGCAGGACGCTGTGCGGGGGCTGAAAGCCTCTGAGGAGGCTGCTGAAGCGGCCACCAAGGAACTGGAAAAGCACGTTACTGCTTATGAGCGCCTGCGCAAGGAAGGGCGGAAGGCAGGCCAGACCCAAGCGGAGTATGCACTTGAGGTAAGGCAGGCGCGTACAGCGCAGAGCATTGCCACCACGGAATATAACCGCAGCCAGCGGGAGCTGGCCAAGTACACCCGCACCCTGGACAAAGCCGGCATTGATACCAATGAGCTGGGCCAGGCGGAAGACCGGATCCAGAAAGAGCTGAAACAAACTCAGCAGGAACTGAGCCAAGCCACGGAAGAAGCCAAGCAGCATGCTGCGGCGCTGGACCGTGCGAGCGGGGAAGGTAACCGCTTTGGCTCAGCCATGAGCGGACTGAAGGGCAAGTTGCTGGGCCTGGTGGCTGGGGTAGGTGTATTCCAGACCTTGCGAGCGGGCCTCACAAAGCTGATCACTGCTGGCAGTGATCTGGAGGAATTGGAGCGTCAGTTCGGTGCGCTTTATGGTTCCGTGGAACAGGGGCGTGAAGTCCTTGCGGAAGTGGACCGCATTGCGGAGCGAAATAGCCAGAGCCTGGGTGCTACTGCAGAGGCTGCGAGGCGCTTAAAGGTTGCTGGCATTGATCCGTTGAATGGATCACTGCAAAGCCTGATCGATGCCAATGCCAAATACGGCAGCGGTGCTCAGACACTGGACACGGTGATTACCCAGCTTGGCCAGGCATGGCAGAGCGGGCGGCTTCAGCTGGAAGAGCTGAACAGCATTACCGACTCAGGCATCCCGATCATGGAGGCCCTGGGCAACATCACTGGCCGGGCTGGCGGTGAAATTCGCCAGATGGCTAGTGATGGCGAGCTGGGTACCGAAGTGCTTACCCAGTTGATCGATGAACTGGGTCGGATGTCAGAAGGGGCTGGCGCTGATCGTATCAGCGGGTTTGCCGGCCTGATGACCTCGTTGCGGAAGGAGCTCACTGACTTCTTCGCCCTGGCCGCTAAATCAGGGGCCTTGGATTCCCTGAAAACACGCATGAAAGATCTGCTGACTACCCTGCGGGAGGCAGCTGCTGACGGGTCTATCAATACCTTTGCCAAGAATGTCTCTACCGCTCTGGAATCGGTAATCACGGTAACTGAGAAGGTGGTAGCGGTTACCCGTATCGGGGTGAACATCGTTACCGGTTTGTGGCAGGTGGCGGCCACATCTATCACCCATTCCGCCGCCGCGGTTGCGGGCGGGCTATCCACCTTGCTGGGTGCGTTAGGCAGTGATGAGCTGGCTGCGGACCTGCGGGCCTTTGCTGACAAGGCACAGCGCACAGGCCAGGACTTCGCCGACGGGGTAAAGAAGGACCTACAGGACATAAAGAATGCCGGGTCTGACCTGTTCGGTGGGCTCGCTGACGAGGCCGAAAAATCAGCAGATGCGCAAAAGTCAGCAAGCAAAGGTACTGCAGAAGCTGCTGAAAAGGATTACGACGCGATTGTGGCGGCAGCGGTTAAGGCCTCTGACAAGCAAGTCTCGGCGTCTGATCGTGCGGCGCGAGCAGCGCGCAGTAAGCTGGGTGAGGCCCTGAAAGAACTCGACCTCGACCTGGGCAAGATCACCGGCGGCATCACCGAACTGGAAAAGGAGGCCATAACCAAGTTCCAGTCCATCAATAAGCAGATTGCAAAAGCTGGGCTGGAAAGTGAGCAGTCTGCCAAGGTAATGATGGAGGCCTTTCGGGCAGCTCTGTCATCGATTGATTCAGAAGCCGGTGGTGCTGCGCTGATCAGGGAACTGGATCAGGCCATGCAAGACAACATTCTGACTCAGGGTGAATACGCAAAAGCTATGCGCGAAGTGGCGGCTGCTACTAATGAAACCCTGAAGCGCACCCAGGCCGCGATCGATGCGCACCAAAAAACCACAGAGTCCGCCACCCGAGGCGAGCAGCAGAAGGCTAAAGCGGCTAAGAACACCAGTCAGGCATATCAACAGCAAGGCCAGGCCGCGCAGCAGGCGGGAGAAAAGGCCCAACAGGGAGCCGATAAAGCTGGCAGTGCCGGGGCCGCTTTGCTGCGGATGTTCTATGGCATTCGAGATACGTTTTACCAGACCGGTGAAGGTGCCGGGCAGCTTTTTGATCGCCTTTATAAAGAGCAAACCCAGTTTGCTGTGCTGAGTATTGGTTCCTGGCTGAAGGCTGTTTACCAGGCTAAGGCAGCGGTACAGGAGCAGGTGACAGCAGCGCAGGAAAATTACGACCGGGCCATGGCTGCGCAAAGCGGCAACCTGAACAGCTTCCTCAATGCGGCTAGCCGAGCCAAGCAGGGCGCCAAACTGTTGGGCGAGGAGAAGCTCGAAACCCTCAAAAGTGCCATCGCCAGTGCCAAGCAGCAATTGGATGGCCTGGCTGACAGCGCGGAGAGCACCACGGAAAGCCTGCGCACGGAACTTATTCAGATGACCGGCACCGCTCAGGATATTGAGCGTCGTAAGTTTGAGGAGCGGCAAAAGCAGCTTCAGCGGCAAATGGAAGCGGCGCAGGAACAGGGCGCCAGCCGGGCGGCACGGGAATATGCCGAGGCGATGCAGATCAATGAGCAGATCTACCAGCAGAGAATGCAGGAACTACGGCAGGAAGAAAGCCAGCAGCGAGCGGCGGCCCGGCAAGAGCGCTTCCAGAATGCGCAACAACAAGCTGGAAACCCATCCTCTGGCGCTCCGTCTGGCGGGCCAACCCAAAAAGTGGAATTCACACTACCCAACGGCAGCAACGCCAACCTTAGCGGGGACCCTGAAGACGTGAATAAGCTGCTGGATTTTCTGAATGAAACCGGCATGAGGGCAACGCAGTGACGCTGGATGAAATCGACCTGACCGACAACCTGCTCTGGGATGATGAGTTCAGTTTCAACCAGATGGCCGAGGAAAAAGAGCGCGGGCTTACGGGCGGGCTGATCATTCAGTCTGGTGTGAAGCTTTATGGCCGCCCGGTGACCCTGAGTGGCTGGCTGCCCAGGGGCACTCTGGATGCATTGATAACTAAGGAAGGGGCCGGTAACGCGGCAATGGCGCTCACCCTTGACGATGGTCGGGAGTTTTACGTGGCATTCGACCGTACGCGGGGAGTCGCTGTTGATGCTACCCCAATTAAAGGGAGCACCCATATCAGTCTTGAGCCTGGCGCCTGGTATGTCGCCACGTTGAGATTACACACCGTTGAGCCCCCGCAATAAAGGAGCGAATTCGTGCCGATTACCAGTGATGATATCAAGCTGATGCAGCCAGAGCGGCTGAGCGACAACGAGGACGGTGGCGGGCAGATGACCGGCCTTGAGGTGATCGACGGCGATATCAACAACCTGTTTGAGGATATCTCCCGTGTTAACCGCACTTACGGCAATGTGAGCCTGAGAAAGGCATTTCTCAAGGTGGATACTGCCACGGCGGATTTGTACCTGGATGCACATTCAATCCTGAGCGCGCAGCCCCTGGATCCGAACGTCTCGGGGCTGCTTTTCACGACCCAAGACTTTTACGATGAGCGAGGGCAGGCTCGGCAGCGTATTGAGTCGTTCGTTATTCCTGGGCCTGTTACCGCTCTTGCACTCCGTGGCACCCAGCTCCAAGGGCAGCGCACGATCATCTGCTATGCCCCGAGTGTGAACAACGTGACTGCCCCAGAGATCGGAGAGACATTGTTGCTTCAGGAAGGGCAGGATCTTGCTTCCCAGCAGTTCATCAAAATTCTCAACGTGGAGCGTACCGAAGAGACGTTCACCTACCAGGTGAGCAGCGGTGATATTCGGACTTTCAAGGCCGACCAGTACATTCTGGAGCTTTCTGCGGAGCTGAAGCGAGACTTCCCTGCGGGAGACCCGAATCCGAAACCTGCTGGCCCTTCACTTATTTACAGTACGCAACCTGCCACTTCTGCAAAGTATTTTGGTTCGACTAACCTTGCTGAGCCTGCTGCAGGCGGGGCGTCATCCATCGTGGTATCTGAGACTTTCGCACCGATCATTCCAACGGCTAGCAATGAGACGCCATTTATTGATCAGCGGCCCGGCGGTTTTGTCAGTCAGGTTGTCCCTTCTGGGCCTGGCAATATCTCAATGCAGGTAACTGTGGAGGGTGGGACCAGTTCCACCATGCCCACGGCGATGGTGCCTGGTTCGCTTAATATCACAGTAAGTGGAGAGACTTATACCGATAAAGGTGGTGTCTTCCTCAATAGCGGCGGGATTCAAGGTGCGCTAGAAGGAACTCAGATTGACTACCGGACGGGCCTGATTAACTGGTTGTTTAGCTCTTCCTCTTCAGTGGTGAACCTGACCTACCGGCCCGGTACTTTGCGTCAACAAATCCCCAATACCGGGCGAATTGATATCGAGGAATCAAACCGCAACTTCAATTATGTGTTGAGCCTGGATCCGCCGCCGGCGCCCATGTCGTTCAACCTGAGCTATCAGTACCTGGGTAAGTGGTATGAACTGCAGGATGATGGCACTGGCAACCTGCGCGGGGATGGGTCGGGCCAAGTGAACTATGACACCGGCAGTATCGTGGCCACTCTTCAGGCGCAACCCGACGCTGGTTCTGTCATTTTTTACCGTTGGACTGAAAGCAGCCTGTATGTGCATGATCCTGAAGCTTACGACGGAGTCACTCCGTTGGTGATGCAGCTGGCCAATGGGCAGGTAGTGCCCGGGTCAGTCACTCTTTCTTGGGATGTAGGTGGCACTCCCATGACGGCCACCGATGTGGCGGGTGATGGCACTATCACGGGCGATGCTACCGGGCGTATTAACTACTGGATCGGGCAAATAGAGATAACCACTGAGGTTGTCCCGGATGATCTGGTGACGGCGGATTACACGCATATCAGCGATCAATCTCTCACTGCTACCACAACGGTTCCGGATAACAACAACAAGGCCGATATCGTCATGCAAACAGAGTCCGATATTGAACCGGGGTCGGTGGACTTTACGATCATTAAATCGGTGAAGCGGACTGTGAAAGATGGGGCCGGCCAGACCCTGAGCTCTAATTTCGTGGATCAGTCCCACTGGATCACAGACAACGGTAATGGCTCATTGGTGAGCCGCCGCGATTTAGTGTTCGTTGGCACTGTGAATTATTCCACCGGTGAAATTGTGATTGCCGGTAACACTTTCCTCAGACAGGTAAACGCATAAGGGGCGGAGCATGGCAACTGTTCGGATGGTGACTGGGGCGTCGTTAGGTAATACCTCGTCTTCCTATAACACCACGGTGGAGACTGAGGTAATTCGCAGCCATGATGTTGATGTCAACTATCAGCTGGCCTCTGGTGCCCAGCAGGTCAGCCAGGACCAGTTTACGGGTGAGGAAAACGATTGGCGGTTCTACCTCTCTGAGAGCTCGCCGATTGTGCCGGGTAGTGTGGTGCTCGATATCGGTGGTGAGCTTTGGTTTGATGATGCCGAGGGGAGGCTGTTGCGCAACTTCAACACGACTACCGGAACTGGTATCGCTCTTGGCACGATCAATTACACGACCTCGCTGTGTGTCATCACCACTTACGATGGTCGACCGCCAAACGCCACAGTAACGCCGATCAGCATCCTTATCGGTGATGACTGGAGTGTCTTCAAGGGGTCTACCTTCCGGACCATAGCGTCACCGCTTCGCCCCAATGGCTTTACCGTGCGGGCCGATGACTTCGAGACCGGAGAGCAATATAACGGCGAAGCTGATAACCAGGGTGTGATTACTGGCGATGGCATCACTGGTGAGGTCACCCTGCAGGACGGTATTGCTGAAATTACTTTCCCAGAGCCGGTGACCGCCGAGAGCCTGTTCTATAACGCGATCAGTTTTAAGCAAATCCCCCTCGATCCTGAAATTCTGGGACTTGACCCAGTGCGGCTGCCGGCGGACGGGCGTGTCCCAATCATGCGCGATGCCGATATTCTGGTCCTGACACACACCCAGGCGGATCTGATTGACTCGCCGGCGGCTGACCTGGTCGTCAATGCTGGCCGTGACAAGCTACACGACGCCTGGATTGAGGACGACGAGGGGGTTCGCCTGGATCCGGCCATGTATGCGCTGGATAAGGATGCGGGCACTGTGACTCTGGCCAACCCATTCACCGCTCAGGATGGTGAAAGCAACCCGCTGACGGGTGACCTGCACTTTGTCCACCGAATCGACGACATGGCTCTGTGCACTGAGGCGCGCATCGACGGCACCCTGCAGCTTGCCCAGCCGCTGTATCACGACTTCCCAGCCAGTGACACCTGGGTCGCCTCTGCTGTGTACCTGGGCGACCTTCAGGCTCGCGTGCGCGGCTGGGCCAGCTACACCGTCGACCCGGGCGATTACGATGGAGAAGGGCAGGAAACGACCGCGCAGTACAACCTGATCGCCTACCCGGTAGCGATCGACAACCGGGGCAGCGTCCCGGAGCGCTGGAAGATCAAGTTCACCAGCACGACAGCTTTTGAGCTGTACGGCGAGCAGCGCGGCCTGGTGGCCACTGGATCCACGGCTGCCGACTTCTCGCCCACAAACCCCCAGACCGGGACGCCTTACTTCACGATCCTAGCAGACGGCTGGGGTTCCGGCTGGTCCGTGGGTAATACCGTGCGTTTCGACACTGACGCCGCTGCCGCGCCGCTCTGGATGATCCGGACCGTACTCCCGGGTCAGGCCACCGTCGACGACGACCAGCTCAAAATCGAATTGCGAGGGGATCACAACTGATGGCTACTGTTTACCGCAGCACCGATGCAGGGGCGCCCTCCTACCCGGCGTCGTCCACGAATGGCGCGGCGGCAAGCGCTTTTATGGATATCCTCAAGGCCTGCCTTGTCGACGGTTATGGTAGTAAGCCGGCGGCAGGCTGGTCTGTGGACTACGAGGACACGACAGTCCAGAAGCGCCGGATCGGGCTATCTAATGGCAACGGCGTATTTGAGGTTGTGACATGGGCATCTGTAAGCGTCGGTCTGTTTATTTGGGACTCGATCACAACGCCCGGTGTGGGCTCCATTTATGACGACAGTTGGCCCGGCGTCGTCAGTGAGGGCGTCAATGGCTGGCAGCACGAGCGGATTCCGGCGCCAGGCAATAGCTCTGATGCTGTTGCGTGTCTATATGTGAACACCTTTCAATCCAGCCAGGCATCAAACATTGCTTGGACCGTTGTGGCTGACGATAAGGCGTTCTGGTTCTTGTCCCATTATCCTGAGGGCCACTCAAGCGTTGATGCTAGTGATAGCCTTAACAATGCGAAAGGCAGTTACTACCCGCAGCTTTTTGTAGGGGCCGTAAAAAGTCCAGACCTGTTGCGCGATGATCCTGGAAACTTCTTTCTTGGATTCGGGGGGGGGAGTGTGCCCACCGCTGTAAACGCTACCGGCGGATCTCAGCAGTCGCTTTCTAATTTCTGGGGGCTGAGAACACCTATGGGTACCTTGCCTTCTGCCGCTAACAATTCCGATTTTGAACCCTACGGTCTAGATTTTGATCGTTACAAGCGAAATCCGCTGAGTTCCGTTCGCGCCTTGCTGCCTGCCTTATGCTCCTACAAGGGCTCTGATGTGCCTAAACCATCGAGTCTCAGCTCGCTGTATGCCGATTATCATTTTTGTTCCTTGCCTGGGATTTGCCAGCTAGGGGAGTCTGGTTCGCAAGGTTACTTCTGGATCAACTATAACGAATGGAGGGGCGCAAGCTGGAGTTTGGAGCCGGCAACAATCGGTGGCTATACATGGATTCCCTGGAGCTTTAGCCAGAATGATCTTTATGAATGCGGTGTCACAGATCACCCGGATTGGTGGTGACAATGGCCATTGAAAACCCTTTTTTTGTCGTCGCATACGAATCTTCACTCGGCTGGGTGGATCTGGATCTCAATATCAATGACACAGATCCTGATCCCGTTCTTGCTATGCAGCCCGTGGCCGAAGGGCAGCCGATTGCGGGCGTCAGGATATTTAGATCCGCCCAGGAGACTTTGCGCCTACCGCGTGAGATTCTTGGCAGCATTGTTTCGCTGGTCGGCACCAAGACTGATCAAAGCAAAGCTTATATTGCTCTCGCCATTGATCTAAACAATGACGTAGAGATCACGATCACAGCTGTCGACGAGACCGGTGGGGATGGTGGTGGTGGCGAAGGTCAGGCACATATCGCGGGCACCGTCCAGATCGATGGCACTCCGGTGGCCCGTGACGTCGTCGTTATTAAAGATGACCCGTCCGACCGCAAGGTAGTCGCGGTCGGGCAAAGCGCCGCCAATGGCGCGTTTGATATCACCTACACCGGATGGGACGGCCCGGTAATCGCGCTGGCGCTCGATCACTACGGCAATGACTTTCAGGCAAGCACTGCCCTGAATGCCGGCGCGATCGTTCACCCGTCAATCCCTAACGGTTACGTCTACGAGGTGACCGTTGCCGGCACGACTGGTGCCGAGGAACCTGCGTGGAGCACTGGCACCAGCGTGCAGAGCGGCGGCGTAACGTTCAGTCCTCGCCCCTACTACCGGCCGGTGGCCAGTGGTCCCCTGCAGGGTGAAGAAGTGGAGCCGTAACGGTGCCTTATGTCGTCGAGCAGTGGGACAGCGTCGATCTAAACCTTGATACCGCGCCCTACGCGATCCCTTATGATCCGCTAGCCTTGGTGCTGGATTTGGCCGACGACACGGTCCCGGCGTTTCCCTGGGAGAGGCCATCTCTCACGGTGGAATACTGCGCACCCCTGCAGCGCGCCGGATCCTTGGCCCTGTTGTGCAACCTGACGATCACGCCTGCAACGGCTGCAGACGATAGGCGGGGCCTGGGCTGGATTCGGGCGATCCAGAAGGATCTGCAGGTCGGCGGGCGGTTCCAGTCCAGTGAGCACCAGGACAGCGTCCACGTCAGCACCTGGGCGACTGGAGTCTGCAATCAGGCCGAGCGTGTGGCCCGGTGGGCACAGACAGTGCCGCGCGATCGCAATCACGCGGTCAGCTGGGGTCGGGCCTTCGCCATCGACCGCCCCGGTTATATCAGCTCCTGGATCATGAAGACGCCGGCGCGCGATGCTACCAAGGGTATGCCCTGGTACTCGGTGAACCTGACCGGAACGGTATATGACGACTCGGCCGCGATCGCGGCCCTGCGACAGACTGACACGGCAACGACGGTCACCCTGGCCACTCATTCCGGCCCGATCGACGTACTGGATCCGCTCGCGCTCGAGTTCCGGTTCGGTTTCGTGGCGGCGGCGCGCCCGATCGTGCCGCACGACGTCAGCAAGCGGATCACCGCCCGCCAGGCATCCGAGCGCGACAGCCGGCACCGGTTCCCTTGGGGCGCCGGCCAAAGCATCTGGCACGACTACAACCTCCCCTACCCGGTGGAGCCGAATCCGGTGGATCCGCCGCCTGATCCGGCTGATCCCCCGGAAATCAAAACGGTTTATCTGATTATGAATACGCTGCAGATCACTGATGTGGCCACTGGCACCCCTTTGCAGGTGCAGGGAGTATCAGTCGGCCTGGATATTGATTCCCTGAGCTGGAAGTTCTCCGGCACTTTGTATGGCCAGGGGTCACTGGCGTTGGTGGCGCCGGGGGCCGGCGGCATGAAAGACATCAGCGTGACAATCAATGGCCATGCCTGGGTGTTCTCTATCGAGCGCTACACCAGCGATGAGAAATTCCCGACTGAGAAGTTCACGATTTCCGGTGTGAGCCGGACCCAGTACATGGCAGCACCCTTTGCGCCTACCCGTAGTTACAGCAACTCGATTGCAACCACGGCCGCACAGGCTGCCAATGCTGAGCTCGATAACACCGGCTTCACTCTGACCTGGCCCACTGGGGGCAATCTGGATCTGCCAGACTGGCCAATTCCTGCTGGGGCGCTCAGTTACCGGGACAAGAGCCCGGCTCAGGTGATTGCTCAGATCGTGACGGCCGCAGGCGGGATTATGGTGCCAGGGATGGCTGCGGACTCGTGGACGATCCAGCCGCGCTACAAAGTGCTGCCCTGGGATTGGGGCACGGCCACGCCTGATGCGGCGATCTATATCGGCATGGTGCGCAGCCGGTCTGCCCAGTATGAGCCGGCGCCGGCGTTCAATGCCTGCTATGTGAGTGGCATCAGCCAGGGCGAAGCCGTCGATGTGCAGCGCGATGGTAGCGGGGGCACCGACCCCATGCCGGATATTTACGACGATCTGATCACTGATTCGCAGTCTGCCATCAGCCGCGGTAAAGCTGAGCTGGCTGGGTCGGGCAACAAGGTGGTGGAAACCCTGAGCGTCATCATCCCTGAAAACGGTGCCGCACCTGGCATTCTGGTGCCAGGCATGTTGGTGAAGGTTATCCATGATGACAGCCAGCTGGATTATATGGGGTTGGTTCTGGCCAACCAGATTTCAGCCCAGCGGGCCGGTGGAGCGGCTGTCTATCAATCAGTGACACTGGAGCGAAATGCATGAGTACACGCAATCCATGGCTGAAATTCCGGCGGTTGCTGCAGGGTGAGGGCCGCTACGTGGTGACTGTGCAGAGCAACAATGGGGACGGTACCAGCACCGTGCAAACCCGGGATGGCACCAATATCACGGTAAAGGGGGAGGGCGTGGCGGCTACCAAGAAAGCGATGATTGAGGATGGGCGGCTTTCTTATGAAGTGCCTGCGCTGACAACGTCGGTGGTTGAGGTGTAGATAGAGCCGGTGCGGCTCTATCTAACTGCCTGGGTATTTACTTTTTGGGTTTGGGCTTATCTAGGGTTCTGAGTTTTATTAGAGGTATCGAGAGTTTAAGTTTTTCCTTAATCAGCCGGTATACCTCCAAGTGGGTAGAGTTCTTTATCTCCCCTGCCAGGCATAATTTTTGTAGAAGCTCACGCACTTCTTCTTCGTGGCCTGGGTAGAGGCCGGCAACGTAGTCTGCCTCATGAGGTTCGCTGCAATTGAATAATCTGTCGTCCTTTGCTTTGTCACGTCCCATGTGGACCTCTTGTGCTATTAATTGAATAGAGAAGGTAGGGGCGGCCTCGTTCAATTTCAAGGCCGCCCGCTGTATTCCATAGAAAAGGCCGGCATTGCTGCCGGCCTGTAGCTACTTCCTGCGGGTCATGCGCAACAGCACGAGCAATAGCTCAAGCGATCGCACCACGATCCACCAGAAAGGTTCTGGGGGATGTACAAGCATCTCTCAGCCCTCTTTGTTGGCTGCAGGATGGCGAGCGAAAGGGCCTGATGTTGTTGACGCATTATTGCGCAATAGTGCAACATCAAATAGTAACCTTACTAAGCCCTTAGTTTGATCGCCAAGCTACAGCTGGTTTAGTTACAAACGGGCTGGCGCTGCAACGCTGGCCCGTTTCCCTTCCAGGGGCATGCCTGCCCCCTTCTGTAAATAAGCATGTAGTCAAACGTTCGATGAAGTCAAAGCGGAGGGGTGTTTTTTTTTGTGCTGTACCTATAGGTACGTACCGGTAGGAAAAACCCGCCGCTGGATCGCTGACACAATAGTCGCTGGCCCAAAAAATGGAGAGAACAGTGGCCGGCGGCGGGCAGGGTCAGATTCTCAGATTTCAGGTTGGGCGGCTGTAAGCTATTGCTGAATATCATGCCCGCTGAATCTGAACGCTGCCGTCAGGCAGCGGCGTCACCAGCTGCAAGGCTTCTTCCACGGATCCGGTAAGCCATTGCTCCAGGTGCTGGTGCGGCACGAACTGGGGCATGCGGTGGTGGTATTCGGCGCATTCCTTGTTGGGGTCGATCGTCAGCGTGATCAGCTTCGGGCCTTCTTCTCCGGGAAACAGAATCCCACCCATCAGCAGCGGATTCCCGTCAGCTGCTGCGAAGTGATACTTCTGCTTTCTGGGCCCGCCTTCATCACGCCATTCGTACCAGCCAGAGCAGGGCACCATGCAGCGTGATTCGGCAAAGGCGTTCCGGAAAGTCTTCTTCTCAGCGACAGTTTCACTCTGGGCGTTGATCAGTAGTTTCTTTGCCCAGGCGGGCTGGATACCCCAAGTGGGATTGACCTGCTGCCGGTCGTTCCCGATGGTGGCCACGGTCTGGGTCGGCCGTAAATCGTGATTGGTGTGCAGGTCCAGCTCAATATTGAGGGTATCCCGCACAAATTCCTTTATCGGCGCCTCGTCGATGTCCATCCTCCCGCACATCGCGTTTGCCTCCCCGGTGGTTCCTGACGGTCCATGTCACCACACCATAGACGTGTGCCGGCACTTCGTCATCCAGCCAGATCGGTTGGTATTCCTCATTCTCAGGTAGCAGCCCTTGGCGCGGTTTCAGCTGAAGCCGGCGAACAATGTGCTCACCTGCCAGCTCCGCAATCACCAGGCTCCCGTGGCGGGCCTTCAAGCTTCTGTCCACCACCAGCACATCCCCATCAAATATCCCGGCCCCTGTCATGGCGTTGCCGGTGGCCTGCATCAGAAAGGTGGCCGCTGGGCGGCGAACGCACAGGTCGTTCAGGTCCAGCGGGTCTTCCATGTACCCCCTGGCAGGGGAGGGGAAACCGGCGGATACGCGTTCTGTGAAGCAGGGCAGCAAGGTGGTTCTGGTGGGCCGGAAAGGGCCGATAAGGAGGGTGGTCATGATGCACCTTTATACTGTATGGATGGACAGTATAAGGCGGAGATGCTTGCCCCTGGAACAGGTTGAAATTTTTTCCCCAATAAAGCGGTTTCGAGTTAAATAAACTCAAGGGAAACAGTTACTTAAAAAACCGACTGCATCGCGCAAAGTGGGGAAATTTTATAGGGGCAAATCCATAAAATACAAAAGGTTGCATCGCTTTAACTGCTTGGCTTTTAACCAATTGGTCGCTGGTTCGAATCCAGCACGACCCACCATATTTAAAGGGCTCGCCTACGGCGGGCCCTTTTTCGTTTCTGCAGTCACAGACAGTCTGCGCCCCAGCTTTCGCTCATCCCCTTGAAACTGCGGTCCCCGGCTGCTGTTTCTCTCCAACCCGCTCTCCAACCTGCTTTGCCCAGTGGCCTCCACCGGGAACACCGGGACCGGCGTTGTCACGGCGTCCTGTGTGCTGAAAGACAAGAGCGGGGGCTGTCAGCGGGCGACCAGGCCCTGGGCCGTGGGCAGGCCATCTTCGCCATCCAGCGCCGGTTGCCAGACTGGCAAGCCCGCATCCTCGGCCAGCTGAATCATGTTGGCGGTGCCTCGTCCGCCGGGAAAGGCCACCACGGCCTGGGGCCGTCCGTGATGGAGCATGCGCCGGTTACGCATGGGGCCCGCCGCCCGGCCGTGGGCCACCCAGTTGGCCGGGTAACTGACCTGGTCCACACCGCTGTCATGGGCCCACTGGCTGGCCAGCCGGTCTGCGCCACTGGCATTGCCGTGAATCAGCAGACTGAAGGTGTTGTCACGCAGCAGCCGTGCCAGGCTGCGGGTGAGTAATGCCTGGTCGGAAAAATCCCGACCGCCACACACAAGGATACGCATGATACTGTCCATTTGGTCAGTTTTTCGGGCAGTATAGATAGCCTGGCCCGTGATTGCACCCACCGGTTGTGATGCCGCGAGGCAGGATCATCACAGGCTTCACGGCGTGTTGACTGTACTCCGGCCTAAACTTGTACAAATATGATTCTTTGTACAGGTATGAGGTGGCACATGATCCGCTCTGCAAAAATCCCGGTTGGTATCAGCGCCTGTTTGCTGGGTCTGGAAGTGCGCCACGACAAGGGGCACAAACATTCCCGCTACTGCACCGGCGTTTTGTCCCGTTATTTCGAGTTTCGTTCCCTCTGCCCGGAAATGGGGTCAGGGCTCAGCGCGCCTCGCAAGGCCATGCACCTCACCGAGCAAGACGGGATGCTGCGGTTAATCACGACCGACGGCCTGCGTGACCATACCGAGCTGATGCAGGATTTCATCGACCGGGCCATGCCCTCTCTGGCACCGCTGCGGGGCTATATCCTGATGGCCAAATCCCCCAGTTGCGGTATGGAGCGTATCCGCGTCTATAACGATGACGGCCATGTCCAGCACCGTGAGGCCAGCGGACTGTTTGCTGCGGCCCTGCAACGCCACTATCCCCTCATGCCCCTGGAAGAAGAGGGCAGACTCAATGACGACACCCTGCGGGAAAACTTCATCGAACGGGTGTTTCTCTACGATGACTGGTGCCAACTGCGTGAACAGGGGCTGACAGCCCAGCGGCTGATTGATTTCCACAGCCGACATAAATTCCAGTTGCTGGCGCACTGCCAGAAAACCTATCGCCAGCTGGGTCCGTTGCTCAGTGACCTGAAAGCTCGGCCACTGGAAGAGATTGCTGAGGAATATATCCACGGCCTGATGGCGGCCATGAAAAAGCGGGTATCCCGGGGGGCTCACGTGAATACGCTGCAGCACCTGGCAGGGTTCCTGCGCGAGGGGCTCAGTGACACCGACCGCGCCCTGATCAATGAACAGATCGAGGCCTATCTGCGCGAGGAAGTGCCTTTGATCGTGCCCATGACCCTGCTGCGTGGCGGCATGCGCAAGGTGCCGCAACCCTATCTGGAAAAGCAGGGCTACCTGTCTCCCTACCCGGATGACCTGGGACTGAGGAACCGGGTATGAGCGATGTGCTGACCATTCAGCAAGCCAGTGAACAATGCGGCGTGAACCCGGTCACCCTGCGTGCCTGGGAACGTCGCTATGGGTTGTTGAAACCGGAACGCACCGCCAAAGGGCATCGCCGTTACCGGAGCGCTGAGGTGGAGCAGATCCGGCGCATTGTGCACTGGGTGGAAAAGGGGGTGCCCATCAGCCAGGTGGCCTCCCTGCTGTCGGGGGAGCAGGAGCCGCAACAGGCCGTGGACAATGGTCAGCCCTGGGCGCAGGCCCGACAGGATGCCCTGCAGGCCCTGGAAACCATGAACGTGCGCCGACTCGAGCAACTGATCAACCGTTTGCTGGCGGACTACAGCCTCGGCCAGGTCATCCGTGAGCTCACCGACCCCTTGCGCGAGCAACTGACGGGCAGTGCCTCCCTCTCTGCCCACCTGGCGCTGCTGGACGCGGTGCTGACGCAGAAATGGGCTGCCCGCGCACTGTCTCTGTCCCCCAGACGCCGGGAGTTCGGCTGGCTGCTGATGCCAGTGGGCGATGTCTTGCCGGCCCTGGAGCTGGCCATGGTGCTACAACGGCCCCTCTGGTGCCTGCAGCGGGACGTGGAGATGGATGCCCTGGCCGCGTTGCTGGCTGACCGGCAGCCCTGCGGGGTGCTCTGGGTGATGGATCACTGGCCCAGCGCCAGTCAGCGCCAGCGTCTCTGGTCTCAGCCGTCATTGCCCTGGCCTGCCGCCTGTTGGGGCAGAGTGGTGGAGGCGCCGCCGGCAGCGGTTACCCGACTGACCGGGGACCGTCAGGCGGTGGCGGAGCAATTGCTGGCCCTGGAGACGATGAATCCCGAGGCCAGTATGGCAACGGTAGACGATAACGGGGGCAACCCATGAATCTGGTTTGGTATCGCAACGACCTGCGTGTTCATGCCCACCGCGCCTTGCAGCAGGCGCTGTCGCAGGGTGGGCCGGTAATAGCGGTGTATTGTCTGTGCGAGCAACAGTGGGATGCCCACGAGGTGGCGCCATTGCGGCGCTGGTATGTGCTGCAGAGTTTGTTGGAGTTGGGCGATGCTCTGGCGGCGCGGGGGGTGGATCTGCATGTGCTGGATGCCGGTGACTTCGCTGCCGTGCCAGCAATGCTGGCGGATTTTGCCAGCGAGAATGACGTCGAGCACATTTTCTGTAGCCGCGAGTATCCGCTGAACGAATTGAACCGCGACCGGGCCGTGGCCCGGGCGCTGGAGCCGCAGGGTGTGGGTATCACCGGCTATGACGACAGTGTGCTGGTGCCTCCGCGCACTCTGAATACCGGCAAGGGAACGCCGTATACGGTGTTCAGTGCCTACAAGAAACGCTGGGATGTGTGGCTCGACAGCCACTTCCAGCCGGTGCCGCCGTTGCCGGAGAAGAGCCACGGCAAGGGGCATTTTGTCGGCAGGACCACAGTGGACGCTGCCCTGAAGACCCTGACGGTGGCCGACTCCCTGACCCGTCATTGGCAGCCGGGTGAGTCGGCGGCGCTGAAACAACTGGACCACTTTGTTGAGCACCATCTGGCGGGTTACCGAAAACTCCGGGATTTCCCCGCCGAACCTGCCACCAGTGGTTTGTCCGCGGCCCTCTCTGCCGGCACCTTGTCTCCGGCCAGCTGTTACCGGGCGGCGACCCGGGCCATGGCCGATGCGGGTGCCCGGGATGGCGCCGCCTGCTGGATTGGCGAGCTGGCCTGGCGGGATTTCTATCGCCAGATCATGGCCCGTTTCCCCCGGGTCAGCCGTGGTGGCGCGTTTCGGCCGGAAACCGAGCTGCTCCAGTGGTCCCGGGATCGAGAGCGGTTTCAGGCCTGGTGTGAAGGCCGCACCGGTTACCCGCTGGTGGATGCGGCCATGCGCCAACTGGTGGCCACTGGCTGGATGCATAACCGTCTGCGCATGGTCACGGCCATGTTTCTCAGCAAGCACCTGTGGCTGGATTGGCGGTGGGGGGAGAGTTTCTTTATGCAGCACCTGATCGACGGCGATTTTGCCGCCAACAATGGTGGCTGGCAGTGGAGTGCTTCCTCCGGTACCGATGCGGTGCCGTACTTTCGGGTGTTCAATCCGGTCCGCCAGAGTCAGCGTTTCGATGCCCAGGGTCAGTTTATTGCCCACTGGGTGCCCGCATTGCGCGAACTGGACAACAAGACCGTCCAAGAACCCTGGAAACAGCCATTGCTGGCACCGGATTACCCCCCGCCGGTGGTGCCCCATGCCGGGGTGCGCGAGCGGGTCACCGAGGCCTTCAAGGCCGCCAAGGCCCAGTACGATAACGATCACAGTCATCACAGCCCCGTCAGCAAAAAGGAACAGGCATGAGTCAGCGTATTGCCATTGTCGGCGCAGGTATCAGTGGCCTGACCGCCGCCTGGTATCTCTCCCGGCATCACCAGGTGGACGTCTTTGAGGCCAACGACTATCTCGGTGGCCACACCTGCACCGTACCGGTACGTCGTGATCACGGCGATTACGCCATTGATGTGGGCTTTATCGTTTTCAACGACCGCACCTACCCCAATTATCTGCGCTTGCTGGACGAGTTGGGTCTGCAGGGGCAGCCTACCGCCATGGGCTTTGCCGTGAGCGACCAGCGCAACGGCCTGGAATATTGTGGAGATGGGCTGGGCGGCATCTTTGCCCAAAAGCGCAATCTGCTGAGTCCGTCACATTGGCGTTTTATCGGTGACATCCTGCGTTTCAATCGCAATGCGCCCGGCTTGCTGAACACTGAGGCGGGGGAAATGCCCCTGGGAGAGTACCTGCGCCGGCACGGTTACGGGGAGCGTTTCTGCCGGGATTATATCCTCGCCATGGGAGGTGCCATCTGGTCCTGCTCTCTGGAGCAGATGGAAGTGTTCCCGGCCAAGTTTTTCATCCGCTTTTTCCAGAATCATGGTCTGCTGTCACTGACCAACCGGCCCCAGTGGTATGTGGTGCCCGGAGGCTCAAACCAGTATGTGGCTCCCCTGGTGGCCAAGTGTTCAGCCCGTTTTCATACCCGCGCCGCGGTCAGTGAAGTGCGCCGCCACGACCAGGGTGTCACTCTCACGGTGAACGGCGAACAGCAGACCTTCGATCAGGTCATTCTCGCCTGCCACAGCGATCAGTCCCTGGCCCTGCTGGCCGACCCGGACAGCCGCGAGAAGGATTGTCTGTCACGGCTTGGCTACCAGGATAACGAGGTGGTGCTGCACACGGACATCCGTTTGCTGCCACGGCGGCAGCGGGTCTGGTCGAGCTGGAATGCCCTGTTGTTCGATAATGACCAGGATCGCGTCCAGGTGACCTATGACATGAACATTCTGCAGGGCATCCAGGCGCCGGAAACCTTTTGCGTGACCCTTAACGCCACGGACAGGATTGACCCGGACAAGATCATCGCTCGCTATCACTTTGCCCATCCTCTCTTTACGCCGGAAACGATGGCGGCCAGAGAGACGCTGTTGGCCGGCAATGGTGAAAGGCGCACCTGGTTTGCCGGTGCCTGGTGCCGCAATGGCTTTCATGAAGACGGCGTGGTGTCGGCCCTGGATGTGGTACGGGCGCTGTCCCCGGAGTCAGTGCCGTGATCAGTCAGGCGGTGGCAAGGGGCAAGGTGTGGCATCAGCGCCTGGTGCCGTTCCGTCACGGTTTCCATTACCCGCTATGGCTGGTCTGGTGTGACCTGGCGGAAGTGGACGCCATGCTGGCGAGGCATCCCGGCTGGGGGCGTCGTTGGCGCCCGGTAGTGTTCCGGGACAGTGATTTTGTGGACTCCCGCCCGGATAACCTGGAAAACAAGGTCCGTGAAAAGGCGGCCGCGCTGGGCCTGCAATGGACCGGGGGCAGGGTGGTGATGCTGGGCCAGTGGCGCACCCTGGGGACATTGTTCAATCCGCTGGTGCTGTACCTGCATTTTGCTGAAGGCAGCGATCAGCCGGACAGCATGCTGGCAGAAGTCCAGAACACCCCCTGGCGTGAGCGTCATTTTTACCCGCTGGAGCTGCAAAAAAACGCTCAAGGAAGCTGGCAGGTCAGCCACCCCAAGGCGTTCCATGTATCGCCTTTTCTGCCCATGGCACTGGACTATCATTGGGATCTTCACGTGGCTTTACCCGGCCTGCGCCTAGTCTTGGAAGATAGAAAGGATGACCAGATCGTTTTCGTGGCAGGGTTGCAGCTGAATTTGCAGGAAGCCAATCGTCGCACCATGACAACGGTGGTTTTCCGTTTTGGCGCTCAGGGGTTAGCCACGTTGCGTGCCATTTACTGGCAGGCATTCCGGCTATGGCGCAAAGGGGCGAGATTTCATTCTCACCCCGGCAAAAACAGTAACAATCGGTACGGAGATTGACCGCATGCTGTCTGGCGAAAAAGCCACAACCAATCGACTCGAGCACAGTGTGACTATTCGCTGGCCGCAAACTGTGGCCCGCAAGCTGGTGCTGGCGCGTCTCAATGCGTTGCCCCACGGCGCTCTTCGTATCCATGAGCCTGACGGTAATCAGGTGGTCCTTGGTGACAACGCCCGCCACGCTGATGCCGCGATAATTCGCCTGCATGATTGGCGAACCTACTCCATGATGATGAGCGGCGGCGCGCTGGGGGCGGCGGAAGCTTACCTGGAAAAAGGCTGGGGCAGTCCGGATCTGGTGGCCGTGATTCGCTACTTCGCCGCCAACGTGGATGCCATGAAAGCGCTGGAAGGCGGCATGGCGTTGCTGTCCAAGCCCGCCCTGAAAATGTTGCACCGCTACAACCGTAATTCCCTGCAGGGATCCCGGCGCAATATTTCTGCCCACTACGATTTGGGTAATGACTTTTTCAGCCTGTTCCTGGATCGCAGCATGATGTATTCCAGTGCAGTGTTTCCTCATCCGGACGCCACCCTGGAAGAGGCCTCCGAGCACAAGCTGGAAAAAATCTGTCAGTACCTGTCACTGTCTCCGGGCATGACCCTGCTGGAAATCGGCACCGGCTGGGGTGGCCTTGCCATTCATGCGGCCAAGCATCACGGCGTGCAGGTCACCACCACGACGATTTCCCGGGAGCAGGCACGCCATGCCCGTGAATGCGTGGAGGCCGAAGGCCTGCAAGACAGGGTGACGGTGCTGGAAGAAGATTACCGGGAGCTCACCGGTCACTATGATCGGGTGGTCTCCGTGGAAATGATTGAAGCGGTGGGCGCGGAATTCCTGCCGGGGTATTTCCGGGTGCTGGGTGAGCGGTTGAAGCCGGATGGCAAGATGGTATTGCAGGCGATCACCGTTCCGGACCAACGCTATGAGCATGCCCTGAAGCAGGTGGATTTCATCAAACGCTATATTTTCCCCGGCGGCTTTCTGCCCAGTGTTTCGGTGATGTGCCAGCACCTGGCCGAGCATACCCGCATGGTTGCCACGGAACTCCATGACATCGGCCACGATTATGCCCTGACGTTGCACCATTGGCGCGAACGGTTTCAGGCATCCCTGCCCAAAGTTCGAGAGCTGGGCTTCGACGAGCGGTTTATTCGCATGTGGGATTACTACCTGTGCTACTGCGAGGGCGCTTTCCTGGAGCGAGCCATCAGCACCGTGCACCTGGTGGCAGCCGGCCCCGACTATCGCCCGGCATCTTGAAAAGCCGCCCGTCCGGGCGCATTTTATTGGTTAAGGGCATTAACGCGGCACCTCCCCGGGAGCCGCGTTGTGGTATTATGCCCGCCCTGATTTCCTGGTTGTTAGCTAAGTTATTGATATCAGGGGGAAACCCCGGGCGGTGAAGCCAATGACAGCAGAGGCACAAGCACTGGTACAGGCCCACCTGGCCAAGGTGGAGCACGAAGACTCGCTCAACGAGGAGCAGCGTGCATCCTATCGTCAGCGCATTAAGGAATTGTTACGCCAGCGCGACGCGGTACTGGTGGCTCACTATTACACCGATCCTGAAATTCAGTCCCTGGCGGAAGAGACCGGCGGCTGCGTGTCCGATTCCCTGGAAATGGCGCGCTTCGGCAAGGAACACCCGGCCTCTACCCTGATTGTGGCCGGGGTCAAGTTCATGGGCGAGACCGCCAAGATCCTCAGCCCGGAAAAACGGGTTTTCATGCCCACCCTGGAGGCAACCTGCTCCCTGGATATCGGTTGCCCGGAGGACGAATTTGCCGCTTTCTGCGACCAGCATCCGGATCGCACCGTGGTGGTCTATGCCAACACCTCGGCGGCAGTGAAAGCCCGCGCCGATTGGGTGGTCACGTCCTCCATTGCGGTGGAGCTGATCGAACACCTGGATCGCAACGGCGAAAAAATTCTCTGGGCCCCGGACAAGCACCTGGGCAGCTATGTGCGGGACAAGGCTGGTGCGGATGTGCTGTGTTGGGACGGTGCCTGCATTGTCCACGAGGAATTCAAGGCCAAGGGGCTCCAGGACCTCAAGGCGGCCTACCCGGACGCGGCCATTCTGGTTCACCCTGAATCCCCGGCCCCGGTGGTGGAGATGGCGGATGTGGTGGGCTCGACCTCGCAGCTGATCAAGGCGGCCTGCGAGATGGATAACGATACCTTCATCGTTGCCACCGACAAGGGCATCTTCTACAAGATGCAGCAGCTGGCACCGGGGAAAACCTTCCTGGAAGCGCCGACGGCAGGCTCCGGCGCCACCTGCCGCAGCTGTGCCCATTGCCCGTGGATGGCCATGAATGGCCTGCAGAACATGCTGGCGGTGCTGGAAGACGATAATGGCATGGGCCAGGAAATTTTCGTTGATCCGGCGCTGGCGGAAAAAGCCATGGTGCCGCTCAATCGCATGCTGGACTTTGGCAAGTCCTTGAAAGGGTAGAACGCAGAAGCCTGACGAGAAGATTGTCAGTCACGAGAAGCGAGTTGCGAGGAACGAAAGGCAAAACCGGTGTCGCCTTTCGCAACTCGTACCTCGCCACTCGCTAACGTTCCACCGAAGCCGCCACCCCGTGACCTGCCTCGCCACTTTTCAGACACGTTGCCAGTCCTTCTAGAATTTCTCTTCCGATAACGCCTTCATGGTTTGCAGCCGGCCATTGAGTTTGCTGTATAGAGCAAAATCATTTTCGGCATCACGCAGGGCATATTCCATCTGCTGCATGGCCTGCTGGTCCCTGCCACGCAGAAACTGGCTCTCCGCCCGGGCATGCAGGGCACGAACCTTGTCGCCGCTGTTCCCATAGGCGTCGGCGGCCAGCTCCCAGAGATAGGGGTTGTTGGGACGCTCGCTGAGCAAGGGTTTGAGGACCGGCAAGGCCCGGGCGGGTTGTTCGCTTCTCAATAGTGCCTTGCTCATCAGGATGGACGCGGGGTAATTGTCCGGTGCCAGATCCAGAACGCGTTCGGCCTGGTTGATGGCGCGCGTGTAATCCCCTTCGTCCAAGGCTACCTCCACCAATCCCAGCCGGAACCACAGCTGGTCCGGATGTTCCTCGGCCAGTGATTGCATGATGGTTCTGGCCTGCTCATAGCGGTCGGCGCGCAGATAACTCAGGGCCAGTCCGTAGCGGGCGGCCTGCAAGCCCAGCGCATTGCGTTCGTTGCTGTATCGCAGAAAGTGGTCGATGGCGTGGTTGTCGCTCTGGATAAACGCGGCCTGGAGCCGGGCCTGCACCAGCAGAAAGTGCAGGGACGTATTCATGCGCGGTGTAGGCAGGGAGCGCGCCCGGGCGCGGCTATCCGCAATGCGGCTCTCGGTAACCGGGTGAGTGAGCAGAAACTCCGGGGGATCACCGGCAAAGCGCTGATTGTTGTGCATGCGCTCGAAGAACCTGGGCATGGCATTGGGATCCATCCCGGCGGCGGCCAGGGTCTGCATACCTACCCGGTCTGCTTCGCGCTCGTTCTGCCGGGAATAAGCCAGCTGTGCCTGGATGGCACCGGCCTGGGTGGCAGCAATACCGGCCATGCCGGCTTCGCCATCGCCGGCGATGGCCACTGCCAGGCTGGCCAGCATGGCGGCAAGCACAGCGGTGTTCATTTTCCGGGAATCCAGGTAGCGGCGGGCAAAATGCCGCTGGCTGACGTGGGCGATTTCGTGCGCGACCACGCCACCCACTTCGTCCTCGTCACGGGCGTTGAGGAACAGCCCGGCGTTCAGGCCGATCACCCCACCGGGCACCGCAAAGGCATTAATCTGGCGGCTGTTGATAACCACGATGTCCAGGTTGGGCTCTTTCAGGTCGCTGTAGGAGGCGAGCCGGTAGACCAGGCTTTCCACATACTCCTGTACCAGTGGGTCGGACATGATGGAAGTCTGGCCGCGCAGGCTGCGTAGCCAGCCCCGGCCCAACCGGTATTCCTGGTCGGCAGACATCAGTGCGGCGGTAGGATCACCGAGCACCGGCAAGTCGTCATTGGCACTGATGGCTGCCGGGATGCAACAACTCCATAATAAAAGAGTGCGTAGCAAAAACTTCAAGTCGGGACTCCCGTGATTATTTGTGCCGACCGACACAGATCGACCCTTATTCCATAGCCGGGTTGTGACTATAATGCCGGTAGACCAGAGACGAATGAAGCGCCTGTATGAGCGACCAGCCAATCGATCTGCAGATTGATGCCTCCAGCCTGCAATGCCCCATGCCGTTGCTGAAGACCCGGCAGGCATTGCGACATCTCAAGCCGGGTCAGTTGCTTGAGGTCATTGCCACCGACGTCGCTTCTGCCGATGACATTCCTGCTTATCTGAGACAATCCTGCCACGAGCTGGTTCGCATGGGCGAAAATAAAGGCCACTATGCCTTTGTCATTCGCCGCGGCGAACAGGAGAGCTGATGTTACGTATTCTCAAGAACTGGTCCGAAAGATACTTCTCCGACGAGGAGGCAGTGTATCTGCTGGTGGTGCTGCTCGCCGCCGGGCTGGTGATTCTTTTTTTCGGCGGCATGCTGGCACCGGTGCTGGCAGCGATCGTGATTGCCTACCTGATGCAGGGGCTGGTGGCCGGGCTGGAGCGCCGGGGCATGCGGCGTCTGCTGGCGGTAAACCTGGTGTTCACCCTGTTCCTCGGTTTGTTGGTTGTCACCCTGGTGGTGTTGCTGCCCATGGTCTGGCGCCAGACCTTGCTGTTGGTACAGGATCAGTTGCCCCATCTGCTCAAGAATGGGGAAACCTGGCTGCGACAGTTGCCGGAGCATTATCCGGAAGTGATTTCCATGGAACAGGTCAATTCCATTGTGGCTGTAATACAGCGGCAGGTGGCGGAAGCCGGGCAGGGGGTGCTGACGCTGTCGCTGTCGTCGATTCCCAATCTGGTGGAGATCATGGTTTTCCTGGTACTGCTGCCACTGCTGGTATTTTTCTTCCTCAAGGACAGGGAAGCCATTATTGCCTGGATGATGCGCTTTTTACCCCGTCGCCGACGGATTCTCGATCACGTCTGGCATGAGATGGATGACCAGATCGCCAATTACGTGCGTGGCAAGGCCATCGAGATCCTCCTGGTCGGCAGCGTCACCTTCATCGCGTTCCTGTTGCTGGGCATGCATTACACCGTGCTGCTGGCGGTGCTGGTGGGGCTGTCGGTGGTGGTGCCCTATATCGGTGCCACCGTGGTGACACTGCCCGTGGCGGCGGCGGCCTATGTGCAGTTTGGCTGGAGCGGAGATTTTGCTCTGGTGATGGTGATTTACGGTGTGATCCAGTTTGTGGATGGCAATATTCTGGTGCCGTTGCTGTTTTCGGAAGCGGTGAATCTGCACCCGGTAGCGATTATTACCGCGATCCTGCTGTTCGGGGGCATGTGGGGATTATGGGGGGTATTCTTCGCTATTCCCCTGGCCACCTTGATCAAGGCGGTGATCAATGCCTGGCCCAGCCAGGGGGACTACCCGGACTCTGGGCCGACGGTGCAGGCCGATACATAGCGGCGTTACGCGAGGGGCGCGGCGGCGCCCCTTGCCGTGAAGCGGCTAGATTCCCAGTGCGTCCAGTTCTGCCAGCAGATCCTCGTGGTGGCTCTTGGTTTTGAACTTGTCCATCACTTTCACCAGCTTGCCGTCCTTGCCGACAATAAAGGTGGTGCGGATCAGCCCCATGAATTCCTTGCCCATGAATTTTTTCATGCCCCAGCAACCGTACTTCTCGGCAACGGCATGATCTTCGTCGGAGAGCAGGGGGAAGTTCAGATCATGTTTGTCGATGAACTTGGGCAGCCGTGCCACCGGATCCGGACTGATGCCAAACACCACCACGCCACGTTTTTCCAGCTCGGCTTTGGTGTCGCGGATACCGCAGGCCTGGGTGGTGCAGCCCGGGGTGAGTGCCTTGGGGTAAAAGAAAATGACCACCGGGTTCTTGCCTTTGAAGGATTTCAACTCAACCGGGTTGCCGTCCTGATCGGGCAGTTTGAAGTTGGGTGCCAGATTACCAATCTTGGGATGTGCCATATCGGGTCCGTTTCTCTTTCTGAGGTTGATGGTATAGCCGTCTGAGCGAGCCGTTCAGCGTTTCGGCGTCATGGTGGCGTCCAGGTTGCGCGCCTCACAGAAGTCCAGGAAGGCGTCGCGCAATTCGGCCACCGATTGTTCCGCGTTCATGCTCAGCACCAGGTGAAGGCTGAACATGCGGGTGCCGGTGTGAGGCGCCGCGTAGGTGCCGGTATGCAGATCATCGATATTGATGCTGCGGCGGGAAAAGAAATTGGCAATTTCGTGGACGATGCCCGGGTTATCCATGGCGACCACCTCTACCTCGTAGGGCAGGGCGCGGGCCTGCAGGTCGCGGGGGCGGGTACGCTTGAGGGTGAGCAGCAGGTCCAGTTCGCCAGCCAGCTTGTCCCGGTCTGTTTCCAGCTGGTCCAGGGTCGCGTCGCTGCCGGACACCAGCATCAGCACGGCAAACTCACCGCCCAGCACCGTCATGCGAGAGTCGAGGATATTGCCGTTGTGCTCCAGCACCGCCCGGGACAGCGACTCCACAATACCCGGGCGGTCTGAACCCAGGGCCGAGATAACGATGAGTTGTTCCATGATGCGCTCCGCAGGCATTGTCTTGTTGGTATTTTGAGAGTGATGTGGTGAGAGTTTAGAGGTTTTCTGCGGGGTGTGCAGGGGGCTGAAGGCTTATCCTAGGCGCTGGGGCCCCGAAGCAAAACCATGGCGGGGAGTGAGTGACGAGGTTCGGAAGGCAACACCGGGTTTGTCTTTTCGAAACTTGCACCGCTTGACTCGCTTCGGCCTGTTTGCGGTGGAGCGACCGTTTGATCTCGCTGGCTCGGTTTCGACAAAGGGCTTGCCGGGCGTCAGGCATCTGGCGTCCGGCGTTTTCGAGGTTTACCATAGCGCCCTTCGACGACAGGGTCCGGTGCACCGGAATAATCGCGATTGCGCCCGATTGGCGCAAAACAGGAGACAGGCATGATCCGTGGCAGCATTGTAGCGCTGGTAACCCCCATGCGCGCAGACGGAGCAGTGGACTGGGAGCGCTTGCGCGCCCTGGTGGACTGGCATGTGGAGCAGGGCACCCACGCCATCGTGGCGGTGGGCACCACGGGCGAATCCGCCACTCTGGGCTTTGAAGAGCACGATAGTGTGATCCGTGAAGTGGTGGCCGTGGCCAAGGGCCGCATACCGGTGATTGCCGGTACCGGCGCCAACAACACCGACGAAGCCATCCGCCTGACCCGTGATGCCAAGCGCGACGGTGCCGATGCCTGTCTGCTGGTGACCCCGTATTACAACAAGCCGCCCCAGGAAGGCCTCTACCAGCATTATCTGGCGGTAGCCCGGGCGGTGGATATCCCGCAGATTCTCTACAATGTGCCTGGCCGGACCGCCTGTGATCTGTTGCCGGAAACCGTTGAGCGACTCAGCAAGGTGCCCAATATCATCGGCATCAAGGAAGCCACGGGGAACCTGGAGCGCGCCCGGGAAATCCGCGAGCGCTGCGGCGATGATTTCATGCTCTATTCCGGGGACGATGCAACGGCCATGGATTTCATCCTGGCCGGCGGGCACGGTGACATCTCGGTAACCGCCAACGTGGCGCCGGCCAAGATGGCTGCCATGTGCGAAGCGGCCCTGGCTGGCGATGCGGATCAGGCCCGGGCACTGAATGCGGAACTTGAACCCCTGCACCGTGATCTGTTTATTGAAGCCAATCCGATTCCGGTGAAATGGGCACTGTATGAAATGGGCCTGATTGACCTTGGTATCCGCTTGCCGTTGGTACCGCTGTCAGAAGCGGCCCAGCCGCGATTGCGCGAGACCATGCGTCAATGCGGCCTGCTGGAGGTTAAATGAAGAAAGCGGCGTTAACGCTCGCACTGTTGGTATCCGCCACATCCGGTTGTAGCTGGTTGCCGGATAGCAGCCTGAATTATCGTGATGCGCAGGTGCTGGAGCCCATGGAGGTTCCGGAAGATGGCGTATTCATCGGCGAGCAACCGCTTTATTCGGTGCCACGCCAGGAAGAACGACTGGTGGGCCGTGGTGAGGACGAGAAACGCTTTGCGGTTCCCAGACCGCCCCAGCTGGTGGTGCTGGGAAGCGCCGATGACGACGAGGCACAGCAGCCGGCGCCCAAGGATGCCTCATCCAAGGCGATTCTGGCCCGTGACGGGAACGGTTACCCGATCATCATGATGTCCACCCGCTTTGCCTGGGCCTGGGAATATGTGGGCGAGGCCCTGGGCAAGACGGACCTGAAGATCAGCGACCGGGATCGTGAAGTGGGCATTTATTATCTGAGAGTGCCCGAGCGCTACACCCTGGGAGCCAAGAGTGCCCAGCTGAAGCTGAGCCACACCACCAATGGCATCCAGGTGGCAGTGTTGAATGAGGAGGGGACTGCGCTGGTGGAAAAGACGCCCGGCCAGGCCATTCTCGAACGCATTTTTGACGAACTGAATTAAGCATCATGAAGTTGGCATCCCTGGGCAGTGGCAGCAAGGGCAACGCCACCCTGGTGGAAGCAGACGACACCCTGGTGTTGATCGACTGCGGGTTTACCGTCAAGGAAACCGAGCAGCGACTGGCCCGGCTGGGTCTGGCCGCAGATCAGCTCAGCGCGATTCTGGTAACCCACGAGCACGGTGATCATATTCGCAGTGCCGGGGCGCTGGCCCGCAAGACCGGTTGCCCGGTCTACAGCTCCTTCGGTACCGCCAGTGCGGTACAGGGCAAGCGCACCAGTCTGAGCGGCGCCAACTGGCAGGAAGTGCGACCGGGGCGCCCCTTTACCATTGGCGCCATGCAGGTTCTGCCGGTATTGGTACCCCATGATGCGCGTGAACCTTGCCAGTACCGCTTTAGCTGGCAGGGCCGAACGTTGGGTGTGCTCACGGATCTGGGGGCAATCACTCCCCATGTGGTGGAGGCCTACCAGGATTGCGATGCGCTGGTACTGGAATGCAACCATGATGCGCAGATGCTGGTTAACGGCCCTTATCCGCCGTCGTTGAAACGTCGTGTGGGTGGTATGTTGGGGCATCTGAGCAATGATCAGGCGGCGGCCTTGCTCCGTCAGGCCAATGTGGATCGCCTGCAGCATCTGGTGCTGTCGCATCTGAGCGAGCAGAACAACACGTCCCGGCATGCATTGGATGCCATTGAACAAGTGGTAACCCAGGGACGCGAACGAATTGGCGTTGCCAGCCAGACGGAAGGGTTTGGCTGGCTGCAAGTACATTAATACTGACCCGAATAAAGGCCTTTCCATGGAAAAACGCGACGAGTTGTATGCCGGCAAAGCCAAGTCTGTATACACCACCGATGACGCGGACAAACTGATCATGCTGTTCCGCGACGATACCTCGGCCTTTGACGGCAAGAAGAAAGAGGCACTGGCGCGTAAGGGAGCGGTGAACAACCAGTTCAATGCCGCCATCATGGAAAAGCTCAAGGCGGCCGGGATTCCCTGTCATTTCGAGAAGATGCTGTCACCGGTGGAGTCACTGGTGAAGAAGCTGGACATGATTCCGGTGGAATGCGTGGTGCGCAATATTGCCGCTGGCTCTATCTGCCGTCGTCTGGGGGTGGAAGAAGGCCTGGAACTGAATCCGCCCACCTTCGAATTCTTTCTCAAGAACGATGACCTGGGCGACCCCATGGTCAACGATTACCACATCCGCAGCTTTGGCTGGGCCACCGACGAGCAGGTGGCGCAAATGAAGACTCTCACCTTCCAGGTCAACGAAGTACTGAAGCAGCTGTTTCTGGATGGCGGCATGCTGTTGGTGGATTACAAACTGGAATTTGGCGTGTTTAATGGTGAGGTGCTGCTGGGCGATGAGTTCAGCCCGGACGGCTGCCGCTTGTGGGACAAGGACAGCCGGGAAAAGCTGGATAAAGACCGTTTCCGCCAGGGCCTGGGTGGCGTGGTGGAAGCCTATGAAGAAGTGGGACGCCGATTGGGGATGCAGTTTCAGTACTGATTCACGGCGTGCCGGTACAACTACACACTGAAGAATAATAAGGAGCAACTATGAAATCCGTAATGCGTCTGGCGGTGGTGGGCCTGCTGGCTGCCACTCTCAGTGGCTGTTTCCTGACCAAACTGGCCACCACTCCCATGCGACTGGTCGGCGCCGCCGGCTCTGTGGTGGGTGCGGTGCTGTCCATTATTCCGGTGGCCGGGAATGCCGCTGATGAAGCCCTGGAAAAGGTGGATGGCGCCATCGATACCACGGCGGACAATATCGACAAGATTCCTCTGTAACAGGCGTCCTTTGGCCCTGCGGAGGCGGGGCCAGGGATTTCCGGGCTTGTAATCCCCGGGGCGGTTGTGAAAAATACAGACTCCCCGGCCCGCTTGCGGCCTGACCAGGCGTGAAAGCCCTGGCGACATAACAACAATAACCGGAGTTCGCCATGCACCGCTGGCTACTTTCCTTCCTTATGCTTATGCCTTTGCCGGCTGTGGCAGATGATCTGCTGATAGGCCTGGGTTACCTGAATGGTCTCGCCGGGGTGAACCTGGAGTGGGCCACCGAGCACAACAGCTTCTACGCCATGCCTGCCATGTATCTGGACTCCGGTGGCTTCGACACCGATGAGCCTCGCTGGGTGGCTGGCTGGCGCCGTAAAATGGAGCGGGGCCTGATGTCCGAGAGTGGCTTCTTCACCGGCCTGATGGCAGGGGACCTGGGCGGTGAGCGTCATTATGAACGCCTGGGTGTTGGTGTGGAGCTGGGCCATCAATGGGTGAAGCCCTATTCCCGCTGGACCGTGAGTGCCGGGGTGGGCGCTATCGAAGCCCTGGACTGCGACGAATACAAAGCGGCGATTCGTTGTGATACGCAAGAAGAGCGCGACAATAACGACCTGGATGTAGAGCCGGTGGTCGTGCTCGGTATCAGCTTCAGTTTGCGCCGCTGATTCCCCAATCCTTCCGTGTTCCTGCGCAAGTGTCTGTGGCGGTTGAAGAAAGCGCCACGGGCACTTGCTTTCTTGTGTTTGCCCTGATCTGAAGCAAAAGTTTTGCACAGCGTTTAACCGTTTTTCACACCTTGTGTGAATGTTCTTGGCTAACTCGTTGATTTGCAGTGGATGATTGTTAAGTTGCTGTTTTTAAAGGTTTTAATAAAACGGCCATTTTTTCATCATTCTGGGGGGAGGGCAGGCAACATGGGTGCTGGCGGCAGTTCCTGACAGTCTATGCACAAAGTTATCCACAGATGTTGTGAGTAACTTTTCAGGGCCGATGTTGGGCAACGGAAGGCCGCGAGACAGTGTACACACCGCCGCCTTGCTGATGGAGGCGGCAAGCCGGTCGTCGCGCTCAGCGCTTCAGCATCGGCAGGGGCCGCCAGGGTTGGCTCAGGAGTTGCTGGCCGCTGAGTTTGAGCAGCAGACGATGGAAGCCGGCGTTGGGGAAAGCGTGTTTGATGAGCCGGACCCGGGCCATGGGGACGCCGAAACGCATGACGCCCAGACTCACATCGATCCAGTCTGCGCGACGGAACACTTCGACCAGGTTATTGCGGTCCTTGTCGTAGCGGCTGATCTTGTGGTGATTGAGGATCATGGCCCGGACCTGGGTACGGCAATGGCCCAGCTGGTGTTCCTCCAGGTAGTGTTCTGCCAGGCGAGCAGAGGGCTGCAGGTAATCGAAGGTGCCGGCCAGCCAGATACCGGCATCATGAAAAAAAGCGGCAATTTCCAGGGCTTCCCATTCCTGCGGGTCCAGTGTTTTTTGCGCCGCCACAAGATTGATCAAACGGTAAACGTGGTTCCGATAGGGGGTCTGTTGCTTGCCAAAGCGTTCCGAGTATTGATCGAACAGTGCATCTAGGCGCGGCAATTGCGTAATCAGGTCTTGGGGCATCCTGTCTACCTGGTGGTCTTCAAGGGGCGCATCTTAACGTCACGATAAGACACCATGTCACTTCATACTGGCCAGTTGTGTGAATGAAATCCAGTGGGCACGGGTAAAAACTGGGACCCCGGACACACCTTCAGGGCATCGTGATATTGGCTTTACGGTGTAGACAGTGCCGGTGGTGAGCAAAATTGTAAGCAATCGATTTCCGGTGCTTGGTACTCAGTCTTCCTTGTACTATAGTCGGACAAGAATTTTGGGATTGTTCAACAAGCCTGGGGCCGCAGTACCACTGTCTGATCCCGCCGTCGGCAGGCTTCAATACGGCTGCCTGCGGGCTGAGACAATCCCCACAAGGAGTGCCCGTGAGCTTCAAAGCCAAAGAAAGCCTCTCTGAGCAGATAGCCCAGCATCTTGCCAAGCAGATTATTCATGGTGACATGCTGGCTGGCGATCGTATCCAGGAGCTGCGTGTCGCCGGTGAGCTGGATGTGAGTCGCGGTTCTGTCCGCGAGGCGCTGCTGATCCTGCAGCGCCGCCAGCTGATCGATATCCTGCCGCGCCGGGGCGCCGTAGTGAAGGAGATGTCTGAAGCCCATGTGCGCAGCCTCTACGAGGTGATGCAGGTATTGCTGGGGTTGGTGATTCGCAAGGCCATCAAGGTGGTACGCGAAGAAGACCTGGATGCGTTTATTGAGCTGGTTCACGGTTTGCAGGTGGCCGCGGAGGATCGGGATCTGGATGCGTTCTTTGTGCTCAGTTTCCAGTTTCTCGAGCATGCCTACCCGTTCGCCCGCAATGTGTTTGTGGAAGACATCCTGATCAATATGCAGCCGGCCATGCAGCGGGCCTATTTCATGGCCTTGCATCTGGAGGCCGATGAAGTGAAGGAATGCCTGTCGTTCTTCAAGGCCCTGGTGGAAACCATCTTCCGCCGTGATGTACGCTCGGCCCTGGAAATCATTCGGGAGTTTGCCGAGCACCAGTCTGAACTGGTGGAGGAATCCATTACCCGGGCCCGCCAGATCGAAACCGCCTGGGGCTCGCGCCGGCGTAAATAAATTCCCCCTTGCCCTGTGCCGCCAAGCTGCATAGAATTGCCACCCTCTTCAGGGAGCTGGCCGGGTCAGTGACCCCATCAACCTGAAGATCGCCATAGAACCGTAGCTCAGTTGGTTAGAGCGCCGCCTTGACATGGCGGAGGTCGGCGGTTCGAATCCGCCCGGTTCTACCAAGATTCAGAAAAAGGGTTTGTCGCAGTGATGCGGCAAACCCTTTTTTCGTTTGGCCCCTTTTTCGCGCTGCCCTGTAGAATACCTGACACTCTGGAGCCGACGAGAAAGTTGGGATGCCTGACATTGATTATCTCGGGGCTGCCCGCCCGGCACTGATTCTTTACCTGCCGCATCGGCCGAACGGTCTTGCCCGGTTGCAGCAACACCCTGACGCTACTGAACTGGTGGCGGCCAATTCCAACCACTGGCGCAAGATCGTGAACCTGCTCGCCAAGTTGGCCAGCCCGGTGGCGGAGGACTGGCGGCATTTTCGGGATGAATGTCTGTTCCAGAACTCCGCACTTTGTTTTGTGCCGACAATGTCCGACAAGGAATGCTGGCACTGGATTGGAGGCAGGGACAATCTACAGCGTTTTGCCGGCTTGCAGCACAATGCCCGTCCGCTGGCCGGTGCTCCCGGGGTTTCCGTGGACACGGAGCGCCGCTTGCTACTAACCCCTTACCCGGACTATCGCCAGCTCAGCAACGCGTTGCTGGAAAAGGTGCGTCTTTGTCTTGAGGAGCAGGGCTTCTATGGCGGGGTTTGCCCATGACGCTGCCGTATTTTCTTGGCTGCCCGCAGTGGCAGCACCCCGGCTGGAATGGTCATCTGCCTGCCGGCGAGAGTCCTCTGGAACGCTATAGTCGGGTCTTCAATAGTGTCGAGGGCAATACCTCCTTCTACGCCACCCCGTCACGCAAGCAATGTGAACAATGGCGGGCCCAGGTGCCGGAGGATTTCCGGTTCCTGTTCAAGTTTCCCCGGCAGATCACTCATGACCGTCTGCTAAAGGGGGTTGATGGGCCGGCGCGGGCATTTCTGGATGTGCTGGCTCCGCTGGCGGATGTGCTCGGGCCGTTCTTGCTACAGCTTCCCGCAGCTTTCGGGCCGGAGCGATTGGAGGATTTGTGGCGCTTTGTGGAGGCGCTGCCGGCACCGTTCGCTTGCACGGTAGAAGTGCGTCACCGGGATTTCTTCGCCAAGGGCGAGGCGGAGAGGGCGCTCAATCGCGGCCTGCGCGAGCGCAATCTGGCCCGGGTCTGTTTTGATAGCCGGGCGTTGTTTGCCGCCAGCGCGGAGGATGCTGCCACACGAGAGGCTCAGCGCAAGAAGCCCCGCCTGCCAGTGCATGTGCTGCCCGGTGACGCGTCGCCGGTGATTCGTTACGTCGGGCATCCGGAGCTGCAGGCCAACCGGGCGTTTCTTGCGCCCTGGGTGGAACGGGTAGCGAACTGGATAGCGGCGGGGGAGGGCCCTTACGTTTTCATACACATGCCGGACAACGGAGATGCGCTGGCTCTGGCGGCATTGTGGCACGGCATGCTGATGGAACGTTTGCCGGGGCTGGCACCGTTGGCGTTGGGGAGGCAGGTGAAGCAGCCAGGATTGTTCTGAGACGACGTTGCGAGTTGCGAGAAACGAGTTTCGAACAGCAAAACCGTGACAGGGTTTCGTTACTCGTTACTCGTCACTGTCTCTTAATTCAGCGCGATCAGCGTGTCGTCACGACGGCGGCTGTTTTCCGCCCACACCAGCAAATCATAGTAGCGGCGGATGTGGCGGACATAGATCACTGCCTGGCCACCGCGGGCATTGCCGTAGCGCAGCTGGTCGGCGTAGGCCGGGTTGGCCAGCATGGGGAGGCGTTGCTTCACATCCTGCCAGTTGTCCGGGTTGCCGCCTTGTTTTTCCGTCAGCACGCGCGCGTCTTCCAGGTGACCGAAGCCCACGTTGTAAGCGGCCAGGGCCATCCAGGTGCGGCTCGGTTCCGGGATGCGCGCAGGGATGCGTTCGTGGGTGTGACGCAGGTAGTCGGCGCCGGCCAGAATGCTCTGGGCCGGGTCGGTACGATCACTGATACCCATCTGGCGCGCGGTGTCGTTGGTCAACATCATCAGACCCTTCACCCCGGTGGGGGAGATGGCACCGGGATCCCACAGGGATTCCTGGTAGGCCAGGGCCGCCAGCAGGCGCCAGTCGAAACCGCTGTTGTCTTCCGCCTGACGGAACAGTTCCTCGTAGCGGGGCAGACGGTCTTCCAGATGGCGCATGAAGCTGCGGGCTGCATACAGGTTGAACTGTTCCACATGGCCGTAGAAACGGTCTTCCAGCTTGGCGGTGGTGCCGTTGGCCTTGGCCTGGGTCAGGTAGCGCTGGGCGGCCAGATACAGGCTCTGGTCATCCTTGGGGCTGAAAGCCCAGGCCAGTGGCATATCAGTGGCGGCGGTATAGTCGGCAATCAGCTCCGGCCACAGGGCGCGCTGCAGGGAGTAGCTGTTGGAGTGAATCAGGGTGTAATCCACCTGACCGTCCTCCACCAGGGCCATCAGTTGTTCCGGGTTGGCGTCTTCCACTTCCTGGAATGCCAGGCCCGGATTTTCCAGCTGCGCCTTGACCAGCAGCTCTGCGTGGCTGGAGCCGGCAGCGACGGCCACACGTTTACCGGCCAGGTCTTCCAGATCCCGGATGCGCGGAGTGTCCAGACGGCGCACCACCAGAGCGTCCACTTTCTGGTAATCCGTGGTGAAGCGCAGGCTTTCGCTGCGTTCTGCGGTGGCTACCAGGCCGGCCGCTGCCATGTCAGCAGTGCCTTTGCGAATGGCATAACGAATATAGGAAGGGTCGTCGGATTCCAGCATCCGCAGCTCCACCCCCAGGCTGTCAGCAAAGCCTTTGGCCAGCTCGTATTCCATGCCGGTATAGCCGTGCTGGTCCTGATAGTAGGTGGTGTTGGACGAACGGGTCATCACCACCAGCTCACCGCGGGTCATGACCCGTTCCATGGCGGTAGGGGTGGGACGCATGGCCAGCATCATGCCGATAATGCCGAACAGGGCCAGCGAAGCCAGGAGATGCTTAGTATGTCGAAAGAAAACCGTCATCCTTGGTGTACCTCTGTCAGGTTGTCCAGACAGGTCGATACTGCTTACCGCCGACCGGTTGGGGATTGTTTGATCCCCTGCCTGTGATCTATATCACGTCAAAGTGGCGCAACTCTATCAGTGGCAAATGGCTGTTATGTAACGCTTTGTCGAACAATTGAGCGTTTTATGCACAAATGCGACAAGTCCGGAAGAGAGCATTAAATTGCGTATAAGGCAGGTGTCGTAGGCGATTTTTCCTCGCGGTAAGACAAGGCTGCACTGGATGGAAATTGGCGGTGTGCGGAGGCTGCGAGCGGCGGTCAAATCCCGTATCATTGCGGCCCTACTCTCCACCCCCACTGGTAATCATATAAGGCGCACTATGCTGATCCTCTCCGGAAGCCCGGCCCTGTCCGCATTTCGTAAGGAAAAACTGCTGGAGTCCCTGACGGGCATTTCTGCGATCTCTGCCCGTTACGTGCATTTCGTGGCGCTCAAGTCGCCCCTCAGTAATGAGCAGCAACAGGTGCTGGAAGGGCTGTTGCAGTACGGCCCCAGCCTGGAAGAGGATGATGTGGAGGGGCAGCGTTTTGTAGTGGTGCCGCGCCCGGGCACCATTTCGCCCTGGTCATCCAAGGCCACGGATATCTGTCACAACGCCGGCCTGACTCAGGTAGAGCGGGTGGAGCGGGGCATCGAATACCGGCTGGCTGGCGAGGGTGACCGGTCTGTCCTGGCGCCGGCCCTGCATGACCGCATGGTGGAAGTGGTGCTGGCGGAACTGGAAGACGCTGAAGCCCTGTTCTCCCATCACACCCCCCGCGAACTGACCACGGTGGATGTGATCGGCGGCGGGCGCGACGCCCTGGAAACCGCCAACCGCGAGCTGGGCCTGGCGCTGGCCGAGGATGAAATCGACTACCTGGTGGAGCGTTTCACGGCGCTGGGCCGTAATCCCTCCGATGCAGAACTGATGATGTTCGCCCAGGCCAACTCCGAGCATTGCCGCCACAAGATTTTCAATGCGGACTGGACCATCGATGGTGAGGAACAGGATCTGAGCCTGTTCGGCATGATCCGCAATACCTACAACCATGCCCCGGAAGGGGTGCTGAGTGCCTACAAGGACAATGCCTCGGTGGTTGCCGGTCCGGTGGCCGATCGCTTCTTCCCGGCACCGGGCAGTGCCGAGTACCAGTTCGTCAACGAGCCGGTACACCTGCTGATGAAGGTGGAAACCCACAACCATCCCACCGCCATTGCGCCCCATCCGGGCGCGGCCACCGGCTCCGGCGGTGAGATCCGTGATGAGGGTGCCACCGGCCGTGGCTCCAAACCCAAGGCGGGCCTGAACGGTTTCTCCGTTTCCAACCTGAATATTCCCGGTTTCGAGCAGCCCTGGGAAACGCCTTATGGCAAGCCCGGCCGTATTGCCTCGGCACTGGACATCATGATTGAAGGCCCCATCGGTGCGGCGGCCTTCAACAACGAATTCGGTCGCCCCAACCTGTGTGGCTACTTCCGCACCCTGGAAATCCAGGCCCCGGGCGTGAACGGTGATGAAGTGCGCGGCTACCACAAGCCGATCATGATCGCCGGTGGCCTGGGCAACATCCGCGACGGCCATGTGGAAAAGAACCCGATTCCCGCCGGCGCCAAGATCATCGTGCTGGGAGGCCCGGCTATGCTGATCGGCCTGGGTGGTGGTGCGGCCAGTTCCATGGCTTCTGGTGAGTCCGACGAAACCCTGGATTTTGCTTCCGTGCAGCGGGACAACCCGGAAATCGAGCGTCGGGTACAGGAAGTGATCGACCGCTGCTGGGCAGAGGGCGATAACAATCCCATCGTCTCCATCCACGATGTGGGCGCTGGCGGTCTGTCCAACGCCCTGCCGGAGCTGGTCCACGACCACGATATGGGCGCCAGACTGGAGCTGCGTGAAATCCCCAGCTCTGAGCCCGGCATGAGCCCGGTGGAGATCTGGTGTAACGAAGCCCAGGAGCGCTATGTGCTGGCAGTAATGCCGGAGGACATCGAGCGTTTTGATGCTATCTGCCAGCGCGAGCGCACCCCTTACGCAGTCCTCGGTGAAGCCACCAGCGAAGAGCATCTGACGGTCAGTGATGAACACTTCGGCAAGGCGCCGGTGGATCTGCCCATGGACCTGCTGTTCGGCAAGCCGCCGAAAATGCAGCGTAGCTTTGACCGGGAAGACTTCCTGCGCCAGACCTTCACCACCAAGGGCATCGATCTGAAAGAGGCCAGCGAGCGCGTGCTGCGCCTGCCCACGGTGGCGTCGAAAAGTTTCCTGATTACCATCGGTGATCGCTCCATCACCGGTCTGGTCCATCGTGATCAGATGGTGGGCCCCTGGCAGGTGCCGGTGGCCGATTGCGCGGTGACCGCCACGGGTTTCAATCAACGCACCGGTGAAGCCATGGCCATGGGCGAGCGAACCCCGGTGGCCCTGGTGGACGCAGCGGCCTCCGGTCGCATGGCCGTGGCGGAATCCATCACCAACATCGCCAGCGCCCATATCGGTGATCTGGGCCAGATTCGCCTGTCAGCCAACTGGATGGCCGCTGCCGGTCACCCGGGCGAGGACCAGGCCTTGTTCGATACCGTGAAAACCGTGGGCATGGAATTGTGTCCGCAGCTGGGTATTGCCATTCCGGTAGGCAAGGACTCCCTGTCCATGCGCACCGTGTGGAACGACAAGGGTATCGACAAGAGTGTCACCGCGCCGCTTTCCTTGGTGATCTCCGCGTTTTCCGGGGTTACCGACATTGATCTGACCGTGACCCCGGAACTGAAAACCGGTGTGGACAGCGAACTGCTGCTGGTGGACCTGGGCCGCGGCCAGAACCGCCTGGCAGGCTCCGCCCTGGCTCAGGTATTCGGCAAGGTGGGCGATGTGCCGCCGGACCTGGACGATGCCAAGGATCTGATCGCCTTCTTCGAGGTGACCCAGCAACTGCTGGCCGAGCGCAAGCTGCTGGCCTATCACGACCGTTCCGACGGCGGTCTGTTTACCACCCTGGTGGAAATGGCCTTTGCCGGTCGCACCGGCCTGGATATCAGTCTGGATCATATTGCCGGTGATAACCCGGAAGCGGTGGCCGCCTTGTTTGCCGAGGAGCTGGGTGCGGTACTGCAGATCAGCCCGGCCCATCGTCAGGAAATCCTGGCACGCTATGCAGAAGCCGGCCTGAGCCAGTGTGTGCATGTACTGGGTCATCCTGACGGTGATGATGTGATTCGCCTGCGTCTGGGCGGCGGTATCCTGCTGGAAACCCCGCGCCGGGAGCTGCATCGCACCTGGGCGGAAACCAGCTACCAGATCCAGTCCCTGCGCGATAACCCGGATTGCGCCCGTCAGGAATTCGAGGCCATCCCGGACAACAACAATCCGGGCCTGAATGTACGCCTGACCTTTGACATGACCGAGAACCCGGCGGCGCCTTTCATCAACACTGGCGCAAAACCGAAGATGGCGATCCTGCGCGAGCAGGGCGTCAACGGTCAGACCGAAATGGCGGCCGCTTTCGACCGGGTCGGCTTCTCTGCCATCGACGTGCACATGAGCGACCTGCTGGCAGGGCGAGTGCAGCTGGATGACTTCAAGGGACTGGTGGCCTGTGGCGGTTTCTCCTACGGGGATGTGCTGGGTGCTGGCGGTGGCTGGGCCAAGACCGTGCTCTATAACCCGGAGCTGCGCGAAGCCTTCAATCGGTTCTTCTTCCGCGAAGACACCTTTGCGCTGGGTGTGTGTAACGGCTGTCAGATGCTGTCCCACCTGAAGGACCTGATTCCCGGTGCCGAACACTGGCCGCGCTTTGTGCGCAACCTGTCCGAGCAGTTCGAGGCACGGACTTCCCTGGTGGAAATCCAGGATTCCCCGTCCATCCTGCTCAAGGACATGGCCGGTACCCGTATCCCCATTGCCGTGGCCCATGGCGAAGGCCGGGTGGAGTTGGGTGATGATGCGCTCAATCGCAATATCGAGCAGCGTCTGGTGGCCCTGCGTTATGTGAATGGTCAGGGCAACCCGGCGGAACAGTACCCGGCAAACCCCAACGGCTCACCCCAGGGCGTTACCGGTTTCACCACCAGCGACGGCCGCGTCACCATCATGATGCCGCACCCGGAGCGGGTGTTCCGTGTCCTGCAGAACAGCTGGATCCCGGACGACTGGCGGGGTCACGAGAACGGCCCCTGGCTGCGGATGTTTGCCAATGCGCGGAAGTGGGTCGGTTAAAAGGCAGTGAACAGTTAATAGTGAACAGTTAACAGCTGGGATCTAAAGCTGAAGAGAAAGGCGGGAATGGCTTGGCTGTTTCCGCCTTTTTTATGTCCTTTTATGAGCTTGAGATGAAGAGTTGCTACCCTCAGAATCAAACGCTTGTTTTGATTTCGCTTTTAACTGTTCACTGTTAACTATTCACTACTCTCAGGTGTCCTGTGTCTGAAAAAACCTTCGGGCCTTTCGAATTGCAAAAGGCCTACAACAACGAGCCTGTGCCGGCGGATTTTATTGAGCGCCGGCGTATCAGTGCGGCCATGCAGACCCTGGCGGAGCGGCTGATCCGGGCGGAGGGGGATATCGACACGCTCAGTGGCTGGGCGGATCAGCTGGAAGCGCTGGTGGCAACAGTGGGGGAACCGGCGCGACGCGACACCCGGGCCGCCAACCGCAAGCTGTTCACCGGCTCGGCCACCACCGAGGATATCTTCCACATGATGGATTACGATCCGGTGGGTGGGCCTTCCAACCCCATTGCCCCACAGGTGGAATGGTTGCAGGAAGACCAGAACGGTATCGAAGGCGCCCTGCGCCTGGGCCTGCAATACCAGGGTCCGCCGGGGCGGGTGCATGGTGGTGTGATTGCCTGGCTGCTGGACGCGGCCCTGTCCCGCGCCTTGCATGCGGCCTTCCGGTTGGGCGTCACCGGTACCCTGAATATTCGTTATCTGGCAGCCACTCCCATCGAAGACAGCATCCATTGCCGGGCCCGGATCACTGGCCAGGAAGGGCGAAAGATCTTTGTGGAAGGGGGCATCTGGCACGGTGACACCCAGACGGTCAGCGCGGAAGGCATCTGGCTCACACCGAAGAGTCTGGGGTGACCATGAGCCAGCAACGCTATCACTTCCGCGACATTCTCGTGGCGGAAACCCCGGCGCCTTCGACTCGGGCTCTACTACACCGGGAGCTGGGCCAGGAGCTGGTCGGGCTGACCGAGCAGGTGCTGCGCCTGGATGCCCCGGACGACAAGCTGCACGAGTACATCGAACACATCCGTCAGCTGCGTACGGACCTGGCCCAGTATGGCCAGCGGGACTATAACGGCATTCTCCAGCGGCTGTTGGCGGGAGAAGGCTCCGCGGATGATGTGACCGATCTGGTGGATTTCGAGATCCTCACCGGCAAGGCCTCCCCCATGTCACCACCGCTGGAGTTGTGGCTGGACGGGGACCGGGTCCGGGGCCGGGCCACGTTCGGGCTGGCTTTCCAGGGCCCACCGGGGCGGGTACACGGTGGTGTCCTGTCCCTGGCGCTGGATATGCTGATGGCGAAAAGCCAGGATTTCGTGAAACAGATCGGTATGACCGGTACGCTCAATATTCGTTATCTTGCCGGCACCCCCATCAATACGCCGGTGGACTTCGAGGCCAGGCTGGTCACCCTGGAACGGCGCAAGCTACGCTGTGAAGGCAGTGTCTGGGTCAATGGCCAGCAGACCGTCGCCGCCGAAGGCATCTGGATTTCTGCCCACGGCGATTACGCTCTCAAGCCGGAGTTTGCCGAGTTACACGGTGAAAGTTAAAAGTTGAAAGTTACCAAGCGCGGGCGAGGCCGCTGGCAATAAGCACATCCCTTACCCGGGATTCTGGCTCAACCCGGGCAACGCGGAGAAAGTCGCTTTCCGTTTGGCTTGCCTCTGGTCGCGCGTTGCAACTTTTAACTTTCACCCTGCAACTGAACCCTGTGCCCTCTGTGGCAACAATCCGTTTTTCCGAGCTGCGAGCGACAATGACAAGGAGGCCAGCCCCATGGACGAGCTGTATTACAAACTGTGCTTTTACGTGCCCACCAGTCATGTGGAGCAGGTGAAGAACGCCATTTTCGAAGCCGGCGCCGGGCACATGGGCGATTATGATGCCTGCTGCTTCCAGACCCTGGGGCAGGGCCAGTTCCGCCCCCTGGAAGGCAGCAATCCCTATATCGGTGAGACCGGGGGCGACGTGGAAGTGGTGGAAGAGTACCGGGTGGAGACAAGCTGCCCGGCGTCGCGGGTGCAAACCGTAATCAGCGCCCTGCGCCTGGCCCACCCCTACGAAGAGCCCGCCATTGACCTGTGGCGGCTGGAGCCGTTACCCGGTTGACCTGGCGAGGGAGCCTCGAAGGTACCCGTAGGAGCTATGCTTGCATGGCGAACCGAGCGTAGCGAGGAAACCGCCCCGTGGGTGATCAGGAATGTTCAGACACGACATTCAGCCTTGTTTCTCGCGGCTCCTACAGAAGCATTATGCATCTTTAGTCAGGTGTTTCTTGCCGATGGGCGGCACTTCCTGAATGCGTACCGGGTACTCGTCACGCTTGAGATCATCGATATAGAACTTGAGGGTGCGTCCCACCACCGGGAAGGCCAGCTCACCCCAGGGAATGTCATCCAGGGCGAACAGACCGGCATCGCTGCTTTCCTCGCCCACGTCGTACTTGCCGTCCTCCAGTTTGCCCAGGAAGAACACATAGACCTGGTTGATATGGGGCAGGTTGAAGACGGTATACAAATCGCCGATGGCCACCGTGGCGCAGGCTTCCTCCCAGGTTTCCCGGGCGGCGCCTTCCTGCAAGGTTTCCCCGTTTTCCATATAGCCGGCGGGCAGGGTCCAGTAGCCCTTGCGCGGTTCGATGGAGCGCTTGCAGAGCAGCACCTTGCCGTCCCAGATAGGCACTGCGCCGACCACGATCTTGGGGTTCTGGTAATGGATGGTCTGGCAATCGGGGCACCAGTAACGGGGCCGGTTGTCCCCCTCCGGAATGCTGAAACCGATCTGGTCGCTACCGCAGTGACTGCAGAATTTCATGAAACCTCTCGCTCCGGACGCGGCAAAAACCTGATGATACAGGAGAATCTCCGGCGGCCCCATCGGCACGGTGACGATGTTACTGTGATCGCGGACTTGCCGCCGGCGGCCCGCCTGTTCAAACTACCGTTTGAATTGGATGCACCGTTGCATGCATTACAGGAGAAGGTTGTGCTCGATCAGCTCAGGCAGCGATTGCCGGACTACAAACGCACGGAGCTGCCGCTGGCACTGCCGGAGGCAGCGGTGCTGATGCCGCTGATTGATGACCCGGAACCGCGCCTGATCCTGACCGTGCGTTCCAGTACCATGCCAACCCATGCCGGCGAGGTGGCGTTTCCGGGGGGCAAGCGGGACCCGGGTGACAAGAGCCTGCTGATGACCGCCCTGCGGGAAAGTCAGGAAGAAGTGGGTCTGGACCCTGGCTATGTGGAGGTGCTGGCGCAGCTGTCACCGCTGGCGTCCCGCTATGGGATGAAGGTCACGCCCTTTGTGGGTATCGTCCGGCCGGAGGCACCGCTGGTGGCGGAGCCCGGTGAAATCGAGACCATCTTTCAGGTGCCGCTGCGGTTCTTTCTGGATGAAGTGCCGGAGCTGTCCAGCCCCATCGATTTTTTTGGCCGTCGTTTCCGCATTCCCAGTTATTACTACGAAGACAAGCGCATCTGGGGGCTCACCGCCTTCATGATTCTGGACCTGATCAACCACGTTTATGATGCGAACATTGCGTTTGAAGTGACGGACTGACAACGAAGGAAAGCACTGATGATTTATAAAATTGGCAGCCGGCAACTGGAACAACGGGGCGCCGGCCACTGGATCGCGGACAACGCTACCGTAATCGGTTCGGTAATCATGGAAGCCAACACCAGCATCTGGTTCAACGCGGTATTGCGCGCTGATAATGATGTGATCGAGATTGGCGAAAACACCAATATCCAGGACGGTGCGGTACTGCATGTGGACCCCGGCGTGCCCATGAAAATTGGCCGTGATGTGACGGTGGGGCATAAGGTGATGCTGCACGGCTGCACCATTGGCGACAACAGCCTGATTGGTATCAATGCGGTGGTTCTGAACAAGGCGGTGGTGGGCAAGAATTGCATCATAGGTGCCAACTCCCTGGTGCCGGAAGGGATGAAGATTCCCGACAATTCCCTGGTGATGGGTTCCCCGGCCAAGGTGGTCAAGGAAATCACCGACGGCCACAAGGCCATGCTGACCATGAGCAGCATGCATTATGTGGCCCATGCCAAGGAATTCAGCGAGCACCTGGAAGTGGACGAACGGTTTTCGTCATGAGCCAGTTGATATCCCCCTGCGTTTCTATCTGCGCGCTGGATGAAAATGATATCTGCGTGGGCTGTTTCCGCAGTGGTGGAGAGATTTCCATCTGGGGGCTGCTTTCCGATGAAGAAAAGCGGGAAGTGTTTCGTCGTATCGAGCAACGCATGAACGGCGAGCCGGCGCCCTGTGTGGTTCGCAAGGAGAAGAGTTCATCATGACGAATATTCATGATCAGGCGCCTCACAAGCCGGTGGTCGGTTTGGCGCTGGGCAGTGGTTCTGCCCGGGGCTGGGCCCACATCGGTGTGATCCAGGGATTGGAGGAAATCGGCGTACAGCCCCAGGTGGTGGCAGGGACCTCCATTGGTGCGCTGGTGGGGGGTGCCTACGTTACCAACACGCTGAATGAATTCGCTGACTGGGTGCAGTCGCTCACCGTCAAGGATGTGTTCGGGCTGCTGGATATCAGTCTGTCTGGGGGCATGGTGAAGGGGGAGAAATTGTTTAATTTCTTTCGTGAGCATCATGACAACCCGGATATTGAAACCCTGGAGAAAAAGCTGGTGACTGTGGCCACGGACATGAAGAGTGGCCGGGAAATCTGGATCACCAAAGGCACCATGCTGGATGCCGCCCGGGCATCCTGTGCACTGCCGGGGTTGTTCTCTCCGGTAAAAATGCAGGGTCGCTGGATGCTGGATGGGGGCCTGGTCAACCCGGTACCGGTGTCTGCCGCCCGTGCCATGGGGGCGGATGTGGTCATCGCCGTGAACCTCAATGCCCAGCTGGTTGGCGCCCACCTGTCCCGGGATACCCGCACCCAGGCCGAAGGGGAAGACGGCAGTGACGAAGAGCGCAGCATCTGGCACAAGATGATGGGTTACTTCATCTCCGAAGACGATGAAGACCCGGGTTTCTTTGATGTGGTGGCGTCCAGTATCAATATCATGCAGGACCGCATCACCCGTTCTCGAATGGCTGGTGATCCGCCGGAAGTCACCTTGGTGCCCTTGCTGGAGGATTTTGCGCTGATGGATTTTCATCGCGCCAAGGAAGCCATCGAAGAGGGGCGTTCGCTGGTTAAACGCTATGAAGCCGACATCCTCGCCTGGGTGGGCTCACCGGTAGCGGATAGGGTTTGAAGGGCAGTTGACAGTTGATAGTGGACAGTTGACAGCTACGCGTTCCGAGTTAGCTTTGAACTGAAACGCAAGAGGCCGCGTACAAAGCATGGGCGCGGCCTCTTGCGTTTCAGTTCAAAGTACCCTTTATCGCGACGCTGTCAACTGTCCACTATCAACTGTCAACTTACCCTGCTTTCCTGGCCTTCACCGCCTTCACCATATTGTCCTTCACCTGCAGGATCTCGATCTGGTATTGATCGATCTTTATCGAAATGTTGGCATCGGGGATGTCCTGCAGGTATTCCAGAATCAGGCCATTGAGGGTCTTGGGTCCATCGGTGGGCAGTTCCCAGTCCAGGCTGCGGTTGATTTCGCGCAGAGTGGCGGAGCCATCGATGACATAGCTGTCGTCGTCCTGGGGGTGGATGTCCGGACTGCTGGCGGCCAGGTCGGTGGTGAATTCGCCGACGATCTCTTCGAGAATGTCTTCCAGGGTCACCAGGCCGAGCACATCGCCGTATTCATCCACCACGATGCCGATACGGCGTTTGGCATTCTGGAAGTTGATCAGCTGCTGGTGCAGGGAGGTACCCTCGGGGACAAAGTAGGGCTCCACTGTGTGCTGCATCAGCTCTGCCTTGTTGATGTCATCCTTGAGCAACAAGCGGCTGAGCTTGCGCAGGTGGAGCAGGCCAATCATGTTGTTCGGGTCACCGTTGAAAACCGGCAGGCGGGTGTGCTGGCTGGCGCGCAGGGTGGTGAGGATCTCGTGCATGTCATCCTCGAGATCAATACCCACCATCTCGTTGCGGGGCACCATGATGTCTTCCACGGTCACCGTTTCCAGGTCGAGGATATTGAGCAGCATCTTCTGGTGATTTTCCGGGATCAGGCCGCCGGCTTCATTGACCACGGTACGCAGCTCCTCCGGACTCAGGTGATCGTCGTCCTGGTCATGGGGACGGATGCCGCCCAGCCGCAGCAGCATCATGCTGACGCCGTTGACCATCCACACCAGGGGGGCAAGCAGCACCTGCAAGGGTTTCAGCAGCACACTGGCGGGGAAGGCCACGCGCTCGGGCTTCATGGCTGCATAGGTCTTCGGGGTAATTTCGGCAAACACCAGCATGATGATCGTGATCACCACCGGCGCCACCGCAGCCCCGCTGTCGCCCAGCCAGCGGATCGCCAGAATGGCGGCCACAGTAGCAGCGAAATTATTGACGAAATTGTTACCGATCAGGATGACGGACAAGAGCCGATCGGTACGCTTGAGCAGCCCCTCCACCCGGGAAGCGGCCTTGTTACCCTGGCGGGCCAGATGACGCAGTCGGTAGCGGTTGATCGCCACCATGCCGGTTTCACTGCTGGAGAAGAAGGCAGAGCCAAGAATCAGGGCAATCAGGGCGCCTATCAGCCACCCGTCAGAGTAGGTATCCAAAGGAAATATCGTTTATCCGCCAATCGGCCCGCTATTGTTCGGGCTGGGGGCTGGAGGTGTCAAGCAGCGCGCTGCGTTCCTACGAAGCCGCTGCAGGAACGCAGCGCAGCGGAGTAACGCACGTAGTGCAGTGCGGCCCGAAGGGTGAGCAAAGCGAATAATCCATGCTTGTCCCCCATGGGGGATCTGCGACATGCGAACCGCGTTTGCGCGGAAATCGCCCGCAGGGCGATCAGGAATATCAGAGCTCGACAGGTTTCCCGGCAATGCGTTGCCACAATCAACGCCGAATCGCGCCGCGAGCGACGCTCCTACGGACAGCTTTTATAAAAACGCGAGCAAGGCACTATCCGATCAGCACGGCCCAGCCCGCGTTGCAGCTTGTGGCTTGAGGCTTGTTGCTGCCTCACCGCTTGAGAATAAATTCCAGCACCAGCTGGCTGCCGAAGAAGGCTACCAGCAGCACCGCGAAACCACCCAGCGTAAAGCGAATAGCAGTGCGCCCCCGCCAGCCGCGCAAATAGCGGCCGGTGAGCAGGATCGCGAATACCACCCAGGACACCAGCGTCAGGATGCTCTTGTGTGCCAGGTTCTGCGCGAACAGGTTGTCCACGTAAAGGAAGCCACTGAAGATCGCCACGGTAAGCAGGATCTGCCCCAGCCAGATGGCTTCGAACAGCATGGATTCCATCACCTGGATGGGCGGAAAAACCCGCATCACGCCGCGGATATGGCCGCTCTTCAACTGCCGGTCCTGCACCCACAGCAGTACCGCCTGGCAGGCGGCAATGGCCAACACGGCGTAGGCAAGAATGGAAAACAGCACATGCACCCCCAGGCCGTGGGCCAGGGGGTGGGCGATATAACCTGTGTTGACCCAGAGCATGGCGGGGATAGTCAGTGCCGCAAAGGGATAGACCAGCGCAGAAATCCACTCGAAGGGTCGATAGAGGCTGGAAAGCAGCACCACGATAGCGCCGGTGAAAGCCACCGTGGACGCCACCGGAAACACGCCCAGTTGCAGCCCCTGGGGAGTCAGGATGATTTGCCACAGGCAGAGTCCATGGGCCAGCACGGCCAGACTCCCGGGGAGCAGCACGGAGACCCGGGAAGGGCGCTGTTGCCCGCGGTACTGCCGGTAAAGGATCAGGCAAGCAACCAGATACAGGGCAAAGGCGGCAAAACCACTGATCACGGAAAGGTTCATAGGTCGTTGTTATCCGTCGTCATTACCCGAATAAAGTGGCGGGCCGCTGAAGTCTGGCATAGGCATAACTTGACTATCAACAATCATTCTCATTTTCTGCCGGTGTCTGCCCCATGACGTTGGCGGTCAAGGAAGGCTATAATCGCGCCCCTGTCCCTGCGGTGGCGAAGGCCAGCCGCAGACACGGTGTATTTGGAGGTAACCCCATGTTCGAGAATCTCACCGACCGGTTGGGATCGTCGCTTAAAAACCTGGCAGGTCAGGGCTCACTGACCGAAGACAATATCCGCGACACCCTGCGCGAAGTGCGCAAGGCACTGCTGGAGGCCGATGTGGCTTTGCCAGTAGTGAAAGAGTTTGTCGAACAGGTGAAAGAAAAGGCCCTGGGCCAGGAAGTCCTGAAGAGCCTGAATCCCGGCCAGGCATTCGTGAAGATCGTCAATGACGAGCTGGTCCACACCATGGGCGACGCCAATGACGCCCTTAACCTGGCCACCAAGCCGCCGGCCATTATCCTGATGGCCGGCCTGCAGGGTGCCGGTAAGACCACTTCCGTGGCCAAACTCGCCCGCTTCCTGCAGGAACGGGAGAAGAAGAAGGTCATGGTGGTGTCCGCCGACGTGTATCGCCCGGCGGCGATCGAGCAGTTGAAAACCCTGGCGGGGGAGGTGGAGACCAACTTCTTCCCCTCCACCGGCGATCAGGACCCGGTGGATATCGCCAACGGCGCTCTGGAAGAAGCCCGTCGTCGCTACATGGATGTGTTGATCGTCGATACCGCCGGTCGACTCCATGTCGATGAAGACATGATGAGTGAGATCAAGCGCCTGCACGGGGCCATCAGCCCGGTGGAAACCCTGTTCGTGGTCGATGCCATGACCGGTCAGGACGCTGCTAATACGGCTCAGGCCTTCAATGAAGCCCTGCCGCTCACCGGTGTGATTCTGACCAAGGCGGATGGTGATTCCCGCGGTGGTGCCGCTCTCTCGGTTCGCCACCTTACCGGCAAGCCGATCAAGTTTATCGGTATGGGCGAGAAGACCGATGCCCTGGAGCCGTTCCACCCGGACCGTATCGCCAGCCGGATTCTCGGCATGGGCGACGTGCTGTCCCTGGTGGAAGAAGCCGAGCGCAAGCTGGACAAGTCCAAGGCCGAGAAAATTGCCAAGAAGTTCAAGAAAGGCAAGGCCATGGACTTCGAGGACCTCAAGGACCAGTTCCAGCAGATGCGCAACATGGGTGGCATGGCGGGCCTGCTCGACAAGCTGCCTGGTATGGGCGGCATGATGCAGGCGGCCCAGGACCCGGCGGCCATGAAGCAGATGAAACACATGGAAGCGCTGATCGACTCCATGACCCCGAAAGAGCGCCGTAACCCGGATCTGATCAAGGGGTCGCGCAAGAAGCGCATTGCCGCCGGCGCCGGCCTGGATATCCCGGCCCTGAATCGTCTGATGAAACAGCAGAAGATGATGGCCAAGATGATGAAGAAGATGCGCACCAAGGGTGGCATGAAGAACATGATGCGGGGCATGGAAGGCATGATGGGGGGCAATGGCGGCCCCGGTGGCCCTGGCGGAATGGGGGGCATGGGCGGCCCGGGCGGTATGCCGCCTATGTAGAAAGCTGCAAGCCGCAAGCTGCCACGCGGGCAGAGTGGGTGGTTAAGCCGCCTCTCTGCCCGCGTTGCGTTTGGGGGTAGGGCTCCCGATATTATTGTAGGAGCACCTCTCGAGGTGCGAACTGTCCTTGAGGGTGTGTATCCCAGGGGAGAAACCTGTCGAGTTCGGCAAGCCCTGATTGCCCTGCGGGCAATGTCCTCGCTGCGCGAGGTTCGCACCTCAAGAGGTACTCCTACAGGGGCGCTGTAGAAAGCGTGTTGCGTGGTGCTTGTTGCCTGCCGCTTCTCTCTGTATAATTCGCGCCCTTCGCGGCCTTCCCTGTCTGTCAGGGCTGGCTTTCAAGCGGATACGATGGCTTATCACGAGATAGGCCGGGAAACCGGATTGATAAAAGGTAAATGAACCATGGTAATTATTCGTCTTGCCCGTGGCGGTTCCAAGAAGCGCCCGTTCTACAGCATTGTTGTTGCCGATAGCCGTAACGCCCGTGACGGCCGTTTCATCGAGCAGCTGGGTTTCTACAACCCCATCGCCCGCGGCGGTGAAATCCCTCTCAAGCTGAACCTGGAAAGCCTGGACGCCTGGGTTGCCAAAGGCGCGCAGCTGTCTGACCGTGTCAAATCCCTGGCTAAGCAGGCCCGTAAGGAAGCCTGATGGCAGGGGGAGGGCAAGTGTCCTCTAAGCTGGAGGTGGTCGGTCGCATCCTCGGGGTGCACGGCATCCAGGGCTGGGTAAAGGTGTATTCCTATACCGATCCCATGGACAACCTCCAGCAGTATCAACCCTGGCACCTGAAACAGGGTGGCCACTGGAAGCCGGTGAAACTGACCGGCTTTCGCCCCCAGGGCAAGGGGCTTATCGCGCAGATCGAGGGAATCACCGATCGTGAAGCGGCGGCAAGCCTGGTGGGGCAAGACATCGGGGTTCCCGGTGATCTGCTTCCCACCTCCGGGGAGGGGGAGTACTACTGGCGCGACCTGATCGGCCTGCGTGTTCATCACGTGGACGGCATGGACCTGGGCAAGGTGGTACGCATGCTGGAAACCGGTGCCAACGATGTGCTGGCGGTACGCGGCGACAGCAACAGCCTGGATCGGCGCGAGCGCCTGATTCCCTGGCTGCCGGACGATGTGATCACCGAAGTGAATCTGGCCGAAGGCCGGATGACGGTGGACTGGGATCCGGAGTTTTAAATGCCTTTTTCGGTGACGCTGGTAACCCTGTTCCCGGAAATGGCAAAAGCGATTACTGACTTCGGTGTGACCCGGCGCGCGGTGGAAAACGGCCAATTGCAGCTGGACACCGTGAACCCTCGGGATTTCACCGAAGATCGTCACCGTACCGTGGACGATCGCCCCTTTGGCGGCGGCCCAGGCATGGTGATGAAGGTGGAGCCGCTGGCGAAAGCCCTGCAGGCGGCCCGCGCAGCCAATCCGGCGGCCACCGTGATCTATCTGTCCCCCCAGGGGCAGCCGCTGACCCAGGCGAAAGCTGCGGAGTTGGCGGAAAAGCCCGGTCTGGTATTACTGGCGGGGCGTTATGAGGGCGTAGACGAGCGTTTGCTCGAGGCGGAAGTGGATGAACAGATCTCCATCGGCGACTACGTGCTCAGCGGCGGCGAATTGCCGGCGCTGGTGTTGACCGATGCGGTCAGCCGACTGTTACCCGGAGTGCTGGGACACCAGGATTCCGCCGAGCAGGATTCGTTTTCCGGTGAATTCGAACACCTGCTCGATTGCCCCCACTACACCCGCCCGGAGGTGTACAACGGGCAGGCAGTACCCCCGGTACTGCTGAGCGGCAATCACGAGCTGATTCGCCGCTGGCGTCTGAAACAGGCGCTGGGACGGACCTGGCAACAGCGTCCCGACCTGCTGGAAGCCCGCCGGGCGCGGGGTTTGAGCGTTGAAGAGCAGCAGCTGCTGGACGAATACATCGCCGAGCAGTCGCCGCATACAGCAAAAACGACAGACTAGGAGCACTGCCATGAGTGGCAAGAACCTGATTATCCAGGGCATCGAAGAAGCCCAGCTGAAATCCGATCTGCCGGAATTCGGCGCCGGTGACACCGTCACCGTGCAAGTGAAAGTAAAGGAAGGTAGCCGTGAGCGTCTTCAGGCGTTCCAGGGCGTTGTGATTGCACGTCGCAATCGTGGCCTGAACTCTGCCTTCACCGTTCGCAAAATCTCCCACGGTGTGGGCGTTGAGCGTGTATTCCAGCTGCACAGCCCGCTGATTGATTCCATCGAAGTGAATCGTCGTGGTGATGTAAGCCGCGCCAAGCTGTACTACCTGCGCGACCGCTCTGGCAAGTCTGCCCGGATCAAGGAAAAAATCCGCTAAGATCCTGCGCGTATCTTCTGTCGCGAGCGAATGTCGGTTTAGCCTTTGCTGTAGGGCATGCGAAATCGACCTCTGGCCAAACAGAATGCTCCACACAAAAAAGCCGCTCCCGAAAGGGCGCGGCTTTTTTGTGTCTGTCACAGAGGACAAAGGGTGCGCACGCTTCGGGTCACTGCGGCCGTGAATAGGTCACCACGCGGTCTCGCCCTTGGTGTTTTGCGGTGTACATGGCCCGGTCTGCTTCCTCAATCAGCGTATGGGCATCTATCGCAGATGCCTCCCCGGTACTGCTGACACCAAAACTGGCGGTGAGCTTGATGGCTGGAGAACCGGCAATCGGCATTGTGTTGCGACGTAGCGCCTCGGCACACCGCTCGGCAACATTTTGCGCCTGGGACAGGGTGGCCCCGGGCAGCAGCATCAGAAACTCCTCGCCCCCGTAACGCCCCAGCAGGTCATTGTCGCGAAGATTGTCCTGCAGCGTCTCGGCAACATGAATCAGAGCCTGGTCACCAATGGCATGGCCGTAACGGTCATTGATCTGTTTGAAATGGTCCACATCCATGAGCACCACAGCCAGGCTTTTGCGATTGCGCACTGGCAGGGAAAGTTGCTGGTTGAGGGTCTGTAACAAGTGCCCGCGATTGACCACACCGGTGAGTGGATCGCGTATGGAGCGGTCAAAGGTGGAGGCTTCCCGATGGCGCCAGGTAGACGTAAGTGCGGCAACCGTAAAGGAATCTTTAATGATGATCAGGCCAGCCGCCATGATTGTCATCATGTCATACCAGACCTGTGCCGGGCGGTAGTCCACGGGGGAAAGCAAGGGCCGATACAGCGTGCTATCCAGGCTGACGGCAATGGCGTAGGCGAGTATGGCGGCCATGGAGCAGGCGAAAACCAGGGTGATCTGGGGCGCGGGAAACAGCAGCAGGCCGATAAGGACGCAGCCGGTGAGGACAATGCCGGTAACCAGATTGAATGGGCCTACCAGTAACAACGAGACGATGCCGCTGAGCCCGAAAAGCAGGATGGTGAAATTGGCAAACCGGGTTTCCCCGCTCTCGGACATGGGCGTGCGGCTGCCGAACAGGGCGATGGCCAGCCACATCAGACTGGCAATAAGGCCCCACGCCAAGCCAGCCCAAAGCAGGGGGTTGTAGACGCCCTCAATAAAGACGGAGAGGGTCAGTCCCGCGGCACATCCCAGGAAGATAATCCAGTAGATGGGTTGCCCGATCCAGCAGATGAAAATGCCTTTTTCCCGGGGGCTGCCATTAATTTGCTGACCGATGAGCCGATAGAGTTCTTCTAATGGTTTTATCATGGCTGTCGCGGTTGGGTTGCGGTTTCGCGGAGAGCGAAACCGCAAGGGGGAGATTTACGCTTTTCTGAGCATCCGGTAGAGCGCCAGCAACACCAATGCACCGACGATGGCGGTCACAAAACTGCCCAGGCTGAAATCGCCCATGGAGCCGCCGATACCGGTGATGGAGCCAAGCCAGCCGCCCACGAAGGCACCGGCCACACCAATCAGAATAGTGACGATAAAGCCACCCGGGTCCTTGCCCGGCATGATCCACTTGGCAATGATCCCGGCGATCAAACCAAACACAATCCACGATAGAATGCCCATATTTCCTCTCCTTGGTAGCTGATTGTCAGTTGTAAGGACAGACCCATTGTTGCCGCAAAAGGCGGCCGCTGTCGTTAATGTGGCGCGCTCCGGGCGTAATTTTTGGTAAAAGACAGTTTGAAGCGGCCATGCAGAATGTCGTTAACCCATTGTTTTTTCTTGCTGTTTAGGGCTTTATTCAGGAATGAATCAGTTAACCGATGACCATGGGCGCCTGATCGACAGCTGGCTGGATCAGCAGTGGCTGGAAAAAGGGCTCAGTGAGCACAGCCTGGAGAGCTATCGGCGGGATATCCGCCAGTTGGCCATCTGGCTGCAGGGCCAGCATGCCAATTTGCTGCAATGCCAGCGTTACCAGTTGTTGGAATTTCTCGCGGACCGCCATCAGCAGGGAGTGGGAGCCCGTTCGGTGGCCCGGCAATTGTCAGCGGTGAAGAGTTTTTACCGATGGTTGAAGCGGGAAGGGCGCATCGAAGAGGACCCGGCGCTGTTGATCGAGCGCCCCAAAACCGGCCGGCCGCTACCCAAAACCCTTACCGAAGCCGATGTGGAGGCGCTTCTGGCGGCCCCGGATGTGTCCACCCCACTGGGATTGCGGGATCGGGCCATGCTTGAGCTTATCTACGCGACCGGGTTGCGGGTCACCGAGCTGGTTACCCTGACCCAGAGCCAGATCAATCCCCGCCAGGGATTGGTTCGTGTGATCGGCAAGGGAGACAAGGAGCGTCTGGTTCCCCTTGGCGAAGAGGCGCTTCACTGGCTGGCCCGGTACCTGCGTGAGGCGCGACCTTTGCTGTTGGGGGACAATCAGGAGCTACTGTTCCCCAGCAGACGAGGCACCTGTATGACCCGCCAGACGTTCTGGCATCGTATCAAGCAAATGGCTATGGTCGCCGGGGTGGAAAAAAAACTCTCACCCCATACACTGCGTCATGCGTTTGCCACCCATCTGCTGAATCACGGGGCAGACTTGCGAGTGGTGCAGTTGTTGCTTGGCCACAGTGACTTGTCCACCACCCAGATTTATACCCATGTGGCGCAGCAGCGCTTACAGGATCTGTACCAGAAACATCACCCCCGTTCGGGAACCTGACCCGCTCGCCGGGCTCCAAGACATCAGCTGAAGGAGTAACGACAAAATGAACAAGTGGTTTTTAGTGGTACTGACGGGGCTGATGACGGCTTGCGGTGCGGATACGGGTTCCGCAGAGGCTGGCAAAAATGCCGTGAATGGCGACCAGGCCAAGGCGGCTTTCGAGGAAGCCTTTGAGGGCATGACAGTGACCGAAGTCCGTGCTGCGCCGATGGCGGGCATGGTGGAACTGGATGTGAACGGTCGTGAGAGTGTTTACATGACCGAAGATGGTCGTCACATCCTGATTGGCAAGCTGCTGGAGATCAAGGACGGCGAGGTGGTCAACCCGGCAGAAGAGCGCTTCGAGAAGGTGCGCAAAGCGGGCATCAAGGAGCTGGACCCGGCAGACATGATTACCTACGCGGCGGATGACGAGACGGCCGAGGTGTATGTGTTTACCGATATCAGCTGTGGGTTCTGCCGCAAACTCCACCGCCATATTGACGAGTACAACGCTGCGGGCGTGACCGTTCACTACCTGGCCTTTCCCCGTGGCGGTGCGACCACCGAAGCCGCAGCGGCCATGCGCCATATCTGGTGCGCGGAGGATCGGGCCCAGGCACTCACCGATGCCAAGCTGAACAACGAAGTGATCCAGGCTGAGCTGAGCGACTGCGCCAAACCGGTGGATGAGCAGTATCAGCTGGGTAATACCTTCGGCGTCCGTGGCACCCCGGCCATCTATTCCACCGAAGGCGAGCAACTGGGGGGCTATGTGACCCCGGAACAGCTTCTCCAGCGACTCAACTAACGGGCTGGACCCCGCGTAATCCGGCGCTTTCGGCCCGGGAATACAGCGTGAATACATTGACGGCGCAGAGATGCGCCGTTAATGTGTCCGCCTTCATTTTTCCCTCACCCAAGGTGCTGTCGTGGAAACAGATTTCCAGCGCATTCGTCGTCTGCCGCCCTATGTCTTCAATATCGTTGGTGATTTGAAGAAAGCAGCGCGAGCGCGGGGTGAGGATATTATTGATTTCGGCATGGGCAATCCGGACCAGCCCACCCCGAAGCACATCATCGACAAGCTCACCGAAACGGTGCAACGCGGGGATACTCACCGCTATTCCCAGTCCCGCGGCATTCCGCGCCTGCGCAAGGCCATTGCCGACTGGTATCAGCGCCGCTATGCGGTGGACCTGGATCCGGAATCTGAAGCCATCGTTACCATCGGCTCCAAGGAAGGGCTGGCGCATCTGGCGCTGGCTACCATGGGGCCGGGGGATACGGTACTGGTGCCCAACCCCAGTTATCCGATCCATCCCTACGGTTTCGTGATCTCCAACGCGGATATCCGCCACGTGCCCATGGTGAAAGGGGTGGATTTCTTTGTGGAGCTGGAGCGGGCGATCAAGGAATCCTGGCCCAAGCCGAAGATGCTGGTGCTCAATTTCCCCGGCAACCCCACCGGCCAGTGTGTGGATCTGGCGTTTTTCGAGAAGGTGGTGGCCATCGCCCGTGAGCACCAGATCTGGGTGGTTCATGATCTGGCCTATGCGGATATCGTCTTTGATGGCTACAAGGCCCCGTCCATTCTGGAAGTGGAAGGGGCGAAAGAGGTGGCCGTGGAGTTCTTCTCCCTGTCCAAGAGCTATAACATGCCCGGCTGGCGAGTGGGGTTCTGTTGTGGCAACAAGGAACTGATCCACGCCCTGGCACGGATCAAGTCCTATCTGGATTACGGCACCTTCACGCCGATTCAGGTGGCCGCCATCGCCGCTCTGGAAGGGGACCAGAGCTGTGTGGCCGACATCTGCGAGATGTACCGCAAGCGCCGGGACGTGCTGGTGGATGGGCTGGCGGAGATCGGCTGGCAGGTAGAAAGGCCCCGTGCCACCATGTTCGTCTGGGCAGAAATCCCCGAGGCGTATCGTGACATGGGATCGCTGGAATTCTCCAAAAAACTGCTTGTCGATGCCGGCGTTGCTGTCTCTCCGGGCATTGGCTTCGGCGACTATGGCGACGATCATGTCCGTTTTGGGCTGATCGAGAACGAACAACGTACCCGGCAGGCCATCCGCGGCATCAAGAAGATGTTTCGCCAGGACGGTTTGCTGGGCTGAGAAATGCTCTTGCGGCACTTGGCCGCGGGCGTCGGGAAAAGCCGTTGCTGGGCTTTTGTCACCCTGATAAATGAAACGAGGATAGGCTGTGGATTCGGTGAAGGTGGGTATTGCTGGTCTGGGCACTGTGGGCTCAGGCACCGTCAACGTTCTCAAACGCAATGCGGGGGATATTGCCCGCCGTGTGGGACGTCCGATCGAAATTACCCACATCGGTGCGCGCCGGGACAACCCCGCCTGCGACACCCAGGGTATTCGCCTGTCCCGGGATATCTTCGCCGTGGCCACCGATCCGGATATCGATATTCTGGTGGAGCTGATCGGCGGCATCGATACCGCCCGTGAGTTGGTGCTCACCGCCATCAAGAACGGCAAGCATATTGTGACCGCCAACAAGGCACTGATCGCCGAACATGGCAATGAAATTTTCCAGGCGGCCCAGGATAACGGCGTGGATGTGGCCTTCGAGGCTTCCGTCGCCGGGGGGATTCCCATCCTCAAGTCCCTGGGCGAAGGGCTGGCCGCCAACCATATCAACTGGCTGGCGGGTATCATCAACGGCACCGGCAACTTCATTCTCACCGAGATGGAAGAGGGCGGTCGTGACTTCAATGATGTGCTGGCTGAAGCCCAGCAGCTGGGTTATGCGGAAGCGGACCCGACCTTCGATGTGGAAGGCATTGATGCGGCCCACAAGCTGACCATCCTGGCATCCATTGCGTTCGGGATTCCGCTGCAGTTCTCCCAGGTCTACACCGAAGGGATCAGCCGCATTACCACCGAGGACGTGGCCAGCGCGGCGCACTTCGGTTATCGCATCAAGCATCTCGGCATCGCCAAGGACACCGGCAAGGGGATTGAACTGCGTGTGCATCCGACCCTGGTGCCCAAGGAAACCATGCTGTCCGCGGTCAATGGCGTCATGAATGCGGTGATGATCCACGGCGATGCCGTGGGTCCGACCATGTTCTACGGCGCCGGTGCCGGCGCTGAGCCCACCGCGTCTGCGGTGGTGGCGGACATCATCGAACTGGGCCGCGCCCTGACCGTGGATCATGACGAACGAGTACCGTATCTGGGCTTCCATACGGACCACATGTCCGATGAGCCGATCCTCACCATCGACGATGTGACCTGCTGTTTCTACCTGCGCCTGCACGTGCAGGACAAGAAAGGGGTGCTGGCCGATGTGACCCGTATCCTCAGTGACAACAATGTCAGCATTGATGCCATGGTGCAGCGGGAAGTGGATCAGGGGCTGGTACCCATCGTGATGATGACCCACGAAGTGCGCGAGGGAGACATGAATCTGGCGTTGGCCAAGATCGGTGCCCTGGACACCGTGGATAGCGATATAATGCGCATCAGAGTGGAAACTCTGGACGCCTGAAATACCGGGTCCGACGTTTGACGTCAGACTTCAGACGCTTTTTAAGAGAGATTTGAACATGCCTTTTCGTGACCGTTACACCGGCCTGATCAACCGCTACCGTGACCACCTGCCGGTGAATGATGACACGCCCATTATCAGCCTGGGGGAGGGCAATACGCCCCTGATCCGTCTGAAGAATATTCCCCGAATGCTGGGCAAGGACGTGGATATCTACGTCAAGTATGAGGGCCTCAACCCCACCGGTTCCTTCAAGGATCGGGGCATGACCATGGCGGTGACCAAGGCCGTGGAAGAGGGCAGCACAGCCATTATCTGTGCGTCCACCGGCAATACGTCTGCAGCAGCGGCGGCCTACGCGGCCCGTGCTGGCATTACCGCTTTCGTGCTGATTCCGGAAGGCAAGATTGCCATGGGCAAGCTGGCCCAGGCGATGATGTATGGCGCGGTGATCATGCAGATTCGCGGTAATTTCGACCAGGGCATGGAACTGGTCAAACAGGTTGCCGAGAAGGCGCCGGTGACCATCGTGAATTCCGTTAATCCCTATCGTCTCCAGGGCCAGAAGTCTGCGGCTTTCGAGATTGTCGAAGAGCTGGGTCGCGCTCCGGATTTCCACTGCCTGCCGGTGGGCAATGCGGGCAACATTTCCGCTCACTGGATGGGTTACAGCGAATACAAGAAAGCCGGCGTGGTGAACAGTGCCCCGAAGATGGTCGGCTACCAGGCCGAAGGGGCAGCCCCGTTCATGCGCGGCGGACCGGTGAAAGAACCGGAAACCGTTGCCACGGCGATTCGTATCGGTAACCCGCAGTCCTGGGACAAGGCCTGGGCCCTGCAGGAAGAATCCGGCGGCTGGTTCGACGAGCTGAGCGACCAGGAAATCCTGGCGGCGCAGAAGCTGCTGGCCGAAAAGGAAGGCATTTTCTGTGAGCCGGCGTCTGCGGCATCTCTGGGTGGCGCCATGCGCGATATCAAGGCCGGAAAAATTCCCGAAGGCTCCACCATTGTCTGCACCCTGACAGGTAATGGTCTCAAAGATCCTGATACGGCCATCGCCCAGTGCCAGGACAGCCGCATGGTCACCATCGATGCGGATCTGGACGCAGTGAAAGGTGCCATCCTCTCCAATATGTCCTGATCTGCAACAACGCTCGACCCAAAAACGGAGCGCATGGCGCTCCGTTTTTTTTAATTTTTGCTGTGATTTTTTTCATGCCCCGGCTACTTACCGGTATTTAAGTGCGGCTTTTGTGAACAGGGCAGCAACCAATAAACCGGGAATTTTGCATTTGTTTTGGCGATTGCGAGAAACAATCTGGCAAGAATATGTTAGGGTGCGCTTTCTTGTCGGGAAGCAAGGGAACCACGACTCCGTGTCGAGATTATTGAAACCACCTACCTGTATATTGTCTTTTCCGGGCTGATTTTTTGCCTGTTCTATAGCCCTTTGCGGCTATTCCTCTCCTTGTATTGTCATCGTTTTAGTTCGAAGTTTTTGTGTCTGCACACAATCGGGTATCACCCGGTGATTTGACTTTGCTTGGTCAATATTTAGTCTGTAAAGAAAATCAGAGAAGGGAGCGTTAGATGAATAAGCGTGCTTTTGCAAAGCGCACTGGCTACCTGAGCTGTCTGCTTGCTGCGTCCATTCCACTCAATGCCCATGCGGGGGCCGAGCTCAGCGCTGGTGTCTGGTGGGTTTATCAATATGTCACTGACTCCGATTTTTCCGGTCCATCGTCCGCCTTTGATGAAGATCTGGATAACACCACCGGGGGTAACTTCGCGGATCCCGCCCTGATTCTCTATGCCAATGACGATGGCTCCCATGGGCCCTGGCGCTTCAGTGCAGAAGGCCGCATTGGCACCGGTGGTTTCACCGATCCGGCCAACAACAACTCCGGTGATACCTTTACCATGCACAAGGCATGGATTGGTTACGAGTTTGACGACGAAACCTTGCTCACAGTGGGGAAAAGCCAGGTACCTTTCGGCTGGAAAACCGTCAACTTCTGGCCCGGTGAAGGGGTGTTGGGGGGTTACGGCGATCAGATGGATGTGGGCTTCAAGCTCAGCTCTTCACTGAATGCCTTCAGCTACGATGTGGCCTACTACCACCAGGATGACTGGGGTGAAACCAGTACCGATACCGTGGATGACAACGGTCACTGGGGTAGTGCCACGTCCTACCGCAAAATCAAGACCGGTGTGGTCAATGGTGACTGGAATTTCATGGATGGCCACACGGTAGGACTCTCCTACCAGAAAGGGCGTTTGCAGGACCTGACTGCGGCTGAGGCCAAAGCACGGGATGATGAGGGTGATCATGAAGCGCTGAATCTGCACTACACCTTCACCATGAATGACTTCACAGCCCGTTATCAGTTCATCGATACCATGCGCGATTTCGGCGGCATGGATGCCTTTCTTGCGGGTGGTGCTGCCCCAGCCGATGAAGAAGTGGAAACCCAGGTTCACATGGCTCAGCTGATCTACAACCAGAATCGCTGGAGCTATTACCTGGACGCGGGTGTGGCAAGCACCGATACCCGCGGCAACAACGCCGACGATGTGGAGTTCTACGCACCCGGTGTCAGCTACAAGTACGGCCCGGGTTGGCTGTATCTGGAGTATCTGTGGTCTGATGGGGATGTAGATCGTAATGGCGACATTTACGAAGCGGATTTCCGCGCCGTCTACGCCTCGTTTGATTTTTATTTCTGATTGCCGGTAGCGGCCCTGCGGGGTCGCCTACTCGGGTTCAGATGATGAAGTGCCTTTTGAGGAGTGCATGTTTCGGGGGCGCAACCCTGACATCGTCCGGACCGACTGGCTGTGAGTTGCGGCATTCACTGCGCACCCTGAAGCAAGACGGAATACGGAGCTAACATGAGTATTGATTACGAGACCGACTATGATGTCGGCCAGGATAATGTGCAGGTCCTGGGGATGGATCTGCACAATCCTGTTTTCTTTATCAGTGCCGTACTGGTGATTGCCTTTGTTGTCGGCACCCTGGCATTCCCGGAGAGTGCCAACGGCATGCTTAATGGCGCCAAGGGCTGGGCCATCGAGCATTTCGACTGGTTGTTCATGGTCAGTGGCAATCTTTTTGTACTGTTCTGTGTGGCCCTGGCGGTGATGCCAACCGGGAAGATTCGTCTTGGTGGTCAGAAAGCCAAGCCGGAGTTTTCCACATTGTCCTGGTTTGCCATGTTATTCGCTGCCGGTATGGGCATCGGCCTGATGTTCTGGAGCGTTGCGGAGCCGGTGGCCTATCTCAACGGCCAGTGGTACGGGACGCCCCTGGGAGTGGAAGCCGGCTCTGAAGAAGCCCGTCACATGGCTATGGGGGCAACCATGTATCACTGGGGTCTGCATCCCTGGGCGATCTATGCCGTGGTAGCCCTGTCGCTGGCATTCTTTTCCTACAACAAAGGGATGCCGCTGACCATTCGCTCCGCCTTCTATCCCATTCTGGGTGAGCGCTGCTGGGGCTGGCCGGGCCACATCATTGATACGCTAGCGGTAGTGGCAACCATCTTCGGTCTGGCTACGTCTCTGGGGCTGGGTGCTCAGCAGGCATCCGGTGGTTTGCACTTCCTGTTTGATACCCCCAATGCCATCAACATGCAGTTGGCGATCATTTTCGGTGTGACTTCTGTGGCTGTGGTCTCGGTGATGCGTGGCCTGGATGGTGGCGTGAAGATTCTCAGCAACATCAATATGACGTTGGCGCTGTTCCTGTTGTTCTTCGTGATTATCGCCGGCCCGACGTTACTGATCATCACCGGCTTTGGCACCACGGCAGTGGATTACCTGTCCAATATTGTGCCGCTGAGTAACTGGATCGGTCGTGAAGATGATGCCTGGTTCCACGGTTGGACCGTGTTCTACTGGGCCTGGTGGATTTCCTGGTCACCCTTCGTCGGTATGTTTATCGCCCGTATTTCCAAAGGCCGTACCGTACGGGAGTTCATTACCGCCGTGCTGTTGGTGCCGACCATCATCACCATTATCTGGATGTCCGCGTTCGGCGGTGCAGGCCTGGACCAGGCCATCAATGGTGTCGGCGAGTTGGCCGGTGGCGTCAATGATGCCTCCCTGGCGCTCTTCCAGATGCTGGAAAATCTTCCCTGGACCGGCATCATGTCGTTCCTGGGGATCGTACTGGTACTGGTGTTTTTCGTAACGTCCTCCGACTCCGGTTCCCTGGTGATTGATTCCATTACCGCAGGTGGCAAGGTGGATGCGCCGGTACCCCAGCGTGTGTTCTGGGCGGTGATGGAGGGCGTCATCGCCGGTGCGTTGTTGTATGGTGGTGGCAAGGAAGCCCTCAAGGCCTTGCAGTCCGGCGCGGTTGCTACGGGCTTGCCGTTTACACTGGTGCTCTTGCTGATGTGCGTCAGCCTCTACATGGGGCTTTCCGTAGAGAGTAAGCGGCTACGAGCCATCAAGACTTCTTGATCGCGCAGGAAAGCAAAAAATGCCCGCATGTGCGGGCATTTTTTATGGATGGAAAAATGACGTTTCAGGTCAGAATCTGCAGCTTTGCACAGGATGAACAGGGAGACTGGGTGATGTTGTTGTCATGTGGCCATCGCCAGCATGTGCGCCATCAACCACCCTTTATCAATCGCCCCTGGGTTACCCGTGAAGCCGGGCGTGCCCGGCATCTGGGGAGGGAGCTCACTTGCAACCAATGTCAGCGTGGTATGCCGTTCCCTTCAAACCGTGGCGGGTGAGCCATCCTGACGTAACCGGGTATGGCGGTTGATGGTGTGCTGCAGGCCAAAGAGGGCGGGAAGGTGCGGACCGACCACGCCCTTGCCAGTGGTCAACAGCGCACCACTCAGTGCCCGCTGGGGATCCGCCCAGCAATAGATGCTGATAAAGCCAAGGTGACCGAAGGCGTGGGGAGCGCCCGGGCCGAACATACCCATGCCCCGATTTCCCAGCATGAAGCCGCTGGAGAAATTCAGGGGGAGAAACAGGCTGCGATCGAAGCGCGGGCGGTGATAGGCCGGCTGCAGAGCGCGAGCCACGGTTTCCGGTTTGAAGATTTGCTGGCCTTCGTAATACCCGTCATTGAGAAGCATCTGAAAGAATCGACTGGCTTCTTCGGCGGTGGCATAGAGGTTACCCGCCGGCACGATGATGTCCTGAAAGCGGTCATCATTGGTGACTTCCACTACCTCATCGATGCTGCCTCCCACCGCATAGGTCAGAAACAAATCCACCAGTTTCATGGGTACGCCAGTGGATACATCCCGGGCGCGTTCCGGGCCGGTCTGGCCAAAGGTAAAGTATTTCATGCCCATGGGCTGGCGAATTACCCGATCCAGGGTGGCATTAAGGTCCTCGCCGGTAACCGCCTCGACAATGGCGCCGAGGATAAAGCCGGCGGTAATGGCATGGTAGGCCTGATTGTTGAGACCAGAAGGTTTGGCCGCACACAGCAGATCGATGATTTCCTGGGGGCGGTAAAGAATGTCCGGTTCCACCTGGGCAGGGGGGCGGGGGATACCGGCCTGATGGGTCAGTAAGTGGCGGATGGTTGTGCGCCCCTTGCCGTTCTGCCCATATTTGGGCAGGTAGCGAGTGACGGGGTCGTCCAGGTCCAGCTGCCCGGTTTCCACCAGATGATGGACCATCATGGCGGCCACCACCTTGGAAGCGGAAAACAGGCAGACCGGGGTGTCCGGGGTCATGATTCGCTGGCTCTCCGGGTCGGCATAGCCGATGCTGCGGTCCAGCATGATTTCCCCATGGCGTCGCAGGCACAGGCTGATGGCCGGGCTCATACCACCCCGGTAGAGTTTGCGAGTGGCCCGCCAGATGGCTTCTACCTGCTCGGATCCCATGCCGGTTTTCTCCGGCAGGGCTTCCTGCCCCTGGCGGATCAGGCCATCCAGGCTGCGGGGAATAGGGGTGCCGTGGGCGCTGAGCATTCGGTTGATGCGGGGACGTAAAGCCATAAGGATCTCGGATAACAGGTCGTGTCGGGCCCGAAATGACGGGATATATGTCGACGTGATGTTTATTGTGAAAGGACGACATTGTCCACGTGGCAGACGGTCCTGCAATGGCCACCCGTGCCATCCTCATGGCGCCAGATCACAATGTTTTGGCCGTGCGGGCTGAAGTCACTGCGGTACAATGGCGGTGAGCCGCAGAGGCTAGCCGCAGGTTACAAGATTTTGTCCCATGATCCTTGCAGGATTAAGGGCGTGATACCCAGAATAACAGAAGCATTTTCAGGAGGTTACGTGAATACCATCAAGCAGTCCGATTTTCAGAGTTTCGCTGAATTTTACCCCTATTACCTGCAGGAGCATGGCAACCCCACCTGCCGCCGGTTGCATGTGGTCGGCACCACGCTATTGCTGGTGTTGCTGGCGGCCATCGTTGTCGGTGCCCTGAGTGCCTGGTGGCTGTTTGCCCTGCCAGTGGTGGGTTATGGCTTTGCCTGGGTGGGGCATTACTTTTTCGAGAAAAATCGCCCGGCTACCTTCAAGCACCCCTGGTACAGCCTGATGGGTGACTTTGTCATGTACAAGGACATCCTCACCCGTCGTATCGACTGGTAAGGCATCCCGTCACGCTCCCGGCCTGATGCTTCAGCGCGGCTGGTGCCGGGAATCCATGAGCCAAAAATATTGCAATGACCGTTGTTCAGCACTTTCAACCCGGCATTTCCCCGCAGCAAGACAGCGCGCTACCCGATCTGGATTGTCGGGAGAATATCGATGCCATGGTCCATGGCTTTTATCGCCGGTTGCTGGATGATCCGGTGATGGCGCCCATGTTCCTGGATGTGGCTGCCATTGATCTGCAGCAGCACCTGCCCACCATCTGCCAGTACTGGTACAAGATGCTGCTGGGTGAGACTGACTACCGGCGCCACATGATGGCCAAACACCGGGCCCTGGATGACAAACAGCCGCTGACGGGTGAGCATCATGAACGCTGGCTGCAGCATTTCATGAACAATCTCGACGGCCGTTTCGCCGGCCCCTATACCGACCGGGCGCGGCATATCTCCTTTCGGGTGATGGATAATCTGTATGCGCAGTTGAGCAAAAGGCGTGAGTTGAAAGTTTAACGTTCAAAGTTGAAACGCGGTTGATGTTCGTTGCCAAACGGAGAGCAGGGTGGCCGCGTTTCTCTGCAGGAAGAGATCTTCTACTAAGCTACTTTGGGAGCGCCGCTTGAGGCGCGAACAGCCACGGGGGGTAATTCGCGCCTCAAGTGGCGCTCCTACATCCGTGTTTCCTGAAAGCGTCTGAACGCGGCCTTCGCCCTTGTTGTCAGGAAGGCCGTCATCGCGTTTCAACTTTGAACTTTACACTTTCAACTGCTCTTCTACCCGATCACCCCGTCCGCCTTCAACGCCGCAAACTCCTCGTCGCTCAGCCCCAACTCCTCACGTAAAACCGCCTCGTTATGACTGCCGACTTCGCCACCCGGCCAGCGGGTTTCCCCGGGGGTGTCGGTCAGGCGCGGAGTGATGGCCGGGACCTTGAGAGGTTTGCCGTTGATTTCCACCTGCTGGAACAGGCCCCTGGCCTGGAAGTGGGGATCGTTGAACATATCGGAAACCGAGTAGATGGGACCTGCCGGGACCCGGGCTTCTTCCAACAGAGTCAGGACTTGATCGCTGGGCAGGCTGCGACACCAGCTATCAAGAGCACTATCAATCTCAGCCTCGTGTTCCACCCGTCCGGCGTTGCTGGCCATGGCCGGATTGTCTGCCATGTCCGGTCGGCCGGCGGTGGTCATTAGCCGTTTAAAGATGGAATCGCCATTGCCACCAATCACCACAAACTTCCCATCCGCGCAGCGGTAGGTATTAGTGGGCACGATACCGGTGACGGTGGAGCCTGCCGGTTCGCGGATGACCCCGGCACCATCAAATTCCGGGATCACCCCCTCCAGCAGGTTGAAGACGGATTCATAAAGGGCCACATCCACCACCTGGCCCTTATCGCTTTCTTGCCGTTCAAACAGGGCCAGCAGAATGCCCAGGGCTGCGTGCAGGCCGGCAATGGTGTCGCCCAGGGAGAGGTTGGGGCGCACCGGGCGCTCGCCGGGAAAACCATTGACATATCGCAGGCCGCCAATGCCCTCACACACCGATGCATAGCCGGGTTTGCTGGCGTAGGGTCCGGTCTGGCCGTAGCCGGAAATGCGCGTGTAGATAAGGCCCGGGTTGTCATCGGCAAAGCTGTCCGGGCCCAGGCCCCAGTTTTCCATGGTGCCGGGGCGGAAGTTCTCGATCACCACATCCGCGCTGCTCATCAGCTTGCGCACCAGTCCCTTGCCCTGCTCGGATTTCAGATCCAGGGTCACGGATTTCTTGTTGCGCCCCAAGCTGCGCCACCAGTACGAGGTACCGTCCTCGTCCAGCTTGCGCCAGCCACGAATGGGGTCACCGCCAGGGGGTTCCACCTTCACCACATCGGCACCGAAATAGGCCAGCAGGGTGCCGGTAAAAGGGCCAGCCAGCAGCTGGCCCAGCTCGATAACACGGACACCGTCCAGGGGCAGGCGGCGGGATGGAGTCTCGGGCATGGAACCTCCGAAGATTGCGGTTTTCTGGAGCATAAGCCTAGCGGATTGAAAGCCCCGTGGTAGTGTCCAAAATGCTCGCAACGAATGATTTAAGGTCAGTCTCGGCAAGCGTTAAGGCATGGGGCTCGGGCGCCGGATTTTGCCTGCTCGCCCGCAGCCTATACAATCCGCGGCCAGCCATGAGGAAAGCCCATGACCCCGGAACGCTATCGTCGTATTTGCGACACCCTGGACCGTCGCCAGCCTGATCTCACCGTGATCATGGATGGCGTCCACAAACCCCATAATATTGCTGCCATTGTGCGCACCTGCGATGCGGTGGGGATTCTTGATGTGCACGCGATCTTGCCCAATAACCGGGCGCGGATGGCTGCTGGCACTGCCATGGGCTCCCAGCGCTGGGTAAAGGTGCACAAGCGGGACGAAAGCAGCAGTGTGATTCGTGAATTGCAGGGTCAGGGGGTGCAGGTGTTGGCGGCGCATCTATCCGATACCGCCGTACCCTATCGCGAGGTGGATTTCACCCGGCCCACGGCGTTGTTGCTGGGCACGGAAAAGTTTGGCGTCAGCGATGAGGCGGCAGCGGCGGTGGATCAGCATGTGATCATTCCGATGATGGGCATGGTGGAATCCTTCAACGTGAGTGTGGCAGCAGCGATTATTCTGGCGGAAGCCTGCGAGCAGCGCCGGGCGAAAGGGTTCTATGATCAGCCTCGCATCGATCCCGTCCGCTACCACGAGCTGCTGTTCCGCTGGGGGCATGAAAGAATTGCCCGCCTTTGTGATGCCGAGGGCATTGCCTACCCGGAGCTGGATGACGAGGGGCAGGTGAAAGATAGTGCCGCACTTTCCGCGCTGCTCAAGAAGAAGGATCAGGACTGTCATTGATAACGACGCGATCAACGTCGTGAATGGATCGGAAACCCCAAGGCCGCGCGCAATATCCTGGCGCGGCCTTTGGGTTCGGGCAAGGAGGAGAGATTCCGTGCGTTATCCATTTTCAATGAAACCCGCGCGCGGTTGTTCGCTATTGTTTGTCCTTGGCGGTGTCCTCTCCTGAAACGGCCACCGCGTCGCTTGTCACCGGTTTGGCCACCGGGGCATGACTGACCTGCCAGTGGAAATCGGCGGCACCGCCTTCGCCTACCCAGGCCGGGAACCACAGGGTGTTGTCCATGGTGGCGTATCGTAGCCGGCGAATATCGATGTTGCTCTCCTTGGCCAGTTCAACCATGCGCTGCAGAACCTTGCCATGGTGCACCTGATCCACGTGCTTGATGGTATCCAGCATGGCCTGACGCATGAGCCGGTTTAAATCATCACGGGCAATACCGGAAAAATTCATCCGGTTAAGGTCGGCCAGGAAGGCATCAGCCAGATCATCCACTGAAGCAAAACGATCCTCCTTCTTCAGCTCTCGCAAACGCTGATTGACTACCTCATCGTATTTTTTAAAGGCGCCGTCATCCTCTGCGTCCGCCAACGCCAGAATCGCCTCGCCCAGACTGTCCATGTCCAGATAATCCAGTTTGGGGATAGCACCCATCAGATCAATGACCGTGGCTGGCATGCCTTCGCTTTCAAAACCCAGTCGTGGGGTTGCCCCCGGATGACGTTCATAATCGGTGATGCTTGCCTTGTCGTCCTCATAGAACATGTTCATGGTCATGCCGTTGAGGAAAGCATCGAATAACCCATCAGGCACCACCGGCATGTGGTTGCTGAAAAACATTTCCCAACCCTGATTGGAGTCCATATGCAGCCAGTCGCCGGGTAGGCGGGTAGCGCCAAGAGTCCGCTCGAAATCACTCATCTCGCCATCCACGGTGCCGTACTGGCCTTTGCCATACACGGAATCATAGGTAATGCGGGCGCCATCCAGATTGTGAAAATCGATGGCGAAGTGAATGCGGGGTTCGCGCAGGAACATCATGAAAAACTTCAATACCTTGACGCTGCCGATGGCAAAACGGGAGGGAATCGTCACCGACTGCTCGTAAAAATCCACCTGGAATTTCTGGCTGAAAAACGTCGGCAAGTAGGCATACCAGATGCGGGCCTTGACCAGGATGGATGCCCGCACCGGTCCGTCCTTGACGGCAATGGGAGTGGCCTTGATGTTCTTGCGGGTATCCAGATCCACCCGCAGGTTCTGGTTGAAAATGCCGGTACTGATGTTGACGTAAATGTTGTCGATGACATTTTCGTCCTTGTGTGGACCCAGCCGGGGGGACATACCCTTGATCTGGGTGAAATCCTTGGGCTCGTAGTCCATCTGCATCAGTGTGGTCTCGATACGGCCCTTGTCCAGGTCCACCTGCACATAGTCCGCCCGTGAGCGCTCGCTGTTGTTACGCACCAGGTAAATATAGCGGGGCTGGTTGCGGGGGGAATCCAGGCGGATTTCCTCCAGCATCCTGCCTTCTTTCAGTGAATGTTGCCGGGGATCAAAACGGTCCCAGCCGCCATCGCGAAACATGAAGGCCAGCTCATCGAAATCATCGAAGATGCCGGGTTTGCCCTCCGGCTTGTGATCATTGTGACCCTCGATCCAGATCAGGCCGGTCTTGTCGAATTCGTCAATCTGGAAAGGAATCGGAACCAGTTTGCCCGCCCGCACTGCCATCAGTGACAATTCCCCGGTGGGGATGCCGTTATGTCTGGCCAGCTGGAAGCCCTTCATTTCCATGGGGTAGAGGTAGGTGAACTGGGTGGTATCCAGGGCTTTCAGGGTGCGATCAAGCTGATCGGTGGAAATGTTGCGCAGGCCGGAGGCCCAGCGGCCCATGGCACTGGGGTCCGCCTTGTAGAAATCCAGGAAATGCTCGAAGTAGGGATCGGGGACCCCCTCGGTCCAGATTTCCCGTGCCTGTAATGGGCTCACCAGAGTGAGGAGAAGGGCGGTGAGACCGATCCATGCCTGTCTGCCGGTCATTTTGTTATTCTCTTGGACAATTTGGATTGGCGAAACAAGGCCCTAGGGTATGACAAGCAATCAGGAAAGAGTAGGCCTTGACGCCTTGCATGAACGGCTCCACCGCGTATTACCGGCGGTATCCCTGTCCTGCCAGGCTTTGCCGAAGACACCGCAAATCCGTTTGTGGCTGCTGGATGAGCTGTTTCCCGAACAGGCGCTGGACCCGCAAATCGTCAACGCGATCATGGAAGAGCCGCCGTACTGGTCGTTTTGCTGGGCATCCGGTCAGGTGCTGGCGGAATTTCTGCTCGCGAACCCGCAGTGGGTACAAGGGCGCTGTGTCGTGGATGTGGGGCCGGGCTCCGGGGTGGTGGCGATTGCCGCGGCGATGGCCGGCGCCAGTCGTGTGATTGCCTGCGATCTGGACCAGGATGCTCTTACGGCCACCGCCCTGAATGCGGCGGAAAACCGGGTGAATCTGGAACTCAGCCAGGATCTGGACAGTGCCCTGGCGGTGGCGGATCTGGTGACTGCGGCGGATATCCTTTACGACCGGGAAAATCTGCCCCTGCTGGCCCGCTTCCAGCAGGCCAGTCAGGTGCTGCTGGCCGACTCCCGGGTGCCGGACCTGAATCCGCCCGGTTACCGGCTGCTGGGCCAGTGGCAGTCCTGTACCTGGCCGGATCTGGGAGAATCCAGCGAGTATAACGGGGTACGAGTGTTTGCCTCGGAACCGTCGCCATGAAGCAATGTCAGAAAAGCTGTACGGCGTAGCTATCCGCCCCGGCGGCCCCTGCATCTGCCGTAGGGAGGAGGGAAGGCCTCCCCCGTTGTAAGTCGCTTTTGGTGTGTTTTCTCAATACAGGAGGAACGACGTTGTTGAATTCCAAGAATCCGCTATACCCCGCTGTCTGGATGCTGACACTCTGTGTCATCGCCTTTTCCCCGGCCCGGGCGGCGTTGCCATCGGCTACGGGTGACGGCCAGGCGCTGCCATCGTTGGCGCCGATGCTGGAAAAAACTTCCCCGGCGGTGGTCAATATCGCCATCGAAACGCGGATCCGCACTGCCCGAAATCCCTTGATGGAAGATCCTTTTTTCCGTCGCTTTTTCAATATCCCCGAGCACCAGCAACGGGAGCGCCGTGCCGCCAGTGCTGGCTCCGGCGTTATCGTGGATGCCAGGGAGGGCTACGTACTGACCAATGCCCATGTGGTCAAGAACGCGGACTCCATCGAGGTGACCCTCACCGATGGTCGTGAGTTGTCCGCCGAGCTGGTGGGTACCGATGAGGAAGTGGACCTGGCAGTGCTCAAGCTGGAATCTGCCGAGGATCTCACTCAGATTGCCATTGCCGATTCCACGGGGCTGCGGGTCGGTGATTTTGTGGTGGCCATCGGCAACCCGTTCGGGTTGGGGCAGACCGTCACCAGTGGCATCGTCTCCGCGCTGGGCCGGACCGGCCTGGGCATTGAAGGCTATGAAAGCTTTATCCAGACCGATGCCTCCATCAACCCGGGTAACTCCGGTGGGGCCCTGGTCAACCTGAATGGCGAACTGGTGGGGATCAATACTGCCATTATTGCCCCCGCCGGCGGCAATGTGGGCATCGGCTTTGCCATCCCCACGGAAATGGCCGAGAACGTGATGCATCAGTTGATTGAGCATGGCGAAGTGCGCCGCGGCGTGCTGGGGGTGACCATCCAGGATCTCACCAGCGAGTTGGCGGAAGCCTTCGGGGTCAAGCGCAAGAGTGGTGTGGTCATCACTCAGGTAATGGAAGAGAGCGCGGCGGAAAAAGCGGGTATCAAAAGCGGTGATGTGGTGATTGCCGTGGATGACCGTCCGGTGAAGCGCGCCGCGGATCTGCGTAACAAGGTCGGCATGGCGCCGGTAGGCGAGAAGGTGAAGCTGACGGTGCTGCGTGATGGCAAAAAGCGCGAGATGACTGCGGTGATCAGCGAGTCCTCCGAGCAGGCATCCAGCGGTGAGACCGTTTCCAAGTATCTGGAGGGCGCCAGCCTGCGGGACCTGCGTAAAGGCGAGTTGCAACATGCTGAAAGCGGCGTGCTGGTGGACGAGGTGAAGCAGGGTTCGCCGGCCTGGCGCGCGGGTCTGCGCCGGGGTGACGTGATCATCAATGCCAACCGTCAGGATGTGCAGAATACGGCGGAACTGCGTAATGCCATCGACGACAAGGATGGCACTCTGCTGTTGCGGGTCAATCGTAACGGTGGTGTGTTCTTCGTGGTGATTCGCTGATTCGGTTGAGTTGAACGTTCAAAGTTGAAAGTAAAAAAGCGCGGGCGAGTCTGGTGTTTAAAACTGCCAGGCTGTGCCCGCGTTTCATTTCTGCAAAAGCGCTGATGGCGCTGTAGGAGCTATGCTTGCATGGCGAACCTTGGCCAGAGAAACCGGATCGGCTGCTAGTATTTCACTGTCAGGGTGGTCATTCCACAAAACTCACTCTTCAAATTTCCCATGTCGACCGGCGCCTTGCCGGAAACGTTCGGCGCCACCGATGGCTTCTTCGAACACTACCGGATATCCGCCAGCGCCTTCCTGACGCAAGGCTTCCTCCTGGGGCAGATCCCATTGTCGATAGGCAGAAAGCCGGTCAGCCTGCAGGCAGTGTTGCGGGAAGGCGGCGATTTGTCGGGCCAGGGCAATGGCTTCATCCAGCGCCGTGCCGTCGGCGACCACCCGGTTGGCGAGTCCAATCTGCAACGCCTCATCGGCGGCCACCGGCCTGCCGGTGAGGATCATGTCCATGGCTCGGCTATGGCCGATCAGGCGTGGCAAACGCACGGTACCGCCATCGATCAGAGGGACTCCCCAGCGTCGGCAGAAGACGCCGAAAGTGGCTGATGTCTCCACCACCCGCAAGTCACACAGCAGCGCCAACTCCAGGCCGCCGGCCACGGCAAAGCCGCTGACAGCGGCAATTACCGGTTTGCTCAGCAGCATGCGGGTGGGTCCCATGGGCCCGGGGCCGCTGCCGGTTTCATCGATCTCATTGCGTCGTTGCGGATCCGACAGGGCGGACAGATCGGCGCCGGCACAGAAGTTGCCACCGGCGCCGGTGAGAATAGCCACCTTGAGGTCAGCGTTGCGTTCAAAGGTCTCGAAGGCGGTACGTAACGCATCCGCAGTGGGGCGATCCACCGCGTTACGCTTTTCGGGGCGGTTGAGGGTGATGATGAAAAGGTCGTCGAGGGCCTCGGTGATTACCGGTTGTTCAGTCACAGGGCTATCCGTTTGCTGCCGTTTTCCGCATCTAACCATAAAAGAAAGCCGGAAGGGGAGCGGTGGTCGTTACCGCTCCGCTTTTCAGTTTTCAGTAGGCCAGGGTGAAACGCTGACGTTCATGCTGCGGATGGTCCACTTCATCCAGTAGTGCCACCGCATAATCCTGTACAGAAATCCGGCTGTTGCCCTGGTCATCCACCAGCAGATCATCATGGCCCAGACGGAACTGACCGGTGCGCTCACCGGGAAAGATTTCCGCTGCCGGCGACAGCATGGTCCAGTTCAATGCTGACTCTGCCTGCAGCAGGGCCAGGGCATCCTGGGCGCCCAGAGCGGTGGCTTTGTACTCCTCCGGGAAGGCCGGGGTGTCGATCAACCGTGTGTCCGCCGCTACCCGCAGGGATCCGGCCCCGCCCACGATCACCAGGCGAGGCACGTCAGCGGCTTTCGCTGCCGCGATAATGGATTTCACCCCCTGCACATAGTAGCCACGGATATCGTCCTGGGCGTGGCCGCTGAAGGAGCTGATAACCACCTCTGCGCCGGTGAGCGCTTCAGTCAGTTGCGCGGTGTTCTGTACGTCTACCTGTTTGACGCTCAGGTTGGTGGCCGTGGCATTCAGCTTTTTCGGGTGACTGACCAGGGCGGTCACCTGATGGCCGCGATCCAGGGCTTCTTCGCGCAGCGCTGAACCGATAAAACCGCTGGCACCGATCAATGCAATCTTCATGGGGTATCTCCTGATTCGATGTGTTTCGAGCAGTATCGGCATTTGCACTGATTGGGAAAATAGCCTAATAAGTAAATCAGTGTTGTTGATTTCTAAACAGTGAGACCGGCGTGGAAGCGGAATACGATCTTAATGCCTTGCCCCTGTTTTTGGCGCTGGCCCGGGCGGGCAGCTTTACAGGCGCGGCGGAACGGTTGGGGTGCAACAAGAGCAAGATCAGCCTGTCCATCAAGCGGCTGGAGCAGCGTCTGGGTGTGGCGCTGGTGACCCGCACCACTCGCCAGGTGCACCTGACTGAAGCCGGTGAGCGGCTGCTGGCCGGGCTGACCCCCCTGTTTGCCGAGCTGGAAGGCCTGCTGGATCAGGTGGAAACCGACCAGCAGACCCTGCAGGGGGAGCTGCGCATTACCGCCCCGGAGGATTTCGCGGCCCAGGTGGCGGCCCCGGCGGTGGTGGCCTTCAGTGAGCGTCACCCGCAACTGGAAATTGAATTGCGCACCGGCGACAGCGTGGCGGACATGGTCAAGGAGGGCATCGACCTGGCCATTCGCCTGGGCTGGTTGAAAGACTCTTCCTTGCGCGCCACTCGCCTGGGCGAGTTCGAGCAGTTTCTGGTGGCGTCGCCGGCCTTCATGGCAAACCATGGGCCGGTCAGTCATCCCCGGGATCTGGCTGCCTTGCCCTGGGTGACGTTTACTCCTTTGCCGTCACCGTTGACCTGGACTTTTTCCCGGGCAGACGAGCGTTGCACAGTACGCATGCAGGGGGCTCTGAAAGCCAACACCACGGCAGTGACCAAGCAGTTGCTGCTACAACAGGCAGGCCTGTCGGTGCTGGCGGACTCCATTGCCGCAGAAGCACTGGCGCGGGGCGAGCTGGAAAGAGTTCTGCCTGACTGGGATCTTCCCGGAGGTGGCATTTACGCGGTCTACCCGCCGGGGCGGCATACCCCGGCCAAGGTGCGGGCCTTTGTGGAATTTCTGCGCGAGCAATTATGAAATGAGTTATGTGAAGACCTACGAAGAGGAAACTCTCAGCCGCGACGCCGTGGAGCAACGCCCGGGCACCTGGGTGCTGGAATTCGGTGCCAACTGGTGCGGCCACTGCATCGCGGCCCAGAAGGACATTGAAACCGTCCTGGCCTCCCGGGCAGAGGTGAACCACGAAAAGATTGCCGATGGCCCGGGCCGTCCCCTGGGGCGTAGTTATCGAGTCAAACTGTGGCCCACGCTGATTCTGGTTCGTGACGGTCAGGAAATAGACCGTGTGGTGCGTCCCACCAGTGCTGAACAGATCCGCCAGCTTTTCCCGTAAGAGTGTCGCTGGCGGCGCGCTTTCCGGCCTGGATCAAAAGCATCTGACCGTGGAGGGCACCGCGCACCAGAGCGTTATTGCCCGGTTTCCAGCACCACCTTTCCCACCGACTGCCCCGAGCGCAGCAGCGCCAATGCCCCATGGGCATCGTCAAAGGCAAAGCGGTGCCCTACGTGGGGCGGTGGCAGGGCAATCGTTTGCAATTCTTCCAGCAGCGCCTGCATCCTGTCTTTCTGTTCCCATAACCAGATCAGGTTGAACGCCAGTACCGAGCGATTACTGCTGATCATCTCCATCACGTCGTAGCGGGGGCGGCGCAGATAGCGCCAGGCGGCTTTCAGGTAGTTGGGGCGGTTGTGGCTGGGAGTGAACTCGGCGGCACCGAAAACTACCAGCCGACCCATGGGATTGAGCGCGTCGAAGCTGGCGCTCTGGACCTTGCCGCCGATGGCATCCAGCACCAGGTCGAAGCCTCGTTCATCCCGTTGCAGTTGCCGGGCAAAGTCTGCCTCCCGTACCAGCACATCCTCGAACCCTTGTTGCCGCAGCCAGCTCGCTTTCTCTTCGCTACCTACCGTGCCGGTGGGGCGGGCGCCCAGCGCCTGTGCCAGTTTCATGGCCTGCAGGCCCACACCACCGGCAGCGCTGTGGATCAGCACTTGCTGGACCGCTTGCAGGGCACCGAGGTGAGTGAGGGCGTACCAGGCGGTCAGGGTCTGTGCCGGCCAGGCGGCGCCCTGGGCATAGTCCCACTGGGGGGGCAGCGGGATCAGGTAATCCGCTTCGCTGTCGATGACGGAGGTATAGCCACCGAAGCGGGTGACGCCCATGACCCGGTCGCCCACGGCAACCCCTTGTGTCTGCTGGCCGACTTCCTGCACCTCGCCAGCAAACTCCAGGCCGGGGATAAAAGCGCCCTGCGGGGTGGCGGAATAGAGCCCGGTGAGGGCAAAGATATCGGCAAAGTTCAGGCCCACGGCATGGACCTTGATGCGGACATGGTTGTCCGCCAGGGCGGGCAGGTTACCGGTATACAGCGTCAGCCGCGCCATATTGCCGGCGCGGGGTGTCTGCCAGTAACGAAAAGTGCTCATCCCGTTCTCCGCCGCAAAAGCGAAAGTATGGGACGGGGCGTGGCAGAGCTCAATGGGCCATGAAGAGAATGGTATTGAGGGTGATGGCACTTTTCTTTTCCCGGACGAACCGGTTGAATGACGGGCAACGAAATTCTTCACTGGGAGTAAAGATGGTCAACAATCCGGATATCGGCAAGTTGGTGCTGCGTTTGATGCTGGGGTTACTGATGTTGTTGCACGGTATCAGCAAGCTGCAGCATGGGGTGGGCTGGATTTCAGCGGAGCTGGCGTCTCACAGTCTGCCGGGCTTTCTGGCCTATGGGGTTTTTATCGGTGAAATTATTGCCCCGTTGATGGTGATCCTGGGCGTGCATACCCGTATTGGCGCAGTGCTGATCGCCGGCAATATGCTGGTGGCTTTGGTGCTGGTGCACATGGGCGAGCTGTTTGCATTGAGCAAGACCGGAGGCTGGGCGCTGGAATTACAGGGCTTTTTCCTGTTTACCGCAGTTGCCATTTTCTTTTTGGGGGCTGGTAAATACGCCGTGAGGAACTGAGTGCAGGCGGAGTTTTTCGCACGCACTGTCTCAAGGCCGCCGACTCAACAGGGCGGCCTTTTTCGTTCAGGCGAGTCTACGCTCAGGTACAGTAGCGACCGTACTGGCTCAGGGCCTTGCTGCTGTGCGGATCCACCAGATCCACCCAGACCTGCATGGACGCCTGATCCCGGGTGTTCTGTAATTTGGTGAAGTCGCCGGCAACGATATTGCCTTTCAGGGTGTCGCCTGCCTGGGGTGTGGTGCCGTCCAGTTGTTTGACCAGCACCATGCCGCCACGGGTATTGAGCAACATGTATTCGCAACTCTGACTGAGAATGACGGTGGCCTGTTGCTGGTTGGCGTGTGCTGTCTGACCGAGCAACATACAGCCCGCAAGACCGGCACCGAGCAGATGCAGTTTCAGTGCTGACATGGGGATCCCTTCCTTTTTATTGTTACACCTACACCTTACTGCGGCGTACTGGCCCGACCTGTTGTGCAATGTCAGTAAAGCTGTAACCGGGGTGTAGTGTTTTTTTACATTCCATCGACCAGGGAGCCTCGGCATAACTCCTTGTAGAGGCTCCCTGGATGGTGGCACAGACGATGTCACCGCAACATCATCGTTATGTCTCTTTATGCAGTAGGGATTTCGGCCGATAAAAGCCGTGGTGAGTAATAGGAAAGACATGGAAGTGCGGACGGAGAGGGCGGGGACCCGCAACAAAAAAGCCGCACCCGGAGGTGCGGCTTTCAGGTCGGCATGACTGCCGGGAGCGGGATTATTTCAGTTCCTTGGAGCTCAATCCCAGTACCCGGCGGGCAATGACCAGTTGCTGGATTTGCTGGGTGCCTTCGAAGATATCCAGAATCTTCGAGTCGCGGGCCCACTTTTCCAGCAGTTCGTCTTCGGTGTAGCCGATGCTACCGGCCAGTTCCACGCAGCGCAGGGTGATCTGATTGCCCACGCGCCCGGCCTTGGCCTTGCAGATGGAGGCTTCCAGGGTGTTGGCCTTCTTGTTATCGGCCATCCAGGCGGCTTTCACGGCCAGCCAGTAGGCCGCTTCCCAGTCCGCTTCCATGCGATAGATTTCCGCTTCCACCGCGGAGCAGTTGTCCACCGGCTTGCCGTAATCATAGGTCATGCTGTCCTTCAGCAGTTCCTTGATGCGCTCCAGGGAAGCTTTGGCGCAGCCGATGGCCATGGCGGCAACCAGCGGGCGGGTGTTGTCGAAGGTCTCCATGACCCCGGCAAAGCCCTTCTTGGTATCGATCTCCGGGCTGCCCAGCAGGTTCTCTGCCGGTACGCGGCAGTCATTGAAGTTAATGGCCGCCGTGTCGGAAGCACGGATGCCCAGCTTCTTCTCCAGACGGGCCAGTTCCATGCCCGGGGTGCCCCAGTCCACCACAAAGGACTTGATGGCAGCACGGCCCAGTTTCGGATCCAGCGACGCCCAGACCACCACACAGTCGGCCCGGGAGCCGGAGGTCACATAGATCTTCTCGCCGTTCAGCACATAGTGATCGCCGTCCTTTTTGGCGGTGGTGCGAATGGCCGCGGAATCGGAGCCGCAGCTGGGTTCGGTGATGGCCATGGCCGCCCACTTGCCCTTGAAGCGTTCCAGTTGCTCGTCGTTGGCCACCGCGGCGATGGCCGCATTGCCCAGGCCCTGGCGGGGCATGGCCAGCAGGAAGCCGGTATCGCCGTAGCACATTTCCATGGCACCCAGGCAAACGCCCATATTGGCGCCGTTTTTCACGCTGCCGTCGTCCTTCACCTTGCCGCTACCGGTGGTGGCGGCGCCGGCGGAGTTGGCCGGATCACCCTCGTTGAAGCCATCCAGCACCGACGCCAGCATATCCAGCTCTTTCGGATATTCGTGCTCGCCTCGGTCGTACTTGCGCGAGATCGGGCGGAGGGTGCTCTGGGCCACCTGATAGGCGTTGTTGATCAGGGGTTTGAACTTCTTGGGAATTTCGATATTCATGGTTGTCTCCCTCCTTACAGGTGCAGGCCGCCGAAGGCGACGCCTATGGCACGCAGATCCCGGTACCAGCGCTCCACCGGATATTCATGGGTGAAGCCGTGACCGCCCAGCAATTGCACGCCGTCGGTGCCGATCTTCATGGCCTTGTCCTTGACCAGGGTGCGGGCCAGATGGGCCTCACGCTGGAAGGATTTGCCCTGTTCGGCACGGCTGGCAGCGCGGTAGGTGAGCATGCGCATGGAATCCAGCTCGATGGCGATGTCGGCAATCATGAACGCCACCGCCTGACGGTAACTGATGGGTTCGCCAAAGGCGGTGCGCTCGTTGCAATAGGGCACCACATAGTCGAGCACGGACTGACAGGTTCCAACGGCCAGTGCACACCAGGCCAGGGTGCCCAGGTCCACAAAGGCACGGTAATCGAAATCACCGTTACCCAGGCGGTTTTCCACCGGCACGCGCACATTGTCCAGCTTCAGCGGACGCTGGCCGCTGGCGCGGATGCCCATGGAAGGATCATCGCCGGCCACCAGACCGTCGCTGCCACCTTCCACGATGAACACGGCGGGGCCGTCATCGGCCTGGGCGGCCACCAGGAAGATTTCTGCTTCGGCGGCCAGCGGCACCAGGGACTTTTCACCGTTGAGGACATAGCTGTCACCGTCCTTGCGGGCGGTGGTCTTGAGTGCCATGGGGTCGAACAGCGGATAAGGCTCGCACACGGCAATGGTGGCCTTGGGCGGGCTTTCTTCCGCGAAGGTGCTCAGGTATTTGTCCTGCTGTTGCGCGGTGCCCCACTGGGTCAGGGCATTGGCCACCCCCATGGGAGCAAGGATCGCCACGGCCTGACCCATGTCGCCGTGGGCCAGATCTTCGGCCACCAGCATGCTGGTGACGGTGGAGCGCTCGGTGGCTGCGCCGCCCAGGGATTCCGGTACCGCAAAATAGTTGAGCCCCAGTTCCAGTGCCTGGGCAATCACCTCATCGCTGGTCTTCTGGGCGGCATCCGCTTCTTCGGCCTTGTCACGCAAGACATCGCGGGCAAAGGACTGCACGCTGTCGCGAATCATCTGCTGCTCGTCGGTGATACCCAGATCGAACAGGTCGCGGGTATGCCCCGGGGCATTCAGCCGTTCCGGCTTGCTGCCCGGGTTGCTGGACTTGAAGGTACGGGCCGTGGTGGTGAGCACCTGGAAGCCGCTTTTGGTGAGCGTGTAGGCAAGCCGTTCCACGGTCTTGCGCATGCCGATCTTGTCCAGCACTTCCGAGCTGGCCAGGCGGTTAAGCGCGGTCAGCGCATAACCAACTGCATCTTTTGCCATGAGAGTTCGCCTCGTTGTTGTGTCTATTTGCACTCGATTATGGACCGGAGGGGCTCAGTCACATTGACCAGTGTGACCGATGGGTCGGGCCAAGTAGCAACACGTTGGCGCCAAAGGCCTGGTAACTACGGGCGGTGAAGGGTATGGGAGGGAAGCTGGTAACGGCTATCATTTCTACGAAGCCGCTGTAGGAGCGGAGCGCAGCGGAGTAACGCACGTAGTTCCGTGCGGCCCGAAGGGTGAGCGAAGCGAATAACCTATGCTTGCAAGCGAACCGCGCTCGCGCGGAAATCGCCCGGAGGGGAATCAGGAATCGCAGAGCTCGACAGGTCTATCCAAACCATCCCGATCCGGTGCCACCATAACCCTATTCGCCATGCGAGCATGGCTCCAACGGGGGGAAGGTGGCTGCACTGGTGGCCGAATCGCGCCGCGAGCGACGCTCCTACAGCCCGGGTCGTACCGTTGAGCGCGGGCAGGGCGGCATCCAATTAGCACGGCCCAACCCGCGTTGCAGCTTCTGGCTTGAGGCTTGCAGCTGTCTCTACAGATTTTCGTAGCGATTCATGTCCAGGACCCCGGCCTCGGTAGGCTCGTGTTCTTCCAGGTAGCGGGTCAGGTCGTGGAAGTAGGTCCAGAACTGTGGATGGGTTCGTCGGATGCCGAAACGGGCGGTCAGTGCCGTGAAATCCTTTTCTTTCTTGATCGCCTGCATGGCGGACACGAAATCCTCTACCTCCTTCGCTTTCACGTTGAACATGAAGTTGGGATAGCTGGCCAGAACACCGGGGTAGATCGTCAGGCTATCCAGCGGGGACTGGTAGCGCAGCGACTCCCCCAGCATGAAGGCCACATTGGTGTGGGCCCGATTGCGAATCAGGGTATAGATCTCCCGCTCACCGTTGTCATTTTCCACGCGCAGCATGGTGACTTCGGGCATGAAGTTCACCGCTTTCAGGTCCTGGGCCAGGGTGGAAGCAATACCCACCAGCGCGGTTTCCGGCGCTTTTAACCAGTCAGCAATATCATTGCGATGACAGTCTTCCCCATCGCACCGATTGATCGGGTCAGGACGGGCGTTGATGGCGGCAAAACGTTTCAACAGGGCATCGTTGAATTCATTCACCGGGGTACGGGTCTGGTACTGGATGCCGGTGGGATGCTTGGTATCCACTGATGCGTAGCTCACATACAGACGCAGCTTGCCAGTGTTTTGGTACCAGTTTTCCACCACCGGTGTGCGCAGCTCACGAGGGAAATAACGCAGGGTATTCTGTTCAGCGCCATTACGGATCAGGTCGAAGTAGAGGCGGGTCTGGGCCTGATGGGAGACGGAACCAAAGACATTAAAGTTGACGACCAGGTTGTAATAGCTGCGTTCGAACAATGGGTAGTCCATCACCCAGGTGGTCAGGGGCAGATCCCCGATCAGTCCCTTGCGCACCGAGGCATTGTCATGGTGACGGAAGATGGTCAGCAGGGCGTTGCGGTTTTCACCGTCGCCATCCCAGAGACTCTCCCAGGTGGGTCCCTGCGGGTCCTTTTCGCCATAGGCCTGGTGCCGGGCGTTCAGGTATTCATTGCGATTTTCGCTGTACTTGAGCCACTGGGGACCCAGTGACAGCAAATTGTCTTCCTGGCCCGGCAGACCCAGAAGACCACTGACCTTGGCGCGGTAATTGGCGTCGGTGATGTAGAGGTCGTGATCGGGATCCTGAAACACGGCCCAGAACTGGTCGCGTATCACATCGGTGGCCACCTGACCCCGGCATACCGGACCGCGGATAAAGGTGCGCACAAAGTATTCGGCCTCATCCAGCATGAATTGATAACGCGCTCGCGCGGGAATATCTGCAAATGTCAGGAAGGGATTGGCCTGTTGTTCATAGCTGTAGCCGGGCAGCTTTTCCACTTCCCAGTCGCCGGCAAAGAACTGTTCGCGGGTGCGAGCCAGTTTTTTATCGTTAAGGGCAAAGGTGATGTGTGTCTTGTGGACCAGGCTACCGCGCACCGGTGCCAGGCGGTACCAGAAGTGCTCGGGGGGCAAGTCATTCGGGCGCACGCTGTCAACGGGCTTCACCGGCTCGCCCGGAGGGGTGCTGGAGCGGTACAGCTTGAAGAAATGATCCGGTTTGCTGTCACTGTCATTGCCGAAATACAGGTGGGCCAGGAACAGATGTTCGTAGAGCCAGCGAGCCACAAGTTGATGGCGCTTGTCTTGCTGGTTGAGCATTTTCTCCCAGGCAAGGATCTGGCGCTGCTCATCCTCTGACAGAGAAAACGTTTGGTAAGACAGCGGAGCGCCTTGCTTCAGCCATTCTCTGACGGTAGCAAACTCCTGGTCAGTGAGGCCGGTGACGGCCAGGGGCATACCGCCCATGGGATGCTTGTCGGCGTAATCGTCGAATTCTGCCGGAGTCGGGCAGCTGTTGATTCGCTTCAGCCCCAGTACGATGTCATCCGGTAATTTTTCGTTGTCAGCAAAACGCTGCTCTCTGCCCAGCTCGAGCATGTTGTAGAGCAGCGATGACTCCATACCGTGGGTGCTGTCGATTACCGAAAAGAAACCCTTGTCGCGCCATTGCGCGGTGGTGAATGCGTCTTCAAAGAGGCGGGTAGGCGGCACGGATTCGGTGCGCACACCATTGTAGACCTTGTTCTTGCTGGCGCCCCGGTCCAGCCCCTCCGGGGCTTCCAGTTTCAACTGGCAGGGAGCGTCGTAACAGCCGTGGCAAGCCAGACACTTGGTTTCAAAAATAGGCTGAATATCGGTCTGATACTTGAGTGGCCGCTCGGCAGCAGTCACAGGCGTCAGCAAAAAAAGCGCAGCAAACAGACTCAGACAGACCCGATATCGGGGAAACAAGGACATATCACCGTCTCCTTGTGAATTTGAATCAGTCTATCTGTGTCGGTGCGAAGTGGCTACGCTTGTGCGGCAAACGGTGCCGGGAAAAGCGGGAGAAACTGCATTGAGGGGGAGGATCAGAACATGGGGATCATGGTGGCGGCCCAGCCTATCAAAACGGCAATCACGGCGGCGGCGGTGAGTTGGTGTCGCAAGTGGCGATACCAGTCGGGCAAGGCTTCGGTGAACACCATCTGCTCGGTGCCCCAGACAAAAACCAGGCCGGCAGCCAGCATGGGCAGGGAAAACTCCAGCGGCAGCAGCAAGGCAAACCAGCCCAGTACCGCCGGCATGATGCCGAATAGCAAGGTGGGGAACTGATTGCCGCGGTCAAATTGCTGCAGGGCTCTCCCCCAGTGAACGGCACCCAGAAAGGCAATGATGATGGCGGCATAGGCCGCGATGCCTTGCAGTGCCCACTCTCGGCAGGTCTCTATCCAGGCCAGTAAGGCAAGGCCGTAGAAGGGAATCAAGCCACCGTAAGCGAGCCAGCGTGCACGGCGAATATTGTTGACGGTATGAGGGCCCAAGGCGGTCATCCATGATGTTAGGGAATGTGATTATTATCTTGCGCCCGGAGTGAAGGTGAAGACAAGGGAACCGCTGAGTATGGGCGGCGCTACTCAGAGGCTCTCAGGGGGCTTGGCTCGCGGACCTTCCAGGGTGTGGGAGTGAGATGTTTGGGCAGGTAAAGCGGGTGGGCCGGTTCTCCGGAGCCGTTGAGGCGAATGCAGTGCATGGCGGGTAATCGATCAGACACGATGCGAGCACGGTTCATGAATCGGCCATGGTTGCCCCAGGCTGCGACGACCAGGTCCGCCTGACGGGCCAGCTTGCGCAGCCATCGGTCATTTTTCGGGCCCACCGGGTTGTCGGTGGCAAACAGGTCCTCCGGGTAGGTGGCCCGGTAGGCAAACAGGTTGGCCACGCACAGGCCGGAGTAGCCCCAGTCCCGGGCGAAGCCCATGCAACGGCGAATGGTCGGGTCATCCTGACGATGGTCGGCAGTGGACGGATTCAGACCGATCAGCAATAAAAAATCATCCCCGGGGCCCCAGTGTCGCCACAGGGCATAGCGATATTGGCGGCAACGGGAAAAATTGGCGCTGCGTTGCAGGGTAGGGACGGACTTGGTCATGGCTGCGTATTGTAGGCATCTGCCATGATATGACCAGCAACAGGAGACGTTAATGGAATTCAGTGATGTGATACGGGCTCGCCACAGTGTGCGTGCCTTTACCGATCAGCCGGTGAGCGATGACCAGCTGCAAGCGCTGCTTGCCGCTGCCACCACGGCCCCAAGCTGGTCCAATACCCAGCCTTATCAGATCGCCATTGCCCGGGGAAAGGTACTGGAGAGTCTGCGAGAGGAATTGCCTCCGCGCTTTGACAAACTGGCGGCGCTACAGAAAGCCCCCATGACAAAAAAAGTCCTGGCCTGGTTGCGCAAGGACGGCATTCCCGACGGCGATTTTCGCCCGGTTGTGAATTATCCCGATGATCTGCAACCCCGCCGAGTGGCCACCGGACGCAGGCTTTATGAGTTGCTGGATATCGGACGGCAGGACAAACAAGCTCGCCATGAACAGATGCGTGACAACTTTCGTTTCTTCAATGCACCGGTCGCGTTGTTTGTCTTTATCCATGAAGGTCTGGGTGTCTACAGTGCGCTGGATGCCGGTATCTTTCTGCAGAATCTGATGTTGGCGGCCACCGATGCGGGTCTGGGCTCCTGTGCCCAGGGGGCGCTGGGGCTGTGGCGGTCGCCGCTGGAACAGCATTTCCGGTTGCCGGACAACTACAAGTTGCTGTGCGGGTTGTCGCTGGGTTACGAGGCAGATACCCGCATCAACCAGTTCCGGCCGGACCGCCAGCCTCTTGATGCGTTATTGATCCCGGAAAAATAATCCTCAGCGTGCCGTGAAGATACGCAGAATGGGGAAGCGGTGATAGCCAAAGAAAACCATCTTGCGTTGCGATTCCCCGGCGGCAAAGGAGCCTTCCAGGCCGGTAGGGTGGCGCCGCTCTCCGTTGGCAAATTCTGCTACCAGATAGTTGTTCTGCAGCAGTCGCTTGCCTCCATCCCGGTTCTCCAGGGTGACCAGGGCCCAGCGTTCTCCGCTGTCACTGCTGAGCGTGTTGGCTTCCCGGATGCGAAAGCTGCTGGCGTTGGGCTGCAGCGGGCTGTCGCGATCAAAGCGGGCCTCACCGTCAATTTGCACCGGGGTGTCGAAACGCAAAACCGTATCGTTGTCAGCCAGGGCAGCCGAACTGGCAGCGGTGACAAACATCCCCGTTAGCAGGGCGTTACGGATTCTCCAGAGCCCGCGCGGCCAGGTTACGAGTATGGGTAAGCAAGCTGGCATCGCCGATGTCTCCATGGCCGGGGACGACGATACTGGCATCACCGTAGTGAGCCAACACATTGTCCATGGCAACAGGCCAGTGGCTGGCGTCCGAGCCTTCCACGTGGCCGATAGCAGTGGCCGAGCCTCCCTTTACAGCGCACCCGCCGATCAATACCTCATCGCGGGCATACCAGACAAGGATGTTGTCAGGGCTGTGCGCCGGGCCCGGGTAATAGAGTTCCAGATTAGCGAACGTGATCCGTGATTGCTCCGTGAAAGCCTTGAGGAGCCGGGGCAGGGGAATGTCCGGATCGTAAAAGGTATCGGGATCGTTGCGGGCGAGGGCCAGAGTGGCTGGATGCGCCCAGGCGGGAATCCCCCGTTCCGCCAGCGTTCTGGCGCCGCCCATGCGGTCGTCATGGGAGTGAGTGAGGATGGCCCGATCCGGCACCTTGCCGAACTGCTGTTCGATCCAGTCCAGCAACAACGCCGTGGGGGCGTCTCCCCAGGCGGTGTCGATCAGGGTGAGGGCGTTCTCTTCGACGATAATCAGTCCGTTGGAGGGGTAGCGCTGACCCTGAATGACTTCCCAGGAACGGTGCACCCAGGTGTGTTGGGTCAGCGGGTAGACCTGCAGATCATCGCTGAGTCGGATTTCATCTGCGTGCAAAGGCAGGGAGAACAATACCAGCAGGGCAACAACGATGCGCATCACGAACCTCCGGATCAGGAAGTCCATGGTACGACGGTTTACGATCGGCCGTGTGACAGGGTTGGCACCGGGAAAGAGTTTTTCATTTCCGTAGGGTGCACTGAGCCTAAGCGAACTGCACCAATCCAACGCCCGATGGTGCAGTTCGCTTAGGCTCAGTGCACCCTACGGGAAGTCATGGTTGCCCTGTCTTAATGAATCTCGATGGTCTTGCTGGCTTGTCCATGGTGTTCGTGGCGGGGAATGGTTAGCGACAGCACGCCATTGTGGAACACCGCTTCCATGGCCTCACCATCCGCATCGGTGGGTAGATTGAGCAGGCGCTGGAACTGGCCGAAACGGCGTTCGCTGTAGTGATAGCCATCCCGCTCCGAGCTCAGTGCCTCCTGCTTTTCACCAGCAATGGTCAGGGCGTCCTGATGAAGCGTGATGCGCAGATCCTTTTTTTCCACACCCGGGAGTTCTGCGGTAATCAGGTAATGATCATCGCGCTCAAGAATGTCCAGGTTGGGACGAAACGGGATGCTGGGTTCGGCGTGGGGCGCTGGCGTCGTCCAGGCCATATCACCCAGCATCTGTTCAAACCAGTTGTCGAACTCTCGTTCCCAACGCAACAGCGGATGGCGAGGTTGACGTTGCGGCAACGGCCGTTCCCGGCTGCTTTCCTGGCGCAACCAGTTCCAGGGCGTCATTTTGTGCATATCCATCGCATGACCTCCTTCTCGAAAGGAAAGTGCTTTCCCTGTCTGTTTTGAGGGAAGTGCGCCCCGGTTTCAATGGTTTTTTGATTAATCTTTAAACAATGTCATGGAGGTGACCCTTGTAATCCCGGTTCTTGAGTGTCACAGATGAAGTGACCGAGGACAGAAAAGGAGAGCGAAATGTCCGATCATCACGTTTACAAGAAAGTGGAACTGGTTGGCTCATCGAAAACCGGCATTGAGGATGCCATCGACAACGCTCTGGCCACTGCCAGGGAAAGCCTGAAAATGATGGACTGGTTCGAAGTGACCGAAACCCGCGGCCATATCGTGGATGGCAAGGTGGGGCATTATCAGGTGAGTTTGAAGGTGGGCTTCCGGATTTCCGGGTCTTGATAACGCGTTGCGAGGAGCGAGTTTCGAGAAACGAAGAACAGCAATCCGTTGGAGACTGTTTTCGCTTCTTTCAACTCGGTCCTCGCGACGGTTTTAAACCGCTTCCAGATCCAGAGAACGCTGGCAGACCCGCGCGGTGCGGATCACGTGGAGCTGGCGGGGAGACAGGTCTTCCGGCAATTCCACGGTGCTGTGGTCCTGGTGGATCTTGATCGGGCCGATCAGGCGGCTGGGCAGTTTGGCTTCGTTGGCGATGGCACCAACAATGTTGCCCGGCTTGACGCCGTGGTCATGGCCGACCTGAATCCGGTAGCGGCGCATGGTCTTGTCGCTTTTGCCCCTGTTGCCACGGGGGGCACGATCCTCGCGGCGGCCGCCGGCAGCGTGGGCCGGTTCGCGACGGGAGCGGGTTTCCTTGATCATTTTCGGTTCTTTCAGAATCAGCGGTTCACGTTTGAACATCATCACCGCCAACGCAGTGGCCATGTCTTTGTCACTGACATCCATGCTGTCGCGTAGCTGATTGACCAGAGCGCGGGTTTCGTCCAGGCCGCTGCCTTCCAGTACGGTGGTGAGCTGCTCCTGGAAACGGGCAATGCGCTTGGCGTTCAGGTCGTCCACGGACGGCAGGGTCATCTTTTCGATGCTCTGGCGGGTGGTGCGCTCGATCTGACGCAGCACGTGCTGCTCACGACGGGAAACGAACAGGATCGCGTCACCCTCGCGACCGGCGCGGCCGGTACGGCCGATACGGTGTACGTAGGCTTCCGGGTCACCGGGCATGTCGTAGTTCACCACATGGGTGATGCGCGGAACGTCCAGGCCCCGGGCCACCACATCGGTGGCAATCAGCAGGTCAAAACGCTTGTCTTTCAGCCGTTGAACGGTTTTTTCTCGCTGTTGCTGCGGAATGTCGCCGTTAAGGGCTTCGGCGCGCAAATTGCGACGGTTCAATTGATCCGCCAGTTCCAGGGTTGCCTGTTTGGTTCGCACAAAGACGATCACGGCATCGTGCTCTTCGGCTTCCAGAATGCGGCACAGGGCATCCAGTTTGTTCAGCCCGGCGACCGGCCAGAAACGCTGGCGAATGCTGGTGCCGGTGGTGGCGCCGCCATTGTCGATGCGTACCAGCTTGGGGTTCTTCAGATGCTGATCGGCCACCTTGCGAATCACCGGTGGCATGGTGGCGGAGAACAATGCCAGCTGGCAGTCGTCCGGGGTCCGTTCAAGTACCCATTTCACATCGTCGATAAAGCCCATGCGGAGCATTTCATCTGCTTCGTCGAGTACCAGTGCCTGCAGGTTGGTCAGGTTCAGGGAGCCACGTTCGATGTGGTCCATGACACGTCCGGGGGTACCGACAATCACCTGGGCGCCGTCACGCAGGCCCTTGAGCTGCGTACGGTATTCACCGCCGCCATAAATCGGCAGTACCTTGAGTCCTTTGATGCCCTGGGCAAACTCTTCGCAGGCTTTGGCCACCTGGATAGCGAGTTCGCGAGTGGGGGCAAGAATGAGCATTTGTGGTTGACGCAGGGATGCATCCAGCCGTGCCAGCAGTGGCAGGGCGAAAGCGGCGGTTTTACCTGTGCCAGTTTGTGCCTGGCCCAGCAGGTCGTGACCATCGAGCAACAGCGGGATGGCTTGCGCCTGAATCGGCGACGGCTCCTGGAAGCCCTGGCGGGCAATCGCAGCGAGCAATACCTCGGGCAGGCCTAAATCGGCGAACCCGGAACGGGAATCTGACATGTGTTACCTATGGATTGGGAGGAGGGGCCGAGCGAGCGTCGGCGAGGACGCGGCAGTATACGCGTGTACAGGGGTTATTGCACGTTTTTTCGCCAATGAGGCTGGTGGCCCTGGCGCCCCGTCTCCCTGTAGGAGCCACGCTTGCATGGCGAACATGCTCGATGTTGCTGAGGCTTTTCGCCATGGCGAGCATGGCTCCCACGAAATTTTCAGAGACTTTCCTAGTTCAGCGGATAGGCGGTCCAGCCGTCGGTCCAGTTCTGTACGCTGCCGGGGCGTACTGCCCCCAGATAATTGGCGGCTTCGTCCCAGAATTCTCCCTGGGGAATGGGGCTGGCGCCGTTGCGGGCCGGAGACCGGGAGGTGGGGGCGAAGTCCGGGTGGGAGGCGCTGGTGGCGTCACGGGTCAACAGCGGGTCGGTGCCAAACTGGGCGGCCACGGCGCTGCTCTGGAAGTAACGGCGCTCGTCAAAATCACCATCATCGTCGTTGTCACCGGTTTCCGGGTCAAAGAAGGTCAGCCCGCGACTGCCCACCCGGTTAACCATCATGCTCTGGAAACTCAATTCTCCCTGCTCAATGCGGGCTACGGTTTCCGTGCCTTTCAGGTCGATGGTTTCACCGGAAAAGCCATCGATGATGATGTTGTGGAAATGCCCGCCGGAGCCAGCCTTGAGTGTCATGGCACGGTGGTATTTTTCGTGGCTACGGGGACTGATCAGTGTCACGTTGTACATGGTCGGGGCAGAAACAGGAGACGCATCCGGGTTGCCGGACTGGTTGTCCCCCTCAAAGGCATTATCGCCGGTATCCGCATGTTGCTGAATGGCGAGAAACTGCACCCGGCCACGCCATCCCATATCCCAGTCCAGGGAATCGTCGCCGGCACCGGTGATGACGATGTTCTGCAAGTCCACGGTGCCGCCAAACACTTCGATGCCGTCGTCCAGGGCGCGATTTACCTGGACATGGCGAACAATGGTGCCATCACCGCAGCCGCCCAGGGTGAGTCCATTGAGCTCGTTGTTGGCATATACCTCGAAGCCGGCGAATTCGATGCGGGTATATTCCATGATGCCGCAGGACGAGCCGGCATCGCTTCCGCCGAAGGCGCCCCGGGTATCCCCGTGGGGTACCCCTTCGATCTGTGCGTCGGCCCTGTTCACCGGCGCGCTTCCCAGCATGACCACACCCCCCCAGTCGCCGGTTGAACGGCTCCCCTCAGGCTGATGGCTGGTAAAGACGATGGGAGCCGTCTCCTGGCCCCGGGAAAACAGGGTCGCGCCGCGGGTAATCACCAGGGCAGAACCGGGTCGGCCCTCGATACGGGTACCGGGTTCGATGGTCAGGCTGGCACCGGCTTCCACATAGACGATGCCATCCAGAATCCAGGTGGTGCCGGCATGCCATGTCTGGTTACCCAGTAAAGCGCCTTTTACCACCTGTTTGCCGGCAATCATCTGGTGCAAAGGTTGATAGGCAAAGTAGCCGATCACGCCAAGCATGATCGCAGCCAGTCCCAGCCAGGCGTACATCCAGTGAAATCCTGCGTTGCGGCTGCTGGCAAGGGAGGAATGGCCGAGGGTTTCGGCGATGTCCGGGTTGGTGATGGGCAGCGAGGAGCCGGGAGCTGACGGGCGCTTGTGTAGCAGCATGCCGTCGCGGTTGGCATCCTGCAGTTTCAGACCCAGGTTACGGATTTTTTTGTTCTCGCTATTGACCGCCCGCTGAATCACTTCAGCACGATACGCCGGGTCGTTGAGAAGCGTATTGAAATGAACAAACCGCAGGCTGCTGTCGTTTTCCTGATCAAAATTTTGCTTCAGCTGCCACAGCAATTCCACAAGCTGTGCACGCGGAGACGATACTTCATCCACCATAAATCCCCCCAATCGGATCAGGCGATATTCGAAAAGAGCCAGTGTGTAAAAGAAAGATGACAGGAAGGTGAAAAGTCGAAAGCTACAAAGCCAGGCTATTTGGATAGGCAAAGGTTGGGAAATTCCCGAGACCCTGGCATTGCTACGAAGCCTCTGCAGGAGCGGAGCTTGAGCCGCGAACCGCGCTTGCGCGGAAATCGCCCGCTGGGCGATCAGGAATCTCAGGGCTCGACAGGTCTGTGCATTTCTCCCCAATCTGGAGCAACCTGCGAACCTATTCGCCATGCGAGCATGGCTCCAACGGCGAGGGGCTGGGCAACCTACCACAAAAAAACGCGGGCAGGGCGCTATGTGATTAGCACGGCCCGGCCCGCGTTGTAGCTTGAGGCTTGCAGCGGTTACTCCCCGAGAATGGCGTCAGCCCCTTTCTCGGCAATCATCACCGTCGGCGCATTGGTGTTACCGCCGATCAGGGTGGGCATGATGGAAGCATCGATGACGCGCAGGCCTTCCAGGCCGTGCACGCGCAACTGACTGTCGACCACCGCCATGTCGTCGTTGCCCATCTTGCAGGTACCCACCGGGTGATAGATGTTGTCGCATTTCTGGCGCAGGAAGTTACGGATGTCCTCGTCGCTTTCCACATCGTTGCCGGGGAAGATTTCATCACCACGCCAGTCGTTGAGCGCATCCTGGGCCATGATCTTGCGCATGGCCTTGACGCCACGGACCATGCCTTCCATGTCATCCGGGTGTTCCAGGAAGCGCGGATCGATCAGGGCCGGGGAGCGCGGATTGGCATCGCGAAGGGTGATGTTGCCCCGGCTCTTGGGACGCAAAATGCAGACGTGGCCGGAATAGCCATAGCCCATGCTGAATAGCAGGTTGAGGCCGTGGTTATCCAGTTTGGCGGCGGTCAGGTGCAGCTGCAGATCCGGGATCGTTTCTTCCGGACGGGATTTGATGAAGCCGCCGGCCTCTGCCACGTTGGAGGTAAGCTGTCCGGTGCGACGGTAGAAGAAATCGATAAAGCCTTTCAGGCCGGTAGTGAGCAGGGCGCCCGGCGCCAGGCTCAGGGTGTCCTTGCGCAAGCTCTTGTGGACCACCAGGGCGTCCGGATGATCCTGCAGGTTTTCGCCCACGCCAGGAAGTTCGTGCACCAGCGGGATGTTGTGCTCGGCCAGTTCCGCCGCCGGGCCCACGCCGGAGAGCTTGAGAATCTGTGGGGAGTTGATGGCACCGCCGGAGAGAATCACTTCATTGTCGGCCTTGAGAGTGCGGATCTGGCCGTTGTGTTCCACTTCCACGCCGATGGCACGCTTGCCGTCGAACAGAACCCGGTTTACCAGGGCGCCGGTCATGATGGTCAGGTTGGGCCGGTCCATGACCGGGTGCAGATAGGCGCGGGAGACGCCACAACGCTCCCCGTCCTTCTGATTCACCTTGTACATGCCCATGCCTTCCTGGACATCGTTGTTGAAGTCATCCGTGGCGGGGTGGCCCGCCTGGACGCCGGCTTCGATAAAGGCCCGGCTGACAGGATGGGTGAAACGCAGGTCGGCAATGTTGAGCTTGCCGTGGGTGCCGTGGAATTCGCTCTCCCCGGGCTCATAGTGTTCGCAGCGTTTGAACACCGGCAGGACATCGTCAAAGCTCCAGCCTTCATTCCCCAGTGATGCCCAGTGGTCATAATCCCACTTGTGGCCGCGGGTGTAGCACATGGCATTCACCGCTGAAGAGCCACCCAGGGTCTTGCCCCGCGGGATGTAGATCTGGCGGTTGTTCAAGGCTTTCTGGGGTACCGTGTAGTAACGCCAGTTACGCGCGTTGGAACGCATCATCAGAATGATGCCGGCAGGAATGCGAATAAAGAGACTGTTGTCTGCCGGGCCCGCTTCCAGCAGGCAAACACGGTTATTGGGGTTTTCGGAGAGACGGTTGGCGAGTACGCAGCCGGCGGAACCGGCGCCGACGATAATGTAATCAAACTGCATGATGTCTGCCTTGAGCTTGGGTTGAGACAGGAAAATCCGGTGAAAGCTCCTCTCAGCAGGAGGAGAAAATAGTCGTAAACAGATTGTCTATTTTAGGAAACGCAGCCATGAAAACGAGACCTGTTTGTGACCCGTTGGTCCAATGTATACCAGCGCTGTGTCTTTTGTCTTTGGCTTTGCTGCCCTCCGCGGCCAGTTCTGCAGGACTGGAGGGGTGGCGGGAAGTGGTCTTTGACGGCAAGACCCAATACCGCCTTGAGCAAGGATGCTGGCAGAGTCGGGCCCGGGGTACGGCGTCAGGGCTGGTGCACGAGCATACCGTGGACCTGACCCGCACGCCCCATCTGCACTGGCAATGGCGTGCGGAGCGCATGGCCGATTGGCCGGCGGTGGACGAGAAGAGCCGGGTTGGCGACGATTTTCAGGCACGAGTCTACGTGGTGAAAAAGGGCTGGCTGCCCTGGCAGACCCGGGCCATCAACTATGTGTGGTCCCGGCAGCAGGCGCCAGGGACATCCTGGCCCAACCCTTTTGCTTCCCAGGCAATGATGGTGGTGGTGCAAGGACCGGGTGGTGCCGGCAGCTGGCAATCCTTTTCCCGGAACGTGCGTGAGGATTTTCGTCGCTTTCATGATCTGGAGGTGGATACGGTCGATGCGGTGGCCATCATGACCGACGGGGATAACACCAACACGCAGGTAAGCAGTTGCTACCGGTTGCCGGAATTTCGCAGCACACCCTGAGCCCCACGGTTGCGATACGCACATCCCTCTGTTTATTATTTGTGCAATCCGGTGTCTGTGATCAGTCGGCCACGGTCGTTTGATCAGAGATAACCGGGTAAAGGCACCACGGCTGTGTGGATCCTGTCGATAGAGGCAATTCGGACTTTCCCGGGCAGACCCAGTCTGCCTGCCTCTCTGCCTCCTTTTCCCGCTGTCGCAGAATCGTCACTGGTTTACGAGATACTGACCCGAGCGTTGGCATGCTAGTGCCAAACCTGGACGGGGCCGTTGTACCCACTGGGGGTACAGCACTGATCGTGAGGTAGCCCATGAGTGAGCGCATTCTGCGTCTGGACAAGACCGGGACCCCCGTTGAATGGCTGGATTGGCAGATGGCTGCCACCCTCTACGCCCGGGGGTTGGTGACCTGGACGCTGGGGGATGTGATCTATCGTCTGCGCGGCGGGACCTGTCGCCTGTCCGGGGAACGTTCCGGTCTGTCACTGCATTCCATCATTGCCTGCGACGGCGTGGCCTATCCCCACAAGCGCCCGGCCCCTCCGCTGACTAACCGGGCCCTGTTCCGGCGCGATCAGCATCTTTGTCTCTATTGCGGTAAGCCTTTCCCGGAGCACGCGCTTACCCGTGATCATATTGTTCCCACTTCGAAAGGGGGGCGGGATCGCTGGTCCAATGTGGTCTCCGCCTGCCGACGCTGTAACCAGCGCAAGGGCAGCCGCTCTCTGGAAGACATCGATATGGATTTGCTGGCATTGCCCTATGTGCCCAACATGGCCGAATACCTGGCATTGATTAACAGCCACCGTATCCGTGGTGACCAGATGGCGTTTTTACGCAGCCAGTTTGGCAAGAATAGTCGGTTGTTGTAACACGTAAATTTTACATAAATGCCCTTTTTGTCGTATTTGGGTTACATGATGTTTCCCCCATTATTCACGCTGCCTTGAATAGGTATATAAGAACCTATTGTTTTGAGTGAATTGGGGAATTCATTGATTCGTACTTTTGTGACGATTCTGTTTGTTCTTCTTTGGGGACCGGCCGGGGCACAGTCTCGCCTGGATCAGGCGGCTGCCTTTTATTATGGGCCGGATATCCCCTGGCACATGCTTTCTGTCTACGACTTCCCTGTGGTTGAGCCCGATCAGGCCAGCGGTGTGCCCGACCGGTATCGCAGTGAGCGGTTCTATGCCTATGTCAGCCTGGGTGAAGTGCTGGCATCCCGCCCGTTTTTCAAAAGCCTGAAACCGGAATGGTTGCTGGGCAAAAACCCCGACTGGGGCTCCCATATTTTCGATTTGTCCTCGCCGGATTTGCGGGACTTCCTTGTCGAACAGGTGGTCGCGCCATTGTGGAAGCAGGGTTACCAGGGCTTTTTCTTCGACACTCTGGACAGTTATCAGCTGGTTGCCAAAACACCGGAGCAACGTCAGCAGCAGCGTGAGGGGCTCGCCGCGCTGATCAACCAGATCGCGCAGCGTTATCCCGAGGCCCGTTTTATTTTCAATCGTGGTTTCGAGTTGATGCCACTGGTTGAGGCGCCAGTGGATGCCATTGCGGCGGAATCCCTCTACCAGCGTTGGGAAGCCGGCAAGCAACGCTATGCAGCGGTTCCCGAGGAAGACCGTCAGTGGTTGCTGGGACAGTTTGCGGCCATGCGAGAACAATATCAGGTGGCGACCATTGCCATTGATTACACGCCGCCCGGCCAGCGTCAGCAGGCGCGGGAAATCGCGGACAAAATTGCCGGACATGATGTGATTCCCTGGGTCACCAATCCGGAGCTGGACATGTTTGGTCTGGGGCAACGCGAGGTCCTTCCCCGAAAAGTATTGCTGGTCCATGGCGGCTCCGATGAGCAGCTATGGGAGCTCTCCGATGCGGTTCGCTATGGCCTGATGCCCCTGCAGTTTCAGGGTCTTGTGCCGGAGATTCGCGCCATCAATACGTCGATGCCGGCCGGTAACCTGCAGGGGCGCTATGCGGGTATCGTGGTGTGGCTGGAACAGGAAGACCTTTCCGACGACGACTTCGAGGCCTGGCTGGTGGAACAGAAAGAGGCCGGGGTTCCCATTGCCATGCTGGGCTATCCCGCGGTGGATCCGGTAGGCCCGAATGCCCAGGCCTTCGGGTTTGAAACTCGACCCACTCCCTTGTCGCCGCCAGCTATTACCCGTCAACACCAGGCCATGGGATTTGAGTTGGCGTTGCCCAAGCTGATTGAGTTGTCTTCACCCTTGCACAATGTTTCCGCCCAGCCCTGGCTGGAACTGCGTTCCGGGGAGCATACCTATACGCCGGCGGCAACAACCCCCTGGGGGGGCTATGTGTTCCAGCCTTTCATGATCCGCTCGGTATTGCCCGGCGAGGAAGGCGAAGGGCTGGATCGCTGGGTGGTGAATCCACTCACCTTTATTCGTGAGGCCCTGCAGCTGCCGGCCATGCCGATTCCGGATGTGACCACGGAAAATGGTCGACGGCTGTTGTTTGCGCATATGGATGGTGATGGTTTTCCCAGCCTTGCGGAGGTGAAGGGCTATCAGGGGCAAACGGATGCACGGGTATTGCTGGAGGAAGTGCTCAAGCGTTTTGAGCTGCCCACCACCATCTCGGTGATTGAGGGGGAAGTGGCTCCCCACGGGCTTTACCCGAAAATGTCCGCCGAGCTGGAGCAGATTGCCCGGGACATGTTCGCCTTGCCCCATGTGGAAGCGGCGACCCACACCTACTCCCATCCCTTTTTCTGGTATGACGCTCAGCGAATGCCCGGCCAGTTGTACGGTCCGGAAGGACAGCTGCGTTTGCCCATTCCGGGCTACCGGATGGATCCGGTTCGTGAGGTTGTCGGCTCTGCAGAATACATCAATGAGAACCTGCTCAGCGGGGACAAGCGAACGGAAATGGTGTTGTGGAGCGGGGACACCATTCCCACTCCCGAGGCGTTGGCCGCAGCCCGGCAGGGTAACCTGCTCAATATGAACGGCAGTAACACCATTATCACCGAAAGTGCACCCACCTGGACCCTGGTAAAGGGCATTGGCGTGCCCAAGGGTGACGAATACCAGGTGTATGCGCCCAACCAGAACGAGAATATCTACACCAGAGAGTGGACCGGTCCTTTCTACGGTTTCGAGCGGGTGATTGAAACGTTCAAGCTGACGGAAACGCCCCACCGTTTCAAGCCGGTCAATATCTATTACCACACCTATATCGCCAGCAAGACGGCGGCACTGGAATCCCTGTTGACTGTCTACCGTTGGGCACAGTCCCAGCCGTTGCATCCGGTGTTTGCGTCGGACTACGCCCGCAAGGTTCTGGATTTCAATACCATGGTGATCGCGAGGGAAGGTAATGGCTGGCGCATCAAAGGGGAGGGACAGCTGCGTACCCTGCGTCTGCCTGATGCGTTGGCTTTGCCGTCGCTGCCCGGCAGCAAGGGCATTGCCGGTTACCGTGAAGATGGCCCGGGTCGCTATGTGCATTTGTCCGCGAATGAGGCCCACTGGCAGCCCGGCCCGGATCCGGTGCCTTACCTGCAACAGGCCAATGCCCGTCTGACCATGTTTGCCCGGGAGGAGAAGGGTTTTCGTTTTTCTCTTGCCGGTCATACCGACCTGGAATTTGCCATCGGCAATGCTGTCGGTTGCACCCTCAACCATAATGGTGGGTCTTTGACACCGGTACGTCGGGAAGGAACCCTCTATCACTACAGGAGTGCGAAGCATGGGCTCGAAGAGCTACGGCTACACTGTTCGCACTGAGCGATTACGGGTTTTCGGTCCAACAGAGCTGCTTGCCTGCCTGTTGTTGATTGCGGTGGTGTGCTGGCTGACCTTTCCGCGGGATCTGGCCATCACACTGCGTAACGCGCGCCTGGATGCGGTGACATTGAGTTACATGCAGGCCTGGCTGAAAGCCAAACCTGATGACCATGAACTGCGACTGTTGATGGCCCGGGAGTTGATCGTGCTTGGCCGGTTTGCTGAGGCCGATGCACAGCTGGACTGGGTTGAAGCCGCCGATGCGGGCTATCTGCCAGAGATACGCTGGCTGAGACTGAAATGGGATTTCAAGCGGTTGATGGCCATGGAGCCTGAACTGCGTCCGGCCTCACGGTTGCAAGCTGAGACCCTGGCCAGTGTCCGTGCCCAGGACTGGTCCATGCTGAACGGCGAGCAGCGCCGGGAGTTGGCGGAAATGGCCCTGGTACTGGGGGCTGCGGAGCAGGCGGTCCGTTACTACCGCCTGCTCGCCGGCGAGGCGGAGCGGCCGGGGGACTGGTATGAAAAAGCCGGGCGCGTTCTGCTGGGGGAGGGCAACTATCTGGCCTCCGGGCTGGCCTATGGCGAAGCCATGCGAGCGTCCAGTGACCCTGCCGTAAGCAAATATTATTTCCTGGAAGCGCTGGCGGCCCTCGAAGCGGGCAGCCTCCATGAGGTGGCCTTGCGGTTTGCGTCGCGCTACGAACATCTCTACTACCGGGACAAAGAGGTGCTGTATCGACTCATGCGCCTGGCCCAGGCGGGAGGCAACCTGGCCCAGGCCCAACGCTATGCCGTACGTCTGTTGCGTTTGCCGGATTCGGGGGAGCAGTAATGAAGCGGCTGCTTGTCCTGGTGTTATTGCCCCTGTCGTTATGTCCTGGCGTTGCCCTGGCAGAGGCACCGGAACCCTACGTGGAAAGTTATTACCTGCACAGCTATGAGGTTTTCGTGGCAGCCGGCAATCTGGGGCGGGCGCGTCAGGTGGTGGAGAACGCCCTCTACTGGCGGCCCGAGGATATCCGCTGGTGGCAGCGCCTGGCACAGATTGCCGACTGGCAGGGAGACAGTCCGACCGCCCTGAGAGCCTGGTGGAAAGTGGCAGAAACCACGGATGATCCACAGGCCTGGCAGCAGGTGCGCCAGCGCGCTCCGCTGGCCTACGATCACCAGCTGACCCTGCGCGTTTACAAGCAGTTGCTGGAAACCTCTCCCCGCGACAGGGATATGCTGGCTACCGTGGCTCGTCAGTATGAGCTGCTCGGCCAGGTGAGTGAGGGGGTCGATTTTCTCGCGGACTGGCATCGCCGCTATCCGGGCCAGGCCGTATTGTGGGAAATGCAGCGACTGGCGTGGAATCAGGGTGAGGAAAAACGCGCAGCCCGTTACGCAAGACAGTACATGGATCGCTACGGTCCGGATCGGGAGATGGCGCTCAATGTTTCCCGCTATCGTTGGCTGGATGGCCAGCGGGAACAGGCCTACAGGGATCTGCGTACCGATGCGCAGGGCCTTCCCTATGATCCGGATCTCACCCGTCGTCTGGCGATCATGGCCAGCGAGCTGGGGCAATGGCAGGCGGCCATGGATGACTACCAGACTTTGCTGGATCAGGGCGACGAAACCCTGCCCGATCTTTATCAGTACATCACACTGGCCCGTTATTACGACCGGGAGCGGGTCGTGGCGTTAATGGAGCGGGCCTGGCAGCGCAATGGTGATCAGGCCTTTGCCATGGGCGCGCTTTACCAAATGCAGGATGCGGGGCGTTGGCAGGACATTGATGATTTCCTGGCCCGGCTGAGTGACGCCCAGTTGCAAAAACTGCAACAGGATCCGAGTTTTCTTCGCTTTTACGCCAACCTGCTATTGCGCAGGGGGGAGACGGAACAGGCTGAGCAGTGGTTGCAGCAGGCGCTGGAGCTTGCCCCCGGCAATCGGGAAACCCGTATTGCCTGGTTGTGGCTGCTGGTGGCAAGTGGTGATGATACTCAGTTGGCCCAGACTCTGGCAGCCTGGGAGGCGGGTATCCGCCTTGACCGGCGTTACTGGGAGGTGCTTGCCGCTGCCCACATGGCCCTGGGACATACCGAGCAGGCGGTCCGCTATGAAAGTCGTCTGCTGGAAACCGCTCCCGGTGACTGGGAACGGCAGTGGCAGTATGCCCAGGCGCTGATCGCAGCAGGCCGGGACGGTGAGGCCTGGCCGATACTGCGCAACTTGCACCACCGTGTGCCCTTCCCGGTCAGTGACGATAAGCAGAATCTGTATCGCGATATGCGTTTGGCCCTCAGTCAACGGTTCGACGGTGGAGACAGTTCCTGGCAACTGGCGCAACAGATCCGTCAGCAGCAGGGGGATGAGGAAGCCCGTGCGGAATGGCTGGCCCAATGGGCGCTCGGCCATAGCGAGCCGGAGCAGGCCCGTGCCTGGTACTTGCGCAAGCAACAGGCAGCCGGAGCCCTCCATGCCGGGTCGGCACTGGCCTATGCCATGCTGAACAGCGACCGGGATGCGGTTGCGCAAATCCGTCAGCGTTATGCCGGCCAGTTGACCCTCTCTGAGCAACTGGAGGCTCGGGTACAGCTGGACGAGGAACGGCGCGCTACTGCCACACTGATGGCCATTCAGGCCGGTTCTCCGGAGTTGGCCGGTGCCAACAATCAGCAGGAGTCGCTGCTGTTACCCAGCGCCCGTTCCAGTGAGCTGGTAGTGGGGCAACGCCGTCTGGGGGCCCTGGAGATGACCGACTGGGCATTCACCCAGTACCAGCCATTCAGCGACTACAGCACCCTGTCGGCCCGCTATCGTCAGCGGCAGTTTGGCAGTAATGACCGCACCCAGCTTGACGTGAATGAAGCGGAAGAGTGGCTGAGCCTGGAATGGCAATATCAGCGCGAACGCTACCGTCAGCGTCTCTCTTTGGGTCAGCGTCAGTTGCTGGATAACAGCGAAACCACGGCGGAGCTTGAAGTGGGGGGCAACTGGCACTCCGACTGGTCAGCCAGTTGGCGATACCAGTGGCGAATGCCAGCGGATGAGACCTCCCTGTTGTTGCTGGGTGGGTCGCGAACGGGAAACCAGCTTCAACTCAACTGGTCACCCCAGGCTACCTGGCAGAGCAGTGTGGATTGGGCGGATTATGAGTACCGGGATCTCAATGACCAGACCCTGGGAGATGGCAGTATCCTCAATCTGCAAACTACCTGGCGGCCCTGGCTGTCCCGTTTCTCGCCGGGCTTGCGTCTGCGACATACCCGCGCCGACTTTACCGAAACCGGGGACAGCATGGGGGAGGTTCGGGCGCTGCTGCCACCGGGGGCGGACACCGGTCCTTTACCGCAGGATTACAACGAATCCGGCGCCTCCCTGTTACTGGGAATGCCGGATGTGCATATACGGCCACACCGCCTGCAGGGATGGGGTGAAATCGGTTATGTGAATAACAGCATTTCCGGCGATGGCTTTATCGGCCGGTTAGGGCTCGCCGGTCCGCTGCTGGGGCGCGATGCCTGGCAGTTGTCTCTGGAGCGCCAACTGAATACCGGTGGCAACGACGAAGACAGCTACCGGGCCGAACTGCAATACAGGATTTACTATTAGGAGCATGAGATGAAACAGGTTGTTGCTTTGTTGCTGGCACTGATGCTGGCCAGTTGCACCCATGTACGCAGTAGTCAGGACGTCTCGCTGGACGCGGAAGGGACCTGGCTGGTGCTGCCGCTGGTCAACCGCACCGGCACCCCCCAGGCCGGATTGCGGGCAGCGGCCATCGTCGAGTCGGTACTCTATCGCCATGGCGTCACCACCGTGGACAGCTACCCGGAAACCGGTAATGACGGCTTGTTGTTCGAAGCCTCGTCCTCTGCCAACCGTGAGAAAATGGATCGCTGGGTACAGTCGCAATCGGCCCAGTATGTGGTCAGCGGTGTGGTCCATGAATGGCGCTACAAGACCGGTGTGGATGGCGAACCGGCAGTGGGTGTGATGCTGGAAATCCGTGAATTGCCCACCGGGAATATCGTTTACAGCGGGACAGGAGCCCGTGCTGGCTGGGCAAGATCGTCGCTCAGCCAAACGGGGCAGAAAGTGATCGATAAGCTGCTGGCACCGGTCATTCGCTAATGCGCAAGTGGCTGGGTAACACTGTCATCCCCGCACTGGTGGCGCCATCGGCAAGACCCTTATGGGTGGTGCTGGAGGCGATAATACTGACCGTGGCGGCTGTGGGGATCGGGCTGTGGTTGCGTTCCGATGACCCGCTGGCGCTGGGTGCCAACTTCCGCTGGGGTCTCTTTGTGCCCATTGTGGTCGCGCTGCGATACGGCAGTCTGGCAGGCGTATTCGGGATGTTGTGTCTGCTGGCGAGCTGGTTCGTGCTTCGCAAGGTGGGCTTTTATGCGGACTGGAGTTTTCCTGAGGGCACCATGCTGGGCGGTTTCATTCTCAGCCTGGTTTGTGGTGAATTTGCCGACCTCTGGCGGGTGCGTCTGCAACGGGCGGAAAGTGCTGCCAGCTATGCGTTGGAGCGTCTGCAGAACCTGACTCAGCGTCACGTGCTGTTGCGACTGTCCCATGACCGCCTTGAAGAAAATCTGCTGGTCAAACCTTACACCGTGCGGGATGCGCTTTTTCGGTTACGGGATCTGACCCTGGATGAAAGTGACGGAAAGGTTCTGCCGGCGGCGGATGATCTGATCAACCTGCTGGCAGAGTACTGCCAGCTGCAGCGTGCAGGCCTGTACCCGATCATCGATGGCAAGGTCAGCGACCAGCCTGCTGCGCTGCTGGGTGAGAACAAACCCCTGGACCCGAACGACGCCTTGCTGAACCACGCCCTGGACATCGGCATGCTCGCCCATGTGCAACAGCATACCCAGGATGACCCCTACGTGGGCCGTTACCTGGTGGCTGCGCCGGTGACCAACAGTGCCGGGGAGATGATTGGCGCACTGGTGGTGGAACGGTTGCCATTTCTTTCCATGAATTATGAAAACCTTCAGCTGCTCTCAGTACTGTTGAATTTCTATGCGGATGTGGCTCACAACGGGGAAGAGGTCGACAGTCTTCTGGACACCTGGCCGAACCTGCCCAACCGTTTCGCCAGCGAGCTCACAGCCCTGGCCCGACTCCGTGGGGAGGCCCGGGTAGATACCGCTCTGACGCTGTTTGTCGCGGATGACAGCGAACAGGCTGCACAGATTCTGGAAATGCTGGCCCGTGGGTTGCGCAGTCTGGACCTGGCCTGGTGGGTGCATGACAACGTATTGATGATCATGATGCCGATGACCGGGGAGTCCAGTCTGGAAGGTTTTGTGTTGCGCACCGAACAGTGGTTGCAGGACGACTTTGCGTTCTTCAGTCTGCGCCAGGCGGGGGTCAAGTACTTCCATCGGCTACTGGACGAGCGTGATCCGGCCGATCAGCTGAACGAACTGCTGGGGGTGGCGGGTGTCTAGCTGGAAGCTGCTTATCTATGCCATCAGTGCCGAACTGGGCTCTTTGCTGCTGCTGCTTAGCCAGAACAGCTCGCTATCCTATTTCCTGCTTTATCTGGTGTCTCACGGTTTGGCCTCGGCCCTGCTTTCCGCAGTGGCATGGACCTTTCTTCCCACCCGTTTTCGGGAACCGAAAGTATTCTCGCTGGCGTTGATTTTTTCCTTCGCTTTTTTCATTCCGGCGATCGGCCTGTTGACCATCGTCGGCGGGATTGCCCTCGGCGTCATGTTGCCGGCGTTGTTCAAGCCGCTTCCTTTTTCACAGGTAGCCAAGCCTTACTTCACTCCGGTGAACAATCAGCAAAGCGCCGGTTTCCGGCAGGTTGACCTGAAAACCCTGCTTACCAGTGAGACTGCGCCCAACGCCTTGCGGATTCAGGGCATGCTGGTACTCAAGGACATGCCTGGACGGGTCACGGGCCGATTGCTGCGTGATTCACTGGGTGATTCCTATGAGGATTTGCGCCTGCTTGCCTACGGTATTCTGGATCAGAAGGAAAAAGAGATTACCCGTGATATCGACCGGGTGTTGCAATTGCTGGAGCGGGCCAAAGAGTCGCGTCGATACCGACTTGCCCGGCGTCTGGCTGAACTTTACTGGGAACTGAGCTATCAGGACCTGGTTCGCGGTGACATCCTCACCCTGACCCTGGAGCGGGCCAGTTTTTATGCCGATATGGGACTGATGGAATCCCCTGAGGATGCCGGCCTCTGGTTGCTGCGAGGTCGCATCAAGATGAATCAGGAGAATCTTCGAGAAGCCCATGAATCCCTGATATTTGCCCGCAGATTGGGGTTGTCCCCGGCCCAGGTAAATCCCTGGTTGGCGGAAATCGCTCTGCAACGCCGGCAATTACCCATGGTGCGTTTGCTGATGGAACAAATTCCCGATGGCAGTCAGTTTACTGCCTTGAATAAATCCGTGGAGTACTGGAGGGGCTATGGCGCTGCCCAGAGCGGATAAGGCGGATATCTGCCTGCTGCTTGAGGGAACTTTTCCCTATGTCAGCGGCGGCGTGTCCAGCTGGGTAAACCAGATTATCCGTGGTTTCCCCGAATATACGTTTGCCTGTTGCTTCGTCGGTAGCCGACCGGAAGATTACGGCGACATGAAGTACACCCTGCCGGACAATGTGGTGCACCTGGAAGTGCACTACTTGCATGACTTCCAGCGCGGGGCTGAGAAAAAACCCAAAAAAGGTGACGCGGAGGCGTTCGAACGGTTACGTCGGCTCCACGAGTTGATGCGCACAGGGCGACATTCCCGGGAGCGTGAGGCTTTGCTGGGCGAGGCTCTGGATGGCCTTGGCGATGGCTGTTGTTATTCCGAGGATGCATTCCTGCACAGTCGGGCAAGCTGGGATTTCATCTCCGATGCCTATCGCAAGTACAGCCGCGACCCTTCCTTTGTGGATTATTTCTGGACCGTGCGCATCATGCATTCCCCCTTGTGGGTACTGAATGATATTGCCAGCAATCTGATCCCGGCGCGCATGTATCACACCATCTCCACCGGCTATGCCGGCTTTCTGGGTGCCATGCTGAAACGACGGACAGGCAAGCCATTGCTGCTTTCCGAGCATGGTATCTACACCAAGGAACGGAAGATTGATCTGTTTCAGAGTGAATGGATCAGTGATAACCGCGGACTGGTGGAAAAAAACAATGCGGAAATGGCGTACTTCCGCGAGAAGTGGGTGAATTTTTTCACCGAGCTGGGCCGCGAGTGCTACCAGTCCTCGGACCGTATCGTGGCACTGTATGAACGCAACCGGCAACGGCAAGTGGAAGACGGGGCGCCTGCCGAGCGTACCCTGAATATTCCCAACGGCATTGATTTGCCGCGCATGGAAAAGGTCCGTGCCGCCCGGGGTGAAGGCATCCCCCATACCGCTTGCCTGATTGGCCGTGTGGTGCCCATCAAGGATGTCAAAACCTTCCTCCGTGCCATGCGCACCCTGGTCAACGAGATACCGGACGCGAAAGGCTGGATTGCCGGCCCGGAAGACGAAGACAAGGACTATGCGGCGGAATGTCGCGCGCTGGTAAGCAGCCTGGGACTGGAAAAAAACGTGGAATTTCTCGGTTTCCAGAAGATTGACGAGCTACTGCCGAAAGTGGGAGTGATCGTACTCAGTTCTATCAGTGAGGCCCTGCCACTGGTATTGCTGGAGGGGTTCGCCGCCGGGGTGCCGGCAGTGTCCACGGACGTGGGCTCCTGTCGTCAATTAATCGAAGGCCTGGATGAAGAGGACCGGGCCTTCGGCAAAGCCGGTTCCGTGGTAGGTATTGCGGACCCGGAAGCATTGGGCAAGGCGGTGGCGCATCTGCTCAAGAATCCCGACACCTGGCATCAGGCCCAGCAGGCCGGTATTCGCCGTGTGGAGAACCTGTATACCCAGCAGCAAATGTTTGCTTCCTACCGTGCGCTTTATCAGGGCCTGCTGGGGGAGGATAGCTGATGGCAGGTATTGGTTTCGAACTGCGAAAACTGCTGCGCAAGGATACCTTGCTGGGGCTGATCCGTGCCTACACCTACGCCGGTGTCATCAGCTCGGGTCCCTGGGTGTTGTCAATTATCGGCATCCTGATCATCGGTATTTTCAGTCTGGGCGCAGTGGTACCGGATATCGCCGTGTCCCAGTTCCAGGTTACGGTGACGTATCTGATCGCCACCAGTCTTGTGCTCACCGGTACCGTACAGCTGGCGTTTACCCGCTTCTGTGCCGACCGTGCTTTCGAGCAGCGAGAGGATCTGATCCTCCCCAATTATGGCGGCGTTACCTTGCTGGTGACGGTGATTTCCGGCGTGCTTTCGTTGCTGGTAGCGCTGTTCCTGTTTCCGGAACAGAGCATTCTGTTCCGGGTGCTGCTGGCGGCCAGTTTTGTGGTGTTGTGCAATATCTGGATTGCCACCGTGTTCCTGTCCGGTATGAAGCAATACAAGGCGATCTTGACGCTGTACGCCCTGGGTTACGGGATTACCGTGGTGGGCGCCCTGTTGTTGCGCTTTCTGGATCTGGAGGGCCTGTTGCTGGGCTTTTTGCTGGGGCAGGTGACCTTGCTGGCCGGCATGCTGGTTTTGATTGTGCGTGGCTATCCGGCGCGCAGCATGGTGTCTTTTCAGATGTTCAGCCCCCTTTATCTGTATCCCAGTCTGATGCTGGTGGGCCTGTTCTATAATGCCGGGGTGTGGGCGGACAAGGCCATGTTCTGGTTTTACAGCGGTACCGGCAGTGATGTGATTGGTCCGTTGCGCGCCTCGCTGATCTATGACGTTCCGGTATTCCTGTCCTACCTGTCCCTGATTCCCGGCATGGCCGTGTTTCTGGTGCGCATGGAAACCGATTTTGTGGAGTACTACAGCAACTTCTACGACGCGGTTCGGGAAGGGGGCTCGTTGTCCTATATCGAGGACATGCGCAACCAGATGGTGTTCGTGATCCGCCAGGGGATCTTTCAGATTCTCAAGATTCAGGCCATTTCCGCCCTGCTGATCATGGTGGCCGGCGCACAGATTTTCGCCGCGCTGGGGATTACGGATCTCTACTTGCCTTTGCTCAAGGTACAGCTGGTGGCCACCGCGCTGCAGGTGGTATTCCTGGCTATCATCAACGTGTTCTGTTATCTGGACCAGCGCCGCATGCTGGTGTTGCTCACCGGTCTGTTCTTTGTGTTGAACGTGTTTTTCACTGCCATAAGTCTGTACCTGGGCCCGCAGTTTTTCGGTTTCGGTTTCCTGTTGTCGCTGGCGGTGTGTGTAATGCTGGGGTTGTGGCTGGTGAACCGGAAGATGGGGGAGCTGGAGTACAGCACATTTATGCTGCATTGATTGATATTAGCCGCTAACTTTTCTGGAATCCGCCGTAGGAGCGCCTCTCGAGGCGCGAACCGGCTTAGCAGAGAAGAGATGCGAGTCACGAGGAGCGAGTTGCGAAAAGCGCAATTCATGAGTTGGGTTTTGATTTTCGAAACTGGCTTCTCGCAACTCGAACCTGGGTGATTCGCGCCTCAAGCGATGTTAATCGCTACGCTCACCCTTCGGGCCGCACGGAACTACGTGCGTTACTCCGCTCCTACAGCGGCTTCGTAGCAACCTGTGAGTTCCCCCCCAAAAAAAAACGGCGCCATAAGGCGCCGTAATAGTTTGGCTCGGGAGAGCTATCACGGAGTAAAACTCCGGAGTCGATGGATGGGACCTCATCGACGCCTGGCATTATGTGGACAGTTGTTCGCCGAAACATTCGCTTTGTAGACTTTCTGTTTAGCCCGCCAGGTCAATTTTTGCACGAAAGTGCATATAAGCCCGCCAGTCATGGCTTCCCCGGCATCAGTCCGCAGGCGCCCAGGTGCTCCTGCCACAGGGTCACATGGCGCTCCAGGGCAGTCTCCATGCGGCTTTCCACGCCATTCTGGCCGAAGTAATGGCGGTGCCAGCGGGTGAAGGCGGCGGGGGGCGAATCCAGCAGACCGTTCATCTGTTCGAGGCTGTCAGCCAGTGACTGGCGCTGGCGGCGGCTTTCCGCCAGGGCCTGCTGCACCCTGGGGCCCCACACCTTGTCCAGCACATTGCGCAGCCGCCGGGCCCGGGTGCTGGCCTGGTTGCGGGGGCAAAGGCGTTGCGGATCAATGCCTTCCAGTAGTTGGTTGCCGCGCTCCAGCTCACGCAATGAAAGCGCCATGCGTCGCAGCAGGTACCCGCCGGATTGATTATGGGCCAGGGTTTCCAGCAGCAGCTCCAGATTCAGTGGCGTCACCGCGCCGCGTTGTTTGTGGTCAACCAGGGTGTGACTCAGTTGCTCCAGGCTCTGCAAGGCTGCGCTGGTGTCGCCGACACTGGCGGACGGCGACTGACTGAAAAAGCGTCGTATTTCCTCGCTGCTGGCAAGTACATTCCAGTACAGGGCTGGCAACGCGGCTTCCTTTTCGGCCACCACCTGCGACATGACCGTTACCAGCTCAGGGTCGTCCAGCTTTTCTCTCTCCAGGCAGGCGCGCGCCTGTTCAATGAACGCGAGCTCGTGACTGAGCCGTAAGGAATCCGCCTGCAGCTTGCCCAGCGAGCTGTTGCGCTGGCTGATCAATTCCATCAGGCCGCAGTGTCGAAGCTCCAGATAGTCGAGCAAATTCACCCGGTGTTCCGGGAGTGACAGCCGCAATTCACTGGCACCGGGGTAGGGCAGGAGGGGAAGCGGGGCACGTTCGGGAAGCGCCTGTCGACTCAGTCGGGCAATGCGGTCAAGGTAGTCCTCCCAGCGCGCCTCATCCGGGTCCTGAGGGACCAGCCACCCGATGACCAGTAGCGACGCCATGGCCAGGACTACCAGCCCCCAGGCTGTCTTTTTCTGCATCACGACAGGACTCCGCTTCATCCGGTGCCTCTCTTTTGCCAAACCGTTGACACTGTGGTCGATCTGTCCGCGTATTGCAGGACGGCTGTGCTATGTTTGGCCTGATCATCAATTTGCATTGGACGCGTATTATGTCAACGAGGGGATTGCCGTTTTTTCGGTTACTGATGCTGTGCCTGGCATTGTCACTGGGCGCCTGTGATACCGGAGAGAAGGGGGGCAGTGGCTCTCCCTCCGACCAGAATAAAGCCGATACGCAAACTGCGCAGCCGGCACAGGCACAGCTGGACGAACGCTGGCAGGCGCACCTGGCCTCTTCTCACTCCGGGGTAATCAGTGCCCGGGCGCCATTGGTGGTGCGTTTTAATCATCCGGTAGCGTCTGCCGGGAAGCTTGATCAATCGGTTTCCGGTGTCGCCCGGCTGGTGCCGGAAATACCGGCGGACATTCGCTTTACTGCCGAAGACCGGCTGGAAATCCACCCCTCGGAACCACTGCCCGCCGGTGAAAACCTGACCCTGATGCTCTATGCCCAGGGCCTGAACGGTGTGGATGAAACGCTACCCCCGGCGGAATTCCCCCTGCAGGTCATGCGCCAGCAACTGAGCCTGACCGTGCAATCCCTGCTGCCGGCGGATGATGGCGAGCAGATGGTGCTCACCGGCAGCCTGGAAACCCGGGATCTGGCAGATCAGGACAAGGTGGAAAAAAGCCTGCGTGCCAGCCAGGACAAGCAAAACCTGCCGGTACGCTGGGAGCACGACAAGGCCGGCCTGGGCCATGCTTTCACCGTATCCGGTATCCGTCGGGGTGACCAGGCCAGCCAGGTGACCCTGAGCTGGGATGGCAGCCCTCTTGGCGTGGAAAACCAGGGCGAGCGCCACTACAACGTCCCTGCGGTGGCTGCGTTTGCAGTCACCAATGTGCGGGCAGTGAACTACCCGAAACCCCATGTGGAAGTGAATTTTTCCGAGGCCCTGCAAGGCTCCCAGAACCTCAGCGGCCTGGTCACCCTGAATGGCAAGACGCCACGCCTGGAAGTGGACGGCAGTCGCTTGCGGGTCTATCCCCAGGATGACAAGGAAGAGAATGTGGCACTGGTGATCGACGCCGGTCTGCGCTCCGCCAGTCATGGCCGGCTGGCGGAAAAGCTGGAAAAAACCGTCACCCTGATGATGACCAAGCCCGGTGTGCGCTTTGTCGGCAAGGGCACCATCCTGCCGGATGGCAAGCAGCTCAGCGTCCCTTTTGAGGCCGTCGGTATTCGCTCAGTGAAGGTGCAGGCCTTCCGGGTGTTTGACGACAATATTGGCAATTATCTGCAGGGCAGTGAGCTGGATGAGGGTGACATGGATACCCGCACTGGCCGCTATCTGTGGCAGAAAACCCTTGAGCTTCCCGCGAACGGCGACGGCTGGCAGCGCTATCATCTGGACCTGACCGAGCTGATGGCCAAACACCCCAATGGTCTGGTCCATCTCACCCTGACCATTGATGGGGACGACATCACTTATACCTGCCCGGACAATGCCTTGACCCGTGAGACAACCCTGCCGGACAACTACGAAGGCCCGGGGCAGGAGGCGCAACAACCGGACCGGTTGGCGGATTATTACCGTGATGCGGGCTACCTGAGCTGGTACGAACAGGACAACCCCTGCTCAGACAGCTACTACCGCTATAACGATCTGGCCAGCACCACCCGTGCCTTTCTTGCCTCCAATCTGGGCTTGATCGCCAAGCGTGGCCAGGACGATACCCTGCACGTGGTGGCCACCACCCTGGACAACAATGAGCCCGCCGCCGAGGTGGTGGTGAAGGCCTACAATTACCAGCAGCAACAGGTGGGCATGGGCCTTACCGATAAAGAGGGCATGGCCAGCCTCAAGCTGGATGGCACGCCTTTCTATCTGCAGGCGGTAAAAGATCGCGACACCGGTTTCCTGAAAGTGGCCCGCAACCGGGCTTTGCCCACCAACCAGTTCAACACCAGCGGCCAGACCGTGCGCGATGGTCTGAAAGGGTTTTTCTACGGGGAACGGGATGTGTGGCGCCCGGGCGATGACATCCACCTGACCTTTATTCTCGAAGATAAAAACGATGTGCTGCCCGACGACCACCCGCTCACTCTGGACTGGTTCGATCCCCGTGGAAACAAGGTGAAAAGCTACAGCCTGGATCAGCCGGTGGGGGACTTTTATGCCTTTACCCTGAGCACCCGCGAAGACGCACCCACTGGCAACTGGCGCGCCGTGGCCCGGCTGGGGCAGCGCTATTTCGATACCCCGGTGCGGGTAGAAGCCATCAAGCCCAACCGGCTGAAGATTGACCTGGAACTGCCCGAGCAGCTTCCTGCCAATGAAGCGGCGCAGGTGGGCCTGTTTGCCCAGTGGCTCAATGGCGCCACCGCCGCCAACCTGAAAGCGGATGTGAAAGTGCGGGTGGCTGCGACCACGACCCGCTTTGATGGCCTCAATGCCTATCATTTCGATGACAGCACCCGCGCCCTCAGTAGCGAGCCCTTTACCGCCTTCGAAGCCAATGTAGACGGGCAGGGCAAGGCCCGCTTCCCGCTCACCATCCCGGTGGAACAGACCCCGGGCATGCTGCGCGCTACCCTGACCACCCGGGTGTTCGAAAACAGCGGTGATTACAGTACCCAGGTTCGCAGTGTGCCGGTCTACCCTTTCAAACATTGGGTCGGCATGCAGGTGCCGCAGGGCAATGGTTGGGGCGGTGCGTTGTCCCGTGATGGCAAGCACCCGATCGACCTGATCAGCGTGAACAGCCAGGGCAAGCCGGTGAACGGCCGGCCGCTGGATATCACTATCTACCAAATTGACTGGCGCTGGTGGTGGGACCGCTCCGGCGACGACCTGAGCAATTTCATCAGCGACCCCAATACCAAGGTGGTTACCCAGGCACAGCTGACCACGGATGCACAAGGCCGGGGCCAATGGACGCTGGATGGCAACAACTATGACTGGGGTCGCCACCTGATTCGCGTCTGTGACCGGCAAAGTGATCACTGCACCTCGCAGACCGTGTATCTGGGCTGGAGCAGCGACCAGGCCAGTGGCAGTCAGGATGCGGCTACCCGTTTGTCCCTCTCTGCGGACAAGGAAGGTTACCAGGTGGGAGAGACCGCCCGTGTAGAACTGCCTGCGGTCAGCGAAGGCCGCCTGTTGGTGAGCCTGGAAAACGGTTCCCGGGTGCTGGATCACTACTGGCTGCCGGCCAGTGGCCAGGCTCAGACTTTGGAGATTCCGGTGACTGCCGAGATGGCGCCCAACGTGTATGTGCATGTAGCTTTGCTGCAACCGCACCAGCGCGACAACGACCGGCCCATCCGTCTGTACGGTATCGTGCCGTTACTGGTGGAAGACCCGGCCACCCGATTGCAGCCACAGATAAACGCCCCGGAAACAGTGAAACCGGAAGAAAGCTTCACCGTGGAGGTCAGCGAAAAGCAGGGCAAGGCCATGACCTATACCCTGGCGCTGGTGGACGAGGGCCTGCTTGGCCTCACCAACTACCGCACCCCGGACCCCCACGGCGCCTTCTATCGTCGCGAGGCCCTGGGTGTGCTCACCTGGGATCTGTTCGACATGGTGGTCGGTGCCTACGGCGCCGAGCTGGACCGGCTGTTGGCCCTGGGCGGCTCCGATGGCGCCGATGACGGCCGTGAAAAACAGCGCCGGCGTTTCCCTCCGGTGGTGAAATTCCTCGGCCCCTTCACCCTGGATGCGGGTGATAGCGCCAGTCACGAGATCAGCCTGCCGCCCTATATGGGGCAGGTCAGGGCCATGGTGGTGGCCGGTGACAATGGCGCCTACGGCAAGGCGGATCAGGACATCACCGTGACCCAGCCACTGGCAGTGCTCAGTACCTTGCCGAGGGTCATGGGCCCGGGAGAAACCGTGGATTTGCCGGTAACGGTGTTCGTCACCGACGACGCGGTGAAGCAGGTCGCGCTGTCCGTGCAGGCAGATGATGACCTGTTCAGCGTGGAAACCGGTGAGGCGGCGATGACCTTTACCGGACCGTCGGACCAGATCGCCATGCTGCGCCTGCGCGCCAACGACCGGGTAGGCACCGGCTCGGTCACGGTGACGGCCACGGGGGGCAAGCATCGCGCCAGCGAAACCGTGCACCTGCCGGTACGGGCAGCCAATCCGCCCACCACCCGCGATACCTTCAAGGTGCTGGAGAAAGGGGAAACCTGGGCGCTGGATTATCAGCCCCATGGCATGACCGGTACCAACAGCGCGACATTGGCAGTGAGTGCCCTGCCGGCCATGGGGCTGGAGCGACGGTTGAATTATCTGCTGCGCTACCCCCACGGCTGCGTTGAGCAAACCACGTCGTCGGTGTTGCCGCAGTTGTACTTGAAACAGCTGGTGCAACTGGATGCGCAGCAGCAACAGGAGATCCAAACGAACATTACCGCCGGCATCGAACGGCTCAAGCGCTTCCAGCTGGCCAACGGCGGCTTTGGCTACTGGCCCGGTCAGGCCCAGGCCAATGACTGGGGGTCTACCTATGCCGGGCACTTCCTGCTGGAAGCCAGAAGGCTGGGGTATGCGGTGCCCGCCGGCATGATGGATGACTGGGTCGAATACCAAACCCGTCGTAGTCAGACCCTGGGGGATCGTCCCTGGGAATGGAGCGCCGAGGCCTATCGCCAGTACACCCTGGCTCTGGCCGGCAAGCCCCAGGTGGGTGCCATGAACCGCCTGCGTGAGCGCCTGCAGATGGCGAAGCAGGACTATCCCCGCAGTGCCAGTTACCACAGCGGTCGCTGGTTGCTGGCGGCGGCCTATCAGCAGATGGGGCTCAGTGATGTGGCCGCTGAACTCACCACATTGAATGTGGATGATCTGGACTATGACGGTGCCAGTTACACCTACGGCTCCTCCCTGCGTGATCAGGCCATTCGCCTGACGGTGGCTCAGGCTCTGAATCGGGAGCAGGAGGCCTGGTCGCTGGCCCAGGACATTGCCGATCAATTGTCCGGGCAGAGCTGGTACAGCACCCAGACCACCGCCTGGTCACTGATGGCCATGGCCCGTTATGCGGGCAGTCAGGGGGGCGATCATGGTTACCGCTTTGCCTGGCAGGAAGGCAAACAGGGCTGGCAGGATATTGCCGCCACCTCGCCGGTCACCCGCCAGCCGCTCAACGCCGGCGGCCGGGAAGGGGATGACAAACAGTCGCTCAGTGTACGCAATGACAGCGATCGCAAGCTGTTCGTTACCCTCAGCCAGACCGGTACTCCGCTACCGGGCAACGAGGCGCCGGTGAGCGAAGGCTTGAGTCTGGCCGTACGGTTCCTGGTTAATAACAGGCCGATCAATCCGGCCAGCCTGACGCAAGGGCAGGATTTCACGGCGCAGGTGACGGTGACCAACACCGGCTCCCGCTTGCTGGAGGATGTGGCGCTGACCCAGATCCTGCCGTCCGGCTGGCAGCTGACCAGCAGCCGTCTGGATGGCAGTGCGGGCAATAACGAGAAGGTGACGTACCAGGATCTGCGCGACGACCGGGTCATGCATTACTTCGACCTGAAGCCCGGCAGCAACAATGCCCTGACCCTGAGCGTGGACCTGAACGCCTCTTTCGCCGGCCGTTTCTACCTGCCGGCCTGGACCGTGGAAGCCATGTACGACGGCCGCCGTCAGGCCCGCAGCAAAGGCCAGTGGGTGGAAGTGAAACGGGAATAAACAGGGCGACATAGTGAATCAAAAAGCCCCGGACATTCCGGGGCTTTTTTGTGGATGCCGTAGGGGGTTGTGTCAGGCGGCTTCGTTTTTCTGGTAACCGTCCGCATCGCCGATCAGGCTATCCATTTCTGCCAGAAATTCCCGGTTGTCGTGGTCCCAGGGGTGGAAGCCCGGCTTGAACCAGTCCAGCCAGGGAATCACCACCCGGCGCAGGCCGCCCGGTTTCAGCCACTGGAACTTGAACGAGAGCCACCAGCCTTTCAGATTGAACAACTGGCCCACCTTCCAGGTGTTGATCAGGTAGAAGGGATAGAACAGCGAGAAGAAAATGGTGGTGGCCAGGACCAGGCCCACACTGCGCAGGGCCCACGCCTTGATGCCGGTACCGAATACGGTCTGGTACACATCAAAGGCGACCGCCTTGTGCTCGGTTTCTTCCAGGGCGTGCCAGTGCCACAGACGCTGGTAGGACTCATCCGAATCGTCAATCAGGTCCGGCTCACGCAGCAGGATATCGGCGAGAATGGCGGTCAGGTGTTCCAGTGCCACGGTGGCGGAGAGTTGCAGAGCATTGGGTGTGTATTTGGAAATCACATCCAGCAGTTTGGAAACAATGGCTTCCTGGGTATCCACCGGCAGCCCGGCTTCCACCATCTTCTTGTTGTAGTCCTCATGCTCGCGCCCGTGCATGGCCTCCTGACCAATAAAGGCTCGCACGGCTTCCTGCAGTTCCGGGTCGTCAATGCGGTCGCGATACTTGCGCACGCTATTGATGAAGAAGCGCTCGCCTTCCGGGAAAAACAGCGAAAGCGTGTTGAAGAACTGGGTGACCGTGGGGCCCCAACTGTGCCAATTGAGTACCTTCTCATCCGGAACATGAAATTTGAGATTCCGGCGAATTGGCATGATATGCATTTTCATTGTTATACCACCTTTTCTCCAATGATCCTGTCATCCACTTAACGCCTGTTGGCCGAAAATTACAATTCCACTGTGACAGTCGATCACGGAATTGAAACAATGGGTTTTAGTTAGCTGATAGAGGTCGGCAATGACGGGAAAGTGGCGTCTATTGTTAAGCGCTGTTGTGTGCCTGGTGGCGATTGGTAGTGCCTTCCACTTTCTGGTGATGGAGCGCCATTGGGTACCGGACAGTGGTATCCGCGTGGTGGAGCAGGGTAATGACGAGGGCGGCCGCGACTGGGTGATTCGTCTCTACCAGAGTGACCGCCGTCACCATTGGCAAGTCAGCGGCAAGGGCTATGCCGTGGCAATTGACCGCCTGGGCAAGGACAGCTTCTCTCTCGATATCGCCTACGGCAGCAGTGGTGACGGGCGCCACAGAATTCGCCAGCAGGTGCGCTTGCACGAAGGCCCCACCCTGGTGGCGGCCTTCGCTGCAGGCCCGAGCGGGGCCGGTGACACCCGGGTTATTGTTGATCGGGTGAAGTAGGCGTTGCGGCATCGTCCGGAGTGCGGTTGTGCAGCATCACGGCTACCAATACGGCGGTCATCGCCAGAATCCCTGCACCAATGGCGGAGTTGGTATGCAGTGCCAGGCTGAAGCCCTCCCGGGCGGCGGCCATCACCGGCGCGCCCAGTTCCGGGCCTAGCTGCGCGGCGGCACCGATGGCCCCGCCCAGGGTATCCCCGGCAGCCAGTAACAGTTCCTCAGGCAATCCCGCAGGGAGCTGCTCCAGCATATGTTGCCGGTACACGGCCGCGCCAATACTGCCGATCACGGCGATACCCAGCGCCATACCCAGTTCCGTGGCGGTTTCCGAGGTGGCCGACGCCGCACCGGCTTTGCGTGCCGGTGCGGCGCTGACCACCATGTCGGTGCCCAGGATCATCATCGGCATCACGCCCACGCCCATCACGGTCATTCCCACGATCAGCAAGGGAATCTGGGCGGGACTGTGCACCAGCAGCAGAATCAGCAAGCCGGCGGTTGCCGTCACCAGCCCGGCGCTGACCAGCTGCCAGTGGGGCAGATAACGGGTCAGTCGGGGGATCAGTAAGGACGCTGCGGTCTGCACCAGGGCCGGCGGCAGCATCACCAGTCCGGCCTCCAGTGGCGACAGGTCAAGGACTCCCTGCAGGTACTGGAATACCATCAGCCAGGCGCCGGACAAGGCCAGGATGGTGAGCATCATGGCCGCCACCGAGGTGCTGAAGGTGCGGATGGCAAACAGCGACAGATCAAACATGGGCTCGGCCAGCCGCCGCTGACGACGGACAAAAAGCACGCCGATCGCGAGGCCCAGCGCAATGGACAGCAGCGGTATCAGTGATACTCCGTTGCGGGCCATGTCTTTCAGACCGTAGATCACCGCCAGTACCATGGCCACCGACAGCAGGGCGCTGGTCCAGTCCTGGGCGCCGGCTTCCTCATCACGAAACTCCGGCAATAGCAGCGGTCCGCACACCAGCAGCAACAGCATCACCGGTACCCCCAGCAGGAACACCGAGCCCCACCAGAAGAACTCCAGCAGCGCACCACCCACCAGCGGGCCAATGGCGCTACCGACGATGAAACCGGTCATCCACACGGTAATTGCCACGGTGCGTTCCTGCTCCAGCTGAAACATGTTTCGCAGCAGCGACAGAGTCGAAGGCATCAGGGTGGCCCCGGCAATGCCGAGTAGCGCGCGGGTGGCAATCAGCATTTCCGCACTGGTGGCAAAGGCCGCCAGGGCTGACGCAACGCCAAAAGCGGTGGCGCCGGTCAGCAGCAGCCGACGACGACCAATGCGATCACCCAGTGTGCCCATGGTTACCAGAAAGCCGGCGATCATGAAGCCATAGATATCCAGGATCCACAGCAGCTCGGCGCTGGTGGGTTTCAGGTCGGCACTGAGGTGGGGGGCCGCCAGATGCAGCACGGTCATATCCAGTGCCAGTAATACGGTGGGTAGCATCAGCACCGTCAGTCCCAGCCACTCGCGACGGGTGGCGGCTTGGGGGGTGGGCATGGTGTCTTCCTCGCAACAGGGCGTATCAGGTTGTCGTTTCCGGTGCCTGCTTTTCGACAGGGGAGCGGTTAAAGAACCCTAAAGTCTCAACCTGACTTGAGGTCAAGCTGGCTGCGCAAAAAAACAGCCGACCAGTATCCTTCCTGGTTTTCGCAAAAGCCAGTGGCGGTTCCATGACAGTGTGATGCCTGCCCGGGAATAGCGGTGAGGATGACAGAACCTTGAATCTGAATGACCACCGATGCAGATCGCGTAGGGTGCACTGAGCCTAAGGCGAACTGCACCATCAAACGCCGGATCGGTGCAGTTCGCCCTAGGCTCAGTGCATCCTGTGTACTTGATATCGCATATGTCTGCAGACCCATCGCAGTATTTCTTCACTCTATCCGCGAAAAACCCAAGAAAAAGGGCGCCATAAAGGCGCCCCCAGAGAACAGCTCTCCCGCTGTGTTCTCGTATGCCGGATTCAGAGACCGCGGTTTTTCAGGCGGTTGGCATGTTGACGGAATACCGCGGTGGGATTGGTTTCGAAAGGGCTGACCAGACCGGCAATCTGATTCACCTCATCCAGATGGTTCATGCGATAGTCATCCCGGATCACCAGCCCCAGATGGCTGGAGCAGCTGGAAACCAGACCGTCGTTCTTCTCGCCAAGGTAAAGCAGAGCAAGCAGACCCATACCGGCATCGCTGATGTCCAGCACATTGGTCAGCGGCTTGGCGCCAGACCAGGAGTAGTAGCGTACGCCATTGTCAGCCACTTCCGGTGCATGGCCGCAGGCATCTTCCGGTAATCCCTCCGGGTAATGGCTGTTGAATTCCGTGCTGCCGGGTGTGGACAGGGAATAGAGAGCGGCCAGGGAATCCTGGTCGTAGCCCCCGCCGGAAATCAGATCCAGAAAACCGGTTGCTGCATTGACGATATTGCCAATCACATTCCCGGTCAGTGGCAGCGCTTCCTGCAAGCCGAGTAATACATCGGCCATGCGGGCCCCGGTGTGGGGGCCGGCAACGGCGGTGGCGGATGCCACATAGTCCGGATATACCGATGCCACATAACGCACCGTCGGGCCGCCATGGCTGTGACCGATCAGATTCACCTTGTCTGCGCCCGTGGCAGCCAGAATGGCTTCCACCTGACGGGCCAGCTGTTCGCCGCGCACTTCCGTACTGTTGGCGGCAGCGACCTGGGTGACATAGACCTTGGCGCCACTGCGGCGCAGTTCTTCGGGAATCCGGTACCAGTAGTTGTAGCCGGCGATGTCATCAAAGCCGAACAGCCCGTGGCTGAGCACGATGGGGTAACGGGTTTCGGTATAGGTGTCCTTGAACAGCCAATCGAACCAGCCGGCATGGGCAGGCAGACTGAGGGAGGACAACAGCAGACATAGAGGTAGGGTAAGTGCGCCCAGGGGCGCTCTTGAGGATCTCATCATTGGCATCACCTTGTTGTTTATTATTATCGGCGGTACTGCCAAGTCTTCGCCGAGCGCTCCCTGATCAGGAGTGAGACCACCATAAAGGAATCTCAATCATTAATTAACACCAATGTTAATACCTATTTGTTATAAAGGTGCAAAAATAATGGTTTAATTGTGCATAGGTCAGCAACAAGGTCCTGATTCCAGGCGTTTTAGCCACGGTCATGGCCGATGTCTGGCTAACCGGGCAAGCTGTAGTAAAGTAACACCGATATTAAGGGTGAGTTGTATGGAGCCTGCTTCAGGGCAGAAGAAACGGCGGGGAAGGCCTGCCGGAAAAACCGCGGATACCCGTGAGCGCATCGTTGATGCGGCCCGCGAAGTCTACGGTGAGCACGGCACCTACGGGACAACGGTGGCATTGATACTCAAGCAGGCGCAGGTGTCACGGCCCACCTTTTATAAATACTTTTCTTCCGCCGTGGATGTGATTGATGAGGTTGTTCGCCAATGCAACCAGGAAGTGGAGCAGTTATTTGTCAGGATTTTCGAGCAACCCCAGAAAGAGTTTTATGACTACCTGCCCATGGCCCTGAGCGGGTATCTGAACTGGGGCCGCTCACAGGGATTGCTCATGGAAGCGCGATTTCGGGAATTGCATGATCGTTCCTCCCCGGTTTCGCGATATCGTGACGAGCACAATCGACGCATTGCTTCCACCCTGCACAGCAGCATGGTCAGGCACGGCCGAACCCCGCCGGATGATCTGGCGTTAACCTCCCTGGTGCAGGGCATCGAACACCTCGGGTATCAATTTTGTATGCAGGCTGAGCATACCGAGATGCCCCGTTACATTGAGGTCATGGGGCGATTATGTATTGCCATGCTGGGTAACAGACACGACTGGCAAGAGATGATGGCATCACCTTTCTTCAGTCGCCTGCTGGGTCTGGTAGAGAATGAATCAGAGACAGGCTCCTAAAAACAACAATAAAGGAAGTGACCATGGAAAAACGCTACCTCTTTGGCGCACTGCTGCTGTTCTTGATGGCCGTATTATTGATCTGGGGTTTGCCGGGAGACCCCGAGAGCCACCGCACAGCGAAGCCGGCACGGGATACCGCCAGTACCTCCCTTTCTGATCCTGAAATCGCCGGCCTGACTGACACGGAAGGCTATGATCATTTCCGTCAGCGGGCGCAGAGCGTGGGGCCGACACCGGCGTCGCTCCAGGGGACCCGTGTTGATGGCCAACTGTTGGTTAACGCCAATGGAGACCTGGTTATCAATCCTGCTGTCCGTCAGGTGTTTGACTATTTCCTGACGGCTGTGGGTGAAGAGCCCCTGGAAGATATTCAGGCACGTCTTGCCGGGTATTTGTCAGAACAACTTCCTCCCCAGGCCGCACGCCAGGCCTGGACGATTTACCAGCAGTACATGGCCTTGCGGGAAGCCATGGAGCAATTGCCGGAGCACGATGGCAGTGTCGCAGCCATGCGTCAGGCCATCACGCAGCGACACGATATGCAGCAGGCGTATCTGGGACCGGAAGTGGCCGACGCTTTTTACGGGCTGGATATGACCTATGATCGCTACATGATTGAACAGCAGGCTGTGCGTGAGAATGACAATTTGACGGCGGTGGAACGGGACCAGCAACTGGCTGCCCTTGAACAGAATCTGCCCGCGGGCCTGCAACAGATGCTGAATGAAACCCGCGCTCCGATAAGGCTGCAACAGCGCACCCGGGAAATGCGCGAGCAGGGCGCCAGCGAAGCGGAGATTCGTGCATTACGGGAGCAGACTTTCGGGCCCCAGGCGGCAGAACGTTTCGAAGCCCTGGAGCAACAGCGTCAGGATTGGGAGCAGCGTTACCAGGCATATCGACAGGAGCGCCTGCAGCTGATCAACAGTGGATTGTCACACATGGACCAACAGGTGGCGCTGGCCCGGTTGCAGCAACGACTTTTCCAAGAGAAAGAACTCGCCCGGGTACAGGCTCTGGACCGGATCAACAGCGAAGACCGCTAATCCGGGGACGGTTCGGGGCTGACCTAAAGACGAGCCCGGTGGGCTCGTCTTTAGAGGCCTGGTCAGAAATGGTAACGCAAACCCGCGCCGATCATATCGACGCCGATATCATTATCGAAATGCACGAACTCGCCATACAGGTACAGTTTGTCGAGCAGGTCAACGGTGGCGCCAACCCCGCCAAAAGCGTCTGTGGATGAGTCGTCATCGTCTCCGCCCGCATTGCGGATATCGAAATCAGTGTCTGCCACCCCGGCCTTGCCATACAGACCGACCGGGCCCAGCTCAAGACTCAACAACCCAGCCAAGGTAAAGGCGCCGCCTTCGATGCGGGTACCGTTGTCAGCCTCCTGTTCCCCGAAATCGTAGTAGCCGATTTCTGCACCAATCAACTCGATGGGGCGCCAACCAAGAAACAGGGCGCCGGTGGTGTCATCGTCATCGAACTTCACATCGTCGACGTTTTCATCCACTGAGGCGTTATAGAGGCCGCCCCCGATATAAATCCCGCCGGCATTGGCGAGAGGTACCAATGTCAGCAGGGCCAGGCCGGTGAGTGCTTGTCCAAAGCGTTTCATAAGCATCACTCCCTAATCAATGTGACTGACAGTATTACCCAGATCCGATGTGGGGGGTAGCGCCCCTTGTTGCCGGCTTCACAGCCTGGCGGGGTACACTGGTTGAATGAAAACACCTGACACTGACACCCTGACATCGATACAGGGACTGATCTTCGATCTGGATGGCACCCTGGTGGATTCCAGGCTGGACTTTACCGCCATCCGCCACGAACTGGCCTGCCCGGAAGGGGTGGGGGTGCTGGAGTATATTGCATCGCTCCCGGAAGAGGACCGGTCCCCGGCGGAAAAAATCGTTCTCCAGCATGAGCGCCGGGGCGCCGAACGGGCCCAATGGATGCCCGGTGCCCGGGAATGCCTTGAGTATTGCGAGCGGGCCAATCTGCCCACGGCGATCCTGACCCGTAACGCCCGGGAGGTGGCAGATCTGACCCTGACGCGTCTTGGCATCCGGGTGGATATGATGCTGGCCCGTGAGGACTGCGCCCCCAAGCCAGTGCCCGACGGCTTGTTGCAGATTGCGGATGCCTGGGGGCTACCGCCTGCCAACCTGGTCTACGTGGGGGATTTCATTTATGACCTGCAGGCCGCCCGGCGGGCGGAGATGATCAGCTGTTTTTACGACCCTCAGGAAACTGGCAACTACCAGGCCGAGACGGACTGGCATCTTGCCGGCTTTGAACAGCTTACGGCGATGCTTGAGACGATTTCAGGTATTGCCGCGCCGCCCGATTGACTTTGGGAGCCAGTAGCAGCGCAGAGGTCATGGTGGGGATGGCCATCAGGGCATACATGGAGTCCACCAGGCTCACCACCAGTTTCAGCGATGCCACTGAGCCCAGCACCACCAGTACCAGATACCACCAGATGTAATAGTGCTGGTATTTTGCACCGATCAGAAAGCCCAGACATTTGCTGCCGTAATACCAGAAAGTGAAAACGGTACTCAGACTGAGCAGGGAAACCAGTACCGCGAGAATCACGGCGCCACCATGGGGGAACAGGTCCCCGAACGCGTTGGCAGTGAGGGTGACACCGTTACTTTCACCGCTTTGCCAGACGCCGCTGATGAGAATGACCAGAGCGGTGCAGGTACAGACAATCAGCGTATCAATCACCGGCCCTAACATGGCCACCATGCCCTCGCGGACGGGCTCCCTGGTCTGGGCGGCGCCATGGGCCATGGCTTCGGTACCGATACCGGCTTCATTGGAAAAGGCCGCCCGGCGGATGCCGGTAATAATGACGCTGCCCACCACGCCACCGGCCACGGCATTGCCACTGAACGCATCCTGGAAAATCATGGCAAAAGCCGCCGGGATGTCACTGGCATGGCTGATCAGCACCACAGCGGTAAGCAGCAGATAACCGACCACCATGGTCGGCACCAGCAAGCCGGTGACCCGTCCCAGCCGTGGCAGTTTCCCCAGCGCGACCATCATTACCAGCAGTGCCAGCACCAGGCCCAGCGACAGGTCGAAAGTGAAATGGGCATTGTCACTGGCCAGGCCCGCTGGAATCGCCAGGGTGTCGCGCAGCACCTGGACCAGTTGATTGATCTGGAAAATCGGCATGGTACCCAGCAGCCCGGCCACGGCGAAGAAGTACGCCATCGGCAGCCATTTTTTTCCCAGCCCCTCGCGCACCACATACATGGGGCCGCCTTGCCACTGGCCTTCACTGTCCTGGCCACGGAACATCACGGCCAGGGTGCAGGTATAGAACTTGGTGGCAATCCCGACCAGCGCACTGACCCACATCCAGAAGATGGCCCCGGGGCCGCCCATGGCAATGGCAATGGCCACGCCGGAGACATTACCCATGCCCAGCGTGCCGGAGAGGGCGGTGCTGAGAGCCTGGAAATGGGACAGTTGCCCGGGATCATCGCGGTCCGGTTTGCGCCAAAGCAAACGTACGCTCTGTGGCAGGTAGCGGTAGGGCAGCAAGCGGGAATAGAGCAGAAAAAAGAGGCCGCCACCCACCAGCAGGATCACCAGCGGTGGCCCCCAGAGAAAGCCGACCAGCTGGCCCATGACCGTTTCGAGTTGTTTGATCGTATCCATGGTCCGTAACCCTAGCATGGCGTTTATGGCGCGGTCAGGTCTGCAAAGGAGGCCGTCATCTTTCTTTTTCTCCGCAAGCTGACACACTGAAAGAAAAACAACGGGGCATGATGATGGGGTTATGGATTATTCGGCGGGTTGCTGTACTGGCGGTGTTGCTGTTTCTGGCACCCGGCCTCCAGGCGGATCCGGTCTGGGAAGTCAGCAAAGAGGGCAAGCGTATCTGGCTGGGGGCCACTGTGCATTTTCTGCGCCCGGCGGACCTGCCGCCACCAACGGCCATGCAGCAGGCCTACAAGGACGCGGACCAGCTGTATCTGGAATCGAATCTGGCTGAGTCTGCCACCCCGGCCTTTTCTCGGCGACTGACGCAGATGATGATGCAGCCAGATGGCCGCACCCTGAAAAAGGATCTATCCGATCCTGTCTGGGGGCAATTGCAGGACTATGCCGCCCAGGCCAACTTTCCGCTGGCCACTTACCAGAGCTTCAAGCCGGCCATGGTCGCCATGGCCATGACGGTCCATGAGTTGGGGCGTCAGGGCTTTGGCCGGGGTGTTGATGAATACTATTTCACCCGGGCGAGCGAGCAGGGCAAGTCAATGGGTTTTCTGGAATCCAGCGATACCCTGCTGTCATTCATGGCGCAACTGAATGAGGAGAGTGGCGACGCCCTGATCGAGTCTTCCCTGGAAGGTATCGAGCACATGGATGGTATGATGGAACAGGCGGTTAATGCCTGGCGGGAAGGCGATCTGGACGGCCTTTATATTCTGCTGGGTGCGGATGAAATGGAGAGCGAATATCCCGGTATCTACCGGAATCTGATCATCGATCGTAATCGCCAGTGGTATCCGAAAATCCAGCAGGCCATGACGGAAGGCACGCCGAGCCTGGTGCTGGTAGGCGCACTGCATCTAGGCGGGCCGGACAGCCTGCTGGTGATGTTCGAGGATGCGGGCTACAAGGTGGAGCCTTTCAACGCCGGTCCAGAGCAGGGGAGCCAGTAAGCTCGTTCAGAGCCCGGGCGAACCAGGTCCGGGTCTGTCGCCTGTGGGGCTTCTCCGTACAGAGCGATAAATTTCCGGGTCATGTAGTCATCGGGATTTTCCAGCGCCGCCAGGCGCTGGTGTATGAAGGCTTCTGTCAGAGCCAGTCCGCAAACCTCAGTAATGCAACGTCGTCATTCGCCATAGCTGGCAGGAATCGGGAGTGCCATGGGCGTGATTTCCGTTGCTGTGATTGCACCTGTCAATTGTTATGTTATAACATAACTTAAAAGGGAGGCCATCATGTCGGACGTGCTCAGTGAAAAGGCCCTGCTGGCCATGCCCGAGGCGGATTACATGAATGCAACCCAGCAGCCTGCTTAACCCGGCTGGAAGCCAACGAAAGACACTACGCCCATTCACGAACCGGATAATTCCATGACTACCCAGCCAGCTGCCCCCGCGCGCCAGCTACCCGTCACTGTACTGTCGGGCTTTCTCGGCGCCGGGAAAACCACCGTTCTTAACCATATCCTCAATAACCGTGCCGGGCTCCGTGTGGCCGTGATTGTCAATGACATGAGCGAGATCAATATCGACGCGGCGCTGGTCAGTAATGAGGTGTCCCTGAATCGCGCCGAAGAAAAGCTGGTGGAAATGAGCAACGGCTGCATCTGTTGCACGCTTCGCGAAGACCTGTTGCTGGAAGTGACCCGGCTGTCCCGGGAGGGGCGTTTTGATTATCTGGTGATTGAATCCACCGGTATTTCCGAACCGCTACCGGTGGCGGAAACCTTTACCTTCGAAGACGAAAACGGCGACAGCCTGTCTACGGTGGCTCGGCTGGATACCATGGTCACCGTGGTAGATGCGGTGAATTTTCTGCGTGATTACCGCAGTGCCCGCACCCTTCAGGAAGAGGGCGAAAGCCTGGGCGAGGACGACCAGCGCAATGTGGTGGATCTGCTGGTGGAGCAGGTGGAATTCTGCGATGTGCTGCTTATCAGCAAAACCGACCTGGTCAGTGAGGCCGATCTGGAAACCCTCACCGCCACCCTGCGGTTGCTCAATCCGGAGGCTCGCATCATACCCATCAGGCACGGCATGGTGCCGCTGGATGCGGTGCTGGACACCGGCCTGTTCGATTTTGAAAAAGCCCAGCAGGCGCCGGGCTGGCTCAAGGAAATGCGCGGTGAGCACCTGCCGGAAACCGAGGAATACGGTATCAGCAGCTTCAGTTATGAGGCCCGCCGTCCTTTCCATCCGCAGCGGTTCTGGGACTTTCTGCAACAGCCCTGGCCCTACGGAACGCTGTTGCGCTCCAAGGGGTTTTTCTGGTTGGCCAGCCGCCCGCAATTTGCCGGCAACTGGAGCCAGGCCGGTGAGATCGCCCACCACGGCCCTGCCGGCCTGTTCTGGAAAACCGTGCCGGACAAGCACTGGCCCACAGACCCGGACTATCGCGCCATGATCATGGAGAAATGGCAGGAGCCCTTTGGCGACATGCGCCAGGAGCTGGTTTTCATCGGCCACAATCTGCAGCCGGAGGCCACCCGGCAGGCCCTGGATGCCTGCCTGCTCACGGAAGAAGAAATGCTCGCGGGCAAGGAACTCTGGCAGCAACTGGAGGACCCGTTCCCGCAGTGGGAGATGGCAGGATGATCGAGGCAAGGACATTGCCTGCGGCCTATGCGGCCCCGGGTTTGAGCATGCGTGATGATGCCGCCGTTCTGACCGATGTGATGATGGACCCGGTACAGGTGGCCGTCTGGGACCGGCGCAGCCCGATTGACCCGCAGCGGGTAACGCTGGCCTGCAGCAGGAAAATGGCCATAAAAAGCTGGCTGGATGCCAGCGACCTGACCGGTTCCATTGCCCGGTCGTTGCCCGGCGAGGATTTCGCCCCATTGCGTGAGGACCTGGCGTTGCTGGCGGAGATGATGGCCTGTTTGTTCGGTACCACCGGCGTGGGCCTGCGCGTCACGGCCCTTGAGAAACCCATGTGCCCTCGCTTCCATGTGGACCGTATCCCGGTGCGCATGTTGTGCACCTATGGCGGCCCGGGTAGCCAGTGGTTGCCGGCACCTTCTGTGCCGGCCGGGCTGCTGGTGCCGGGCGTGGACCAGGAAGGGCGCTACGCCGCGGACAGCGTGCAGCAATTACAGGCCGGGCAGGTCGCCCTGTTCAAAGGCGACACCTGGCGGGATAATCCGGGCTCGGGTGTGGTCCACCGGTCTCCGCCCGTGTCTCCCGGTCAGCAACGCCTGCTGGTCACACTGGATATATAGGACTGTCATGAACCGCACCGACCGCATTCTCGCCAGCGCCGAACAGCATTGCCGCGAGCAGGGCGTGCGCATGACCCCCCAGCGGCGTCAGGTGATGACGTTGCTGCTGGCCCAATCTGGCCCGCAGAGTGCCTACCAGTTGCTGGACCAGTTCAAGGCGCAATATCAGGAAAACGCCCAGCCGCCCACCATCTACCGGGCGCTGGAGTTTCTGGTGCAGCAGGGGCTGGCCCACCGGCTCAGCTCCACCAACCAGTACCTGGCCTGCGATCACATCACCTGCCACCACGGTCACCAGGGCACCGTGTTCCTGCTCTGTGATGATTGCGGTGCGGTGCAGGAAACCCCCATGGCGGGGGCGGCCATCAGCGAGTTGCAGCAGAGTATCAAGAGCCTGGGATTCGTGACCCAGCAGAACCCCTTGCTGGAAGTGCATGGCCGTTGTGCGAACTGCAACGTGGGTTAAATACAGGTAACACGCGTTTATAAAACCCCTATGGCGATAGCGAGCGCACGATGGTTTGCAATCTCTGCCGTAGGAGCGTCGCTGGCGGCGCGATCAAAACCAGTTTCAAGTTCAAAGTTGCAACGCGGGAAAGTCCGGGGACATACGAGACTTTTGATTGCCGCGCTTCAAGGTTGATTTCGCGATACGAGCATCGCTTCCCACAGGTAAATACCTGACTCTGGAAAGCTCTCGGGCGATGTGGGAAGCGATGCTTGCCATCGCGAATATCACAATCAAGCGCGGGCGCCGAGCTTATCGTTATCTGCTGAGCTTTCTTCGCGTTGTAGCTTGCAGCTATTCTCAAAACCGGGAGACAACCATGTCACGTTTACGTCTGGACCAGGCGGCCATCGCCCTGTCCGGTTTGTGTATGATCCATTGTGTGGCCAGCGTAGCCGGGCTGTTTGCAATCGGTTTACTGTCCCTGTTTAGCGGCATGGGTGAACTGTTTCACCAGGCACTGCTGGTCATTATTGTGCCGGTCAGTGTAGTGGCAATGGTGGTGGGCTATCGTCACCACCGTCGGCGTTGGGTGTTGCTGCCCGGTCTGATGGCTCTGATCGGGTTGTGTCTGATTGCGGTGTTCGAATCGGCGTTCCATGGCACCCTGTGGGAACCCCTGCTCACCACTCTGGTCGGAATCTGTCTGGTGACTGCGCATATTGGCAATATTCGCGCCTGCAAGAAATGTGACTGCGAGGGGCATCATGAAGAGATTCGCACTGCGTGAAACGGTGGTTGGGCTGTCACTGCTGGCCAGCCTTCCGGCGCTTGCCGCGGGAGTGCACCAGCATGGCCTGCCGGAAGCGGCCGTGGTGGTGGAAGGCGAGAGTCTGACGGTCAGTTTCCGCGCACCCTTGATGGATATTCTCGGCACTGAGCAGCCCCCCGCGGATGCCGCTGCCCGGGTCCGTTATGAGGACCGTCTGAAACAGGTGAGTGAACCGTTACCGTCCGAGGCGGCGGAGTGTCGGCTCAACCATGCCACCCGCAGCACTGTTGCGTCGCTGTTTCCGGACGTGGATGCTCACGACCACGACCACGACCACGACCACGACCACGACCATGACCATGACCATGACCATGACCATGACCACGGCCATCATGTGGATGTGGAAGCGGAGTGGACCTTCCAGTGTCGGTCCCCGGGTGAGTTGACCCGGATTACCTTGCCGTTTCTGGACACCTTTTCCGGGCTGACCACGGAAGTGGTCCTGTTGTTGCCGCAAGGGCAGGGGGCCCTCCGCCTGGCGCCCGGCGACACCCGCATTCCCCTGGAGTAATCGTGGTACTGGAACTGGATAACCTGCGTTATCAGCACCCGGGGCAAGCCCGGCCTTTTATTCATATCGACCACTTTGCCCTGCAGCCCGGTGAGCGGGTACTGCTTCATGGTCCCAGTGGTTGTGGCAAAAGTACCCTGTTGTCGCTGGTCACCGGGATTCGCCCGGCCCGGCAGGGCCATATCCGGGTGGCCGGCAAACCGTTTTCCTCACTGTCACAGCGACGGCGGGATGCTTTCCGGGCGGACCATATTGGTGTCATCTTCCAGGCCTTCAACCTGTTGCCGTATCTGAGCGGGGTGGAGAACGTCTGCCTCAGTGCCGGCTTTTCCCGACGCCGTTGTGAGCGTGCAGGGGCCAGCAATCACCGCCAGCGCAGGGACGCCGCCCAGGACCTGCTCAACCGGCTGGGGCTGGATGCCGCCACCTCGGTACTACCGGCCTGGCAATTGTCGTTCGGGCAGCAACAACGGGTGGCCGCGGCCCGGGCCCTGTTCGGCAAGCCGGGTCTGATCATCGCGGACGAGCCCACGTCCGCGTTGGATACCGATAGCCGCGATACCCTGTTGACCCTGCTTTGCGAGCAATGCGAAGACGCGGGCAGTGCCTTGCTGATGGTCAGCCATGACAGTCAGGTGGCAGACCGTTTCCATCGCAGCGTGGCGTTTTCCGCACTGAACGGGGGAGGGCACCATGCTGCCTAGGATCATTCTTGCCTCGTTGCGTACCCGGAAAACCTCGGCAACACTGATTGTTGTGGCCATCGCGTTGAGTCTGGTGATGATCGTGGGCATCGAGCGTCTGCGTCACCAGGTGCGCGCCAACTTTGCCAGCACCGTGTCCGGTATCGATCTGATCGTCAGTGCCCGCGGCGGTCCCATGAATATCCTGCTGTACAGCGTGTTCCGGCTCAGCGATCCCACCGCCGGGATTCGCTGGCAAACCGTGCAGCATCTGGCGGATCATCCGGATGTGAAATGGTGGATTCCCATCGCCCTGGGGGATTCCCATCGTGGCTTTCCGGTGGTGGCCACCAACGACAGTTATCTGGCCCACTACCGCTATGGGCGGGACCGGGCCCTGTCGCTGGCAAGCGGCGAGTGGTTTGCCGGGGCGGATCAGGTGGTACTGGGCAGTGCCGTGGCCCAGCGTCTCGGTTACCGGCTCGGTGACGATATCGTGCTGGCCCACGGCGCCAGCGGCCCGGCCATTATCGAACACGACAACCACCCCTTTACTGTAGTGGGGGTGCTGGCAGCCACCGGCACGCCGGTGGATCAGAGTGTGCATATTTCCCTGGCCGGCATGGCCGCCATTCACAGCGGTGGCCAGTTTCGTTCCGGGTTGCCGCCGCTGCCGGGTCAGCGGGCCGATACCCCGGATTCCGTGAATGCGGTCATGCTGGGTCTGCAACGACGTACCGCCGTGCTCAGCCTGCAGCGGGAACTGTCCCGTTATAAGGCCGAGCCGCTCAGCGCCATCATTCCCGGTGTCCAGCTGCAGCGCCTGTGGCGCATGACAGCGGTGGGGGAAAATGCCCTGCGTGCCACGTCCCTGGCGGTTCTGTTGGTGGCGCTACTGGTGCTGGTGTCCACTATTCTGGCCGCCCTGGAAGGCCGCCGACACGAACTGGCGGTACTGCGTGCCGCCGGTGCCGGCCGGCTTGCTGTCTATGGCGTGATCGTAGGGGAAAGCCTGTTCCTCACTCTGATCGGCAGCCTGCTGGGTCTGACGCTGTTGTTTGTGGCACAGTGGGCGCTGGCTCCGCTGGCCCTGGCCGAATGGTCCCTGCGTCTGCCGGACAGCTTCCTGTCCCTGCGCGAATTGCCGACCCTGGCGGCCATCCTGCTGGCCGGTTCCCTGGCCGGCATGATTCCGGCGGAAAAGGCCTTCCGCAACAGTCTGGCCGATGGCCTGACCCCGAGGAACTGACATGCGTAGTCTGATTATCTGTCTCTGCCTGCTGGTCAGTCTGCCCGGCTGGGCAGCCCGTGAACTGGAATGGGATGACCTGGTGCCCGCCGATTACGACGTCAATCAGGTCTACGAACAGCTCTTCAACAAGATCTATGGAGATAAGCCACCGGAAGACGTGGACGATGGCGATGCCCGTGGCGAGCAGATGATGGAAGCCATCGACAAGGCCTGGCGCGAAGCGCCCCTGAAGTCGGAATTGGACAATACGGTTGTGCGTCTGCCCGGCTATGGCGTGCCGCTGGATGGTGATGAGGAATACGTACGTGAATTTCTGCTGGTGCCGTACTTCGGCGCCTGTATCCACACCCCGCCCCCGCCCCGCAACCAGATCGTTCTGGTGAAGATGAAAGGGCAGGGCGTGCCCCTGGATCTGGTCTTTGAAGCCCTGTGGTTGGAAGGCACCCTCAAGGTGTCCAGCCAGGATACCGAATACGGCACCGCCGGCTATGTGCTGGAAGGCGAATCCGCCGAAATGTTCAGCGGCTACTAGCACTGTTCCTCCTTCTTGATCTCCCCGTAGGGTGCAGTTCGCCTTAGGCTCAGTGCACCCTACACTCGTTTCCAGCCCTGTCCTGATGCCAGTCGCTGTGCGACAATGCGCGCGCCTCGCGCGCACTCTCGCCGCTGATATCTCTCATCAGCCGCGCTTTTCGCTTTTCCAACCGGATCAAAACATTGCTCACAACCGCCAACCTAACCATGCAGTTCGGTGCCAAGCCGCTGTTTGAGAACGTGTCCGTGAAATTCGGCAACGGCAACCGCTACGGCCTGATCGGCGCCAACGGCTGCGGCAAATCCACCCTGATGAAGATTCTCGGGGGAGATCTGGAGCCGTCCTCTGGCAATGTGTCCAAGGACCCGGACGAGCGCATCGGCAAGCTGCGCCAGGATCAGTTCGCCTACGAGAAATACTCGGTGGTGGACACCGTGATCATGGGCAACGAAGAGTTGTGGAAGATCAAGGAAGAGCGCGACGGCATCTACGCCAAGGCGGAAATGAGCGAGGAAGATGGCATTCGCGCCGGCGAGCTGGAGGCGGAATTCGCCGAGCTGGACGGCTACACCGCCGAATCCCGCGCCGGTGAGCTGCTGTTGGGCCTGGATATTCCGGTGGAGCAGCACTTCGGGCCCATGAGTGAGATTGCCCCCGGCTGGAAACTGCGCGTGCTGCTGGCCCAGGCCCTGTTTGCCGATCCGGACATCATGTTGCTGGACGAGCCTACCAACAACCTGGACATCAATACCATTCGCTGGCTGGAAGACGTGCTCAACCAGCGTCAGTGCACCATGATCATCATTTCCCACGATCGCCACTTCCTGAACAGTGTCTGCACCCATATGGCAGACCTGGATTACGGCGAAGTGCGCCTGTACCCGGGCAACTATGATGAATACATGACCGCGGCTACCCAGGCCCGTGAGCGCCTGCATGCGGACAATGCGAAAAAGAAACAGCAAATCGCCGAGTTGAAAACCTTTGTCAGCCGCTTCAGCGCCAACGCTTCCAAGTCCAAGCAGGCCACCAGCCGCGCCAAGCAGATCGACAAGATCAAGCTGGATGAGGTGAAACCCTCCAGTCGCCAGAACCCCTACATTATTTTCGAGCAGGACAAGAAGCTGTTCCGCAACGCGCTGGAAGTGAAGGGGCTGGCCAAATCCTTTGATGAGGCGCTGTTCTCCGGCCTCGACCTGCGCGTGGAAGTGGGCGAGCGCATCGCCATCATCGGTCCCAACGGCATTGGCAAATCCACCTTGCTGCGCTGTCTGGTGGGGGATCTGGCACCCACCGCCGGGGAAGTGAAATGGTCCGAGAACAGTGAACTGGGTTACTACGCCCAGGACCATGCCCACGACTTCGCCGACGATATGGACCTGTTCGCCTGGATGAACCAGTGGGGGCAGGAGAAGGACGACGAGCAGGTGATCCGTGGCACCCTGGGCCGCTTGCTGTTTTCCCAGAAAGATATCGGCAAGTCCGTGAAGGTGATCTCCGGGGGGGAGCAGGGGCGCATGCTGTTCGGCAAGATCATGCTGCAACGGCCCAACATCCTGCTGCTGGATGAGCCCACCAACCACATGGATATGGAGTGCATCGAGTCTCTGAATCTGGCGCTGGAAAATTACCCGGGTACCTTGCTGTTCGTCAGTCATGACCGGGAATTCGTGTCCTCCCTGGCCTCCCGGATTATCGAAATCACCCCCACCGGCATCGTCGACTTCCACGGCAGCTACGACGACTATCTGAAAAGTCAGGGCGTGGGCTGAGCCTGTCTTCCTCGCCGTAGGAGCTATGCTTGCATGGCGAACCCGCGACCCCTGTTCGCCATGCAAGCATAGCTCCTACGGACAGGGGGCGTGTTGGCTAGCGGTTTCCCCGCACCATCGCCCAATGCCGCACCTGCGTTCCCGGCATCGGCGCTTCATGCACCACCTCGAACCCGAACCGCCGGTACAGCGATACATTGTCCGGGTTATGGGTGTCCAGATAAGCGGGCAACCCTTCCCGGTCCAACCGCTCCAGCGTTGGCTCCAGCAGCCGTGTGGCCAAACCCCGGCCCTGATGCTGCGGATCAATCCCCAGTAATAACAGGTAGGCATGGGGCTTGCTCATCAGACCGTCGTGGACTTTCTGCATGGCGTCTCCAGCATCCAGTTGCCGTTTCACTGCCGCCGGCCCTTGACGCAACATGGGCAGAGCCCCAAAGCGCAGCATATCCATCACACTCCGATGCAGTGCGTCGGAGGGCAGCCACAGCGCAGCGCCGTCTACGGAACCCGGTGGGGTACAGATTTCTCCCCGGTGCTGAGCATGGCGAGCCAGAAACAGGAAGGTATGGCGGGACTGGGCCAGCCGGCGCGAGTCATCCGGAAAGAAATAGCAAAACAGAGGGTCCCGGTAAAAAGCCAGACTGAGGACTCGGGCGATGGCATCAATGCGAAGGGGATCATTTACATTCATGAGCGGGTGGGGTTTGCTAAACGGCAGCCAAGCATACCGGAAGCGGCGAAAAATACAGGTATAACGGATAGCCCTCCGGCCTGTTCTGATCCTGTTACATTTTACATACTGGTGAGAATGTCGGACTTCCGCTAGGCTCGGGAACACTTGAATAAAAAAGCAACAGAATAATAACCCCCCGGGAGAGAGGGACCATGGATATACTCCAGCTGCTGGTCGGCGGGATTGCCAATGGCTGCATTTACGGGCTGTTGGCGCTGGGTTTTGTACTGATTTACAAGGCATCCGAAGCGGTCAACTTCGCCCAGGGCGACATGATGATGCTGGGAGCCTTTCTCGGCGTTACCTTCATCAATGCCAGCTACGCGGACCTGCCTTTTCTGGTGGGCATCACCTTGGCCGCCCTGATCCTCGGCCTGTTCGGCTACCTCCTTGATCGTTTCGTGCTGCGAGCCATCTTTGGCCAACCGCAATTTGCCATGGTGATCCTGACCATCGCCCTCGGGTTTCTGATCCGCTTCGTGGCCGGGGTGATCTGGGGGCATGATCCCACCTCCCTGGAAACGCCCTTTATTGGCCGGGTCTGGACACTGGGGGAACTGATGATCCCGGTGGTGGACGCGGTGATCATCATTACCACCGTGGCGCTTACCTCCATTCTCTACTTCTTCTTTGCCCGTACCCGTCTTGGCGTGGCCATGCAGGCCAGTAGCCAGAACCAGATGGCGGCTTACTACATGGGCATTCCGGTGAAACGCATCAATGCCATTGTCTGGGCCCTGTCCGGGGTGGTGGCGGCCATTGCCGGGGTCATGTTTGCCGCCAAGGGGGCGGTGGAGCCTTCCGTGGGGCTGCTGTTCGGTATCAAGGCGTTTGCGGCGGCGGTGATCGGCGGCCTGGGCTCTTTGCCCGGGGCGCTGCTGGGCGGCCTGCTGGTGGGCATCGTGGAACCCTTCGCCGGTCGCTATCTGCCGTCCGGCGTCGGCCAGATTGCCCCCTATGTGTTGATGTTGCTGGTGCTGATCCTGCGCCCCGGCGGCCTGTTCGCGCAGATCAGCCAGAAGAAGGTGTAGGCCATGAGCAACCGATTCAAAAGCCGTTACGACGACGATATCAATCTGTTTGAAGGGCGCTGGCACCTGGCCCAGTACGCCATCCTGATGGCGCTATTGTTGGCCGCGCCCTGGCTGCTGGGCACCTACTATCTAGGTGAGCTCACTGCCGTGCTGGTGTGGTCCCTGGCGGGGCTGGGCCTGATGCTGATCAGTGGCCATACCGGCCAGGTCAGCCTGGGGCATGCGGCCTTCATGGCCATTGGGGCCTTTACCAATCTGGCGTTGATGCTGCGTGGCTGGCACTTTCTGCCTGCCTTGCTGGCCAGTGCAGTCACCTCCGGAGTGATCGGTGCGATCATCTCCCGGCCGATCCTGCGTATGAGCGGCATCTATCTGGCCATCGCCACTCTCGCACTGAGCATCATTATCGAGGACGTGGCGATTATGGCCGAGCCGATTACCGGTGGGGTGGCCGGGGTGTTTGCCCCGCCGATTGCCATGTTCGGCATGGAGATCGACCGGTATGCCACCCCGGAAGCCTTCTACTATCTCTGCCTGGCGGTACTGGTGCTGGTCACCCTGGGGTATCTGAACCTGCTGCGCAGTGCCTCGGGCCGCTCTTTCCTGGCCGTGCGTGACAGTGAAGTGTCCGCCCGGGCCCTGGGGGTCAATGTGGCCCGCGCCAAGACCCTGTCTTTCAGCCTGTCCTGCGCTATCACCGGCCTGGCCGGGGCGCTCTATGCCCACCTGGCCCAGGCGGTGAACTATGAAAGCTTCCTGGTACTGATCTCCATCACCTTGCTGTTGCAGATCGTGATCGGCGGACTGGGCTCGGTGCACGGGGCCTTCTTCGGCGCCATTGTGGTGGTGTTGCTGCCACAATTGATCGCCATCGCCAGTGATTACCTGGATAACACCGCCGGCATCCAGATTGCGGCCTACCCGGGCCTGGATACGGCCCTGTTCGCCCTGCTGATTCTGCTTATGGTGATTTACGAACCGCGTGGCCTCTACGGCGTCTGGTTCAAGGTGCGTACCTGGTTGCAGCTGTTCCCGCTGTATCGCAAGGGCATGTTCCGCCGTACCCGTACCTACCTGAAAACGGAGCGCCAACGATGAGTCTGTTACAGGTAAAGGATCTCTCCATTTCTTTCGGCGGGGTGAAAGCGGTGGACGGTGTCAGTTTCACCGTGGAGCCCGGCGAAGTGTTCACCCTGGTTGGCCCCAACGGGGCAGGGAAATCCACCATCTTCAATCTGATTAGCCGTCTTTATGAACCGGGCGGCGGGCAGATCCTCTTTGACGGGCAGGACATTACTTCCCTGCCGGCGCATAAGGTGGCCGGGCTGGGTATCGCCCGCACTTTCCAGAATATTGAATTGTTCGATCACTCCTCGGTACTGCAGAACCTGTTGATCGGCCGTCATTGCCGGCGCAATACCCGCTGGTTCGAGGAGCTGTTGTTCCTGCCCAAGGTGCGGCGCAGTGAACGGGAGCATCGGCTGCTGGTGGAAGAGGTGATTGATTTCCTCGACCTGGCTCCCTACCGGGACAAGCTGATCGCCGGCCTGCCCTATGGGGTGCGCAAGGTGGTGGAAATTGCCCGGGCCCTGTCCAGCCAGCCGAAACTGATCCTGCTGGATGAACCGGCTTCCGGCCTCAGCGTGGAAGAAACCCAGAACATGGCCTGGTGGATCGAGGACATGCAGAAAGATCTGGGCCTGACCGTACTGATGGTAGAGCACGACATGAGCCTGGTATCGCGGGTATCCAACCGGGTGCTGGCGGTGTCGGAAGGCCGGCCGTTGGCCATGGGCTCGGCCGCCGACGTACAGGCAGACCCCAAGGTGATCGAAGCCTATCTGGGCACGGAGGCAACCTCATGAGTGCAGTACAGAAAGACACCATGAATGATGCCCAGCCGCTGCTGCAGGTCAAAAATCTGGAAGCCTTCTACGGCCCGGTGATGGCCCTGCGCGGGGTATCCATCGATGTGTTCGAAGGCAAGGTGGTTGCCATCCTTGGGGCCAACGGCGCCGGCAAGACCACCCTGATGAAAACCATTTCCGGCGCCCTGGCGCCGCGCAAGGGCAGCATCAGCCTGGCTGGCGAAGCCATCGAGGGGCGCGAACCGGATGCCCTGGTCCGTCAGGGTATCGCCCACGTGCCGGAAGGGCGGGAAGTGTTTCCGTTTCTCACCGTGGAAGAGAATCTGGCCATGGGGGCTTACATCCGCCGCGACAAGGCGGGTATCCGCCAGGACATGGAAATGGTGTATGACTATTTCCCGATCCTGCTGGAGCGCCGCAACCAGCCCGCCGGCACCCTGTCTGGCGGTCAGCAGCAGATGCTGGCCATCGGTCGCGGGCTGATGTCGCGGCCGTCGCTGATGTTGCTGGATGAACCGTCCCTGGGGCTGTCGCCGCTGCTGGTGCAGGAAATCTTCGCCATCGTCCGTCGGCTGAATAAAGAGCAGGGCGTGACCCTGTTGCTGGTGGAGCAGAATGCCCAGGTGGCACTGAACACGGCGGACCATGGCTATGTGCTGGAAACCGGCCGCATCGTCATGGACGGCAGCGCCGAGGCGTTGCTCGCCAGCGACGACATTCGCGAATTCTATCTGGGCCAGTCGGCGGGGGATGACCGACCGGAAAAACGCTGGAAACGAAAGAAGACCTGGCGCTGATGATGACAACAACCAACAACGCACCAACCCGTCTCCACGGTTGCGACACCGTGGTCAAACTGTGGCGCCAGCAATGCCTGGAGCGGGGAGCGCAAATTGCGCACCGGGAAAAGGACCTGGGCATCTGGCAGAGCTACAGCTGGCAGGACTATTACGAAAAGGCCCGTGCCATCGGCGTAGCGCTGCTGTCTCTCGGCCTGGAGCGGGGCCAGCCGGTCTCCATTCTCAGTGAAGACAACAAGGAATGGCTCTACTGCGATCTGGGTATCGCCGGCGCGGGCGGCATCAGCAATGGCGTCTATACCACCGACAGCGCCGAGCAGCTGGCCTACCTGGTCAATGACAGTGGCTCCGCCTTCCTGTTCGTGGAAAACGATGAACAGCTGGACAAATACCTGACCGTACGCGACCAGGTGCCCACCCTGAAAAAAGTGATCGTGTTTGATCGCAAGGGGCTGCGGGATTTCAGTGATCCCATGGTCATGTTCCTGGATGAACTCTACGCCCTGGGCGAGGGCATTGCCGATGCCGAAGCCCGGTTCAGCGCCAGCATCGCCGAGAGTCAGCCGGATGACATCCGCATGCTGATCTACACCTCCGGCACCACCGGTGCCCCCAAGGGCGCCATGATCAGCCACCGCAATGTGCTGTTCCAGCTGGCGGCTGGTGAGCAGGTGCTGGAAGCCCATGAAGACGATGACCAGCTCTGCTTCCTTCCCCTTTGCCATATTCTGGAGCGGCTGGTATCGGTGGAAGTACCGATCTACAAGGGGTGTACCGTGAACTTTGCGGAGAGCCCGGAGACCGTGTTCGAGAACCTGCGCGAAGTGTCGCCCCATACCTTTGCCGCCGTACCGCGTCTGTGGGAAAAGATCTACAGCTCCATGATGACCCTGCGGGACGAAGCCACCGGTTTTGGCCGCTGGTGTTTTGACCGGGCCCTGGCCGCCGGCGATAGCTGGCACTGTGAGCGTAAACGGTCACCACTTTCCTGGCTGCATTACCAGTTCTGGAACCTGTTGGTGTTGCGCAATGTCCGGGACCTGATCGGTATGGCGCGCCTGCGTCGGGGCACCACCGGCGCGGCACCCATCTCCCCGGACCTGATTCGCTGGTTCCAGTCCCTGGGCGTGCCGCTTTATGAAGGCTATGGCATGACCGAAACCACCGGCGTGGTATCGCTCAACAGCAAGGACCGGGCCCGGGTGGGTTCCGTGGGCGAGCCGCTGCCCGAGACCGAGGTGCGCATTGCCGACAACGGTGAAGTGCTGGTACGCGGTGACCATGTGTTCGCCGGTTACTGGCGCAAGCCGGAAAAAACCGCGGAAGATATCCGCGATGGCTGGCTGCACACCGGCGATGTGGGGCGTCTGCAAGACGGCATGCTCACCATTACCGGTCGCCTGAAAGACATCATCATCACCGCCGGCGGCAAGAATATTACCCCGGCGGAAATTGAAAGCCGCATAAAGTTTTCTCCGTATATTTCCGATGCCGTGGTCATTGGCGACCAGCGCAAGTACCTCACCTGCCTGATCATGATTGATCAGGAAAACGTGGAGAAATATGCCCAGGATCGTCAGGTCCCGTTTTCCAACTTCGCCTCCCTGTGTCGTGCCAAGGAGGTGATCGACCTGATCGACAGCATCATTACGGATGTGAATAAACAGTTCGCCCAGGTGGAACAGATCAAGTATTTCCGCCTGATCGACGTGCTGCTCACCGCCGAGGATGAGGAGCTGACTGCCACCATGAAGCTGAAGCGTTCCTTCGTGGAGAAAAAACACAAGCACCTGATTGATTCCATGTACTGATTGCAATTACCTGAAGTCACGGCTTCAGGTATGAATTCGAGAGGAGAATGCATCATGAAGAAGCTTTGTCTGGCGGCTCTCGCCGCAGCCACCCTGATCGGGTGCAGTGATAACAAGGAAGAAGAGAGCGCCGCCGCCGAGTCGGTGCGTGGTGTCAGTGATACCGAAATCAAACTGGGCGGCATGCACGATCTGTCCGGGGTGTTTGCCGCGTTTTCCTCCCCGGCGGTGCAGGTGGCCAACGACATGTTTGCCGACGTGAATGCCGAGGGCGGGATTCATGGCCGTGAGATCCGCTATATCGTCGAGGATCATGCCTACCAGGTACCCAAGGCCACCCAGGCCACCAACAAGCTGATCAGCCGGGATGAAGTATTTGCCATGGTGATGAGTCTGGGCACGCCCCATAACCTGGCCGCGTTCCCGGTGATGGATCGCAATAACGTGCCCAGCATTCTTCCTCTGGCACTTTCACGTCAGATGGAAGAGGAGGGGGACTTCTCCCACCGTTTCGTCTTTGGCCCCAGTTACTATGAAGGGGTACTGAAAGGCGTCAACTGGATGACGGACGAGTACGGCATCGAGAAAATCTGTGTGATGTACATTCCCTCGGATTTCGGCGAGGAGGTGAACCAGGCCATTAACGACGCCGCGGCGGGCAAGGATTCCCTGACCCTGGCGGAAAGCACCTCCCACCGACCGGACGAGAGTGATTTCACCGGCACCCTGGCGCGCCTGAAGGATGCCGGTTGCCAGCTGGTCGCCGTGGCCCTGCCGGTGCGGCCGATCATTTCCGTGGTGGCCACCGCCAAGGAAATGGGCTGGGATGAGGTGAAGTTTGTGGTCTCCCAGGCCGGCTTCCATTCCGCCGTTGCCGCGGCCCCCGGGGGTGTCACCGAAGGGCTTTACGGTGTGTCTCCCTGGCAGGATATTGTCAGCCGCATGAAGGATGTACCGGAAGCTAAACAATGGGCGGAAGAGTACCAGGCGCAATACGGCTCTGTGCCCAGCGGCGGTGCCGTGCTCGGGCGTGTGGGTGCCATGGTGACCATCGAGGCACTGCGCAAGGCGGGCCCGGATCTGACCACCGATTCCTTCCTGGCGGCCATGGAGTCTCTGGATTTCAATGATCCGGTCACCGGGGTGGATATCAAGATGAGCGCCACCAATCATCGTGCCGGCAACGACATGATTCTCTCCAAAGTCATCGACGGTGTCTGGGAGCCGGTGGTGACCCTGGAAGACTGACCACCCGCTTTGCCGCAGGCGCTTTGCTCGCAAAGCGCCTGCGGCCCCTATCAATCCCCCCTCCCGTATCAGGTATACTCGCGCCTCCTGGATTATTTGGTGACTCTCCATGCAGGCCACTTCAACGTCCGTATCCCCCGGCTGGCGGCAACGACTGGCTGCTCTGCTGAATACCCCGCTTTTCGGACACACCATTACAGCTTTGATCCTTCTCAATGCCATTATTCTGGGCGTGGAAACCTCCGCGGTAGCCCAGGAGCGGGCAGGGCAGTGGCTAAACCTGCTTAACCAGGTGGTGCTGGCCGCGTTCGTGTTGGAAATCGTGCTCAAGCTGGTTGCCTTCGGGCCACGCTTCTTCCGCTCCGGCTGGAATGTGTTCGATTTTCTGATCGTTGCCATTTCTCTGGCTCCAACGTCCGGGCCCCTGGCGATTCTGCGCAGCCTGCGGATTTTGCGGGTATTGCGCCTGCTGTCATCGGTGAGGCGGTTGCGCATGCTGGTGGAGTCATTGATGCAGGCCCTGCCGGGGATCGGCTGGACGGCGGCATTATTGTTGATGATGTTCTACATCTTTGCGGTGATGGGTACCGAGCTGTTCGGTGAGGCGTTCCCGCAGTGGTTCGGCACGCTCGGCGCCAGCATCTACAGCCTGTTCCAGATCATGACTCTGGAAAGCTGGTCCATGGGCATTGCCCGTCCGGTGATGGAGGTCTACCCCTTTGCCTGGATCTTCTTCGTGCCCTTTATCCTGATCTCCAGCTTTATGGTGCTGAATCTGTTTATTGCCATCATCGTCAGCGCCACCCAGGAAGTGCACGAAAGCGAACAGCGCGCCGAACGGGATGCCAACAACCAGATCGCCCATGACGAACGTCAGGAAATGCTCGACCTGATGCGTGCCATGCATGAAAAGATTGCCGCGCTGGAAACCGCCCTACAGAGAAAGGCGGATCAATAATGCCGGCATGAAATGGCTGTAGGCGCTTGCAGGCAAGTTCCTACAGGAAAAGTGAAAGGCCCGGAAACGCTCCGGGCCTTTTTTGTGGAGGTAGTGTGTTGGAAGGTAGGCTGGATTGTCTCCTGGCTAGACAGTTTCCACCAGCACGATCTCGCTGTCCGCTTCTGCCACCACGGTCAGATGTGTCTCGTCACTGATGGCCAGGCCATCGCCGGTATCGGCCAACACCTCATTCACCCTGACCCGTCCCTTGGCGGGCACTAGATAGACCTTGCGACCCGCCTCCACCGGGTAGGTCACCGTCTGGCCCTCGCTCAGGTTGGCGGCCACGACACGGGCATCCGCCTGAATCGGCAGGGCATCGCCGTCATCCGGGTAGCCACTGGCGAGTATCTCGAAATGTCCCTCGCGGGATGCCTTCGGGAAGGGCTTGCTGCCCCAGGTGGGTGGCAAACCGGTGGCATTCGGAATGATCCAGATCTGAAAGATCCGGGTCTCCGTATCCTCCAGGTTTTGCTCGCTATGAGTAATCCCGGTACCGGCGGACATCACCTGCACATCGCCGGCTTCCGTGCGCCCACTGTTACCCAGGCTGTCCTGGTGGGTAATGGCACCCTTGCGCACATAGGTGATGATCTCCATCTCCCGGTGAAAGTGCGCCGGGAAGCCCGTGTGTGGTGCGATGGTGTCATCGTTCCATACCCGCAGGTCACCCCAGTGGACCCGTTTGGGATCGTGATAATTGGCGAAGGAAAAGTGGTGCCGGGTATCCAGCCAGCCGTGTCGGGCATGGCCCAGTTCATTGCGTGTGCGCAGCTCGATCATGACGTCCTCCTGTAACAGGCTCCATTGCCTGTCTGTCGATGGCGTCACTATATGATTAGAATGCCTGATTAAAAACGGGTTATTTTTGGGGAATACAATCAGCTTGGTTGATGTTTCGGACGCTTACCGGACGGCATTCCCGGCAAACGATGAACCGGCATCTTCCTGTCGAATGATGGCCGCCACATCCGATAAGAGGATGCCCCCTCCAAGAACGGAGGCATCACACCCAACAAGGAGAGCCATCATGTCCGCTAATACCGTCCGCTTGCACCGCGTCCTGCGCGCCACCCCGGATCGCGTCTACCGCGCCTTTCTGGATGCCGATGCCATGGTCAAATGGCTGCCGCCCCATGGCTTTACCGGCAAGGTCCATGAAATGGACGCCCGTGAAGGGGGCGGCTATCGCATGTCGTTCACCAACTTCTCCACCGGCAAAAGCCACTGCTTCAGCGTCCGCTACCTGGAACTCAAGCCCAACGAACGGATACGCCACACCGACCAGTTCGACGACCCCAACTTGCCCGGTGAAATGCCGGTCACCATTTCGCTGAAAAACGTGCTGTGCGGCACCGAGCTGACCATTACCCAGGAGGGCGTGCCCAAGGTGATACCGGTGGAGTGCTGTTATCAGGGCTGGCAGGAATCTCTGGAAATGCTGGCGCAACGGGTGACCCCGGAAATCCCGGACGAAGGGTGATCGAATCTTGTCCCGGTAAGGCCATGCCTGTTCACGCGCGGGGTAGGGGGATGGTGTAGAGTTGCCAGGGAATCTTTTACCAAAACGTCTCAACGTCGGAGTGACCATGTCCAACTCGCCACAACAATGGTTGCAGGCTTTCACCGGGGGCTTTATCGCCACTCTGCTGTTTCACCAAGGGGTGCTGGCGCTGTTCTGGCTGGGCGGTCTGGTCCCGGCGGCGCCCTGGAACATGACACCGGTGCCGCCCTTCGGTATTCCCCAGGTATTGTCGCTGGCATTCTGGGGCGGTGTCTGGGGTGTGCCAGTCTGGTGGTTGATCCGTCGCTGGCAGGGCATCCGGCACTGGCTCGGCGCGCTGATCATCGGCGCCATCGGCCCGACGCTGGTTGCCATGCTGCTGGTGTTTCCCCTGAAAGGGCTGGACGTGAACGCCGCCAAGGTGGTTGGCGGCCTGATTGTTAACGGTGCCTGGGGAGTGGGGCTCGCCGCCTGGATGTGGTTTGATCGGTCACGCGGCAACGCCTGACAATCCGCCGGCAGCATGCAAGTGAGTCTGCTGCCGGTATTGGCCGAGCGCCAAGCGTTGCGGGCCTTGCCGGGAGCCTGTTATGACCGGTCGGCGATGCGCTCCCGGGCTTTTACCCGGACCTCCTCCCGGGAAGAGAAATGCGCTTCCCGCAGTTGTTCTACCTGCTGCTGCCGATCAGAACGCGACAGGTTGGTATTGCCCAGCAGCGATTCGCGCTCCCTTAGCCACTGCGACATCCGTCGATCGAACTCTTCTCGCCGGCTATCCAGTTGCTCCAGGCGAGCGGCTGCGTCTGCGCCCACCCATTGCTCGCGAATCTTTCTGAGGGTTGCCTCGTCGCCACCGTCTTGGCGAAGCTGCGCGCTCCTGCGCTGCAGTTCCTGGTAACGGCTTATCTGGGCTATGTTGTTCTGCATGTCATGCGGGAGTGATGCGGTGAGCGCCTCAAGCTGTTTTGCCTTCTGCTGGCTTGTCAGGGTATCGTCGCTGACCACGGTAAGTCGGGCCAGGGCATAGTCCTCACTGACTTGCTGGCGGGCAAAGAAAGCCGTGCATACCTGGCGATCCAGATAGAGATGACAACTGTCTCGTACCCACTGTTGTTGCTCCCGAAGGGCACCCAGGTCCAGCGTGTCGGTGCTGACGCCACCTGCCTCGGAGCGCGAGGCCAGGTTCCTTTTCCACGCCATATAGCCTTCCAGAATCTGGCCGGCCTCCCGTGCGGCGGTGCCGGGTAGTTGACTGGCAAAATACGCTCGCAATCGTTGCTCAATGGTATCCAGGCTCTCTTCGCCCAGGGTGGAGAGGAAATAGTCCAAGACGTCTCGAAGTTGCGGTGTCACCGCCAGGCTGCCGTCGGGCGTCACCGCCAGCCCATCAGGAACCGTCGTTCCTTCCAGTGAGGCGGGAAGCGCTTCCAGGCCATTGCGGACAGTGACCGAGCGGCTGGCGGCGGGGGTAAGCAAGGGCGCCGTCAGTGGCAAGGGGGTGGGAGGCGTCACTTCGGCCTGCCGATGCATTGGCGATTCTGATTGTCTGCCTGCCCCGGAAAAAATAATCACCAGGGTGAACAAGACAAAAGTAACATGCACCGTAACCACGGACAGTTTCTCTGAGCGTTCCATGACTTACAGACCTGCGTTTTTCAGCCGGTTGGCATGGTGACGAAATACCACCACGGGATCGGTCTCAAACAGGTCGGTCAGGCCGAACAGCTGATTGACCTCGTCCAGGTGGTTCATCCGGTAATTATCGCGAATGACCTTGCCTAGGTGACTGCTGCAGCGGCCCACCAGACCGTCACTTTGTGGATCGTTGGTGCCGATAAAGGCGGAAGAGGCAATTTTTAATGGCAGATCCAGTGGATCCAGGGGATTGGTGAGCAGTCGCGTGCCGCTCCAGGAGTAATAGCGTACCCCGTCTACACTATAGCTGCCCTCGCCGCAGAAGGCGGTGGGCACCCCGGCCGGGTAGCGGGTATTGAAGTCTGCGGCACCCTCGGTGGAAATAGATTGAAACCCGGCCAGCGAATCCTGCGGGAGTGATTCGCCGGCGGCCAGGCCAATAATAGTGCCAACAGCATTCACGATCTCACCGGCCCCATTGCTGATTAAGGGGCCGGTCCCTTCCAGAGAGGAAACAAGCAGGTCAAATACCGGGGACCCCATTGTGGCCCCACCGACCGAGGTGGCTGAAGCGATACGGTCCGGCATGGCGGCTGCCACATAACGGATCGACTGATTACCGTGACTGTGGCCGATCAGATTCACTTTGTCTGCACCGGAGATAGCCAGAATCTCCTCTACCTGCTGCAGCAACTGTTCGCCACGGACTTCGGAGGAGGCAAAGGACGAAACCTGTGTCAGGTAGACTTCCGCGCCCCGTTCAGTCAGGTCACTGGTAATACCGTTCCAGTAGTCCAGCGGCCCAATGCTATCGAAACCGGACATACCATGGGCCAGTACGATGGGGTATCGGGTTTGGGCATAGCTGGAATTCACCGAAAACCCGCTCAGCCAACCCGCCAGAGCCGGGGAGCCCAGTCCCACCAGCAAGCCAGTAAAAAGAACTATTTTAAATATGCTGTTCATGTTTCACCTAATGCAATTCTGTTTATATTGCCGGTTTTTTTATGGCCAATCTTGTGAAAGGCTTATGATGGTGGCATTGCCGAAGTGGAGACATAGCGGAAAGGGACGTTGTTATAATCTTATTAAGACAGCGATTGTCAGACTGGGGATTTTTTTGAAAATTTCGCTCCCAAGGCCCATAACACTTAAAAAATAAGCGAGCTTCAAAGCATCATGGCAGTATCGGCAGGTTTTAAGGTTTCCATTGAAATTGTAAAAAAGGTGCTCGATCTTGGGCGGCAATATGGCGTGGACGTTGATGGACTCCTGAAGGAATACGATTTTCGTATTCAGCCGATAAAGGGAGATCCGGCTTACATGCCTGCTGAGGATGTGGAGTTTATGTTGTCTGTGGGGTTACGACAGATGTCAGACCCCTTGCCCGGTTTGACACTGGGAGTGGTATCGCAACAGCAATTGTTTGGTCTGGTTGCCTTTCTGGCACAAACGTCCAGTACCGTTGGTGCTTGTCTGGAAAAAATCATGCAGTTGGAGCCGCTGATCAGCAATACGGGCAAGACCCGCCTGGAATATTCACCGGGTGAGGCCCAGCTGATATGGCATTGTCATCTCCAGGACCCATTTGTTCGCACCCATGTCGGCAGTTTTATCCTGTTTACCTATACGCAGTTGATTAACACGGGAACGCAAGCCGGGCATCTGGTGCATGAAGTGCATATGGCCCACCCTGCGCCCAAGGACAGGGCGACCCTGGATGTCTATCGCAACGCCTTTAATTGCCCGGTGATTTTCAATGCCCGGAATTATCGGGTCCTGTTTCCCGCGACAGCCGTCGATCTTTCAGTCAACACGGCCGACCCCTTGCTCAATACGGTGCTGACTGAGCATGCGCAAAAGCTGCTTGAAGAGAGGGCCAAGCCCGCTTCATTTACCGATGAGGTCCGCCTGCATATTCAGAAACTGCTTCAGGACGGCAATGTGTCACGTGAAAACGTGGCTGCCATGCTGAATATCACCAGCCGAACCCTGCACCGGAAATTGCGTCAAGAGGGGACCAGCTATGGCGATCTGCTTTCCCGGTTACGGCTGGAGCGGTCCTGCGATTTGTTGCGACAAGGCGCTCAGTCTGTGCAGGCAATAGCCCGGGATGCGGGGTTTGATGAGGCACACTCTTTCACGCGCTGGTTCAGACAGATGACCGGCCTCTCTCCCAGCGAATATCGTCAGAAGGGCCCCGACCCCGAATAAGGATGCAGGGAGGGGCCGCGCGGCGAAATGGCACGAACAGCCCTAGTTGTCCGGTTGCCACATCGTGCTAGCGTAGGCGCTTCCTTTTATCGGCGGGAGCCAAGCATGCCCAGTAACACCCATACCGTGATGGTCACCGGCGCTTCCGGCTATATTGCCGGCTGGATTGTGAAATACCTGCTGGAGGCAGGCCATACGGTCCACGCCACCGTGCGTGATCCCAACAAGGCGAAAAGCGTGGATCACCTCAAGCGCATTGCCGATGCGGCGCCCGGTACCCTGAAACTGTTCAAGGCCGACCTGCTTGATGCAGAAAGCTTCGATGCACCCATGCAGGGCTGCGACATCCTCATGCATACCGCCTCGCCGTTCGTGCTGGATGGCTTCACCGATGCCTACGAGGCCCTGGTTCGCCCGGCGGTGGAAGGGACCCGCAATGTGCTCAACGCCGCCAACCGCTGCGAAACCCTCAAGCGAGTGGTGCTGACCAGCAGCGTGGCCTCCGTGTACGGGGATGCCACGGACATGAAAGGCAAAAGCGCCTTCACCGAAGCCGACTGGAACACCACCAGCAGCGTTGACCATAACCCGTACCAGTATTCCAAGGTAGCCGCCGAACGGGAGGCCTGGAAAATCCACGACGGTCAGTCTCAGTGGGACCTGGTAACCATCAACCCGGGCATGGTCTACGGGCCTTCCCTGACCAACGCCAGTAACTCTGCCAGCATTGGCACCCTGCTGGATATGGGCCGTGGCAAGCTGAAAACCGGTGTGCCGGCTTTGGAATACGGCATGGTGGACGTGCGCGAAGTGGCCCAGGCGCATTTGCTGGGGGCGTTCAAACCGGAAGCGGAGGGGCGCTACATTCTGGTCAGCCAGTCCGTGTCCATGCTCGACATCGCCGGCATGCTGCGCAAACAATTCGGCAAGCAGTATCCCTTCCCGATGATGAAGGTGCCCAAGCCGGTGGTATGGGCTGTCGGCCCGTTCATGGGCCCGGTCACCCGCAAGTTCATCAGCCGTAACGTGGGCTACCCCCTGCGCTTCGACAACAGCCGCAGCAAGGCACTGGGCGTTAGCTACCGCCCGGCCGCTGACACCCTGAAAGACCACTTCGAGCAGGTGCTGGAAGACGGGCTGGTACGGCGTCGGTAAACGTGGTGGCTTGCTGAAAACCTTCGCCTTGCGAGCAAGGCTCCAACGACTCGCCTTGACCGTTGGAGCTTTGCTTGCAAAGCGAGGGGCAAAGTCGGGAAAGCCTTTCCAGATCTCCCCAACCTTGATCCTGCCTCATCACCAAAACGCAGGGTGGATTAGCCGGAAGGCGTCAATCCACCCTGCGGTCGACATCAGGACTGACTGGCCTGCTCGCGGCGCGGCTCGTAGGGCTCGCCGCCACCGGGGAAGGCCAGGCGCAGGTTGTTCAGCCAGGTGGTGCCGAACTGGCGGAACAGGGAGGCGCTGTTGTAGGGGATGCCATAGCGATCCGCCAGCGCGCGAACCCGTGGCGCCACTTCCTGATAGCGGTTGCTGCACATGTCCGGGAACAGGTGGTGTTCGATCTGGTGTGACAGGTTACCGGACAGTATATGGAACAGCTTGCCACCCTCGATGTTGCAGGAACCCAGCATCTGGCGCAGATACCAGCGCCCACGGGTTTCGCCTTCCACCTGTTCCAGGGTGAAGTTGTGCGCCCCGGCCGGGAAGTGCCCGCAGAAGATAATGGTGAAGGCCCAGATATTGCGGATCAGGTTAGCCACCGCATTGGCGCCAGCCACTATCCCGAACACCAGCAGCGGCGAGAAGGGCACGTAGAAGGAAATCGGGATCGCCACCAGCGCCGCTGCCAGCGGCCAGGCGATGTAATCCTTGGCCACCTGCCGCCATACCTTGTAGCCAATCCGTTTTAACAACGGCGTGAAATCCTTGAGCTTGTTCTTGCCTTTCAGGTGGTCATCGATGGCTTGCTCATGGACGGCCACGCCTTCTTCGAACAACAGCATCAGCAGAATGAAATAGATCGGCTGCAACAGAAACGCCGGTTTCCACTTCTGCATGGGCGTTACCCGCATGATGCCGTAGCCCACATCCAGGTCCTTCTCCAGCACATTGGTCCAGGTGTGATGCACCACATTGTGGGAATGCATCCAGCGGTCCGAGGGGCTCATGGTGTCCCACTCCCAGGTGTTGGATTGAATCTCCGGGTCCTTCATCCAGTCCCACTGGGCGTGCAGCACGTTGTGGGCGATTTCCATGTTTTCCAGAATCTTGGCGATACCGAGCATGAACACGCCCAGCCCCAGGATAGTGAGCATCACCGGCCAGGCGGCCAGCGCATGGCCCCAGGCGGGGATGAAAAACAGTGACAGGTAAATGATGAAGCGGGCGCTGACCGCCATGGTGCGCTGGGTCTTGATAACCTTGAGGATATAGGCGCGGTCCCGGTCGCCGCGGGAATCAAACACCTCGTTGCGAATGGCTTCCAGCTCGTTTCCGAATTCTTCGATCTGCTCGTCGGTCAGGTCGACCGGGTATTGATGGGTTTTCATTATTGTTCCCTCACAAATCCAGTTCGCAATCGCCGGCGGCGGCGCAGATGCAGGTCTGTACAATGCTGCCTGCCTCGTTCAGTACCTCGCCGGTACGCAGGTCACGCACACAGCCGGACACCAGGGTGGTGTTGCAGGTATGGCAGATGCCCATGCGGCAGCCGTGGGGCGGGTTCATGCCGGCTTCCTCGGCCGCTTTCAGCAGCGGCGTGTCGCTGTCGCCGTCAGTTTCCACATCGCTCTGGGCGAAGCGCACCCGGCCCCCCACCGCATCGGCGGGCACCTCGGTAAAGGGGGCGCGGAACCGCTCCACATGCAACCGGCGGATACAACCCGCGTCTTCCATGCATTGCTCGATGGCTTCCAGCAGGGAAGGGGGGCCGCAGGCGTACACATCCCGTTCTTTCCAGTCCGGGCAGAGTGCATCCAGTTGGGCGGCGGAAAACCGGTTGCGGCTCGGGTCGTCGCCCTCGCGGCTATAAATCAGGTGCAGGTGATAGCGATCGTTGTAGCGATCCATCGCCTTCAGTTCCTTGCCCAGCACCACATCAAATTCATGGGGCGCATAGTGGATATGGTGGGTATCCGGCAGGCGCCCCTGGGCAATCAGGCTGTTGACCATGCTGAAAGCTGGCGTGATACCGCTGCCGGCGGTGATAAACAGCGGCTGGATCGGCTGGGCGTCAGGCAGGTAAAAGTCCCCCTGGGGCAAGCCGATGGGCAGGTAATCGCCCACCTTGATATTGCGCACGATGTGATGGGAAATGGTGCCCTTGTCGATGGCCTTCACGGTGATGGTGAAGCAGTCGTCCTCCCGCTCCGGCGGGGAGGAGATGGTGTAGGTGCGGGTGTAATGCTTGCCGTTGGCGGGAATCCCTACCCGCACATGCTGACCGGCACGGTGGCCCCGCCAGTTCAGGCCGGGGCGCAGGGTCAGGGTGCGGGCATCCTTGGTTTCATCCCATACCTTGACCACCCTGGCCTGCAGCTTGTGGGTGGTCCACAGCGGATTCACCAGCTCCAGATAATGGGAGGTGCGCAGGGGCCAGGCAAAGTAATCGGTGATGGTACTCAGACGAGACCAGATAGAGGGTGACGCACCTGGCTCGGGCTGGGCGGGTTGACGCATAACGGTTCCTCGTTCGTTGTCATTTTATGAGGTGTTGCTCGCCTGGCGGACCAGGCTGGCGACGGGCAGCAAGGGCGGCCCGCCATCGTCCGTTTTGTCTGTTCAGTTGTGGTAGCGCGTATCAGGGTCAATGTCAGTATCCGCCTGTGCAGGGCGAGCTGACCAACCTGCTTTACGCAATCCCAACGGAATGCCCGTCAAGGCATACAATCGGGGCAGCATAAATGTGCACACTTGTGCGTGAACAAGTGTTTACAAGACTAAAATGACAACGCCCGGCTTGTCCACCCTGTTTTTTTGATACGGCGACTACCCCGCGCCAAACACGTTGGCGCCTGGCTCACAAAGCGAGATGCCGAGCCTTCTGCCGCTAAAAACCAAACCCGCCATGAAATCCATCGCCCCCCGCCCAACAGTTGGTACACTGCACCCCTGATTTTCTGCCACCCGGGCCCTGACGTGACTGATTCCCTGTTTTCCTCCCTGCCACTGAGCAGCGACATGCTCGCCAACCTGGACACACTGGGCTATACGGCCATGACACCGGTACAGGCGGCCAGCCTGCCGCCCCTGCTGAAAGGCCGGGATGTGATTGCCCAGGCCAGCACCGGCAGCGGCAAAACGGCTGCCTTCGGCATCGCTCTGCTGCACCCACTCAACCTGCGCTACTACGGCTGCCAGGCCTTGGTGCTTTGCCCCACGCGGGAGCTGGCAGACCAGGTGGCTGCCGAGATTCGTCGTCTGGCCCGGGGTGCCGGCAACATCAAGGTGCTGACCCTCTGCGGCGGCCAGCCCATCGGCCCGCAAATCGGCTCCCTGGAGCATGGTGCCCAGGTGGTGGTGGGCACACCCGGGCGCATCCTCAAGCACCTGAGCAAAGGCACGCTCAGCCTCGACGGGCTCAACACCCTGGTGCTGGACGAAGCGGACCGCATGCTCGACATGGGCTTCTTCGATGATATTGCGGAAGTGATTCGCCAGACTCCGGCCCGTCGCCAGACCCTGCTGTTCTCCGCCACTTACCCGGCGGGCATCAAGCAGCTGGCAGAAACCTTCATGCGTGACCCGGAGCATGTGGAAGTGGCGGCCATGCACGACAACACCCGCATCGAGCAGCGTTTCTACGAAGTGGAGCCCATGCAACGCTACGAAGCCGTTGCCGACGCCATTGCCTGCTTCCGGCCCACCAGCTGCGTGGTGTTCTGTGTCACCAAGCAGCAGTGCCAGGATGTGGTCAGCCAGCTCTGCCGGCAGGGCCTGGCCGCCCGAGCCCTGAACAGCGACCTGGAGCAGCGCGAGCGGGATGAAGTGCTCACCCTGTTCGCCAACCGAAGTCTGTCTGTACTGGTCGCCACGGACGTGGCCGCAAGAGGGCTGGATATCGACAGCCTGGACATTGTCATCAACGCGGAACTGTCCCACGACCCGCAGACCCACATTCACCGGGTCGGCCGCACTGGCCGGGCGGGGGAGAAGGGCCTGGCCATCAACCTGGTGGCGCCCCGTGAAAGCCGCCGGGCCATGGCCATTGAAGAACTGCAGGGCGAAACACTCAACTGGCACCCGGTGTCCAGCCTGAAACCTCGCGCCGGCGAGCCCATGCTGCCGCCCACGGTAACCCTGTGCATCGGCGCTGGCCGCAAGGACAAGCTGCGGCCCGGCGATATTCTCGGCGCTCTCACCGGCGACGCGGGCATCCCCGGCAACCAGGTGGGCAAGATCACCGTCACCGACTACCAGGCCTACGTAGCCATCGAGCGCGATAGCGCCGACCTGGCACTGCAGCGATTAATGCGTGGCAAGATCAAGGGCAAGAATCGGCGGGTGAAGAAGCTTTAGTCCGCTGGTTATCTCCCTTTTCGTTGGAGCTATGCTTGCATGACGAATACGGCGGTGACCAACGGGCAAATCCTGCCAATTACCGAAATCGCCAAAGGCGGTAGCCGCCCGAGGGCTATGCACTAATCTAGTGCGAAGAAGGGTTGTCACGGCGCCCTAGAAAAGAGGAAAAAAGCCAGATTACCCAACTTTCCTGCTCAACTCCGCCAACTTCTGATCCAGCATAGTCAGAATATGCCGGCGGCTGATCACGCCGACCACCTTGTTGGTGCTATCCACCACCGGGTAGATCTTGGGCTTGGCGGCCAGCATCTGCTGGGCCAGCCCCAGCACCTCATCGTCCAGCGATACGGTCAGAACTTCGGTCTGCATCAGGTCTCTCACCGTGGCCACGCGCTGGTTGTGGTAGACCACCTGTAGTGCGGCCTGCAGGCATTCACGCTCGCTGATCCAGCCCACCAGGGTACCGGCCTTGTCGGTGACCGGGCTGCCAAGCATATCCAGTTTGATCAGCTTGCTGGACGCCTCCACCACCGGCATCTCCGGGTGGATCGCCGCAAAACGGGTACACATCAGGTCTTTGATCGAGACAGAATTCATGGGTTACCTCTCTTTGCTTGCCGGGAAACGACAACATTTCTGCCAGCGTTTTTGCTGACTGCTGCATTGGATTACTGCGGGAACCATGCCAACAATGGGGAGTGGGTTTTCCGGCTTCAGGGAAAGGGAGCTGCCGCTTACCCCTCCTGTTTATCAACAATAAGGATTTCTCCCGGAACATTGCGGCCAAAGAAGAGAACACCCAAAACATCGTGATCGATCCAGACTATCGGGACGGGGCGCCCCTTAAATAGTATTCTGCCCCAGTGCGCACCTGATGAGTTGCGTCCATCGACAACCATTTCGCGATGTGCAGAAATACCGGTCGCCCCGTTGCGGAATTACACCCCCGGTTCAGTTGTGAAGTATTCCTATGACGATCTCATTGGATTGTCTGTATTCCTTTCGTCGCTGCCCCTATGCCATGCGGGCCCGCCTGGCGGTGTTGTTCGCGGGTCTGCACGTTGAGCTGCGGGAAGTAACCCTGAAAAACAAGCCTGCGCAAATGCTGGCAATCAGCCCGAAAGGCACCGTGCCTGTGTTGCGGCTGGCGGATGGGGCTGTGATAGATGAAAGCCGGGACATCATGGTGTGGGCGCTTGAGCAGCAGGATCCACAAGGGCTGTTAGACGCAACGATCCTGGATCAGGCGAATGCGCTGATTGAGCAAAACGATAACGAGTTCAAGCACTGGCTGGACCGTTATAAATACGCCGACCGCCATGTTGACGTGACGCAGACCGAGTATCGGCAACGAGGAGAGGCCTTTCTTCAGGTTCTGGAGGCGTTGTTGGAGAGAAATGCTTACCTGCTCGGGGATGACCCAACCATCGCGGATATTGGTGTTATGCCGTTTGTCCGCCAATTCGCCCATGTCGATCGCGATGTGTTTGGCCAGCTGCCTTACCCGAATCTGCAGCGGTGGTTACAGCGCTGGTTGGAGCACCCACTTTTTATGCAAACCATGATCAAGCTACCGGTATGGCAGGAGGGCGATGATGTGGTGGTGTTTCCTTCCCGCACCTGAGCGATGTCTCTCTTGGGGAGCTGCCCCATGCGTCAATCCACTACCAGCGCGAGTGAAACCTCGCCCATTATTCACTCTGTATTTCCCTATCAAGGCTGGGTTAATCGATTGCGTGCATTGTCCACCAACCAGTGGAAGATCCTGAATTGTGACCGCAGGTAGATCATGTATTCAGGGTGCCACTGGACGCCGATGATGGGGGCATTGTCGGTGGGCTCAATGGCCTGGGTGATCTTGTCCAGATCCCAGCCTGTGCGGTGCAGGGCGTCGGCGGGCCGTTCCACGGCCTGATGGTGCAGGCTGTTGACGCGGAGCTTGGTCTTGCCGGTGATGTGGGCGAGTCTGGAATCGGGTTCGAGCCAGACCTGTTTTGTCGGCAGCAGCCCGGGGCGGTTGTAGGTCAGACGGCGAATATGGCGGATATCATTGTGAAGGGTGCCGCCGAGGACGGTGTTGATCAGTTGCGCACCGCGGCATATGCCAATCATGGGGATGCCGTGTTTCAGCGCGTACCGAATCCATTCGATTTCCAGTGTGTCTCGTTCAGGATCGAGCTTGACCCTGGCATCGACTTCACCACCGTAATGCTCCGGACTGATGTCGTTGCCGCCACCGATCACCAGTGCATCCGGCGGCGCCCCCTGCCACGGATGATCAACCGAAATGCGTTGAGGAACAGCACCGCACAGGCGTAATGCCAGCGCCGTACACCACCAGGCCGGCGCCCAGCGACGGTGGTTGCCGGTCACTCCTATGCGTGGTTTTCCATCCATCGGGCTATCCTTTTCACCCAGGCGCCGCGATCTACACCAAGCAGCGGTCTGTCTGCGGCCAGGAATTCGTCGCCCAGCTGATGGAGCGAGGCGTCGTCGTTGGCGAGTTGTTCAACCCGACACCAGCGTATCCAGGAGGACGCGAGGCTCCATTGCGGGTCGTCAATCTGGCAATTGGGCAATCGGTAATGAAAGGTCGGCCGTGATTTGATCTTCGCGTCATCGACAGTGTCGCGAACACGGTCGGCATCGATTTCGGCAAACAGGGGCAGCATGTCCAGTGCACGGTTGCGGCTGGGGTTATGCTCAAGATAATCGTCGATCAGGGTATTGATATCCGGGGCCTCTCGCGTCAGCAGGACCTTGATATAGGACTCTTCGAACAAGTCGATGTAAGGGCTGATCCGTCTTGCCAGGTTGACATCGTTGGCCTCGACCTGCCACCACTGGAGCAACACGAACGCGCGCAGGTAACGGTGAATGGTGGGCGCATCCAGTGCCGGAATTTCCGTATTGATATGCACGCCGTAGGCCGCAATCAATGATTCTTCGGTACCGTTTGCGCCGGCCTTGCGCAGCGCCTCGACCAGATCGTCAAGTATATGCAGTGATGTGACGGGCAGTGGCGGGCACACCACTTCGACGGGTACCAGGAGCTCTGCGGCCTTTGACAACGGATGCAGCAGCTCATCCACGGCCTTGCCCGCGTTGGCCGCCATAGTCTTGAGAAAATCCCAGTCGAGCTCGACATTGAAATCACCGTAATCGGTTTTTACACATACTTCCGCGGCGGTTTCGTCTGTCACTTTTCCATTGAGCGTATCGCACACCACGCGGGCGGTATCGCGGAATGCAATGCCGGAGAACTCAAGCTCGAAGCCCACAGTGCGGACTTTTCCTGCGGTATTTTTCAGTGCATTCAGTGATTCCAACCGGGAACTGTAAGCATCCATTAATGAGCGACCTCTCTGCTTGTCCAGGGTGACCTACCCTGGAGTTGGACCCACTGACTTGATGAATTTTGACAACATTACGCTGCCTGCGTAGCGGACAGCAACCAAGAACAACAGAACACCCACAGCTTGGCAGACCTGCTACGGATCTGTTGGTTGTTGGCTGATGTGTGGCTGTCCGCAAGGTCCGCACGCCGGGGTCATGGATTAGCAAAGAGCCAACCGCGTCCCGGGCGCGTTATCAACCTGTCTCACTGGCCGACACGTCGTACTCCCTCTGCATTTATAGCTAGACGAGCGACGTTTTCCTCCTTGTCTGCGGATTTTATGCTACTAAATCGTATGGGCGTCTGCGTGAAGTGGTGCGTGAGCTTATCCGTGAGTGCCAGTTGCGAGAGAAGGAAGGCGCTCGGGAAATGGCATTGATCCGCGCTATATTGCGAGCAGCGAAACGGAGCGGCACGCCCTGCGGGGCTGCTGAAGGACATCCAGAACGGATTGGGAAGGGATGAGGTATAAGCTCAGCCATGAAGCCAAAAGGGGGCTGGCTCGGATTGACTGGTGACGGGTTGAGGCATTTGGCGATATAAAGTTATGGGTGTCCTAGCTTGAAATTTTAATGTTGCCCTGGCTTGGTGTATTGGTTTGGGGCAGGTCTTAAATGTCACGTTTTTATGCACGAATTAAGGTCCTGCCCCCAGTGCTCAAAGGCTGTTGAAAACACAGGTTTGCCCGCCTTCGGGCTCATGCCTCGATGATGTTACCCGTTATTGATTTCCATTTTTTCAATCGAACAGTCCTCCGAGCCGATTGTCTGGTCCACATCTTCTTGCTTGAGAAACGGAATCTTTGGCTCGACAATTGATTTTTTAATAGGGAGGCTCTGTGGAAATGCCAGATTCATATATCGATATTCAACGCTAGAAAGCTGTTTGACCATGGCAAGGTCATCATCATATTTGTCTGCTACTGAGACATATAGTTGCTTTACATTTTCAGCAGATGGGGCCTTTGTTCCTTCCTTGAAAGATAACGTCCCGGTAAAACGGCCGATATAAGTAATAGTGTTTTCTTCAACCTCAAACGTTGAAGAATAGGGGAGGCGGTTGTAGGGGCCCGCAGTATGGAAAATTCCTGTGGCTACCTTCATGTGATAGCTTGAGAAAAAGTATTCACCCACTGGAGCTTTTACTAGATAGGCGCGTGCATAGGTTTTCTCGTGACTGCTACCATCACCGCACTGCTTAATAAAGTGAGGTTTCCCCATCTTTCGTGTGATGATCAGGGGTTGAGTGTTGGTGAGTTCTTGAGCAAAGAAGACCTTTATGTCCTGGTCCCAGGGGTGTCCCCCGACAGATCCCATCACATAACCAAACTTTCCATCATAATTTTCATCAACCTTTGGTGCTGTGGCTGCGATTTGCACGCAGGCGTTGAGTGAAAATGTGAGCGACACTATCAGTAAAGCTGTAATTGTATTGTTAATAGTAGGCATTGCTGATGCTTCCCTTCCTTGAGTGTGGGGTTTAAGAGCACTGGAAATTTAATCGGCTTCATCGTCCGTTTTTTGTGTCCCTGAGCCGACCGCGTATCCTACATGACATTGCTATTTCTTTTGATTGTCCGGTTCTTACTTTTCACTAAATTCGAGGTCAAATGTTGCCCCGTGCGCTCTGATGGGGCATCTGGCTGTTACAGTCCTGATGAGAATCGACATGTGCCACACAAAGAAAAACCCCGGCGGATAAGCCGGGGTTTTTTGTTTCCAATCCCGCCCTTGTGAGGCGAGCCCGGAAATTGGCTCCGGGCCTGAACACCGGAGCGCGTCCGGCGTCAGGCTTCGGGTATCAAGCGTTATACCCGCTCGATCACAGTAGCGATACCCTGACCCAGGCCGATACACATGGTGGCCAGGCCAAGCTTGCCGCCTTTCCATTCCAGTACGTTCAGCAGGGTGCCGGTGATACGGGCACCGGAGCAGCCCAGCGGGTGACCCAGGGCGATGGCGCCGCCGTTCAGGTTCACTTTCTGGTCGGCCACGTCCAGCAGCTTCAGGTCTTTCATGACGGGCAGGGACTGGGCGGCGAACGCTTCGTTCAGCTCCACGTAGTCGATGTCGTCGATGGTCAGGCCTGCACGAGCCAGTGCCTTCTGGGTGGCCGGTACGGGACCGTAACCCATGATGGCGGCGTCGCAGCCGGCAACGGCCATGGAGACGATCTTGGCGCGGGGCTTGAGGCCCATTTCTTCGGCCTTGGCGGCGCTCATGACCAGCATGGCGGAGGCACCGTCGGACAGGGCAGAGGAGGTGCCAGCAGTGACAGTCCCGTTGGCCGGGTCAAATACCGGACGCAGTTTCTGCATGTCTTCGATGCTGGCGCCGGGGCGGATCACTTCGTCGATCTCGCACAGGACCTTGTTACCGTCCTGGTCGTGACCTTCGATGGGAACGATCTCGTTCTTCCAGCGACCTTCCTGGGTGGCTTCCCAGGCCAGGCGGTGGGAGCGCACACCGAACTCGTCCTGCTGCTCACGGCTGATGCCGTGCATCTTGCCCAGCATTTCCGCGGTCAGGCCCATCATGTTGGAGGCCTTGGCGGTGACCTTGGAGATCTCCGGGTTGATGTCCACACCGTGATCCATGGCCACGTGACCCATGTGCTCCACACCACCGATGACGAACACGTCACCGTTGCCGGTCTGGATGGCCTGGGCGGCGGAGTGCAGGGCCTGCATGGAAGAGCCACACAGACGGTTCACGGTTTGCGCGGCGCTGGTGCGCGGCAGGCCGGCCAGCATGGCGATGTTACGGGCGATGTTCATGCCCTGTTCTTTGGTCTGGTTCACACAGCCCCAGATCACGTCTTCGGTCTGCTGGATGTCCCAGTTGGGGTTACGCTCCATGAGCGCTTCCACCAGCAGGGAAGACAGTTTTTCGGCACGCACGTGACGGAACTGGCCATTACGGCTCTTGCCCATGGGAGTACGGACCGCATCGACGATAACTACGTCATTGGGATTCAAGCTCATTTCTATAACTCCTGTCAGTCCGTGGCTTAGGCGAAGAAAGACTCGCCCTTGGCGGCCATGTCTTTGAGCATCTGCGGGGCTTCGTAGATGCCACCCAGGTGCGCGTACTTGTCACACAGCGCGACGAATTCTTTCACGCCGAGGCTGTCGATGTAGCGCAGCGGACCACCACGGAAGGGAGGGAAGCCGATGCCGTAGATCATGGCCATATCGGCCTCGGCAGCGGAACCTACAATGTTGTCTTCCAGGCAGCGAACGGTTTCGGTGCACATGGGAATCATCATGCGGGCGATGATTTCGTCCGCATCGAATTCCTGGGTGTCGGCGACGTGGGGCTTGATCAGTTCGTAGGTCTTTTCGTCGACCACTTTCTGCGTCTTGCCTTTCTTGTCCTGCTCGTACTTGTAGAAACCCACACCGTTCTTCTGGCCATAACGCTCGTTTTCGAACATCACGGTGGAGACGTCTTTGAAGTCGTACTGCATACGCTCGGGGAAGCCGTCGGCCATAACCTGGGCGGCGTGAACACCGGTGTCGATGCCGACCACGTCCATCAGGTAGGCGGGGCCCATGGGCCAGCCGAACTTCTGCATCACTTTATCCACGGCCTGGAAATCGGCACCGTCGCGCATCAGCATGCCGAAGCCGCCGAAGTAGGGGAACAGTACGCGGTTAACCAGGAAGCCGGGGCAGTCGTTGACCACGATGGGGGTTTTGCCCATTTTCTGGGCGTAGGCCACCAGGGTGCCGACGGTTTCGTCGGAGGTCTTCTCGCCACGGATCACTTCCACCAGCGGCATCATGTGTACCGGGTTGAAGAAGTGCATGCCGGCAAAGTTTTCCGGCTTCTTCAGGGCTTCGGCCAGCTTGGTGATGGAGATGGTGGAGGTGTTGGACGCCAGGATGGTGCCGTCTTCCACTTTCTCTTCGGTCTCGGCCAGAACGGACTGCTTGATCTTCTGGTTCTCGACCACCGCTTCCACGATCACGCCAACGTTGCCGAAGTCGCCATAGTTCAGGGTGGGGCGGATGTTGGACAGCACTTTGCCCATGCCGGCCGCATCCAGTTTGCCTTTGCTGACGCGCTTGGCGAGCAGCTTGGAGGCTTCGTTCATGCCCAGGTCCAGCGCCTTGTCGGCGATGTCCTTCATGATGATGGGGGTGCCTTTGAGGGCGGACTGGAAGGCAATACCGCCACCCATGATGCCGGCGCCCAGTACGGCGGCCTGCTCAAAGCCCTTGGCGGACTTGGCGGTTTTGCCGTTGACCTTCTTCACCTGCTGGTCAGCCAGGAACAGGCCGACCATGGCGGTGGCTTGCGGGGTCTTGGCGACTTTGGCGAAGCCTTTGGCTTCCACTTCCAGCGCTTTGTCGCGGGTCATGCCTGCGTGGGCCTGCATGGCTTTGACGGCCGCCACGGGAGCGGGGTAGTTCTTGCCAGCCTGACCCTGGACCATGGCCATGCAGGTCTGGAAGGCCATCATGTTTTCCATGGGCGGCAGCTTCAGGGGCTCGAGCTTTTCCTGACGCTTGGCGCGGAAGTCGATCTTGCCGGCCAGGCACTGCTTGACCAGGTCGATGGCAGCGTCGTTAACCTTGTCGTGGGCAACCACGGCATCGGCAACACCCACTTTCAGGGCCTTGTCAGCCTTGTGCTGGCCGCCGGCGGCGATCCACTCAACGGCGTTGTCCACGCCGATCACACGGGGCAGACGCACGGTGCCGCCGAAGCCCGGGAACAGGCCCAGCTTCACTTCCGGCAGTCCCACCTGGGCTTTTTCGCTCAGTACGCGGAAGTCTGCGGCCAGGCACATTTCCAGGCCGCCACCCAGGGCGATGCCGTTAACGGCAACCACTTTGGGGATATCCAGATCTTCAAAGGCGTTGAAGACCTGGTTGGATTTCAGACACCAGCCGGCAATTTCGTCTTCCGGCAGTTTGAACATGTCAGTGAATTCGGTGATGTCGGCGCCAACGATGAAAACCGACTTGCCGGAGGTCACGACCAGGCCTTTGATGTCGTTGTTGCCTTTAATGGCATCGACAGCCTTGCCGAGGTCTTCCACGGTTTCCTTATTGAACTTGTTAACGGACTCGCCCTGAAGGTCAAACTTCAGTTCGGCGATGCCGTCGTCAAGCAGTTGTACGCTTACGGCGTTGCCTTGATAGATCATAGCTTCTGCTCTCCAGTCCCAAAGTACGCGGCGAATCAGGCCGCTTTGGTATTGCCCGGCCCCCGAAAATGGGGGAGGCGGCGTCCTTCATATAAGCATTCATGTGAGTGTTTGCTTACATAAACAACGAAACTTGTAGGCCCGCAAGTATAGGGAAGGTGAATGACTTTTTTAGCCCCAATTTGTGACTAATTGGTCGTGGGCCCTCCGGGGCTGCTGCGGTTGGTGAAAATTTCATCACTTGCTCCCTGTGATAGTGCTGATAGGCGTGGCGGTTAGTGCCGTATTGCGGCAACCATGGCAGACTGCCCCTCCCAACATTTCCGTTGGAGCCTTGCTTGCAAGGCGAAGAGATATCCTCTGGCATATGGCCAGCTTGAAACCCTTCGCCTTGCAAGCAAGGCTCCAACGGTGGCGTGATTCTTTACCGAGCCCATTAATGCCCGTAGACAAGCTCAGCCTGCCCAACATCACCCGCCGACCGCAGCACACGCCGGACTGGCCGGATGTGCCGCCCTTGCTGGCGCGGATTCTGGCGGGGCGGGGCGTGGACGACCCGGCGCAGCTGGAGTTGGCGCTCAAGCGTTTGCCCCATCCGTCTGCCTTCACAGGATTGCGTGGGGCCGTGGAGCTGCTGTTACAAGGGCGATCCGACCACTGGCGTATCTGTATTGTCGGCGACTACGACGCGGATGGTGCCACCGCCACCACCCTGATGGTGCGAGGCCTTGAGTTGCTGGGCTTCCCGCGCCCGGATTTCCTGGTGCCGGACCGCTTCGAATACGGCTACGGCCTGTCGCCGGCCATCGTTGAGCTGGCCCAGCAGCAGTACCAGCCGGACCTGATTATCACCGTGGATAACGGCATCGCCAGCGTGGACGGCGTGGCCGCCGCCCGGGCCCGGGGCATCAAGGTGCTGATCACCGATCATCACCTGCCCGGCGATACCCTGCCGGACGCGGATGCCCTGGTGAACCCGCGCCTGCCGGGCTGCGAGGATTTCCCCGCCGCCAACCTGGCCGGGGTGGGCGTGGCCTTCTATTTATTGATGGACCTGCAGCGGGCCCTGCGCGATCAGGGTTTCACCCCCACGCAGCCGATCACCGATTTGCTGGATCTGGTGGCCCTGGGGACCGTGGCGGATGTGGTGTCCCTGGACGACGCCAACCGGGTGCTGGTGGAGCAGGGCCTGCGTCGTATCCGCGCCGGCAAGGGCTGCCCGGGTATCCGGGCCCTGTTGCAGGTGGCCGGGCGCGATCCGAGCCGGGCGCTGGCGGCGGACATGGGGTTTGCGGTGGGCCCGAGGCTGAATGCGGCGGGACGCCTGTCGGATATGACCCATGGCATTGCCTGTCTGCTGGCAGAGACCGAGGCGGAGGCGCTGGATATGGCCCAGGAGCTGGACACCATCAACCGCGAGCGCCGCTCCATCGAGCACGGCATGCGTGACGCGGCCATGGTCGAGGTGTCGCGGCTGAACCCGGAGAACCTGCCGGCAGGGATGTGTCTGTACGGCAAGGAGTGGCACGAAGGGGTGGTGGGGATTCTTGCCTCACGGGTGAAGGAAATCATTCACCGCCCGGTGATCGCCTTTGCGCCGGCCCAGCAGCCCGGCACCCTGAAAGGCTCCGGCCGTTCCATTCCCGGCTTGCACCTGCGCGATGCCCTGGATGCGGTGGCCACTGCTAACCCGGGACTGCTGAGCAAGTTCGGTGGCCACGCCATGGCGGCGGGGCTGTCCCTGGAGCGGGACAAACTGGATCAGTTCAAGGTGGCCTTCGAGAAGGCGGTCAGTGAGCTGTTGTCCCCCAGGGCCCTGGAAAAAGTGGTGGAGACCGACGGCGAGCTGGATGACCACGAGCTGTCCCTCAGCAACGCGGAACTGCTCAGCCACCGCTTCCCCTGGGGACAGGGTTTTCCGGCGCCGTGCTTCGATGGAGAATTTGAGGTGCTCAAGCACCGTATTGTCGGCGAGCGCCACCTGAAGCTGACCCTGGGCCTGCCCGGCGTCAACGGCATCATCGATGCCATCCACTTCAATGTGCCGGTGGAGGCCTTGCCCAGCCGTATCGCCCGGGTGCGCGGCGTCTACCGTCTGGAAGTCAACGAATTCCGCGGCCAGCGCAACCCGCAGCTGCTGTTCGAGCATCTGATTCCGCTGTAACGCTGCCAACCTCCCCGGAGCTATCCGGGCTACCCAAACTACCCGATTCACCGTTGGAGCCTTGCTCGCAAGGCGAAAGGGTCGAAGGCTAGCCTGGGCTCGCATTTCGCCTTGCGAGCAAGGCTCCAACGGGTGGGGATTGATCTGGCACACCCTGTCGCCCCGCAAAATTGTCGACAATGCTGTCGGCGGTGCCGGTTTTTGCTAGCATTGCGCTTCGCGCTCACCATCGGGCGCCTTTTTTACTGGGGTACGGCCCAAAAGGCCGTGCCGGCATTGACTGCGCGGGGTGGCTATCGTCCACCGCTGTGTTGTGTCCTTAACGGAGGGGACGAAGATGAAGACCATACACAAGCACCGCCTGAAGGTGGTGAACGAGGTGCAGGAGTTGCGCCTGCCCGAAGAAGGCAAGGTTCTGCGGGTGGATTATATCCCCCAGGAAGCCATTATTTTCATGTGGGTGGAAGTGGACGCGGACACCGTGATCGACACCCCCAAAGAAGTGCGTACCTTCAAGGTGTTCAACACCGGGTCCGGCATTCCCAATAATGCCCGTTATATCGGCACCACCATCAATCAAATGAAGCCGGATGCCTACCACGTCTACGAACTGAGAGACTGACATAGCGCGCCCGGGACATCGACAAAGCCGCTGTAGGAGTTCCTCTTGAGGGACGAATCCGAGCCCTGGCGAGGAAACAGGCGATGCGGGTGTCACCTGATCATTCTGGAGACCCCGGTTGCTCTGCTGCTCCGAACCGAATCCGGGGCAGACTCTGCGGGCGATTTCCACGCTGACGCGTGGTTCGTCCCTCAAGAGGAACTCCTACAGCGGCTTCGTTATAAACGTGCGGGCCGCGCTCTTGCGGTGAAGCGGGCGGTGCCGCCCCTCGTCAGCCAACCCGCAAACCGTTAGACTGCGCTGTTTTCCACGTATCCATTCTGCCAAGCACTAATTCTAGAGAGACGTAATGGAAGTCAATCCGCTGCGAACCCATCTTTCCGACCTGTCTGAGCGTGTCGAAGCGCTTAGGGGGTATCTTTGACTATGATCAGAAGAGTGAACGTCTGACCGAAGTCGAGCGCGAGCTCGAAAGCCCGGATGTCTGGAGCGATCCGGACTATGCCCGGGGGCTGGGCAAGGAACGGGCCCAGCTGGAGCTGGTCGTCAACACCATCAATGAGGCCTCCCAGGGGGTGGAAGACACCTCCGGGCTGCTGGAGCTGGTGGTGGAAGAGGGCGACGAAGACAGCCTGCCGGAAGTGGAAAGCGAGCTGGACCGGCTGGAGAAGATGGTGGCGGATCTGGAGTTCCGTCGCATGTTCTCCGGCCAGATGGATGCCTGTAACGCCTACCTGGATATCCAGGCCGGGTCCGGAGGTACCGAAGCCCAGGACTGGGGAGAGATGCTGCTGCGCATGTACCTGCGCTGGGGCGAGGCCCACGGTTTCAAGACCGAGCTGGTGGAAGCGTCCGCCGGCGATGTGGCCGGTATCAAGTCGGCCACCATCCGTTTTGAAGGCGAGTACGCCTATGGCTGGCTGCGCACCGAAACCGGCGTGCACCGGCTGGTGCGCAAGAGCCCGTTCGATTCCGGCGGTCGTCGCCATACCTCATTCAGCTCGGTGTTCGTGTCCCCGGAAGTGGACGACGATATCGACGTGAATATCGATGTGGGCAGCATGCGGGTGGACACCTACCGGGCCTCCGGTGCCGGGGGGCAGCACGTTAACCGGACCGATTCCGCGGTGCGCTTGACCTATGAATACACCGACGAGGGTGGCGAGAAGCACACCCTGGTAACCCAGTGTCAGAGCGGGCGCAGCCAGCACCAGAACAAGGACCAGGCCCTGAAAATGATGCAGGCCAAGGTCTATGAAGTGGAAATGCAGCGCCGCAATGCGGAAAAGCAGGCCCAGGAAAGCAACAAGTCGGACATCGGCTGGGGCAGCCAGATCCGTTCCTACGTGCTGGATGACGGTCGCATCAAGGACCTGCGTACGGGCGTGGAAAGCCACAACACCCAGCAGGTACTGGACGGCGCGCTGGACCCGTTTATTGAAGCGTCGCTGAAGGCTGGATTGTAAAAACTGACTGGTGAGGGTAGGCAGTTACCTGACTCTCAGTGGTTTAATGAGCAAAAAATGCCACTGCAATGGCATTAAAGAAATCAAGGTACCCCAATGTCCAACGACGAGCAGCAGACACAGATCGATTCTCAGGAAGGGGCGCATGAAGAGAATCGCCTGATCGCCGAGCGCCGGGCCAAACTGGCCGAACTCCGTGAGGCGGGCAATGCGTTCCCCAATCACTTCCGTCGCGACTTCCTGGCTGCCGACCTGCAGGCGCAGTATGGCGAGTTCAGCAAGGAAGAGCTGGCAGAGAAGAATATTCAGGTCGCTGTTGCTGGCCGCATGATGCTTGATCGCAAGGCGTTCAAGGTGCTGCAGGACATGTCCGGGCGCATCCAGATTTATGCCTCCAAGGACGTGCAGAAAGACACCAAACATTGGGACCTGGGCGATATCGTTGGTGTGAAAGGCACCCTGTGCAAATCGGGCAAGGGTGACCTGTATGTGATGATGGATGAGTACCTGCTGCTGACCAAGGCGTTGCGTCCGCTGCCGGAAAAGCACAAGGGCCTCACTGATACGGAAGCCCGTTACCGCCAGCGTTACGTGGACCTGATCGTCAACGAAGAGACCCGCAAGGCCTTCCAGATCCGCTCGAAAATGGTGGCGGGAATCCGCAACTTCCTGGTGGAAAAAGGCTTCGTGGAAGCGGAAACCCCCATGCTGCAGGTGATCCCCGGTGGCGCCACTGCGCGGCCCTTCATTACTCACCACAACAGCCTGGATATGGACATGTACCTGCGCATCGCGCCGGAACTGTACCTGAAGCGCCTGGTGGTGGGTGGTTTCGAGAAGGTGTTCGAAATCAACCGCAACTTCCGTAACGAAGGGCTTTCCACCCGGCACAACCCGGAATTCACCATGCTGGAGTTCTACCAGGCCTTTGGTGATTACCACGACCTGATGAACCTGACCGAAGAGATGCTGCGCAAGCTGGCCCAGGATGTACTGGGCACCACGGAGGTGAGTTATCAGGGGGATGTGTACGATTTTGGTAAACCTTTTACCCGGATAACGGTTTTCGATTCGATTTTGCATTTTAATCCTGAAATAGACCCGGCGAAGCTGGCGGACCTGGATGGGGCCCGCGCCATTGCCGAGTCACTGGGGATTCCACTGAAAGACAGCTATGGCCTGGGCAAGGTGCAGATCGAGATCTTCGAGAAGACGGTGGAGCACCGCCTGAAGGACCCGACCTTTATCACCGAATACCCCACCGAGGTGTCGCCGCTGGCCCGTCGCATGGATGACAATCCGTTTGTGACCGAGCGTTTCGAATTCTTTGTGGGTGGCCGTGAAATCGCCAACGGTTTCTCGGAGCTCAATGACGCGGAAGATCAGGCCGAGCGTTTCCGCCAGCAGGTGGCGGAAAAGGATGCCGGTGATGACGAAGCCATGTTCTACGACGAGGATTACGTGACCGCTCTGGAACATGGCCTGCCGCCGACAGCCGGTGAGGGTATTGGTATCGACCGACTGGTAATGTTGTTTACGGATTCACCGTCCATTCGGGACGTGATCTTGTTCCCGCACATGCGTCCCCAGGGGCGCTGAGGCTTGATTGGGGCACATTTTGTGCCCCGGCTTGCGGGTAGCGAGTGGGAGAGCGACACAACACATCCCCCCGGGGGGTAACGGGCTGAAACAACAAAGGCTGACTGTGTCCATGAGTAGTGCAATTCAATACCAAGGAAGAAAAGCGCGCCGTGCCGGCAGTGAACAACGTCGTCAGGCGATTCTTGAGGCCGCGCTGAACATTATTGTCAAAGAGGGCATTCGCGCAGTGCGCCACCGGGCGGTCGCCCGTGAGGCGGATGTGCCCCTGTCGGCAACCACTTACTACTTCAAAGATATCTCCGACCTGATTGCCGATACCTTTACCCTGTTTGCCGAGCGGGCATTAAAGGAAGTGATTGAACCGTTCAAGCAGCAGGCCTTTGCGCTGTTATCCCAATTTTCCCGTGACAGTCTTGCCGATGCCGATGAGCGCCAGCGTCTGATCGACATGATGGGCAAGATGATGGCGGCCTTCATTGTGGACGAGCTGAACACGCGGCGTGGCCATCTGGTGGCCGAGCAGGCGTTCATGCAGGAAGCCATCATGGACAGCCGCCTGCGTGAGCTGGCGGACCTGTACCTGCAGCAGCAGCTGGAGAGCCTGATCATCGCCACGGAACTGTTCGGCAGTGAGCACCCCCGCCTGGATGCGGAGTTGATTCTCATGGCCATGATCTCCATCGAGCAGCGCCTGCTGGTGCACCCGGAGAAGATCGAACAGAGCTTCGTTGAGGTGCGCATGTGTAACTTGCTGGACAAGTTGTTGCCCCATGGCTGAGAGCAGTGCCCAGAACGTGCAGCTGGAGCCCGGCTGGAAGCAGCATCTGGCCGGAGAGTTCGAACAGGATTACATGGTCCGGCTGCGGGCTTTCCTGGCGAGCGAAAAGCGGGCCGGAAAAACCGTGTTCCCGCCCGGCCCGGATATCTTCAACGCCTTCAACCTGACCCCCTTCGACAAGGTGAAGGTGGTGATCCTGGGGCAGGATCCTTACCACGGCCCGAACCAGGCCCATGGCCTGTGTTTTTCCGTGCAGCGTGGGGTCAAAACCCCGCCGTCGCTGGTCAATATCTACAAGGAAATCCATCGGGATCTGGGAATCGAGATACCGTCCCATGGCAACCTGACCCATTGGGCAGAGCAGGGCGTGCTGCTGCTCAATGCGGTGCTTACCGTGGAAGCCGGCCAGGCTGCCTCCCACCAGAAGCAGGGCTGGGAGCAGTTTACCGACCAGGCCATCGAGCATCTGAATCGTGAGCGTGAGGGGCTGGTGTTTCTGCTCTGGGGCAGTCATGCCCAGAAGAAGGGCAAGCTGATCGACCGCAATAAACACTGCGTGCTCACGGCCCCGCACCCGTCGCCGCTATCCGCCCACCGGGGCTTCCTCGGCTGCGGCCATTTTTCCCGTGCCAATCAGTACTTGTTGCAGCAGGGCAAGACGGCCATCGACTGGACGATCAGTTAATAGTGAACAGTTAACAGTGAATAGCTCGCGAGAGATTCTGTTGTTTCTCAGCCCAAGAGGCCGCGCCCAGAATGTTGGCGCGGCCTCTTGGCTGTGAACATCAGCGACGCTAGCCCGCGCGCTGTTAACTGTTCACTATTAACTATTCACTGCTTTATGGAGTTTTCGTGTCTGACTGCGTGTTGTTTTCCGAAATCGAAACCCGCTGCGGTCGAGTGATCGCCCGCGCTACCCTGAATGCCCCCAAGGCGCTCAATGCCCTGAGCCTGGAAATGATCCAGGCCCTGAGCCAGCAGATGGATCAGTGGGAGCAGCGTGATGATGTGGTAGCGATCTGGCTGGATGGGGCCGGAGGCAAGGCCTTCTGTGCCGGCGGTGACATCGTGCAGATGCACAAGTCCATGGTGAAACATGCCGGGGAAGGCAGAAACCCCTTTACCGAGCAGTATTTCGCCGAGGAATACGCCCTGGATTACCGCATCCACACCAGCCGGATTCCGGTGGTGGTGTTCGGTGATGGCATCGTCATGGGGGGCGGCATGGGGCTGCTGCAGGGCGCGGATTTCCGCCTGGTGACATCGCGCTCACGCATGGCCATGCCGGAAATCACCATCGGTCTGTTCCCGGATGTGGGCGGCAGCTGGTTCCTGAACCGGCTGCCGGGCCGGGCCGGGTTGTTCCTGGGCTTGACCGGCGTGCACATCAACGGTCGTGAAGCGGTGGAAATCGGCATGGCCGACCGCATGGTGGATGGCGATGCAGAGTCCCTGCTGGCGGCGTTGGCAGAGCAGGCATTTGCCGATGATGTCACCGACAACCGGGCCGTGCTGTATCGTCTGTTCAAGCAGCAGGCCGCTGACATGAGTGAGCTGAATCATCCACTGATTGATCACCTGCCGCAGATCAATCGCCTGTGCGATGGCGAGACCTTGCCAGTGGTGGTGGAGCAGTTGCTCGCCGCGAAGGATCGCGACAGCTGGCTGGACAAGGCGCTGGGTAACCTGGAGCGGGGCTGCCCGCAAACCGCACACCTGGTCTGGGAGCAGCTGGCCCGGTCCACCTATCTGTCCCTGGCCGATATTTTCCGCATGGAATGGTGTCTGGCAGTGCAGTGTTCCCTGCACGGCGACTTCCGCGAAGGGGTGCGCGCCCTGTTGATCGACAAGGATGGCAAACCGGCCTTCCGCCACCGCAGCGTCAACGATGTACCCCGGTCGTATATTGAGGGCTTCTTCCGGTGCCCGGCGCCGAAGCACCCGCTGGCAGAGCTGGATTGATCAGTTAACAGTTAATAGTGAACAGTTAACAGCGCGCGAAACGGGGTTTCCGGTTTTGCCCCGCAAGAGGCCGCGTCCAATGTTTGGGCACGGCTTTTTGCGTAAGGGGGGGCTCTCCGTAGGAGCGTCGCTGGCGGCGCGATCACTAGAGTCATGCCCGCATGTTTATGACGAAGCCACTGTAGGAGTTCCGCTTGAGGGACGAACCACGCGTCAGCGTGGAAATCATCCGCCGATCTACCCCTGATTCGGTCCGGAGCAGCAGAGCAATCGGGCTCTCCAGAGTGGCCATGTGACATCCACATCGCCTTTTTCCTCGCCAAGGCTCGGATTCGTCCCTCAATCGGAACTCCTGCATCGGCCTTGTCGATACCTGGTGATTGCGCCGCCAGCGACGCTCCTACGGAGAGGGCGGCAACCGCCGATTCAGGTTTTCGTAGGGTGCACTGAGCCTAAGGCGAACTGCACCGAGCCGGCGTTTGATGGTGCAGTTCGTAGGCTCAGTACACCCTACCGCCATGCCCGATTTCCTGCTTAACAACGTAAAAGGCCGCGCCCAATGCCTGGGCGCGGCCTCTTACGTTTGAAAGCCGCAACGATGCGAGCCCGCGTCGCTGTTAACTTTTAACTGAATTCTCACTCTTTCCACGGCAATGAGTAGGGCAGTGCTCCCAACTGGCTGTCCAGGGCCTGTTCATCCCGGAACAGCACGCCATCCGTATCCCGACGCAGAACCACCAACGCAGCACGGCCCTGTGGGGTGCGGGCAGCGCTGACCACTTCGCCGGCGGCTTTGCCGTTGCTGTCGCGCAGGGTTTCGCCCGGCAACAGGTCCACGTCCGCGGTGTAGTCGATCCGCTGCATACGCTGCTTGAGCTTGCCCTTGAAGTGCATGCGGGCGACGACTTCCTGGCCGGTGTAGCAGCCCTTCTTGAAGTTCACTCCGGCGGTGACGTCGTAATTGAGCACCTGGGGCAGAAACAGATCTTCCGAGCCCGGGTAAACCATGCCCTCACCGGCGTCGATGTCGGCCAGCTGCCAGCCATTGGCGCGGGTAAGCGCCCGGTCGCTGGCCAGGGTCTGCCAGACCGGCTCGGCGTTGTCCTGCGGCACGATCAGCAGGGCGTGGTCGGTGAAGGGGTAACGCAGCCACAGGCCCTGATCGGTCTCGGCGCTGTTGCCGTGATCAGGGACCGAGGCGGGGAGATGACCGGCCAGACCCAACACCACGAGATTCGGGTCCACGGTGAATTCCACCTTGGCGCGAAGCCGGTATTTCATCAGTGCCTTGATCACCGCCTCGCTCAGGCCGGCAGGACAGAGCAGCAGATAGTCGTCGCCGTCACGGACAATGCGTACGCTGACCAGGCCGCGTCCTTTCAGAGTCAGGTGCATACCGGTGCGGTGGCACTGTTGGTCCACTTCACGCAGGTCGCAGGACACCTGGCCCTGCAAATAGTGGCCCGCTTCCTCGCCGTGGGCGCGGATGACGGCAAGGTGGTCGCAATGGCTCAGATAGGGGGCTTGGGCGCTGTCGGTCAGGTCTTGGGTGGCGATAAAATCGGACCAGCTCATGGGGCTCCTGTGAAACGGACTGTCGCGAAGGGGCGAATAATGGTGCATATAGTCGCAATGTTGAAGATCGTAGGAGCCTTGCCAGCAAGGCCCCAACAACCCGTTAACAGCACACCATTCGAAATGAGGCTCGCACTTCACCACATCGGGAATGAGAAATCATCGGACATGATAGATAATGCAGGCTCAGTCTGGAAGATACGGCAAGCAATGCATGAGTGAAGACCTGAAACGCAAGTATCGTTGGCAGTGCCGCCGCGGCGCCTCGGAAGTGGAGGTGGTGCTGTACGGTTACCTGGATGATCATTTCGATAACGACTCGGCGGAGCATCAGGCCTGGTTCGCCAAGCTGCTCGCCTGCGAAGATGCCGACATGTTCGAGTGGTTTACCTATCGCAGTGAGCCGCAAGACCCGGCGCTGCGCGAGTATGTACGCCATGTCCTTGCCCTGGTCTCCGCGAAAAAAGCTTGAGCTGACCCCGTCCCGCTATCCCGCCCGGCTGAAGTGGCTGGCGGTGATTGGGGTGGTGCCGGCAATCCTGCTGACGCAAATGCCCTGGTGGGCGCTGGTGCTGCTATTGCTGGCGTTACCGCTGCTTGTGCGGGGCTGGCAGCCGCCGCAGCTGTCCCAGATGGAACTCCACGAACAGGGTCTCACCCTCATCGGCCGTCACTGGCAGGAACTGGAACAACCTCGCCGGGTACTGCGCGTCGGCCCCTGGATGGCCATCCAGACCCCGAAAGGCTGGTTGCACCTGTTCGACGACCAGGCCCCCCGGGCGCAGCTGCAGCCCTTTTATCAGTGGCTGTGGACGAACAGGAAACATAGTTGACAGTTGATAGTGGACAGTTGACAGCGGCGCGATACGGAATGAGTGAAATTTGAAACGCAAGAGACCGCGCCAAAACGGTGGGCGCGGCCTCTTGCGTTCTGAAACAGGAAACCTCAATCGCGGGTTTTAGCTGTCAACTGTCCACTATCAACTGTCAACTGATTGGCGGTGTCAACACCGTATCCACCACCTCGTCATTCGTGCCGGGATAATCGCGCATGAAATGCAGCCCCCGACTTTCCTTGCGTTGCATGGCGGAGCGGATGATGAGTTCGGCGATCACCACCAGGTTGCGCAGCTCCAGCAGGTCGTTGCTGATGTGATAGTTGCTGTAATACTCGGCGATTTCGTTTCTCAGCAGCTCGGCCCGGTGCAGGGCCCGCTCCAGGCGTTTTTCCGTGCGCACGATACCCACGTAATCCCACATGAAGCGGCGCAGTTCATCCCAGTTATGGCTGATCACCACGTCCTCGTCGGAATCGGTGACCTGGGATTCATCCCATTCCTTGTGCTCGCGGGGTTCCGGCACGTCGGCCAGGGTGGCGCCGATATGTTCGGCTGAGGCCTTGCCATAGACCAGACACTCCAGCAGGGAGTTGCTGGCCATGCGGTTGGCGCCGTGCAGGCCGGTGAAGCTGGTTTCGCCGATGGCGTAAAGACCGGGCACATCGGTCTGGCCGTTTTCGTTGATCATAACGCCGCCGCAGGTGTAGTGGGCGGCGGGCACCACCGGCATGGGGTCACGGGTGATATCCAGGCCCAGTTGCAGACACTTGGCGTAGACGGTGGGGAAGTGCTCGATAATGAAATCCGCCGGCTTGTGGCTGATATCCAGATACAGACAGTCCGCCCCCAGGCGCTTCATTTCATGGTCGATGGCGCGGGCCACCACGTCCCGGGGGGCCAGTTCTCCGCGTTCATCAAAGCGATGCATGAAGCGCTCACCGCTGGGCAACAGCAGGTGCCCACCTTCGCCGCGAATGGCCTCGGTGACCAGAAAACTTTTGGCCTTGGGGTGGTACAGGCAGGTGGGGTGGAACTGCATGAATTCCATGTTGGCCACCCGGCAGCCGGCCCGCCAGGCCATGGCGATGCCGTCGCCGGTGGCCACATCCGGATTGGACGTATACAGGTAGACCTTGGAGGCGCCGCCGGTGGCCAGCACCACGGCTCTGGCCAGAATGACGTCGGTTTCGCCGGTCTCGATATTGTGCACATAGGCGCCGCAGCAGCGCTTTTCTTTGCCTTTTTGCCCGTTGGGGCCGTTGTGCTCCTGCAGGATCAGGTCCACGGCCACCCGATATTCGAAGCGGGTCACGTTGTCTTTTTTACGCACCTGGCCGATCAGGGTGCCGGAGATGGCCTTGCCGGTGGCGTCGGCGGCATGAATGATGCGGCGGTGGCTGTGCCCGCCCTCACGGGTCAGGTGGTAGGGCAGGGCGCTGTCGTTATCGCCGGTCAGTCGGGTGAAATCCACCCCCAGATCGATCAGCCAGCGGATCGCATCCGGGCCGTTTTCCACCGTGTAACGGACCGCGTCATCATGGCACAGGCCACCCCCGGCCACGTGCGTATCGGCCACGTGACTTTCCAGGGAATCTTCCTGGTCCAGCACCGCGGCGACGCCGCCCTGGGCGTAATAGGTGCTGGCGCTGGTCAGCTCGCCTTTGGACAACAGGGCGATCCGGCAATCATCGGGCAGGCGCAGGGCGGTGGTTAATCCTGCCGCTCCGGAACCAATGATGAGTACATCGTGTCGGAAGGTGGCCATGAACAATCCTTAGAACGCCCGAACAAATGTTCAAGCAATGTGAAATGGGTAGGCAAAACAGCCCCATAGTATAGCCGGGACCCTCACACCTGCTACAATGGCCCGCTTTAATTGGTCATAGACCCGATTTGCCCATTCACCTCGGCAACCCGGGTTCCGATGCGACCACAGCCATGTATCCGCGTTTCGCGAAAGATCCGGGGGATCGGTGTCAGACGAAGAGTTGGTCAAGAAAGCCAAAACCGGCGATCAGCGTGCCTTTGAAGTGCTGGTACGCAAATATCAGCAGCGTATTTTCGCCCTGATCAGCCGTTACGTGCGTGACTCGGATGAAGTGCAGGACGTGGCCCAGGAAGCCTTTCTCAAAGCCTGGCGTGCGTTGCCCCGTTTCCGGGGTGACAGTGCCTTTTACACCTGGCTTTATCGTATTGCCGTGAATACCGCCAAGAACCATTTGGTGGCCGCTGGTCGGCGTCCGCCGGGTTCCGACCTGGATGCGGCCGAGGCCGAGCAATATGCCGGAGCAGAAATGCTGCACGAGATTGGAACCCCGGAGTCCCTCGTGTTGTCACAGGAGTTAGAGGCAGTTATCCATGAAGCCATTGATGAGCTGCCCCATGAACTGAAAACTGCCGTTACCCTGCGGGAATTCGAGGGCCTCAGCTATGAGGACATTGCGGCGGTAATGGAGTGTCCGGTGGGTACGGTTCGTTCCCGTATCTTCCGGGCTCGGGAAGCAATTGATAATGCTGTGCGCCCACTGCTGGGCTCCCAGCGTGGCGACAAAGGGTGAGTGTATGAACAGGGACCTGGAAACACTGTCCGCTTTCCTTGACGGGGAAACCAGCGAGCTGGAAACCCGTCGGGTCATGCGTGATATCGACAATGCGGATCTGGATGCATTGTCCCGCTGGCAGCTGGCCCGGGATGTGATGCATAAGCAGTCCACCATGAGTGTGCCGGCGGGCTTCAATGCCAGCCTGTCTGCGGCGCTGGCGGCTGAGCAGGCGCCGTCCCGTCGTCCGGCCTGGTTGGGCAGTGTGAGCCGGCTGGCTGTTGCCGCCTCTGTGGCTGCTGCCACGGTGGTGGGCTGGCAGAGCTGGGATGCGACCCAGTCTTCCGGTGCTGCGCCGGTGATGGCGTCGGCCCAGGACAGCCGCATGAGCCGCCCGTTTGCCGAGGCGTCGCTGGTATCCCGGTCTTTCACCGCCAACAATGCGGTGGTCACGCCGGCGGCCCAGGTTCAGCCCCGCGGTAACGATATGCTCCTGCGGCACAGTGAGTTTGCTGCCCGCAACAGCGGTCAGGGGATGATGCCTTTTGCCCGTCTGGTGAGTATGGATGCCCGCAGTGGAGCCCGCTAACGGATGATGCTGCGCGCACTCGCCCTTTCCCTGTCTCTTTGTTCGCCTCTGGTTGCGCTGGCGGAAGCATCGCCGGCGCACGACCAGCTCCAGGCCATGGCCGAGGCCAATCGCTCCCTCAATTATACCGGCCGTTTCCTCTATCAGTTCGGTGCGGAAATCAGCACCATGGAAGTCAGCCACGCGCTGATCGATGGCCGCCAGTACCAGCGTCTGACCCATCTGGATGGTCGCCTGGTGGAGGTAATCCGACGTGGTTACGAGGTGCTCTGTCTGCACCCGGACCGCAGTCTTACCCGTCTGAGCAGCAAACAGATGGGCCCCCTGGCCCTGGGCGACCGCCTGGCCAGTGATTTGCCGGAACAATACAACATCCTCATTGATGGCGATGGCCGGGTAGCCGGACGCACGACAACGCGTATGCGTGTGGCTCCCCTGGATACCCACCGTTATGGTTATCGCCTGTGGCTGGATCAGGAATCCCGACTGCTGCTGAAATCCGAAGTGGTGGATGGCAGCGGTGTGGCTCTGGAGCGGGTGGAGTTTGTCACCCTCAACCTGTCGCCGCAGCTGGGCCTGGACCACTTCGCAGTCCCGGAAGCCCGCCATGAAAAAGCCCTGGCGCCGGTGCCGGATTCCCATCCCTCCCTCACATTGACGGTGACCCCGGAGTGGTTGCCCGCCGGTTTCCGTGCCATGGAGCAGGACTGGCGACAGGCGACCACAGACCGTGCGCCGGTGGCTGCCCGGGGCTTCAGCGATGGTCTGGCCGCCTTCACGGTGTTCGTGGAAGCCATTGGCGAGAACAGCGTGGAAGAAGGCGTCAGCCGGGTCGGGCCCACGGTGGCCGTCAGCCGCCGGCTGGCCGCCCCCAGCGGTGTCTATCTGGTGACTCTGGTGGGTGAAGTGCCGCAGAGTACGGCGCTGCGCGTCATCGAGGGCATCAGCGTCAGGGAAAATCAGCCGTAATGCTGCTTGAGCAAGGCACAGTAGTGGCGGTGGAAGCTGACGCTATCTGGGTGGAGACCGTGCGTGCCTCCACCTGCGGTGCTTGCAAGGCCAAGGCCGGATGCGGCCACCATCTTGTGAATCAACAGCAGAGTGGGCAGCGTGCCCATCTGCGCGTTCCTGTTTCTTCTCGTGAGAGTCACCAGGTTGGCGATACCGTGCAACTGGCACTGCCGGAAGGGGCCCTCATGCGTGGCGCCCTGTGGGTCTATGGCCTGCCTCTGGCACTGTTGGTGGCCGGAGCCGTGCTGGGGACCCTGCTGCCAGTGACGGCCTTTGACGCCTCGGCCCTGTTTGGCATGGGCGGTCTGGTGCTGGGGTTTGTGATCAACCGTGTACTGAGTCGACGGGCCAGTCATAATCGGGCCTATCAGCCGTATCTGGTGGCATCCGGGGACGACGGTTGCCAGGCGGTGGTCGTACAGCCTGCAAAATAAAAGGAGAGCCCAATGAGCGGATTTCAGCGAGTGGCAACACTGTGTCTGGTGATTTTCACCGGTCTGCTGGTGGCCTGCACCGAGCCGGAGAGCCAGGCGCCCCGGGAGCGGGCTGAACCCCTGGTGACCGGACTGCCGGATTTTACCCGCCTGGTGGAAAAAGAGGGCCCGGCGGTGGTGAACATCAGCACCATCACCCGCCAGGATGAAGACTCGGTCCGTGACCAGCTGGAGCAGCTGCCGGAATTCTTTCGTCGTTTTTTTGAGCAGTTTGGCGGTGAAGACGGCGTGCCCTCAATGCCGCAGGAACGGGAGGCCCGTTCGCTGGGTTCCGGGTTCATCATCTCCGCGGATGGCTATGTATTGACCAACAATCATGTGGTGGCCGAGGCGGACGAAATCATTGTGCGCCTGCAGGACCGTCGCGAACTGAAAGCGGAACTGATCGGTGCCGACGAGCAGAGTGACCTGGCTCTGCTGAAACTGGATGGCGAAGACCTGCCGGTGGCCAACATCGGCTCCTCCGAGGATCTCAAGGTGGGTGAATGGGTGCTGGCCATCGGGGCACCTTTCGGTTTCGACAGTAGCGTCACCGCCGGAATTGTCAGTGCCAAGGGCCGCAGCCTGCCCAACGACAGCTATGTGCCCTTTATCCAGACAGATGTGGCCATCAACCCGGGCAACAGCGGTGGCCCGCTGTTCAACCTGAGCGGGGAAGTGGTGGGCATCAATTCCCAGATCTTCAGCCGTTCCGGTGGCTACATGGGCGTGAGCTTTGCCATTCCCATCGATATGGCCATGGACGTGGTCAGCCAGATCAAGGAGCACGGCAAGGTCAGCCGCGGCTGGCTGGGTGTGCTGATTCAGGAAGTGGATCGGGACCTGGCCGAGTCCTTCGGGCTGGATCAGCCGAAAGGGGCGCTGGTCTCCCAGGTGCTGGAGGGCTCTCCCGCCGAGGCGGCCGGTGTACAGGCCGGCGATATCATCGTCTCTTTCAATGGCGAAGCGATCTATCGGTCCTCCGAATTGCCCCGCTGGGTGGGCCGAGTTACCCCGGAAACGGAAGCGTCCATGGTGGTGATTCGTGATGGCAAGGAAAAGGAACTGGAGGTGACCATCGGCCTGTTGCCAGACGACCCGGAGATGGCCCTGCGTGGTAGTGGCGGCCAGGCCGCACCAGACGGCGCCAATGCCCTGGGGCTGAAAGTCCGCGCTGCCAGTGCCACGGAACTGAGCCGCCTGGATCTGAAAGCCGGGGTGATCGTCACCGAAGTGGGTGATGGCCCGGCAGCGAAGGCCGGTATTGCCAGCGGCGACATTCTGGTCACCCTGAACAACAAGCCCGTGAATGACCCGGAGTCCTTCAGTGAGGTGGTGGCGGGGCTGCCCGATAGCGGCACAGTCGCCGCCCTGATCAACCGGGACGGCAACCCCCGCTTCCTGCCCATCAAGCTGCCCTGAGGGGCGGTTTGGGATGGAGCGGGGGGCTTGCTGGCGCTGAATCCGTCGCGAGTCACGAGGAGCGAGTAACGAACAGCAGAACCGGCCGTGTGCCTTTCGCTTCTCGTGACTCGCGCCTCGCAACTCAAGCCTGACAGCATCCCGGGGCGCCTGGAACTTGTCTCTGCCACCCGTCTGGACCAACGCCCGTGCAACCCCCTCCCGTTCAGGCTAGAATCGCGCCCCACTGCGTGCCGTTTTCCCGGCAACACCCTTTTGTGCAACAGGCCCTATGACTGACATCAAGAATATTCGTAACTTTTCCATCATCGCCCATATCGACCATGGCAAATCCACCCTGGCGGACCGTTTTATCCAGGTCTGCGGTGGCCTGACCCAGCGCGAGCTGAAGGAGCAGGTGCTGGACTCCATGGAGCTGGAACGGGAGCGGGGGATCACCATCAAGGCCCAGAGCGTGACGCTCTACTACAAGGCCCGGGATGGGGAAACCTACCAGCTGAATTTCATTGATACTCCGGGGCATGTGGATTTCTCCTACGAGGTCTCCCGCTCCCTGTCGGCCTGTGAAGGGGCCCTGCTGGTCGTGGATGCGGCGCAGGGCGTGGAAGCCCAGTCCGTGGCCAACTGCTATACCGCCATCGAACAGGATCTGGAAGTGCTGCCGGTCTTGAACAAGATCGATCTGCCCCAGGCCGAGCCGGAGATGGTGATCAACGAGATCGAAGAGATCATCGGTCTGGATGCCCATGATGCCTGCCGGGTGTCCGCCAAGACCGGCGTTGGTGTGGATGATCTGCTGGAACAGCTGGTGGAGCGTATTCCGGCCCCGGAAGGGGAGCGTGATGGCGATATGCAGGCACTGATCATCGACTCCTGGTTCGATAACTACCTGGGCGTGATTTCCCTGGTACGGATGAAGCATGGCCGCCTGAAGAAGGGCGACAAGATTCTGGTGAAATCCACCGGCCAGACCCACGTGGTGGACCAGCTGGGCATCTTCACCCCGAAACGCACCGAGACCAAGCACCTGGAAGCCGGGGAAGTGGGCTGGGTGAGTGGCAGCATCAAGGACATTCATGGGGCGCCGGTGGGCGATACCCTGACCCTGGCCAAGACCCCGGATGTGCCGGCACTGCCGGGCTTCAAGAAAGTGAAACCGCAGGTGTATGCGGGCATGTTCCCGGTGAGTGCGGATGATTACGAAGATTTCCGCGATGCCCTGGCCAAGCTGACCCTGAATGACGCCTCGTTGTTCTACGAGCCGGAAACCTCCGATGCCCTGGGCTTCGGCTTCCGGGTGGGCTTCCTGGGCATGCTGCACATGGAAATCATCCAGGAGCGCCTGGAGCGTGAGTATGATCTGGACCTGATCACTACCGCGCCCACCGTGGTCTATGAAATTGTCCTGTCCGATGAAAGCGTGCTGTACGTGGACAACCCCTCAAAGCTGCCGGAAGGCAACAAAATCGAGGAATTCCGCGAGCCCATCGCCCGGGTGAATATCCTGGTGCCCCAGGAGTTTGTGGGGAATGTGATCACCCTGTGTGTGGAGCGCCGGGGCTCGCAGATCAACATGCAGTACCTGGGTAAGCAGGTAGCGCTGACCTACGACATTCCCATGGCGGAAGTGGTGCTGGATTTCTTCGATCGCATCAAGTCCGTGAGCCGGGGCTTTGCCTCCATGGATTATGCCTTCGAGCGCTTCGAAGCCACCAAGCTGGTGCGGGTGGATGTCCTGATCAATGGTGACAAGGTGGACGCCCTGGCCATGATTTGTCATCTGGACCAGTCCGCCTACCGGGGCCGCGCCCTGTGCGAAAAGATGAAGGAACTGGTGCCGCGCCAGATGTTCGATGTGGCCATCCAGGCCGCCATCGGCAGCAAGATCATTGCCCGTCAGACCGTCAAGGCATTGCGCAAGAATGTGACCGCCAAGTGTTATGGCGGTGACGTATCACGCAAGAAAAAACTGTTGCAGAAACAGAAAGAAGGCAAGAAGCGCATGAAGCAGGTGGGCAATGTGGAAATTCCCCAGGAAGCGTTCCTTGCGGTACTCAAGGTGGATGATTGATGGATATTGATATCGGTTTTTGGCTGTCCCTTGCGCTGCTGGTCACCGTTGCGATCTGGGTTATCGACAAGGTCTTCAAGCTCAAGCAGAAGGGCGGGCGCGTGGAAGGCGCCGTGGAGACCTCCAATTCCCTTATCTCCGTTTTCTTTGTGGTACTGGTCATTCGCTCCTTCATTGTCGAGCCGTTTACCATCCCCTCCGGTTCCATGCTGCCCACCCTGCAGGTACACGACTTCATCCTGGTGAATAAATTCGCCTATGGCCTGCGGTTGCCGGTGACCAATACCAAAATTGTCGAGACCGGTGAGCCCCGGCGAGGCGATGTCCTGGTGTTCAAGTTTCCGGAAAACCGCAGCCAGAACTTTATCAAGCGGGTGGTCGGGTTGCCCGGCGATACCGTTCAGGTGAAAGACAATGTGGTCACAGTGAACGGCGAGCCGATTCAGCGCGAGTTGGTGCGCGAGTGGGAAGGCTCCGGGGCCTGGCGGCGTGAGTATGTGGAACAGCTGGGGGACAGCCGTCACCTCATCTGGCAAGAAGGCAAGATCAACCCCTTTACCGGCCGCAAACTGCCGCAAAGCCGCACCCAGGGCGAATGGCAGGTGCCGGAAGACGCCTACTTTGTGATGGGCGACAACCGGGATAACAGTAACGACAGCCGATTCTGGGGTATAGTCCCGGAAGAGCTGGTGGTCGGCGAAGCGTTCCTGATCTGGATGCATTGGGAACCGATCTTCTCCATACCCAGTTTTTCCCGTAATGGCGCCATAGACAAGGTGGAGGCGAATTAATAATGATGACAATGCCATCACAGCAACGCGGAATTTCGTTAATCGGTTGGGCGGTGATCCTGCTTGTGGCCGTGGTCTTCGGTACCGCAGCCCTGCGAATGGTGCCCGCGTACATGGAGCACAACACGATTTCATCGTCGATCAAGTCGTTGATGCAGGACAGCAAGACTGCGCTGATGTCCCCCCGTGAAGTGCAGGATGCCCTGAACAAGCGCTTTACCATCAACCAGGTCAACGTGATCACCGCCAACGACCTGGCGATCAGCAAGGAAGGCGGCATTCTCAAAATCAGTACTGATTATGAGGTTCGCGAGCCCATGTTCTACAACGTCAGCATCGTGATGACCTTTCAGGACGAGTTCAGCAAAGACGTTCGCCAGTGAATAATGATCTTGATCGTTTGATGGCCCGGTTGGGCTATCGGTTCAATGATATTGAACTCCTGGCGCTGGCACTGACTCACCGCAGTGTCAGTCGCCATCGCAACTACGAGCGCCTGGAATTCCTCGGCGATGCCCAGCTCGGGCAGATTATTTCCGTCGCGCTTTTCGAGCGCTTCCCGGACGCGGCGGAAGGGCAGCTCACCCGGATGCGAGCGTCGCTGGTGCGCGGCCAGACTCTGGCGCTTGTGGCCCGTGAGCTGGGGCTGGGGGACTACCTGGTGCTGGGCGGAGGGGAGCTGAAGAGCGGCGGATTTCGTCGCGATTCCATTCTGGCAGATGCCCTGGAAGCGATTATCGGCGCTATCCTGCTGGATGGTGGCGAATCGCCGTGCCGCAAGGTGGTGCTGGACTGGTTCGATGAGCGGCTACGCATCATTACTCCGCAGAGTGCCCAGAAAGACGCCAAAACCCGCTTGCAGGAATGGCTGCAGGCCCGCAAATTCGAATTGCCTACCTATCAGGTCACCCAGGTGGAAGGGCTTGCCCCCAAGCAGACCTTTGAAGTGACCTGTGAGCTGGAACAGATGCAACAAACTTTCAAGGCTCAGGGAGCCAGCCGTCGCAAGGCTGAGCAGCAGGTGGCGGCCAATGTCCTGAGCTGGCTGGAGCAGCAGTATGACTGACGTAAAACCGACCCGCTGTGGCATGGTGTCCATCGTTGGCCGGCCCAATGTGGGCAAGTCCACCCTGATGAATCACCTGATCGGGCAAAAGGTCAGCATTACTTCGCGTAAGCCGCAAACCACCCGGCACCGCATCCACGGTATTCATACCCGGGATCACTACCAGATCATTTTTGCCGACACCCCCGGTATCCATACCGGCCAGGACCGGGCTCTCAACCGGGCCATGAACGACGCTGCGGTTTCCACGCTCAGCGGGGTGGATGTGGTCTGCATGATGGTGGACGGCCTCAAGTGGACTCCGGCGGACGAGCATGTGCTGTCACTGTTGCCACAGCACCCGGAAATGCCGGTGCTGCTGATCATCAACAAGGTAGACAGCCTGGACGACAAGGCCCAGCTGCTGCCACATATCGAGACTCTCAGCGAGCGTTATCCCTTTGATGCGGTCGTGCCGGTATCTGCGCTGCGAGAGCAGAACTTGGAAGCGCTGGAAACAGCGCTGGTAGAGCGTTTGCCGGAAGGCGAATTCTGGTACGACGAAGATCAGCTCACCGACCGCAGTCTGCGTTTTATGGCGGCAGAAATCATTCGGGAGAAAGTGGTGCGCCAGCTGGGCCAGGAGCTTCCCCACCAGGTCAGCGTGGAAGTGGAAATGTGGGAAGACGGCCCCCGTATCACCGAAATCTCCGCTGCCATCCTGGTGGAGCGCCGTGGCCAGAAAAAGATTCTTATTGGCGACGGCGGTGATCGCATCAAGCAGATTGGCACCCAGGCCCGGGAAGATATCGAGCGTCTTATCGAGCGCAAGGTAATGCTGAACCTGTGGGTGAAGATCAAGGCCGGCTGGTCCGATGATGCCCGGGCCCTGCGTTCCCTTGGCTATGACGAGAGGAGTTGAAAGTTTAAAGTTCAAAGTTGAAGCGCGCGGACAAGCCTGTTGCGTATCATGAAGACGGTTCTCCGCGCTTCTATGCCGGGTGAGTCGCGGGCATGGCCTGGCTGTGACTGCCGGGCTATTCCGTGCTTTTAAACTTTAAACTTTGAACTTTCAACAGCCCCCATGATCCCCGACAACAACACCCTGCAACCCGCCTGGCTGTTGCACCGCCGGCCCTTCCGCAATACCAGCCTGATCGTGGAGTTGTTTGTGCCCGCATTGGGTCGCGTGGGAGCAGTGGTGCGGGGCGGGCGCAAGGATCCGTTGCTGGCACCCTTTACCCCCCTGTGGATTGAACTGAAAAGCGCAGGCGAGCTATACAATTTTCGCGGTTGTGAACCCCGAGGGCAGCGCCTGGCCTTGCAGGGAAAGCCCCTTTACTGCGGGTTTTACCTGAACGAACTGCTCATCCGGTTACTGCATCGAGACGACCCTCATCCGGAACTCTGGCCGCTTTACGAGCAGGCCCTCAATGCGCTCATGGAGGGACAGTGTCTGGATGTGGCCCTGCGTCAGTTCGAGCTGGGCCTGCTGGAGGAAATGGGCTACGGCATCGCCCTGGGGTACGATATTCACGGCGAGGCTGTGCGTCCTGACGGATACTATCTGCTGGACCCGCAGCAGGGGCTGTTGCCCGCTGGTGAGGGGTACCATGGCAATGATTTACTGGCCATCGTCAATGGCGACTGGCAGCCGGCAGCCCGCAAAACCGCTCTCCACCTGTGCCGGGCATTGCTGGCCCCGCACCTGGGAGACAAACCCCTGAAAAGCCGTGAGCTGTTTCGGGAGAAATGAATCCGTTGTAGGAGCCATGCTTGCAGGGTAAAGATCAGAAGCGAGTTACGAGGAGCGAGTTGCGAAGGGCAAAAGAGGGTTTATGCCTTTCGCTTCTCGTGACTCGTTCCTCGCGACTGTAATTTCCGCCATGCGAGCATGGCTCCTACGGTAACCGACGAAATGAAGGCAAAGCACCATGTCCAGAGTATTGCTCGGCGTTAACATCGACCACATCGCCACTCTCCGCCAGGCCCGGGGCACCCGTTACCCGGAACCGGTTCAGGCTGCCCTGGTGGCGGAGCAGGCCGGGGCGGATGGGATTACCGTGCATTTGCGCGAAGACCGTCGCCACATCAATGACCGGGATGTGGAGCTACTGGCACAGACGCTGCAAACCCGCATGAACCTGGAAATGGCGGCCACCGAGGAAATGGTTGGGATAGCCTGCCGCATCCGGCCGGCCCATTGCTGTCTGGTGCCGGAAAAACGGGAAGAGCTGACCACAGAAGGCGGGCTCGACGTGGCGGGTAACCAGGCATGGGTCGCCCAGTGCTGCCAGCGGTTGGCCGAAGCGGGTATCGATGTCTCCCTGTTTATCGACGCGGACCCGGCGCAGATCCGTGCCGCTCGCGAATGCGGGGCGCCCACCATCGAAATCCACACCGGCCACTATGCCGATGCCACGGACCCGGCCAGCGAACAGCAGGAACTGGCAAAAATCCGCGAGGGCGTGGCCTATGCCCTGGAGCAGGGCCTGGTGGTCAACGCCGGCCACGGCCTGCACTATCACAACACCTTGCCCATTGCGGCGATCCCCGGCATCAACGAACTGAACATCGGCCACAGCATCATTGCCCGCGCGGTGATCTCCGGCCTGGACGAAGCCGTTCGCAGTATGCGAGCGCTGATGGACCAGGTGACAGGGGCTGGCGTCTAGCTACAAGCCACACTGATAGGATTAAGAAGGGTCGAAAAGTTTCCCTGATACTGGAATGTCTACGAAGCCGCTGTAGGAGTTCCCTTCCAGGGGACGAACCGTGCGAAGCACGGAATTGACCGCAGGGCGATCAGGAATCTCAGGGCTCGACAGGTCATCCAGGTAACACCGGGTTCGTACCACCCCAACCCTATTCGCCATGCGAGCATGGCTCCAACGGGTGAGGGGGTACTGGTGGCCCCAATCGCGCTGCGAGCGCCGCTCCTACAAACGCGGGCAACGCACCTCGAGCCTGCACGGTCGAGCCCGCGTCGCGACGCGAAACTAGGAGCTAGCAGCCTCCTCGCCCTGATCCTGCCACAACTGTTCCAGCGCACAGATCTCATCGCACAGGGCGGACACCATCGACGCCAATGCCTCCCGTTCGGTACCGGTTTTCAGGGCTTCTTCCAGAGTCTTGGCAGCATGCTCCAGGCGGGGGGTACCGCAATAGCGGGTTGCCCCGTGGAGTTTGTGGACACGCTCCAGCAAGGCGTCCTGATCCGCACTGTCAAAAGCGGACGAAATGGCAGGCCGGTCTTCCGCCAGACTGTCCAGCAGCATCTTCAGCATTTCATCGGCCAGCGCTTGTCGGCCGCCGGCCCGTCGGCGGGCCAGGTCCGCATCGAACACCCTGTCGCTGACCGGCTCGCTTTCCTCTCCCGGCTCAGCAAGGGGGCCGCCAGGTTGGTCCATCACCCACTGTTCCAGGGTATGGCGAAGCTGCCCTTCGGTAATCGGTTTGCTCAGGTAATCATCCAGGCCGCTGTCGAGCAGATCCCGGCGTTCGCTTTCCAGGGCATGGGCGGTCAGGGCAACAATCGGCGTATGGCAGCCGGGGGCTTCCAGTTCGCGCATTCTGGCGGCCGTGGTCTTGCCATCCATGCCGGGCATCTGGATATCCATGAACACCATATCGAATGTCTGATCACGGAACGCATCCAGTGCCTGTTGGCCACTGTCGCAAGCGGTAACCGTAGCGCCCAGCTCTTCCAGAAATACCCGGGCCAGTTTCAGGTTACCCGGGTGGTCGTCCACCACCATCACTGATACCGGGTAGGCCAGCGGATCTTCCCTGACCGCATCCAGTTCTTTGCCCTCCAATTCACCGCTCAGGGCCATCAGGGCGTTGAATAAGCGCTGACGTGTGGCGGGCTTGCCTTGCACCTGACAGTGGGGGTAATGCTCAAGCCAGCGGCAGACGCTTTCCGGGTTGTTGCTCAGGGCGAGCAGGGGTTGACCCAGGGCCGCCAGATTATCCAGCACCGGCTGCATGGCCTGCTTTTCCGGGTGGGCGGGCAGGCCGACGATCAGGAAATCGCTGCTGATCAACTCCCCCCGGTCCAGCGCGGCCATCAAGGCGTCCAGACTATGGTATTCGTTGATACGCATTTGCCAGTGGCTGAGCATGTGATACAGGCCCAGGCGGCCATACTCGTCGGTTTCCACCAGGGTCACGGTGCGGCCCCGGAAGTGTTCCAGATGGGCAGAAGGGCGTTGTTTGGGATCCCGCTCGGCACGCAGCGTGAACCAGAAAGTCGAGCCCTGGCCTTCGCTGCTGTCGATACCGATTTCGCCGCCCATGCCTTCCACCAGACGTTTGCTGATGGCCAGTCCCAGGCCAGTGCCACCTTCCTGGCGGCGGGCGCTCTGGTCGGCCTGGGTAAAGGCTCTGAACAGATTCTTCTGGGCTTCCGGGCTCAGGCCGTTACCGGTGTCCGTCACCGTCAGCTTGATGATGGCCTCCGCGCCACGGTCTTCCTCCAGCATGGCGCGCACCACCACCGAGCCCTGTTCGGTGAACTTGATGGCATTGCTGAGCAGATTGGTCAGTACCTGGCGAATGCGCAGCGGATCCCCGAGCAGATTCACCGGCACATCCGAATAGATGATGGCCGCCTGCTCCAGGCCCCGTTCCTGGGCCATGGGTGCCAGCAGGGTCTGCACGTCCTCAATCAGGTCGTGCAGGTTCAACGGGGTGTGCTCCAGGGACAGCTTGCCCGCCTCGATCTTGGAGAAATCGAGAATGTCATTGATGATCGCCAGCAGTGAATCGGCACTCTTGTGGATTGTGCCGAGATAGTCCTGCTGCCGGGCGCTCAGGGCCGATTTCTCCAGTAACTTGGTGAAACCGATAATGCCATTGAGCGGCGTGCGGATTTCATGGCTCATGTTGGCCAGAAATTCCGATTTGATCTGGCTGGCTTTGAGTGCTTCCTTGCGGGCCATATCCAGCTCGATATTCTGGATCTCGATGGTTTCCAGGGTTTCGCGCAGATCCTGAGTGGCCTGGTCCACGTTCTGTTGCAGCTCGGTCTGGGCATCCGCCAGCGCCGACACCATCTGGCGCAGGGCCGTTTCCAGCTCTGCCAGCTCGCCTTTTGCCTGGGTATGAATGGCCATGCTCAGGTCGCCATCGCGAATCCGCTGCACCGCGTCCACCATTTCCCCGATCGGGCTGGTCAGCTGCCGGGAAAAACGCAGTGCCGGCACCAGGGTCAGCAACATCAGCGCCACCATCACCATAATCAGGGTAATCAGCCCCTCCAGCGTCGACACATATTGTCCCTGGCGGGTGAACTCTACGGTCAGTCTGGCTGGCTCTCCCGGGTTGATATCCCGGGTCAGTTGCCAACTGGTGTCGGTCACCCGTCGCTGGCCGGCATCGTCCTGATTGATAGCGGTCACCGGCCGCAGTCTTGGCCCGGCATGCAGGGCAGGGCGATCATCCTCGAATTCCAGCGTGGCGGCGCGCACGTCCGTGGCTTCCAGTAACTGGCGAAGCAGCTGTTGCTGGCGGGCGGTATCGGAGGCGGGGGTGCTCTCCAGGCGGGCGGCAAAGCTGTCGGTCACCAGCTGTTGGCGCTGGGCATTGGTATCGCGCACGTCCACCAGCCGGCTCACCAGGGAATAACCGCCCACCACCAGTGCCGCCATCAGAGCGGGCAGAATGGTCATGAACATCAGGCGTGAGCGAAGGCTTTGGTTGACCATGAATCCCCGTCGTTGCTGTTGTTTTCGCCCATTATGCCCGAGATGCCGGTCACTGCCACGAACCCGGCCATTTTGCCGAACCCTGTTTCACCGCTGAGGCCACAGAGGACACGGAGAAAACGCCTGTTGTTGTTGGACTCATCGGTATCAGAGCCGCTTTTTCGCTGGCATCAGTCGTGTATGGCTATGGAATAGAGTGTCGAGGTACGAGTTACGGGGAGCGAAAGGCATAAAACCGGTTTTGCTTTTCGTAACTCGCTCCTCGTACCTCGCTCCTGTAGTGATCACCTTTGGGGAGTCTCCCCCGTGCCAGCTTTTAGGTACAATGCGCGCCATGAACCATAAAACCATCGAACAGACCGTGGGCAATACGCCCCTGGTTCGCCTGCAGCGGATGCCGGGCGACACCACCAATACCATTCTGGTGAAGCTGGAAGGCAACAATCCGGCAGGCTCGGTGAAAGATCGCCCGGCCCTGAATATGATCATGAAGGCCGAGGCTCGCGGAGAGATCAAGCCCGGCGATACCCTGATCGAAGCCACCAGTGGTAACACCGGCATTGCCCTGGCCATGGCCGCTGCCATGCGCGGCTACCGCATGAAACTGATCATGCCCGCCAACCAGAGCCAGGAACGCCGCGACGCCATGGCTGCCTACGGCGCCGAGCTGATTTCCGTGAGCAAGGAAGAAGGCATGGAAGGCGCCCGAGATCTGGCCCAGGCCATGCAGGCCCGGGGTGAGGGCAGGGTGCTGGACCAGTTCGCCAACCCGGACAATCCCATGGCCCATTACGAAAGCACCGGCCCGGAAATCTGGCGCGATACCCAGGGTGGCGTTACCCATTTTGTCAGTTCCATGGGCACCACCGGCACCATCATGGGCTGCAGCATGTTCCTGAAGGAACAGAACCCGGCGATCCAGATCATCGGTCTGCAACCCACCGAAGGCTCTTCCATTCCCGGCATCCGTCGCTGGCCGAAGGAGTACCTGCCGTCCATCTACGATGATTCCCGGGTGGACCGGGTCATCGACATGGATCAGGCCCTGGCCGAGCACACCATGCGCCGGCTGGCCCGGGAAGAGGGTATCAGCTGTGGTGTCTCCTCCGGCGGTGCCGTGGCCGGGGCCTTGCGCCTGAGCGAAGAACTGGAGAACGCCGTCATCGTGGCCATCATCTGCGACCGTGGCGACCGTTACCTGTCCACCGGGGTGTTCCAGCAACAAGCCTGACGCTGGATGCCCGCCACCTAAAGCGGGCCCTTGCCATTTTGGAGAGCTGAATGAACGTACTGGTATTCGACATCGAAACCATCCCCGATCTGGACGGCGGACGCCGCATTTACGATCTGGATGGCCTCAGTGACAAGGACACCGCCAGTGCCCTGTTGAATCTGCGCCGCCAGGAAAACGGCACCGAATTCCTGCGCCTGCATTTGCATCGCATCGTTGCCATCTCTGTGGTGCTGCGCTCCACCCAGGGCATCAAGGTCTGGTCCCTGGGGGACGAGGACAGTAGTGAGAAAGAGCTGATCGAGCGCTTCTACGACGGTATCGACCGCTTTACCCCGAATCTGGTGAGCTGGAACGGTGGTGGCTTCGATCTGCCGGTGCTGCATTACCGTGCCCTCAAGCATGGTGTGCAGGCCCGCCGTTACTGGGAAACCGGTAACGAAGACTCCAGCTTCAAATGGAACAATTACCTGAGCCGTTACCACCAGCGCCACCTGGACCTGATGGACCAGCTGGCCCTGTTCAACGCCCGGGCCAACGCCCCGCTGGACCAGATCGCCACCTTGCTGGGCTTCCCCGGCAAGATGGGCATGAGCGGCGGCAAGGTGTTCGACGCCTTCCAGGAAGGCAACCTCAAGGGTATTCGTGATTACTGCGAGACCGATGTGCTCAACACCTGGCTGGTCTACCTGCGCTTCCAGCTGATGCGCGGCGAGCTGGACCCCACCGGCTACGAACAGGAATTGACCCTGTTGCAGGACTACCTGAAAGCCGAAGGCCATCCGCACTTTCTGGGCTTCCTGGAAGCCTGGACATCAGTTGACAGTTGATAGTTAACAGTTGACAGCGTCGCGGGCAACGCGGGTTGGATCTGGATGGCAAGAGGCCGCGTTCAGACTTTCCGCGCGGCCCCTGGCATTTCTGTCACTGAAACTTCTATCGCGTAGCTGTCAACTGTCCACTATCAACTGTCAACTATGATTTGGAATTATGGCCCGAAAACGCAAGCAGTTACCGGAAACCCCGGAGCCCGCCAGCATTGAATCGCTCAGCCACGACGGCCGCGGCATTGCCCGTCGTGATGGCAAGACCACCTTTATCGACAACGCCCTGCCCGGCGAAGAGGTGATGTTCAAGTTCACCTACATGCGCCGCAAGTTCGACGAGGGCAAGGCGGTGGAGATCGTGCGTGCCTCCCCGGATCGGGTGGAGCCCCCTTGCCAGCACAGCACCCTGTGCGGCGGCTGCAGCCTGCAACACATGAACCCGGACGTGCAGATCGCCCGCAAGGAAGCGGTACTGCGTGAGCAGCTCCAGCACTTTGGGGGTCTGGCGCCGAAGGAATGGCTGCCGCCACTCAGTGGCCCGGTCACCGGCTATCGCAGCAAGGCCCGCATGGGCGTGAAATATGTGGAAGCCAAGGACGAAACCCTGGTGGGCTTCCGGGAAAAGCGCAACAGTTTCATCGCCCAGCTGCAGCAGTGCGAAGTGCTGATTCCGTCCGTGGGCCATCGCCTCTCCGATCTGCGTACCCTGATGCACGGCCTCAAGAGTCGCAGCCGCATCCCGCAGATCGAACTGGCCGCCGGCGATGAGGATGTGGCGCTGATCATCCGCCATCTGGACCCGCTGCCCGATGAAGACCAGCAGGCCTTCCTGGATTTCTGTCAGCCGCTGGGCTGGCACCTGTACCTGCAACCGGGCAACGAAAGCACCGTGCACCGCATCTGGCCGGCCCTCACCGGGGCGGAGAACGAGGAGCGCCTGTACTACCGCCACCCCTCCGCCGATGTGGAGCTGGCCTTTCACCCCACGGACTTCACCCAGGTCAACGCGGAGATCAACCGCAAGATGGTGCCCTTGGCACTGGATTTGCTGGATATCTCCCCCGATGACACCGTGCTCGACCTGTTTTGTGGCCTGGGCAATTTCACCATTCCGGCCGCAAAGCGGGCCGGCAAGGTGGTCGGGGTGGAAGTCAGCAAGGCCATGGTGGAGCGCGGCTACGAGAATGCCCGCCGCAATGGCCTGGAAAACCTGGAATTCCACGCCTGGGATCTGAGTCAGGATGTGGCCGGGCAGAGCTGGGCCAATCGCAAATATGATCGTATCCTGATTGACCCACCGCGCACCGGCGCGCTGGAGATGGTGAAATTGATGCCCCGGTTTGGTGCAAAGCGGATCGTCTATGTGTCCTGCAACCCGGCCACCCTGGCCCGCGATGCCGGGGAACTCACCGCCCTGGGATACCGTCTTAAAGCGGCGGGGGTGATGGACATGTTCCCCCACACCACCCACGTGGAATCCATCGCGGTGTTCGAAAAGAAATGATGTGAGCCGTTGACGCCAGACTCTTCAGGCGCCAACGAGGGTGGCTTCAGCCTTGGCTCGCCACCTAAACCAGAAGGAAAGCACATGGTAACGGTACGCCGTCCCACAGAAGGCACCACCGGTCACTGGCGTGACTGGCTGGCGAACCTGGACACCCGGGCCCCGGTACGCAACGGCGAGGCACTGGAGCAGGCCTGTGAGCGGGCGGAACAGTGTCAGATGGCCGGGGAAGCGGCCGGTCGCCACTGGCCTTACGGTAAGGGCTGCCTGGATATCGGCCTGGAAATGGCCGAAGTGCTGGTGGATCTGGGCACCGACACCGATGTGCTGCCCGCAGCCATCCTTTACCGCTCCGTGCGCGAAGGGCAGATGTCCCTGCCGGAAGTGGAAAAGGAATTCGGCCCGGACGTGGCCCGCCTGATCGAAGGCGTGCTGCGCATGGCGGCCATCAGCACCAACCTGAACCCTACCCGCAAGGCCGTGCTCGGCCAGCAGGACGGCCAGCTCGACAACATGCGCAAAATGCTGGTGGCCATGGTCGACGACGTGCGCGTGGCCCTGGTGAAGCTGGCCGAGCGGACCGTGATCATCCGCGCCGTGAAGGAATCCGAGCCCGAGCGTCAGCGCAAGGTGGCCCAGGAAATCTTCGATATCTATGCGCCCCTGGCCCATCGACTCGGGGTCGGGCAGCTCAAGTGGGAGCTGGAGGACCTGTCCTTCCGCTATCTGCAACCCGGCGCCTACAAGAAGATCGCCAAGCTGCTGGATGAAAAACGCCTGGACCGGGAACAGTACATCGACAATGTGTTGGAGCAACTGCGTGGCTACCTGGAGAAAAACGGCATCCACGGCGCCGAAGTCCACGGCCGGGCCAAGCATATCTACAGCATCTGGCGGAAGATGCAGAAAAAGCATCTGGAATTCGGCGAAGTCTATGACGTGCGCGCCGTGCGGGTACTGGTGCCGGAGCTGCGCGACTGCTACGCCACCCTGGGCATCGTCCATTCCCTGTGGCAACACGTGCCCAAGGAATTCGACGACTATATCGCCAGCCCCAAGGCCAACGGCTACCAGAGCCTGCACACGGCGGTGGTGGGCCCGGAACGCAAGATGCTGGAAGTTCAGATCCGTACCTTCACCATGCACGAAGAGGCGGAGTTGGGCGTCTGTGCCCACTGGCGTTACAAGGAAGGCGCCAAGAAGGGCAAGAGCGGTGTCAGCGACTACGAACAGCGGATTGCCTGGCTACGCCAGGTACTCGAATGGCATGAGGAGCTGGGCGAGGACAGCCCGGACACCATGGTGGACGAGCTGCGCCATGGCCTGGTCAGCGACCGGGTCTATGTGTTCACCCCGGATGGCCACGTGGTGGACCTGGAGGCCGGCGCCACCCCGGTGGACTTTGCCTATCACATCCATACCGAAGTGGGGCACCGCTGCCGGGGAGCCAAGATCAACGGCCACATCGTGCCGCTCAACTACACCCTCAACACCGGCGAGCAGGTCACCATCCTCACTGCCAAGGAGGGCGGCCCCAGCCGCGACTGGTTGACGCCGTCACTGGGCTATGTGGCCACCTCTTCGGCGCGGGCGCGCATCCACCAGTGGTTCAAGCGCCAGGATCGTGACGTGCACATCACTCAGGGCAAGGCCATGCTCGAAAAGGAGATGTCCCGCCTGGCCCTGGAAAAGGTGGACCTGGATACCCTGGCACCGCACCTGAATCTGAAGACCGGCGACGATGTGCTGGCGGCCCTGGGGGCTGGTGACCTGCGCCCGGGGCATGTGGTCAACCAGGTCCAGTCCCTGCAGCCGGACGACAGCCAGCGGGAGCTGGACCTGGTGCTCTCCAAGCCCAAGGCCTCGAAATCCGGCGATGTGACCATTCAGGGCGTGGGCAACCTGCTGACCCACATGGCCGGTTGCTGCCAGCCGGTTCCCGGCGACCCGGTGATGGGGTTCATTACCCACGGCCGCGGTGTCACGGTGCACCGGGCCGACTGCGAAAAACTGCTGGCCATGCAGGGCGACGACCCCAACCGGGTGATCGAAGTCACCTGGGGGGAAGCCGACCGCATCACCTACCCGGTGGATATCTTCCTGCGCGCCTGGGACCGTCAGGGATTGCTCAAGGACGTGATCGCGGTACTGGCCAACGAAAAGGTCAACGTCACCGCCGTTCACACCCAGTCCCACCAGGACGACAACACCGCCACCATGCTCCTCACCCTGGAAATCGCCACCCTCGGCAACCTGGGCAAGGTGCTGGCCAAGATGGACCAGTTGAAGGGCGTGCTTGAGGTGCGGCGGTATAAGAAATGATAGTTGACAGTGGACAGTTAAAAGTTGACAGCTAAAAACCAGCGGCCACGTGATAGGGTTTCGGGGGTTTAGCTGTCAACTGTCCACTATCAACTGCCGACTTAATCCCTCACGTTGATCACAAGCATGGCCGCTACGAATCAGGGGAAAGCATGCCAAAGCACTCCATAGACCGATTGCTATCCATCATGTCCCGCCTGCGCGACCCGGAGTCCGGCTGCCCCTGGGATGTGAAGCAGGATTTCGATTCCATCGCCCCCTATACCATCGAGGAAGCCTTCGAGGTGGCGGAGGCCATTGCCCAGCGGGATTACCCGGAGTTGAAGGAAGAGCTGGGGGATTTGTTGTTGCAGGTGGTGTTTCATTCCCAGATAGCTCGGGAAAAGGGCCTGTTCGATTTCAATCAGGTGGTTCAGGTGCTGTGCGACAAGATGGTGCGCCGTCACCCCCATGTGTTCGGCGAGTCGGACGCCGCCGACGAAACCGCCGTGAAGGTCAACTGGGAGGCCATCAAGCAACAGGAGAGGGCGGCCAAGGGCCGGGCCCATGACAGCGCCCTGGATGGCGTCCCCGCCGGCCTGCCGGCCCTGCAGCGGGCAGCCAAAGTCCAGAAGAAAGCTGCCAAGGTGGGCTTCGACTGGCCGGAGACACCCCCGGTACGCCGCCAGGTGGACCATGAACTGGCGGAACTGGATGAGGCCATGGCCAGCGGCGAGCGGACCGCCATCGAGGATGAATTCGGCGATGTGCTGTTCACCCTCGTCAACCTGTCCCGCCACCTGAAGCTGGACCCGGAACAGGCCCTGCGCAAGGCCACCGCCAAATTCGAACGCCGCTTCCGGCAAATGGAGCAGGACCAGCCAGAACCGCTCGACACCCTCGACGACGACGCCCTGGAAGCTGCCTGGCAGCAGGCAAAAAGGATGTCTACGGAGCCGCTGTAGGAGCACCGCTTGGGGTGCGAATCCGAGCCTTGGCGAGGAAAAGAAGTAGCAGCGTTTGCCTATCGCCTGCTGATAAACCTGTCGAGTCGTGGTACTCCTCGTCGTCCTGCGACGATTTCCGCGCAACGCGCGGTTCGTCCCCTGGAAGGGAACTCCTACTGTTACAACGGCTTGATAGAAAGCGCGTTGCTGTGTTCTCTGCCCAAAAGTTCCCGCTGAAATAAAAACTTCACATTTGAGCAACTTTTCCGTCACTCTAACTCCCCATACTGCGTCACCAAGCAGTAACAAAGCCTGTTTGCGCAGGGATAAGCAGTACTGTTTAAAACGTCTGAATTGCCTGATTGAGGGAGAACCAAATGAAGAAGCAAATGTTAGCAGTTTTGGTCGGGGCGGCTGTTGCCAGCCCGGCAATGGTTATTGCAGACGAAGCGTCTACGCGCGGCAATCTGAAAATTGTATCCTCTGACGGCTCCTTCGAGGGTTCTGTTGGTGGTCGTATTCATTTCGATGCTTATGCTTTTGATAACGACCTGACTGATTCAACAAGTACTTCTGAGTTTCGTCGTGCCCGTATCACCCTGAAGGGCAAGCTGTATAACTGGGGCTATGTCTTTGAAAACGACTTTGCCGGTCAAAGTGGCACCACGGGTACCGGTTTCCGTGACATGAACATCTACACCAAAGTCGGTCCCGGTAAACTGACTATTGGTCAGTTCAAGCCTTACAGAAGCATGGAAGAAATCACCAGCTCCAACGATATTCTGATGATGGAGCGTCCTTACGCTTCCGCCACGGGTATCTACAACGGCCGTCAGTTCCAGCAAGGTGTTGGCTATTTGATCTCTGATGACCAGTACACCCTGGGTGTAGCGGGTTTCAATACCAAGTCAGCTGGGGATAACCGTAACGAGGGTCTGGGCGGTTCTGCCCGGGCGACATTTGCACCGATCATGCAAGACAACATGGTAGTGCACATGGGTGCTTCCTACTCTGTGGAAAATGCCAACAGCATGACCACCGCTTTCGAAGCCGAGGCTGACTATGTGGGCCGCCGTGGTCCCAGCGAGACGATCGCTCTGACCACAGAAGGCGAAAGTGTCAACACTGTTGGTCTTGAAGCCGCCATTTCAGCGGGCCCTGTGTTTGCGCAGGCTGAATATGCCATTGCAGATTTTGGCAATGCCACCGGTGATGATGAAGAGGTTCAAACCTACTACATCCAGGGTGCGTATACGCTGACTGGTCAAATGAAGCCGTACAAGTCCAGCAAAGGTGTCTTTACCACTGCTAAAGGCAACAACATTGTCCAGCTGACCGCACGTTATGACTACATTGAAAACAAGGATGTAACAGACCTGGAAGCAGAAACGACCAGTGTTGGCGTGAATTACTACCTCAACCCTGCCATGCGCTTCATGCTTAACTACGTGATGGGTGAGAATACCCTCACTGGTGATGAGTCCAATCAGGTGGCCCTGCGTGCCCAGATGGCATTCTAAAGCATGTCTTAACAAGTCTATTGACGCAGTCTTGCCCTGATTCAGGGTATTTTCTAGAATCGAGCCTCCTCTGGGGCTCGATTTTTTTGTTTGGAAGCGGATGGGTTCCCTGTACAGGCAGCTGTTCGGATTATTCTTGCCTGCCGGTAAGGATTATCGGTTTCTGTCAGAAGGCGTCTCTCCTTGATGCCTGAGAGTCGTGCCTGCGGGTTTACTGGCCTCCACCCTGAGCCCAAACTGGGGTCGTGAGAGTGATATTGGGGAAAAAATGTGTACAAAAGAAAAATTGTTGCCTTTTCCTTCCTGAGTATTGTTCTCGTTGTGCTGGCGGTGATTACTATCGTTTGGTCATCCTTTGTGACCGCGAAGCAGATCCAGCAGATCAATATGGCAAACTCTCTGCTTTCTGAACACCTCAAGCTATCCAGTACCTCTTATCGTCTTTTCAAACAGCTTACCGACGAGATTCTCTTCGGGGACCAGGCAAATCAGGCAAAAGTGAGAAACAAAAGGGCGCTGGTTTCTGAATCCCTGGGGAAAATCAAGGTTCTGGAGCGCCAGCAAAGAGAAACAGCAGGAGAGGAATATACTCAGGGCACTATAGAGGATACAGATGACCTTGAGAAAATCATCGATTCAATTATCTATTCACTTGAAGGTATCTCCAAGCTACCACTGAGTGAAATTGAAAATGAGATGAAGTTTATTCTCGAAGAAAAGATCGATGTTGAATTCAGAGACTCCATTAATTCCGCGGTTGTTCGACAAACTAATGTAGTCAAAGCATTCAATGCGCGCATTGATGCCATGAATGTAACCATATTCTGGGTTTCGATTGGGCTGGGTTTTCTCGCGGTTGTTTTGATGGGTGTGGGAGTATGGGTTCTGGTCAATTCCGTAACCCGGCCGCTTTCAGCAATCAGTGATGCGGCAGATGCAATTGGTAAAGGGGACTTTTCATACAGGGTTCCTCGCGGATTCGACAGAGAATTTGACCAGATAGCGGTTCTATTTAACGTCATGACCGAGAAATTACAGATCCAGCACTTGTCTGAAGATCAGGCGCGTCTGGAACTGGAGTATAAAGTTTCACAAAGAACAACAGAATTGATGGCGGTGAATGCAGAGCTGGCCAAGAGTGACTCAGTCAGACGGAGCTTTCTTGCGGACATCAGCCATGAGCTCAGGACACCGCTCACTATTATCCGGGGTGAAGCGCAGGTGGCATTACGTCATTCAGACAGGGATGTGAGGGATTATCAGGATGCACTTACCTGTATCCATGAACAGGCAATATCATTGTCGCACCTGGTTGATGATCTATTGTTTGTGGCGCGCACAGACTCTGGCACCATGCGTATTGACAAGCGTAATGTTGAAATCACGGCTTTGGCAGATGAAGTTATCCGTGATATGCGATCCCTGGCAGACAAGAATGATGTCTCTCTTGAGGCAAGTTATCCGGTGCCGGTTTTCGCGGTCATTGACCCAGACAGGATAAAGCAGCTTTTTATCATACTGGTAGAGAATGCCCTTTCTTACGCTGGTGAAGGGTCATCAGTGAAGGTTTCTGTTATGAAGCAACAGGACAAGGCGGTTGTTCGTGTTACTGATGATGGCGTTGGTATCGATCCCCGGGACATTCCTTTTGTCTTTGAGCGTTTCTACCGAGGAGGAAGATCCTCATCCCGAAGTAAGGGGGTTGGGCTGGGCCTGGCTGTTGCCAAATCGATCATTGATGCCCATGAAGGGAAAATTAATCTTGAGAGCGATTTGGGCAAAGGGACCTCCATTGAGATTGAGCTGCCTTGTGAAGAGAGTGTATGAAGATTCTTATCGTAGAAGATGAAGAAAGGCTTGCTTCTTTTTTATTCCGGGGGCTCAAGGCTGAGGGGTATTTTTGCGATGTGGCTTCGGATGGAGAGAAAGCCCTGCAGGCTTGCCTTTCTGGCGATTATGAGTTGGTTATCCTGGACCGTATGCTACCCAAAAAAGATGGCATGTATGTTCTGACTAAAATCAAGGAAAAAAAGCCGGAAACCAAAGTCTTGATGCTCACAGCCCTGGATGATACTGAAGACAGAATTCTGGGGTTAAGGTCCGGAGCGGATGATTACCTGGGCAAACCCTTTGATTTTGAGGAGCTTCTTGCGCGGATAGAGGCGCTCTCCCGACGGTTTTCCCAGCATGCTGAAGACTTGCTGAAGTCGGGTGATGTTGTCATGGATGTCGACCAGCGTCTGGTGTGGAAAAACAACATTGTGGTCAAGATGACACAAATGGAGTTTGATCTTCTAAGATACTTTTTGACTAACCAGGGCAAGGTTCTTTCGAGAGAGAAGATATTGTCGCGAGTTTGGTCAAACAGCGAAGACCCCATGACAAATATTGTCGATGTGTATATTCGCCGAATACGCGTCAAATTGAATGACGATGGCTCTTTTATCGAAACCGTCCGTGGCGTTGGGTACCGAGTCTCGAATTCTGATCAACGTTAATCTTCTGTTAATGTTGCCTAAAGTACCTGTTCATGGCTGTGTCGATAGAGTAACTCCTGAAACTTAACAGGAGTCAATTCATGAAAATTCAGTCTCTATTCACTTTCTCGGCTTTGTCTCTTTTTTCCGCTTCTGTCTACGCTTCCGGCATTTCGGAGGCAGACATCATCGAGGCCCAGAAAAAATGGGGCGATGGCATTGTTGAAATCGGTAAAGTCAAAACTGATGGTGGTGATTACACCGAAGCGGCAAAAGAACTGATTGATGACCTGTACGCGTATGACCATGGCTCGGTAGCCTTCAAGCCTACCTTGGCAGCCGACGACCAGTTCCGTGGTGACGTTGATGAAGCACTGAGCTACTTCGTCGGTGGCATGATCGAAGAAGACAAGGGCTTCGCCATCAAGCCCTGGACCAATGTCCGCTTTGAAAATGAAGAAGTGATCATTAATGGCAATCAGGCCATTGCCATGGGAAATTACTTCTTCACCACCGTCGAGGGTGAAGAAGTCAAAGTAGAATACAGCTTCGGTTATACGCATGTGGATGATGAGCTGTTGATCAACCTGCATCACTCATCCCTGCCGTACGCGAAGTAATTTCTCCCCCCTCAATCTTGAAGCATTGCCGCCCACGCAAATGGGCGGCTTTTTTTGTTTTGACCTGTTACCCCTCGCAACTCCAGCACTACCTACCCGCCGCGTGAACTACTCTGGCAGGCCAGCGAAGCCGTTGGAGCCTTGCTCGCAAGGCGAACCTCAGCCGTGGATTACGTCGATTATCTCAACTGACCTACAGCGTTTGGTCCATTCTGCTGTCGTTTACGCTTTCATCTACGGCGATGATTTCGGTATGACATATCGATATCAAACACAGCGCTTGAGAGGAGGGCGCGTATCTATTACCGGCCAGGTCTATCTGGTGACATGTACGACCCGCCATAGATATCCCCACTTTGCCAATCATCTCCCGGCCCGAGAGGCTTGCCGGACAATCCAGAGTCTTGACCGTATGGGAGCCAGCCACACTTGGTGTTTTGTGGTGATGCCGGATCACTGCCACTGGCTGTTTTGCCTCAATGGCAAATATTCACTTGAGCAGACGGTCAGGATGTTCAAGGGTAAATGTTCTCGTCTGGTGGAAGTTAATCTCTGGCAAAAGGGGTTTCATGACCGCGCCTTACGTTCGGATGAGGATCTCTTGCCTATCGCTCGCTATGTCATCGCCAACCCGCTCCGGGCGGGATTGGTTGAGCGTGTAGGGGAGTACCCTTATTGGGATGCGGCCTGGCTATAAATTGTCGCGGTGAGTGAAGACACTGGCTATGTCAGTTAATGGAGCCCTTCGCCTTGCGAGCAAGGCTCCAACGATCCGGACCTCCTCATCCCGAGCGAATCACGAATCCGCCGTTGGAGCTTTGCTTGCAAAGCGAATTCACGCCCGTGGCGGGCAGCGGAGCCTTTCGCCTTGCGAGCAAGGCTCCAACGATCCGGACCTCCCCATCCTGAGCGAATCACGAATCTGCCGTTGGAGCTTTGCTTGCAAAGCGAATTCACGCCCGTGGCGGGTAACGGGGCCCTTCGCCTTGCGAGCAAGGCTCCAACGATCCGGACCTCCTCATCCCGAGCGAATCACGAATCCGCCGTTGGAGCTTTGCTTGCAAAGCGAATTCACGCCCGGGGTGGGTAACGGGGCCCTTCGCCTTGCGAGCAAGGCACCAACGATCCGGCCCCCCCATTCCGAGCGAATCACGAATCCACCGTTGGAGCTTTGCTCGCAAAGCGAATTCACGGCTGGGGCGGTCAGCGGAGCATTTCGCCTTGCGAGCAAGGCTCCAACGGTTTCACGGTGGGGTGGGGCATCGTTTCCGATTAAATCATGGCATCCTCTTTGCACGTCTGTTATCAAGAACACTCCAAGCCAAAGCGCCAGGACGAGGTCACGGATGAAACAGACGCATTACCACACCTGCAACCTCTGCGAAGCCATGTGCGGCATCGAGATCGAGCATCGCGGTGACGAGATTCTGGCCATCCGTGGCGACAAGGACGACCCGTTCAGCAAAGGCCACATCTGCCCCAAGGCCGTGGCCCTGCAGGACCTGCACCACGACCCGGACCGCCTGCGCCACCCTGTGAAACGCACCGCCGATGGCTGGGTGCCGATCAGCTGGGACGAGGCCCTGGACGAAACCGCCCGGCGCCTGCACAACATCCAGGAGACTCACGGCAAGGATTCGGTGGCGCTCTATTTCGGCAACCCCACCGCCCATAACCACGGGGCGCTCTTTACCCTGTTGCCGTTCGTGAAAGCCCTGCGCAGCCGCCAGCGCTACAGCGCCACCTCCGCCGACCAGCTCCCGCACCAGCTTGCCACTTGGCAACTGTTCGGCCACCAGGCCCTGTTTCCCATCCCCGATGTGGACCGCACCGACTACTTCCTCATCATCGGTGGCAACCCGCTGGCCTCCAACGGCTCCATCATGACCGTGCCGGACGTGAAAGGGCGCCTGAAGGCACTTCAGAAACGCGGGGGCAGGGTAGTGGTCATCGACCCGCGCCGCACCGAAACCGCCAAGGTCGCCGACGAACACCACTTCGTGCGCCCCGGCACCGACGTCTACCTGCTGCTGGCCATCGTCCAGGTGTTGTTCGAAGAGCTGCTGGTGGCCCCAGGCCAGCTGGACAACATTCTCGATGGCAAAAAGGACCTGGCCCGCCTGGTGGCCAACTGGAAACCGGAAAAAGTGGCAGACACCGTGGGCCTGCCCGCTGATGCCATCCGCAAACTGGCCCGCGATATCGCCGCCGCCCCACGCGCTGCCATCTACTCCCGCGTCGGCGTCACCACCAGTGCCCACAGCACCCTCAGTGCCTGGCTGGTCTATGTGATCAACATCCTCACCGGCAATCTGGACCGGGAAGGCGGCGTCATGTTCACCAAACCCGCCTTCGACATCGTTGCCATTGGTGCCCTCAGCGGCGACACCGGCAGCTTCGACCGGTACCGCAGCCGGGTGCACGGCTACCCGGAATTCGGCGGCGAATTCCCGGTGACCACCCTGGCCGACGAAATGCTCACGCCCGGCAAGGGGCAGGTGAAAGCCTTTGTCTCCCACGCCGGCAACCCGGTGCTGTCCTGTCCCGATGGCCAGAAGCTCGATCAGGCCCTGAGCAACCTGGATTTCATGGTCAGCATCGACTTCTACATCAACGAAACCACCCGCCACGCGGACATCATTCTGCCGCCCACCGGGCAGCTGGAACACGCCCAGTTCGACCCCATCTTCCAGGCCGTGGCGGTGCGCAACGTGGTCAAATTCACCCCGCCGCTGGTGCCCAAACCCGAAGGCTCCCTGCACGACTGGGAGATCCTCAATGGCCTGACCACAAGGCTCAATCGCCTGCGCGCCCGGGACCGCAAAACCCGCCTGCAAATCGCCGCCACCGACCGCTTTGTCCGCAAACTGGGCGATCGCGGTCTGGTGGATCTGGGCCTGCGGCTGGGGCCCTACGGCACCGGCGGCAAGGTGCTGGACGACCTGCGCCGCAACGGCCTGCATTCCCTGCCCAAAGTGGCCTGGAAAGTCCTGAGAGGCGAGCGCAAGGGCCTGACCCTGAAAAAGCTGCTGGCCGAGCCCCACGGCATCGATCTCGGCCCCCTGGAGCCCATGCTCCCGGAGCGGCTGTTCACCCGGGACCAGCGCATCAACCTGGTGCCGGCCCTCTACTTCCGTGCCCTGCAGGGCCTGCCCGCGCCCAAACCGGTGGAGCCTGACCAGATGCTGATGATTGGCCGCCGCCACATCCGCAGCAACAACTCCTGGATGCACAACAGCCAGCGTCTGGTGAAAGGGAAGGGTCGCTGTAACGCCATGATCCACCCGGACGATGCCAAACGCCTGGCCGTGGCCGACGGTGACGACGTGGTCGTTAGCACTCCCGCCGGCACCATCACCCTGCCAGCCTGGCTCTGCGATGACATCATGCCCGGCGTCATCAGCGTGCCCCACGGCTGGGGCCATGATCGGGAAGGCGTACAACTGGGTGTTGCCCGCCGGGTGGCTGGCCAGAGCGTCAACGACATCATCGGCAGCAACCGCGTCGAAGCCGTCACCGCCATGGCCCAGCTCAACGGCATCCCGGTAAAAGTGGAACCCGCCACCGCCGCCAAAAGCCAGAAGAAGGCGGGGTAGTTCTGTAATAGCTCCGTGCCAACTTCTTCGCGATGCAAGCATCGCTTCCCACAAACTCCGTTGCCGCCTGGGATGGTTTTTGTGGGAACAGAGCGCAGCGAAGTAACGCCAGGATGGCGGCCCGAAGGGTGAGCGCAGCGAATAACTCATGCTTGCATAACGAAGAAGTTGGCACCCACCTACCCAAGCCCCCCAACCATCTGTAACTCCCCCAAACTCAGACAACTGTCCCACCTGGATGACACCCATCACCCCCAATCACTGACAGCCAGCTCAGGCTCTACCCGATAGCCTCTCCATTCATGACTCACCGATACCACAGCCATTCCCTGAGAAAAGGGCGGTTCTCAGAGGTAGGCCGACCCTATCTGGTCACATTCACCACAGCAGGCAGGTACCCATGGTTTTCCCATTTCACTACGGCCTGCCAGGCCTGCAGAGCCATCACCCGGTCTGACACCCAGGGCGCCAGCCATACCTGGTGCTATGTGGTCATGCCTGACCATATCCACTGGTTGCTATCTACTACGGAAAAGCACGAGCTGTCTCAAATAATCAGAATGGTAAAGGCAAGGGTTTCCCGGTATCAGGATCAGCCCATCTGGCAACCGGGCTTCCATGATCATGCCCTGAGAAGTGAACAAGCCCTCAAGCCGACAGCCCGCTACATCATCGCCAACCCGGTCAGGGCGGGACTAGTAAAGTCAGTACGAGATTACCCATTCTGGAATGCCGCCTGGCTTTGAAGGCTTTCCCCCCCGCGCCTTTTGTGGGAAGCGATGCTTGCATCGCGAAGACGTTGGCACAGCCTTCCCGGCACCCCTTCGCGATGTGAACATCGGTTATTCGCTTCGCTCACCCTTCGGGCCGCCCTTCGGGCCGCCCTGCGGGCGTTACTTCGCAACGCTCCGTTCCCGCAGCTCATTGTTCCCCATGGTTTTGGGCCTGATTACGGAGTTATCCAGCCCGATTGCCTTGGCAACATTCACCCCGCCTTGTCCCACCATGCGGCATTCTCCCCATAAAGGAGATCCCCAATGCGCCGCATCCTAATCATTGTGAGTCTGATCATGCTGCAAGCCTGCCAAACCCACCCGCAAGACCCGATCCAGATTGCTGACAACCTGAATCTGGACCGTTTCATGGGCGACTGGTACGTGATCGCCAATATTCCCACCTTGCCGGAAAAGGGTGCCTACAATGCGGTGGAGAACTACAAACGCATTGGCCCCAACAAGATTGCCACCACCTTCACCTTCCGCAAAGGCGGGTTCGACGGGGAGTTCAAACGCATGACCCCCACCGGCTTCGTCAGCGATGTGGACCCGGCCATCTGGGGTATGCGCTTTATCTGGCCCTTCAAGGCGGATTTCCGGGTGCTGTACGTGGACGAGGATTACCAGACCACCATCATCGGCCGCGAAAAACGCGACTACCTCTGGATCATGGCCCGCCAGCCGCATATCAGCGACGCCACCTACAGCAAGCTGAAAAGCATCGCCCAGGACCGGGGCTACAACCTGGACGAACTGCAAGAAGTGCCACAGCAGTGGGATGAATGATTCGCTGAGCAGAAGCCGAGAAGCCCCCACTATTCGTTGGAGCTTTGCTTGCAAAGCGAATTGGTAGGTACGCAGCCCTTCGCCTTGCGAGCAAGGCTCCAACGGCGGCTCCTGCCCCTCCCCCCCTTGAAATCCATCCCCAACCCTCCATCACTAAACTACCAGCCATGACAAGCAAGGAGCCCCCATGAATGTTCTGATCGCCGGCGCCAACGGCAAAATCGGTCGTCGCCTGATCCCCCATCTGGTGGCAGACAATATTCAGGTGCGCGCCATGGTCCGTGATCTGAGCCAGAAAGCCGACCTGGAGACCCTGGGCGCCCATGAAGTCGTGGAAGCGGATCTGGAAGGGGATTGCAGCAAAGCCCTGGAAGGCCAGGATACGGTCATCTTCACTGCCGGCTCCGGCCCTCACACTGGCCCGGAGAAAACCATCGACGTGGACCAGAACGGTGCCATTAGCCTGATCGACCAGGCAAAAGAACAGGGAGTAGGGCGCTTCATCATGGTCAGCTCCATGCGCGCCGACGACCCGGCATCCGGCCCGGAAAAGCTACGCCATTACTTCACTGCCAAGGGCAAGGCCGACGACCACCTGCGCGCCAGCGGGCTCAACTACACCATCGTTCGCCCGGGCCGGCTCACCGAGGAACCGCCCCTGGAGAAAGTGGAAATTGCAGAGAAGTTGAAGAACTTCGGTGACATATCACGCGAAGATGTGGCAAAAGTGCTTTCTGATACTGCTCGAGCCGAGCTGGACAACCGGGAATTCGACGTCATCGCCGGCGCAACCCCGATCCGGGAAGCCCTCGATGCGCTCTGAGTCAAAATAACCGCGACCGCCCAACCCCAAAATCCGTTGGAGCTTTGCTCGCAAAGCGAAAGCCTTGGGCCAGGCACGGCGCCGGCTTCCAGCCCTTCGCCTTGGCAAGCAAGGCTCCAACGGTTTGGTAAACCTGCCGAGTCGCTCAGGCGCAAGTTCTCCGCTTTGTCAGACAAGCCACTTACCCCGCGAAACCCCCCTAAGCTACTATTAACAGGCTCGGCTCAGGCGTCCGCCTGAATTCATTTCGATCAGCGTCGTAAACCGTTCGCATTCCCGTAAACAAACTGTAAAATGCGGCCCCTTGTCATATAGCTGACAAGATTAAGCACGCATAATGCGCCTCTTGTTATGCACCACAAGAAGGATAGGACGTCCTAGTGCGGTTATCTCCCTCCCTAATTCGTTGGCTCGGAGCCCTGTGCATCGGCCTTAGCGCATCTTCCCAGGCGGCTACCCCCTGGGTGCAAGCCGGCGATCTGACGGCGCGCCATCATATTGAAGCCCTGCAAAGCCAGGGGTGCCTGAAAGGCATTACCCTCACCTGGCCCATCAGCTGGGCGGCTCTCATGAAAGGCTACCGCCTGGCCTTGGCGCAACAATCATCGGATCAGGCCAATGCCTGCAAAAATCAGCATTCCGCCTATCTGCAGAACGCCCTTGAAACTACCCGCCAGGCCACCACCGGCGCCCAGCTGACACTGGGTGGTGCCACGCAAGAACCGCTCTACACCAGTTTCTCCTCCCAGGTCGAAGATGAAGCCACCAGCCAGATCGCCCTCTACAGCATGGGTGAGCGCTGGGCCGCCAACCTGGCAGTGAGCTACGTGGATGGCGAGCGTGACGACACCCATCTGCGCTTCGACGATACCTACCTGGCCGGTATCGTCGGCAACTGGCAGCTCGGCGTTGGCGCCGTTGACCGTTGGTGGGGCCCGGGCTGGCAGAGCTCCCTGACGCTCTCCAACAACGCCCGCCCGGTACCCGGGTTGTGGATGTCCCGGCACATGCCCCTGGCACCGGAAAGCCCCTGGTTAAGCTGGATCGGCCCCTGGGACCTGCAGGTCATCGCCGGCCAGCTGGAAAGTGACCGTGCGGTACCAGAAGCGCGCCTGCTCGGCGCTCGCTTCGTGTTCAACCCGCTGGATTCCCTGCAAATCGGCCTGACCCGCCTGGCCCAGTGGGGCGGAGAAGGGCGGCCGCAGGGCCTGGATGACTTTTGGAATGCCGTCATCGGCCGCGATAATGGTGAAACGTCGGGTCTTTCCGCTGATGAAGACCCAAGTAATCAGATTGGTGGTTTCGATTTCCGCCTTTCCCTGACCCCGGGCGATGTACCGTTGGGCGTTTACGGTCAGTTCATGGGCGAGGATGAAGCAGGGGGCTTGCCCTCCAAATATTCTTCACTCGCCGGCTTTGATGTGGTCACTGATCTAGGACAAGGCTCTCAGCGGTTTTTCGTAGAGGCGACGGAGACTGTGTCAGGCAGCTGGCTCAGTGAGCGTCGTCTGAATTCAGCTCTGGAGCACAGCACCTACGAGTCCGGGTTTCGCCACTACGGACGTACAATGACTTCCACTTGGGAAGGTGATGCCAGCGCGATCACATTAGGCATACAGCAATACTTCCGTAACGATGTCACCGTTGGGCTGAATTTGTCCCAGGCCACCCTGAACCAGGACGGCATGATACGTGCGGTCATCACTGAGGACGGTGCTGCTACCTTGCAGTCCGTTGAAGAGCAGGACATTTTCCTCGCCGAGCTGCGAATTCAGCACCCTATGCTGGGAGGGCGATTGGACTGGCTGTTATCAGCCACCGATGAACCCGTTGAAACAGTATTCGAAGAAAGAGAAAGATTGACTGCAGGTCTAAAGTGGACCCGGCACATAAACTGGTAACAGAGCATATGCATTTGTCTATTTTAAATCTCTCCAAAACCCTCCTCGCTATTTTTCTGCTCGCGATTGCGGGTTGTACTGTTGTGCCCGGTTCATATCACACCGCGACACCCGGCTGGTTTATTGATCAGGACGAAGATGTAAATGCAAAACCATTGCCGGATGTAATCAAGGTTCATTCAATAAATACGGCAATTCTTGATCAAAATTCGGGCTTTAAGGCACCCAAAGAAGTGGCAGAGGGGCTTGTAATAGATGCAAAGAAATATGATTACACAGTAGGTCCGGGCGATGTACTTCAAATTACGGTCTGGGATCACCCGGAATTAACAATACCTGCCGGGTCACAGCGAAGCTCATCGGAATCAGGCAATCTGATTCATAGTGATGGGACTATTTTTTACCCATATGTAGGTATTGTTCACGTTGATGGACTGCAAGTAACTCAGATAAGAGATCTTATTACCGAGCGCCTGGGGAAATATATTGAAGCCCCCCAGGTCGATGTCAGTGTTGCTGCCTTTAGAAACAAACGCATTTATGTCACTGGCGAAGTCGATGAGCCAGGGGTGTATCCAATCACTAACGTTCCGATGCGGCTTGTGGATGCTATTGGGGAGGCTGGTGGAATATTGAAAACTGCTGACTGGAGCAGGGTGATCCTCACCCGCGAAGGGAAAGACTATGAACTTTCACTTCGTGAAGTTTATCAGCGTGGTAATAAAGCGCATAACGTTCTTCTGCGGCCAGGTGATGTAGTAAATGTTTCTCCTGTCACTGACGCAAAAGTATTTGTGCTTGGTGAGGTAGGAAAGCCGTCCAGCCTCGAAATGAAACGCAATGGTCTGACTCTTGCTGAAGCGCTTGCTGAGAATGGAGGGTTCGACCAACGCCAATCTGATGCTTCCGGTGTGTTTGTATTCAGGAAAGCTTCCCCGGGAGAGGAGCATGGCATTGACGTGTACCAGCTCAATGCCAAGGATGCGGCAGCTTTGGTATTGGCAGATAGCTTCCATCTTCAGCAAAGAGATATCGTTTATGTCACTGCCGCGCCATTGGCAAAATGGAATCGTGTATTAAGCCTTATTCTGCCTTCAGTTAGCGCACTTTTCCTGGGTAGTAAAACTGAAGAGGCATTGAGGGAGTAACAATGTTCAACCGGATATTAGTTGTTTGTGATGGCAACATTTGCCGCAGCCCAACAGTAGCGGCCATGTTGAAACTACAGAAGCCGGGGAAGAGCATTGAATCGGCAGGCCTGGTCGGCCTGAAAGGGCATGACATGGAGCCAACCGCAAGAGAAGTAGCCTTGGTCAACGGGCTGGATTGTGGTGAGCATGTGGCACGTAAATTGACTAGCGAATTATGCCGCGCGAATGACCTGATTCTGGTTATGGAGACAAGACAAAAAGAGCGTCTAAGCCTCTCTTTTCCTGAAGCAAGTGGGAAAACCTTTCTTTTGACCCACTGGAATGGGGGGCATGATATTCCCGATCCATTCAAGCGAGGCAGAGAAGCGTTCGAGCGTATCTATCCCATGATGCAGCAAGCAACGCTGGCTTGGGCAGCTAAATTGTGAGTGAGTCGAATAATTCAATGAGCGAATCTTTAACACACAATAAGCCGAATAAGCGTTCCCTGGAAAGTCCAGACGATATTGATTTTGGTTATTTATTTGGACTGCTGAAAGACAATCGCTGGCTGATTATTGGAACGTCAATTCTGACGCTTTTTCTGGGTGTGCTATACGGCGTTTCCGCAACGCCAATATATAAAGGTGATGCGTTACTGCAAATAGAAAAGAAAAGCAGTGGAGTGCCTGGGCTTTCAGAGCTAAACCAGATTTTTGATCAGGAGGCATCTGCTGCTGCTGAAGTGGAAATACTTCGGTCCAGAATGGTCCTGAAGGATGTTATTGATCAGCTTAAAATGAATATCGTGGTTACGCCCCACAGGATGCCGGTTTTGGGTGATATTTCAAGTCCTGCCCCTGCTCCTGCCTTCGTGCCAAAGCCACTTTTTGCCGGCTACAGAGACAGTGAAACGTTCGTTAATATAAAAAGTTTCAATATCCCTGAGCAGCTATTAGGTCGAACCTTCACCCTGCGTGAAGAAGCGGGCTCTCCAGTACTCTATTTGGGTGAAGATAAGGTCGGCGCCGCGGTAAAAGACAAAACCATTGTCAGTGAGGATGGGGAAATCCGCCTGGTGCTTACGGACTGGCAGCACGGTAATGAGCAACTGAACTTGGTAAAACTGCCCGACAGCAAAGCGATTAGTCAGCTCAGGTCTCGATTGACAATTAGTGAGCTGGGCAAGACAGGCATGCTGGCAATGGAAATGACCGGGCCTGATAAAAAGCGAATAAAGGCAGCGTTGGATGCCATAAGCCAGACCTATTTGCTACAAAATATTGAGCGTCGTTCTGCTGAGGCTGAAAACAGCCTGCAATTTCTGGATGAACAACTGCCTGAAATTAAGGAAAAGCTCACCGCTGCAGAAGAGAAATTAAATGCTTACCGCCTCAAGAGCGAGTCAGTTGATTTGACGCTGGAAACACAGTCTGTTCTTGAACGTGTAGTTGGTATTGAAGCAAAGATTAACGAGCTGAAGATCCGTGAAAGTGAAGTCGCTACCCGGTTTACCCAGGAGCATCCTGCCTATCAGACCCTTCTGCAACAGCGAAACTCGTTAATGCAGGAAAAGAAAGAGCTCAATGATCAGATTAAACAGCTGCCTGAAACGCAACAGGATATTCTCAGGCTTATGCGGGATGTGGAAGTCACCCAGCAGATTTACGTGGGCCTACTCAATAAAGTGCAAGAATTACGGATTCTCAAAGCCGGAACAGTAGGCAGCGTCAGGATTATTGATGAGGCACTGGTGCAGCCCGCACCAATAAAGCCACAGAAAGCAATCATTGCAATGATTGCGGTCGTACTGGGTTTCATGGGGGCAGTGGCCTTCGTGCTTGTCAGGGCGGCATTCAACAAGGGCATTGAGTCGCCAGAAAAGCTGGAAGAGCAGGGTATATCTGTTTATGCCACTGTTCCTCTTTCCAGTCAGCAACTGAAGGTTGATCGGCTTGCTGCACTGAAGAAAAGCCGGAAAAAATCATCTCACAGCCAGTCTATATCCTTGTTGGCAAACGTTGATCCCAATGATCTTGCCATTGAATCACTACGGAGCCTGCGTACCAGTCTTCATTTCGCAATGATGGATGCGGCCAACAACATCCTCATGGTAACCGGCCCTAGCCCGGGAGTGGGGAAATCCTTCCTGTCAGCAAATCTGGGTGCTGTTTTAGCCCAGACAGGTCAACGTATTGTTGTTGTAGATGGAGATATGCGCAAAGGGCATCTTCATCGTTATTTTAGCAAGAATAATGAGCCTGGCCTCTCTTCCTACTTGTCAGGGCAGAGTGACAAATCCGATATCGTTCAGGAGTCAGGTACCGAAAACCTCGACTTTATTTCAAGAGGCAAGGCTCCACCGAATCCCTCTGAGCTTCTGATGCATGAGCGTTTCCAGATACTCATGAATGCCCTGAGTGAAGAATATGACCTGGTGCTTATTGATACGCCGCCGATACTTGCAGTCACCGATGCGGCCATCGTGGGGCAGACGGCAGGCAGCAGCCTTCTGGTCACAAGGTTTGCAGTGAATTCAGTCAAAGAGATTGATGCAGCCTTGACACGTTTCTCTCAGAACAACGTGGAAATCAAAGGTGCAATCCTTAACTGTATGGAGCGTCGTGCCACTAACGAATATGGCTATTATACCTATGCATACAGTAGCGAGAACTAATCCTCAAGGATTGATATAGCACTCGAAGAGAGTATTTCACTGCAACAGAAATGGACCGGTTGAAAAAATGGACCTGAAAGATATCAGTATCGCAGTCATTGGCTTGGGTTATGTGGGGCTTCCCCTTGCTGTTGAATTCGGTAAGCAGCGACGTGTTGTTGGTTTTGATATCAGCAAAGAACGAATTAAAGGCCTGAAGAGAGGGCACGACATTACCCTGGAAGTCAGTGATCAGGAGTTGGCGCAGGCTCAAAACCTGGCTTTCAGCTCAGATCCAGGTGATCTGGAAGGATGTAATGTATATATCGTAACGGTGCCGACACCTATCGATGAGCACAAACGCCCGGATCTCACTCCACTGATCAAAGCATCAGAAACCATTGGGAAGACACTCAAGAAAGGCGACGTGGTCATTTATGAGTCCACCGTTTACCCAGGTGCGACGGAAGAGGATTGTGTGCCAGTCCTGGAAGCTTCATCAGGTCTTGTTTTCAATAAAGATTTTTTTGCCGGCTACAGCCCAGAACGAATCAACCCGGGTGATAAAGAGCACAGGGTAACAACCATTACCAAGGTAACAGCAGGCTCAACACCTGAAATCGCTGAGCTAGTAGATCAGCTATACGGCTCCATTATTGTAGCGGGCACCCACAAAGCGTCGAGTATCAAGGTCGCCGAAGCAGCAAAAGTGATTGAAAACACACAGCGCGACTTGAATATTGCTTTGGTCAACGAACTGTCAATGATCTTCAGGAAAATGGGCATCGATACCGAGGAAGTGCTGCAGGCTGCAGGTACCAAGTGGAATTTTTTGCCCTTCAGACCTGGGCTAGTGGGCGGGCATTGCATTGGTGTAGACCCTTACTACCTTACCCACAAAGCTCAGGCCATTGGTTATAACCCTGAAGTGATTCTTGCGGGCCGCCGAATCAACGATGGCATGGGACGCTTTGTTGCCAGTGAGCTTATCAAAGCCATGTTGAAGCGTTCTATCCAGGTCAATGGCGCGCGCGTACTCGTTATGGGGCTTACCTTTAAGGAAAATTGCCCGGACCTGAGAAATACTCGAGTTGTTGACGTCATCAAGGAACTGCAAGACTACAACATAACTGTGGATGTTTATGATCCATGGATCGATGCCAAAGAAGCCCAGCATGAATATGGCATCACTCCTGTTGCCCAGCCGGAACAGGCAACCTACGACGGCATAATCCTGGCAGTTGCGCATCATCAATTCAAAGCTATGGGGGCGGAAGACATTCGCGGCTTTGGCAAAGCGGAACATATACTTTACGACCTGAAATACACCCTCCCTAAAAGCACGGTAGATCTGCGCCTGTAATCTTATAAATTCCAGGGCCCCATGGCAGAGGCTGTGATCAACAACCTTGCAAAGCGAAAACCAGACAATACGAGAGCGGAATCACCATGACCACGCGTTACGAAACGGTAAAAGCCGATCTGGAAGCCAACCCGAAAACCTGGCTAGTCACCGGCGTGGCCGGCTTTATCGGTTCTAACTTGCTTGAAACCCTCCTCAATCTGGGGCAAAGGGTGATTGGCCTGGATAACTTTGCAACCGGTCACCAGCATAATCTGGATGAGGTCCAATCCTCCGTTTCATCAGATAACTGGCTGGGGTTCACCTTTATTAATGGTGACATCCGAAACATGGAAGACTGCAGGCAAGCTGTCAAAGGAGTGGATTATGTATTGCACCAGGCTGCACTCGGCTCCGTTCCTCGCTCCCTCGAAGACCCCATCACCACCAACCAGGCAAATATTGATGGCTTTCTTAACATGCTTGTCGCTGCAAAAGATGAGGCCGTAAGCAGCTTTACCTATGCCGCATCCAGCTCGACCTATGGCGATCACCCGGGCTTGCCAAAGGTAGAGGATGTAATTGGTAAACCACTTTCACCGTATGCAGTTACCAAGTATGTCAACGAGCTGTACGCGGACGTTTTTGCCCGTGCCTATGATTTCCAGACTATTGGCCTGCGGTATTTCAATGTATTCGGCAAGCGCCAGGATCCCGACGGAGCCTATGCGGCAGTGATTCCCAAATGGACAGCTGCCATGATCAAAGGAGAAGACGTTCATATCAATGGTGATGGTGAGACCAGTCGAGACTTCTGCTATATCGAGAATGTAGTGCAGATGAACCTGCTGGCAGCAACAACAGAAGGTGAAGCCAGAAACCAGGTCTATAACGTTGCAGTAGGTGACAGGACAACCCTTAACATGCTTTTCGATGCATTACAGTCCGCGTTAGCCTCGAACCAAGTGACTTACAGCAAAAAACCGCGCTATCGCGATTTTCGTGCGGGTGATGTTCGGCACTCGCAAGCGGACATTACCAAGGCCAATACTCTGCTTGGTTATAATCCGAATTTTGAAATATATGAAGGTATTTCTGAGGCCATGACTTGGTATGTCAAAAATATTTTATGACATGATCTGCCTTTTTTCTTTCCTGCATTGTTGCGCAAATAGTTTTTCTGTGAAAGTGACAAAGCCATTATGAAAGGAATCGTGATTAATGTCGGGTTAAGGCAATCTTTTATAGGAAGCTTTCTATTAAGGCTTGTCAGCTTGGCAGCTGGGTTTGCTGGCTCGGTGGTTTTGGCAAGAACTCTTGGCGCAGATGACTATGGCATTTACGCTTATATTTTTTCAATCGTTACTATTTTGGCAATACCTGCACAAGTAGGCATGCCGACACTAATTGTAAGGGAGACCGCAAAGGCTCGAGCTCTTGAGCAATGGCCAATAATGAAGGGGGTTTGGTACTGGGCGGCTCGCATGATTTTAGCCATATCCTTCATTCTTGCTATAGGGGGGCTTGCGGTTGGACTCCTGTGGCGAGACCAGATGGGGGACGAGTATTTTTATACCTTAATTGGCGGGCTAATCCTCGTGCCAATCATGGCAATAGGCCAGTGTCGGGATGCAGCTTTAAGAGGCCTTAGACAAATTATAAAAGGGCAGTTAGCAGATTCTGTTATACGGCCTCTGTTGCTTTCGATATTAGTAGGCGGATTGCCGTTAATTTTCGCCGTTTCCATAAGCCCATCATCGGCGATGATGCTTCATGTGCTAGCTGCAATGATTGCATTTTTCGTAGGGTTTACGTTGTTTTATCTGTTTAAGCCAAAAGAATTAAGCTCTGCTCAAATTGATTATTCCCAGTCGAGACACTGGTTAAAGTCTTTACTGCCGCTCGGGCTGATAGGAGCGCTCCAGATAGTTAGCGCTCAAACTGATATCATTATGCTCGGGATACTTAGAGAAGAAAAAGAAGTTGGGATATACAAGGTGGTAGTGTCTGGTGCAGCACTAACTCTATTTGGTATTCAATTAGTAAATACTGTCATTGGCCCGCGGCTGGCTGAGTATTATGCGAAGTCAGATTTAGTTAAGCTGCAAAAAATAGTGACTTTAGGGAGCGCTCTGACAGTCGTTATTACAGTTCCTGCTGTGTTTGTTTTGGTGTTCTGGGGTGATGTGGTTTTGTACCATGTTTTTGGTAGCGAATACTCAGAAGGGTATATACCTTTAACTATTCTTGTTGTGGCCCAATTGGTAAATGCTTTTTTTGGCCCGGTTGGCATGTTGCTTAATATGTCTGGCCATGAAAGATATAGCGTTTACTGGTTGATTGCTGCTGCATCGGCTAATGTTATTCTTAATTTTATTTTAATTCCCTCGAGCGGCATGACAGGCGCTGCATTCGCTTCGTTAGTGTCAATTTGTATATGGAATATCGGATTCTGGATAACGGCTAAAGTAAAAACAGGGATAGATGGTAGTGTGCTGTCTATTCTGAATGGTTTTTTAGTCAGATAGATATGGTTTTCAGTTTTTATTGTTGTTTCATGAATCTGATTGTTTGGATGCGTAATGTTTAATGAATCAAACCTTTTTATAGTTGGTGCACCAAAATGCGGAACTACAACTCTCGCATACTGGCTAAGTCAGCATGAAGAAATATTTATGCCTGCTATAAAAGAACCGCATTTTTATAATACAGATAGTAATCATCGCGTCATTACTGTTAGAAGTGACTATCTCAAGCTGTATTCATCGCTAGAGTCTGAGAGTGCAAATTACAGGCTAGATGCTTCAGTGTGGTACCTTTATTCAGAAGCAGCGATACGTAATATTGAAGAAGAAAATAGATTAAAAAAAGCAAGGTATATAGTTTGCTTAAGAAATCCTGTGGAAATGGCTCCTTCGCTGCACCAAGAGCTTTTTATGGGAGGATCGGAGACAGTGAAAAATTTTCGTGAGGCCTGGTCCCTTCAAGATAATCGAGCGCAGGGTAAAGACATACCGCCAAGCTCGCACGAACCTAAACATCTTATTTACAGAGATATATGCAGTTTGGGGAAATACACACAAAGATTGATGTCGATGGTGGCTGATAGCGAACGAGTTTTTTTTGTTACTCTTGATGAAATGAGAGAGTCACCTCGAGCTACGCTTGAAGAAATATTTTCTTTTCTGAATTTAGAAGCGCCTAGATTTCCAGTTAATTTAGATGTTAAAAATGAAGCAAGAAAGCCAAAATACTATCTCCTGGATAATCTTTATAAGAAACTTTTAGCCCTAAGGTACAAATATTTTAGTTGGCTTCCGTCACTTGGTTTTTTGCGGTTTTTGAAAAAAGGTAATGTTTCCTTCGAGAAAGGCAAGATTAATGCATTGAGCGATCAAGAGAAACAAGCGCTGACTGTTTTTTTTCAAGAGGATATGGCGCTGCTGTCAAAAATAACTGGAAAAAAAGTTACTGAAAGGTAATGGTTTTTTATGTCAAAAAAACATTCTTCTAGCCTTGATGGTGTGTCAGTAATAATTACCACGTATAACGATGCATGTTATTTGCCTAAAGCACTTGATTCCATTGGAAGGCAAAAGCTTATTCCGACAGAAGTGATTGTTGTAGATGATGGCTCTGAAGATGATTTCGCTTCAGAGTTTGTTTCTGGAAAATCTTACCCATTCGCTGTTTCTTCATATAAGAAAGAAAATGGGGGGGCTTCTGAAGCCAGGAACTATGGTCTCGCGAAGGCATCTGGCGAGTTTGTAGCATTTCTTGACGTTGATGATTTCTGGCTTGAAGATAATCTGTTATATAAATACCGAAAGCTGAAGAAGAAAACCCAAGAGTATTTTGGTTGTTATGGCGGTTATGTCTCAGAGCCAGGGGGCTTTAGATCGAATTTTAAAGATTGCAAAGCACAAGTCGTACCAGATGATATCGGCAAAGTTAACGGTTTTCCTGGTGGCGCACCGATGTATTTGTTTAGGCGAAATTTGCTAGTTGAAATAGGTGGCTTTGATATTACCTTAAAGCAAAATGAAGATTTTGATCTTGTCTTGAGGCTGATTCACGCTGGATATAATGTAGCGGGTGATAATTTTATCGGCTATGTCAGAAACCTGCGAAGCGGATCGCTGACTAGAGGTGGTAACTATAAGTCAGCTTATCAGAACGTTTCGAATTTTCTTGACAAAGCAGAGGCTGGAAAATATTTCTCGAGTGAAGAAGTGTCGAATAGAAGGGCGCTAAATGCTCTTTCTTGCTGGAAAAAATGTTTTTTAAAATTCGAGGAGTTTTCTTTTCAGAAACTCCTTCTTGATGAGGCTTTGCGCAATCCTGAGATAATTGGGATGAAATACCTTCCATTAAAGATGTATAGAATACTGTTGGCGGCGTTCCTGTGAATAGAATCATGTCAAAATTTAAATGGAGATTAAACCTGTATCGCCGGAAAAAGTTTTGGGCTGATGCTGGTTGTATCTTCATTCATGTGCCAAAGGCAGCCGGCACCAGTGTTAATCATGCATTATATGGCCGGACGCTTGGCCACTATTCCGCGCTGGAGATAGAAAAAACTTTTCCTCGACTTTTTGAACGTGCTTTTACATTTACTCTCGTCAGAAATCCATGGGATCGAGCCTTGTCGGCTTACCGGTTCGCCAGACAAGGACAGACAGACTCAATGGGTGTGCTAAACCCCGGGCAGTACCAGATCCCGGGTTTTGATTCGTTTGAGCGCTTTGTTAACGACTGGCTCCCTGCCCAGGATTTATTGAAAACAGATTTTATCTTTCAGCCTCAGTCCCATTTTGCTTGTGATGCTAATGGCGAGATAATGGTCGATTTTGTAGGTAAGGTTGAGTCTCTGAATAAAGATATGCAGATTGTCTCAGCACGGCTTGGCCGTAATATTTCAGTGGGCAAATCAAACTCAACCCGATTGGCGGGAACTGACTACAGATCCGCGTTCACTTCAAATGAAATGATTGATGCAATATCGACCCTGTATAGGAATGACGTAAATAAATTTGGTTATTGTTTTGAATAATGGTGTTTCCATTCTATGAAAATTATGCACGTCATTAGCAGTCCTAGCGCAGGCGGCGCCGAAGTCTTTGTGCGTGATATGTCTACCAAGATGGCGAAGGCCGGTCATAAACTCCACATTGTTTTTTATCAGTCAGCAAAAGAAACAGGCAGAGATGAAAATTACGAAAAAGATTTTCTGTCTACGATTTCAAAGTGTGGGGTGGAGTATAGCTTTGTTGGCATAAAAGCAAGAAAAAACCCATTTTTCGGGGTTTCAAGGCTTAACAGGATAATTAGCAATTTTTCCCCGGATGTGGTTCATGCTCATCTTTATCCTGCACTCTTACTTTTGCTATTCATTCCTGGGGTTCCTGTCGTTTTTACGAAGCATAGTATTCGTTTGGGCTTGCCCCGCTGGCTGCTACCCTTGTTTTTGTTTAGAGTGAAAAAATTTATTGCAATCTGCGAGGCTTGTGTTTCTGCATTTAGAGAATCTGTTGGCGGGAAGCTTGTGCAAATTGACAATGGTGTTTCCCGGGATAGGGTCTGCACTATCAAGTCGGTTCCTAAACGAACCGTGATTTTTTTATTTCTGGGCCGCCTATCGCCAGAAAAGAATGTAGCCATGATTATTGAGGCATTTAACTTTTTACGGGATTACGATTTTCACCTTAATATTGCTGGAGAGGGGCCTGATCGGGTGTATCTTGCCGATTTGGTAGAAGGGTTCGGATTAAATGGAAAGGTATCTTTTTTGGGTAACGTCAGCAATCCAGCCTCGCTCCTTTCTCAGTCTGATGTATTTTTACTCTCTTCAAACAGCGAGGGCTTACCAATTTCACTATTAGAAGCCGCGTTAACCGGGTTGCCGAGTATTGTTACGGATGTTGGTGGATGTGCTGAGGTTATTGAAAAGTGTAAAAATGGCTATACTGTAAAGCCTGGTGACACAAAAGCTTATGCTGAAAACATCAGAAAGCTTATTGAAAACCCCGGTTTGCGTGGGGAATTTTCTCGCAATGCGCTCAACAGCTCCCGCCACTACAGTATTGATAGATGTGTTGCCGACCACTTGGCGCTTTATAGGAATATTCTGTGACCGAGCCAGTAGCGTATAGTACTGTTTGGCATGTTGTGTCAATTGCTATTGTTTTCCTTTTGGGCCTTTTTTTCTGTGTTTTAATTGGTAGAAAAATCGGCATTGGTTTTCGCTTTTCTGTTTTTCTTTATTTGTATCACTCCTTTTGGTGTTTAGTGTATTTCTGGTATGCAGGAATGCATGGCTCTGATGCCTTTGCTTATTACAATCAGGGTTTGCTAGGTATTGATAGGATATGGTTTGGCAGTCATGCTATCGTTATTGTTGTCTCTTTTCTGACGTCTGTTTTTTCGCTGTCGTATTTGGGGGTTTTTTTATTTTTTAATTTTCTAGGGGCTGTTGGTTATTTGTTTTTTTATTCAAGCCTTCGTTGTGCGTCTATAGGTTCAAAAAAATGGGTTAACTATTTGATTTTTTCTGTGCTTCTTCTTCCTTCTGTTAGTTTTTGGTCTTCTGCTCTCGGAAAAGATGCCATATCATTTTTGGCCGTTAACCTGGCCTTGTGGTCAGCTCTGGACTTCTCTCGACGAATGTCGCTTATGTACCTTGCCATTCTTCTGATGTTGGTTGTCCGACCTCATATGGCGGGCCTTCTTGTGATGTCACTTTCAGTTGCTTTGTTTTTCGATTCTCGTGCAGGAACCCTGAGAAAAGTTTTTCTCGGAGCGGTTTTTACCTTGGGGGCCGTTTTTCTTGTGCCTTTTGCCCTTGATTATGCAGGTGTTAAGGGTGGCGCTAATATCGACTCTGTAATGGATTTTATCGATAAGAGGCAGTCGATCACTAAAGGTGAGAGCTCAGTAGACATCTCTTCGATGTCATTTCCCGTTAAGCTATTAAGTTATGCATTTCGACCAATGATATTTGAGGCAACGTCAGTTTTTGGTTTGGCTGCCTCTTTTGACAACTTGATATTGATGTTTTTGTTCATCTATGGAATCTGTCTCGGTTTTTGGCGAAAACTTAACCCGGAATATGGAAATATAATTTTTATCGTGTTTTATCTTTTTGGTGCCTGGGCTGTTCTCGCGTTAACTACCACTAACCTGGGAATCGCCTTGCGACAGAAATGGATGTTCTCACCATTTCTTATTTACCTTTGTCTTAGTTATATCAATCAGCGACAGTTGGGTCGGTTGAAATGAACATGGATCTTTGGTCTCTTTATAGAAAACTCCCCTTTTGGTTCCAGGATTTTCTAATTACTGCTGTAAATGTAAATCAGTATAGAATTCGAAGAAAAGGAAGGTACTCTTTTTATAGGAAGTATTATTCTCGCGACTGGTCTTCTGATAAACGCTTGTGGAAGGCTGAGTCAGAAGTACGATTGGCAGATTTTCTTCAATTTTCTTGTTCCCAATCAATGTGGTTTTCCTCTGTGGGTTCATCGTCTCTTTCCTTTTTTCCTTTGCTGGAAAAAAGTGATTTGGTCAAGAATTTGAAAAGAATAAAAACGATTGATGAAAAAGATGCTGTCGTTAGCCTCACTGGTGGCACTACTGGCGCTTCTATGAAGGTGCTATATACCGTTGAGGATACTCAGGAGCGTTTCGCATTATTGGATACTTTCAGAGCTGGTCACGGCTATGAGCTTGGAAAAAAAGTTGCATGGTTCAGTGGCAAAAACCTTGCAACAGATAGAGATGTCAAAAAAGGTCGTTGTTATCGTGATGATCTGATTAACAAGATTCGTTTTTTTTCGACTTTTCACATTAACGAGAGAAATTTTAACTCATACTGGAATGCACTTGAAAGGTTTTCGCCCGAATTTATTGTTGGCTTCCCCTCCAGTGTTTTTGATATTTGTGAAATTGCAGACAGGAAAGGTCTAAAACTCCATAACCGGGTCAGGGTTTTTTTTCCTACGGCGGAAGTGGTTCTTCCGCAACATCGTGAAGTTATTGGTCGTGTTTTGGGCTGCCAACTTGTTGATCAGTATGCATCATCAGAGGGGGCGCCGTTCATTTTAGAATGTACCTCTGGGCGGCTTCATATTCATCCATTGAGTGGTGTTTTTGAAGTTGTCGACGAAAATTTTAAACCCGCTCTTGAGGGGGAATTGCTGGTTACCTCTTTCACCACTCACGGAACTCCTCTGATCCGCTACAGAGTGGGCGATCGTATTAAATTGGCACCCCCAGAGGAGTGTTGCGAATGTGGTTCTACTTTTCCGCTTGTGGAACGCATTGATGGCCGAACCAGTGACTACGTCCTCTCACCAGAAAATGGGCGTGTCAATCTTGGTAATCTTAGTAATTCCACTAAAAGTGTGTCCGGCATCATTGCCTTCCAGGTCATCCAGGATTTTCAGGATGAGATTGATGTTCATGTAATGGCTTCAGACTTGTTTACTGACTCCGAACGGGCAAAGTTTATCGATGCTCTTCGTGAGCGAGTAGGCCCTACGATGTCGATTAACCTTAAAGTGGTTAATGATATCCCCCGGGAAAAGAGTGGCAAGTTTCGAATCGTTAAGAATAGGCTGAGCACCTGATGAACCGTACTTTCCTTCTGATTGCCAGTTTTCCGGATTCGTTGATCAAGTTTCGTGGTCCTCTGATCGAGTCATTACTTGCTGTGGGTTGTAAAGTACATGTGGCCGTTCCAGGCCTTGACCCCTACTCAGATGTTGCTATTTGGCTCAAAGCGCGTGATGTTCAGGTCCATGATATTGCTCTCCAGCGGACAGGCATGAATCCGGCAAAGGATCTGTCTGTTTTGTTTGCTCTTCGAAAGCTGATGCGACAGCTTCGTGCGGACTATGTGCTTGGTTATACCATTAAGCCTGTGATCTATGGTTCGCTGGCCGCCTGGATTGCGGGGGTAACGAACCGCTTTGCCCTGATTACCGGACTAGGCTATGCCTTTACCGGGGAGGCAACAGGCTTGCGCAATGTGCTGCGTAGGTTGATTCAGCAGCTGTATCGGTTTTCGCTTTCACGTAATCAACTTGTGTTCTTCCAGAACCCCGACGATGAAGCGCTATTCCGGGAACTCTCATTGTTGGACCCCGCCATCCCTTCTTGTGTAGTCAATGGTTCGGGTGTAGATGTGGCTGAATATACAACCACACCGCTGCCTGAGAAGCCCTCTTTTTTGCTGATTGCGCGTTTGCTCGGTGACAAGGGAGTGCGTGAATATGCTCAGGCGGCGGCCCTGGTCAAGCGACGTTTTCCAGAAGTAACTTTCCGGATGGTTGGCTGGATCGATGATAACCCGGATGCGATTTCCCAAGCTGAGCTGGATGGCTGGATAGGGGCGGGTACGATTGAGTTCCTGGGTAAGCTTTCTGATGTGCGCCCAGCGATCAGAGATAGCAGCGTCTATGTATTGCCATCTTACCGTGAAGGAACGCCGCGCACTGTGCTGGAAGCCATGGCCATGGGGCGAGCAGTGATTACTACCGATGCACCTGGCTGTCGTGAGACGGTTGTGGATGGGTGCAATGGCTTTCTTGTGCCTGTTCAGGATGCGGCAACGCTGGCCGCGTCGATGGTGAAGTTTATCGATAGCCCGGATCTAGTGGCCGCCATGGGGGCTCGCTCGCGACAGATTGCCGAAGAGAAGTATGATGTACACATGGTGAATGCGGTGATGCTCAGGGAAATGAGGCTTAAATGAAGCGTTTGATGGATATCCTTGGGGCGATGGCGGGTTTGCTGCTGCTGGCGCCGGTCATTGTTCTGTTGGCGTTTCTTGTCAGGTTCAAGCTTGGCCGCCCTGTGCTGTTTCGGCAGATCCGCCCGGGTAGGGCCGGGAAGGCGTTTCAGATGGCCAAATTCCGCACCATGACGGATGATCGCGATGCCAATGGTGATCTGCTGCCCGACGCAGCTCGTCTGACCGGATTTGGCCAGTTTCTGCGGTCCAGCAGTCTGGATGAGCTGCCAGAGCTGTGGAATGTATTGATGGGTGATATGAGTCTGGTTGGCCCACGCCCCTTGTTAATGGAATATCTGCCCCTCTATTCCAATCGCCAAGCCCGTCGCCATGAGGTGCGACCGGGTGTTACTGGCTGGGCGCAAATCAATGGCCGCAATGCGTTGAGTTGGGATGAGAAGTTCGAACTTGATGTCTGGTATGTAGAAAACCGGACAATTTGGTTAGATATAAAAATTCTGTTTCTTACGGTATGGAAGGTTATCCGCCGTGATGGCATCAGCCATGGTGAAGAGGCAACCATGCCTCGGTTTGAAGGCCCTAGCGGATATCAGGATACAAAAGAAGTCATCAGGGAGGATGCATGAAATCTATCGTCATTGTTGGGTTCGGTGGTTTTGGTCGTGAAGTTGCTTGGTTGGCGAAAGAGTGTGAGCGAGAAGTCTTAGGGTTTCTTGATGATAATGCGAAACTAGGGAAACAAGGCCCTTATACGATTCTAGGTGGCCTGGACTCTTGGGCCGATTACTCTGATTCAGAGTTTGTCGTTGCAATTGGTAATCCCAGAGTCAGGAAGCAGGTCGTTGAAAAGCTGATGGCCCGGGGGTTAGATGCTTTTGCGACACTTGTCCACCCCTCAGTAAGAATGGGCGAGAACGTGAATGTTGGCAAAGGAACAATGATTTGTGCGGGCTGTATCGTCACAGTTGATATTACTATTGGCAATCACGTAATTCTCAACCTAAACGTTACTATTGGCCATGATGATGTGATTCGCGATTATGTGACGGTCGCCCCGATGGTTGCCTTGTCTGGGAATGTGATTCTGGATCAGGGTGTCGAAGTCGGAACCGGTGCGGCGATTCGCCAAGGAATTAAGATGGCTGAAGGCTCAATGTTGGGTATGGGCGGAATCCTCACAAAAGAGACTGAGGCAAATACTATCTATGTTGGTTCTCCTGCAAAACCACTTAAACAACTTCCCGAGTTTATCTGATCTATGCTAAACGGACCTTTCTCTTGCTGGCCTTCCTTTACCCAGGAAGAGGCCGACGCGGTCTCCCGTGTATTGCTTTCCAACAAGGTGAATTACTGGACTGGTCAGGAAGGCCGTGAATTCGAGCGAGAGTTCGCGGCTTTTGCTGGTACTGAGTATGCCATTGCGGTGGCGAATGGCACCCTGGCTCTGGACTTGGCCTTGAAAGGGCTGGATATTGGTGAAGGAGATGAGGTGGTAGTCACACCCAGGACGTTTCTTGCCTCTGCGACATCGGTGATTAACGCCGGTGCGACCCCGGTGTTTGCTGATGTGGACCCGGATACCCAGAACATTAGCCCGGAGACGGTGGCCGCCGTGCTCACACCGAAGACCCGGGCGGTCTTGTGCGTGCACCTGGCGGGTTGGCCCTGCGATATGGACGGTATGATGGCGCTGGCTAATGAGCATGGGCTGTTTGTGATCGAGGATTGTGCCCAGGCGCACGGTGCTACCTATAAAGGCAAGCCAGTGGGTGGCTTGGGACATGTGGGGTGCTGGTCGTTCTGTCAGGACAAGATCATGTCCACCGGTGGAGAAGGGGGTATGGTCACCTGTAATGACCGTGATCTCTGGTCTCGCATGTGGAGCTTCAAGGATCATGGCAAAAGCTGGGACGCCGTGTATGAGCGCGATCACCCGCCCGGGTTTCGCTGGTTGCATGAGTCCGTGGGGACTAACTGGCGCCTGACGGAAATGCAGTCGGCTATTGGGCGTATTCAGTTACAACGTATGCCGGAATGGACTGTTGCTCGCCAGGAAAATTGCAAGGCGATTTGGGAGACTGCGGCGGCACTGCCGGGGTTTCGTGTGCCCGTTGTGCCGGCTGAGATTGGCCATGCTGGGTACAAATGTTATGTGTTTGTTGATGAGGCTAGGCTGGCTGAAGGCTGGGATCGGGACCGCATCATGAATGCTATTGTAGCTGATGGAGTGCCTTGTTTTTCCGGATCCTGCTCTGAGGTGTATCTGGAAAAGGCGTTTACGGATCTTGGGCTTGGGCCGAAAGAGCGGTTGCCTGTTGCGAAGGCGCTAGGTGAGTCTTCGTTGATGTTTTTGGTTCATCCGACATTGGATCAGAATGAGATTGCCAAAACCTGTGATGTACTGAAGGGGGTAATGGCGATGGCGACTTAATAGTGTCCCTTCCTGTGCAGGTCTGAGAAGAGATCGCTACCTATACCTTTGATGCCCTTGTGATTAATTTCAACTCGTGGGGCCTTTGACGATTCCAGTCACCCATTTTATTTGTGAGGACTTTTTATCCGCCGCTTATTGTCTCCCGTGCTGTATCGTTTGCGTAGCGATACAGGTAGGGCGTTGATTCGTACTTTCTTAGCCAAGGCGGTTGCTGCGCTGGGAGCGTTAGCTCTGGTTATTGTGATTGGACGGTTATATGGCCCAGAGGGTGTTGGTGTATTTGCCCTGGCCCAAAGCATTTTGCTGAGCGCGGGCATTATCGCTAGGCGCGGCATGGATAATGCGCTCATGCGTTTTGTTGGCCGAGATGCTGGTTCGTCAAGGGTGAGTGGTTACCTCTACTGGGCGGTTGCACATAGCCTCTGTATTAGTGTCCCATTGTCTTTGCTGTTGGTTTTGCTGCGTGACCCAGTGATGCACTTTTTTGCCATGCCAAGTTTGGCAGAAGTTCTCCTTGGTATTGGTTTCGCGATCCCGTTTTATACGTTGGCGTTCTTGCTGGCTGGTTTCTTCAAGGGGATTAACAAGCCTGCAACCGGCGCATTACTTGAGAATGGGTCGATTCCACTCGTAACTGGGTTTTTGCTTGTTTCTGTTGGATATGTATTCCCGGATCAAGGGCAAAAGCTCGTCTACTTGGGATGGGCCTATTCTGTAGCGGCTGTCATCGTGGCGCTACAGGGTGCTCTTCAGGCGGGCTTATGGCTGAGAGAGCATCGAGCTGTATCAGGCGTCACGCAGCTTGATGTTTCCCAAAAGGGGGAGTTTCGAGTTGCATCGCAGGCTTTTTTTATTATGGGGCTGGCTGCATTTATGCAGTCGGCGTTAAGTGTCATGATCGCAGGCAAGTTTCTTGGTAGTGAAGAGCTTGGCTTGTTCAAGTCAGCTCAACAGATCGCTATTTCAGTTGGGTTTGTGTTGATGGTTATTAACGCTATTTTCCCGCCTCGTTTTGCTGCGCTATATCACCAAGGGAAAATGGATAGTCTTGGAAGGTTGGCACGTAACGGGGCGCTATTAGGGATTGTGTTGGCCGCACCGTTTTTGTTGATATGCCTGCTATTGCCGGAATGGGTTTTAAGTCTGTTAGGAGAGGGGTTTGAGCCAGCAGCACTCTTGTTGCAAATTATTGCTCTGGCTCAGTTGGTTAACGTGGCAACCGGTTCTGTCGGCTTTCTCCTTACTATGACCGGGAATGAGCGCTACATGCGCAATATTGCTCTTTTTTGTAGCAGCGTGGGCTTGCTTGGGTTCTTCATGCTTACTCCTTGGCTTGGGGCTTTGGGTGCCGCGTTGGCGCTGGCTTTTGTGTTGGTTGCTCAAAACCTGGCGGCTATGTGTTTTGTATGGCTGAAGCTTGGAATTTGGACTTTGCCAGGCCCAAACTGGTTAGCCTTGCTGGGTGTTCGTGGTCCAGAGAATCGTTGAATCGAGTGGCGCTAAATCAAGTGCAGCATGTGCGGTGCTTTGATTTGGAAGATCGGCTTCCTCCAGTCGAGGTGATGGTGTGATTCGGTGGTGCCGGTTCTCGGCAAGTCTCCTTCTTTTTTCGTTTCTTTCCCTGTTGCTGGTGTTTCACGGCGCCTATGCCATCTTGCCGTTGGTGGCTTTGGGGCTGGCTTTGCTTTGTGTGTTTTTCTGGATAGTTAACCGCGATAGCCGGTGGCGGCTGGATCGGGAGGATGGTGCCTTTCTGTTGGCGTTGCTTGTGTTTGCAGCGGTGTGGCTAGGGGATGTGTGGCGCACTGGTGTATGGCCGGTGGGCGAGGGCAACCAGGGGGTGTGGTTACCGTTGTGGCCTGTGCTGGCTGCGTTGGTGTTGGTGGCCTGGCGGAAGGCGCCTCCACGGGCTGGTTTCTGGTGGTGGGGCGTGGTCTGCGGGGCTTTTCTGGTGGCTGGCCTTGCGGCGTACGAGCATTGGTGGCTGGGGCGCTGGCGTGTGGGTAACGGGATAAATGCGATCCCCTTCGGGAATCTTGCCTTGTTGTTCGGTTCGTTGTCGTTGGCGGGGTTGGTGTCCCTTTCTTCTGCTCGAAGCGGGCTACGTCTGGCGCTTGCCTTGGCGGTAGTGGGCGGGCTGCTGGCTTCGGTGCTTTCCGGTACGCGGGGTGGCTGGGTGGTCTTCCCGGTGTTGGTGCTGATACTGCTGTTGGCGCTGCACGCAACCCGCCCCCGGTGGGGGAGGTTTCGGGGAAGCATGGTGGGGCTGGTGGCTGTTCTTGTGGCGGTGCTGTTGGCAATGTCGCTGATGCCTGGCGCGCCGGTTAAAGGGCGGCTTAGCCAGGGGGTGGCGAATTTGCAGGAATATGCCGGTGGCGATGCCGGGTCATCTCTGGGTGTGCGTTTGGAAATGTGGCGTGCAGGGTGGCAGTTGATCCAGGAAAAGCCTGGGCTGGGTTGGGGGGAAGGGCGGCTGGAGGCGCAGCGCGATCTGTGGGTAAAGGAAGGGCGCTTTCATCCAGGCATTAGCCGTTATGACCAGCTGCATAGTGATCTGGTGGATACCTTTGCCCGGCGGGGTGTGCCGGGGCTGTTGTCGCTGATGGCCTTGTATGGGGTGCCGTTGTGGTTGTTCTGGCGACATTGGCGCAGGGGGGGCGATGAGCAAGCCAGGGCCTTGGCGTTGTGTGGTGTGTTGATTGTGGTGGGGTTTGTCGGGTTTGGGCTGAGTCAGTCCATGTTGCGGGATGTGCGAGGGTTATCCGGGTATCTGGGCCTGATCGTGGGCTGCTGGTGTCTGGTTAAGGGGCGCTGTCGTTCTGTACCGGATGGGGGGTGAATCACGGTGGCGGTTTTTTGTGGAAGGTTGTCGGGTTCGCTTGCAAGCAAGCTCCTACAGTTTTGGGGGTGGAGGGGATCATTCCACGACGGTTAGCAGGGGGTATTCCTTGCGTACTCCATGTTGGGGGTAATCCGCCACGGCGATGCGGACCTCTTCGTAGCCAAAGGCGTCTGCCAGTTGGCGGGCATGGTCCCAGCTGTTGGCGGGGTAGGGTTTGGAGGTGAGCTCTACGGTGTCCCCGTTGCTGAAGGTGTGGCGGAAGCTGGCGCGGTACAGGGGCATGGTGGGGCCTTGATGAATGTGGTGGGTGTTGGTGTGTTGGCCATTTGGAAAGCGTGGTGCTTTCGCGGCCCAAGTTCCGCTCCTACAGGGAGGGGCCTGATGTTTTTGTTTAGGGTAGTGGGTTTGGCGTGTGCTGGATGTCGGTGGACGGTGAGGAATTCTGTGGGTTTTGGCTTACATGGCGGCCGGTGCCCGAATGGTTGCATTGTAATCAATCGCAAAATCCCGGGCTGTTGCTGATGTCTTCGCAGACTTGGCCGGACCGGGATGGTTATAGTGGTGATGAATCTTTCTCATGAATTGTATTCATGCTGCGAATGATCATTGGATAATGCCAAAAAACGCTTATAATGCTGGCCCGATTCTGGAGTGTGCGTTCTGTCACATTCGATCGCTTAGAATTATGTGCTGACGCTTGCCAGCTTGGTCACATGGATGGACCCGATGACTTCTAGATTGTTGTACCCTTCGGTTTTCCGACTGATTTCGCTTACCCGCCGTTCCAAGCGTGCGGTGATGCTGGCTGCCGACGTGGCGGCGGCCCCCCTGCTGGTCTGGCTGGCCTTTTCCCTGCGCTTCAACTCCTTTGCTCCGCCGATTCATGACCTGTGGATTTTCCTGGCTGCACCGCTGGTGCTGGTTCCGGCTCTCTACCTGGCGGGGTTCTACAAGTCGATTGTTCGCTACCTGGGCGCGGAAGTGGCCTGGTCCATGCTGACGGGGGTGCTGTCCTCGGTGGTGGTGCTGGCTGCGGCGTCTTATATGATTCCGGATGCTGCTGTACCCCGTTCGGTGTTCCTGATCTGGGGCATGCTCAGCATGTTGTACCTGGGTGGTAGCCGCTTTGTGATGCGGCGCTTCCTGGTGCATGTGCTGGGTGGGGCGTTGAATCGTCAGCCGGTGGCCGTGTTTGGTGCCGGTGGTGCCGGTGCCCAGCTGGTGGCTGGCCTGCAGTCCAGTGCCGAGATGTTTGCTGCCATGGTGGTGGATGATGCCTATAACAAGCAGGGCACCTTGCTGGCCGGCGTGCCGGTGGTGGATCGCAAGGCGCTGGAGAAAGCCTGCCGGCGCGGAAAGGTGACCTCGGTATTGTTGGCTGTGCCGTCGCTGAGCCGCTCCCGGCGAATGGCTATTGTGCGCTGGCTGGAAACCCTGAATGTGAAAGTGCAGACGGTGCCTGCTTTTTCCGATATTGCCAGCGGCAAGGCGCGCATCGAAGAAATCAAGGATGTGTCCATTGAGGACTTGCTGGGCCGGGATTCGGTGCCGCCCAAACAGGAGTTGCTGCATCGCTGTATCAGCGGCAAGCATGTGTTGGTTACCGGTGCCGGCGGTTCTATCGGCAGCGAGTTGTGTCGCCAGATTCTGAAGTTGAAGCCCTCTTGTCTGATTCTGTTTGAACAGAGCGAGCTGAGCCTGTACGCCATTGAAAAAGAGATGGCGGCATTTATCGACTCGAAGGGGCTTCAGGTGGAGCTGTTTGCCATGCTGGGCTCGGTGGTGAACCGGGGGCACATCGAGCGGGTGTGCCGGGAGTACCGGGTGGATACGGTTTACCATGCCGCCGCCTATAAGCATGTGCCGATTGTGGAAGCCAACCCATCCGCCGGGGTGCGCAATAATATTCTGGGTACGCTGGAAGCGGCTCAGGGGGCTGAGTCCGCAGGCGTGAAGCACTTTATTCTGGTGTCCACCGACAAGGCGGTGCGCCCCACCAATGTGATGGGCGCTACCAAGCGTTTTGCCGAGATGGTGCTGCAGGCCATGGCGGACCGGGGCTCCGATACGGTTTTTTCCATGGTGCGCTTTGGCAATGTGCTGGGCTCTTCCGGCTCGGTGGTGCCACTGTTTCGGGATCAGATTCAGCGCGGTGGGCCATTGACGGTGACACACCCGGATGTGATCCGTTATTTCATGACCATTCCTGAAGCGTCCCAATTGGTGATTCAGGCCGGTGCCATGGCCAAAGGCGGCGAGGTGTTCGTGCTGGATATGGGCGAGCCGGTTCGAATCGTGGATCTGGCACGCACCATGGTTCACCTGATGGGCCTGTCCGTGAAAGACGACGAGACACCCAACGGGGATATCGAGCTTGCCTTTACCGGCCTGCGCCCGGGCGAAAAGCTTTATGAAGAGCTGCTGATCGGTGAGTGCAGCGTGGGCACCGAGCATGAAATGATCATGCAGGCCACCGAAGAGCGGCTGAGCTGGGATGAAATCCAGTTTGCCCTGGAATCGTTCCGCAAGGCCCTGGAGAAGGGTGACAAAGTGGCGCTGAAGGCCTTGCTGCGCAGCTATGTGGCAGGGTATGAGCCGGGCACCAATGGTAGCCGCCCGCTGGAAAGCATGCGGACCCGGGAGTTGCCCAGGTTGGTGTCGGATAACCGGGCTTTGGCGGACTAGTCGGCTTTATCGAATCCTGGAGCCTTCGCGATGCAAGCATCGCTTCCCACAGAAAATCCAAATCGGTCGCAGGGCTTCTGATTTTTGTGGGAAGTGATGCTTGCATCACGAAGGTCGCGGCAACCAGGCTTGGTCACTCACACCGGCGACTCTGGCCCCGCCTTCCCAATTCCTCCGCTCTTTCCTTATAAGATTTTGAACTAGCTTGCCCCTTTTTATATGTCCTTTTCCCTGTAAAATGCCCCTTTTCTGCGCAACCTGTGGCCCCATTGGCCTTTTGAGGGAATTCGCCCCGTGAATATGGATATCCTGATAACCCTGTTGATTGTGGCTTCGGTGCTGGGCGCGCTGGTCAGCAATCGGGTGCCGGCGGATATCACCATGATGGCCGCGCTGGTGATGGTGTTGGTCACCGGGGTAGTGTCTCCCGGTGAGGCGCTGTCCGGCTTTGCCAACCCGGGGCTGATGACCATTGCCGCCCTTTATGTGGTGGCGGCGGCCTTGCGGGATACCGGGGCCATTTACTGGGTGGCGCACCGTCTACTCGGCCAGCCGAAATCCGTGTTTGCCAGCCAGTTGCGGCTGGTGGCGCCGGCCTCTCTGCTGAGTGCCTTTCTGAATAACACCACTGTGGTAGCGATGATGATTCCGGCGGTGCAGGAGTGGGCCCAGCGCCTGCGTCTATCTGCGTCGAAGCTGCTGTTGCCGCTGAGTTATGCGGCCATTCTCGGTGGTACCTGTACCCTGATCGGCACCAGTACCAACCTGGTGGTGGATGGTCTGGTGCAGGAAAGAGGCATGGAGGCCTTCGGAATCTTTGATGTGGCCTGGGTGGGCATTCCGGTGTTGCTGGGGGGGGCTGCGTTTCTGTTGCTGGCTGGCCGTTTTCTGCTGCCTGAGCGTGAGGGCATGGTGGAGCAGTGGGAGCACGCCCGCGAATACCATGTGGAAATGCTGGTAGGCAAGGGCAGCCCGCTGGCGGGGCGTTCCATTCAGGATGCCGGGTTGCGTAACCTGACCTATGGGTATCTCACCGAGATCCAGCGAGGCGAGCGCCTGTTCCCGGCGGTGGGGCCGGAGATGACCCTGCAGGAAGGAGATCTGCTGGCCTTTGTCGGGGTGCCGGAATGTGCCCGGGAATTGCAGCGAATCAATGGTCTGCAGGCGGCCCATGGCGGTGCGCACAAGCTGGCATTGAACAATCACCAGCGGCATTTGGTGGAAGTGGTGTTGAGCCCGGAGTTCCCGGGTATCGGTAAGACGGTAAAGGAAACGGGCTTTCGTACCCGGTACCAGGCCGCCATTCTCAGTATCAGCCGCAGTGGCCAGCGCTTGCCCGGCAAGGTAGGCGAGCTGGTGTTGAAGGTGGGTGACACCCTGTTGCTGGAAACCAGCGAGCAGTTTGTGGAGCAGTATCGCTACCGCCGGGATTTCATGCTGGTCAGCCCGCTGAAAGATTCCACGCCGCCGGATTTCCGCCGCGCACCGGTTGCCGTCGGGGTGCTGGTGGCCATGGTGATGGCCAATGTGCTGGGGCTGGCATCGACCCTGGAAGCAGCCCTGTTGGCCGCGGGCCTGCTGCTGGTAACGCGCTGTGTCACGGTAAACCGCTCGCGCATGAATGTGAGTGTGAATCTGCCGGTATTGGTAGTGATCGGCGCCTCCTTTGCGCTGGGCCGAGCCATGGAAAGCAGCGGCGCTGCCGCCTGGATCGTGGATCAGGTGATCCCGGACAGCGGGCTGTCCCCCTGGCTGGCACTGGTAATTGTCTACCTGCTGACCGCCATGTTCACCGAGATGATCACCAACAACGCCGCCGCCGTGCTGGTATTCCCCATCGCTCTGGGTGTAGCGGAACAACTGGGCGTCAGCCCCATGCCCTTCATCGTCGCCGTCATGTTCGCCGCCTCAGCAAGCTTCATGACCCCACTGGGCTACCAGACCAATCTGATGGTAATGGGCCCGGGGGGCTATACCTTCCGCGATTACCTGAAAATCGGGTTTCCGATGAGTGTGGTGGTGGCGGTGATTACGTTGACGGTGATTCCCCTTGTCTGGGGGTTCTAGCGGCTAGCTACAAGCTACAAGCTACAAGCTACAAGCTACAAGCTACAAGCTACAAGCTACAAGCTACAAGCTACAAGCTACAAGCTACAA
>NZ_FNUM01000001.1:0-197684 GCF_900107995.1 Alcanivorax sp. DSM 26293 | reverse complement strand
AGCTACAAGCTACAAGCTACAAGCTACAAGCTACAAGCTACAAGCTACAAGCTACAAGCTACAAGCTACAAGCTACAAGCTACAAAATTCGATTGGGGTAATCTGGAAAGTTCCCAGGGACGGGAGTTTTAAGGAGCAAGGATGCGGTTTGAAAAGTTGGAGGTATGGCAGCGTTCGGTGGAGCTGAGCGTTGAGGTTTATGAACACTTTGCGGGTCACCGTGATTTTGGGTTCCGAGATCAGATAACAAGATCGTCGCTATCGTTGCCTTCCAACATTGCTGAGGGTTATGAGCGGCACTCTGATCGAGAGAAAGCCCTGTTTCTGAATTACGCAAAGGGTTCCGCTGGCGAATTACGGACACAAGTACATATTGGCAGTCGAATCGGGTACATCCCTGAAGATGTCGGTAGTCGATGGATTGATGAAGTAGAGCAACTGTCGAGAATGTTGTTCGCGATTATCCGAACGATGCAATGATTGAATAGTGGTGCCGGGCTTGCAGTCCGGTATGTTTTTCCTTGCAGCTTGTAGCTTGAGGCTTGTGGCTGCCCTTTGAACAGAGCGAGGTAATTATGTCTTCCCCGTACCAAGAGAAAGCGAACGAATCCAAAGCCCATGTCGTCTGGCATGAGTCGAATGTGTCCAAGGCAGACCGCGCCAAGGTTAAAGGGCAGAAACCGAAGTGTATCTGGCTGACTGGTCTGTCTGGTTCCGGTAAGTCTACGCTGGCCAATGCGCTGGAAGTGGCGCTGACCGAGCAGGGTAAGCATACCTATCTGCTGGATGGCGATAACGTGCGTCATGGCCTGAACAAGAACCTGGGCATGAGCGATGAAGATCGTACCGAGAATATCCGTCGTGTGTCCGAAGTGGCCAAGCTGATGGTGGATGCGGGTCTGATCGTGGTGACGGCGTTTATCAGCCCGTTCCGCGCCGACCGGGATTCTGCCCGTGAGCTGTTCGAAGACGGTGAGTTTGTCGAGGTGTTCGTGGACGCGCCGCTGGAAGAGTGCGAGAAGCGTGATCCCAAAGGCCTGTACCAGAAGGCGCGCCAGGGCATCATCAAGGAATTCACCGGTATCGACAGCCCCTACGAGGCGCCCGAGAAGCCGGAAGTGGTGATCAACACCGCCGAAAACGATATCGAAGCCTGTGTGAAGCAACTGATCGCAGCGATTGTTTAACACCCTGTTGAGGGTGGTTTCTGCTGGGTCTGTTTATCGCGGTCGAACGACCGCTCCCACAGGGGAAGGAATAGCCACCGTGGGAGCGGTCGTTCGACCGCGAAAATCTCTCAGACCCTTAAGGCGCCTGAAATCCTGCATGGCGCTGTGAATTTTCTCCGGTTTTGGAACACAAGACATGGATAGTCTCCGGAGCCAGGATGGCTCTTTCCCCCACATCCTTCACCACGGTGCTGTCAGCGGCGTCACCGGTTCTGCCCATGAGTGGGTGGTGAGCGACAGCGCGTCGGTGCTGATTGATTGCGGCTTGTTTCAGGGCCGGGATACCGGGCCTGCTGGCGCGAGTTCTGGGGATCTGGCCATCGATTTCGATATCTCCCGGCTCCAGGCGCTGGTGCTGACTCATGTGCATATCGACCATGTGGGCCGGGTGCCCTGGCTGCTGGCCGCCGGGTTCCAGGGGCCGATTTATTGCAGCCTGCCTTCGGCAAAGCTGCTGCTCATTGTGCTTGAAGATGCGTTTCGGCTGGGTATCAGCCGTCAGCCGGATCAGGTGGAACGCTTTCTGACAGTGATGGAGCAGCGGCTGGTGCCGCTTCCCTACGACCATTGGCATGCCATCGAGTGTGCGGATGGCAGCGAGGCGGAGATCTGTCTGCAGCGTGCAGGTCATATTCTTGGCTCTGCCTATGTGTCCTGCCGTTACCGGCGCGATCATGTCACGGTGTTCTCCGGTGATCTGGGGGCCTCCCATGCACCGATTCTGCCACCGCCGGCGTCTCCCGAGGGAGCGGATGTGCTGGTGATTGAAAGCACCTATGGGGACCGCCGGCATGAGGGCAGGGCAACCCGGCGTCAGCGTTTGGAAGCCATGCTGGTGCGGGCCCTGGCGGACAAGGGAACCTTGCTGATCCCGGCGTTCAGTATCGGGCGCACCCAGGAGCTGCTGTACGAGCTCGAGGAGATCATCCACGGGAACCGGCAGCGCGCCATGCATCCCTTCCTGGATTGGGATGAATTGCCCATTGTGCTGGATTCGCCCCTTGCCAGCCGTTTCACCCAGGTTTATCGAGAGCTGTCGCCTTACTGGGAAGATGAAGCCCGTGAGCGGTTGGCTGAGGGGCGTCGCCCGTTGGCGTTTGATCAGCTGTTGACGGTAGACGACCATGAGGCCCATATGCGCATGGTGCGCCATCTGGCGGAGAGTGCCCGGCCAGCCGTGGTAATCGCAGCCAGCGGCATGTGCGCCGGTGGTCGTATCGTCAATTACCTGAAGGCGATGCTGGGTGACGAGCGCCACAATGTGCTGTTTGTGGGCTACCAGGCCGCGGGAACCCCCGGGCGCGAGATTCAGCGGGTCGGGCGGGGCGGTCGGGTGCGCCTGGAAGGTGAGGACGTTGCCATTCGGGCAGAGGTGGGCAGCATCAGCGGTTATTCTGCTCATGCGGATCAGCAGGACCTGCTGCGGTTTGTGGGTGGACTGGCGCAAGGCCCGGCAGAGGTGCGTGTGGTCCACGGCGATGCGGACGCCAAACGTGCTCTGATACATAAGCTTAAGGCGTATTTTCGTGGTGAGGGCCGCACGGTGAAGGTGTGGAGCCCGTCAGAGTAGCCCTCGGGCGCCCCTACTGGGGAAGGCGTGTTTGGGTTGGTCCGGGGCCGGGCACTCTGCGCTGGTGAGCATGGGCTAAACGGTAATCGGGCCATCGGGGGCTTGCCCTTGGTGCAATGCGAACATCTTTGTACCCAAACGGATCGACCAGGTGCCGGGCGTGCTCCCGGCTATTGGATTGGATTAGGAGGTAGAGCTGTGTTCTAAGGGCTGAAGCTTATGGCGGAAACTGGCGTGATAAAATGGCATAGTACGCGAATCTATTGTGGTTGTTATCTGCGGTGACGGTAAAGCCGGAGGATTGAGCTCCTCAACTGGTCAAACAGCTAACCTGTGAGGTTGAGCGATGCCAGCGTGGCATCCAGGAAACCACCTTTTCAGTAAGACAAGTCTGAGGCGCTAAGCTTAGGGCTCGGAGGCAAAAATGAAGAGCATTCTGGTAACGGGCGGAGCGGGCTACATCGGCTCTCATACTGTCTTGCTATTGCTTGAAGCCGGACATCAAGTGGTGGTGCTGGATAATCTGAGTAACAGCAGCCGTGAGAGCCTGAATCGTGTTGAGCGGCTTACAGGCAAGACAGTGATGTTTGTGGAAGGAGATATTCGCAATACGGATTGTCTGGATGCTCTGTTCGCTGAGCATGATATTGCGGGAGTGATCCACTTTGCGGGTCTCAAAGCTGTGGGGGAATCGGTTGCTAAGCCACTCATTTATTACGATTGCAATGTAACCGGAAGCCTCCGGTTGCTGGAGGCGATGGAGCGTGCGGGCGTACGCACGATCGTGTTCAGTTCTTCGGCGACGGTCTATGGTGACCCTGTGACGGTACCGATACGGGAAGATTTTCCCCTCAGTAGCACCAACCCTTACGGTGCTAGCAAACTCCATATTGAAGATATGCTACGTGATCTTTACATCAGTGATAATCGGTGGCAAATAGCTCTATTGCGCTATTTTAACCCGGTAGGAGCCCATGAAAGCGGTGAGATCGGCGAGGACCCGAATGGCATTCCAAACAACCTTTTGCCGTTCATTGCGCAGGTCGCTATCGGCAAAAGGGAAAAGCTGAATGTGTTCGGTGGAGATTATCCGACACCGGACGGCACTGGGATTCGAGATTATATCCATGTGATGGACTTGGCGCAGGGGCACCTGGCTGCGTTGCAGGCATTCGAGAAAACACGCGGACTGATGACAGTCAATCTGGGAACTGGGCGAGGTTATAGTGTGCTTGAGATGATCAAGGCCTTTTCAGCGTCGTCAGGTCGAGACGTACCCTACGATATCGTGGCCAGACGCCCTGGCGATGTGGCGGTCTGTTACGCAGACCCAAGCCAGGCAAGCGGTGTGCTTGGCTGGAGCGCCAGCCGGGGCATTGAGGCTATGTGCCGGGATCATTGGCGTTGGCAGGAAAAAAACCCGAATGGTTATCGTTAAAAACCTCGGGTTCTCTTTGCTCGTGGCGCTAAACTGAAAGTTTTTCTGTGCCAATTGATAGCTGGGCGCTTTTGGGCTGGCTGCAAGGGCTTACCTTCTTGGGTTGGCTAATGCCGGCTTGGGAATTACCTAGTTGTTACCCACGTGTATAATTCGCTGCTTTGCACGAAAATGTACTTCCTGAAATACACATCCATTTCTGGTGCCTGCCGATAATGAATAACCGTGATTTAAAAAATGTTGTTATTAATGGTATGGGGCTGGGTGGACCATTAATTTTTGCAGTTCTGTGTATCCCTCTATTGATAGAAAATCTTGGGGTAGAGCGATTTGGTATTTTAACATTGATGTGGGCTGTTGTTAGCTACTTTGGACTTTTTGATCTTGGCATCTCTCGCGCGTTAACGATCCAGGTGGCTATGGATATGTCCAACGGTGACCATTCGGAAGCCTGTTATACTTCCCGGTCAGGCCTGAGGCTATTATCATTAATATCCATCGCGGCGGTATCACTTTTTCTTTTGGCCGGTTTGTTGGGCGCCAGATTCATCGATACTGATATCAGTCAACAAGAACTTGGCATTGCTACTCTCTTGTTGGCAATAGCCGTGCCGGCAATTGTTATGACGTCAGGCTATCGAGGTGTGCTGGAGGCCCAGCGTCGCTTTACTGCTGTTAATGCAGTGCGTTTGCCTCTTGGTATTTATACCTTTGCTGGCCCCGCACTCATCAGTTTTTTTTCACAAAGCCTTGTTGCTGTAGCGCTTATATTAATGATAGGTCGTTGGGTGGCATGGTTTTCAAGTATGCTCCTGGTAAAAAACTTTTTTCGTCATGGTTATTTGATCGGTGTGCATGATAGAGGTCGCTATAAAAAAATATTTCGCGTTTCCGGCTGGATTGCTGTCAGTAACATATTGAATCCGCTAATCGGGTACTGTGATCGATTTGTTATCGCTGTAGTCATTCAGGTTTCTGTGGTCGCATACTACGTGACTCCCTACGAAATGATAACCAAACTTTGGGTTATTCCTGCTGCCATTACAGCAGTGGTGCTTCCTGAATTTTCAAAAAAGTTTTTAAGCAAAAAAGAAAGGGATATATTCAAAAAAGGGATATTTCTTACTCTTGCGCTGGTTCTTCCGATCTGCGTGGTTACTTTTTTCTTTTCCAATGAAATACTGTCTATTTGGATCGATCCGGCTTTTTCTGAAAAGGCTGGATATTTCATGAAGGTTTTTTCAGCGGGTATCGCAATCAATAGCCTTGCCCATGTCCCTTTTGTCTATTTGCAGGCCGCGGGGCACGCGCGCTTTCTTGCCAGGTTCCAGTTTTTCCAGCTCCCCGCTTACTTAGCTGCTTTGGTGATGGCCGGTGTGAACTGGGGGGCTGAAGGTGTGGTATGGTGCTGGTTTGTGCGGATTGTCATAGACTCGCTCACTGTTCTATTCGTGGCACTGAGAAACATTGGTAGCCATGTAGAAGAAAATTTGGTGGAAAATGAATAAAGAGTTTCCAAAAGTAACGATAGTTACTCCCGTCTATAACCAGGCCGACTATGTCGAGGAAACGATCAATAGTGTTCTTGCGCAAGATTACCCTGATGTGGAATACATTATTATTAATGATGGCTCCACTGATGGGTCAGCAGAGAAAATTGATCAATACAAGAGTGTGGCCACGGTCATACACCAGGATAATCAAGGCCAGGCTGCAGCGCTCAATTTGGGCTGGGAAAAAGCTAGTGGAACAATTATTGGCTATCTTAGCTCGGATGACATTATTGCTCCGAATCTTGTGTCAAGACTCGTTAATGAGTTATTAAATAGCGACTCGGTAGTTGTGTACCCGTCTTTCAATTTGATTAGCTCTGCAGGTAACCTCATCCGGGAAAAGCAGGCGCCAGAGTGGTCATATCATAGTATGGCAGTTGATCTTGTTTGCCACCCTGGCCCCGGAGCCCTGTTTTATAAAAAGCTGTTTGATCAGCTTGGTGGCTGGAAACCTGAACTTCGACAGGTGCCGGATTTTGAGTTTTGGTTAAGATGTATTGATATAGGGACGTTTAGACGTGTAGATGAACCCTTGGCCTCTTGTCGAATTCACGAAGAGTCTGCCTCATTTCGCCCTGTGAGTGTTAAGCGATGCAATGAAATCGTTGATACAGTGATGTCGTTCTATTCGAATAAACCCAGCGCTGGTCATACTTTTCTTGCGAAAGCAAATGCATCGCTTATGGCTTCCAGGTTAGGTTTTAGATCTGGTCACTTTAGTTATGGGATGAATATGGCTATCAAGGCAATTAGATATCGTCCGTTATTTGTTATTTCGCCTTTGTTTTATAGAAGAATTATGGGTGGGTTGTGGGTTGTTTTTTTACTAAAAGCTAAATAGTTCAATATTTTAGAGAGGTTGGTGATGCGTGTTTTGGTGTTGGGTGCAACCGGAATGCTGGGTTATGCGGTTTATAGAGCCTTCTCTGGTGATAAAAAATTTCAGGTCTTCGGCACGCTAAGGGCTGAATCAGGGAAACGGTATTTCGATATCTCTCAATCCCCCATGCTATTTTCTGGTGTTGATGTTTCTGACCCTGACTCTATCGTTCGTGTTTTTTCGAAGGTTAAGCCTGATCTTATAGTTAATTGTGTTGGTGTAATAAAACAGCAGGAAGATGCAGATAACCCCTTGCATGTGTTACCCGTTAACTCAATGTTGCCCCATCGGCTAGCTGAACTTTCAGCCTTGGTAAATGCCAGGCTGGTCCACATTAGTACTGATTGTGTCTTTTCTGGGGATAAGGGAGGGTACACTGAGGTAGATGAGTCTGATGCAAAAGATCTTTATGGAAAATCGAAATTTATCGGTGAAGTAAAGGCTATGCCTCACGTTGTTACCTTGAGGACATCAATCATCGGCCATGAATTGCAATCCAGTAATGGATTGATCGAATGGTTTTTGAGTCAGAATAAGACAATCAAGGGGTTTAGAAAGGCGATATTCTCTGGAGTTCCGGTTAACCACCTTGCCTGGATTATAAAAGAATATTTAGTGCCTGAAGCTTCGTTATCTGGCCTGTACCAAGTTTCTGCTGATCCCATTTCCAAGTACGAACTGTTGAAGCTCGTTGCCAGAGAATATGGAAAGGTTATCACTATTGAGCCTTACGATGATTTCGTTATTGATCGCTCTTTGGATTCCTCACTTTTCAGAAATGCAACAGGTTATACTTCACCTGAATGGCCTGTTTTAATTGAAGATATGCATAAATACTATAACTCCATCAAGGGAGTCAGAAATGTTTGATGATAAGGTCCTTCTTATTACCGGCGGCACAGGCTCATTTGGAAATACTGTCCTCTCACGATTTCTTGGTACGAACGTTAAAGAGATAAGAGTTTTTAGTCGTGATGAAAAAAAACAAGAAGATATGAGGGTTAGTATCAATAATGATAAAGTCAAATTCATGCTGGGTGATGTGAGGGACTATAGCAGTGTTTCACAAGCAATGGTTGGTGTAGATTATGTGTTTCATGCTGCGGCTTTGAAGCAGGTCCCTTCATGCGAGTTTTATCCAATGGAAGCGGTTAAAACTAATGTGCAGGGTACGGAGAATGTGCTTAATGCTGCAATAGCCAATAACGTTGAACGAGTTGTTGTTTTGAGTACCGACAAAGCGGTCTACCCCATTAATGCAATGGGTATGTCCAAGGCGATGGCGGAAAAACTGGTGGCAGCTAAATCCCGTGTTGTGGGGCCTTCAGGCCCCATTTTTTGCGCAACAAGGTATGGCAATGTGATGGCGTCGCGGGGCTCAGTAATTCCCCTGTTCATTAATCAGATAAAATCGGGCCAGCCGCTTACAGTTACAGATCCCAAGATGACTCGTTTCTTGATGTCATTGGAAGACTCGCTGGATTTGGTCCTTTACAGCTACCAGCATGGCCAGGCTGGAGATATTTTTGTTCAAAAGGCACCGGCCGCGACACTTGAGAATTTAGCTCAGGCTCTTAACGAAATTTTCAATAGCTCATCTCCAGTTAGGGTTATAGGAACTCGGCATGGGGAGAAGCTTTACGAATCGCTGGTTTCTCGGGAAGAAATGGCAAGAGCAGAAGATTTCGGTCGTTATTATCGAATTCCTGCAGATGGCAGAGATCTTAATTATAAAAAATATTTTGTTGAAGGTGAGCAAAAGATATCTGAGCTTGAAGATTACACTTCGCACAACACTGCACGGCTAAATGTTGATGAGGTAAAAAAATTGCTTATGAAGCTCGATTTTGTAAGGAGCGCTATTGATGCTTAAGGTAATGACCATTGTCGGGACGAGGCCCGAACTCATAAAAATGAGTCGTGTTATTGCTGAGCTCGATAAGCATACGGACCATTTTTTGGTCCACTCTGGACAGAATTATGACTATGAGCTTAATGAAGTATTTTTCAATGATCTTGAAATACGAAAGCCAGATTTGTTTTTAGGCGTCAAAGCTGAAACGCCTTCCAAATCTATTGCAGGGATAATTTCGGCTGCTGATGATGTCATTCGTGATGTAAAGCCTGATGCATTGTTGCTTTATGGTGATACAAATACTTGTATGGCAGTTATAGCAGCGAAGAGGCACCAGGTCCCTGTTTTTCATATGGAAGCAGGTAATCGTTGCTTCGATGAGCGAGTGCCGGAAGAATTAAATAGAAAAGTTCTGGACCATTTGAGTGATATTAATCTTGTCTTGACCGAGCATGCAAGGCGCTACTTGCTGAATGAAGGTCTTGCTCCAGAGACCGTTATAAAAACGGGATCTCACATGCATGAAGTTCTGAACTATTACTCTGATAAAATTAATTCCTCAGGAATTATTAAGGATTTACAACTTGATCCCCGCAAGTTTTTTGTTTTCAGTGCTCACAGAGAAGAAAATGTCGATTCAGAATCTAATTTGAATGACTTGCTTAATTCTTTAAATGCCCTTGCAGAACGATATGGCTTTCCCGTTATCGTATCGACTCATCCAAGAACGAGAAAAAGAATTGATGCTCTGCCCAAGAGAGAGATGAATCCGCTTATCCGTTTCATGAAGCCTTTGGGGTTTCTGGATTATATTAAATTGCAAAAAGAAGCTTATTGCGTACTTTCAGATAGCGGAACAATTACAGAAGAATCTTCGCTGCTGAACTTTCCTGCTGTGACAATACGGAATGCCCATGAGCGGCCAGAAGGCATGGACGAGGGTACGCTGGTGATGTCAGGTTTGGAATCAGAAGCTATTCTTGATTGTGTTTCTGTCGTTGCGAGCCAATTTTTTGAAGCGCCTGATGCTATGCGCCCTGTCCAGGATTATTTGGCTCCTTCTGTATCCAGAAAAATCCTGAGGATTGTTTTAAGTTACACTGGTTATGTTAATCGCACTGTTTGGAAGAAATAGTCATTGAGTGGTCGTGGTCGTCAATGAAAAATTGCAGTGTCGATATAAGTGTTGTTATTCCTTGCTTTAATTGTAAGGAGACACTTGAGCGCGCGGTTGAATCAGTTTGCAGGCAGACGTACTTGCCCCGTGAAATCATTTTAGTTGATGACTGCAGCGATGAGGCTACTCGTACCGAGATGCGGCGCCTTTCAGAAGTTTATACCTCGCCGCGCGTGCTGATTTTTTATTCAGAGGCTAATCGTGGTGCTGCTGCTGCTAGGAATAGGGGCTGGTCTGAAAGTTCTGGGGAGTATATTGCTTTTTTAGATGCGGATGACAGCTGGCATCCGCAGAAGCTTGAATTTCAGGTCAAGGCTATAATCGAAAAGAGGCCTAATTTAATTGGTTGTGGTTTTGATGTTTGTAATGATGTTGCTCCGTACATTAGTGGCGTTTCCGGCTTTGAGGTTAATGAAATCAAGCCAGTAACGTTGTTGCTAAAAAATGTTTTCCCTACCCCCGGGGTTGTTCTGCGAGCAGATCTCCCATTTCGATTTGACCCAGCGAAAAGATACAGCGAGGATTATAAGCTTTGGCTGGAAATTTGTTTGAAATCTGGAGCATGTTACAAGTTAGATGCTCCTCTTGTGTACCTTTATAAGGCTCCGTTTGGTGCTTCTGGATTAAGTGCAGATATTTCAAAAGCTCAGGCAGGTGAGCTTGATACCTATAAGTCACTGTTTCAGCAGGGACTCATAAATCGGTTTGCTTTTGGTTGTTTGTGGCTGTTTTCTAGTATTAAGTATGCTAGGCGCATAGCTATACGTCTTTGTAAACGTGCCTAGCGTGCTCCGAACCCTGTGGCAACTGTTCTGATGGTTTTGAGTACAATTAGAATGTCCATCCACAGAGACAGGTTTTTGATATAAAAAAAGTCGTGCTCCACTTTCTCTCTTGTTGACTCTGTGCATACCGCATACCCCTGGCTCACCTGAGCCCACCCGGTGATCCCTGGCTTGACGATATGTCGATAGCTATAAAAAGGCACTTCCTGCTCGAATTGCTCTACAAAGCCTCCTTGCTCAGGGCGAGGTCCTATAAGGCTCATGTCACCTTTTAGTACATTCAGAAACTGTGGAAGTTCGTCCAGGCGGAATTTGCGGATAAAGCTGCCAAATCGGGTGATCCGGTGTTCGTCCATGTCTGCAAAACGCGGGGTGTCATTATCTTCCGGGATCATGGAGCGGAATTTGTACATACGAAAGGGGATGTTCTTTTGCCCGACCCGTTCCTGAATAAAGAGAACAGACCCTTTAGATTCAAAGCGCACGATAGTTGCCACTATCAAAGAAACAGGCAGAACGACTGGGCTTAGCAGGGCTACGGAAACAATGTCGATTAGTCTTTTGGCAATGGTATAAATGACGCTGGGCTGCAGAGAATCCATGTCATGGATGCTGAGCATGTTCAGGTCGACTTTACCATTGATGGCTTCGTTGATTGCCTTGCTGCTGATGATCGTTGTGCCGGAGGCGCTATGGTGGGCTACATAGCGTAGCCAGTTGTCTTCTATTTTACTTTCGGTGTCTACGATAAGGGCATCATAGCGAATGCTGGATAACTCAGTTGATGTGAGCTCCCTGAAGCAGATGTTTTCGGCGCCACTTTTATTGGTTATTTCAACACCGGGCAGTAGTGCGAATTTCAGCCTGCGATATCGGCGGTTAATGATGAAATTGGCAAATTGCACGCCAATCAGCAGGGCAAAGCCAGTAAACAGGGTGCTGCGTGAGTAACCCAAGCGAAATGCCAGAATTATCATCATGGCCGAGGCAATCAGCGCAAGGGTGATACTGGCGCTGTAGGAGAAGCTTCGTCCACCGGGAAAGCGGACGATCTTTTTTAAAAGAAGGGCATTGATGATGTAGATCGATGTCAGTGTGATCAGAGATAGCTGCTGGTTTGGATCCTCGGGGATAGAGACAGATCCGTGGGCAATGAGCTGGGCTCCGAACAGGGTGATGATCAGCCCAACAAGGTGGCCGATAGACGGATTGAGTAACAGCTTTTCGTGGAGGCGAGTATGCCGCGCTGGATCTATCGGTATGTAGTGGGAAGTCATAGGTCTTAAGCGCCTGGTTTAGTGCCCAGATAGGCGTGCAAATAGTCCATTTTGGCAGGCTCCAGCCATGCATTCGGTGCAGAGGCACTGGCAGCAGCCTGCATGGCGTCCATGTTTGTTATCAACTGATGAAGGCTGTGGCGAATGGAGTCGGGTGTGTTGTCGCACAGAATCCCGTTTCCGTTGTCGATCAGTTCGTGGCACCCGCCCACATCGCTCAGTAACAGAGGCAGCTCATTTGCCTTGGCCTCAAGGGCAGACATGGGTAGCCCTTCACTGTCAGAGATAAGGCAAAGGGCGTGATAACGGTGAAACTGATCAAATGCCCGGATTTCTCCGGCGAAAACTACATTGTTCGGTGCGTTTGCCTGCAGTTGCGTTTGTGCCGGCCCAGAGCCGACAATCGTCAGAGTCAGGTCATTCGCAGAGAAGCCAGAGACTGCGTCTATCAATAAGTCCGGGCGTTTTGGATGCGCCAGTCTGCCCAAAAACAGCAATTTTACCGGTTTTGACGGCAGGTTTGCAGACTGTTTTGTCGGTTTCGGGGTTCGATTAGTCAGTGTGACGCTTTTGCCTGGCGGTATGTTCAGTCTTTCATCGCATTTGCTGGCGTCGGCCTGGGAGACATTGATTACCAGGTCGGTGAGGGTTGAGAGCAGTCGTTCCGTCAGGGTGTAGATCCCGGACAGCTTGCCGCCATTGTAGATTGAGGACCAGCCATGGGAGACATAGACGACTCGTAAACCCGGTGTGAATAGCTTCATGAGTCTGGCGTAGACACCGGCATTTGCGGAGCTGGCAACCAGGGTGGAAATGCGATTATCCCGGATGTAGCGGCGCAGCTGCATGAGTCCGATTGGGCTTGGAATCCGCTTGAGCAGGTCCGGGAGAATCAGTGGGGATAGCCCACTGAGGGTCTGAGTTAGCCACTGGTCTTCCCCGGTAATCAGGAAAGGGTGGATGTCGTCTTGCAGCAGGCCAATCTGGTCCAGAGTCCAGCGCTGAGCACCACCGGTTTCTGCTTTGGTGATGATGAAGCCGATGCGTGGTTTGTTGTTATCCATGTCAGACCTGTAGTGCACACTGGCGGCGGATTTTCTCACTTTCGTGTGGCAGAGGGAAATCCGGGTTGAGGAGTGTGGGATGGCGCCAAATTATATGGGTATAGAGAGGGTTTGTCTGAGACAGCAGTGCGGTTCACTTGGGTGCATTCCTGAAGAATCGGCACGGTGCCAACGTCTTCGCGATGCAAGCATCGCTTCCCACAGCCTTCTCGAAGTTTGGGGGGGAGTGGTTTGCGTTCGTTGGCGTCGGCAGGGAGACCAATTATTGGGCAAAGAAAAAGGGCCTACCCGATGGGTAGGCCCTTTCTATTTGGCTCCGCCTGCTGGGCTCGAACCAGCGACCCAATGATTAACAGTCATTTGCTCTACCAACTGAGCTAAGGCGGAATGTCTTGAGGCGCGTATATTAGTGACGCCTCCCGGGGTCGTCAACACCCCGGGAGCGCGTTTGTTGCTTATTTAGCCAATGCTTGCTCAATGCGACGCATGGCTTCTTTCAGGGTGTCCATGCCGACGGCGAAGGACAGGCGCATGCAGCCCGGGGCGCCGAAAGCGGAACCGGGGACCAGGGCCACTTCGGCGGTTTCCAGCAGCAGGGCGGCCAGATCGGTATCGGATTCCACGCCATCCAGGTTGGCGATGGCTTCGGAGAAGTCCGGGAAGGCATAGAAGGTGCCGTCACCCTGGGCGCATTTCACGCCGGGCAGGGCGTCCAGTGCCGCGGTCAGGTAGTCGTGGCGCTCCTTGAACGCTTTGACCATCTCGTCCACACAGCCCTGATCGCCGGCCAGTGCGGCTTCTGCCGCTGCCTGGCTGATGGAGGCCGGGTTGGAGGTGGACTGGGACTGCACCTTTTTCATGGCCGCGATCAGCTTCTGCGGGCCGCCGGCATAGCCGATCCGCCAGCCGGTCATGGAATAGGCCTTGGAGACGCCGTTCATGACCACGGTGCGGTCGTACAGCTCCGGACACGCGTTGACGATGTTCACGAAGGGTTTGCCGGTCCACAGGATGTGCTCGTACATGTCATCGGTGGCGACGATGATGTCCGGGTGCTTCTTCAACACGTCACCCAGGGCCGCCAGCTCTTCAATGGAGTACGCCATGCCGGAAGGGTTGGACGGGCTGTTGATCACGAACAGGCGGGTTTTCGGCGTGATGGCCGCTTCCAGCTGTTCCGGGGTGATCTTGAAACGGCTGTTTACGTCGGTTTCGATGACCTTGGGGACACCGCCGGCAACAAGCACCATATCCGGGTAGCTCACCCAGTAGGGGGCAGGAATGATGGCTTCGTCGCCGTCGTTCAGCAGGGCCAGGGCCATGTTGAAGAAGGACTGCTTGCCGCCGCTGGAGACCAGGATCTGGTTGGGCTCGTAGTCTAGGCTGTTGTCACGCTTGAACTTGTCGATGATGGCCTTTTTCAGGCCGGGAGTGCCGTCTACCGGGGTATATTTGGTCTTGCCGGCATTGATCGCTTCAATGGCGGCGTGTTTGATATGATCCGGGGTATCGAAATCCGGCTCACCGGCACCCAGCCCAATAATGTCTTTTCCCTGAGCACGAAGTTCACCGGCTTTGGCGGTAATGGCCAGGGTAGGAGACGGCTTGATGCGTTGTACGCGGTCGGAAAGGCTGATATCGGACATGCACTCCTCATTCGTCTAAAGAGTCGTATTGGCTGCGCTTTTGGCGCAGAAAGGGGGAGGCATTTTAGCGGGTCAGGGCTGAAATGTCCCGTGTTTCCTGTGAGCCTGGTGAGTGTGGAGGGGCTCAATCAGGGCCGGACAAGCTCTCTACAAGCCGCTGTAGGAGTTCCCTTCCAGGGGACGAATCTGCGCAGGGCCTTTCAGGCCAGGTGAATACCGGCCGGACACTCTGCCATCATCCAAAACCTTCGCCCTTTGGGCGTTTCGCGCTGCGCGTGCTTCGTCCCTCGAGAAGAATTATTCGCTACGCTCACCCTTCGGGCCGCACAGAACTACGTGCGTTACTCCGCTACGCTCCGTTCCTACAGGGGAATCCGGTGTTTCTGGCGTTGTTGTTCTGCCGCGCATTCACGCCGGCTCTGCTACACTGTGTCCCGATTTTGAAACCATGATTTTGCTGCCTTCCTTGCTCAGGAGGGTGGCCACCAGGATATCTTCATGTCCGACAGCCTCTTCAAGCTCCACTCCGATTACCAGCCCGCCGGCGACCAGCCCCAGGCCATCGCCCAGTTGATCGAAGGGATCGACGATGGTCTGGGCCACCAGACCCTGCTCGGGGTGACCGGGTCCGGCAAGACCTTCACCATGGCCAATGTGATCCAGCAGACCGGGCGGCCCACCATCATCATGGCGCCCAACAAGACACTGGCGGCCCAGCTGTACGGGGAGTTCAAGGAGTTCTTCCCGGAAAATGCGGTGGAGTACTTCGTTTCCTATTACGACTACTACCAGCCGGAAGCCTATGTGCCGAGCTCCGACACCTTTATCGAGAAGGACGCGTCGGTGAACGAGCAGATCGAGCAGATGCGGTTGTCTGCCACCAAGGCCATTCTGGAGCGGCCGGACACCATTATCGTGGCCACTGTATCTGCCATCTACGGCCTGGGTGACCCGGCCAGCTATCACGCCATGGTGCTGCACCTGGTGCGCGGTGATCGCATCGACCAGCGCGAGCTGTTGCGCCGCTTGGCGGAGCTGCAGTACACCCGCAACGAGATGGATTTCCGCCGCGCCACTTACCGGGTGCGCGGGGATGTGATCGATATTTTTCCTGCGGAAGAGGAAAAAGAAGCGGTTCGCATCGAATTGTTCGATGACGAGGTGGAAACCATCAGCATTTTCGACCCGCTCACCGGTGAGGTGATCAAGCGGGTAGGGCGGATTACCGTCTACCCCAAGAGCCATTATGTGACCCCGCGGGAAACCGTCCTCAAGGCCATTGAGATGATCAAGGAGGAACTCACCGAACGACTGGCGGAGCTCAAGGAACAGAACAAGCTGGTGGAAGCCCAGCGGCTGGAGCAGCGCACCCGTTTCGACATCGAGATGCTGCAGGAGCTGGGCTACTGCAACGGTGTGGAAAACTATTCCCGGTTGTTTTCCGGCCGGGCCCCCGGCGAGGCGCCGCCGACCCTGTTTGATTACCTGCCGGAGAATGCCCTGCTGATCGCCGACGAGTCCCACGTGACCATCCCCCAGCTGGGGGCCATGTACAAGGGTGACCGTTCGCGCAAGGAAACCCTGGTGAGCTTCGGCTTCCGGCTGCCCTCGGCCATGGATAACCGGCCCCTCAAGTTCGAGGAATGGGAGCGGCTGGCCCCCCAGATGGTGTTTGTCTCCGCCACGCCCGGCCCTTACGAGGAAAAATACGCCGGTCAGGTGGTGGAGCAGGTGGTGCGTCCCACCGGTCTGGTGGATCCGCAGATCGAAATCCGTCCAGCCATTACCCAGGTGGATGACCTGCTGGGCGAGGCCAAGGAAGCCATCGCCAAGGAGCAGCGGGTGCTGGTCACCACGCTCACCAAGCGCATGGCCGAGGATCTGACCGAGTACCTGAACGAGCACGGCATCAAGGTGCGCTATCTGCACTCGGACATCGACACCGTGGAGCGGGTGGAGATCATCCGCGACTTGCGGCTGGGCAAGTTTGACGTGCTGGTGGGCATCAACCTGTTGCGTGAGGGGTTGGATATGCCGGAAGTGGCCCTGGTGGCCATTCTGGATGCGGACAAGGAAGGCTTCCTGCGTTCGGACCGCTCCCTGATCCAGACCATCGGCCGCGCGGCGCGGAACGTGGATGGCCGTGCCATTCTCTATGCGGACAAGATGACCGGCTCCATGGAGCGGGCCATCGACGAGACCAACCGTCGTCGCGAGAAGCAGGAGGCCTTCAACAAGGAGCACGGCATCACGCCACAGAAGCTCAACAAGAAGGTCCGCGACATCATGGATGACAGCGGCGGCAGCCGTTACGACCGCAAATACAAGGGCGACAAGGACAAGAAGGTGGCCGAGTCACCCTCGAAATACGAGGCCATGTCCCCGGCGGAAGTGGCCCGCGAGATCAAGGCCCTGGAAACCAAGATGATGGAGCACGCCAAGAACCTGGAGTTCGAGGACGCTGCGGCGACCCGGGACCGGATTCACCAGCTCCGCGAGCTGGGTTTTATGCGCTAACGTTTCTACAAGGCCGCTGTAGGAGCGCCTCTCGAGGCGCGAACCTTGCGCAGCAAGGAAATCGCCCGCAGGGTGATCAGGAATATCACCCCGTGACAGGTCTATCTAGAGAGACCAGGTTTTTCGTCGCGCCGTTTCCTCGCCAGGGCTCGGATTCGCGCCTCGAGAGGCGTTATTCGCTTCGCTCACCCCTTCGGGGCCGCCCTGCGTGCGTTACTCCGCTCCGTTACGTTCCTACAGCGGCTTCGTGGAGGGTTCGGAGCTCTGCGGCGCTAGCTCCTCCACCCAGATCAATGTCCCCGCAATCACTGCCACCGGCATGATGAACAGGTTCACCAGCGGCAGCATGGTCAGGCCCATGACCACGGCGCCGAAGGTGAGGACCAGCCAGCGTTTGGTTTTCAGGCGCTCCAGCATGACCTCAAAGGGTACCTGGCGGTTATCGGCGCCGAAGTCGATGTACTGCATGGCCAGCAGCCAGCCGGACCACAGGAACCAGATCACCGAGGCGAACACGTTCACCACCGGGATGAAGTAGACCACCATCACCACAAACAGGATCAGCAGCGCCCGCCACAGCCAGTACCAGGTTTTGCGCAGTTCCCGCTTGAAAGTCCGCAGGACCATGGCGGCGATGGATTCGTCGGGCATGGGCTTGCCGGTGGTCTGGATATCCACTTTCTCCGCCAGGAAGCCCATGAAGGGCGCCGCTATCAGCTGTACGCCGATGGAAAAGACACTGGCAAACAGGGCCAGCAGCAGGATCCAGACCAGAATAATGGCCGCGTCGATAAGAAAGTGCAGGGCTTCATTGAGGAAGCTCAACGAGCCGGTCAGCGCCCAGTCTGCCGTGGCCGAGGCGATCCAGCCGGCGATCCAGCTGCCGCTGGCCCAGTAGAGGCCACCAAAGACAACGATGTTGAAGATCAGGGGAATGACCACATACAGACGCAATTCCCGGCTTTTCGCCAGGGTGACACTGCGTTTGAGGTAGCTGATGGCATCGGCAACTTGAGACACGGCAAATCCTTGGCTGTGAGAAAGCAGCTACAAGCTACAAGCAGAACGCAAAAAGGGAAAGCCCTGCGGGGAAGCCCTCGTCGCAAAGCCGTTGGAGCCTTGCTTGCAAGGCGAAGGGCTATGAGGGCCGGGCAGGCCCCGTTTCCAGGCTCCAACGGTGGCTTTGGCGAAAGGGTTGGGCAGAGCGTGTGAACCGGGCCAGGCTTTTTCAGTTGTTTTCAATTGGCCCCCGGCTTTGCAGGAGCCCATGCTTGCATGGCGAACCGCCCGCCGACGGCACAATCGCCATGTGACTATGGCGCCCGCAGGGGCCCGGCATTCTTGGCCTTATTGTAAACGGGGCGTTGCGGCTGATGAATTCAGCCCGGGTTGTCGCTAGACTTACCCCTTTTAATGCCCACGGTGCGCCGTAATCGCTTCAGGGGGCGGCGAAAACCTTGTTTTCGCCCAATTTTTGGCCTGTTGGCCCGAGTTAAGCAGACACTATGCGACTGAAATCCATAAAACTGGCCGGGTTCAAATCCTTTGTGGACCCTACCACCACCAATTTCCCGGAGAATCTCACCGCCGTGGTGGGGCCCAACGGGTGTGGGAAGTCCAATATCATTGATGCGGTCCGCTGGGTGATGGGGGAGTCCTCCGCCAAGCACCTGCGTGGCGAGTCCATGGCAGACGTGATCTTCAATGGCTCCAATGCCCGCAAGCCCGTGGCCCAGGCCTCCATCGAGCTGATTTTCGACAACTCCGACGCCACCGTTACCGGCGAATACGGCAAGTTCAACGAAATCTCGGTGAAGCGGCAGGTGACCCGTGACGGCCAGTCCAACTATTTCCTCAACGGCACCAAGTGCCGCCGCAAGGACATTTCCGACATCTTCCTGGGCACCGGCCTGGGGCCGCGCAGCTACGCCATCATCGAGCAGGGGATGATTTCCCGACTGATCGAGGCCAAGCCGGAAGAGCTGCGGGTCTACATCGAGGAAGCGGCGGGGATCTCCAAGTACAAGGCCCGCCGCCGCGAGACCGAGAACCGCATCCGCCGCACCCGGGAAAACCTGGAGCGCCTCACCGATATCCGTGACGAGCTGGAGCGCCAGCTGGAGCGCCTCAGCCGCCAGGCCAGCGCCGCGGAAAAGTACAAGCAGTACAAGGAAGAGGAGCGCCTCAAGGGCGCCCAGCTCAAGGCCCTGCGCTGGAAAGGCCTGGATAGTCAGGTCAAGCAGCTCGACTTCGTGATCGGCGAGCTGGATGTGTCCATGGAAGCCAAGGTGGCCGAGCAGCGTCACGTGGATGCGGAGGTGGAGCGCCTGCGCGAGAAGCACCACGAGGTGCAGGAACATTTCAACCAGGTGCAGCAGCACTTTTACGCCCTGGGCGCGGAAGTGGCCCGTCTGGAGCAGAGCATTCAGCACCAGCGCGAACGCAAGCAGCAGCTCTATGAAGAGCTGGACCAGATCAAGGCCAGCTGGCAGGAATCCGATGAGCATCTGCGCGTGGACAGCGAGAAGGTGGCGGAGCTGGATGCCATCCTCGCCGAGCGTGAGCCAGAGCTGGAGCTGATCAGCGAGCAGCAGGAAGCCTCCGCTGAAGCCCTGGCCCTGGCGGAAGAAGCCATGCAGAACTGGCAGCAGGAGTGGGAGGAGTTCAACGGCAAGTCCGGGGAATCCCGCCGCCAGGCGGAAGTGGAGCAGTCCCGGATTCAGCACCTTGAGAAATCCCAGGATCGCCTGAAAGAGCGTATTGAGCGCCTCAGAAAAGAACAGGAATCCCTGGATTCCGGCCCGCTGGCCCAGGAAATGCGTCAGCTTGAAGAGCAGGTGGAACAGTATCGTGGCCAGTCGGAAGAAAACGAACTGCGCAGCGAATCCCTGCAGGAAGACATCAACCGCATGCGCCGGGAAAACGGCGACCGGGGCCGGCAACTGGACGAAGCCCGCGAGAAGCTGCAGACCCTGAAGGGTCGCCGCACCTCGCTGGAGGCCCTGCAGAAGGCCGCCATGGGCGACGATGGCGCTGTGAGCGACTGGCTCAACCGCCACGAACTGGACGCAGAGCCGCGCCTGGCGGACCAGGTGCAGGTGGATGAGGGCTGGGAAAAGGCCCTGGAAGCGGTGCTGGGCGACAGCATTCAGGCGGTGGCCATCAGCGGGTTCGACCAGGTCAGCGATTGGCTGGGGGACCTTTCCCATGGCCGCCTGGCCCTGTTCAGCCCGGCCTCGGTGAAAGGCGCTGGTAACAAGGGCAAACTGCTTCGTGATCACGTCCAAGGCCAGGTGCCGGAAGGCCTGCTGGCCGGCGTTTACGTGGCCGATGACCTGAACGGGGCGCTGGCCCTGCGTGGCCAGCTGGACGCCCATGAATCCGTGGTCACCCGTGACGGGATCTGTCTCGGCCCGGACTGGCTGAAAGTGGCCAAAGAGGAAGATCAGGAAGCGGGCATTCTCGAGCGCCGTCGGGAGCTGGAGCAACTGGAGGGTGAGATCGAGACCCTGCAGGCCACCGTGGACGACCTGAAAGAACAACTGGAAAGCACCCGGGAGCAGATCGGCGAGCTGGAGGAAGAACGCGAAGAGGTTCAGCGTCAGGCCAGCCGTATCAACCGGGAGCTGGGCGAGATCAATGCCCAGGTCAGCGCCCGTCAGGTGCGCCTGGAACAGATCACTATGCGCCGCGAGCGTCTGGGCCGCGAACTGGAAGAAACCAACGAGCAGCACGCCCAGGAACAGGAACAGATGAAAGAGGCCCGGGCGGTGCTGGCGGAAGCGCTGGACGCCATGGAGGCCGACAGCGGCCAGCGCGAAGCGCTGCTGTCCCGCCGCGACGAGCTGCGGCTGCGTCTTGATGAGGCCCGCCAGAAGGCCCGCCATGACCGCGACCAGTCCCACCATCTGGCCATGGAAGTGCAGGGCGCCCGTACCCAGGCAGATTCCCTGCGCCAGAATCTGAGCCGTCTGGAATCCCAGGTGCAGGCCCTGGCCGAACGCAAGGCGCTGCTGGAGGAGCAGACCAATGAGGGGGACGAGCCGGGCACCGAGCTGCAGATGCAGCTGGAAGAAAAGCTGGAAGTACGCCTGGAAGCGGAGCACAAGCTCACCGAGGCCCGCCGCGAACTGGAAGCGGTGGATCACGAGATGCGCAATCTGGAAGGTCAGCGCGGCCAGTTCGAGCGCCAGGCCCAGGAAATCCGCAGCACCATGGACCAGAAGCGGATGCAGTGGCAGGACCTGACCACCCGCCGGCAGACCGTGGCCGAGCAGCTGGGTGAGCACAACTTCGATCTGGACACCGTGCTGGAAAACCTGCCCGAGGACGCCAACGAGCAGGAATGGGCCCGGGAAATGGACATGATCGGCCAGCGGATTTCACGGCTGGGACAGATCAACCTGGCGGCCATCGACGAATACCAGCAGCAGTCCGAGCGCAAGAACTACCTGGACAGCCAGAACGGCGATCTGGAAGACGCGCTCAACACTCTGGAAAACGCCATTCGCAAGATCGACCGGGAAACCCGGGCGCGCTTCAAGGAATACTTCGACCGCATCAACCGCGGCCTGCAGGAACTGTTCCCCAAGGTGTTCGGTGGCGGTCACGCCTACCTGGAGCTCACCGGCGACGACCTGCTGGATACCGGTGTGACGATCATGGCGCGGCCCCCGGGCAAACGGAACAGCACCATTCACCTGTTGTCAGGGGGGGAGAAGGCACTGACTGCGTTGTCCCTGGTATTCAGTATCTTCCAGCTCAACCCGGCGCCGTTCTGTCTGCTCGATGAGGTGGACGCGCCGCTGGATGATGCGAACGTGGGGCGTTTCTGTAACCTGGTGTCGGAAATGTCCGCAAAAGTACAATTCATCTACATTACTCATAACAAGATTGCGATGGAGATGGCTGCTACCCTGATGGGGGTCACCATGCATGAGCCTGGTGTGTCCCGTCTGGTGTCGGTCGATGTGGAAGAAGCTGCCGAAATGGCGGCCATGTAAGGCAATCCGGTGCTGTCCGTAATGGTGGCACTTCAGCGCAAGCAAGGAAGATGAGGCAATGGGCCTGAATCTGGAAACACTGATTGGCATTCTGGTTATTCTGATCCTGTTGATCCTGGCCGACGGCGTTCGCCGCATGATCAGGGAACGGCAGGGCAGATTGCGTATGCGTATTGACCCACGTTATCGGGATGCCCAGGAAGAAGACGCCGAGAAGGACGACTATAACCCGGAGCTGATTGGCACTGCCCGGGTGGTACGCCGGGCCATGGAAATGGAATCCCGTCAGTCGGAGGATGCTCCGCCCACCATGATGGAGCCGGATGAAGAGGTGAATCCGCCCGCCACCGCTGAGCAGCAAAGTCTGTTTGACGGCGACCGGGAGCCTGAGCCGGCACCGGCGGATCAGGCCCCGGCCCCGCAATACCGCGAACCGGAGCGACAGCCGGAGCCTCCCCGTGAACCGGCCAAACCGGCGGTGGAGTCGCGACCGGTGGAAACGAAAGTGGTGGAACAGAAACCGGAAAGAAAGCCGGAGAGAAAACCGGAACGTCACCGCGAACCCCAGCCGGTGCTGGAAGTGATCGTGGTTCACCTGATTGCCCAGCGTGGTGCGCCGTTTGCCGGTAACGACCTGCTGCGACTGTTGCTGGAATCCGGTTTGCGCTATGGGCAGATGAACATCTTCCATCGCCATGTGAGCCTGGACGGCCGTGACGAGTTGCAGTTCTCCATGGCCAATGCGGTGGAGCCGGGCACCTTCGACCTGGACACCATGGAAGAGAAGACCTTTGCCGGTGTGACCTTCTTCCTGAAACTGCCCGGGCCGACGGATGCCCTGGGGGCGCTGGACAAGATGCTGTCCATCTGCCGCCGCCTGGCCAGTGAGTTGGAGGGCGACCTGAAGGACGAACAGCACAGCGTACTGACGCCGCAGACCATGGAACACCTGCGTCAGCGGGTGCAGGAATTCGAGCGCCGTCAGCGGGTGCCGAGTGCTTAAAGGCAGCTACGAGTAAGATCAAAACGTAGGGCGCAGATCGCCGAACTAGTTGCGAGTGACGAGTAACGAGTTTCGAAAGGCAAAACCTAAATCGAAAATGCGATGGTTGTAAGGTTTTCGGAACTCGAAACTCGCACCTCAGAAACTGATCTTGATCGCCATGCAAGCATGGGCTCCTATAGAATCGTAGGGCGGAAATTGCGGTGGCGATTTTCGCCGTTTTTTTGGCGGAGATCGGCTCGCGCGGATCTTTCGGCCAAGCATTTCGAAATTCTAGGACGTCTTTGCCTTCAATTAATGAGTCATAGGTCTGCCTGTGAGTTACTCCTACCAAAATGTAGTTCAAGAAGCTCAAGAGCTTACGATCAAGCTCAATGAGTGGGCATATCAGTATTATGTGTTAGATGCTCCAACGGTTACTGACTCGGAGTACGATCGTTGCTTCAACGCCCTCATGGAAATTGAATCGAAATTTCCTGAGTTAAAGAGCCCGAGCTCCCCTACGCAGAGAGTTGGTGCTCCTCCTTCAAAAGAGTATCAAAACCTCAGTCATCATCTACCAATGCTCAGCCTTCAGACGCTTACTGAAGAGAAGGAGTTGGCTCCCTTTGTTGAAAGAACTCTTCCTCAGATTAGCTCTGATAATGACCAGCAAGGATTCATGTTTGATCGCCTTGAAAAGGGAGCGTATAGCTGCGAGGTCAAGTTTGATGGGCTGGCAATCTCTCTCTTATACGAAAGAGGGCGTCTTGTAAGAGGACTGACAAGAGGAGATGGTTACACGGGCGAGGTTGTAACAGATAACGTGAAGACCATAGGTAGCGTCCCTTTGGAACTTAGAGGGCAGGGTTGGCCTGAGGTTCTTGAGGTTCGCGGAGAGGTTGTTGTTTCGAAAGAAAAATTCTTAGAGCTGAATGAGAAAAGAGTGTCGCAGGGCTTGGCGCCTTTTGCTAACCCGCGGAACTTGGCAGCCGGTAGTCTCAGGCAGCTAGATTCAAGAATAACTAGAGAAAGGCCGTTATTTTTTTACGCATACAGCATTGGGTATCACTCTGGCTCTCTTCATGTAAAAACACAATCAGATGCTTTGAAAATCCTAAATGACTGGGGGTTCAAGTATGCTTGGGATTTAACTGCTACTGCTGATTCATACGAAGAGTGCCTAAACTATTTTCATGATATTGGGGAACGGAGAGATAGTCTTCCCTATGAAATTGATGGAGTGGTTTTTAAAGTCAATTATCTTCATGCACAGGATCTTTTGGGTTTTCGATCAAGAGAGCCGGTCTGGGCTGTGGCACTTAAGTTTCCTCCCTCTGAAGAGATGACAGTGCTCAATGGCGTGGACTGGCAGGTGGGACGCACCGGGGCCCTGACACCCGTGGCGCGGCTGGAGCCGGTGCAAGTGGGCGGCGTTACCGTGAGCAATGCCACCCTGCACAATATTGATGAAATTCGGCGCCTGGATATCCGCATCGGCGACACCGTGGTGGTGTACCGGGCCGGGGATGTGATTCCCAAGGTAGTGCGGACCATCCCGGAGCGGCGACCGGCGGATGCCCGGGATATTACCTTGCCTCCCAGCTGCCCGGTGTGCGGCAGTGAGATTCTGCGTGGCGATGACCAGGTGGTGGCCCGCTGCACCGGGGGACTGATTTGTGGCGCCCAGCAGCGTGAGGCCATCAAGCACTTTGCCTCACGCCGGGCCATGGATATTGATGGACTGGGCGACAAGCTGGTGGATGCGCTGGTGGACCAGGAGCTGATTGCCACCGTGGCGGATCTGTACCGGCTCAAAGCAGAACAGGTGGCCGGCCTGGAACGCATGGGTGAGAAATCGGCGGATAACCTGATCGCCGCGCTGGAAGATTCCAAGACCGTGGGGCTGGGGCGTTTTCTGTTTGCCCTGGGGATCCTGCAGATCGGTGAAGAGACCGCCAAGAATCTGGCGGACTGTTTCGGCGATCTGGACGGTATCCGTCGGGCGCCATTGCTGTTGCTGCTGGCGGTCCCGGATGTGGGGCTGGAAGTGGCCAAGGCGATCAGCGCCTTCTTTGCCGAGGCAGATAATGAAGCCGTGATTGACGGTTTGCTGGCTGCCGGGGTGAATCCCCAGTCCAGTGGCGAACCCTCTGCGGCCTTTGTGCACAGCCTGACCCTGGCGCATCTGCTGAAATCCGCCAAGCGGTTGGGCATGAATCTTGACGGTATCGGTGACAAGTCCCTGGAAACCCTAGGCAATCACTATCGCACCGTGGCCGAGCTGAGTGCCGGGGCCGCAGAAGGGGCCGGCGCAGAACCGAAGGGCGTGCGTTCCGGGGTGATGACGCAATTGCGCAAGGCGTTGGCGGACAACGGCTGGCAAGCTCGCTTGCAGGAAGCCGAAGCCATGGCGGTCGAGCTGGCCGCGCGGGCTCCGGCCCAGGCGGAAAGCCGTCCCCTGGAAGGGCAGACCTGGGTGCTCACCGGCACCCTGGAGCAATTCACCCGCGACCAGGCCAAACAGGGGCTGCAGCAGTTGGGCGCCAAAGTGGCGGGCTCGGTGTCGAAGAATACGTCCATGGTGGTTGCCGGTGCTGCTGCCGGTTCCAAGCTGGCCAAGGCCGAATCCCTGGGGGTTGAGGTCTGCGATGAGGCCGCGCTACTGTCCGTATTCGAACAACACGGTATTGATCCGGGAGCCTTATGAAAATCGGCCTTACCTTGCTGCTGGCGACACTGCTTCTGGGCGGCTGCGCAGGCACGCCTACCCAGACAGACAATGTCTGTGCGGTGTTTGATCAGCGGGGGGGCTGGTTCAACAACTGGTACAAGTACGCCAAGAACACGGAAAAGGAATACGGTGTACCGGTGCCGGTGCTGATGGCGACCATCTACAAGGAGTCCGGCTTTAATGCCCGGGCCAAGCCTCCCCGCACCAAGCTGCTGGGTTTTATCCCCTGGAAGCGACCTTCCTCCGCCTACGGCTATCCCCAGGCGCTGGATTCCACCTGGCAATGGTACCAGGACGCCACCGGCCGCCATGGTGTGGACCGGGATAATTTCAAGGACGCGGTGCGCTTTGTGGGTTGGTATCACTACCAGAGTCATCGAAAAAACGGTGTTGCCCGCAACGATACCTATAACCTTTACCTCAACTATTATGCCGGCCATGGCGGTTATGCCCGGGGCACCTGGAAGAACAACAAATGGATGAAAGGTGCCGCTCGCCGCACCGCCGACATGGCGAACCGCTACGCCGCCCAGATGCGCGGATGCGGGCGCTAACTGCGCCCGGTTAAATCGGAACAAGCGTTTTTGCTGTTGAAGCGTTGCTTGCTTCTCAAGTGGGGCTTCCTGGGCAAGGGACAGGGGTGATGGGCCATTTGTCCGCGCAAACTTGGAAGCCTGTCCCTGTATTTTGGGGTGCTTGTCCTTGTAAGCTAGACGCCTGTGGCTGTTAGCTGATTCTCGGGGTGTTTTCTTGGATAACGAATCCATTGTCTACGGGTGTATCAAACATCTGCCGTTTGGCTCTATCCAGGAGCGCAAGGCGCACTGTTTTCACAACCGCCGGGCGGTCCGGCAACTTCCCCAGGCGGATGAATGGCCCTTCTTGTGCCGGGAAATGTTCTCTGTACCCGGCGACGATCTGATGGGGGGCACCTTCCAGACCCAGGTGATCCATTTTGGAATGTCCTACCGGGCGGTGGAGTATGAGTGGGAACACTGGATCGCCAAGTTCGAATCCCTGCTCAAGAACATGTACTGGGTCAATGCCGTGGTACACCTTGAAACCGAGCTGTCCGGCTTTCATACCTTCGTCTGGGACAGCGCTGAGGTCTGCCATGAGCCTTCCGAGGCGCCGTTGAGAGTGCGCTGTGAGTGGGCTCGGGAAGGGGCGATCGCTTGAAAGGCAGTTGACAGTGGACAGTTGAAAGTTGACAGCGTCGCGGAATAACTCACTAGATTCTGAAACGTAAGAGGGCGCGTTCATGGTTTGGGCGCGGCCTCTTACGTTTCACTTAACCACGATGGTTCAGTCGCGCAGCTGTCAACTGTCCACTATCAACTGTTAACTGCTTCTCTTGCCTGTTCCTTCCCCATTACCGACACACTCTCCGTCACCTCATCAAATACGATAAAGGCTTCCTGCTGTTTTAGCTGAGTGCGGACCTGTTCCACCTTGGTGGAAGTGGCAACCTCCTGGTCACCGTAGTCGGTGCCGTCACGGGTGACGAATTCCTCGATCAGGTTGGTGAGGGTGTCCGGGGGCAGGTCTTCCCAGGGGACGATGATGGGCATAAGGCTCCATTGTGGTAACGAGATCGATCTGTAGGAGCGTCGCTGGCGGCGCGATCACCAAGCCAGGATCAAAAGCATTTCAATGCAGTGGCCACAGAGATCAACTGTTTTACCTCTGTGTGCTCTGTGGCCTCTGTAGCAAATGCCTTTTCTTTCGACGTTTTATGATCGCGCCGCCAGCGACGCTCCTACATTGAAGGAGGGGGGTTAAATCACCAGCAGCTGAATGCCGGCAGCGAGTATCACCAGCCAGGACGTCACCACACCCAGCTGACGCGCCAGGTTGGCACTGCTGCGCGGGATCAGCATGCCGTAGCTGTAGACGACCCGGCCGCCCACCAGCAGGATGCCGTAACTATGCAGGGCGGTGCTGCTGCCACCATTGATTTCCAGCAGGGCCATGAGAATCAGTGCCAGTGGAAGGTATTCAATGGTGTTGCCGTGGGCACGGATGGCCCGGCTTACGTCCTTGTGGCCGCCGTCACCCAGTGAGACTTTCTTGGCCAGGCGAAGGCGAACCACATTGGCGGCCAGGGCGATGATCAGGAAACCGCTCAGGGCGGCGTAGAGGGCGGTAATCGGCAAGCTGACTAGGGTCATGGCATCCACTCGGGTTGTTTTTTGCGTTTGCGGACAATAAACCGGGCCGGGGCCAGGGCGTCAATCATTTCCTGGTCCATGGGCAGCGGTTGAGCACAGATCATGTCGGCGATGAGCTCTGCACACAAGGGGGTACCGGTAATCCCGCGGCTGCCGTGGGCCACATTGAGATAAAGTCCCTGTGCCGGGCGATGGGGGTTGTCCGTGGCCACGGGCAAGGGGCCGCAGAGGGGAAGAAAGTCGATGCTCTGGCAACGGAACGCCACGCGTCGGTCGACGATATCGATGCGGTCGCCTCCCAGCTCCTGCCAGAAGCCGGGGAGGTAGTGCTTCAGTTGGGCCAGGTTATCCTGGTCGTCACCGTCGGTGGCATGGTGATGATCTTCATGGAGTTTGAAAGTGGCACCGACGCAGTGCAGATCGTCCAGGGCCGGTGTCAGGTAGCCGCCATGGCACTGGGCCTGCTGCCAGCGACGGGAGGCGTCGGTGGCTCGGCAATAGCTCACCTGGCCACGGATGTGTTTGAGCGGTAACCAGCCCAGGCCGGGCAGGGACTGGCTCTGGCCGGCGGTACACAGGACCACGGCGTCGGCGCTCAGGGTTTCCCCGTTGCTCATCGTCACTCTGGCGGGGGCTCCTTCCTCCAGCGCCGTTACCCGGGCCGCCAACAGGGTAATGTCCGGGTGTCTCAGCAGATGCTGGCACCAGCGGTCCGGGCGCAGGTAACCACCCCCCTTCAGTTCCACCGCCTTGTCGCCGTAGGCCTGGAGCAGTTCCGTGGGCCAGGCACCGGTGGCCATGGCCTGTTCCAGCTTGTCTTGCTGACGCGCATCCACATAGTGCTGGATCACGCCGTTCAGGTTGCCGTCCGCTTCCTGGCCGGGAAACCCTGAGCGATGCAGCCAGCGCAGGGCATGACCATAGCTTTGCTGGTAGAAACGGTTCTGTGGGGTGAGGTGGGCACTGGGCGTGCTGTAGACCACCCCGGCCAGGTTGCCGGACGCGTGACCGGCAATACCGTCCGGATCCAAGACCGTCACCTGGCAGCCCCGCTCAGCCAGGGCCCGGGCGGTGGTGGCGCCGGCGAGCCCGGCACCGACTACCAGAACCTGTCGGGCAGGCCTCTCTGGCCGGGCAGGGTCGCCTTCAATCCGGCCAACCAGCATATGTCGTTTGTGGCCGAAGCCGTCGCGTTTTTCCATGGCAAAGCCCGCCTCCGCCAACCCGCGACGGACAAAGCCGGCGGCAGTAAAGGTTGCCAGGGTGGTACCGGGGCGGCTCAGTCTGGCCAATTGGGCAAACAGAGCCGGGTGCCACATGTCCGGGTTGCGGGCCGGGGCAAAGCCGTCCAGAAACCAGGCATCCACCGGATGGGAGAACTGTGGCCACAGAGACAGGGCATCGCCGTAAAGCAAGGTCAGCTGCACACGGGGGTGCAGCTGCACACGGTGAAAGCCTGGCGTCGGCGCGGGATACTCTGCCAGCAACCGTTGTGCCAGGGCGTCCAGGGGGGGCCAGTGACCCAGGGCCCGGCTCAGGTCCGCTTTGCGTAACGGGTGCTTTTCCACGGAGACCAGGTGCAGACGGGCGCTGTGCGGGGCGTTTTCCAGAAACTGCCGGGCGGCCAGCAGGCAATTCAGACCGGTGCCAAAGCCGGTTTCTCCAATCACAAAGGTGCCGGCGGCAGGCAGCTCACGGAAGCGCTCTGTCAGGCGGTTGCCCTGCAAAAAGACGTAATCACTTTCCGACGCGCCGTCCTGCCGGGAGAAATAGGGATCGTCAAAGTCCACCGCTACCGGGGTGGTGTCCTGCCAGTCAATGCTGGCCGGTTGAATGGGGGAAAAGGGGGAACTTGTCATCACGACCTGGGGCGGATCTGCGCTTGGCACCTGAGGGTAGGGCAGGATACCTCGCGGGAATCACCATTAACAGGCTGCAGCAACTCCTGCGACGGTGCGGCGAGAAGCGAGTTGCGAGATACGAGTTTCGAAATGCATAGAGGAGTTGCCTTTCGCGACTCGTAACTCGCTTCTCGTCCCTGGAGTTATTCGCTCTTATCCTGTGCCGCCTTGAACTCGGCCAGGGCCCGCTTGCCATGTTGCAGTAGCCAGCGGGGATTCTGTTGATAGCTGGCGTTGTTGATGCGGACAAAGGCCCCATCGACCAGGGTGACCAGCAGTGACTGGTTCTGGATCGGGCGGCCTTTTTCCACCCATCGCATTTGTGCCTGGGCGGAGGGTTGGCCCTCCAGGTCCAGCAAGGTCTCGCTGACGATGGTCAGCGCGTTGGCGCTGTCCTGCAGGGCCTGGTTCACTCGCCGTTGGCGCACTTCACTGTAATAACTGGCGACGGCGCGTTCCGCCGGCATGCTGTCCCAGCCCGCCGGCAGCCCGCTGAGTGTGAGAGACAATTGTTCTTTCTTATCCTCGCTGCGGTAGTGCAGGGTGCGGCCCCGTTGGGAGCTGATTTCCCCGTCCAGCTTCAGGCCCGCCAGGGTCTGGGGTATCCGGAAATGCGACAGATCCACGGCCTTGGTGGTGGGGGCCACCGGCAGGCTCCCGGTCTGGCTGCTGTCCGTGCTGAGCCTGGGCAGCTTCTGAGCATCGATGGACGGCTCGCTGCTGGGTGGGCTCTGGCAGGCCATTAGGGCGAAAAGCGCGCTAAGCGGCAAGAAACGGGCAACTTTTACAATCAATGTGGGCATCATCAGGCAAGGTGTTCCGGGTTCCATGATGTGATGGTGGCGTTCTGGTGGCACAATACAAGATACCCCGTGAGAATACCCTTTATAGGGAAAGGCGGATGGAAAGACCATCACATAACGGCATGCGCACCGGCGTTGCAATGGCTCTGTTGCTGGCCATCATTACCGTCCCCTTTGCCATCGCCTCTTTTCTGATTGTTCAGCATCGCCTGGATCTGCTGGTGGGTTACAAGACCCTTGAAGGCGACCTCCGACTCTTTGAAAGCGGCCTGGCGGCCTTTTCTCCCCTGGATGATATGCGTGATCTGGCTCCGGTGATGATTCATGCCAAGACCCCGGAGATCGTGTCCCGCTTTGAACTCAGCGAGGCGAGGGCAGATGGCCGGCTGCAGGCTTTCCTGGAGCAAGCCCGCCAACGGGATATTCCGGGCCTCAATGATCAGGCGGGACTGCTCAGTGAAACCTGGTCCGGCCTGACCGTGAAAACCGGCATCCCCCTGGAAGACGTGGCGGGTCCCTACGATAACGTCAATCGCATCGCTCAGCGTCTGGCCAATGCCCTGGCGTCGGTGCTGATTGCGTCGGATATGGCCGTCGGTGAGGGGCTGGAGCCCAATGAGGTGTTATCGCTGACCCTGGGATCGTTCCGCCAGGCGCAGAACGATATCGGTCTGATTCGTGCCCTGGCGCTTTATGTCAGCCAGCGTGGGGGGTATCTGGGCGACAATGATGCCCGTCGTCTGGAAAACGCCTGGCAACGACTGCTGCAGCAGCTGTCGATCATCGACAGCGAGATCAAGGCCCTGTCCGCCCGGACCGGGGTCATTGAATTACAGCAGCAGTGGCGTCTGGTGAAAGATGAACTGCAACGCTTCCTGCTGTGGTCCGAGCAGGAGCTGATTCTGGCTCCCCGGGTCCAGGTCAGCTGGGAACAGGCCTATGATCGCAGCCGCCATGCCATGCAATCTCTGGAAGGTCTGTCTGAAAGTCTGGTGCAGCTATCGGTGAAGCTGGTGGACCAGGCGCGCCAGGAAAAACTGAGGGACACCATTTTCCTGATGCTGGCGGTGCTGTTGCTATACGCCCTGGTATTGGGGCTGGCGATGCTGGTGTATCGTTCCAACTCCCGTGCCATCAGTGCCAGGGCGGAAAGCCAGGCGAAAGGCCAGTTTCTGGCTCGCATGAGCCACGAGATCCGTACCCCCCTCAATGGTGTGATTGGCCTGGCAGAGTTGTTGCGTGAGACCGACCCTACACCCCGCCAGCAGGAATATATCAGCCTGATCGACAGTGCCGGGCGGACCCTGAACGCCCTGATTAATGATGTGCTGGATTTCGCCAAGATTGAGGCAGGCAAACTGCAACTGGCGGAAGAGGAGTTTGATCTGCCGTTGCTGATGGCCGAATGTGCCCAGATGTTCAATCTGCCTGCCAGCGATAACGGCACGCTGGTGCTCCTTGATATGGACAGTCAGACGCCTTCACGGGTGGTCGGCGATCCCACCCGGTTGCGTCAGGTACTGATCAATCTGTTGGGCAATGCGGTTAAATTTACCCGCAATGGCAGGGTAGTGCTGTCACTGGCCTATCGTCAGGTCAGTGATGAGATGCCCCTGTTCAGCTTTGCGGTGAGCGATACCGGTATCGGATTGAGCCAGGAAGAGCAGGCGCGACTGTTCCAGCATTTTGCCCAGGCATCGGCGGATACCGCCAAACGTTTCGGGGGGACGGGGCTGGGCTTGTCCATCAGCCGGGAGCTGGTGGGCTTGATGGGGGGCGATATCCATGTGGAAAGCGCTCCCGGTAAAGGCGCCCGTTTCAGCTTCAGTATCCAGATGCTGGCGGTCAAGGAGGATGTGCCCACGGTGGAGCAGGAAGCACCTCCTGCCTGGTTATGGGATGTGCAGGGCAACCTGGCGGACTGGTTGCAAGCAGACCCGCGATTCAAATCAGTGCGACGGGTCAGTAATCACTCTCAACTGGCGGCGCTGGGTTCGCTGGAGGGTGCCAGGGTGTTACTGATCAATGGCATGCCGGATCAGGATTTGCTGGAGGAAACCCTGCAGTTGGTGCGCATCAGCCAGGTACCTCTTCAGATTCTGCTGCTGACCGGGATGCGCAGTGAGGCGCCGAACTGGCTGCCCCCGCAGGTTCAGCTATTGCGACGTTCGGTGCTGACAGTCAACGAACTCAAGCAGCTGCTGGGGTGGCAGATGCCGAGAAGTATTCCGGTGCTGTCACAGGTCCACGGGGAGGAAGCCGTTGCCTCTCTCCAGGTGCTGGTGGTGGAGGATAACCCGGTGAACCAGATGGTTACCAAGGGCTACCTGGAGAGACTGGGTATCAGCCGGATTGATATTGCCGAGGATGGCGCCCGGGCGCTGGAAAGGTTCCGGGACGCTGCCGGTGAATACGACCTGGTATTGATGGACCTGGATATGCCGGTGATGGACGGGTTCACCAGTGCCGGGCGAATGCGCGATTGTGAAGCCCGGGAATCCTGGCCCCCTTGCCAGATTCTGGCGTTAAGCGCTCACGCGGTATCCGAACTGGGCGGCCGGGTAGCGCGGTCCGGGATGAACGGGCAGCTGATCAAGCCTCTGTCCCTGAGCGCCCTGCGGGAGGCCATTCATCAGTACCTGGGCATCAAGGCGTAAGGTATTCGAAGAAGTCCTGGAAGGGCGGCGGCAGCAAGGGCGCCAGCGTCAGCAGTACGCCCAGCATGACCAGCACCAGCAATTCCAGCCGCCAGGCCCGATGGCGCCGGCAGAGATGAATACACAATGCCACCGCAGTCAGACTGACACCGGCATGGAAGCTGGCCATGCTGACCAGTTGCCATTGCACATCCTGCAGGGCCAGCACCACGCCAAAGAACATCAGAAGCAGGGCTCCCGGGGTCAGGGCGTTGGTTGGGCGGTGTTCGCGGAACGGCTGCATATCGGTTTCCCCCGTTACTTTATCTCTGTCCCCAAGCAATTGTTGTGCCTGTTTCGTAGGGCGCCTCAGGCATCCTAGGAATTATTCGTGACTGATAGATGAACGACGAAATACTACCATTTGTCATTTTTTATCCATCTTTATGTGTGATAACGGTTAACTTATGTAGTGTTTAATTCGTATAATCCGCCACCGACGATTGTATCTTTCGGGTTTTGGGATAGAGGGTTTCTCCATGCGTTATTTGTCTTTTGTCCTGTGTGCTGTCATTGCGCTGCCGGCCCAGGCACAAATCAGTGCCGGTATGAATGAACGGTTATGCCTAGCCGCAAGCCAGGAGAGCGCGTTTGGCGCCCTGGTGGATGACATGATCGAGAGCGATGAGTTGGCGCTGACCTCCGGCGAGCAGGTGCTCTCGTTGTCCTGTCAGGATGGCAGCAGCGTGCTGGAAAAAATGGTGCTGGCACGGCAGGCAGAGAATCTGGAGTATGCCGTGATTGACCTGGGCCTGAACCTGACGGCATCCCAGGTGGCACTCCGCGGGCAAACGATGCCCCTGAAAGAGGCGTTGCAGCGCCTGGGCGAGCAGGGTGACAGCCAGGTTCAGGATTTTGTACAAGATTATCTGAGCGACCTGGCCGATGAGGACTTCAATCCCAATCTGCGTGTCAGCCTGAAGTAAGCGAGCCGTGGGGGTAGGGCGAAGCCGCCCGGACCCCCGCAAGCAACGGCCTGGCGCCTGATCCCTGAAAAAGAGGCTCTCATCTACACGGGCCCCTGCGGCCATTTCTACCCACCGGTATCACCCGCTATAATCCGCCCCGCATTGTGATATCGGAACCCCTATGTCTGATCAGCAGGACCGCATTTACGCCACGGCCCACCAGCAGGTGACCCGTTTCTCCTTCGATGACACTGTGGTACGTGTCTTTCCTGACATGATCCGACGCTCGGTGCCGGGTTATGCCACCATTATCGACATGATCGGGGTGCTGGCGGCCCGATATGCCCAGCCGGATACCTGCCTCTATGATCTTGGTTGCTCCCTGGGGGCGGCAACCACCGCCATGGCGACCCTTACCGCCGACCGGGGCAACCGGCTGATTGCTGTGGACAATTCTGAGGCCATGATCCGTCAGGCCCGCACCCTGATAGCGGAAACCGGACAAAGTGAGCGGGTGTCTCTGCGGGAAGGGGACGTGGCCAGCATGGCGTTTGAACCGTGCTCCATGGCGGTGCTGAATTTCACCCTGCAGTTCATCGCGCCGGACAAGCGTGACGGGCTGATCCAGCGCCTTGCTGACGCCACGGTACCCGGCGGTATTCTGGTGCTCTCGGAGAAGATCCGGTTTGCGGATGATGGGGAGAATGCCCTGCAGACCGAACTGCACCATGCCTTCAAGCGCAACAACGGTTATTCGGATCTGGAAATCAGCCAGAAGCGCACGGCACTGGAAAACGTTCTGATTCCGGAAACCCTGGCCGACCATGAGGCGCGCCTGCGCCAGGCCGGTTACCGGGAAATCCACGTCTGGTTCCGCTGTTTCAATTTCATCTCCCTGCTGGCGGTGCGCTGATGCTGAGGGATTATCTACAGCAGTGCGAAGCGGCGCTGCGCGAGCTTTATGCCCAGCCAGAACGAGACGTGCTGATGGCCCTGTGCCGCGAGCGCCTTCTGGACAAACCCCACGGCGATCTGCCCCGCTGGCTGGCGGCGCTGAATGCGTTACCCGAGGGGCCGGCGGAGTGTGATCTTTCGGCGGATACCCTGCGCATCGGCCAGCCGGGAGAGGTTGACCCGGCGGAAGTCAAAGCGGCTTTGCAGGGCCTGATTCCCTGGCGCAAGGGGCCGTTTGATTTCTTCGGTGTGCATATCGATACCGAGTGGCACTCTGACTGGAAGTGGCAGCGGGTGGCGCCGCACTTGTCGCCCCTGGCCGGACGGCGGGTACTGGATGTGGGCTGTGGCAGTGGCTACCACTGCTGGCGAATGGCAGCGGCCGGTGCCAAACAAGTGGTGGGCATCGATCCAACAATTTTGTTTCTGGTGCAGTATCTGGCGGTGCGTCGTTTTGCGCCGTCGGTGCCGGTCTGGTTTCTGCCGTTGCGGATGGAAGAGTTACCGGCACAGACAGAGAACTTCGATACGGTATTTTCCATGGGCGTGCTCTATCACCGGCGCTCTCCGCTGGACCACCTGTTGGAACTCAAAGCGGTGCTGGGTGAAGGCGGGGAGCTGGTGCTGGAAACCCTGGTGGTGGAAGGGGATGAACAGACCGTGCTGATGCCCGAAGACCGCTATGCGGCCATGCGTAATGTGTTCTTTCTGCCTTCGGTGGCCATGCTGGAACGCTGGCTGCATCGCTGTGGTTTTGTAGATATTCGCTGTGTCGATGAGAGTGACACCACCGTGGAAGAACAGCGGGCGACCGAGTGGATGCGGTTCCAGTCGCTACCGGACTTTCTCGACGCCAGCAATCCCGCGCGGACCCGTGAGGGGTATCCGGCGCCGCGCCGGGCGGTGCTTATGGCCCGCAAACCCTGAGTCCGGGATGGAACGGATTGCAGGCCAGGAGGCATTGGTCCGCGGTGACACCCCGCTGGCCCAACAGCCCACTAACCATTAACGACTGTCTGTGTGGAAGCTTCCAGCAGCCGATCCACCAGTTTTAATCGCAGCCGCTCATCCAGCATGCAAAGTGCGGGGGACAGCACTTCAAGCAGTGATTCCTCGTTGCCGTCATTGGCCAGTTTGCGCAGTTCCCGGGAGAGTGGATCCGCGGTTTCGGGGGCGGATTTCAACGCGGCAAGCTGCTGTTGTGCCGGTTGGCTCAATGCAATCCGATCTGTGTCGGTGGCGTCTTCCAGGCTATTGAGCGCCTGATTGAATAACTGCATGACGCTCTCTTTTTCCTGGTGATTGGCGCAGTGCACGCCAATTCGGGTGGTCAGAAAAACCCGGAACTCATCCAGTTCAAACTCCTGGCTGGTGAACCACTGTTGCAAGCGGGTTGCCATTGCCATGGCGCCATCCACGGCGGTGGCCGGCAATACCAGGAACAGCGCTTGTCCCGACTGCCAGCTCATCAGGCCGTCTTCGCACCGTTTTCTGGCATGTAACAGATGCCGCACCCGGGCAAGCAGTCGCTCAATGCGTTCGACACCGATATCCGCCTGGATGGATTCCAGTTCCTGGAAGCGAATGGCGAGGATACTCAGCGGCTGATTATGTCGCCGGCTGAGAGACATCGCCTGCTGAATCATCTGCTGACTATGGCTATTCGCACTGCTGCTGGTTGTCACGGCAGTCATTGGGTACCTCGGGGCCACACATTAAGATGACGTTCCTTCTCTGGGAGCGTGTATCGGCTCTTGAATGTGGGTATCCCTTCCCGTGGATTCACTGTAATGATTTCCCACGAGGCAGGCATCGGGCGCATACTTTATTTAACAACAATGTCTGGCTCTGTTACCAAAACTGGTTTTTTATCAGCCAATTAGAGCGGATAAGTGATGAGGAAGTGACGACATGTCCATGATCTGGGTAATTGCGACGGCTGTGCTGAGCTCCGCCATGACGCTGGCAGTGGTCGCCCTGTGGGGGCGGTTCTACTTCCAGCCGCGTCTGCGAGACAGCATGCAGCAAGAGCTGGATGAACAGGTGGAGAAAGCCGCCCAGGTGCTTTCCGCGCGAGTCGAAGAGGGCGTGCGTCGCGGGCTGGTGGATGGCGTTCGCAATCTGCCCTCCCGGGAAGTGTTGGAGGGAGCCAGCCGTAGCCTGGCACGGACCAGTGCTGAGATGGTCGGTGAGCGCCTCGGCCAGATTTTTGGCGCGCCGAAAAAGAATCGATAGCACGACCCTTTCTCCAACGGGAAAAGCGGGGGTGGCGCCTGGCCTATAGCCTGCCCCTGGCCGGCAGCAGTCGCGCCAGCAGGAAGGCGATACCCAGACTCAGCATGGCCAGGGACAATACGTCCTGCTGCAGGGCCTGCCAGGTGGTCTCCCAGAGAGACGATGCCTTCAACAGGGACAACAGGATCAGCAGGGTGCCTGTGAGGGTGAAGAACTGGTCCAGCTTGCGGGCCCGGCGAAGTTCGCCGCGCAGGTGGCGGAGTTCCTCGAGAATGTCTTCCTGGATCAATTGTTGACGTGCAACCTGTTCCGCCAGGTCGCCCACCTGTTGGGGCAGGGTGGCCAGCTTTTCCAGCCACACGGGATCTTCCCGACGCAGCAGGTCAAGCAGCTCCTTGAGCCGGACATGATCGTCCAGCCAGTTGCGCACCAGTGGCCACAGGCTGAAATTCTCGATCAGCTCATTGAGTTGGGCGATCTGTCGATCGCTGCCGGTAACCCGCAGGGATTCATGTTCGGTGAGGGGTTCGCTGGCAAACAGCCAGTGGACCATGGCGCCCAGGGGGCCGCGTACACGGATATCGACATTACCTTCGTAGTCGGTAAGCAGTTCCACCCCGTCTTCATAGATCAGCACGTAAAGCACCCACAGTGGACGCTCCGCACGGATCCGCACGACGGTGCCGTGCAGTGCGGCTAACCTGTCGCGGCCGGGCTGGCTACCTGTGAGCGCCTGGTTCAATGCGCTCTCCAAACCACCGAGCACAATCAGCTGGGGAAAACTACCGGTCTGAGGCATAAATGACGGAAAATCCTGTCCTGAAATGAGACCGCGTTGTCGCTTGGGGTCCCGATTTGTTGCCAAAAATTACGTTATCTTGCTTATATTTAGCGGCCCGTCTACCTATACTAGGGACTTTTATAATAAAGGGCACCTCCGTTAGCCGGTTACTGCCTCTGGCTTTCAGGCTGGTTCGCAATCTAGGCGCAATTTTGTAGGCATGCTGGTTGCCTGTCGAGAAATTGCAACAACGAGTGCGGGCCAGCCTGGAAGCCCCGAAGGGCGGATCCTGAAGCGCACATCTGCTGCGCTTCGCCACTAGGAAAGGGAACCACCCTGTCCGTCGTGACGAAGCACAACAGCTGCACGCTTCAGGAGCCGCAGAGGTAGCAACCGGCTAGCGGAGGTGCCCTCAAGGGCACCTCCCATGATAGGTTGCTGCCTTCAAACGACATTGGCTTTTTAGACCGGGATTGGCGAAAGCGGGATATGTTTGTCTTGGCGCTGTCGCGTTACAGTGCATAAGCCCTTGGAGGGGAGTTGTTTTTCAATGCTGGAATCATTGCTTTCGTACCCGGATTTCTGGAAGTACGTCAGTATACCTTTCATCGCCGGTGCCGTAGGGTGGATCACCAACTGGATGGCCGTCAAAATGACGTTCTATCCGCTGGAATTCATTGGTATTCGGCCCATCTTCGGCTGGCAGGGAATCATTCCCTCCAAGGTCGAAAAGATGGCAGGTATAGTGGTCGACAAGGCCCTTTCCAAACTGGGCAGTCTGGACGAGTTCTTTCGCGAGATGGAACCGGAGAAGATTTCTGCCCACCTTACCCGCACCATCCAGTCCCGAATCGAAGAATACACCGATGAGGTGATGACCGAGCGCAATGCGGTGCTCTGGGAAAACCTGCCTTTGCTGGTGCGCAAGCGTGTCTACGCCCGCGCCCGCCGTGCGATTCCCGCGGTCATGGACAATGTGGTTGATGACATCAGCCGCAACCTGGACAGCCTGGTGGACATGAAGCATATGGTTACCACCCAGATGAGCGAAGACAAGGCGCTCATGGTGCAGATGTTCCAGGAAGTGGGTGACCCGGAATTCCGTTTTATCACCAACTCCGGGTTTTACTTCGGGTTTCTCTTCGGTCTGATCCAGGTGCCGGTGTTTATCTTTGTGCCGGAAAACTGGGTGCTGCCATTCTTCGGCTTTATCGTCGGTATCGCCACCAACTGGCTGGCGCTGAACCTGATTTTCCGGCCGCTCAACCCTGTGAAGATTGGGCCGTTCCGGATACAGGGGCTTTTCCTGAAGCGCCAGAAGGATGTGGCCGAATCCTTTGCCCGCCTTTCCACCGATGAAGTGATTACCCTGCGCAATATCATGTATCAGGTGGTCAATGGCCCCCGTGGAGACCGCACGAAAGCCCTTATCAAGCGCCACCTCAAGCCCCTGCTGAATGGCGGCGTGGTGCGAACCGCTGCCCAGTTGACGGTGGGTCCGGAAGGATATGCCGATCTCAAGAAGGCTGTGGAAGACAAGGCTGTGGATCTGGCGGTAGAGCCGTTCGAGGACCAGGGCTTTAACAAGGAGCGTGGCCTGATCGTCGAGAAGCTCATGGCAGAGCGTATGCAGGCACTCAGCTCTGAAGAGTTCCAGGACCTGTTGCGCCCGGCTTTCCAGGAAGATGAATGGATCCTGATTGTGGTGGGTGGCTTCCTCGGCGCCATGGCCGGGGTCGGGCAACTGCTGTTCATGTTCGGAGCGGCTTGATGGATACGCTGCAGATAGACATTGCCACCCTGGGGTGGTTGTTGTTTGCGGCGGCGGGAGCCTCTTCCCTGTTGACCCTGGTGGTGCTGGGGCTGATCGGTCACTTTTATTTGGGGCCGAAAATCGAGCGCAAGGTGGACCGTCGTCTCGAAGACGGTGCCAACCAGCTCGAAGAGCGCCTGAGAAAACGGTTTGTGGATTTGTTGACCGGTCGTTCCCGGGATGTGATCCGCAACAGTGCCCGGGATCTTGCCCGCGGCATGGGGCTGATTGGGAATCGGCGGCCGGATGAGGATGATCTGGGTGAATAATTGCCCGTGCTGATGAGAAATTGATCACATAATTATTGATTGAATAATTGTCAGACAACCCTGTGCAAACCTGTATCACTACCCCCCTATAATTTACCCCACGTGCTCACGGTGTTGCGTGTTGTTCCCGCTGCATTCGCTCGTGGAATTGCCTTCGGGAGTTTGGATTATGTCCGATAACGAGAATGAGAAAGAAGGGCGGAATACTAGCCCGTTGAAGGCCCTGAGTGGTGCCTCAAGAGATATTCGCAAGTATACCCACCAGATTTGGCTGGCGGGTCTGGGTGCCTTCGCAAGGGCCGAGGAAGAGGGCAGTGGTTTTTTTGATGCCCTGGTTGAAGCCGGCCGCGAAGTGGAGCGCCACACCAAGGACAAGACCGAGTCCCGGGTGGAAGAGATCAAGGAACGGGTTCGTCACCATACCGGCGAAACCATGGAAAAGATGGAGAAAGCCTTCGATGATCGCCTGAACAAGGCGCTGTCCCGTCTGGGCCTGCCCAACAAGCGGGAAGTCGAAGAGCTGGAGAAACGGGTTCAGGAGCTGACCAGCGCTCTGAACAAGGCGGAGGACGATGTGTCTGCCTCCTCTGACCCCGCAGCTCCAAAACGCCGCAGCCGCAAGAAGAGCTGAGGCGCCAAACAGTGTTGTAGCGCACACCGCTAACCCCTTAGTGGTGTCTTTTAACGGGTACCCCCTTGGTACCCGTTTTTTTTGTCTCCGGTTTACACGACGCCCCCAGGATCACCACGACAATCTCTTTGTGCGCGTTACCGTCTTACCGGGTGGTTTGTTCCATCTGTGAATCATTCACTGGGGGTATCACCCAGCAGTTGTCCGGAACGGGTGTACCACGCTGTCACCCTTGGTAACGTCTTCATGCCCCAGTTTTGTTCACAGGTTTCTGTCAATGGGCTTTTTCTACAATAAAATATGACAAACCCGTGAATAGGACATAAAAAACAGCGTAACCAATTGAATACTAATGATTTTATTTATTGGTTAAAAAATAGCCATGTCGTCAATAGCCGTGAAAAACCGGTGAGATAGGGCGGTTGTGTACTGGCTATGCACAGGTTTATCCACAGCTTCTGTGGAAAAGAATCGGGCCCTGCTGATCAGGGGGAGTATTAATCAGCAGGCGTCCCCTCCTGCCGGGTTCAATTCAAGCAATTAATGGCGCTTTTACACAAGCTTGTGACAGGGCCAGGGGGAGGGTCTGTCACCCCTTTGTCATTTTTCATTTCGCGAAGAGTAGCGCTAAGTTGCTGAGAATTATCAGTTTTGCTGATTGTGTAAATATCAGGCATTCAGAGACGATGGCCTTTTTCCGTGGCCTTGCGGCGATTCTTCTCAGCTTCTCCACAATTTTATCCACAGATTATGTGGGTAACATCAAGAAGGAGCGATGACCGGCCCGGAGTCCGTCCCGATCTGTCAATCCCTGTCCTGGTGGAAAATCATGCAAACAGCCGAAAGCCTTGCCATTAAAGGGGTTCAGCGTGTTTTCCTGAGGTCCTGCACAGAGTTGTCCACAGCGCATGGGGATAGTTGCCGGGGTGTGGAAGAATTTACCCATCGTGTATTGATGGAATCAAGGGGCAAACGGCTGGCATGGCAGGGGCACCGGCGCTGCACGATGTCTGGTTTTGCGTTACCGAAGGCACGGGGAAAATCACTCTCGGGGAGAGAGGGCGTGAGGAGAATAACGTGTTGGCAGGGGATTGGGCTGCCCAATGCTGCGGGGAGCCTGTTTATGGTCGCAAACACCCAGGGTTCGCTGAGCCTGGGGCGGGCTTTACCGGCCCGGCATTTGATGGTGCAGTTCGCCCTAGGCTCAGTGCACTCTACGGGAGCCGTGTGGCATTGAGGGGCTGATCCAGGGTTGTTCTGTCATCCGGAAAGAGATCCCGGCGCCAGCCGTCTGACGTCTTTGCTGCAAGCCGCGCTCTTGTTTCCGCTAATCCCTGATGAACGAAAAAAAAGGGTGCCCGAAGGCACCCTTTTTTCAGGACAAGCCGGAAAAAAAGGATCAGAAACGGTGTTCGCCGTTGTCGATGCCTTCCTGGGTTGCCTTGTCAAGCTGCTGGTAGCAGTCGGCCTTGGGAAGCAATACGTACACCGCATTGTCTTGCTGGCTCAGGTCATACTTCTGCTCTTTGAGCTTGTTTTTCTGGTGTTTGAAGGTGCCCGTGGTTTCCATGGCCTGTTCGTTGATGCGCAGGAAGACGGGAATGGCGTAGGGGGGCAGCTCACGCTTCAGGTAGGCACACAGGCCCTGGAAGTCGAATTCGCTGTGGTGGCTGGTCAGGCGAACCTGTGCCATGCCGGCCCGGCCGTTGGTATTAGGAATTTCCACCCCGTAAACCACGGATTCCTGAATGCCATCGAACCCGTCCAGGATCTGCTCTACCTCGGTGGTAGATACGTTCTCGCCTTTCCAGCGGAAGGTGTCACCCAGGCGATCCACGAACTGTGCATGACGGAAGCCGATATCACGCATCATGTCGCCGGTGTTGAACCAGGCATCGCCTTTCTTGAAGACGTTACGGAAAATGGATTTTTCGGTCTTTTCCGGGTCCGTGTAACCATCGAACGGGGTCTTGTCAGTGATCTCGCCGAGCATCAGGCCGGATTCGCCCTTGCCTACCTTGATCATGTTGCCGTTGCTGTCACGTACCGGTTCGTCCTTTTCCTTGTCGTACTTGACGATGGCATAGCTGACCGGTGAGAAGCCTACGGTGTTGTCGAAGTTGAATACATTGGTGAAGGCCACGTTGCCCTCGGAGGAGGCATACAGCTCAACCACACGCTCAATGCCGAAACGCTCCTTGAAATCCTTCCAGATGCTCGGGCGCAGGCCGTTGCCAACAATGGTGTGAACCTTGTTGTCCTGGTCATTGGGTTTTTCCGGCTGCTCGTGCAGGTAGCGACACAGCTCCCCCACATAGCCGAATGCGGTACAACCGTGGCGGCGAACGTCATCCCAGAAACCACTGGCGGAGAACTTGCGCGCCAGTACCAGGGTGCCGGCGGGTGCCAGTACCGATGTCCAGCAGATGACCATGCCGGTGGCGTGGTAGAAGGGCAAGGTGGTGTAGAGACGGTCTTCCTTGTTCAGGCGCACCGCAGAGTAGCCAAAGCCACCGTAGGCTTTTTCCCAACGACCATGATTGAACACCACCGCCTTGGGTAGCCCGGTCGTCCCGGAGGTATAGATATAAAAGAGCGGGTCACGCAAGAAGGTCTGCTTGGTGGAGGCAGGATTCTCGCTGGAGCAGTCCTTGATTTCGCTGGCCAGGTTCTTGTAACCCGAGGGGGCTTCACCCGGATTTTCCAGCGTGTCCTGATCGGCAAAGAAGAAGAAGTTGTCTTTCAGGTCCAGGTCGCCACGGACTTCTTCCACGGCTTGCACCAGCTCCTCACCGACGATGGCCGCCTTGGGTTTCACCAGATTGAAAGAATGAATCAGTACCTTGCCGCGCTGGGAGGTATTGATCAGGGCCGCGCAGACCCCCAGCTTGGCGCAGGCCGCTACAGTGACGAGCAGTTCCGGGCGATTTTCGATGTTGACGGCGATGGTGTCGCCTTTCTTCAGGCCGATGGAGGCCAGATAATCTGCCAACCGGTTGGTCCAGGCATTGAACTGCTTGTAGGTAAGCTCGGTGTCCTCGTAAATCAGTGCGGCACCGTTGGGGTTCATGCCAGTGGCTCGCTCGATGGCCACGCCCAGGCCCAGAGGCTTGGTGGTGTCAGTGATCTTGGCCATCCGCGAGCCCTTGATCAGGCCTGGCAGATTGCTGACCACTTCGGGAACCTTGGACAGAAGCTTGGGCAACGTGATGATGTCGGCGTTGCTCATAGGATCTCCATTAGTCTGTGTTCTTGGAAGGCCCTGGCGCAACACCTCAGAAACCGTCGATACAGGCCTGTGATTCGATCATGGCATGCAAACGATTATCCGAAGGCGGTTCAGCCGGGAACCCAGTATTGGCAAGCGGGCGCTTACCTTAACCGTAGCACCAGGGCAGGGCAAGAGCCCCGCCCCGTCGCTGTGCCGGGGCAGATTGCGGCGTTCCGAATTGGCCTTGTCTGCCCGATGCAAATTATTGAACCACGATGGAGTGTCCTTCTCCGTTAGTGATTTGTCACTGACGAATTATGTCTCCGGACTGTCCGGTTTGATGCTGACCAGCAATTGTTGACGCTTGACTTGGCTTCCAACCGCCAGATCTGCGGATTCCACGGTACCATCACAATCCGCCTTGAGGCTGTGCTCCATCTTCATGGCCTCCATGATGACCAGCACCTGACCACGTTTCACCGCGTCACCGGCTTTGGCGCATACCTCGATCACGGCCCCATCCATGGGCGCGCGAATCTGACCGGAGCCGGCCTGATCGCTGGTGCCCGCTGCGCTGTGGGTAGCATCCTCGAAACAGAGACTATGGCCTTGCCATTGCAGCCAGCTTTGTTTGCCATCCTGGCACATGCGGTAGCGCTGCTGGACGCCGTCAATGGTGGCAAGACCGGGAGCCAGAGTCGCGATGCGATGGCTGTTCTCGCCCACGATCAGCTCCGCGTGGTTGTCCTGATAGCGGATATAGACCGTCTGCTCATGGTCGCCGCAGCGAAGCTGGACCGGTTGCGCTCCCAGAGTGCTGGAGTGCCAGCCGCGCAGATCCGCTGACGGTGTTTCTGCCTCACAGCGGAGCAGGGCCGCCAGGGCCCAGAGCTGGCTGGATGGCGCTTCGCCGGCCATGCTGGCGTCGTCGGCAAAATCTTCGCCGATGAAGGCGGTGGTGGCTTCACCGCGGGCAAATACCGGATGGCGCAGGATGGCAGCCAGGAAGGGGCGGTTATCCCGAACACCCATTAGCACCGTGTCCTCCACGGCACGTATCAGACGTCGCCGGGCGTCTTCACGGCTGTCACCCACGGCAATGATCTTGGCCAACATGGGATCGTAGTGGCTGCCCACCTCGTAGCCTTCCACAAGGCCATGATCGATACGCACACCATCGCCACTGGCCGGTTGCCAGCGCAGCACTGGCCCGGTTTGCGGCATGTAGTTTTGCGCCGGGTCCTCGGCGTACAGGCGCACCTCCATGGCGTGGCCGGTGAGCCTGACCTGTTCCTGGGTCAGGGGGAGAGGCTCGCCCCGGGCCACCTTGATCTGCCAGGCCACCAGATCCAGGCCGGTGACCAGCTCCGTGACCGGATGCTCCACCTGCAGGCGGGTGTTCATTTCCAGGAAGAAGAAATCCCCCTCCGGCGCCAGCAGGAATTCCACCGTGCCGGCCCCAACATAGTTGCAGGCCTTGGCCGCATTGACCGCCGCTTCGCCCATCTCTTGGCGCAGGGCCTCGTCCACGGCCGGGGAGGGTGCTTCTTCCACTACCTTCTGGTGGCGGCGCTGTACCGAACAGTCGCGCTCACCCAGATGGATCACATGGCCATGGCGGTCGCCGAATACCTGGATTTCCACATGCCGTGGCTGCATCACGGCGCGCTCCAGGATCAGCTCGTCGCTGCCGAATGCACTTTTGGCTTCCTGGCGGGCGCTTTTCAGCTGGGCGGGAATCTCGCTGGCATCGGTGACCACGCGCATGCCGCGGCCGCCACCACCGGCGCTGGCCTTGATCATCAGCGGCAGGCCGATGCGTTCGGCTTCCTTCAGCAGAGTGGCGTCGCTCTGGTCTTCGCCTTCGTAGCCGGGAATGCAGGGGACACCCGCTTCAATCATGGCCAGCTTCGACAGGCGCTTGGAGCCCATCAGGTGAATGGCATCTTCGTCCGGGCCGATAAAGGTAATGCCGGCGTCCTTGCACGCCCGGGAAAAGCCGGCATTTTCGGAAAGAAAGCCATAGCCCGGATGCACCGCATCGGCACCGGTCTTGCGGCAGGCATCGAGCAGGGCATCCACGTTCAGATAGGACGCGCTGGCCAGGGCCGGCCCAACACACACCGCTTCGTCCGCCAGTTGTACATGACTAGCACCGGCATCCGGTTCGGAATAGACCGCCACGGTCCGGTAGCCCAGGGACTGGGCGGTGGCGATGACCCGGCAAGCAATCTCGCCACGGTTGGCAATCAGGATTTTTTCAAAGCTCATTGTGGTTCCTTGGTTGAGTTGCAAGTTTCAAGTTGAAAGTTGCAACGCGAACGGAGCTCGTAGCCATACGAAACCCGTTGGAGCCGCGCCTCATGGATGCTGCGTGGGCAAGGGCAGATTCGGTTAGCACTGCGTATGCCTGGGCTTTTTAACTTTCAACTTTCCACTTTCAACTCTTTTATTGATTCCAGGACGCCGGGCGTTTCTGTACGAACGCCATGGTGCCTTCCTGGCCTTCCTCGCTGTTCACGGCGGCGGCGAAATCCTTCGCGGCCTGATCCAGTAATGCCTCCATGGGTTGGTGACCCACGTCCAGTACCAGTTGTTTGGTTACCCGATTGGCATGGGGGGCGCATTTGCGCACCGCTTTCAGGGTATCTTCCAGCAAGGCCTCCAGAGCATCGGCATCGGTGGCCACCTCGTGGACGATCCCCAGTCGACGGGCCTCTTCACCCTGGAAGCGGATGCCGGTGAGGGCCAGCCGCCGGGCCTGGGTCAGGCCGATGCGCTCGACCACAAAGGGGGCGATCTGGGCGGGAATCACGCCCAGGCCGGTTTCCGGCAGGCCGAACGTGGCGCCGGTGTGGGCAAGCGCCACATCGGAAATGCAGGCCAGACCAAAGCCGCCCCCCAAGACCGCACCTTCCAGCACCGTAATCAGCACCTGGGGCTGATGATTGGCGGCGGTGATCATTTCCCCGAAACGGCGATTGAGTTTCTGGAAGGCGTCACCGTCGCCGCTGGCGGCCTGCTGGCGGGCACCGGCCATATCCTTGATGTCGCCGCCGGCACAGAAGTGGCCTCCGGCACCGCGCAGTACGATGGCGCGGACATCAGCATCATTTTCCACGGCAGCAAACACGGCCATCAGCTCGTTGACCATGGTCAGGCTCATGGCGTTACGGCTGTCGGGCCGGTTCAGGGTGATGTGCAGAACCGGGCCGTCCTGGTTGATTTGCAAGGTGTCGGTGCTGGGTAAAGTCATGCATCGCCTCGTTGTTTTCTGTAGGAGCGTCGCTGGCGGCGCGATTCTCCGACCGTTTGTGATCGCGCCGCGAGCGACGCTCATACGGATGGGTTTTCCCTGTGGTTATTTTTTCTTGCCCGGCAGGATATCCATGGTCTTGCAGATAATGCCCAGCATGATTTCGTCGGCGCCGCCACCGATGGAGCCGAGGCGACCATCCCGGTAAAGCTGACCGGCCGGGTTGTCCCACATGAAACCGTTGCCGCCCCAGTACTGCAGGCAGCTGTCAGCCACTTCCCGGCTGAGGCGGCCCACTTTCAGCTTGGCCATGGAGGCCAGTTGCAGCACATCCTTGCCGTTGATGTACATCTCGCAGGCCCGATAGGTGAGGGCGCGCAGGGACTCCACTTCGGTCTGCAGTTCAGCCAGGCGGAAGTGCACGGTCTGGTTGTCGATCAACGGCATGCCGAATACCTGACGATCCTTGGCATAGGCAATGGTCTCGTCGATCACATGCTGCATGCCCATCAGGCTGTTGGCGGCGGCAAACAGACGTTCCTCCTGGAACTGGATCATCTGCATCATGAAGCCCATGCCTTCCTGACCGATCAGGTTGCGCTGGGGAACGCGCACGTTATCGAAGAACACCTGGGCGGTTTCCGAGGAGCGCATGCCCAGCTTGTGCAGGGGCTTGTCCACGGTGATGCCGCCGGCATCCTTGGGCACGATGATCAGTGACTTGTTCATGTGCGGTTTGCCCTCGGACGTCTGGGCAAGCAGGCAGAACCAGTCGGCGCTGGGCGAGTTGGTGATCCACATCTTGGTGCCGTTGATCACGTAGTCGTCGCCGTCCTTGGTGGCGGTGGTCTTGATGGCAGCCACATCGGAACCGGCATGGGGCTCGGATACGGCGATGGAGGCCACCATGTCACCGGCAATGGCCGGGGCCAGGTAATTCTGGCGCAGCTCGTCGGAGCCGAAACGGGCCAGGGCCGGGGTGGCCATATCGGTCTGTACCCCGGTGGAGAGAGGCACGCCGCCGCAGTGGGTGCGGCCCATTTCCTCGGCCATGACCATGCCGTAGGAATAGTCCAGACCCATGCCGCCGAACTCTGCCGGCTTGGTGACCCCAAGCAGGCCCAGATCGCCCATCTTCTTGAACACCTCATGAATGGGGAAGCGACCGGCTTCTTCCCATTCCTTGACGTGGGGGTTCAGTTCTTTCTCGACAAAGTTGCGGACTGTGCGGCGCAGTTCTTCGTGTTCCTGAGTAAATTGCATGGGAAGCGTCCTGTGTTTGTTTGGCTCGGTTTGTCGAGCGCTGATATGTCTGTATTTGTCGGTTATTTAGGTAGTTGAGTTGACAGTTGATAGTGGACAGTTGACAGCTAAAACCTGACTCCAAACTGCCACGCTATCTGTTTTCCCGCTGTCAACTTTCAACTGTCCACTGTCAACTTGTTTAAAGCCTTGCCACCCCGAACGCATTCGGGTGCAGCTCGCGGTGTTGGGCATCGGCGCAAATGTCCAGGGCATAGGCCACCACACGGCGTGTGTCGCGGGGGTCAATGATGCCGTCGTCCCACAGCCGGGCCGTGCCGTAGAGGGCGGTGGACTGGCTGTCGAGTTTCTGGGCGGTGGTCTGCTGAAGCATGTCGAGTACCTTCTCGTCAGGCTCAATGCCGTTGGCGCGCTGCTTGGCCTCGGCCACGATGCGCAGCACCATGCCGGCCTGCTGGCCACCCATCACGGCAACTTTGGAGTTGGGCCAGGCAAAGATGAAGCGCGGGTCCAGGCCGCGGCCGCACATGGCATAGTTGCCGGCACCGTAGGAGCCACCGACCACGATGGAAATCTTCGGCACTCGAGCGTTGGCCACGGCCTGCAGCATTTTCGAGCCGTGCTTGATGACACCGTTCTGTTCCGCATCGGTACCCACCATGAAGCCGGTGGTGTTGTGAAGGAACAGTAGAGGCCGGCGTGTCTGGTCACAGAGCTGGATGAACTGGGCGGCTTTGGCAGCGCCACGGGGGGTGATCGGACCATTGTTGCCGATGATGCCCACGGGCTTGCCTTCGATGGTGCTCCAGCCGCACACGGTGGCACTGTCCCAGTCGTTCTTGAAATCGAGAAAGTCGGAGCCGTCGGCGATGCGGGCGATGATCTCGCGTACGTCGTAGGGTTTCTTGGCATCAGCGGGCACTACGCCGAGCAGCTCTTCAGCGTCATAGCGGGGTGGCTCGAAAGCGTTGCTGTCCGGTGCCGCCCGGCGCCAGCCCAGCAGCTTGACCAGGTCCCGGGCCTGACGGATGCCGTCGGCGTCGTTTTCTGCCAGGTATTCGGCGGTGCCCGCGGTACCACTGTGCATTTCCGCACCGCCCAGTTCCTCATCCGTGGCGATTTCGCCGGTGGCGGCTTTCAGCAAGGGCGGGCCGGCCAGGAACATCTTGGCGCGCTCGCGTACCACTACCACATAGTCGGACAGACCCGGCTGATAGGCGCCACCGGCGGTGGCATTGCCGTGTACCACGGTGATCTGCGGGATGCCGGCGGCGGACAGCCGTGCCTGATTGGCAAAGGTGCGGGCGCCGTCCACGAACACTTCTGCCGCGTAGTTCAGGTTGGCGCCGCCGGACTCCACCAGGCTGACCACGGGCAGCTTGTTCTCCATGGCGATGCGTTGCAGGCGCAGGGTCTTGTGCAGGCCGGAGGGGGAGATGGTGCCGCCCTTGATGGCGGAATTGGAGGCGGTCACCAGACAACGGACACCGGACACATAGCCGATGCCGGCAATGGTGCTGCCGCCGGCTTCGGTGCCGTCCTTGTCGTCGTGCATCTTGTAACCGGCCAGGTTCATCAGGCTCAGGAACGGCGAGCCGGTGTCCAGCAGCCGGGAGATACGCTCGTGGGGCAGCAGCTGGCCGCGTTTTTCGAACTTGGCACGCTTGCTCTCGGCGGTATCCACCACGGCCTGCTCAATGGCGCGGAATTCTTCCACTGCCGCCAGCAGGGCATCGCGGTTCTGCCGGTATTCCTCGCTGTTCGGGTCCAGTGCGGATTCAATGACTGACATTACAGGTCCTTGAAGACATCGGGGGTGGTGGCTCGGTGGAAGCCGTCAAACGGTTGGCTCTTGTCATGATCGGGCAGGGGGAAGATGGCCACGTTGCCCTGGCTGGCGGCGCCGTCGATGCGCAGGGTGTCACCGCTGATAAAGGCGGCGGCGTCGCTGAGCAAAAAGCAGATGGCGCCGGACACTTCGGATTCGTTGCCCATGCGCTTGAGCGGTACGGCGGCGCGCAGGGTTTTCAGGGTCTGCTTGAAGCCTTCCGGATAGGTGTCCATGCCGCTGGACATGATCCAGCCCGGTGCCACGGCGTTGACGCGCACCCCGCAGCTGCCCCATTCGTAGGCGGCGGTCTGGGTGAAGTTGACCATGCCGGCCCGGGCGGCGCCGGAGTGACCCATGCCGGGCATGCCGCCCCACATGTCGGCGACAATGTTGACGATGGCGCCGCCATTACGGTTCATGCCCTGGGTGAATACTTCCCGGGCCATCAGGAAGCCGCCGGTGAGGTTGGTGCGCACCACGGTTTCCCAGCCTTTCTGGCTGATCAGCGCCAGAGGGGAAGGGAATTGGCCGCCAGCGTTATTGACCAGGCCGTGGACCACCTCGACGGCCTTGTAGATCTCGGCAACGGTGGCCTTGACCACTTCTTCATCACGAATGTCGCAGGCGAAGCCGATGGCCTGGCCGCCGTCTTCGTCGATCTCTGCCGCCACGTTATCCAGTTTTTCCTGCTTGCGGCCAACCAGCACTACGCGGGCACCCAGGGAAGCCAGTTCATGGGCGGTACAGCGACCGATGCCGGAGCCGCCGCCGGTGACGATGATGTTCTGGCCGGCAAACAGGTCGGGTTTGAATACGGAACGGTATGACATTGTCGTTAATCCTTGTGTTGTCTCTTGCTGTGGGAGCGCTCGTTCGACCGCGAATTGGCCTTCGAGATGCCGTCATGGTCGAACGACCACTCCCACAATGTCTTAGTTATCTTCGAGTGTTCTGGCGATCTCTTCACTCACCATCACCGGCATATCCAGTAACTGCTGGGCAAATGCCTTGCCCTGCGGATCAATGCGCAGTGAGGCGATGCCGCCGCCGCCCAATGCATTTTTCAGCAGGAAGTTGAAAGCATTCATGCCGGGCAAGGACCAGCGGCTGACGCTGCCGGTGTCCGGGTCGAGGACGTGTTGCATGTAATCCGCCACTGCCTCTTCGCCCAGAGCGGCATTCATAAAGGGCAGATACTCGGGGCGGCGGGCGATCACGCCGATATTGGCATGGTTGCCCTTGTCGCCGCTGCGGGCCCAGGCCAGTTTGACCAGGGGGACCGCCATGTCTCCGCTGGCGGTTTCGCCGCGTGGATCTTCCGGCAGGCTGGCGGGGTCAAAGGGCGCACCGGCAGGAATGCTGACGGGTATCGTGTCGCCGTCCAGGTTCACGGTAACCGGGATGCTGTTCTTGCTGACGAGAGTGGAAAACAGGCGGATGCGCGGGAACGGTTTGGGACGTCCGCCGACCAGGCCGGACAGTCCCGGGGCCATGCCGGTGGCAGCCTGGGCAATTTCCCGGGCAAACAGCCCCAAAGCTTTCTTGTCATCGTGCAGGGCGCCGATTTTGACGACCACCTCGCGGGTGTCACCGCGACGGGCATGGGCGCCGTAGGTGGTTTCGCTGCCGAGAATTTCCACGCTGGTTTCGCGCATGGGGGCCATGCCCAATTGCGTGAACAGGCCGGCCACCTTTTTCAGGATGGCATCGGCCACCATCTGGCCTTTCTGCGGGGCGTCGATGCCCCCCATCAGAAATGAGGCGGTGATGCGGTTACCGTCCGGGTAAGTGGCGGAGACTTTATAGGTGTCGCTGGGCGGCAGGCCTTTTGCGCCACTGACGCGGACCCGATTGTCACCCACCTGTTCCAGTGTCACGTTAGTGAAGTCACAGATCACATCGGGCAGCATGTAGGCGCGGGGGTCGCCGATCTCGTAGACGATCTGCTCGCCCACTGTCGCTGGGGTGACCAGGCCGCCGGTATTGTCCGGTTTGCTGATAATGAAGTGGCCGTCTGCAAAACATTCGGCAATGGGAAAGCCCATGTTGTGGAAATCGGGCACATCGCGCCAATCGGTGAAATTGCCGCCGGTGCACTGGGCGCCGCACTCAATCACATGGCCGGCCAGGGAGCCCTGGGCCAGTTTGTCATAGTCGTCCTCGGCCCAGCCGAATTCGTGCATCAGCGGCCCCAGTACCACGGCGGAATCAGCAATACGGCCGGTGAGTACGATGTCAGCACCGGCATCCAGGGCCGCCTTGATCGGCAGGGCGCCCAGGTAGGCATTCATGGTAACGGTCATGGGGGGCAGGGGAGCGCCGCTATCCATTTCCGTCACATCGGCAAAATCATTGCGGCGCGGATTCAGGTCGTCGCCTTCCACCAGGGCAATTTTCATCTCGATGCCGGCAGCCTCGAAGACTTTCTCCAGGGCCTCTCGGCAGGCCCGCGGGTTCACCCCGCCAGCATTGCTGATGACTTTTATGTTTTTTGCTTTGATGTCCTTGGCCAGCGGCGCCATGACATTGTTGACGAAGTCGTGGGCGTAGCCGGCGCTGGGGTCCTTCATGCGTGCCCCGGCCATGATGGACAGGGTGACCTCGGCCAGGTAATCGAACACCAGATAATCGATCTCGGCCTGCTTGACCAGCTGGAAAGCGGCGCTGTTGGTATCACCCCAGAATCCGGCGGCGCAGCCGATACGAACGGGCTCGGTCATGATGGCTCCATTTGCGTGTGAAAGCGTGGTCTCGTAAGCTACCAAGCAAGCGCTTGGTTTGGCAAGAGTCAGTTTCAAGCTACAAGCTTCAAGCTGCAAGCAAAAAAGTCTGTACAAGCTAATGGAAGGCTGCGCACTCACTGGCTTGCAGCGTGCATCCCGGAATCGGGATAATGCGGGGATACAAAACAGAGGAAAACAATGGCTGAGTCACTGGCAATTAATGGAATCGATGATTCTCCCCGCGGGCGTCTGCTCAGTGCTGCGGCGCACCTGTTCCGGGACAAGGGGTTCGACCGGACCACGGTTCGGGATATTGCGGCGTCAGTCGGGATCCAGAGCGGTTCTATCTTCCACCACTTCAAAAGCAAGGAGGATATCCTCTATGCGGTGATGGAAGAGGTGATTCATTTCAATACCGACCGCTTGCGGCGAGCCATGGCGGCAGAAAGCCGGCCGGAAGCGCAGTTGCGGGCGCTGGTGCGGGCCGAGCTGCAGTCCAACGTCGGCGATACGGCCGAGGCCATGGCCGTGCTGGTCACGGAGTGGCGATGCCTCAGTGAGGAAAAGCAGAGCAAGGCGCTGGAATTGCGGGCCATCTATGAACAGCTGTGGCTGGATGCGCTGAATGCCCTGCACGGGCAGGGGGTATTCCGGGATGATCCCTTTATCATTCGCCGTTTGATCACCGGGATGACCGGCTGGGTGCCCAACTGGTTCGACCGGGAGGGGTCCCTGACGCTGGATGATCTGGCCGACATCATCGTCCGCCGGGTGGTGGGGGAAGCATGATCGGCAATGCCATCAGTTGGGGGCAAAGAGGCTACTCCATCATCGAGGAAGGAGAGTTGAACCGGCAGACCTGGGCGCTGGATGTACATCACTACCTGATTGCCAAGCCCAACGGCCAGCCGGTGCCGGGCAAATTTACTCTCGATGAGGCCAAGGCGCATATCGAAGCGCTGGAGGCGCAAGAGAGTTGAAACGGCAAGCTACGCAGCCGCTGTAGGAGTCCATGCTTGCATGGCGAACCTCGCGTTAGCGAGGAAATCGCCCGAAGGGCGATCAGGCCTGTGGGGCTTCGACAGCTTCTTCTTCGGAGATCGGGAGCAGCCGCATCGCCTTTTCATCGCTGAAGCTCTGTTCGCCATGCAAGCATGGGCTCCTACAGCGGTTTTTTTGGCCGTTCTGCCCAAGATTTAGCCGTTCCGACCATTTTCTAGGCAAACGGACTTTTTTCTGCAAAAAGCCGTTGACACCCCGGGCCCAATCCCTAAAATGGCGCCCACTTCGCAACGCGATGCGGGTGGTTAGCTCAGCTGGGAGAGCATCTGCCTTACAAGCAGAGGGTCGGCGGTTCGATCCCGTCACCACCCACCAAGTTTCAAGAGTAAAGAGTTCCGAAAGGAATAGCTGGAGCGGTAGTTCAGTTGGTTAGAATACCGGCCTGTCACGCCGGGGGTCGCGGGTTCGAGTCCCGTCCGCTCCGCCACTATTCAAGCATTAAAGGCTCCCATCGATGGGGGCCTTTTTTGTTTCTGCCTTCTCGTCCACGCCGCCACCGACGCCTGACAAAGCGTAAGCGCTGACCCGGTATATCCGGTATCCGTCCATTTTTCATGAACTTGTCACTGAATCCCTGTCTAATTTCAGGTCCACAACACTGAAAAGACGAAAGGAGGACAAGCCAATGGAAGACTATCTGGAAGAGCGCCTTGAAGAGAAGCAGCTCATGGAATGCCTGGAGGAGTGGCTGGAAGAAGACAGCTGGGTCGATGACGGAGAGGAGCTCTGATTCCTTTCCGTTCAGCCCTTCTCCGGTTCACCCCCCATTCCTCCCCGCCGAACACCTGATACCGACTTTTTTCCTGGCAACGTGACGCCGTTAGTGGCGCTGGCTCAATGCTTTCCTGCAAGCTGGCAGCGGCTTTGCCTATGCTTTTTTTTTACTGCCATTCAGGTCACACTCTTTTGTGAGGGGCTGACTATAATTGGTAGCACCCTGATTTTTGCCAGTGTTTTCCGGGACTGCAGGCAGTGACGCCGTGGCAGGTCAGTGGCCAACTACAATAATTCTCAAGGTAAGGAAGGACACATGCCTCTATCCTCCGTGACGTCCGAAGCGATTTTGTTTTTTGATCACCGGGGCATTACGAAAAGTATGCTGTACGCGGATTTTGAGGCAATCCTGGATGGCATGGTGGGTGTGCCCGAATTTGCCGACAAGGAAGTCCGCGGAGCGTATTGTCTGGTCAATGGCCAGCTACGCGTGCGCTCTCTGGTGCTTTTCACCATCGATTTTGATGAAGATGGCATGGCGGATACGACCTGGAATGTGCCATTGCGCCACCTTGCTGAGCACGCCGGGCAAGGGCCGGATATGGGAGCCGGGCCGATCCGTCTGGCCTGTCGCAGTCAGTGCCCGGTGGCCTGGCACCAGGATCAGATGTGGGACCCGGGCATGAAGCCGGGGGCCAATGATTTTATTGCTATTCGTGACACCATTCGGGAGCGTGGTCCGAAGCTGGGTCTTGAGATCGATGACGAGCTGGATTCCATGCCGGCCACGCCGCCGCCGGTGATTGGTGCCGAGACGAAGGCGCCCACCATTGCCCCGGATCAAAGCGAAAGCCGGAAAGAGGCCGACGAAGAGCGGGTTCGCTTGGCCCGAATTATCAAGGAGCTGCGCCTGCGGGTGCAGACGCTGGAGAATTCCCACTCCGAAGAGGTGGGGAAGTTGCGTTATGCCGCCCAGCAGAAGGAAGAGATCCTGAATGCCCAGCTGGAAAAAGTCATGGGCCAGTTCAAAACCCTCAAATCCCAGAATGTGGCCCTTCGCGAGCAAAACGATTCACTGAAAGCCCAGGTGATTTCCCTGACCCAGAGCCTTGAGGAGCAGAGCCAGCAAAGCCAGTCCCAGGGGAGTGAGCTGGAGGTGCTGACTGAGCAGTACAAGCTGGCTTTGGAGCAGCGCATCGAGGAAGAGCGTGCCAAGCTTTCCGAGCAGATCCACGCCAAGGAAATGGATGTGCTGACCCGGGATGATCTGATCAGTCAGCTCAAGCAGGAGCTTGGTGAGCTCAAGCGGAACCGGGTCAAAGAGGCCAGTACCGGGGCCCAGAAGGTGCTGGAGAAACTGGAGAGCCTGGGGTTGAGCTTTATTGCCTTTCACCCCGGGGCGGGGCATATCTCGATTTCCGCTGACCAGATCGGCAGTTATATGGAAAATCCGGTGGCCTTTGCGGCGCGTAAGTGCCTGGTTACCGAAGACCACTATCGGGCCTGGCTGGCTCACTACGAAAACCCGGTCTGCCAGGTCCCTGTGGGTGCCGATCAGCAAGCCTGTGGCAAGCGTGTGATCCGGGTGGAAGTGCCCAATCAGTTCAAGCCCGGGGTTTCTGACTGCAATGCCAATCGTTGCCCCAATTGCCGGAATGATTCCGCCATCGACAATGTGTTGCGCTTTCGCTGATACCGGAATGTGAACCAGTGCCATTTCCATGAAAAATGGTAGGTTTTTTGCATTCTCTACGCTGAAAGTATGATGTTGTCTTCAGAACAAGAATCCGGGAGCGGCTGTTATGGCACAGGAATCCATTGATAAAAGCCTTTTGCAGACCTTTGTGCCAGTGAATGCGCTGTCCGGGGACCAGCTGGACTGGTTGCTGGACCAGCAGGAAGTGTGTCGCTTTGCGTCAGGAGATGCCCTTTTTTCGCAGGGCGACAAGGACAACACCACGATTTACTTGCTCAGCGGCAAGGTCGAGCTGACCGATGAAGCGGGGCAGACACGGATTGTCAGTGCCGGGGATACGGCATCCTGGCACCCGTTGGAGCATGCGCAGCCTCGTCGCAGTACGGCCCGGGCATTGACTGAGGTCAGTGTGGTTCGCTTTGACAGCTTTCGGCTGGATACCATTCTTTCCTGGGACCAGTCGGCGGGGTATGTGATTCTCGATATCAATGCCAACTCTGCGTATCAGAATGATCGCGAGTGGATGATCCGGCTGCTCAAGTCCAAGCTGTTTCACCGGGTTCCCCCCAGCAACATCCTGGAAATCTTCCGTCGCCTTAAAGCCCATCGTCACAAGCAGGGTGAGGTCATCATCCGGCAGGGGGAGGCCGCAGACTGCTGTTATATCCTCAAAGAGGGGGTTTGCGAGGTGGCCATCAGCATGGGTGACGGTGCTCCGACACCGGTTGCCATGCTGGAGGAGGGGCAGTGGTTCGGCGAAGAGGCGCTGCTTTCCGGCAAGCCCCGCAATGCTACGGTGACCATGGCCACCGACGGGGTGCTGATGAAGCTGGAACGCCAGGACTTTGATGCCCTGCTGCGCGAGCCGATTATCAACACCATGCCGGCGGAAAATGTGCTGGGTGCTGCGGAAAAAGGTGCCTGGTGGCTTGATGTGCGCACCAGCGATGAATTTGACCAGGAGCACCTGGTCGGCGCCACCAATATGCCGCTGAATGTGCTGCGGCTGAAATCCCGCCTGCTGGATCCCAGCAAGACCTATATTGCCTACTGCGATACCGGTCGACGTAGCGCCACGGCGGCTTTTCTGTTAAAAAACGCCGGCTTGGACGTAATCGTTCTGGATGGCGGCTTGAATGCCAATGCTGCTAACCTGAGCGAGTACCTGACACAGGGGTAATTGCTCACCGGATGGCGGGCGAGCCCTCCACCGGATGCAGCTTCGGCTGCCCAGGATTAGTGTGGCGCAAGAGACTTTTAGCAACAAATTCCGCAATATCGGCCTGATAGCCCGTTCAGAAAGCGAACAGGCGCTGTATTCCCTGCGCCAGTTGATCCATTTCCTCAATGGGCGGGACTGTACCGTTATCCTCGACAAGAACATCGCCGGCAGCCTGCCAGAAATGGGGCTGCAGGCGGCATCTGCCACGCAGATGGGGGAAGCCTGTGATCTGGTGATTGTGGTCGGGGGCGATGGCAGCTTGCTGGGCGCCGCCCGTACTCTGGCCCGTTTTGATGTGCCTGTGCTGGGCGTTAACCGTGGTCACCTGGGGTTTCTCACTGACATCCTTCCTTCCGAAATCGAAAGCCGGGTAGGGCAGGTGCTGGATGGTGAGTACACCACCGAAAAGCGGTTCCTGCTGGATCTGGAAGTTCGCCGCGGCAAGACCGTGGTGGGTGAGGGCTGCGCCCTGAACGATATCGTGCTGCTGTCCGGTGACAGTGTGCATATGATCGACTTCGAGCTGATGATCGATGGCCATTTTGTCTATGGCCAGCGGTCTGATGGTCTGATCATCTCCACACCCACCGGTTCCACGGCCTATGCGCTGTCCGGCGGGGGGCCAATCATGCATCCCAAGCTGGATGCCATGGTAATGGTGCCGCTCAATCCCCATACCCTTACCAGCCGGCCGCTGGTGGTGGCCGGAGACAGCGAGATCAAGATCCATATCACCACCGAAAAGGTCCGTCCGCTGGTGAGCTGTGATGGCACCGCCGGGATTCGTCTGCAGGTGGACGATGTGATTGCGATCCGCAAGAAGCCTCACCGTCTGCACCTGATTCACCCACCGGGACATGATTTCTACCAGGCCTGTCGTTCCAAGCTGGGCTGGAGTACCCGTCCCGGTGATAGCAGTTGAAAAGCAGTTAATAGTTAACAGTGAACAGTTAATAGCGGCAGACTGAGCCGCGCAGTACTCACATTGTTGGAGTCATGCTTGCATGGCGAAGCCGTCCGTGATGCAGCTGTAGCCTAAAATGAGTTATCTATATGACCTACCAGAGCTTTGACGATCTGATTGCCGCCATGACCCCGGAGGTCTGTGACAACATGCGCCGCGCTATTGAGACCGGCAAATGGGCGGATGGCCGGCCGCTGACCCGCGAGCAGCGTGAAACCTGCCTGCAGGCGGTCATCGCTTGGGAGGCAAAGAACCTACCCGAAGAGCAGCGCACTGGCTACATGGAGCAGCAGTGCAAGAGTGAGGGAGAGGCACAGGAGGAGCAGCCGGTGATCCTGCGAGCCCCGGATCGACTGCAATAGCCCTGCTACCACCTCCCTCTAGGGTGATGACTGGCTGGTCGTCGCCTGGATACCGCCTGTCGGACTACCGTCCTTCTTTTCCCGTCAAAGACCGTTGGTGCTCTCTCTAACATACTGTATTCTTCCTAGGTGACAACTCCGTTGTGTAGCGTAGCCGACGCAGACTCGGCACACGCGGAAGATGTCTTTCTCGCTGCGTTATGGGAGATTGCGGCGTGGCGAGAAATAAAAAAGATAACAAATGGTTTGGGAGAACCCATGCATATCTACAAGAAAGTACTGCCTGCGGCAGTGGCCCTGGCACTGGCGGCCTGCGGTGGCGGCAGTGATACCGTTCCTGATCAGAGTGAGGGTGCGACCCAAATCGGGACTTTTCCCCGTTTTGATCCTCTGGCGTCTGATCTACCCCTGAATACAGATCTGATTTTTGCAGCGGCCGCCACTTCTGACGGTACTGCTAATGTCGGGACTCCTACCAATGCGGTAGAGGCGGCCATCAATGATCTGGATGGTTTCTCCACGACCGCATATTTCGATATCGGTTTTGCTGGCGGCTCCATTGATGCGGGCACGGTGTGCGCGCTCGGCAGCCCTTGCGTCCCCAACGTGTTTCTGATTCCGCTGAACAGCAACGGGGATGCTCTGGATCCAGCCAATATTGATCTGATGAGCCCGGTAAATTCTGCGGATATTCCCGGTTTCACAGCTTCCGTGGAGTCCCTTGATGGGGGGACCGATAACGTCCTTCGTGTGACCCCGTCCGAGCCATTGCTGGCAAAAACCAAATACCTGGTTTTCGTCACGAACGGCATTCTCGATACAAATGGTAGCCCGATTACGCCTTCCAGTGCCTACCAGACTTTGGGTGAGAATGAGCCCGCATTGACAGCGGCGCTTCAGCCTGTCCGGACTGCTGTACAAGGCTGGGAAGCGATAGCATCGGGATTTCTCGCTAATGTGTTGGGGCTTGACCCGCTTGATGCCCGGGATTCCGTGGTGATCTCTTATACATTTACCACTACCGATCCGGTCACTCCTTTGGTCGCCATGGGGGCCCCACGCGGTGCTATTGCACAAACCCTGATTAATGGCGGTTCTGCCCCGGGTGATGCAGTTGCAGCTGCCACTAACCTGGAAAACAATCAGTTGCTGAGCACGCCCAAAGCGCGCACGGTTTCCGTAAACGCGGCTACGGGGCTGGATTTCTCGGCGCTGACGGCCGGACAACTGGCTGCAGGGGTTGGCACGCTTTATACCGGCAGCATTTCATTGCCTTATTACCTGTCGGCCCCTGCTGCACCGACAGACTTCAGTTACCTGCAGAAGACCTGGAATGCGGATCAGGTGCTCGGTTCCCAGGTAGGAGAGGGCGTTCCTCCAGCCGATCTTGACGGTTCTTATAATGTGACCTACCGGTATCCCTTTGCTGCAAAAACCGGCGATGAGCTGGTGCCGCTACAGGTGACCCTGCCGAATCCTGCTACCGCACCCGCAGAGCTGATGGGCGCAACCTGTGCCAATGTGCGTGATAACTCAGGTTACCCTGTGGTCATGTACGTTCATGGTATTACCAGCGATCGGACCTCGGTCATGGCACTGGGCCACACCCTTGCATCCAAGTGCGTTGCCACCGTGGCAATTGACTTGCCAGTCCATGGGGTGCCAGCCAACAGTAACTTTGCTGCCGCATTGAATGTTGAGAACAGTGCGCTGATTGATTTCTCTGCCCTTTACGGCGAGGACTTCCATGAGCGTCATTTCAATGTGGTTCAGGGGGCGACGGGTAACCCGGCCCTGATGAATTTTGATAGCCCGACCGCACAAGATGGCTCAGGTGCCTGGTTCATCAATCTGGCGAATTTGGGTAACACACGGGACAACCTCCGTCAGTCGGTGATGGATCTCATGAACCTGAATGCCAGTTTGCAGGCCATCAGCGATCTGGATATTGCGACTAATGGCACGCTTGATACCGATAATGTAACGGTAGTGGGTGCGTCACTGGGTGCGATCGTAGGGTCTGTCTTTACCACCGTGAATCAGATAGCGATTGGTAACGACATGTCCTTCGGTAGCAATCTGAACCCGATCAAAGGCCTGGTTGCATCGGTTGGGGGTACGCAGTTGACCCAGATACTGAACAACTCCCCGACGTTTGCTCCTCGCATTCAGGCAGGGTTGGCGGCCAATGGCGTTAATGTCGGTACCAGCAACTACGAGCGCTTCCTCTATGCTGCGCAAAGTACCGTTGCGTCCGGTGATCCGGTGAACTTTGCCGAAACGCTTGGCACCCTTGGCGTGCCGGTACTGATTCAACAGGTCAATGGTGACGCTGTAGTGCCAAACGGTGATCCGGCCCTGCCCTTGATGGGAACAGAGGCGTTGGCGTCACTCACTGGTGCGACCCAGTTTGGTCCCGGCGCAGCGAATGTGACCAGCACACCGGGCTATGTGAAAATGACCGCCGGTGGACATGGCTCGCTGCTGACCCCGTCGGGCGGTGCGCCGCAGGTCACTGCAGAAATGCAGGCCCAGGTTGTCAGTTTTGTACTGTCGTCGGGTGCACAGGTGGGTATAGGGACCCAGGCGCCTGGAGATGTGGAGGCGGCTCCGTAACCTGACGCACAACCGTTTATCACAACACCCCGCTTCCGCGGGGTGTTGTCGTTTAGGGCAAGTGTCTAATATGGGCAGCATCAGAAACGCAGCAGGAGTCATGCATGGAAACCGCGCATAGTGCAGTTAAGACCACCCGGTTGGCGGAATATCAGCCTCCCGTCTATCTTGTGGAAGAGGTGGTTCTGGATGTGGATATCCATGATGGCGTGACAACCGTCACCAGCCGTTTGTCTCTGAAGCATAATCCGGCGTCTACTGTTCCGGCAGGTGAAATGCGCTTCAATGGCGAGGGGCTTGCCCTGCGCGCTTTGAGCCTGGATGGGGTTGCGCTGGATGATGGTCAATACGAGTACAGGGATGATCAATTGATTGTCAGGGGGTTGCCTGAGCATTGCCAACTGACGTCGATCGTAGATATTCAGCCTGAAAAGAATACCGCCCTCGACGGTCTCTACCGCTCCAACGGCATGTACTGCACCCAGTGTGAAGCGGAAGGCTTTCGCCGCATCACCTTTTTTCCGGATCGCCCGGATGTGCTGGCCCGCTTTACGACTACGGTTCGCGCTGACAAGAAGCGCTACCCGCTGCTGCTATCCAACGGCAACCCGGTCGCGCAAGGAGAAGAGGGGGATCGCCACTGGGTGACCTGGGAGGATCCCTTCCCGAAACCCTGCTATTTATTTGCCCTGGTAGCCGGCGACCTGGCCTGCCTGGAAGACAGCTATACCACCGGTTCCGGTCGTCGGGTATCGCTACGCCTTTATGCGGAGCACCGTGATCTGGACAAGCTGGACCACGCCATGCTGTCCCTGAAAAATGCCATGCGCTGGGATGAAGAGACCTACGGGCGTGAGTACGACCTGGATATCTATATGATCGTGGCAGTCAGCCACTTCAATATGGGGGCCATGGAAAACAAGGGCCTCAATATTTTCAATACGTCCTGTGTGTTGGCGCACCCGTCCACGACCACCGATGCGGGGTTCCAGCGAGTGGAATCCGTGGTGGCCCACGAGTACTTCCATAACTGGTCCGGCAACCGGGTTACCTGCAGAGACTGGTTTCAGCTCAGCCTCAAGGAGGGTTTCACCGTCTTCCGCGACCAGCAGTTCTCTGCGGACATGAACTCCGCCGCCGTGCAACGGGTGGAGAATGTGGATTTTCTCGTTACCCATCAGTTCCCGGAAGATCAGGGGCCCATGGCCCATCCCGTACGCCCGGCGGAATACCAGAAAATTGATAACTTCTACACGCTGACGATCTATGAAAAGGGTGCCGAAATTGTCCGTATGCAGTACCACCTGTTAGGGCCCGAAGACTTTCGTCGCGCGACAGATCGTTATTTCGAGCGTTTCGATGGTCAAGCCGTCACCTGTGATGACTTCGTTGCCTGCATGGAGGAGATCTCCGGCCGGGATCTGACCCAGTTCAAGCGCTGGTACAGTCAGGCCGGCACCCCGATTCTGACAGTGACGGACAAGCTGGAAAATGGGCGCTACCAGCTCACCTTCCGTCAGCATACGCCCCCGACACCGGGACAGGCGGAGAAGCAGCCGTTGATGATTCCAGTCCGTCTGGCCTTGCTGGACGAAGCCGGTGAGCCCTTGCCACTGGATGAGGCCGGCAATCGGGAGAAGGTCATTATCATCGACGGGGAAGAGCAGACCTTCAGCGTTGATGCCACAGGGCCGGTCACACCGTCCTTGCCGCGGGGTTTTTCAGCGCCGGTGGTGCTGGACTACGCCTTCGATCATGGCCAGTTGTCTCGCTTGCTGGCCCACGACAGTGATGGCTACTGCCGCTGGAGCGCCGCCCAGCGGCTCTATTTCTCCGCCCTGGATCGTCTGGTCACGGGGGAGGGGACCGCCGGGGCCGAAGCGCAATTGCTGGTGCCGGTATTGGAACAGGTGATTGCCCGGGCCGATGAGGATCCGGCCCAGGCGGCCCTGCTGTTGTCACTGCCCGGTGAAGTGGCCCTGGGGGACCGTCATACCCCCCTGGATCCGGGCAGCGTGCATGTGGCTCACCATGCCATGAAGCAGGCACTGGGCAAGGCATTGCAGGATCACTGGCTGTCCCTGGCGGAAAACCTGATTGCGACCGAGCTGGAAATGGATGGCCGTGCCATGGGGCGGCGTCAGTTGCGCAACCTGGCGCTGGGTTACCTGGCGGCGTCCGGCCACCCGGAAGCGCAACGCCTGGCGGTCGAATTGTTCGAGCTGCCCTTGTGCATGACTGAAGAGCTGGCGGCATTGCGTGTGCTGGTGCATTACAACCTGGCTGGTGCAGATCAAGCGCTGGCCCAGTTTGCAGAACGCTGGGCCGATGAGGCTCTGGTGATGGACCAGTGGTTTGCGGTTCAGGCCTCCATCCCGGGGCCTGCCAGTCTGTCCACAATAGAGGCGCTAATGGCGCACCCTGCTTTTGACTGGACTGTCCCGAATCGCGTACGCGCCCTGGTGGGCACCCTGGCGAATGGTAATCCGTCGGCTTTCCATTCTGCTGACGGGGAGGGGTACCGATTGTTTGCGGCGGTTCTGACCCGACTCGACGGGATTAACCCCCAGATCGCAGCCCGCCTGGCCAACGCTGCCGCGCGTCTGCCAAAGCTCGAACCCGGGCGTCGTGGCCAGCTGGCATCTGCCCTGGAGGCGGTGAAAAAGCAGGCCTCAGACAATCTGAGCGAGGTCCTTGGGCGGATACTCACGGCCTGATTGACGCGGTACTTCTATAAGGCGGAATCGTGAGACGTTGCCGCAGCACTTCGCAAGCTTCGCGCCAACGTGGGGTATCAGGCCGTGGCCCTGGTTACGTTGATGCCTCAGGCGGATTACGGCTTGGCTGGGGGCGCACAAAAGTAGTGACTGGCTGGTCGTTAAATGTACACTGAAGGGGGATTTCTTTTTGGTCCCGATATGTAAGAATTAAGACTTAGTCTGGGTAGGGGTGTGCATCGGAGAGAATGATGGGACCGATGACACAACGGGAGAAGCCGTTACCCGGGCAAGAACAATAAAGCCATGCATGGCAATTCGGAGAGCTACATGAATAATAATCCCCTGCGCAAAACCAGGTTAGCGATGGCTGTTGCTGGTGCTGCAGCCCTTACCAGCTTGTCAATTCCTGCCTCAGCGGTTCAGCTGCAATTCGATAACCCGGATTGGTCCGGTCGACTGGATACCGCCTTGTCTGTCGGTGCGTTGTTCCGTACAGAAGGGCAGGACCGGATGTTGGCGGCCACCGGTGATGTGGTTGACATGACCCTCCAGGGTTATGGCTCTCAGGTCAACAAGAACGATGCCAACAACAATTTTGATACCGGTCTGGCCTCGTTGGTGTACAAAATCACGCCGGAAATGGACCTGAGCTGGCAGGGACGTTATGGCATGTTCGTGCGAGCTACGGCGTTCTACGATCAGCAGATCATGGGTGGAGACCATGATGGCGGCGCGCTCATGAAGTCGGGTCCTTTCGTGCCGGGTAACGGTTTTACCCGCTATGCGACCTACTCCGATTATGCCAACAATGGTATCGGTGACGACTTCAATAGTGATGCAGAGCGCTATGCCGGCCAGCGTGCCCGTATGTTGGATGCCTATGTCTGGGGCAGTTTCGACCTGTTCGAGAAACCCCTCAACGTCCGTCTTGGCCAGCAGGTGATCAACTGGGGTGAGGCGTTGTTTATCCAGGGCGGCGTCAACACTGCCAACTACTTCGACCTCAACGCCCTGCGCCTGCCCGGTTCGGAGATCAAGGAAGCATTGCTGCCTCTGGATAGCCTGTACTTTTCCTACGGTTTGACCTTTAACGCGACCCTGGAAGGCTTTTACCAGTTCGAATGGGAAAACTCCGAGGACGCACCGTCAGGTACCTATTTCTCTACCCATGATGGGTTTCCGGGCAGAGGGGCTGACAACGTAATCATTGATGGTCGTGTGGTGGCTCTTGGCGCGGGCGCGCCGGGTCTTGAGAATGCCTTCGCCGCCTACACGGCTCAATTCGGCCCGGGTTATGAGTACGAAGCAACCCAGGTAACCGTTGACCGTATCCGTGACGAAGAAGCCAAGGACCATGGTCAGTTTGGTCTGGCTTACCGGTATTTCGCCGAAGGGCTGAATGGCACTGAATTCGCGCTTTATTATACCCGCACCCATTCCCGCACCCCTGTGGTCGGGTCACGGATCAACAAAATCAATACCTCGGGTCTGGCAGGCGTGCCTGAAACCATCGATACCACCGAGTATCAGATGGCCTATGTGGAAGATCAGGACATGTTTGGCGCCAGTTTCAACACAAGTATCGGCACCATGTCGCTGGCTGGTGAAGTGGCATACCGGCCGAAACGCGCCATTATCAACGAAATTGGCGACAACCTGATCCAGTCTTTGGCGGGCGCAGCAGCAAATCCGACACCAACCCTGGGGAGTCTCACCCAGCATTGTGTGCGTGCGGAACTGGGTGGCAGCTGCCTCAATTCCAACACGCCAGTGCAGGAAGGCCAGCTCTACTACTTCTATGACGAAGTGGAAAGCTACAACGGCTCTCTGGTCAGCATCTTCAACTTTGGTCCCACTTGGGGAACCGATGGCCTGATCGCCTTGGTGGAACTGGGCGTGGAGCACATTGAAGGCCTGGAAAACCCGGAACTGGAGTATAACTCCACGGCCGCCATACTGGGATCAGAAGCCCAGATCCTGAGCCCGGATGATCCGAACAAATATAACCTGGATGACACATCCTGGGGGTATCGTGCGGTTCTGAAAGCGGATTACAACAACATTTTCGCCGGTATCTCCATGAGCCCCAGCGTGCGGGTTGCCCACGATGTCAGTGGCAATTCCCCCATCGGTGGCAACTTCATGGAAGACCGTAAGGCCGCCACTCTGGGGCTGGATTTTGTGTACCTGAACAACCTGGAAGTGGGCATGTCTGCCACCAGCTTCTGGGGCGCCAAATATTCCAACAAACTGGCCGACCGGAACAACGCTTCGGTTTCTGTTAAGTACTCGTTTTAATTTTTTCCGGGCCGGGATTCCGGCCCGTTTATTCGGAGAGCAATCATGTTGAAGAAATTGACCGCCATGGGCAGCGCGCTGGCGCTGTCACTGAGCGTCGCGGCCAATGTGCAGGCTGCCGTGTCCGCGCAAGAAGCGGCAAAGCTGGGTAAATCCCTGACTCCGTTCGGGGCTGACGTCAAAGGCAACGGTAAAGCCGTTTCCACTGGCCTTGGCATTCCCGACTGGACCGGTGGTATCCAGAAAAAGGATATCCCCAAGGAATACACCCGTCCCGGCCAGCACCACCCGGACCCTTTCAAGAATGACAAGGTAGTATTCACCATCACCGCCCAGAACCTGTCACAGTATGCAGACAAGGTGCCTGAGGGTGTGCAGGGTATGCTGAAAACCTACCCGGATACTTTCAAACTCAATGTTTATCCAAGCCGCCGCTCCACCTCCGCGCCGCAATGGGTTTATGACAATACCAAAAGCAACGCGACCAAGGCTTCACTGGCAGAGACCGGCGTTAACAATGCCTTTGGCGGGATCCCGTTCCCGATCCTGAGTGGCAGCAACGAAGACAAGGCGCTGCAGGCGATCTGGAACCATATCCTGCGCTGGCGCGGGCTGTACGTGGTCCGTCGTGCTTCGGAAGTGGCGGTACAGCGTAATGGTGCCTACTCCCTGATTACTTCCCAGCAGGAAGTCTACTTCCGTTACTACGATCCCAAGTACAACTTCGACAGCCTGGACAACATCATTTTCTACTACCTGTCCTTCACCAAGGCGCCGGCACGTCTGGCCGGTGGTGCGGTATTGGTTCACGAAATGCTTGACCAGAAGAAAATGCCTCGTCAGGCCTGGGGTTATAACGCCGGCCAGCGTCGTGTCCGTCGTGCGCCCAACCTGGCCTATGATACGCCCATTGCGGCGGCTGACGGCCTGCGGACTGCCGATGACACCGACATGTATAACGGTGCGCCGGACAAGTACAACTGGAAGCTGGTTCACGAAAAGCCGGTGGAAATGTTCATCCCCTACAACAACTACAAGATGGACAGCCCGGACGTGAAATACGAAACCCTGCTGCAACAGGGCCACGTGAATTCAGACTACCAGCGTTGGGAGCTGCACCGTGTATGGGTCGTGGAAGCGAACCTGAAGGAAGGTGAGCGCCATATCTACGAAAAGCGTCGCTTCTACATTGATGCGGATTCCTGGCAGATCGCCGCCATCGACCAGTATGACCGTCGTGATGAGCTGTGGCGTGTCAGCCTTGCCTACATCAAGAACTACTACGAAGTGCCGACCCAGTGGACCGCTCTGGATACCTTCCACGATCTGCGGGCCCAGCGCTACCACGTTCAGTTCCTGGATAACGAAGAGCCGTCCATTCTGGATTACAGCCAGCCGGTACCGGATGATCGCTACTTCCATCCGGCCGCTCTGCGCCGCCGTGGACGTTAATGACAAGAAAAGGCTGACCGTTTAGCGGCAGCACTGGCAACGCGACCGGGACGCCCATGGCCCCCGGTCGTTTTGCACTCGGCTCGACCAACGAGCCTTCGGGAAGAGATGGGACAATGAGAAAAACACTTTTGCTGGCTACCGCAGCCATGCTGTCTGCCCCTTTGCAGGCACAGTTTATCGACAACAAATCGCCGTTGGTGACTGCCAATAACTATCTGGACCTGGCTGATGCCGGTGGCCGGATTGTGGCGGTGGGTGACCGTGGCAAAATTCTTTACTCCGATGATCAGGGAGAGCACTGGCAGGCGGCCAGGACGCCTGAAGAAGTCCTCCTGACAGCGGTCTGTTTCGCTGATGCCCGCAACGGCTGGGCTGTCGGCCACGATGCCGTGGTGCTTGGCACCCGCGATGGCGGGGAAAGCTGGACACTGCAATACAGCGACCCGCTGGGCGGCAGTGATGACAGTGACACCGTGGATGAAGAGCTGGACGATCTGTCCATGGACGATATCTATGGTGACCCCTACGAAGACGACGCCTACGGCGACGACCTCTACAGTGACGATCCCTACGAGGAGACCGCAGCGGCTCCGGTTGATACTTCCGGTGCGCCGCTGCTGGATGTGCACTGCGAAAGCCGGGACAAGGCTGTGGCGGTCGGGGGTTATGGGTATTACCTGGAGACCTCAAATGGAGGGGATACCTGGAACAAGCGCAGCAATGCGCTGAGCAACAATGATGGCTGGCACCTTTACGGCTACGCGGCAGCGCCGGCGAGCAGCGACCGTTATCTGGTTGGCGAAAAAGGCGTCATCTTTCGTTCCGCGGACAAGGGCGAGAATTGGGAAGCGTTGAGCAGTCCCTATGACGGAACCCTGTTCGGAGCGACCCCGATTTCCGACTATCAGGTGCTGGTTTACGGCCTGCAAGGCAATGTGTGGTTAACCGCCAATCGTGGCAGCAGCTGGGTCAAAGTGCCCAGCAAACTGACCCGTGGTGTGAATGATGGCACGGTGCTGGAGGACGGCACGGTGGTGCTGGTCACCAATGCCGGCGGCATTCTCACCAGCCATGATGGTGGTCAAACCTTCTCCCTGCGGTTCCTTCCGGACCGTGAATCCATCTCCGCAGTCTTGCCCAGGAAAAAGGGCGGCGTTGTGATCGCCGGCCAGGGTGGGGTGCGTGTGATTGAAGACGTGAAATAAGGGGCACAGCATGTCAGGTCGTATTTCCAAAACCATTGCCAACGGGCTGTTCTCCATCCGTCCCGTCGTCCTGCTGCTGTTCGTGGCAGCGACTGTCTTCCTGGGCCTGCAGGCCAGTAAGATTCAGCTTAATACCGATATCCGGAAAATGGTCCCGTTGGGCCACCCCTATATTCAGAACTTCCTGGAACACAAGGATGATATGAGTCTGGGCAACGATATCCGTGTGATCGTTGCCGAAACGCAAAGCGACGATATCTTCAATGCCCAGTATATGACCGCCCTGAAGGAAATCACCGACGAGGTGTTTGCCCTTGATGGCGTGGATCCGAGCAAGATCAGTTCGCTCTGGACCAGCAATGTGCGCTGGAACGAGGTAACGGAGCAGGGCTTTCAGGGCGGTGAAGTGATTCCCGCTGGCTACGATGGCAGCGAGGCCAGCCTGGAAGATCTGCGCACCAATGTTCTGCGTTCGGGCCAGGTGGGCCGATTGGTCGCGGATAATTTCCAGTCCAGCGTAGTGCATGCGCATTTGCTGGATGCCCTGGGCGAGAACGGTGTGGATATTCCTGCCTTGTCCGCCCGTCTGGAAGAGATCCGCCAGACCTATCAGGACAAGTATCCCAATGTACGCATTCATATTGTCGGTCTGGCCAAGAAAGCCGGCGATGTGATGGCTGCGGCTGAAGAAGTGGCCATGTTCTTCTTCTTCACCCTCGCGCTGATCGCAGTATTGCTGCTGATTGATACCCGCTGTTTGCGCAGTGCGGTAACGGTGACAGTGTGCTCTTTCGTGGCGGTGATCTGGCAGCTCGGTATTGTCAGCACCCTGGGGTTCACCATTGATCCCTACTCGATGCTGGTGCCGTTCCTGGTGTTTGCCATTGCGGTGTCCCATGGGGTGCAGATCGTCAACACCCTGGCCAACTATGCGGCCGAAGGGCAGACCCCGCTGGACGCTGCGCGGAATACCTTCCAGTCACTGTATGTGCCCGGCATGGTGGCGCTGGTGTCCGATGCCATCGGGTTCCTGACGCTCTATATCATTGATGTGGGTGTGATCCGCGAACTGGCCATGGCCGCCAGTATCGGTGTGGCGGTGATCATTATCACCAATCTGCTGGTGGTGCCGACGGTATTGTCCTACCTGGGAGTGAGCGGTGCGGCTGTTCGCAAGATCCAGGCAGGCGAGAAGAAAGAGCATCCGCTGGCCGGATTGTTTGCCCGGTTTACCCGCAAACCACTGGCGGCGATTTCTATTGTGATTGCGGTGGCCGGTTACGGTGTCGGCATCTACATGAGCCAGGACCTGAAAATCGGTGACCTGGACAAGGGTGCGCCGGAACTCTGGCCGGACCCGTGCGAAGACATGGACTGCCCGCGTGGCTATGAGCCCAAGCCCCGGTACCGGTATAACCATGACGTGAACTTCCTGGTATCCAACTATTCCGTCAGTGCCGATGTGTTGGTGGTGATGGGGAAAACGCCGGTGGAGTCCTGTAACACTTACCCGGCCATGGAGACCGTGGACGATCTGTCCTGGAGATTGCGGAGCGTGGAGGGTGTGCAGGATGTGGTCAGCATTGCCTCAGCCACCAAGCTGATCGCCACCAACATGAATGAGGGCTCCTTGAAATGGGCCACCATTTCCCGGGATCAGTATGCCCTGAACAACGTGATGAGCTTCATGCCGGACAGCCTCTACAATCTGGACTGTTCTCTGGCGCCGGTCTATGTGTTCCTGGATGATCACAAGGCGGAAACCCTGGATCGCGTTACCGCTGCGGTGGCGGATTTTGCCGAAAAACGCAATAACGAAGAGGTCATCGAGTTCAAGCTGGCTTCCGGCAACGCCGGTGTGGAAGCTGCCACTAACCAGACCATCGAGGCCAACCAGTATCCCATGCTGGCGCTGGTGTATGCGGTGGTATCCATTCTGGTGCTGATTGCTTTCCGTTCCATCCGTGCGGTGATCTGTATCATTGTGCCGTTGGGTCTCACGTCCATTCTTTGTCAGGCGCTCATGGCGCATCTGGGCATCGGGGTGAAAGTGGCCACGCTGCCGGTGATCGCCCTGGGTGTGGGTATCGGTGTGGATTACGGCATCTATATCTACAGCAAGCTGGCCCACTACCTGAAACAGGGTATGGACCTGGAATCGGCTTACCGAGAAACCCTCAAGACCACCGGCAAGGCAGTGGCCTTCACCGGGATTACCCTGGCAGTGGGCGTGATCTTCTGGGCTTTCAGTTCCATCAAGTTCCAGGCGGATATGGGCATTCTGCTCACCTTCATGTTCCTGTGGAATATGATCGGGGCCCTCTGGCTGTTGCCTGCATTGGGCGCCTTCCTACTCAAGCCTGATGCGGCCCGCGCTCGTCAGAAAAGCTAACTGACGCGCTGGTTTCGTTGGTTATTTTCAAGCCCGGCTTCGCCGGGCTTTTTTTGTTTTTTTTGGGGACTGCCCGCAGGGTGGCCGGGATTATCCGGGGCCGACAGGGCTTTTTGAAAAGCTCTGGAGCAAGCTGCGCCACGGTATCCTCGCCGGGTCCCGGTTCGCATGTCGCAGATCCTCCTTAGGGGGGAGCATGACTCCTATGGGTAGACGATTCCATGACGCCTGACCCTGGGCAGAGCCGCTGTCCGACACAAAGCATCGAAGTGCCTGGGTAGCTTGGCTATAATGCCCGCCATTATCACAATCCGGGTTATCCCATGCTGTACTCCCTTGCTCGCCCCTTGCTGTTTTCCCTGTCTGAAGAACATGCCCACGAGTTGACTCTGGCCATGCTGCGCAAGCGGACTGGCAAGTTGTGGCCGGGCAGTGTGTCTGCCTCTCCCAGGGAGGTGATGGGCATTGAATTCCCCAATCCGGTGGGGCTGGCGGCGGGCCTGGACAAGAATGGTGACTGCATCGATGGCCTGGCCGATCTGGGTTTTGGCTTTATCGAGGTGGGTACGGTGACACCACGTCCGCAGTCGGGTAACCCCCAGCCTCGTTTATTTCGCCTGCCCAAGGCACAGGCGCTGATCAACAGAATGGGTTTCAACAACCTTGGTGTGGATTATCTGGTGGGTGCGGTGAAACAGAGCCGCTACAAGGGCGTGCTGGGTATCAATATCGGCAAGAACAAGGACACGCCGGTGGAAGACGCGGTCCAGGATTACCTGATCTGTCAGCAGAAGGTGCATGCCTACGCGTCCTATCTGGTGGTGAACGTCTCTTCTCCCAACACTCCGGGCCTGCGCAGCCTGCAGCACGGGGATGCCCTCAATGAGCTGCTCGGCACGCTGCGCGAGGCCCAGAGCCGTCTGGATCAGCAGCATCGCCGCCGTGTCCCGCTGGTGATCAAGATCGCACCGGACAACACTGACGAAGAGCTGCAGGCCATGGCGGAAGCCTTTGTTCAGCACGGTATCGATGGTGTCTGTGTAGGCAACACCACTCTGTCCCGTGAAGGGGTCGAAGGGCTGCCCAAAGGGAATGAGCAGGGAGGCCTCAGTGGTGCCCCCTTGACGCCTGTTGCCAACCGGGCGCTTGCCTCCATGAGCCAGGCGCTGAAAGGCCGAATTCCGATTATCGGCGTGGGCGGCATCAATAGTGCCGCCGATGCACTGGAGAAGCAGCGTCTGGGAGCCGATCTGGTTCAGATCTACAGTGGTCTGATTTATCAGGGGCCGGGCTTGATTGGTGATATCGCCCGCGCTTGGCCCAGGGCTGTCTGAGATAGAGGCCAGCAATTAAAAAGGGCCCGGGAGGGGCCCTGTGAGTCGGCGCGTGACACGCCGGCGCGGTGTTGAACTGTTAAGTCAGGTGTTAGCCGATATTTTTCAGATTCTGGATACTGGAGACCCCCAGCATTCCTTGTGCGAAATCGGTGCGACCTTCGCGCCAGCCGCCCATCCAGTTAGTACGTGCACTGAGGGTGCCAAACGGGCATTCCTCACGAGATTTTCCATCCAGGCCGGCGTTGTATCCCCGGCTGTAGGCGCGGTCGTCTTTGTTTCGTTTTTGTCGCTTCATAGACGCTTTCCCTTTCACAGATAGCGGTATTGACAATGACCCCTGGCAGAGAACAAGGCCAGTTATCGGGGTCGACCAATTCAGTATGGGAAACCGTTGGGGTGGTGTCGAATATCATGTAGCAATATGGTTCGTGCTTGTTAAGCATATGACGTATAAAGGGCAGCTTGATGACAGTTTGTGTAACGCATTGAAAGATATAACGTTAATTTTTTCGTTGCGCATAAAACAGTCACTTACGAGGTATCAGTAATGGAATTTGTGGCCACCAGCATGCCCGGCATTGCCGAGTTGCTGGCCGATGAACTGTCGTCACTGGGGATATCGGTAACAGAAACCGGTCGCGCCCATGTGGCGTTTAGCGGCGGGACTGCGGATGCCCTGCGGGTCTGCCTGTGGTCACGCCTTGCCGAGCGGGTGTTGTTGTCCCTGGGAACCCTGGGGGTCTCTCCCGATATTGCCCCGGAAAAGCTGGCTGCCAGCCAGGACTGGCTGGCGCTGGTGGGCAATGATGCGCCACTGCATATCCACCTGGAACACGGGGTGGGAGTGCGTGGGGATAACCGAATCAGTACCAAGCGCTTTATTCAGGCGTTACCGCCACAGTTCACCATTTCCCGGGATGCCCGGGGCAGTTGCTGTATCCGTGCCCGGCTGGACCCTTACCAGGCACATCTGTGGCTGGATCTGGCTGGCGATCCCTTGCACCGCCGCGGTTACCGGCTGGCCGGGGGACGGGCGCCGCTACGGGAAACCCTGGCCGCGGCCATGCTGTGGGCGTCAGGCTGGCGTCATGGCAGTCATCCGGCGGCCCTGATGGATCCTTTCTGTGGTTCCGGCACCCTGCTCATCGAAGCGGCGCAAATCGCCGCTGGCTGGGCTGCCGGCGCCCAGCGCAAACAGTACGGTTTTCAGCAGTGGCGGGGTTGCCGTCGTCAGCTCTGGCAGGAGGCAATGGCGGAGGCGGCCGATAGCGTCCGTCAGCCGCTTCCCGAAATGTCCCTGAAGGGTTTCGATGTGGATGGCCGCGCTATCCAGCTGGCCCAGCAGAATGCGGAGCGGGCAGGGGGGCGTCAGGCGATTCACTTCGAGCGCCGTGAACTGGGGGCCCTGCGTCCCCGGGATTTTGCCGATCAAGGGCTGCTGGTGGCCAACCCGCCCTGGGGCGAACGCCTGGATGAACAGCAGCAGGCCGGCTGGCTGCATTTCGCGCTGGGACGATTGCTGGCCAGGCTGGCGCCGAACTGGCAGGCGGTGTTGCTGGGAGCCGATGCGGAAGTCATGGACCGCTCCGGCATGGATCTGCAGGGCCAGTGGCGACTGAAGAACGGACCGTTCAATAATTTCATCCGTCTGTATCACTCTCGCCAGCCGGCGCCGGTGGAGGTGGTGACCATTGCTGAGTCATCCGCCTTTGACGTACCGGAAGGGGCGCAGCCCCTGGTAAACCGTCTTCGCAAGAATGGCAAACATCTGCGCCGCTGGCTGGAGCGCGAGGATATCCAGTGTTATCGCCTCTACGACCGGGACTTACCGGAGTTCAATGTGGCGGTGGATATCTATGGTGACCAGGTACTGGTTCAGGAATTCAAAGCGCCGAAAACCGTGGACCCGGAAAAGGCCAAGCAACGCCGGGATCTGGCGGTAACCGCAGTCCGCGCCGCCCTGGGTGTGCACCGTGAGCAGGTGCATCTGCGCACCCGGGAGCGCCAGAAAGGCAACCAGCAATATCAGAAACTGGATGGCCAGGGCCGTTACCGGCTGGTGCGCGAAGGGCAGGCACAACTGTTGATCAACCTGCAGGACTATCTGGATACGGGTCTTTTCCTTGACCATCGACCGACACGACTGAAGATTGCCGAGGAAGCCAGCGGTAAGCGCTTTCTCAATCTGTTTGCCTACACCGGCTCGGCGACCGTGCACGCCGCGGTGGGAGGCGCCAAACGCACCGTCACGGTGGATGCCTCAAAACGTTATCTGGAGTGGGCAGCCTGCAATCTGGCGGCCAACGGTTTCTCCACTGACCAGCATGAGCTGGTGCGAGCCGACACCATGCGGTGGCTGGACGAATGTCAGGAACAGTTTGATCTGGTGTTCTGTGATCCGCCGACCTTTTCCAACAACAAGTCACGCAGCGACTTCGTGGTGGAAGAGCATCACGGCGAGCTGATCCGCAAGATCATGCGCCGGCTGGAGCCGGGCGGGGTGTTGTATTTTTCCTGCAACTATCGGCGGTTTGAACTCGACCCGAGTATCAGCAAGTGGTATCAGGTAGACGATATTACCCGCTGGAGCATCCCGGAGGACTTCCGCCGGAATGACAGGATTCATGTCTGCTATGCCATTCGGCATGTGGAGGACTGATGAGTGTAGTGCTTTACACCACGGTGGGCTGCCATCTCTGTGAACAGGCCCGGGAACTGGTGTCCACGGTGGCACCGGATATCACGCTGACGCTGGTTGATGTGGCTGAGGATGATGAGTTGCTGGCGCGATACGGTGAACGCATTCCCGTGTTGATGAAGGAGGGACGGGAGCTGGGTTGGCCTTTTGGTCTGCTGGATGTGCAGCAATTTCTGGCAGGTTGAGTGATTGATGCGGGCTTCACAGCCGTGGAGCCACTATTACTCATATGGAAACCATCAGCCCGAAGAAACTGCACAAGCGCAAAGCCGATGAGGTTGAGATCTTCTCAGCCTGCCTGTCCGTCTGTACCGTCAAGGTGCGTTTCGGTGACACCTGGTACTGGGTTGCCGACGACAGTGGCAAGATCATGCGCTTTAATGGCCCTGAGCACGCCAATAACCAGCTCCAGACCCTGGTCACCAGCACGGCGCATTTGCTCCATCATTCCGCCCATGCGGAAATGGTCGGGCAGCCGGAAGGCGAGGTGATACCGCCCCTGCGGGTGCGCTTTCACTGGCGAAGCCAGACCTGATCGGTTGGTGCCTTGCTCGCAAGGCGAAGGCTTGGTGCAGTTCCCTCTTTCGGGAAGCTTCGCTTTGCGAGCAAAGCTCCAACGGGGTGTGGTTTCGCTTATCTGAACATCGCTCGCGCGTTTTCACTCGTCATGCCCGCCACCCGGGCCACATCTTGCCCCCGCAAACTCGCCACCCGTTTACCGATCCAGGGAAGAAATGAAGGTTCATTGCGCCGCTTCTTCGGGGGCGGTTCCGGTAGGTCCCGCGGTAGCAGATAGGGGGCATCGGTTTCCAGCAACAGTCGGTTATCCGGAATATTGTGCACCAGCTCTGCCAGTGGTTTCCCGCGGCGTTCATCACAAATCCAGCCGGTAATGCCGATATGGCAATCCAGGTCCAGATAATCGAAAAGTGCCTCGCGGGAACCGGTAAAGCAATGCACCACGGCACCCACAAGGTGATCCCGATAGGCTTTCAGGATGGGCGCAAAGCGTTCATGGGCATCACGTTCATGGAGAAACACCGGTAGCTTATGCTCCACTGCCAGTGCCAGCTGGGCCTCAAAGGCGTGCTCCTGGTCGGAACGCGGGGAAAAGTCTCGATTGAAGTCCAGCCCCATCTCGCCGGCGGCTTTTACGCGCTGCTGTCCCAGTAGTTCACGCAGTTCCTTTTCCAGCGCCGGCGAGTAGAAGCGGGCGCTATGGGGGTGCAGGCCGGCAGTGGCAAACAAATCGTTGTGTTGGCTTGCCAGCGCTATGGCCTGGCGGGATTCTTCCACATTGGTACCGGTGAGCAATTGCCAGGTCACCCCGGCGGAGCGGGCGCGTGCCAGTACCTGGTCGCGATCGTCCTGGAATTGCTTGTCGGTCAGGTTGACGCCGATATCAGCCCAATGAACGGGAGCCGTGTTGAGGGTAGTGTTGTGAGGTGCTGTCATCAGGGGCCTGCTCCGCCAGTTGTTCGCGCAGGGATTCTACCCGACGACGGTTGGCACCTAAATCCCAGTAGCCCACCCGGGATGCGGACCGTACCTCTACCATGCCATCTTCACGGACATAAAAAGTCACATCATCCACGAAGCGAAGCAGGCGACTGGAGAAGCGGGCCTGAATGCGGGACTGACCAACCACGTCGAATTCAACCCGGGGTAACTGGCGTAACAGTGCCTGCAGGCGGGCCATGCTTGCCTGGCGGGTTTGTGCGACCTTCAGCGGAGCGACCCGGCGGTCCTCATCGGTTGCCAGGCTGGACACGCAGTTGGGCGAATCCGGGCAAGGGGCGAGAAGATTCGTATCGGACATGGCGACGGCACTCATCAATAGCAGAACGGCACTAGTAAGAATTCGGATCACGGATTAGCCCCACAAAAATACCCTCGATGATCAACTGATCCGCCGGCACCTTGATGGGCTCATACGCCTCATTGGCCGGTAGCAGGGTAGCGCTGGATTTATTCAACTTTAGGGTCTTCACTGTGACTTCTTCGTCAATGCGGGCTACCACGATTTCGCCGGAGCGGGCCACGTTGGATTTACGTACGGCAATCAGGTCGCCATCGAAAATGCCTGCCTCGATCATGCTGTCGCCCTGTACCTTCAACAGGTAGGTTGGCCGTTGTTTGAACAGCCCCTGGGGGACGGGAACCGTGCGCTCCACGTTCTCGATTGCCTCGATGGGAACGCCGGCAGCGACCTTGCCCACCACCGGCAGTTCTTCTTCCGACCAGAACGCATTATCGAGTAGCTGAATCCCGCGGGAGCGGTCGCTGTGGAGTTTGATAAAGCCCTTGCGTTCCAGTGCTCTCAGGTGGTCAGAGGCGGCATTTTTGGACTGAAAGCCCATGATGTCGGCAATTTCCGCACGCGTCGGAGCCATACCGGTATCGGCGATACATTCGCGGATACAATCCAGTACCTGTTGCTGGCGATCGGTGAGTTTGCTGCTCATAACCTTCTCCATGTTTCCCGCAGGATTTCGGTTCCATGCCGGGGCGCCAATGGCGCTTCTGGCTGACCAGGCTGTCAGTCGAGGCTGACAGCCGGTGCTACAAAACCGATGCTAGCACAGGTACTGATAATATGAACAGTGCTATTTGAACAGTTGTCCGGGCCGGTTTTTCGACCGTTGAGGGAGGATATCGTTGCCCTGTGGGAGCGCTGGCACTAGCATATTGAAGGGAGCTTCTGAGCGGTTGCGTGTCCTTCCGGATTCGCCCTGCAGCCGGAGTCTCCGATAATAATTCCATCAGACCTGGGGATAGTAGATGGAGCAGGCCAATAATAATGATTTCGGCCAACAACGGACTCGGCAACTGTTATCCGGTGTCCCGTTTTTCAATGAAATTGCCCGTGACGACCAGCATGAATTCGCGCATCTGGAGCGCAATACGCGCCTGTGGGTGGCAGGTTCCGGTGACACGGTGATTCGTGCCGGGGATGTGGATTCCACCTTGTATTTCCTGTTGCGGGGGCAACTGGAAGTGCTCTCGGAGCATGCCGGCGACACGCCACTTTATTACGTTTCTCCCGGTGAAGTCTTCGGCACCCTTTCCATGCTGCTGGGCACGCCGCGCAGCGCCACTATCAAGGTGGCGGAGAATGCCCGCGAAGCCGTGCTGGCAAGCCTGGACTTCAATCAGTTCAACGAGGATGACGGTCCTTATTCACTGGCGACGCGGCTGGCCTTTTTCCACATGATCGTTCATCACATCCGTTGGACGCTGGAAGTCAAAAGAATGCAGTCTCCGGATCACGAGCTGGTCCAGTCCATGCGCAAACTCCCGGTGTTTCACGGCGAGAAAGGCAGCCGGGAAGAACTGGCGGCTCTCAAGGTTCAGGCCCAGGGGCTGGCAGAATTGCTGTGTCGCTGGAATGAAGAAGGCCCGGAAGGGACGGGGGCGTTGCAGCTCACTTGAGGGCAATTAATAGTTAATAATGAATAATTAATAACGTCGCGGAATGAGTTATCTGTGCTGCAACGCAAGAGGCCGCGCCTATACTATGGGCGCGGCCTCTTTGCTTTCGTATTCCTCAAGCATCCAACCGCGAAACTATTCATTATTAACTATTAATTGCCTTTCTGATCCACCTTCACCGCCAGCACATCACAATGCGCCCCCGGCACCAGTCCCCGGGCGGTGGAGCCCAGTAGCAGGGCCAGGCCGCTGCGGGTGTGGCTGCCGACCACGATCAGGTCGGCGTGCAGCTTGTCAGCCTGGTCGAGAATGGTCTTCTCAATGGAGCCCAGCTCCACATGAACATTGTCGGCGGGAATCTGATAGCGGCTGGCATAGGTGTCAGCGGTCTCGCGGGCCTGTTGCATCAGGCCGCTCTGCAGGTCGGTCACATCCATGGGCACATCGGCACCGTAGGCCAGGGCCAGAGGCTCGATCACATGGATCAGATGCAGTTCACCGTCGTTGCCGGAGAGGACCCCGGCGGCACGGGATAGCACCTGTGCAGACTCATCACTGCAATCAATGGCGACCAGAATTCGGCGGTAGGGGCTCGGCACGGTTCTCTCCCTGAAACGGTGACTTTTCTGCAGTATAACGCGCTTTCAATGGCTTTCCAGGGGGGGAGAACGCCGCTTTGAGGGTTGCTCCACAACCGCCTCTGGTCTACTACTAAAAAGACGGTGCCTCTGACGAACTCACTGCGAGCCCGTGGTACCTTGCGGGCGCGCTCTGCGGGTCCTGCTGGCTGACGTTCCCCGGTTTTTTTGCATGTCCAGGGGGATGCGTGGAGGGAGAGGCAGACGCTGTGAAACTCGCGCCGGGATTGCGATCCAGCCCGGGAGATCGGGCACGTGGAGGGTTATTCAGAGGCTCCCCGGAAGACAGCAGAGCTTGACCCGGCCATACCGGCGCTGTCTAAATAGCGCCCGAAGAGGACCTGCGTCGCCCCAGCCACCGTCATAGTGGGGTAAGGGCAGCCGGTCTGTGCTCTGTTCAACAAACCGCCGCCATTGAGAACCTGAGAATGGGAAAAACTCTTGTTATTGTGGAGTCGCCTGCCAAGGCCAAGACCATCAACCGCTACCTGGGCGACGACTTCGTAGTGAAGTCCAGCGTCGGCCACGTACGCGATCTGCCGGTCAGTGGCGGTTCCAAGAAGAGCACCCCTCAGGAACGTGCCAAGGAGGCCGCCTATACGCGCTCACTGCCAAAGGAGGAGCGCGAAGCCTATAAAAAGAAGAAGGCCAAGGCCCAGTTGATCAACCGCATGGGGGTCGACCCGGAGCACGGCTGGAAGGCCCATTACGAGATCCTTCCCGGCAAGGAAAAGGTGATCGACGAACTCAAGCGTCTTGCCGCCAAGGCCGACCGCATCTATCTGGCCACGGATTTGGACCGCGAAGGGGAGGCCATTGCCTGGCACCTGCGGGAAGTGATCGGCGGTGATGACAGTCGCTTTGACCGGGTGGTGTTCAACGAAATTACCAAAAAAGCCATTCAGGCCGCCTTTGAGCAGCCGGGCAAACTGGATCTGAGTCGGGTGGAAGCCCAGCAGGCCCGCCGCTTCCTGGACCGGGTGGTGGGTTTCATGATCTCGCCATTGCTGTGGGAAAAGATTGCCCGTGGCCTGTCCGCAGGACGGGTGCAGTCCGTGGCGGTGGAACTGGTGGTGGAGCGAGAGCGGGAAATCCGCGCCTTTACTCCGGAAGAGTTCTGGGAAATGCGCAGCGACACCCACAGTGATCAGGGCGAAGCCCTGCGCCTGGAAGTGGCCAAGCACAAGGGGGAGAACTTCCGCCCGAACAATGGCGATGACGCGGAAGCACATCGTCAGGCATTGCTGCAGGCCGGTACTCTGACCATCAGCCAGCGTGAGCAACGTCCTACCCGTTCCAAGCCTTCGGCCCCCTTTATTACTTCCACGCTGCAGCAGGCGGCCAGTACCCGCCTGGGATTCGGGGTGAAGAAGACCATGATGATGGCCCAGCGCCTCTACGAAGCTGGCCACATTACCTACATGCGTACGGACTCCACCAACTTGAGTGCAGATGCCGTGGCAGCCTGCCGGGAATGGATCGGCGAGAAACTGGGCGACAAGTACCTGCCCGAGAAGCCGTTGTCCTACAGCAGCAAGGAGGGCGCCCAGGAAGCGCACGAAGCGATTCGCCCCTCCGACGTGCGCCGCACCTCCGACTCCCTCAAGGACATGGAGCGTGATGCCCAGCGTCTCTACGAACTGATCCGTCGCCAGTTTATTGCCTGCCAGATGCCCCCGGCGGAATACCTGAGCACCACGCTCACCGCCACCGGCGATGACTACGAGCTGAAGGCCAAGGGGCGCATCATGAAGTTCGACGGCTGGACCCGTATCCAGCCCCCCGCTTCGCGCAAGGGTCAGGAAGATACCCTGCTGCCGGATGTGAAAGAGGGCGACCGCCTGACCATCGACCAGGTGGACATCGATCAGCATTTCACCAAGCCGCCGGCCCGTTTCACTGAAGCCAGCCTGGTGAAGGAGCTGGAAAAACGTGGCATTGGTCGTCCGTCCACCTATGCGGCGATTATTTCCACCATTCAGGATCGTGGCTATGTGCGCCAGGACAACCGCCGTTTCTACGCGGAAAAAATGGGCGATATCGTCACTGATCGTCTGGCGGAAAACTTCCCCAACCTGATGGATTACAGCTTTACCGCCCGCATGGAGGAAACCCTGGATGAAATCGCCGAGGGCCGCCGTAACTGGCAGGATGTGCTCGATGAGTTCTACCGGGATTTTGTTGCCAAACTGGAAGCGGCCCAGGGTGAGGGCAGTGGCAAGCAGGCCATTGGCGGTATGCGTGCCAACCTGCCCACGGATACCGACATCGAGTGTCCCAAGTGTGGCCGGCCCATGCAGATCCGTACCGGTTCCACCGGGGTCTTTCTGGGCTGTTCAGGGTATAGCCTGCCACCGAAGGAACGCTGCACGGCGACCCTGAATCTGTTGCCCGGAGAAGAAGCCGAGTCGGTGAATGCTGACGATGAAGAAGCGGAAGCCAAGGAACTGCGCAACAAGAAGCGTTGCCCGAAGTGCGGCACCGCCATGGAAAATTACCTGATCGACGAAAAGCGCAAGCTGCACATCTGCGGTAATAACCCCGATTGTGACGGCTATGTGGTCGAGAAGGGCGAGTTCCGCATCAAGGGCTACGATGGGCCGGTGCTGGAATGCGAAAAGTGCGGCAACGACATGCAGCTGCGAACCGGTCGGTTCGGGAAATTCTTCAAGTGCACCAACGAGGCATGTGGTAATACCCGCAAACTCCTCAAGAGCGGCGAGCCGGCACCGCCACGGGCCGATCCGATTCCCATGCCGCACCTGAAGTGCGAGAAATACGATGACGATCACTATCTATTGCGCGATGGTGCCTCCGGCCTGTTCCTGGCCGCCAGCAAGTTTCCCAAAAACCGGGAAACCCGGCCGCCACTGATCCTGGAAATCCAGAGCGTCGCCGAGCAGCTTGATCCCAAACACAAGTACCTGGCCGAAGCGCCGGCGAAAGACCCGGACGGCAATCCCGGGGTCCTGCGTTACAGCCGAAAGGCCAAAGAGCAGTACGTGATGAGCGAGATCGACGGCAAGGCCACCGGCTGGATGGCCTTCTACCGGGACGGCAAATGGGTCGAGGAACAGACCAAGAAAAAGGCGCCCGCGAAAAAGAAAGCGGCAGCCAAGAAGAAGGCCCCGGCCAAGAAAAAGGCCGCTGCCAAGAAATCCTGACCGCCTTTATTTGTAGGAGCGATGCTTGCATGGCGAAAACCAGGGTCATCGCGAGCAGGTTCGCCATGCAAGCATAGCTCCTACGGTCAGGTTAACCCGTTATATCCATAGTTTCTGTGAGTCCCCATGTCCCGAATGGTCCGAGAAAATGCCGTCAGTGGTCTGCGCGAGCGGATCTATTTTGCCCAGGCCCTTCTACGTCAGCTCACCCGTGAACAGGCTGATGCGGTGCCTGCGGTGCGCCTGGCCCTGCGTGGTGCCGTGGTCTTTCATCTCTATTCCGCCCTGGTTGGTCTGGCGCGCCAGTCTGCCAACACCTATCAGGTAGCCGGTGCCGACCACTTGTTCAGCCTGGCTGCCCTGGTTCAGGCATTCCGCGATTCTGAAGTGGAAGCCCCGGAAATGGCCATCCTCGGCCAGGCCCTGGCCGACCGCGCGGACCTGATCGCCTGGCTGGACGGGGAAATGCAGGGTGCCATGGGTGCCGCTGGCCTGGCCCGTCGGCCAGCACCGCCCAGCGATGCCAACGCTCTCAACCTGATGGCAGAAGACCGCTATGCCCCCCTGGCAGAAGGCGACCTGGAGCGCCTGAGCAATGCCATCCAGCGGGTCAGCGAGCTGGTGGAGCATTGTGTGGGGTATCTGGAGGAGTGGTGAAGGTAGTTGACAGTTGATAGTGGACAGTTGACAGCTCGCGTACAGGGCAATGCTTTAACTTCCAACGTATGAGGCCGCGCCCAGAGCGTGGGCGCGGCCTCATACGTTAAAAACTCAGACTGTATTCAATCGCGTAGCTGTCAACTGTCCACTATCAACTGTCAACTAATTTTGGCCCCTTCAGCATTCCCCTTTCCGCTATCCTCCCTATCATGGTAAACACACTGTTACCCATAACGGTGTGATCAACAACCAACCAAACCGAGGTTTATCATGAAAGTACGCCTGCTGCTGGCCGGTCTGGCTCTGGCCTGTGCCGTTCCTGTTCTCCATGCCCAGACGCCGGAAGAGAAAGGTCTGGAAATCGCCCGCGAAGCGGATCGCCGCGGGGCGGGTTTTGGTGACTTTCAGGCGGACATGCGCATGGTGCTGATCACCGGGCGTGGCGATACCTCGGAGCGCGAGTTGCGGGTCAGTACCCTGGAAGGCACCGGCGAGGAGGGGGACAAGAGCCTGACCATTTTCGATACGCCCCGGGATGTGCGTGGCACCGCCTTGCTGACCTACAGCTACAAGACCCGCGATGATGACCAGTGGCTCTATCTGCCGGCCCTGCGTCGGGTGAAGACCATTGCCTCGCGGAACAAGTCTGGCCCCTTTATGGGCAGTGAATTCAGTTTCGAGGACATGCGTGGCCAGGAAGTGGAGAAATACACTTACAAATACCTGCGCGACGAAGCCTGCGGTGAGCTCACCTGCTTTGTGATGGAACGCTACCCCACCGACGAGAACTCCGGCTACACCAAGCAGGTGGCCTGGATTGATCAGCAGGAATACCGCACCTGGAAGGTGGATTACTACGACCGCAAGGAATCCCTGCTGAAAACCCTCACCATGAGCGACTTCGCCCAGTACCAGGACCGGTTCTGGCAGCCCGGCAAGATGGCCATGGTCAATCATCAGACCGGCAAGGCCACCGACCTGTTCTGGAGCAACTATCGCTATGACACCGGCCTGACGGAAGCGGACTTCAACCAGAACAGTCTGAAACGGGCCCGTTGATCATGGTATGGCGACACAGTCTGGCTGCGCTGCTGGTGCTGCCATCCCTGGCGGTTGCCTGGGAGTTTCGTGGCGAGGCGGGCCTGGAAGGGCGTTACTTTACCCAGTCATCGCCCTATGAGGCGGCGGATTATTCCACCAATGGCTCCCTGTACCTGAAGGGCGAGGTCTTCCACGAGTGGAATAACCGGGATGATCTGTTCACCTTCATTCCCTATTTGCGGGTGGACGAGAACGATAGCGAGCGCACCCACGCCGATATTCGTGAGCTGTCATGGATTCATGTGGGCCGCGGCTGGGAATCCCGGGTGGGGATTCGCAAGGTGTTCTGGGGCGTGACGGAAGGACGGCACCTGGTGGATATCATCAACCAGACCGATCTGGTGGATCAGGTGGATGGCGAGGAAAAGCTCGGTCAGCCCATGCTCAATCTTTCCACGGTGCGGGACTGGGGCATTTTGGACCTGTTCCTGTTGCCCGGATTCCGTGAGCGCACTTATGCCGGAGAAGAGGGGCGACCGCGCACGCCGTTGCCGGTGTCTGACCAGGCCCGTTACGAATCCGGTGCCGAAGACAAACGGGTGGATGTGGCGTTGCGCTACCAGCAGTATTTCAATAATGGCCTGGAACTGGCGCTGTCCCATTTCTCCGGGACCAGCCGTGAACCCTTGCTGCTCCCGGAGGCCCTCAGCCCGCAACAACTGCAGGCCCTGCTGCTCACCGGCAGCCTGCCGGCCGGCAGCGATCCGCAGCTGGTGCCATTGTATAACGTGATTGACCAAACCGGCCTGGAGCTCCAGTACCTGAACAACGGCTGGCTATGGAAGCTGGAGGCCATTACCCGATCCGGCCAAGGCGACCGCTTTACCGCCCTGGATGGTGGCTTCGAATATACCCAGGTGGGAGTGTTCGACGGCCCGGCGGATCTGGGCTGGCTGCTGGAGTACCTGTGGGAGGATCGGGATGAGGCGCTGGCATCGCCTTTCCAGGATGACGTTCTGCTGGCTACCCGGTTTACGTTCAACGATGTGGCGTCCACAGAGATTCTTGCCGGCGTGATTTACGACCTGGAAAACGACGAGAAAGCCATCAATCTGGAATCCAGTCGTCGTTTCGGCAACAACCTCAAGGCCTCCCTGGAAGCGCGTTTCTACACCGACACCGGCAAACCGCTCACTGCCTCGGAGTTGTATCTGTCGGCCCTGCAGGGCCGGGCAGAGAACCCGGGTCTGAGTCCGGTCAGCCGCTCCGACTTCATTCAGGCGGAAGTGGTGTATTACTTCTAAGTTTTCCGTAGGAGCGTCGCTGACGGCGCGATTTGCCAGGCTGGGTTAAAAGCACATTTTCACCACAGAGGACACAGAGCCCACTGAGTAAAAACAGGATTGCTCCGTGGGCTTTGTGTCCTCTGTGGGAAACCGATCTTTTCAGAGCTTGGGCTATCGCGCCGCCAGCGACGCTCCTACAACGGGTTTTTGAATCCCCCCTTGACCCCCTACACACCCAAACGTATGTTTGAAACGTATGTTTTGAACACAGGGCGGGGCGCATGGCACAGGCGGGCACGGTTGACCGGATTCTGGATACCGCAGAGGTACTGTTTGCCCAGAAGGGCTTTGCGGAAACCAGTCTGCGTGCCATCACCAGCAAGGCCGGGGTCAACCTGGCGGCGGTGAACTATCATTTCGGTTCCAAGGAAGCGCTGATACAAGCGGTATTCGAACGCTTTCTGACGCCGTTCAGTGCGGCACTCGGGGCCAAGCTGGATGAAATGGAAGCGACCGGCACGCCGGATACGCCGGAAAATGTGCTCGGCATCGTGTTTCGCCTGGCCCTGGGTACCCACCCGGAAGACCCCCAGCGCGCGGCCATTTTCTTTCGTCTCTCCGGGCAGGCCTACAGCCAGCCTCAAGGGCACTTGCGTGACTACCTGCACAAACACTACGGCGCTGTCTTTAAACGCCTGCAGGAGCATTTGCAGCGAGCGGTGCCGAGCGTACCGCCCATGGAGCTGTTCTGGCGGGTTCAGTTCAGTCTGGGCGCCGTGATCTTTACCCTGTCCGGCATGCAGTCCCTGCAGGCTATCAGCAAGGCCGACTTCAACCTGGATGTGAGCGCTGCAGATATCACCCGGCGCCTGTTGCCGTTCCTGGTCGGAGGCATCCAGGCCGACGTGCCTGAGTGACCTGCCTTGCTGCTGGAACGTAGCGAATAACGTTGCTGGCGGCGGGATAACCTCAACAGTGGCGAGTCACGAGAAGCGAGTATCGAAAATCAAAATCTGAAATAAGGGAAAATCAGGTTTTCGCTTCTCGTAACTCGTCATTCGTGCCTCGTTTATCACGCCGCCAGCGGCGCTCCTGCGGATTGGTCGGTGGCCGTGGGCGCTTACGCAATTGCTTGGTCAGTGCGGTTCGCGGCTGCAAGCGGCCCCGTTGGGTGGTTCAATATGCAGGCTTTCATTGCCTGAAAAGGATGGTATGGAACTGATCATTAACCTTTCGGAACAATGGCTGGAACTGCGCGGCGAGCGTACGGAACGGTTCCCCGTATCCACCGCCCGCAACGGGGCCGGCCAGGCCATGGGGAGTGAAGCCACGCCCCTGGGCCGGCATCTGGTGCGGGCTCGCTTCGGTGAGGGTCTGCCGGAAGGCGCGGTGCTGGCCGGGCGTAAATTCTCCGGGGAAATCTGCGATGCGACCAAGGTTCAGGAGCATCCCCAGCGCGATTGGGTTCTTACCCGTATTCTCTGGCTGGGAGGCATGGAGCCCGGCCATAATCTGGGCGGTGACGTGGATAGTTTTCGTCGCTTTATTTATATTCACGGCACACCGGACAGCGAACCCATGGGGGCGCCCGCGTCCCACGGCTGCATTCGGATGCGTAACGCGGACATAATTCGCGTTTTCGATCAGGTGCCGGTGGGTGCCGCTGTCACCATCACGGAATAACGATCACCAATCAGGATTGCCATGCCATCCGTTTCCCCCCTGCTGATGCTCGATCTGGAAGGACTCCAGGTCAGTGATGTGGAAAAAGACCTGCTGACCCACCCGGGGACGGGCGGGTTGATTCTCTTTACCCGTAATTATCAGGATCGGCAGCAGCTGGCGGAGCTGGTTCGCCAGATTCGTGCCGTGCGCCCGGAAATACTGATCGCCGTGGACCAGGAGGGAGGGCGCGTGCAGCGTTTCCGGGACGGCTTCGTGCGTCTACCGCCCATGGCCGCACTGGGACGTCGTTATGATCAGGCCCCGCAAGCTGCGGTGGCGGATGCCGCCTTGCTGGGTGAGCTGATGGCTTCGGAGCTGACCGAGCTGGATATCGATGTGAGCTTTGCCCCGGTACTGGATCTGGATTACGGCACCAGCACGGTGATCGGCGATCGCAGCTTTCATGGTGATGCGGATGCCATGATCGCCCTGGCCAGCGCGTTTATCGACGGCATGAGCGCCGCCGGCATGGCTGCCACCGGCAAGCATTTTCCCGGCCACGGCCATGTGGTGGCGGACTCCCATCTGGAGTTGCCGGTGGACCCGCGGCCGCTGGCCGAGATTGAAGCGGCGGACCTGCGTCCTTTTGTGGCGCTGGCACAAAAGCTGGACGGCATCATGCCCGCCCACGTGATTTACAGTGCAGTGGAAAACCAGACCGCCGGTTTTTCCCGTTACTGGCTGCAGACCCGATTGCGCGAGCAGATGGGCTTTCGCGGCGTGATCTTCTCCGATGACCTGTCCATGGCCGGGGCCCATGGTGTCGGCGATTATCCGGAGCGGGCGAGGGCAGCCCTGGAGGCAGGCTGTGACATGGTGCTCGCCTGCAACAACCGCGCCGGGGCGGAACAGGTGCTGGACTTCCTCGCCGCTACCCGTTTCAGCGGTCAGGTGCCGGCCAGCGGCCTGCGTGCCCGCCCGCGTCGCCCGATGGAAAATACCAAACGCCGTGCTGCCACGGAGCTGGCGGCGGCATTGACTGAACTTCGCTAAGGACTCTCATGAACTGGGACTGGAACCAACTGTTGCAATGGCCGAACGTGGAGACCCCCACGGATATCTGGCTGACTCAACTGTTCATCATCGTGCTGTGCACGGTGTCGGTGAACTTTATCATGATGCGCGTCATCGACGTGCTCGACCGGCTCATCAACAAGACGGAAACCCTGTGGGACGACGCCCTGCTGGAAGCGGCGCGGATTCCGCTGCGGCTGGTGTTCTGGGTCGTGGGGCTGTCCGTATCGGTGGAACTGCTGCAAGCGGTAACCGAACAAGCCAATGAGTTGTTCGATCTTGCCCCCAAGGTGCGTCAGATCGCCTTTATCGTGATCATCGCCATGTTTCTCAATCGGTTTATCTCCTACACGGAGAAAAACCTGATCGACCCGTCGCGCATGCGCAAACCCATGGACCAGTCCACGGCGGCGGCCATTGCCAAGCTGTTGCGGGTGTCAGTAATCATTACCGCCCTGCTGATCGTGTTGCAGACCCTGGGCTACAGCATCTCCGGGGTGTTGGCCTTTGGCGGCATCGGGGGCATGGCGGTGGCCTTTGCGGCCAAGGATCTGCTGGCCAACTTCTTCGGCGGCATGATGGTGTATCTGGACAAGCCGTTCCGGGTGGGGGACTGGGTACGTTCGCCGGATCGTTCCATCGAGGGCACGGTGGAGAACATCGGCTGGCGACTGACCTGCATCCGCACCTTCGACCAGCGCCCGCTGTATATCCCCAATGCCATGTTCACGACCGTGGTGCTGGAAAATCCATCGCGCATGCTCAACCGCCGCATCAACGAGAAAATCGGTATCCGCTACGAGGACTGGCAGAAAATGCCGGCTATCGTGGCGGAGGTGAAACAGATGCTGATTGATCACGAGGAGCTGGAAACTGACAGCCGTACCCTGATCGTGAATTTCGACAGTTACGGCGCCTCGCATCTGGAATTCTTTATCTATACCTTCACCAAGACCACCCAGTGGGTGCGTTACCATGAGATCAAGCAGGATGTGCTCATGAAGATCATGGCCATCGTCAACGAGCACGGGGCAGAGTTTGCCTTCCCCACCCGTACCCTGCATCTTGTCAGCCACAACGACGATCATCCCGCCACGGGCCTGGAAGACGACAACACCGAGGAAGCACAGCATGTCCATCGCTGAGGAGCTGCAACAGGAACTGATGCGGGTGCGCCGCGACGCTATCGAGCTGCATTCCGCCGATCAGGTTCAGGAAGCCATTGCCAAGCTGGCCTTCGAGGTGACCGAGGCCTACTCCGGCAAGGTGCCGGTGATGCTGACCATCATGAATGGCGGCATGATCTTTGCTGCCGAGCTGGTCAAGCGCCTGGATATTCCTCTGGAAATGGATTACCTGCATGCCAGTCGTTATCTCGGCGAAACCACTGGCGGTGCGGTGGAGTGGATCGTGACTCCCAATGCCAGCCTGGCCGGCAGGGACGTGCTGATCGTCGATGACATTCTCGACGTGGGCTCCACCCTGTTGTCCATTATCGATGCCTGCAAGGCCCAGGGGGCGGCGTCGGTAAAGACCTGTGTGCTGGTGGACAAGCAGCATGACCGCAAGGCACAACCCGGCCTCAAGGCTGATTTCACTGCGCTGGAAGCCGCGGATTATTACCTGTTCGGCATGGGCATGGACTACAAGGGTTTCTGGCGCAATGCGCCCGGCATTTACGCGGTAAAGGAAAGCTGAGCATGTTGGCGTTTATCGGAGGCACCGGCCTCACACGCATGGAAAACCTGCGCATTATCGACAGCCACACCCGTTCTACCCGTTTCGGGGCGCCTTCGGCCCCGATTGTGGAAGGCGAGCTGAACGGCAACAAGGTACTGTTCCTGGCCCGCCACGGGGACCCTCATGTGCTGCTGCCTCATCAGGTGAACTACCGGGCCAACCTGTCGGCCCTGAAAGAGGTTGGCGCGACGGCCATTGTGGCGGTGAATGCGGTGGGCGGCATTACCGCCCAGGCGCCCACCGGTGGTCTGGTGCTGCCCGACCAGATTATCGACTACACCTGGGGGCGCGAGATGACCCTGTTCGATGATCCGGCGGAGCCACTGGTGCACGTGGATTTCAGCTGGCCGTTTGATAGCGTCTTGCGGAACGGACTCAAGGAAACGCTGGCGGCGTCCGGACTCAAGTGGAATGACGGGGGCTGCTATGCCGCTACCCAGGGGCCTCGACTGGAAACCGCTGCAGAAATTGCCCGCCTGGAACGAGATGGCTGCGATATTGTCGGCATGACCGGCATGCCCGAAGCGGTACTGGCCCGGGAGCTCGAGCTGCCCTATGCCATGCTGTCACTGGTGGTAAACCCGGCAGCGGGCAAATCCAGCCACGAGATCACCATGGCGGAAATCGAAGCGGTCATTCACGATGGCATGGCCAATGTGTGCCGGGTGCTGGCAGATTTTGCCGGTAGCTACACTGCCTGATTATTTGGACCGCTGCCTGACAGCGGCTTTCGGAAGGAGCTTCACACAGTGACCCTGCTGATTATCTTCGCGGCCGTTTCCATCGGCTTCTCCTTTCTCTGCTCGATTCTTGAGGCAGCATTATTGTCGATCACGCCGAGCTTCATCGCCGGCCTGCGAGAAACACGGCCCAAGCTCTACGAGACGCTGCGTACCTATAAAGATGATATCGACAAGCCCCTGTCCGCTATTCTTACTCTTAATACGGTGGCTCATACCGTAGGCGCCACCGGAGTCGGCGCCCAGGTGGCGGTGGTGTTTGGCGAAGCCTGGCTGGGGGCGGCCTCTGCGGTGATGACACTGGCGATTCTGGTGTTGTCTGAAATTATCCCCAAGACCATTGGTGCCAAGTACTGGCGCGCCCTGGCGCCCATTCTCCCGCCCATTCTGCAATTCATTATTATCGCCCTGATGCCGTTTGTGTGGTTGTCGAAACTGATCACCAGCCGCATTGGTGGCGGCGAGCATGACGTGGAAGTGCGGGCGGAAATTCGCGCTTTGGCCGATATGGGCAAGGACCAGGATGCGCTAGATGACAACGAGTTTCAGGTGATCCAGAACATCCTGCGTCTGCATGACATCAAGGTCGGCACCATCATGACTCCGCGCACCGTATGTCGCACGGTGACCCCGGAAATGACCGTGGCCGACTTTCTGGAAAAGGAGAAGGACCAGCCGTTTTCCCGTTTTCCGGTGATGACGGAGCAGGGCGAGGGCAAGGGCTATATTCACAAATCCGACCTGCTCGGCTGCAACCCGGACCAGACCATGAGCGCCCTGGCTCACGAGGTCCCTCTGGTCCACACCAGTATGGGCATCGACAAGCTGTTCCATGCCATGCTGGCCCAACGTCAGCACATGGCGGTGGTCTATGATGAGCACGGCACCTGGGTGGGACTGATTACCCTGGAGGATATTCTGGAAAGTATTCTCGGCCGTGAGATCATGGACGAAACCGATCACGTGGCGGATTTGCGACTTTACGCCCGTCAGCGCTGGAGCCGACGGTTGAAAAAGCAGGAAAAGCCGCAATAGGAATCAACGAGAGATTCAGGAGAGGCAACCATGACCGAGATCTACAAGGACAACAGCGAAACCATTGGCAAAACACCGCTGGTGCGCATCAACCGTATCAGCCAGGGCAAGATTCTCGCGAAGCTGGAATCACGCAATCCGGCGGGCAGTGTGAAGTGCCGTATCGGTTCCTCCATGATCTGGGACGCGGAAAAAAGTGGCCAACTGAAACCCGGCATGACCCTGGTGGAACCCACCAGCGGCAACACCGGTATCGCCCTGGCCTATGTGGCGGCGGCGCGGGGCTATGACCTGACCCTGACCATGCCGGATACCATGAGCCTGGAGCGTCGCAAGATCCTCAAGGCGCTGGGTGCCAAGCTGGTGCTGACTCCCGGGGCCAAAGGCATGCCCGGGGCTATCGCCAAGGCGGAAGAACTGGTCAGCGAAAACCCGGAAAAATTCCTGATGCTGCAGCAGTTCAACAACCCGGCCAATCCGGCAATTCACGAAAAAACCACCGGCCCGGAAATCTGGGAGGCCACCGGTGGTGATATCGACGTTCTGGTCAGTGGCGTGGGGACCGGTGGCACCATCACCGGGGTATCCCGCTACATCAAGAACCAGAAAGGCAAGGCCATCACTTCCATCGCCGTGGAGCCGGATTCCTCCACCATGATTACCGCTGCCTTGAAAGGCGAGGAGCCTACCCATGGCCCCCACAAGATTCAGGGGATCGGTGCCGGCTTTGTGCCGAAGAATCTGGACCTGTCGGTGGTGGATCGTTGTGAGCAAGTGAGCAATGACGACGCCATGGCATGGGCCCACAAACTGATGCAGGAAGAGGGTATTCTTGCCGGCATCTCCTGCGGGGCCGCCATGTGCGTGGCGGATCGCATCAGTCAGTTGCCAGAGTTCGAGGGAAAAACCATCGTTGTGGTGTTGCCGGATTCCGGCGAACGCTACCTCAGTTCTCCGCTGTTCGCCGACATGTTCAGTGAACAGGAACTGAACCAGTAATTTCACACGCCCCGCTCTGCGGGGCTTGTTCCTCTTGGCCGCCGCAAATCACGGCTACCGCTGGACCTTATGCTATCCTTGCCGCCCAATCAGGAGGTGGTATGGCAGCAGTGGCAGAGGTGGATGTCGTGGTGATCGGTGCGGGTGCGGCCGGACTGATGTGTGCCGCCACGGCTGCCTATCAGGGTCATCGGGTCAGGGTGCTTGACCACGCCAACAAGGCGGGCAAGAAAATCCTCATGTCCGGTGGCGGGCGGTGCAATTTCACCAACCTGAATACCACCCCGGATCATTTCGTCTCCGCCAACCCCCATTTCTGTAAATCCGCGCTCAAGCGTTACAGCCCCTGGCACTTCGTCGAGCTGGTTGAGCGCCACGGCATTGAGCATGTGGAAAAGGCGCCGGGGCAGCTGTTCTGTTCAGAATCCTCCAGAGAGATTCTCGATATCCTGCTCACTGAATGTGAATGGGCCGGTGCAGAGATTTGCTTGAAAACCGCCATCAGACGGGTGGAACGGGCAGGGGATGGGTTTGTGCTTTCCACCACGGCTGGGGCCGTAAAGTGCCGCAAACTGGTGGTGGCCTGCGGGGGGCTGTCCATTCCCACCATGGGGGCGACCGGCTTCGGCTATCAGCTTGCCGAGCAATTCGGACTCAGTGTGCTGCCCACCCGTGCCGGACTGGTGCCGTTTACGTTGCAGCCGGATGACAAGGCCTGGCTGTCCGCCTTGTCCGGGATCAGCACCGAGGTGGTGGCCGAGGCGGGTGGCGCCCGGTTTGCCGAGCCCATGCTGATTACCCACCGGGGCCTGTCCGGCCCGGCCATGCTGCAGGTGTCCAGTTTCTGGACGCCAGGCCACCCGGTGACTGTGGACTGGCTGCCGGCTGTTGCCGATCCGTTCGCCGATCTGGTCGCCGAGCGCAACCAACATCCCAATCGGGGCATGGAGCGATGGTTGCGCCAATACTTCTCGCAACGGCTGGCCGGGGCACTGGTGGAACGGTTCGGTTGGCAGGGCAACCTGCAGCAGTTCAGTAACGAGCGGTTGGCCGCTGTGGCGGCCACCCTCAAGGGCTGGCAGTTCAAACCCTCCGGCACCGAAGGCTATCGTACCGCGGAAGTGACCCTGGGCGGTGTGGATACCGATGCCATCTCCTCCAAGACGTTTGAGGTCAATACCGTGCCCGGCCTGCACTTCATTGGTGAAGTCCTGGATGTTACCGGCCAGCTCGGGGGTTTCAATTTCCAGTGGGCCTGGGCCAGCGGCTGGTGCACCGGGTTGGCGTTGTAGCATTATTCTGGTGTCAGAGGGGCTGGCAGCTGAGGCTACGCAAACAGGTTTGCCCGTCAGCTGCGGGGCCGGGTCGAATGAATGCCCCCGGTCACCCGGTAGCCCACCCGTCCATTCCCTGACACAATGAGCTCCAACACCTCAGGCAAAACAAGGATGCACGATGAACCTCGAGAAGGTGGTTTTTGGCTTTTTCATTCTGCTTGCGCTGACTCTCAACTTTGGGTTCTTTTACGGCGAGATTGATAACCCGGAACACCATGACGTTTACGAGTTGTTTGCTGCCCTGGTCGTGAGCCTGATCGCCACTGTGCTGAAATTTGGCGAACGCACACAGATTGGCGCCGTGTTACTGGCCTCCAGCCTGGTGGCGGACTTGCAGCTGATTGTCGCGGCGATTGTCTGGGCGGTGGCAGTGCATGTGACGGAAGTGGGACTGACGCCAGCGGTGATGGCGTCCATTGTCTCCCTGTCCGGTGGCGCCCTGCTGGCGAACCTGTTATCCGCCGTGCTTCTGACGGTGGAAACCATCACCCTGCAGCGGTAACTGACATGCCCTCGGTCGTCCCCATGATCCTGCGGCGCATGCGTGTGCCGCTGGTGGTGCTGATAGTCGCCTACAGTATTGCCACGGTAGGCTTCACTCTGATTCCGGGGGTGGATGATCAGGGAAACCCCTGGCGCATGAGCTTTTTTGAAGCTTTCTATGTGGTCAGTTATACCGGCAGTACCATTGGCTTTGGTGAAGTCCCCTACGACTTCTCCGGCGGCCAGCGCATGTGGACTATGGTCAGTATTTATCTGACCGTGTTTTCCTGGCTGTATTCCGTGGGGATTATCATTTCCCTGCTTCAGGACAAGAGTTTCCGTCAGGAGCTTAGCCGGGTGCAGTTGCAGCGGAGCCTGCGCCGGTTTCGAGAACCTTTTTATGTGATTTGCGGTTATGGCGACACAGGCAAACTGCTGACCCGCTCGTTGCTGAGCCGTGGCATGCGGGTGGTCATTGTGGACAAGGATCCGGAAGCCATTGACTCCCTTCGCGTGAAGGATCAGGGGCTGTATGTGCCAGGTTTTACCGTGGATGCGGAAATTCCCGGAAATCTGGTCAAGGCCGGACTCAAGCATCCGCTATGTCGTGGTGTACTGGCGGTGACCGACAACAATCACACCAATCTGAAAATTGCCACCACGGTAAAGTTGTTGAACAAGCACAGCCAGGTGTTCTGCCGTGCCGGCAGCGAAGAGAATGCCAATAACATGTTGTCCTTTGGCACCGATCTGGTGGTCAATCCCTATCAGGATTTTGCCCGCCGATTGTTGTTGGGTATTCGCCAGCCGGATACGCATCGGGTTTACGACTGGCTTACCTCTTTGCCCGGTGCCGCCTTGCCGGAGCGCCCCATGCCGCCCCAGGGGCGCTGGATATTGTGTGGCTTCGGTCCTTTCGGACGTGCCGTCTACGAAGCGCTCAGCAAGGAGGCAGGTATCGAACTGGTGGTGGTTACCCCGCATCCGAAGCAACCGGATGTACCCGCGGGGAGTGTGGAAGGCAAGGGCACCGAGGCGGTGACCTTGCGTGAAGCCGGTATCGACAAGGCGGTAGCCCTGGTGGTGGCCACGCCGGACGATGCTGACAACCTGTCGGTGATGATGACCGCCCGGGAGCTCAATAGCAGTATCTACATGGTGGCCTTGCAGAATCGGCTGCACAATCGTCTGCTGTTTCAGGCGGTCAACCCGGAATTGCCGGTCCAGACCAGCTTCCTTGTGGCCAGCCGTTTTCTCTCCGTCCTCAATGCGCCGTTGTTGAAAGAATTTCTTCAGGAAGCGGAGAAGCAGGGCAATGCCTGGAATGAGCAACTGCTGGCAAGAATGGGGAGCATCACGTCTACGATTACCCCGGAAAGCTGGCACGTGCAGATAGGCGATGAAGAAACCCCCGCAGTGACCCTGGCTCTGCGTCTGGGGGAGCCGGTGACCCTGGGCAATCTGTGTCGCAGTCCCCGCCATCGGCTAACGTGCCTGGATACGATTCCCCTGATGCTGCGTCGTAATGGCCGCAATACTCTCCTGCCCGATGAAAAGGAAAATCTTGAGCCCGGTGACCGGGTGCTCTTTTGCGGCACGGACAAGGCCAATAACCAGATGCAATGGAGCCTGCGGCATCTGAACGCGTTGCGTTATGTCCAGACCGGACACCAGCGCCCGGACGGACTGGTCTGGCGCTGGCTGGCCAAGCGTCGGGCGGCGCCGGCAGACGTACGGGAATAGCGGCCGGCTGTCACCTGCCTGCTTGCCGTGTTTCCCGGCTCTTCCTATGATTGGCTGTGCTCTCTGTGGACAGGATCTTGTGGAAGACGATAACAATCATGATGCGTTGATCGGCAAGATCTACGAAACCGCACTGTCCCCCGGTGACTGGGTAGAATTGCTGGATACTATCGCCGGCTGGACGGATAGCCAGCCACAGGCCAACGGCACAGATTCCTCCCTGGCTCCCCGGCAAAGCGCCCGGGAAGTGGACCGGCTGATTGATCACCTGGAACGGGCGGTACGCAGCAGTGCGTACATGCATGCCCTGGAAGACCGCACCCAGGTGCTCAATGCCATGTACAACCAGATGCCCTGGCCCATGCTGATGCTGGACGACAGCATGCAGGTGCTGGAATGCAATCCGGTGGCCAGACAGGTGCTGGCGGACGGCCCGGTGCAGCTGCGCGAGGACGGCGGCCTGCTTTTTGCCGACCGGGCCTTGAAACTGGCGCTGGATCGCATCAATCGTCTGGCTGAAGGCCGGGAACCCCGGTTGATCAGTTCTCCCGGTGACGGGGTATCCCTGTTATGTCTGCCGGTACAGAAGTCGGATGCACCCGGCACTCTTTCCCAGCTTCGCACCATCGTCTGGGTACTGGCGGGCCACAGTGTGGTGACGCCTTCTCCGGAAATGCTGCGCTCCCTGTTCAATATCACCCAGGCTGAATCGCGGCTGCTGCATCTGCTATGCAAAATCGGCAATCTGAATCAGAGCGCCAGGCTGTTGAATGTGAGTGTTCATACTGCGCGCACCCAGCTCAAATCCACCATGGCCAAATTGAAGGCCAACAGTCAGGTACAGCTGGTCAGCCACGCCATGGGCCATGCACTGGTGCAAGCGGCAAAACTTCCGCAACTCCACACGCAACGGGAATACACCCTGAGCCTGCCGGATCGCCGTGTGCTGAGCTGGTATGAGTATGGTGATCCCGATGGTCGCCCGGTATTAACCCTGGATAATCTGGGAGCATCGCTGCCGGATCATAGCTACTTTGAGGAATGGTATCGGGAAAAAGGGCTGCGCATGATCATGATCGTGCGACCCGGCTACGGCATCTCCACCTACAAATCTGATCTGGAATTCCGTTCTTTTGCGCCGGATATCATGGCGCTGTGCGGGCATCTTGAACTGGATAGGCCGCCAATGGCTGCGTATTGCGGGGGAGGGCCTTATGCATTGTGCGCTGCTGCCCTGTATCCGGATATCTTCGACCGGCTCGGTTTGCTTGCCAGCACCGTTCCCATTGAACACTTTGAACTGGACAAGCTTGATCCACTCCACAATATGTTCCTGCGTTTGTTCCGGCGAGATCCGCGCCTGTTCGTGCTGGTCGGGCGTTTGGGCATTCGTGGAGTACAGAAGGCACCGGAGAAGTTTTTTGCCATGATTGCCAAGGGATTGTGCGATCAGGACAAAGCCGTGCTGGCAAACCCGGACCTGCTACAACGAACCATTACATGTATGCGCCGCAGCCATTTCCAGGGGGCGCGCATCATGATCGACGAGTACCTGCGCATGCAGCACCCCTGGCAGGTGGATTTGAGCAAGATCACCATGCCGGTCATGCAGTGGCACGGTGAGGATGACCGGATTATTTCCATCGGCAGTGCCCGTGGCCTGGCGAATGAGCTTCCCGGAGTACGGTTTCGCAGTTTTCCCGGGCTGGGGCGCTTTATGGTTTACCCGATGTGGAAGGAATTTCTGACCGAGTTGCTGGAGCTGGCTTGAGTCTGGTTGTCGTATAGACCTTTGCAACCGTCGTCGATACTCATTGCAGGTTGGGAAAGCGTTCACGGAATGCAGCAGGCATGGGCATCACCCCGTGCTTCAGGTGATCGAAAAACACAAACCCCTGCTTGGCCAGTACCACCCGTTGCCCGGAGGGCTGTTTGGTCACCCGGAAAATCAGATCGGCCCCGTACTTGTTGAAATCCATCAATCCGACTTCGAATTGCAGATCATCCTGGGCGAAACTCTCTGCCATGTAGGTGGCAACAAGGTCGGTTACGACAATACTTTGTTTGTCGCTATCGAATTGATCAAAACCGATATGGCAGAAAAACCGGTAACGGGCCTCGGAGAGCAGGGAAATCATCTGGTCATTACCCACATGCTTACCGGTATTCAGGTCCGTCATGCGGACGTTGATCGTGTGGGTGTAGAGGAATTGTTCGGGCAGATCCAGTTGAACACGAGCCATACAGCGGTCTCAGAAAATCGCAGAGAAGGCCCGGCAGTGTAGCAACAGGGTGGGACAGATGGGAAACCCGGCTCCTCAGGCGGAAGCCCGTCCCCGTCAGACATGACAGGACAGCACAAGCCAGGCTGAATGGCCGGGCGAAGGTGCGTTACCGCACGGTTGAATAACAACCTGGAGCGGTATTGGCTACCGCTCCAGGGGCCCGCGTTAGACTGTCAGCGAGGTTTCTACTTGCTGGCAGTTGCGGCGCGCCAGGGCCAGGTTGGATTTGGCTTTGTCCAGCACCAGGTACATGAACAGCCCCTCATTCTTCGCGACCGGACGAATGATGTGATACTGGCTGCCAAGCGTAATGAGGATATCCTCAATCGCGTCGTTAAGACCCAGGGATTTCATGGTCTTCATTTTGGCGCGCACCACTTCGGTATTGCCGGCGGCGGCCAGTTCCAGATCGAGCCCTGTGCCTTCATGGCCCAGCATCATGCCACTGTTGGCGTCCACAATAGCAGCGCACATGGCGCCATCGGCCTGCAGCAGGGTTTTCAAACTTTCGTTAACGTTGCCCATTTCATACTCCTAATTTATATTTTTTCCCTTTTTCCAGGGAGTTAACTCACTTTTTTAACTTTTTTGATAACGCTGCACAGCAGTGTTTGGCGCCCCAGAGCAGTTGCCCCAGTCTGGAGGCATCATTGGCCACAACGGCCAATACCAGAGGAGGAGAGCTGTCCGGCACTGTCATGACAGCCACGACACCTTCCTCGGATTCCACGATAAGACGGCGACATTCGGAGATGCCTGCTTCCTTGGCAATGGCAGAGCTGATCGCTGCCAGAGAGCTGCCCATGGCAGCAAGTCGACTGGCCTTGCCCTTGTCCGTTTCCAGAGAGGTCACTTCAAATCCGTCGCTGCTCAACAACACTGCGGAGGTGATTCCGGTGGTGGTTGCCCGCAACTTCTGCAGTTGTTGTTGCGCTATCTCTGTCGCTGCCTGACCCAGGGGGTTCTTGTTAGTCATACTTCCATTAATTCCATCTCGTGAGCTTCGATCTGGCAGAGAAGGGTCTCCACCAGCAGCAATACGTCTTCTTTTTCCCTGACATCGACGGAAATCACGGGAACGAAGAGGCCCATGTTCGCCAGTCTTTCCGTTACCAGATCAACACAGCTGAAATCGTTGGCCGCCAGCCGGCCAATTCCCACCACCAGTGGTGTTTCGCCGTTGTTGGCAAAGGCGTCGGCGTAGATGGCCAGGTGTTTCTCAAGATCCGGGTGCTCACCGTTCAGAAGCAGAATCACGCCCGCCGCATTGCTGGCCAGAATGGGCCACATGAAGCGGAAACGCTCCTGTCCCGGGGTGCCGTATAGCCGAACCCCGAAACCATCCGCCAGGCTGATATAGCCGTAATCCAGTCCGGCCGTGGTCATTTCCTTGTTGCATTGCTCCAGGTCCGTATTCACCACATCGGTGGATACGCATTCATCGTCGCTTAACTGGGCGATGGCAGTGGTTTTTCCCGCGCCCATTGGCCCGGTAAAGAGGATCTTGAATTCGTCATGCGTCATGCTGTCAGCTCAATCCCAGGCGAGTTCTGAGGCCTCGTATCAAGCCTCCAAAACGTTGTGATTCCATCGCAACAGCCGTCGGTTGTGCCGTTGAACGACGGCGTTCACTGACCAGAAGCCCGCTAATTTCACAGGCATTGAGGAAGTGATTGAAGGTGGCTTCATCGCATTTCGACAAAATCTGTAATTGCGCTCGGCCCAACGCGCGTCGGGTCATCAATGCACACAGGGAAAGCAGGGGCCGTGATTTGTTGAGGGCAGCAGCACTGGGCCAGCGGCTTAACTGGAACTGGCTGTCCGGGTCCAGCCAGGGGAGCAAGCCATCGCTGTGTTTGGCGCCCGTCATCCAGGCCAGCTCGAACAGGGGGCGAGCAGCCATCCCTTCGGGAACCGACTCCGAGAACGGTCTCAGTGGTGACAAGGTCACCGTCCCGGCGTTGAGTGCATGGAGAAGGGCGGGGCGGGCATAAAAACGATGGCTTGCGGGTTTTACCAGCAACAGGCCCTCATCGCTGTGACTGCAATATAGCTCGCTGCGTTGTCCGTCTTTGGCGTTGATCACATGATGCAACGACGCGCAGAAGTCCGTTGTTGAATCCGGCGTGGTGGACGTCACTGTTGCGCTGGTGTGGCGCGGGGTTGTGTCCGTGGTCAAGGTCCGTACCACATCGTCAAGCACATCAAGCAGCTGCATGACCCGAAATGGATGAGGCAAGCTAAACGTGGAGGCGGGCCTGTCATAGGTGTTCGGATAAACCACGATGCAGGGTTTGTCAGACAGGTCGGAGCGCCGGGTCTGTTCCTGCTTGTCGCACGCGACCATCAACACATCCGCATCATCGGGGATGCTCTGATCCCAGTGAACCGAGGAGCGCCCGTCGATGATTTTCAGCATCGAAAGGCAGGCACTGACCGTGTCTTCTTCTAATCCGACAAATCCTAGTCGTTGTGTTCGCATTTGTGCCTTCCTGGGTCCGGGGGGGCCGGTCATCGCAGTGGTAACTAAGCCATTGGTGCACTCTCAGTTAGTGAACCATGTCTCACTTATTATTAGTTTCGGCACGGCGGACAGGGCAAAGGGATCGCGACAGGCGGAGAGTTTGAAGGGATGAACAGATTTTGCGATCACGCCGCGTTGACTGTCTTTATGGCCTGAAGATCGAATGACGATTAGCCAGCTTTTATAAAGGTTTGATTATTGGAGATATTATGACCGTCGGGCAACGCGGGCTCAGTTGCCACGCAGGTCATCCCCTGACGTAAGATTTATCTTACAGGCAGGGGCTACTTTGTAGGCAATGGCGTACAACAGCACGGGTAAAGACTTATTTTGCTCAGGCTAGGCCCCGCCCAGTCCGCTATAGCGAACCCCCGCCAGGCTGGCCATGTCCCGATCAAAGGTGGCGAGATCATCCAATCGGAACTGATTCAGATGGTCGTGTCCGCAGGCGCGGGCCATCACTTGCATCAGTTCTGTGGAAGCATGGAAAAAGTTGGCCAGGCGTTGGGCGGCGTGGTCCACGTCCAGTCGTTTTCGCAACGCTTCGTTCTGGGTGGCAATCCCTGCAGGACACTGATTGGTGTTGCACATGCGGGCACCGACACAACCAATGGCCTGCATGGCGCTGTTGGAAAGAGCGATGCCGTCGGCGCCAAGAGCCAGGGCCTTGATAAAATCCATGGGCATGCGCAGGCCGCCGGTGATCAGCAGGGTGACGTTGCCACTGGCGCCTTTGTCATCCAGGAATCGGCGGGCCCGGGCCAGGGCAGGGATAGTGGGCACGCTGATGTGATCACGGAAAATGGTCGGGGCGGCGCCGGTGCCGCCACCCCGGCCATCCAGAATGATGTAGTCGGCGCTGGCATCCAGGGCGAACTGTATGTCCCTTTCGATATGGTTCGCGCTCAGCTTGAATCCCACCGGAATACCGCCGGATACTTCCCGTACCCGATCCGCAAAACGTTTGAAATCATCGCTGCTGTGCAGCTCCCTGAAGGTGGCAGGGGAAATGGCCGGCTGTCCTTCGGGAATCTGGCGTACCTGGGAAATCTTGCCCACGTTCTTGTTGGCGGGCAGATGGCCGCCGGTACCGGTCTTGGCACCCTGGCCTCCCTTGAAGTGGAACGCCTGCACCTTCTTAAGATGGTCTTCGCTATAGCCAAACATGGCGCTGGCCAATTCGTAGAAGTAACGAGAGTTGGCGGCCTGCTCTTCGGGCAGCATGCCCCCCTCTCCGGAGCAGATGCCGGTGCCGGCCAGTTCTGCGCCACGGGCCAGCGACACCTTGGCTTCTTCAGAGAGGGCGCCGAAGCTCATGTCCGAGACCATCAGGGGAATATCCAGGGTTAACGGTTTGTCTGCCCGGGGGCCGATAACCAGCTCGGTACCCACCGGTTGATCGTCCAGCAATGGTTGTGTGGCCATCTGTGCCACCATGATCTGAATATCATCCCACTTGGGAAGGCGGTCCCGGGGCACCCCCATGGCACTCATGGGACCATGATGGCCCATTTTGGCCAGGCCATTTTCCGCCAGCGCATGGATCAACTCCACATTCGGTTCTTCTGCAGTGGCTTTGGGGCTGGGCATGCCGTCCCGGGAGATGGCATCCGGCCCGGGTCCTTCCTTGCCGACCTGATCCTTGTCAAAGCGCGCGTGGGTTCCATCGCAATACGGGAAAGAGGCGCTGTGCTTGCACATGCACAGGTAGCCTTCGTCCTTGTCCGCTTCAAAGCCGAGAGGGGTGATATCCGTGCCCGCATGGGAGCCATCACAGAAAGGTTGGTTGGCAGAACGGCCGCAGCGGCAGAAGTAGTAGGTTTCCCCCGGCTTGAGTTCGGTTTTATGCGGTTTGATATCGGCAATCACGGGTTTGGACATGGTGACTCCTGGCTGGCACTGCGGGCTGGGATAGGTTGATCATGCCAGTGGTGGTGGGGGAGTCAAAGCTTGAAAAGTCAGGGCAGGGGTAGCGCCCGGCCCGCGACACTTCCTGCCGTATAGGAAGTGGCAGGAAATGCCGCGAGGTGGTCTTGCTAGCGATTCGATTCGATATCGCGCACCAGGCGGTGAATTTTATCGCTTCGCGCCAGTAGCGCATCGCTGAGGGGGCTCATCACCCCGCGCAACATGGACAAGGGTTTCCAGCGGGCCGGGGCAATGATGGCGGCGGAACGGGTTGCCAGGCCGGCAACCAGGGCAGTGGCAATTTCCTCGGGTTGCACCTGCTTTCTCAGTACGGCAGGAAAGGCGCTTTCAATCAACTCGGAGGCGGTGGCATGCCCCCCGAAGGCGAGATCGGTGATCGGTGTTGCGGTCCAACCCGGATAGAGCACGCTGGCGCTGGCGCCGGTACCCGCCAGCTCAGCCCGCAAGGCCCTGCCGAGCATTTCCACAGCGGCCTTGGAGGCGGCGTAGGGGGCATTGACCATGCCGTTGACGAACGAATAGATGGAGGAGGTAATGACAATCTGGCCATGATTCCGCTGCACTTCCGGCAGGGCTGCACGCAGGGTGCGCCAGACGCCGAACAGATCCACGTCGATAATTTTCTCGAACTCGTCCTCATCGCAGCTGGCGATGGTTGCGGGATTGTTCCGCCAGGCAATGCCGGCGTTGGCAAAGGCGATATCGAGACGGCCAAAGTGCGCGACGGCTTGCTTAACGACAGCTTTTGAGGCGGCAGCATCAGTGACGTCGAGGGGCACGGCGAGTACCCGGGTGACATCAAATTCTGCGGCGAGCAAATCCAGGGACTGCTGGGATAAATCCGTCAGCACCAGATTCGCGCCTTTCGAATAAAGCGCTCGCGCGCTGGCAGCACCAATGCCGCCGGTTGCGCCGGTGATGAGAACCACCTTGCCATTCAGGTCATACTTCTTGCCCACGTGTTGATCTCCCAGTCAATCGTTGTGCCCGGTGATCATCACAGCCATCACCGGTGGGTCAAAACAAGCACAGAACCATACCACTGATGCTCAGTCAGGGTCTTGTGGATTCACCAGTTGCCGATCTCAGGCTTTCCCTTTGGTGTCACACGATTGGCCCAGCAGGAAGGGGTGGCGATAGCCGCTGCCGTGCACAATCATTTTCATCACAACGACAGGAGAGGTTCTCGTATGGGCAAATCCAGCTGGCGGCCGGAGATGATTCCAGATCTTTCCGGCAAGACGATTCTGGTCACTGGCGCCAACAGCGGTATCGGCCTGGAAGCGGTGAAGTTGTTCGCCGGCCGGGGCGCGGAAGTGATCATGGCCTGTCGAAATGCGGACAAGGCCAACGCGGCGGCGCAGGCGGTGAAAGCGGTAGCCCCCGGGGCCCGACTGTCAATCATGGCGCTGGATCTGGCGGATCTGGCCTCGGTGAAGGCCTTTGCCGAGGCGGTAAAGCAGCGCTTTGCCACCCTGGATGTGTTGCTCAACAACGCGGGTTTGATGGCTCCACCGTTGCAGCGAACCCGGGATGGTTTCGAAATGCAGTTTGGCACCAACCACCTGGGGCATTTTGCGTTGACCGGTCAGTTAATTGAGCGTCTGGAATCCGCCGATGATCCGCGAATTGTGCAGATATCCAGCCTGGCCCATCGGGGCGGGAAATTGATGTGGGGGAATCTCAATGCGGAGAAACGTTATTCCCGCTGGCCCTTCTATTGTCAGAGCAAGCTGGCCAACCTGATTTTCGCCAAGGACCTGCAGCGTCGCTTGCAGGCATCCGGCTCGCGCATCCGGGTCATGGCCGCCCATCCCGGCTATTCCGCAACCCACCTTCAGGATACGGTGCCCGGCGGGGGCCTGTTCAACAAGATCATGGCGCAGTCTGCACAGATGGGGTGCCTGCCCGGTGTCATGGCTGCCACCAGCGATGCGGTAGAGGCGGGTGGCTATTACGGTCCGGATGGCAAACTGATGGAGTTACGCGGCTATCCGGCCCCGGCCTTTGCCCGCAAGATCACTGACAACCAGGCCGTTGCACAGCGGTTGTGGGAGGAATCGGAGCGGTTGACCGGGGTGCGCTATCTGAATGATTAGCTGTCAGGGGGGCATGGCGAGGAGAGGATGCGTCGGTCGTAGGTAATTTCCGGGTTTTCCCCTAGAATCTGCGGCTGACTATCACTCTCGGAGCAAGTATCCCATGGGCCGCGCCTACCAGAACCGAAAAGAATCCATGGCGAAAACCTCGGACATGAAAGCCAAGGTTTATAGCCGCTATGGTCGTGAAATCTATGTCTGTGCCAAGGCAGGTGGCCTGGACCCATCCGCCAATCTGGCCCTGCGTAGTTTGATCGACCGGGCCAAGAAGGATCAGGTGCCGGGCCATGTGATCGAGAAAGCCATCGACAAGGCCAAAGGCGGTGGCGGCGAAGATTTTGCGCCGGCCCGTTACGAGGGCTATGGCCCCGGCGGTTGCATGGCGATCATCGAATGCCTGACGGACAACCCCAACCGCACCTTCGGGGATGTACGGGTGGCGTTTACCAAGACCAAATGCAAGATCGGCACCCAGGGCACCGTGGCCCACATGTTCGATCACGCGGCCATTTTCGTGTTCCGCCACGATGATGAAGAGGCGGTGCTGGAAGCGCTGATGGAAGCGGATGTGGATGTCACCGATCTGGAAAACGAAGACGGAATGCTGACCGTGTTCACCCCGAACACCGAATATGCCAAGGCCCGCCAGGCGTTAACCGCGGCTTTCGAAGGGATCGATTTCGAGGTGGACGAGATCCAGTTTATCCCGCAGAGCTATACCACGGTGAGTGGTGATGATCGGGAGTTGTTCGATAAATTCCTGGCCATGCTCAACGATCTGGACGATGTGCAGAACGTCTATCACAACGTGGATCTGGCTGAATAAAACGGCCCGTGCAGGTGCCGTCAGCAAAGATGGCACCTGCAGCAAGGCTGTTAATGACCCAGGTCAGCCAGTAGCGCGGCCAGAAAACGGGCTGCCTGGCCGCCGTTCAGAGCACGATGGTCAAAGGTGAGACTGACCGGCAGTTGCCAATCCTCGAACCACTCCCCGTTGCGAATACCCGGCTGAGCAAAACGTTTGCCGGCACCCACAATGGCCACCTGGGGAGGCACTACAACCGGGGTGGCATAACGACCGGCCAAGGTACCGAAGTTGCTCAGGGTCAGGGTGGCGCCTTGCAGTTCCCTGGCGGGAATTTTTCGCTGCTCCACATCCCGGCGCAGGCGGTTGAGGCCTTGCCGAAGGTCAGAGGGTTCCCGGTTGGCCACGTCCCGCAATACCGGTACAAAAAGACCGTCCGGGGTATCCACGGCAATCCCCAGGTCCACTTTCTCCACCAATCGCATGCTTAGCTGCTCGCCGTCGAACCAGGCGTTCACCCTTGGCTCTGCCTGGCAGCCGGCGACGATGGCACGGATCAGGCGCAGGGTAATATCCGTGTCCTGCGACCAGTGGCTGACGCTGACCTGGTCGAACAGGCTCACCGGCACCACCTGTTGCCCGGCGCTGGCCATGGCCTTTGCCATGGTGCGGGCCACGCCTTTCAGCGGCGTGCTGTCGCCGTGGCTGTGTTTCAGGTTGGCGTGTTGCTGCACATCCTCGAGGGTAATGCTGCCCGCCGGGCCGCTGCCCTTGATCTGGTCCAGGTTGACGCCCAGGTGGCGGGCCAGGGCGCGGATGGCGGGAGTGGTGCCGCCGGAAGGGCGGGAGTCGGGGACGGCGCCGATCACGAAGCTGTCCGGGTTGTCCGCATCCTCCTGGCTCTGCAGATTGCCCACCACGGTCTGGCTGCCGCTGCCCTCGTCACCGGCAAAGGCCAGCAGCGGTTCGCCGGTATGCACCAGATCGCCGTTGGCCACGAACAGGGTGGCGATGATGCCGTCCCGGGGAGCGGGGATATCGACAATGGCCTTGGCGGTTTCCACGCTGAGCAGCAGGTCATCCACCTTCACGGTGTCACCTTCTTTCACGTGCCATTCGACGACTTCCGCTTCCTGCAAACCTTCGCCCAGATCGGGCAGGGTGAAGTAGGGCATGTTTCGCTCCTTGGTCACTCGCTGGCATGCAACACGCTTGACGCCGACACGCCGGAGACGGTGTCTTTCCGTAGGAGCGTCGCTGGCGGCGCGATAACCCAACAGGAACGAGTTGCGAGAAGCGAGTTTCGAAAATCAAAACCCTGTATCTGGGAAAGCCAGGTTTTCGCTTCTCGTTCCTCGTATCTCGAGACTGGGTTATCGCGCCGCGAGCGACGCTCCTACGGAGGCTCTGTTCCGTGCCAGCCTTCCCTCAATACTTCAACGTCTCCTTCGCCGCCGCCACGATACGTTCCACGCTCGGCATGTAATGCTGCTCCATGGCGAAGTAGGGCATGGGGCAGTCGTAGCCGGTGACCCGCTCTATGGGGGCGAGCAGATGCATGAGCGCGTCGCTGGCCAGGGTGGCGGCAATCTCGGCACTGAAGCCACCGTTGAGGGGCGCTTCGTGGACGATAACCACGCGGCCGGTCTTGCTGGCGGTGGCGATCAGGGTGTCCCTGTCCAGCGGGTTGAGGCTGGCCACGTCGATCACTTCCGCCTTGATGCCTTCGGCGGCCAATTGCTCCGCCGCGGCCAGGGCTTCATGAATCATGGCGCCCCAGCTGATCAGGCTCACGTCCTCGCCGGCACGCAAGGTAAAAGAGCGATCCAGTGGTAGCGGATCATCATCCAGTTCCACCGGTAGCCGTTGCAGGCGGTAGAGCCGTTTCGGTTCCAGAAACAGCACCGGGTCCGGGCAGGCGATGGCGGCGCGCAGCAGGCCATAGGCCCTTGCCGGCGAAGAAGGAATCACTACCCGCAGGCCCGGGATATGGGCAAACAGGGCCTCGGTGCTTTCGCTGTGGTGTTCCGGGGCATGGATGCCGCCGCCGAAGGGCGCGCGGATCACCAGCGGGCAGCTCAGCCGGCCCCGGGTGCGGTTGCGCAGGCGGGCGGCGTGGCTGATCAGTTGCTCCAGGGCGGCGTAGATAAAGCCCATGAACTGGATCTCGGCCACTGGTTTCAGGCCCTGGCTGGCCATGCCCACCGCCAGCCCCGCGATCAGGTTTTCCGCCAGCGGGGTATCCATGACCCGACGGAAGCCGAATGTCTCTTTCAGCCCTTCGGTGGCACGGAAAACGCCGCCGTTGGTGGCGATGTCCTCGCCCAGTATCACCACGTTTTCATCGGCCTCCATGGCGTGGCGGAGGGCCTGGTTGACCGCTTCCAGCAGATTGAGCGGAACGCTGGTGTCCGGGTGTGGTTGGGCGCTATGCATGGTGGTCTCCCGGTTGTTGTTGCAGCAGACGTTGCCGTTGTGGCTTGAGGGCCTCGGGCAGCTCGGCATAGAGGTAGTCGAGCATGTCGGTGGGGGCCTGCGGCGGTTGGTTCAGGTAAGTCTCCACCGCGGTATCCACCCGTTGCTGACACTCGGCCAGCCACTGCGTTTCCTGCTCTGCATCCCAGTGACCGGCGTCTGCCAGGGCCTGGCGCAGCCGTGCCACCGGTTCCCGTTGCCAGGCGGCATGGAGGTCGCTGGCCTTGCGGTAACGGCCGGCGTCGTCGGCGGTGGTGTGGTCGCTGAGCCGGTAACTCACCGCTTCGATCAGGGTGGCGCCCTTGCCGTGGCGGGCCTTGTCCAGGGCGTAATCCACCGCTTCCAGCAGGGCGGGCAGGTCGTTGCCGTCCACCTGGAAGCCTTCGATGCCAGCGGCCACGGCTTTCTGGGCGATGGTGTCGCTGGCGGTCTGCAGGCTGCGTGGCACGGAGATGGCCCATTGGTTGTTGTTGACCATCACCACCAGCGGCAGCTGCCAGACGCCGGCCACATTGAGGGCTTCATGGAAGTCACCCCGGGAGGTGGCGCCATCGCCGCAGGTGGCCAGCACGGCGGCTTTTGCGTGGTCCAGTTTGGCCTTGGTGGCGATGCCGGCGGCCTGGGTGAGCTGGCTGGCGATGGGGACGCAGTTGGGCAGGTCGCGGGCGGCGGGGGTATCCGCCGGAAAGGCGTTGCCGCGCTCGTCGCCGCCCCAGTACTGCAGGATCAGATGCAACGGTACGCCGCGCAGGTATTGGGTGGCGTGGTCCCGGTAGTATGGCACGAAGACATCATCATCTTGCAGGGCCATGCCGCCGGCGGTGGCGATGGCTTCGGCGCCCAGGCAGGAGGCATAGGTGCCCAGCTTGCCGGTGCGTTGCAGATTTACCGCCTTCTTGTCGAAGGTGCGAATCAGCGTCATATGGCGGTAGCCGTCCACCAGCCGTGGCCAGTCCGTGTTCTCCGGCAGGTCCGGTAGTCGATGGTGCATGTCGTAGGGCGTAGACGTGAACATGGCATCCTCCTTGGCGGCGTTCAGGCGGCTTCCCAGGCGTGCTTGCCGGTGTCGTCGTGAAGGCGCTGTTCGGCCTGTCTGTCGGCCATCTGTGCCGGACTGAGATGGTGCTGGTCCGCCTGGTCCAGTAGCTGGCTGAGGGTGCGGCCAATGCCGAGCACTTTCTGCCGGATGGTGCTGCGGTCTTCCTGCCGGTGGCCCAACGCCAGCGATATCAGACCGCCAGCGTTATTGAGGTAGTCCGGTGTGTAGAGGATGTCGCGCTGGCGTAGTCGTTGCGCATCGTCGTCGCTGGCCAGCTGGTTATTGGCGGCGCCCACAATCAACGCGGCGTGCAGGCGGGGGATGGTATCGGCGTTCAGCACGCCGCCCAGGGCGCAGGGCATGAAGATATCGCAGGCCACGTCGTAGAGGCTGTCGGCGGGTACCCACCGGGTATTCAGGCGGTCTGCCAGCCGCTGGGCCCGTCGCGGGTCAAGGTCCGCCAGGGTGAGTCTGGCGCCGGCCCGGGCCAGCATCAGAGCGAGCTGGCTGCCCACATGGCCCAGGCCCTGAATGGCGATGTGCAGGCCCTTGGCCCCGTGGCGCTGGAAGCGGTGGCGGATACCCGCATCCAGGGCGGCGAATACGCCCAGAGCGGTATAGGGTGACGGGTCCATGCCGTCGCCGGAAAAGCCCCACACATGGCGGGTTCGGGTGGCTACCTGGTCGAGATCGGTGATTTCCGTGCCGGCGTCCATGGCGGTGATATAGCGCCCGCCCAGGCGGTTAACGGCGTCGCCGAAGGCACGGTAAAGGGCAGCCCGGTCGTAGGGTTTGTCTGGTTCCATGATTACCGCTTTGCCGCCGCCCAGTGGCAGGCCTGCCAGGGCGGCCTTGTAGCTCATTCCGCGGGCAAGACGGCAGACGTCATTCAGGGCGGTGTGTTCATCGGGGTAGGGAAGACAGCGACAGCCACCGAGGGCAGGGCCCAAGCGGGTGGAGTGCAGGGCGATCAGGGCGCGCAGACCGGTTGCCGGATCCCGGAATTGGTGGAGTTCGGCGGCGTCGGTCTGTTCGAGGGTAACGAACATGGCAACGGCTCCTTTCCCGGTGGGGCGGGTAGGCCCGTACGGGAGCGTATTGTGGGGGCCGGGTAAGGCCCTTGGGTTTACTTTAGCGCGGGAAACGGCGGTGCGCCTGTACGGATCTGTTATTTCTGACAAGCGGTGTTATGGGGTGGGGGAATAAGGTGGCACGGTGCGGGACAGTGGTGAATGGCCACCGTAGGAGCGTCGCTGGCGGCGCGATAGTTCAATCCAGTTGCGAGTGACGAGAGACGAGGAGCGAAGACCGGGCTTTCCCTGCCCCTGGGTTTTGATTTTCGAAACTCGCTTCTCGCAACTCGTCACTGTTGCGTTATCGCGCCGCCAGCGACGCTCCTAGGGCTGGGCCGGGGTTCTAGCGGGTAATTCGCACCAGCATGCCGAACATGGGATGGTCGAAGTAGTAGACTTCGTGGCCGGTGAGGCGGCGGCTTTCATCAATTTTCACATAAAAGCGCTGGCCATGACTCTGGGTATTGAACCAGATGCGGGGCTCCACATGCACGTAGCGGGACTGGTGGAATTGCAGGGTGCCTTCCAGTTCCGGAACCTGGCCGTCATCGGTGCTGAGGATCTGGCCGCCGCGCAGGTAGACCGGCACCGTCTCGCTCTTGTTGCCGATGGGCTGACGCCAGGCCTTGTGGTAAAGCTGGCGATACTCGCCGGTGCCGGCCATGCGCTCCATCATGTACTGCAGCACCGTCTGATCCTCCGGTAAAGGCTGCCAGGCTCCCTGGGACAGAGCATCCGGGTCCGCGTATTCACTGACTTGTGGTTCGCCAATGGTGACCGAGTGAGAGGCATAGCGGGGCTGCAGATCCGCGGGCCAGATTTCGTCGCTGCCGCCGTGATCGCGGGCAAACACCAGCACTTCGATGTTGTACCAGCTCTGGGCAATGGCGGCGTTGGCCACGAGGGCCAGCACGACCAGAAAGAATGCGCGAAGCATCGGAAACTCTCCTTTGATGGCCCGTGCGCAGGCCTTATCGTGATGCTGACGTGGGAGCGGGCCTTTCCTGTTGCCTGTGGAACCCGGCTTGGCGGCAGAGAGTTCCGGTGCCTTCCTGGTGCTGGTCGCCTCATCCGGATCAAGGCGTTTCCCCTTACGCACCCACATCGTTTGTTATTGCAAAGACTATAACCAGTTCACACTCCCGGTTCACGACCAACAGTCTGACCGGTCGGTTTTCACGGGTTAGCTGCCCGTATCCTGTTTGATACTCTGGGCGGACAGGCGCTTGAGCAGGGCGTCGACCACCTGAATGCGTTCCTCGGCACTGTCACTGCCCTCTACAAAACGCAGCGCATTGGCCCCTTCCAGCTTGAAGCGGTTGGGCCCGGACTGGACCAGTTTGACAATGGTCAGCGGGTCCACCGGTGTACGCTCGCCAAACTCCAGCTTGCCGCCGCCGGCGTGAGCATCCAGTCGAGTGATGCCCAGTCGTTCTGCCTGCTGACGCAGCTCGGTCACCGCAAACAGATTTTTTACCGGTTCCGGCAGCAGGCCGAAGCGGTCGATCATCTCTACCTGCAGCTCTTTCAGGCCATCGCGGGTCTTGCAGCCGGCAATGCGCTTGTAGAGTGTCAATCGGCCGAACACGTCGGGCAGGTAATCCTCGGGAATCAGTGCGGGAATTCGCAGGTTCAGCTCCGGGCCGCCGCTGAGGGGCTTTTCCACGTCCGGTTGTTCGCCCCGTTTCAGGGCTTCCACCGCCTGTTCCAGCATCTCCATGTAGAGACTGAAGCCGATGGTTTCGATGTTGCCATGCTGCTCTTCGCCCAACAGTTCCCCGGCGCCACGAATTTCCAGATCCTGGCTGGCGAGCATGAAGCCGGCCCCCAGGTCGGTGGCCTGTTCGATGGCCTCCAGTCGTTTGAGGGCGTCCTTGGTCATTGCCTTGGGGCTTGGCGTGATCAGATACGCGTAGGCCTGGTGATGGCTGCGGCCAACCCGGCCACGCAACTGGTGCAGCTGAGCCAGCCCCAGCTTGTCCGCCCGATCAATGATGATGGTGTTGGCGCTGGGCACATCGATACCGGTTTCGATGATGGTGGAGCAAACCAGCACATTGAAGCGACGGTGGTAGAAGTCGCTCATCACCGCTTCCAGTTCCCGCTCGCGCATCTGCCCGTGGGCAATCCCTACCCGGGCGTCGGGGACCAGCTTGCGGATGTCCTCGGCGGTCCGCTCCATGGTGTCGATGTCGTTGTGCAGGTAATACACCTGACCCCCCCGGAGCAGCTCACGGAGCAGGGCCTCCTTGATGGTGGTGTCGTTGTGCTGCTGCACGAAGGTTTTTACGGACAGGCGTTTCTGCGGCGGGGTGGCGATGATGGAGATGTCGCGCATGCCGCTGAAGGCCATGTTCAGGGTGCGGGGGATCGGCGTGGCGGTGAGGGTGAGAATATCGCACTCGGCGCGCATCTGCTTGAGCCGTTCCTTGTGGCGTACCCCGAAACGGTGTTCCTCGTCCACGATGATCAGCCCCAGGTCGCTGAACGACACGGTTTCCTGCAGCAACTGATGGGTGCCCACCAGGATATCCACTTTGCCTTCTTTCAGGCGTTTGAGGACCTGGGTCTTGTCCTTGGCGCTGCGGAACCGTGACAACACTTCGATATTCACCGGCCAGTCGGCAAAGCGGTCGGTGAAGGATTCGTAATGCTGCTGGGCGAGCAGGGTGGTGGGCACCAGCACCGCTACCTGGGTCTGGTTTTCCACCGCCACAAAGGCGGCGCGCATGGCCACTTCGGTCTTGCCGAAGCCCACATCGCCGCACACCAGCCGGTCCATGGGCTGGCTGGATTGCATGTCGGCAATCACCGAGGCAATGGCGGCCTGCTGGTCCGGGGTTTCCTCAAAGGGGAAGCCGGCGCTGAAGCGCTCGTAATCGCTCATGTCCACGTCGAACTGCTTGCCCTGGCGGGCCTCGCGGCGGGCGTAGGTGTTGAGCAGTTCCGCGGCCACATCGTGGATTTTTTCCGCCGCCTTCTGCCGGGCCTTGCTCCACTGCTCGGTGCCCAGCCGGTTGAGCGGGGCAGTATCGCCGCCGCCGTAGCGGCTGATCAGATGCAGAGAAGAGACCGGCACGTAGAGTTTGTCGCCGCCGGCATATTCCAGCAGCAGGAATTCGTGTTGCTGGCGGTCCACTTCCATGTGGATCAGGCCCAGATAGCGGCCCACGCCGTGTTCCAGATGCACCACCGGGGAGCCTTCCGTGAGCTCGCCCAGGGAGCGGAAAGCCTGCTCGGCGGCGCCATCGTCGCTGCTGGATTTACGGCGCCGGCGTTGCAGGACGCGCTCCCCGTAAAGGTCGTTTTCGGTGACCACCAAGAGTTCATGTTCGGGGGCGTAAAAGCCCGCATCCAGCTCGCCACGGGTCAGGCTCCAGCGCTCCGGCCGGGCGATAAAGTCCGGCCAGTTGTCTTTCAGCGATGGCTGGATGCCGATTTTCTGCATTAGCTCCAGCAGGGCCTCCCGGCGGCCGGCGGTTTCCGCACAGAGCAGAATGCGGGTGTCCGGATGGGCGTCGGCGAAGGTATGCAACAGGGCCAGCGGATTGCTGGCGCGCACGTCGGCGGTGAGTGCCGGCATGGCTGCCACGTCGAACTGGATGGCATGTTTCCTGTCGGCATCACTGCCGGTCTGCCTTGCCCGGGGATGTTGCTTGAGGGAGGCGCCCAGCTCCTCCGGACGCAGGTACAGTTTCCAGGGTGCCAGAATGGGCCGGTGGATATCGTGGCGGCGGGATTCATAGCGCTGTTCCACGTCAGCCCAGAAATGCTCCACGGCACCTTGGCTGCCGGCCATTTCCACCAGCCGTACATCGTCGGGCAGGTAGTCAAACAGGGTGGCCATGTGCTCGAAGAACAAGGGCAGGTAGTACTCCAGCCCCGGCGCCGACAGGCCATCGGACACATCCTGATAGAGCGGTACGCCGCGGGTGTCCACGTCAAAGGTATCGCGGAAAGCCGTGCGAAAGCGGCTGATGCCGTCAGCGCTTAGCGGGTATTCCGCCGCCGGCAACAGGGTGATCTCTTCCACCTTGCCGGTGGAGCGCTGGCTTTCCGCGTCGAACAGGCGCAGGGATTCGATCTCGTCGTCGAATAGCTCAATGCGGAAGGGTTGATCCGCGCCCATGGGAAAGATATCCATGATGGCGCCGCGTACGGCGAATTCACCATGTTCGTAGACGTTATCCCGCTGTCGATAGCCACAGGCCACCAGCCGTTGGCGGGTCGCTTCCATGTCAAAGGTGTCGCCCACCTTGAGCAGGAAGCTGTTGCCGGTGATGTGCAGTGGTGGCGCCAGCCTCTGCATCAGGGTATTCACGGGGACGACCAGGATGCCCTTGTGGCTGGTGGGCAGCTGGTGAAGCACGCGGATACGGTCGCTGATAATGTCCTGATGGGGGCTGAACAGGTCGTAGGGCAGGGTCTCCCAGTCCGGAAACAGCATCACCGGCGTCTGGCTGCCCGCCAGGTAAAAATCCAGTGAGTCGGCCAGGTGCTGGGCACGGCTGCTGTTGGGGGCCAACACCACAAACAGATGGTCCTGGCTTCGGGCCAGCTCGGCCAGCACCGCAGCCAGGCTACCGCTGTCCAGCCCGGCCCAGTCTTTGTAGTGCTCGGGGCCGGTGGGGAAAAGAGGGCTGTCAGGGAGTAACTTCATTAAGACCCGTTTCCTGCGTGTTCGGTGGGGTATCAGGCGGCGTATTGTAGCGGTGAGGGGCTTCCCCGGCCATTGCAGCGTCAACCGGGGCGCCTGCAGGGTGGGGGCTGAACATGCGGGCTGACAGCGGTTAAGATGCGTTTTTGTTTTTTGCGCTGAGGATTGGCTATGAATGCATCGGTTCGGGAACTGATGGCGCTGTTTGACCTGGAGCAGCTGGAAAATAATTTGTTCAGGGGGCAAAGCCAGGCCAACGGCCAGCAAAGTGTGTTTGGGGGGCTGGTGGCAGGGCAGGCGTTGCTGGCGGCGTCGAAAACCGTCCCAGCTGATCGTTCCGTGCACTCCTTGCACGCCTATTTCCTGCGGGCCGGAGATTTCACCAAGCCCATTGTCTACGATGTGGACCGCATTCGGGACGGCAGGAGCTTTACTACCCGCCGGGTCAACGCCATCCAGCATGGCCGGCCGATTTTCTCGCTGGCGGCGTCGTACCAGGTCGAAGAGGAGGGCGTTGCCCATCAGGCGCCCATGCCGGAGGTGGCCGGCCCGGAGGGCCTGGAGAATGACGAGGCGGCCCGGCAGAAGCTGGTGGCCCGGTTGCCGGAACAGTACCGCGAAGCCTTTCTCCAGGATCGGCCGGTGGAATTCCGCCCGGTCACGCCCCGTGACCCGATTTCTTCCCAACCGGAACCGCCGCTGCGGGAGGTGTGGTTCAAGGTGGTCGATTCGGTGGAGGCAGACCCCATGACCCAGCGGGCGCTGCTGGCCTACTGCTCGGATTTCGGGCTGATGGGGACCGCCATGCTGCCCCACGGCATGAACTTCTGGCAGCCCCATGTGCAGTGCGCGAGCATCGACCACGCTATGTGGTTCCACGGGGATTTCCGTATTGATGAATGGCTGCTGTATCGCAGCGAGAGCCCTTTTGCCGGAGGCTCCCGGGGGATGAATTTCGGTTCCATCTATCGCCAGGACGGCACCCTGGTGGCATCGGTGGCGCAGGAAGGGCTGATGCGTCTGCACCGTTCGGACAGCCCGGTGGCATGAGTTCACTGATTTCTTTATTGGAGGAGGTCCGGGCCTGCCGGTTGTGTGAGGCCCATCTGCCTTTGGGGCCGAACCCCGTGGTGCGGGCAGGGCAGAGCGCCCGGTTGCTGATCGTGGGGCAGGCACCGGGCACCCGGGTCCATGAAACCGGCATTCCCTGGAATGATCCATCCGGGGACCGTCTGCGTGACTGGCTGCAGATGGACCGGGAAGTCTTTTATGACGAAAACCAGATTGCCATTATTCCCATGGGGTTCTGTTACCCGGGCCGCGGCAAGGGGGGCGACCTGCCGCCCAGGCCGGAATGTGCTCCCCAGTGGCATGAACGGTTGCTGGCGGAGCTGCCGGATCTGCAGCTGACCCTGCTGGTGGGGCAGTATGCGCAGAAATACTACCTGCCGTCGCCGGGCAAGACCCTGTCGGACAATGTCCGGGATTTCGACCGGGCCCTGCAGTCTGGCTACTTCCCGCTGCCTCATCCGAGCCCGCGAAACCGGCTATGGCTGCGCCAGCGGCCCTGGTTCGAGGAAGCGGTTTTACCGGTGTTGCGTGAACGTGTGAAAGCATTGTTCGTGAAACCGTAATATCCCCGCCATTTGGGTGGATAAACGTGGCGTTTGGCGATATTATTCGCGCCCCAAACTCCACCGCCGGTGAACGCAGAAACCGGGCATTTCGGTGCCAGCCACGGTTTTCTTCACCCGAACCCAACCTGAGAGGGGCATCTCCGTGAACAAACTGGAAGACCACTTCGGACGCTGGAAGAACCGCGAAGAAATCGCAGAAGCCATGATCCCGATGATTGGCAAGCTGCATCGCGAAAAGAACGTCACCACCACTGTTTACAGCCGTTCCCTGGTCAACAAGTCTGTTATCCAGATCCTGAAAGCCCACCGTTTCGTCAAGCAGGTCGAAGATTCCGAGCTGTCTGTGGTGGATTCCTTCCCGATTCTGCAGGAAGTGAACAAGCTGGACCTGGGCCCCTGCCGCATTGATATCGGCAAACTGGCGGTAGAGTACAAGAAAGACAACCGCGGCCTGTCCGTTGAGGACTATGTGCGAGAAGAGCTGGCGGAAGCGGTCAATAACAAGGGGCCGGTGCCCAGCTCCACGGACGTGGTGCTGTACGGTTTTGGTCGTATTGGCCGTATTCTGGCCCGTCTGCTGATCGAGAAAGCCGGTTCCGGTGACGGCCTGCGCCTGAAAGCCATCGTAGTGCGTGAGTCCGGCAAGGGTGACCTGCAGAAGCGCGCCAGCCTGCTGCGTCGTGACTCCGTGCACGGCCCGTTCGCCGGCACCATCGCCGTGGATGAAGAAGAAAATGCCATCATCGCCAACGGCAACTTCATCAAGGTGATCTACTCCAGTGATCCGTCTGCCATCGATTACACCGAGTACGGCATCAATAATGCCGTGGTGATCGATAACACCGGTAAGTGGCGCGATGCGGAAGGTCTCTCCCAGCACCTTCAGTGCAAGGGCGTTGCCCGTGTCATGCTGACCGCGCCGGGCAAAGGTGATATGAAAAACATTGTTCATGGCGTGAATAACGACATGATCGAGGACAGCGACAAGATCATCTCCGCTGCCAGCTGCACCACCAATGCCATCGTGCCGCCGCTGAAGGCGCTGGAAGACAAGTTCGGCATCGAATACGGCCACGTGGAAACCGTGCATTCCTACACCAACGACCAGAACCTGCTGGATAACTTCCATAAAGGTCCTCGTCGCGGTCGCTCTGCTCCCCTGAACATGGTGCTGACCGAAACCGGTGCGGCGACGGCTGCTGCCAAGGCGCTGCCGTCCCTGAAAGGCAAGCTCACCGGCAACTCCATCCGGGTACCGACCCCGAACGTGTCCATGGCGATCCTGAACCTGACCCTGGGCAAGGAAACCACCCTGGAAGAACTCAACGAGTACCTGCGTTGGGTGAGCCTGCATTCTCCGCTGCAGCGTCAGGTGGATTTCGTCAGCAGCCCGGATGCGGTCTCCACCGACTTCGTGGGTTCCCGTCACGCTTCCGTGATTGATGCGGAGGCTACCATTGTCAGTGGGCGCCATTGCGTACTGTACGTGTGGTACGACAACGAGTTCGGTTACAGCTGTCAGGTGTTGCGCATCCTGCAGCAGATCTCCGGGGTGGAATACCCGGCGTATCCGAAGGACTGAACGGCGTTTGAATAAAAAGCCCGCGCTGCGGGCTTTTTTTCGGTGCATGACCGGCTTTTCTTTTGCACCAAAGCAGTTCTGTGCGACGAAAGACGGGTCGGACGGTGCTGGCGAATGGGCAGGTGCGTCTTTATAATGGCGCCGCTGGCAGCTGCCGGCTCCGTGCAGGCTGTTGAAAAGCCCGTTGCATGCTCAGGCTTTCAGGCTGGTTCACAATCTAGGCGCAATTTTGAAGGTGTATGTCGATCCATTGAGAAATTGCAACAACGAGTGTGGGCCAGCCTGAAAGCCCCGGAGGGCGCGGCCTGAAGGGCACATCTGCTGCGTTTTGTCGCTAGGAAAGGGAACCACCCTGTCCGTCGCGACAAAACACAACAGCTGCACCCTTCAGGCCACGCTGAGTACGCAACGGGCTTTTCAGCAGCCTGCCTAGCAAATTCCGGTTTTAGCGAACATCCTCGGCATTTTCCCCGCTTTTCGGGGCTTGCAGGCGGATGTGCCTCGACTTCAGCAACACGCAACGTGGGCGAGAAACTATGATTAAAGTCAGGAAGGGCCTGGATCTGCCCATCGCTGGTGCGCCGCGCCAGACGATTGAGGAAGGCCACCAGGTTCGTTCTGTTGCCGTGCTCGGCGGTGACTATGTGGGCATGAAACCCACCATGGAGGTCCGCGAAGGCGATGTGGTCAAAAAAGGCCAGTTGATCTTCACGGACAAGAAAACCGAGGGTGTGAAATACACCGCTCCTGCAGCGGGCAAGGTGGTGGCGATCAATCGTGGCCACAAGCGCGTGCTTCAATCGGTGGTGATTGAAGTGGCCGAGCAGGAAGACGAAGTCACTTTTGATTCCTACAGTGCCGACCAGATTGGCGGTTTGGACCGTGAAACGGTCCAGCGTCAGCTGGTTGACTCCGGCGAGTGGACCTTGTTGCGGACTCGCCCCTTCGGCAAGGTACCAGCGCCGGGCAGTATTCCGAACTCCATCTTCGTTTCCGTACTCGATACCAACCCGCTGGCCCAGGAGCCTGCGCTGGTTATCAAGGAAAACGAGCAGGCTTTCCGTCATGGTCTTGCCGTGCTGAGCCGTCTCACCGATGGCCCGGTGTGGGTATGTCGTGGCCCCAACACCGATTTGCCAAGCTTTGCCGGCGGTCAGGTCCGTGAAGAAGCCTTTGCCGGCAAGCACCCGGCAGGCAATGTGGGTACACACATTCATCACCTGGACCCGGTTAGCCTGAAGAAGACGGTATGGTCGATCGGTTATCAGGACGTGATTGCCATCGCCAAGTTGTTTACCGAAGGCAAGATCTATTCCCAGCGGGTGGTGGCACTGGCCGGCCCGCAGGTGAAAACACCGCGTTCCTTGCGTACCCGCGTGGGCGCCAGCACCGATGACTTCGTTCAGGGTGAGCTGAAAGAGGGCGATAACCGCCTGATCAGCGGCTCTGTGTTCGGCGGTCATAATGCTCAGGGGCCGGTGGCCTTCCTGAACCGCACCGTGAATCAGGTGACAGTGTTGTCTGAAGGCCATGAACGTCAACTGCTGGGGTATATCTCCCCGGGCGTGAACCGCTTCTCGGTCATGAACATCTACTTGTCCAAGCTGATGCCGGGTAAGCGCTTCAACTTTACCACCACCACCAACGGTTCCGAGCGGGCCATGGTGCCGGTGGGCGCCTACGAGGAAGTGATGCCGCTGGATATCCTGCCAACCCAGTTGCTGCGTGCTCTGATTGTTGGCGATACCGACAGTGCCACGGCACTGGGCGCGCTTGAGCTGGTGGAAGAAGACCTGGCCCTCTGCACCTTTGTGTGCCCGGGCAAGTACGAATACGGTCCGATTCTGCGCGACAATCTCACCACCATTGAAGCGGAGAGCTGAGCATGGGCATGAGAAGTTTTCTGGACGACAAGGTTGCCCCGCATTTTCACGAGGGCGGCAAGTTCGAGAAGTATTACACCTTCTACGAAATGTTCGACACCATGCTGTACACCCCGGATTCGGTGACCCGGTCCTCCGCGCATGTACGTGATGGTATCGATCTCAAGCGGATCATGATGACGGTGTGGTTCTGCGCCTTCCCGGCAATTCTGTTCGGGCTGTGGAACACCGGTTATCAGGCCAACCTGCAGATTGCTGAAGGCTTCAGCCCGATTCCCGGCTGGCGTAGCGATCTGGTCATGGCGCTGGCCGGCTTTGATGCCTCCAGTCTGTGGTCGAACCTGCTGCACGGCATGGTTTACTACGTGCCGATTCTGATTGTGGTCTATCTGGGTGGTTTCATCTGGGAAGGCCTGTTTGCCTGGAAACGCGGTCACGAGGTGAACGAGGGTTTCTTCGTTACCGGGATCCTGTTTACCCTGATTCTGCCTCCAGCCATCCCGTTGTGGCAGGTGTTCCTGGGGATTTCCTTTGGCGTGGTTATCGGCAAGGAAGTATTTGGCGGTACCGGCAAGAACTTCCTCAACCCGGCGTTGGTCGGGCGGGCATTCCTGTTCTTCGCTTATCCGGCAGAAATGTCCGGTGACGCGGTATGGACGGCGGTGGATAACTTCTCCGGTGCGACGCCGTTGGCGCTGGCCGCTGCCGGGCAGCTGGATTTCGCCAGCAACCTGACCGCCGATGCCGGTGCCAACATCTCCTGGATGCAAACCTTCCTGGGCGGTATTCAGGGCTCCATCGGTGAAACGTCCACCCTGGCGATTCTGATCGGTGGTGCGGCACTGTTGCTGACCAAGGTGGCCTCCTGGCGCATCGTGCTGGGCGTATTCCTGGGCATGGTGGCACTGAGCACCCTGCTGAATGCGGTGGGTTCCGCCACTAACCCCATGTTTGCCATGCCCTGGTATTGGCACCTGACCGTGGGCAGCTTTGCCTTCGGCATGATCTACATGGCAACCGATCCGGTATCGGCTTCCATGACCAATACCGGCAAGTACATCTTTGGCGCGCTGATCGGTGTCATGGTTGTTCTGATCCGGGTGGTGAATCCGGCGTTCCCGGAGGGTGTGATGATGGCCATCCTGTTCTCCAACCTCTGTGCGCCGTTAATCGACCACTTTGTTGTACAGGCGAACGTTCGTCGTCGTCTGCGCCGGACCGGGGGAGAAGTGTAAATGTCAGCGAATAAAGAAAGTGTAGGCAAGACGCTGCTGGTTGCCTTTCTGGTCTGTGTGGTATGCGGTGTGGTGGTTGCCACCGCAGCGGTAAGCCTGCGGCCGGTACAGAGCAAGAACCAGCTGCTGGACAAGCGCATGAACATCCTGCAGGCCGCTGGCCTGTACCAGCCCGGCGTGGATGTGAACACGGTGTTCAAAAGTATTGAACGTCGTTTTGTCGATATCGATACCGGTGAATACGTCGAGATGCCGGAATCCTATGACCAGCGTAAGGCTGCCAAGGATCCCCAGCGTTCCGAGCGACTCAGCGGTAAAGAGGATATCGCCGGCATCAAGTCCCAGGCGAAGGTAGCGGAAGTGTTCCTGGCCCGTGGTGATGACGGCGAGCTGAGTCGCATCATTCTGCCGGTTCACGGCTATGGCCTGTGGTCCACCCTGTATGGTTTCCTGGCACTTGAGCCGGATGCCAACACCGTGTCCGGTCTGGGTTTCTACGAGCACGGTGAGACTCCGGGCCTCGGTGGTGAAGTGGACAATCCGAAATGGAAAGCCCTGTGGGAAGGCAAAAAGCTTTACGGTGAGCAGGGTGAAGTGGAAATCCAGGTGGTCAAGGGTTCCGTTGACAGCAAAACGCCGAATGCCGAGCACAAGGTGGATGGTCTTGCCGGTGCAACCCTGACCAGTAATGGTGTCAGCAACCTGCTGCGCTTCTGGGTCGGCGAAAACGGTTTCGGTCCCTACCTGAAGCGCATGCAGAACGGTGAAGCGGTCGTACAGCAGGAAGGAGACGCGTAATGGCGGAGAAAACCAAGGACATTCTTTTTGGTCCGATTTTCGACAACAACCCCATCGCGTTGCAGATCCTGGGTATCTGCTCCGCCCTGGCGGTAACCAGTAACCTGAGCACCACTCTGACCATGTGTATCGCACTGACCGTGGTGGTGGCGTTCTCCAACTTTTTTGTGAGCTGCATCCGTAACTCGATTCCCTCGAGCATCCGGATCATCGTGCAGATGACCATTATTGCCTCGCTGGTAATCGTGGTGGACCAGTTCCTCAAGGCCTACGCCTACAGCATTTCCAAGCAGCTGTCCGTGTTCGTGGGGCTGATCATCACCAACTGTATCGTGATGGGGCGTGCGGAAGCCTTCGCCATGAAGAATCCGCCGATCCCGTCCTTCCTGGATGGTGTGGGCAATGGCCTGGGTTACTCCGTGATCCTGCTGGGTCTGGGCTTCATCCGTGAACTGCTGGGTGCCGGCAGCCTGTTTGGTCAGCAGATCCTGACCAAGGCTGCAGATGGTGGCTGGTTCGTGACCAACGGCATGATGCTGTTGCCGCCGAGTGCCTTCTTCCTGATCGGCCTGTTCATCTGGGCGATCCGGGTATGGAAGCCGGAACAGGTGGAAGAAGATACCTTCAAGATGAAGCCACACACCCGTGTCAGCGACGCGTTTTAACGGAGACGAGGAATGTTTGAACATTATCTGAGCCTGTTCGTCCGCGCCGTCTTTGTTGAAAACATGGCGTTGGCCTTCTTCCTGGGCATGTGTACCTTTATTGCCGTGTCCAAGAAGATCCAGACCGCAATTGGTCTGGGGGTTGCGGTGGTAGTGGTACTGACCATTACCGTGCCCGTGAACAACCTGATCCTTACCTACCTGCTGGACGAGAACGCCCTGGCCTGGACCGGGATTGAGTCCCTGGCCAGCCTGGACCTGCGTTTCCTGGGCCTGCTGAGCTATATCGGCGTTATCGCCGCACTGGTGCAGATCCTGGAAATGACGCTCGACAAGTATGTACCCAGTCTCTACAACGCTCTGGGCATCTTCCTGCCGCTGATCACCGTGAACTGCGCCATTCTGGGTGCGTCCCTGTTCATGGTGGAACGTGACTACACCTTTGGTGAATCCATGGTCTACGGTGTCGGTGCCGGGGTTGGCTGGGCACTGGCGATCACGCTGCTGGCCGGTATTCGCGAGAAGCTGAAATACAGTGATGTGCCGGACGGCCTGAAGGGTCTGGGTATCACCTTCATCACCGTGGGGCTGATGTCTCTGGGCTTCATGTCTTTTTCCGGCGTGCAGCTGTAAGCGAAGGGGTTGAATCATGAGTTTTGAGATTATTCTCGGTGTGGTCATGTTCACCGCCATTGTGCTGGCACTGGTGGCAGTGATCCTGATGGCCCGTTCCCGGCTGGTGGCCAGCGGGGATGTGCACATCAACATCAACAGCGATGAAGAGAAATCCATCGATGCCCCTGCCGGTGGCAAGTTGCTGGGAACCCTGGCCAATCAGGGTATCTTCCTGTCTTCTGCCTGTGGTGGCGGTGGTACCTGTGCCCAGTGCAAGTGCAAGGTGCTGGACGGCGGTGGCGATATTCTGCCCACCGAAGAAGGCCACTTCACCAAGGGCGAAATTCGCGACGGCTGGCGCCTGAGCTGCCAGGTGAACGTGAAGCAGGACATGAAGATCGAAGTGCCGGAAGAGTTCTTCGGTGTGAAAAAATGGGAGTGCGAGGTTATCGCCAACGATAACGTGGCCACTTTCATTAAAGAGCTGACCCTCAAATTGCCGGAAGGCGAGAACGTGGACTTCCGCGCGGGTGGCTATGTGCAGCTGGAAGCGCCGCCGTTCGACGTGAAATTCTCCGATTTCGATATTGGCGAAGAGTACCGGGGTGACTGGGAGCGTTTTAACTTCTTCGATCTGAGCTGCAAGAACAATGAGGAAGTGATCCGCGCCTACTCCATGGCCAACTACCCGGAAGAGAAGGGCATTCTCAAGTTCAATATCCGGATTGCCACGCCGCCTCCGGGTTCCAAGGACATTTCTCCGGGCATCATGAGTTCCTACGTGTTCAGCCTGAAGCCGGGTGACAAAATTACCGTATTCGGGCCCTTCGGTGAGTTCTTTGCCAAGAAGACCGATGCGGAAATGGTGTTCATCGGTGGTGGTGCCGGCATGGCCCCCATGCGCAGTCATATTTTCGATCAGCTGAAGCGTCTCAATTCCAAGCGCAAGATCAGCTTCTGGTACGGTGCCCGAAGCTGGCGTGAGACCTTCTACAACGATGAATATGACATCCTGGCCGAAGAAAACGACAACTTCGAATGGCATCTGGCGTTGTCCGATCCCCAGCCGGAAGACAACTGGACCGGGCTCACCGGCTTTATCCATAACGTGTTGTACGAGCAGTACCTGAAGGACCATCCGGCGCCGGAAGACTGCGAGTACTACATGTGTGGGCCGCCGATGATGAACGCCTCGGTGATCAAGATGCTGGATGACCTGGGTGTGGAACCGGAAAACATCCTGCTGGATGACTTCGGCGGATAACACCGAAAGCGCCGACCAATGGTCGGCGCTTTGTCGTTTAGCCCCGGTTTTATGTAGGAGCTATGCTTGCATGGCGAAAGGGGCGGCAAGTTTCGAGTCACGAGGTTCGAGTTACGAAAAGCAAAACCGGCAGCCCCTACAGGTTTTCGTGACTCGTTACTCGCGCCTCGCTGACCTTCGCCAGCATGGCTCCTGCAGTACGTTGAACCCTCTGGATCATGAGTATGTCCCGTCTCGTCGCCGTTTTTCTTGTTCTCTCCGTTGCGCTGCTGTCCGCCTGTGACGACAGCAAAAACCGCCTGTCCGTTCTCAGCGGCCCGACCATGGGCACTACCTGGAGTGTGAAGTTCAGCGGCACGCCCAAGGAAGGCGTAGACGATCTGAAAGCGGATATCGAGGCGGCGCTGGAGCAGGTCAACGCGGAAATGAGTACATACCGGCCGGAGTCCGATCTGAGCCGGTTCAATGCAGCGGATGCGGGTACATTGATGGCGTTGCCGGCGGATACGGTCAAGGTACTGTCTGCGGCGTTTGCCATTTCTTCCATGACCGACGGCGCCTATGACGTCACCGTGGGACCGCTGGTAAACCTGTGGGGATTCGGCCCGGACCCGGATCGTTTCGAGCCTCCCTCGGAAGACGAGATCACCGCGGCGATGGCGCGGGTTGGTTGGCAACAGCTGCTGCTCAACGACAATGAGCTTCTGCAGCCCGGCGATGTGTATGTGGACCTGTCATCCATTGCCAAGGGGTTTGCCGTGGACAAGGTGGCCGAGTTGCTGGAAAGTCAGGGCTTGAAAAACTACCTGGTGGAAGTCGGGGGCGAGTTGCGCGGTAGCGGCAAAAAGCCCTACGGTCAGCCCTGGCGGGTGGCAGTCGAGCGACCGATTGCCGGTGTCCGTGAGGTGGAAAAAGTGGTGGCCCTCACCGATATGGCGGTGGCTACCAGCGGCGATTACCGCAACTTCTTCGAGTCTGATGGGCAACTGTATTCACATACCCTGGACCCCAGAACCGGGTATCCTGTTAACCATACGCTGGCATCCGTGTCAGTACTGCATGAAAGCGCCATGATGGCGGATGGGCTGTCCACGGCCATGACCGTGCTGGGGCCCGAAGCCGGTATGGCGTTTGCCAAGCAGCATGAACTGGCGGTGTTTTTTATTGTCAGAAAAGGTGAGGGCGTAGAAGAGCTTTCCACGCCCGCCTTCGATGCAATCCTGGAGGAGAAATAGCATGTTGATGACCATTATGGCCGCAGTGATTTTTATCGGCCTGCTCTTCACGGCCATGGCCGTCGGCGTGATTCTCTCCAACAAGCCGATCAAGGGTTCCTGTGGTGGGCTGGCGACACTGGGCATGAAGGAAGGCTGCGAAATCTGCGGTGGTGACCGGGGCAAGTGTGAGGAAAATACCCAGAAAGTTGACGCTGAAAAAGTGGCTGCTCTGGGCAAGGACGTGATGAAGATGTAATGCCACGCCCGCCCAATAAAAAGCCCGCCTTGCGCGGGCTTTTTTGTGTCTGGCCTATCCGTAGGAACGTCGCTGGCGGGGCGACAGACAGCAGTTGCGAGGTACGAGTAGCGAGAAGCGAAAACCTGGCTTTCGCAAATTTCAGGTTTTGATTTTCGATACTCGCTTCTCGTGACTCGTCACTATTGAGGTTATCGCGCCGCTAGCGGCGCTCCTACAGATAGGTGTTGTCTGGGGCTCCCAGAACCACCGCCGTGCGCAACTTGGCCTGGCCGTACTTGCGCATCTGGTCGAACTTTTCCCGGGTGATGGGCACATGTTGGCAGTCCAGCGGAACCTGGTCTTCCCCCGGGTCCGGATCGTGGATGTAGAAGCATTCTTCATCGCTGCCACTGATAGCCACCCAGTGAGGAGCCTTGCGCCCGTCCAGGCGCCAGGTGCTGATCAGAACCAGCACGATGCTGCCAGCAGCGATGGCATCGTCCAGATCCGCAGCGCTGAAATCCTCGTAACAGACCGGCAGGGATTGTGCCTTGCAGGTTTCCACGAAATAGTTGTGCAGGGTGGTGATCACGGCTTTCTTTTCCGTGTCCCGTACCGAGTCGACAAACAAGGGGCCGGTCTGGTTGCACCAGACGCGGGCTTCCAGGCCCCGTTGGCGAGCGGCAAGTGCCAGCCCCATGGGGTGGCAGCCGCCGTGACCAGCCGTCATGAAAATGGTGGTGGCCTCCCGCCACAGCAGCAACTCTTCGGTGGTGCTGGGCGGTTGCTGCTTGAGCGCGGCCAGGGCCATCATCAGGCAGGCCGGACCACAGGTGAACGGTGTGGTCTGCTGAACCCAGGGCAGATGCAGCCGTTCCGCGTTGTCCGGCAGGAAAAGGAGGCGCTTCTGGTACCGCAGGGCGTCCTGGTGGTCTTCGTAGTAATCCGGTGTCTGCGCAAACAGGCGGTAACCGCGCTTTTCATAAAGGGCAATAGCGGCCGGGTTGTCCTTGCGCACTTCCAGACGCAGGTAGGGACGGCGTTGCTGAAGCGCATACTCTTCGGCGGCTTCCATAAGCTTTTCCCCCAGATTCCGACCCCGTTGCTGAGGGTCTACGGCAATGGAATAGAGGCGTGCCAGGCGGGTGCCCGGTTGCAACAGCACCAGGGTATAGCCGGCCAGGGCATCGTCATCATCAACGGCGACGATCAGGCCACTGTGCTGGCGCTTCAGCCATTTGCGAAAGCTGCGTCGGGAAAGACGGTCCGATGAAAAGCAGCGCTGTTCCAGGGCGGTGAGCGCGTCCAGGTCATCGGAGGTGGCGGGTCGGAGCTGAAAGCGGTACATAAACGCGGGTTCCAGAAGATACCCCAGCATACGGCAGGCAAGCGGCAGATCGCCAGTGGTATTGCGGCTGTGGTGACAGAATGTCAGTCACGGCATACTGGTGTAAATTTGGAGGGTGGAAATGCAGAAACAGGACCCGGTTCGCGGGTTGATCTTGTCCGGTGGCGGCGCTCGCGGCGCTTATCAGGTCGGTGTACTGGCTGCCATAGCCGAGTTATTACCCCGTGGGGAGCCCAATCCGTTTCCGATTATCTGCGGTACCTCTGCGGGCGCAATCAACGCGGCATCCCTGGCTGCCAATGCCGGTAATTTTCGCTCGGCCATTCGGGGGCTGGAACGGGTCTGGTCCAATATTACCGCCGAGCAGGTTTACCGCACCGATACCTACGCGTTGCTGAAAGCGATTGTTCGCTGGCTGTTTTCCGGTGTCACCACCGGCAAGACGCCGGAACGCAGCGCGCTACTGGATAACATGCCGCTGCAACGCCTGCTTACCCTGGTGATCAATTTTCGTCGTATTCGCGACAACCTGGATCAGGGCCATTTGCGCGCCTTGGCAATCACCGCTTCCGGCTATGCCAGTGGTGAGTCGGTGAGCTTTTTCCAGGGCGACAGCGCGCTGCCGGAGTGGGTGCGGGCACGCCGCAAGGGCAAGCGCTCGGAAATCGGGGTGCAACATCTGCTGGGGTCGGCGGCCATTCCCATCCTGTTTCCTGCCAGCAAGGTGGATGGCGCCTATTATGGCGACGGCGCGCTGCGGCAACTGGCGCCTTTGAGTCCGGCGTTGCATCTTGGCGCTTCCCGGTTACTGGTCATTGGTGTGTCCGGCAACATGAGCGCCGGCCATCAGCGCCAGTTAAGCGGCTACCCGTCCATGGCCCAGGTGCTGGGCCATGTGCTCAACAGTGTGTTTGTGGACACCCTGGAGGGGGATGTGGAGCGGCTGGAGCGGATCAACCGGACCCTCTCTGCCATGAGTGAGCGCGCCCGGCGCAAGCATGGCATCCAGTTGCGGCAGGTGGATGTGCTGAAGATCTACCCGTCCCGCCCCATTGATGAAATTGCCGCCGAACATATCCGCGAATTGCCGCGGGCCCTGCGTTTTTTCCTGCGGGGGTCGGGTGCCACGCGGTCGCCGGGGGCCAGTGCCATGAGCTACCTGTTGTTCGAGCCGGGTTTCACCCGCACGCTGATTGAGATGGGTCGCAAGGATGCCATGGCCCGCAAGGAAGAAATCCTGGCGTTCTTCGCCGATCAGCCGCTCACAGCAGCCGTTTCCGAGGACGAGTAGCGAGGGCTGCGTCGGAAGTGGCTGACAAAACTGGTGGGGTAGTCCGTGATAATGCCATCCACCTGCAGTTGGGCCAGCCGATCCGCTTCGGTGAGGTCATTCACCGTCCACACCGACACTTTCAGGCCACGTTTGCGGGCCCGGCGCATTAACGCCGGGGTCACCAGCGAGTAATGAGGCATCAGCCAGCTGCAGCCCAGGCCATGGGCCCGGCGGGTGGGTTGCAGGTAGCGGTACTGGCACACATAACCCCGTTCCACATCCGGCGCCATGGTACCGATCATGCGCAGGAAACCGGTATGACTGGAGGTCACCACCACCCGGGATTGCAGGTGCTGTTCATGGATCATATGCGTGAGGTGATGCGCCAGCTGATGCAGCACCACCCGATCCGCTCCCTTCACTTCGAACTGGAAGCGCATGGCCGGGCCGCACAGCTCCACCACTTCCTGCAGGGACGGGATGCCCGTGGGGCTATGCCAGCCGGGGGTATTGCGGCGAGCATCCATGGTGCCCAATTGGGAGCGGGTATATTGGCGCACATTGCCACGCATGCCGGTGGTGCGTGTGACGTCGCTATCGTGCAACACGATCAGATGGCCGTCGGCGGATAGCCTGACATCCAGTTCCATTTCCGTGACACCGGCCTCCAGTGCCACCTGAAAACTGGCCAGGGTATTTTCCGGGGCTTCGCCTCGGGCGCCCCGGTGGCCGACCAGTGTCGGGTGACGAGGCGCTGTGCTGGGTGCTGTCATTGCGATAGTCATGCCGCCATTGTTTTCGAGAAAGATGACAGTGCTGTGACCTGGACACAAGAGGCAAAATTGTCATTTTTATGACATGGGCGGGGCGTAGCGTGCACGCTGCATGGGAATAGCCGGGAGAACGGTTTGGCAGTACTGAAACGCTATCTGCAGTTTTTTCTGATGAGCTGGTTGCCGGTCTACGATGGCCGGGCAGGGCGGTTTTCGCTGCAACGATGGCTGGTGATGGCGTTGTTCTGGCCTGTGTTTCTGCTGGTGCAGGCCATCAATGGTTTGGGGCTGCTGCTGGATTATCTGTTGTTCCCTGATTTTCAGCGGGTTCAGGTTCGTGAGCCTCTCTTTGTGGTCGGGGTGCCGCGCAGTGGTACCACCTTTCTGCACCGTCTGCTGGCCAGGGATGAGCGGTTTACCACCACGGCCCTGTGGGAACTGCTGTTCGCCCCGTCGATTAGCCAGCGGTATTTCTGGACCGCTGTTGCGCGCCTTGATGACATGATCGGCCGACCCGCGGGGCGGGTGTTGCTATGGATAGAGCGGCGCCTGCTCGGCGGTCTGGACGGGGTCCACAAGACCGGGCTGCTGGACCCGGAGGAAGATTACCTGGCATTGATTCCCGTGTGGGGCTGCTTCCTGCTGGTACTCGCCGTGCCGGTGCCAGCCCTGTGGCGTCTCACCTATCTGGACCGGGATGGCACCGACAAGGAAAAGCAGAGGCTGATCGCGGCCTACCGGCGCTTTGTGCAGCGGCATCTCTATTTCCACGGCAGCCACAAGCAACTGCTCTCCAAGAATCCGTCCTTTACGCCCTGGATGGCGACTCTGGCAGAGGCCTTCCCGGATGCCCGCTTTATCGGCTGTATTCGTAATCCCAGCGCGGCGGTGCCATCCCAGATCAATTCCATTTTGATCGGCGCCCGCCTGTTTGATGGCCGTGACACAACCGGTTATTGGCGGCAGGGCTTTATGGCCATGCTCGATTATTACTACCGCCATGTGCTTGAGGTGCTGGAAAGCCTGCCGCGGGAACGTCAGGCGCTTTCGGTGATGGAGCAATTGGCATCGGCCTCGGCGGCGACGGTGCAGGCGTTCTACCGGCGGTTTGGTTGGCAGCCTGGAGCGGTTTTCCTGCAGCGGTTGGAAGCACAAGACCGCCAGGCAAAACAGTACCGCAGCGGCCATCACTACAACCCGGACGAACTGGGTGTTAGCCCCGATGAACTCGCTGATGTCTTCGGCTGGGTCTATGACCGTTTCGAATACCCACTTCCCAACATCGATTAAAAACTGTTCCAGGAGCGCCGCTTGAGGCGCGAATCTGCTTGCGATACCTGTTGCGAGTCACGAGAAGCGAGTTCCGAAAACCGAAACCTGAAACCCACGAATGATTTTTTGGTTTTCGGAACTCGCTTCTCGCAACTTGAAACTGTTTGGGTTCGCGCCTCAAGCGGTGCTCCTACAGCGGCGTTGCAGATGTTACGGAATCGCGCCGCCAGCGACGCTCATGCGGCGCGTTCTGGGTTCGTTACATCTTGTCGCAATTTCACCGTCATGGTGCGGCAATGCTGTCACATTATCGACATGAGGGGCGCTGATACTGGCGCCCATGGATACCAAAGAGCTACGCATACTGTTTGTGGTGGATGCGATCAAGGGTCGGAATGGCGTCGGCGCCTACTTCCAGGATCTGGTCTCGCATCTCAAGGACCATGTGGCCCAGGTGGAACTGGTGCAGCCCTGCATGGAGGAACCGCATCCCTGTCAGGGTGCGTCCATGCCGATCCCCGGTGACCCCACCCAGCGACTTTTCTTCCCCAAGGTCCGTGAACTCAGCGCCCTGGTCTGGGAAATGAAACCCCACGTTATCGTCATTCCCGGCCCCGGTATTTTTTCCATGATCGGGTACTGGATCGCCCGCAAGTGGGGTATCCCGGTCTGCGTGACATTCCAGACGGACTACAACCGCCTGGTGGAGCTGTACTGGGGACGCCGCCTGGCAAGGCTGGCCGGTGGACTGCTTAACTGGGTCAACCGCACCCTGTTCCGGGGCAGTGATACCGCTGCCACTATCTGTGAATCCATGATCGCCCAGGCCCGTGCCGCCGGCGCCCGTAACCCGCAGTTGGTGGGCACGCCGCTGGCCCGGGAGTTTGTTAATACGCCGGTCACGCGGCTGCATGACAGCGTCAGGCGGGTTTGCTATGTGGGGCGGCTGGCGGCGGAAAAGAATATCGAATCCTTCCTGGCCCTGGCGGCTTCGCGACCGGATCTGCAGTTCGAGATAGCCGGCGACGGGCCGCTTCGCAACAAGGTGGAGCAGGCCTGCAAGGCATCCGCCAACCTGACCTTCCATGGCTGGTGTCGCCGACAGCAGGTGGTGGAAATTCTCGATCGCTGCCAGGTGCTGGTGCTGCCTTCTTCGGTGGAAGCCTTCGGCACCGTGGCTCTGGAAGCCATGGCTCGTGAGCGGCTGGTAATCACCACACCGGCCTGCGGCATCAATGAATGGCCGGCCCTGGCGTCAGGACTGTGGATCATGGAACCCCGGGAAAGCCTGAAGCAGACCCTGGATCGCTTGCAGTCATTGAGCCCGGTGGTCCGCGACCTGAAGGCGAAGCAGGCCAGGCAGGCAGCGCTGACCATGAATCGGGATGCCATTGAGCATTGGGCCGCCGTGCTGGGGCAGTGTGCCCAGATGGTGCCGGCAGCCAACCGTTCACTGCCTTCCCCGACCCTGGCGCTGTTGCGTCGCCTGAGCAGTAACTATGCCCGCAGCGCCCTCTGAGTCGTTAGTCGCACCTCGGGCACTGGTTTCCATCCACGATGTGATGCCGGAAACTCGCGAGCAGGTCAGTCGGATTCTGGCGCTGCTACCGCAGCCCCCCCAGGCGGTGACCTTGCTGGTGGTACCGGGGCGGAATTGGCAAACGGCGGATCTGGACTGGCTGCACCAGCTCCAGCAGCAGGGCTACCCGCTGGCCGGCCATGGCTGGTTGCATCGCTGTGACCCCCCGATCAGTCTGTATCACCGCGTGCATAGTCTGCTGCTGTCACGGCGTGTGGCGGAGCACCTCTCCCTGTCGGCCAGTGGTATCGACGCCTTGATACGCAATTGCCACCAATGGTTTCTGGACCAGGGGCTGCAACCCTGCGAGCTGTACGTGCCGCCGGCCTGGGCCATGGGAGCAATCAGTCGCACCCAGCTGGCGGATATGCCTTTTCGCCTGTTCGAGACACTGACGGGCGTCTTTGATGCCAGAGCACAACGGATGCACTCTCTCCCCCTGGCAGGGTTCGAGGCGGATACGCCGCTGAGAGAGTGGTTTTTACGGGGCGTTAATCACGTCAACTGGCGCAGAGGCTGCCACACCGGGCAGCCTCTGCGGTTGGGCATTCACCCGGATGATCTGTCATTGCGGCTGGGTCACCGGGTGATCCCCATGGCAGAGGCGGTCTCGGCCAGCCTGACCTACACGGATATGGCTCGGGGTTACCCGGCGGTCACAGCAAGCGGATAAATACCGGCCGACCGGCGGATGTGGTCTATTGCTGGGGTTGCTGCGCCTTGGCCGTGCACTGGAAGGTCGTGCTCAGGGTCCAGGCGATGCAGTCGCCGTCCTGGGTTTCTGTCTTGCAGGATTTGCTGGGTTTGTCGGAGGGCAGGGCGCCGTTATAACCCCAGCTCAGGCACTGAGCGCTGGCTTTCTGCAGCCCCTCTTGCCAATCCACTTTGGGGCTCTGCATCAGGCTGTAGTCATAGGACAGGACCACGGTACCTTCGGATTGGTTGCCATCGCTGACTACCATGGCGGAAGGGGCCGCGCAGCCGGCGAGCAAGGTGGCGGCAAGAAGCATGGATAGGCGTGTCATTGTGGGCTCCATCTGAGATCGCGGGAAAACGGGCAAGGTACTTTCCGGCAACGTTGCCCTCAAGGGGCTTTCTGTAATGTTGTCGAGCAGGTCAATCCCGGTAGCGCTTGGTCAGGTCGCCGTAGGCATCCACTCGCCGGTCACGCAGGTAGGGCCAGATGCGGCGCACGGACTCGCTGCGCTGCATGTCCACGTCGGCCAGTAGCACCTGTTCGTTGTCATTGTCTGCCTGGGCCAGGAATTCTCCCTGGGGGCCGCAGACGAAACTGTTACCCCAGAACTGGATACCGCTGTCATCCACCGGGCTTTGCTCGAAACCGGTACGGTTGGCCACCAGTACCGGCAGGCCGTTGGCGATGCCGTGGGCGCGCTGAATGGTGATCCAGGCGTTGAGCTGGCGCTGTTTTTCCCCGTCGTCGTCACTGGGATCCCAACCAATCGCGGTGGGGTAGAGCAACAGGTCGGCGCCGGCCAGGGCCATCAGGCGCGCCGCTTCCGGGTACCATTGGTCCCAGCAGACCAGCAGGCCCAGTTTGCCGACACTGGTTTCAATGGGGCTGAAGCCGCTGCGACCCCCGTTGAAGTCTGCATCCCCCGGAGTGAAGTAGAACTTTTCGTAGAAGCCCGGATCATCGGGAATGTGCATCTTGCGATAGATGCCGGCCAGGCTGCCGTCTTTTTCCATTACCACGGCGGTGTTGTGGTAAAGACCGGCGGCCCGCTTTTCGAACAGACTGCCGACAATGACAATGCCCAGCTCCCTGGCCAGTTTGCCCAGGGTATCGGTGCTGGGGCCGGGGATGGTTTCCGCCAGATCGAAAACGGCGGTGTCCTCGGTCTGGCAAAAATACAGGCTGCGGTGCAGTTCCTGCAGGAGCACCAGCTCGGCGCCCTGGTCCGCCGCTTCACGAATCAGAGAGAGGGAGTGCTCCAGATTCGCTTGCAGATCAGACTGGTTTTTCTGCTGGATCACGGCCACGCGCATGAATGTCTCCTTTAATTCTTTCAACCCTTCCAACCCTTTTCAGACCGCGCCACGGGGCAATTGCATGGTTACACAATGCAGGCTGCCGTGTTGTTCGATCAATACCCGGCAATTTACCGGTGCCACGGTGCGGTTGCCGCACACGGCTCGCAGGGCATCAATGGCGGCCTCATCCGTGTTACAACCATAAACCGGCAGCAGGATCTTCTCGTTGGTGATAAGAAAGTTGGCATAGGTGGCCGGCAGCCGCTCGCCTTCCCGGTTGAATTGCGGGGTGGGCAGGGGCAGGGGAACCAGGGTCAGATTGTGCGCCAGCGCCAGTGCCTGCAGCTCCTTTTCCATGGCGGCCAGACCGGAATAGTGACTGTCTTCCCGGTCCCGGCATTGCACGTAGGCGATGGTGCGGGCATCCACGAAACGGGCCAGGGTATCTACGTGGGCGTCGGTATCGTCGCCTTCCAGTTCCCCATGGTCCAGCCACCAGATATCGGTTACCCCCAGCTGTTCCTTGAGCAGTGCGCTCAGCTCCGCTTCACTCAGGTCCGGATTGCGATTGGGGTTACGCAGACAATGGCGGGTGGTCAGCAGGTTGCCCTGACCGTCCGTGTCGATGGCGCCACCCTCCAGCACCAGTGACGGGCTGTGCAGAGGCAGCTGCCAGGGCAGGCGGCGGTTCAGGGTGTTGTCCTTGTCGGCATCAAATTTGCCGCCCCAGCCAGTAAAGGTGTAGTCCAGCAGTTCCACGCTGCCGTTGTCTTCCACGGCGATGGGGCCGAAGTCCCGGGCCCAGGTATCGTTGTAGTCGGCAATGATCAGTTGCAGGCGGGCCGCCTCCAGCCCACGTTCGGCCACCAGGGTCTTGATCCGTTGCTCGCAGTGGCTATCACGGCAGACCAGCCGCACCTGCTGATGGTCCAGCAGGGCGGCAAGTAGATCCAGATAACACTGTTCGGCGTCGGCGAGATGATCCGCCCAATCAGTGTGGGCGTCGGGCCAGGCCAGCAGCACCCCCCATTGGGGGTGCCATTCAGGGAGAAGTCGGCGCATGCTCATGGAGTCCGCTGGAGGGGGCAATGCGCGCGAGTGTGCTATCGGCGGGCATCCCAGTCAATAGAGAAACCGCCCTGGGATTCTTCCTCTGCCTGTTCAGCCCTCTGCTCCGCCTCGTCAGTCTTTTCCTGCACCTCGGCGTCCACGTTTTGTTCGGCTTCGCTGACCTTTTGCTGGGCATCAGCGGTGGCCCGCTCAGCCTGCTGTTCGGCGTCTGTGGTCGCGTCGGAGACGGATGTTTTCACCTGTTTCACATCGGCTTGGACTGACTCGCCGGCGTCTTCGGCCTGCTGCTTCACCGTTTGCTGTTTTTCGGCGGCAGCCTGTTTCGGGGCTGGCTCACCGGAAATGATGATGCGACCTGTCACCGGGTCAAACCGGAACTCGCCGTCGGCAGGGGGCGGTTCCGAGGATTCCGCATCGGCGGCGGGTTCGGCAACGGCTTCAGGCGTTTGCTCGGCAGTGCTGGCTGGTGGCTGGGGCGCCGGTTCAGGTTCGGGCGCCGGCTCGGCGGCCTGTTCCGGCGCCTTCGGTTCAGGGCTCTCGGTGGCAGCGGGGGCTTCCGGGCTGGGAGCTTCTTGTTTCGTTTCCGCACCGACAAAACTGCCGGTCACCGGATCGAACATGGGCGGGGCGGTGCTTTCCGGCGCCGCTTGCGGCTCCTGCTCGGCCTCGGCTGTCGTTTCCTCAATGGCGGGTAATTCCTGGGTGCCTGACACCACATCCGGTGCGGCGGTGGCCGGGCGATCGACCACAGTATGCAGGCTGATGCCGTTTTCGAAGTAGACGGTGAAACCGTCATAATTCCAGCGGGTAATGGCCGGTGAGCCCACCGGGCCGCGGACGGAGGAGGGTGAACCGAAGTCTGCCCGTACCCGTGCTTCAGACATACCGCGTTGGGGAACCTCGGCGGCCACGACCGCAGCAGGCATGGCCAGCGCTGCAGAGGCCAGCAGCGTCATTATTCTTATCTTCATTTCTTCCCCCGGCGAGAATGTATTTTCTTTCGATATTAGAAAGTTAGGGACGCTTATTCAACCACTTTGCCAGATCCTGAACGCGGACGTTGTTCACAAAGCAGCACTCATAATGTAGCAGTTTTCCAGACCCGTGGTATTTGTCCCGGGTTTCGGGTTAAATGCGCTCCATGTTTCGACCACTATCCTTTTATGTGGGGCTGCGCTACACCGGTGCTCGCGCCCGCAACAGTTTTATCTCCGTGATTACGTTGATTTCCGCATTGGGTCTGATGCTGGGGGTTGCCGTACTGATCACGGTCCTTTCCGTTATGAACGGGTTCGACCGGGAATTGCAGACCCGCATCCTGGGCATGGTCACCCATTTGTCCGTCCAGGGGCGCGAGCCGGTCCAGGACTGGCAGGCGCTGGCCAATCGGCTGGGTCACCACGATGAGATTACCGCGGTGGCGCCCTTCGTGGAGCTGGAAGGCATGCTCAGCCATCGTGGCAATGTGGCTGGCGCCATGATCAACGGCATTGAGCCTCAGGCCGAGCGCAAGGTGTCCATCGTGGGTGACTACATGGAGCAGGGTGAGCTGGAGAAACTGGCCCCGGGCGAGTTTGGTATGGTGCTCGGCTATGGCCTGGCCCGTCGTCTGGGGGCGGAACTGGGAGACAAGGTTACCCTGGTACTGCCGGAAGCCACCATTTCCCCTGCCGGCGTGATGCCCCGTTTCAAGCGTTTCACCGTCACCGGTATTTTCCGCGTGCGAGCGGAAGTGGATTCCCTGTATGCCTATATCAATGTGCAGGATGCCGCCAAGCTGGCCCGTCAGGCGGGGACCGTGCAAGGGGTGCGGCTGAAGCTGGATGATCTGTTCAGTGCCCCGGCCATGGGGTGGACGTTGCAGCAGGAGCTGGGCCCGAATTACTACACCCGGGACTGGACTCGCAGCCACGGCAATCTGTTCCAGGCCATCAAGATGGAAAAGACCATGATGACGCTGTTGCTCAGCTTCATTGTGGCGGTGGCGGCATTCAATATTATTTCCAGCCAGGTGATGCTGGTTACCGAGAAGCGCGCCAATATTGCCGTGTTGCGAACCCTGGGAGCCTCGCCGGGGACCATCATGCGTATCTTCATGGTGCAGGGTACCGTGATTGGTTTTGCCGGCACCCTGCTGGGTACCGGTCTCGGTGTACTGATGGCCACCAATGTGAGCAATCTTGCCGAATGGGTGGAGCGGACCTTCAACACCCGGCTGTTTGATGCCTATTTTGTTAACTATCTTCCCTCGGAGCTGCAGTGGTCCGACGTGATCACCATCGTTTCCATCGCCCTGGTAATCAGTTTTTCGGCCACCCTTTACCCTTCCTGGCGTGCCAGCCGGGTGCAACCGGCGGAGGCCCTGCGCTATGAATGATTCCCGCAATGCTGCCGGCACCGGTATCGTGCTTCAGGCCGAAAAACTGGTGAAGTGCTACGAGGAAGGCAATAACGAGCTGGAAGTGCTGAGTGGTGTGGATCTGACCGTGACCCAGGGCGATATCCTGGCGATCATCGGTACCTCCGGCTCGGGCAAGTCTACCTTGCTGAATTTGCTGGGCGGGCTGGACCGGGCAACCCGGGGTAGCGTTTCCATTGCCGGGAATGCTCTGGCCAGCATGAGTGATCGTGACACCGGCAAGCTGCGCAACCGCTATCTGGGCTTCGTCTATCAGTTCCATCACCTGTTGCCGGAATTCACCGCGCTGGAAAACGTGGCCATGCCACTGCTGATTCGTGGTGAGACCCCGGCTGTCTGCCAGGAGAAGGCGGCAGCGACGCTGAAGAAGGTGGGGCTGGATCATCGTCTGTCGCACAAACCCTCAACACTGAGTGGCGGTGAGCGTCAGCGGGTAGCCATTGCCCGGGCCCTGGTGACTGAACCTGCGCTGGTGATGGCGGACGAACCCACGGGGAATCTGGATGAGCGCACCGCGGCCCAGGTCCAGTCACTGATGCTGGAGCTGAACGAAACGCTGGGTACCGCGTTTATGATCGTCACCCACGACCGGGAGTTCGCCTCCCGTTGCCCGCAGCAATACGAGCTGCATGATGGGCTATTGCGGCGGCTGGGGAGCCTCTGAATAATTCCTTGCATGCTCAGTCTTTCAGGCTGGCTCGCAATCTAGGCGCAATGTCGAAAGTGTGTGTCCACCCATCGAGACATTGCAACAACGAGTGCGGGCTAGCCTGGAAGGCCCGGAGGGCGTGGCCTGAAGGGCCCATCTGCTGCGCTTTGCCGCTAGGAAAGGGAGCCACCCTGCCCGTCGCGACAAAACGCAACAGCTGCACCCTTCAGGCCACGCTGAGCACGCAAGGAATTATTTAGAGGCTCCCTAGACTGAGTCGTCGTCCTCGTTGTTTTCCTGTTTTTCCTGTTTGCGGACTTCCCGTCGTATTGCTCTGGCGCGACGGTGGGCGCGCAGGTTCCAGCTGCGAACAACGGCTAGCCGCCAGGCGACTTTGACGGCCGCGTAGGCCATCCCGCCAAACACCAATGCGCAGAGCATGGATCCCAGCCACAACGGCACCAGCTGCTCCACAAACCAGGCCACGGTGATGCCTTCGCCGGTCTGGGGTGGCATGCCCAGTATCCAGGCGCCAATCCGGTAGGTGAAATAGAAAATCGGCACATAGGTGACCGGGTTGGAAATCCATACCAGCACCACGGAGAGGGGAAGATTGCAGTGAAAGCGCACGGCGAGCAGGGCAGCCAGGCCCATCTGCAGGGGGATGGGTAGCAGGGCGGAAAATACCCCGATAAAAGCCGCACCGGCCAGAGAGCGCCGGTTGATATGCCAGAGGTTCGGATCGGACAACACCTCACCCAAAAAGCTCAACGCTTTGTGTTCGCGCAGGCGATCGGGTTTGGGCAGGTATTTGCGGAAGATCCGTTTTGGCATGAACTCGTGTCTGCAGACCGTGATCGGGTGGCCGGAGCCCCCGTGAATGTTGCCGGTATCTCGGTGGATATCCGACAGGCGGGACATCCCGCCGACATCTGTTATGCGTTGTGATAGCGCATGGCGGGCATGAAATAGCGCCAGAATCCTACCTGACCAACCCCCGCGGCTGGCTATTATGCCCGTATCAGAAAAAAAGGCATACACCTTCACGGGCCTTTATGTACCGATCCCATGATACAAACAACGGGCGTGAAGAGGGCGACGATTATCCACGGGAGCAGGGATGCGATGGTGGGGGTTATCGGCAGCGCTGGCATCCGCATGCTGGTTGGGCATGCTATGGCCGGCAGTGCTGCTGTTCGTTGTGGCCGTTACCGGCTGGCGGCGAGGCAGGCATTGGTTGGTGTGGTTGCCGCTGTTGTGGTGCTACGGCGTGGTGCAGTTGCACAGTGGGTTAGCCGCGAGATTGCCGGAATCCCTGGAGGGGGAAACGCTGAGCGTGCAGGGGCAGGTGGTGGGATTGCCTGCCACGGTCAAGGAGTTCCGTTTCGGTCGCTGGCGTTATCGCCAGACACTGACGCTGGATGTGTGGGCGGCGCCCGCCTGGCCGGGGAGGCATCGTATCCGGGCGAATGCCTATGAACTGCCGGTGCGGGTGAAGGCTGGCCAGCGGTTGGCGTTGACGGTGAAACTGAAAGCGCCCCGAGGGGTGTACAACGCCACCGGGGTGGATGCAGCGCGCCGTGATCTGGCCAGCGGCATTGATGCCAGAGGCACGGTAAAGGCATGGCGCGTGCTGGATGAAGCGGTCGGGCTGGATAGCTGGCGGCAGAGCGGGGCAGAGCGGGTGGCGGAGCAGGTGGCCGAATCACCGGCAGGCAGGGCCATTCTGCCGGCATTGGTGGTGGGCGACCGGTCGCGCCTGTCCCCTGAACTGTGGCAGCAGTTCCAGATAACCGGTGGCGCGCATCTGTTGGCTATCTCCGGGCTACATATTGCCATCGTGGCAGGCTGGTTCTGGTGGTTGGGGCGTTGGTTGTTGGGGCCGCTCCTGCAGCGGCTTTTTCCTGTGTTGGGGGCGTTCACCCTGCAGCAACTGGCATGGGGCCCCGCGTTGCTGGCGGCGCTGGGTTATGCCGCCCTGGCCGGTTTCAGCCTGCCAACCGTCCGGGCTGTGATCATGCTGGCGGTGGTGGCCGGGGCGCAATGTACCCGCGTGGCTGTTCCGCTGTGGAAAAGCCTTGGTATGGCGCTGTTGCTGGTGTTGCTGCTGTTTCCCCTGTCCGCATTGTCCGAGAGCCTGTGGTTATCGTTCGGTGCGGTACTGACCATCGCCGTGTTGTTGACCAGCCATGGCGGGCGCCGCTTGCTGGTGCTGTTGCCGCTGGTCATGGCGTTGGTCGGCGCCATTTTATTCGAGCAATGGTCGGTAAGCGCACCGCTGGCCAATCTGGTACTGATTCCCCTCTATACCTGTCTGGTGGTACCTCTGGCGTTGCTGGGCAGCCTGTTTCAGCAGACCTGGCTTTTGCAGGGGGCGGCCACCGGTACCGAGTTATCGGTGTGGTTGATGGACGCGCTGGCAGCATGGACCGGACACTGGCGGTTGCCACTACCCACGGCGATCAATGGCGCCTTTGCGCTGCTGGCCCTGATCGTGCTGCTGTTACCTTCGTTACCCTTTCCGCGCCGGCTGTTGCCGCTATTGTTGTTGCCCTGGCTGTGCCAGCGCCCGCAGCCATTGCCCGACGGTGAGTGGCAGCTGGTGGCGTTTGATGTGGGCCAGGGTCTGGCGCTGGCGGTTCGCACCCGGGAGCATCTGCTGATTTACGATACCGGGCCATCCTGGCCCGGTGACAGTATGGCCAGACGTATTGTGGTGCCGTGGCTGGCCCGCCAGGGGCTGACACCGGATCGTATCATTATCAGCCATGGCGACAATGATCATGCTGGCGGAGCGGATGCGCTGGCGGGGATGGCACCGGTCCTGAGCGGGGAATCCTCACGGGTGCCGGACAGTCGGCCCTGCCATGCCGGGCAGCAGTGGCAATGGGACGGCGTGGCCTTTTCGTTGCTGTGGCCCCGGCGGGGCGTCAGGCCGGGCAATGAGTCCAGTTGTGTGCTCCATGTGGCCGGTGCCGACCGCTCGTTGTTGATTCCTGGTGATATCGGTAAGCAGAGCGAGTATCGGTTGTTGGGTGAGCTGCCGCCCACGGACTTGCTGGTCGTGCCCCATCATGGCAGTAACAGTAGTACCAGTGCGGCGTTGCTGCGACAGCTGCGGCCCGCCTATGCCCTGGTCAGTGCCGGTTATCGGAATCGGTTTCGTCATCCGCATCCACAGGTACTGCAACGGCTGGGCAATGCCGGTGTCACAGTTCTGCGCACCGACCGGGATGGCATGATTGTGTTTCGCTGGGGTGCCGCTGATAATGTGCCGCTTATAACAACATGGCGCCAATATCGTGAAAGACCCTGGCATCGGCCAGCGGCCTGGCGTTTCTGGTAACCATTAACCCGGCGCGCGCTTTATTGGCGCCGCTGTGAGTGAGGGGAGAAATAAAGGTGCAGGATCTTGTGCAGTCCGGGGGCTGGATGATGCTCCCGATCTTGATCTGTTCGGTGGTGGCTTTGGCCATCGTGGTGGAACGTTTCTGGACACTGCGTCCGAGCAAGCTGGCACCGGCGGATACCTTGCCGCAGGTGCAGACACTGCTCAAGCGGGGTCTGCTCAACGAGGGCAACCTGGTCAAGCTGCGCGACAGCTCACCACTGGGCCGGATTCTGGCCACCGGTCTGGCCAATGCCCGTCATGGTCGTGACATCATGAAGGAAAGCATCCAGGAGAGTGCCACCATCGTGGTCCATGAACTGGAAAAATTTCTCAGCACCCTGGGGTCCATCGCCGCCATTACGCCGCTGCTGGGTTTGCTGGGTACCGTGATCGGCATGATTGATGTCTTTGCCGCCATCATGATGCATGGTACGGGCGATGCGGCCCAACTGGCCGGCGGTATTTCCCAGGCGCTGCTGACCACCGCTGCCGGTCTGGTGGTGGCGATTCCCGCCATTTTCTTCCATCGTTTTTTTGTACGTCGGGTGGAAGAAATCACCATGGAGCTGGAACAGAGCGCGGTGCATGTCGTGGATCTGGTCCATGGCGATCGCGAGGCGGAACCGGGAGGCAAGGCGTGAAATTTCCCCGGCCCAGCCAGGAGGAGATCAGCGTTAATCTGACGCCCCTGATTGATGTGGTGTTCCTGCTGCTGATTTTCTTCATGGTCTCCACCACCTTTGATGACAAGACCCAGTTGTCGATCACCTTGCCGGAGGCTGATGCGGCACCGTTGGCTCAGTCTCCCGAACAGGTGGAGGTGACGATCACCTCTACCGGCGATTATCTGGTCAATGGTGAAAAACTGGCCGCCAGTGACAGCAAGACGCTGCGCATGGCTCTACTGAAACTGGGTCAGGAAAAAACCGACCTTCCGTTGCAAATCTATGCGGATGCCAATGTGGCCTATCAGTCGGTGGTTCGCGTTTATGACGTGGCCGGGCAGCTGGGTTTTGTTAAGCTGTCGCTCACTACTCGCGAATCTCCCAACGAGGCACAATGAGTCAATCCTCTGTGGACGTGTGGCCGACCTACAAGCGGCTGCTCAGTTACGTTCGACCCTACTGGTTCATGCTGGTTATCAGCGTAATCGGCTATGCCCTGTACGCGGCCACACAGGCCGGAGCCGCCCAGCTTGCCGGTTTTCTCGGTGAAACCATTGTCGAGCCTACCGATGCCAAGGTCCTGCTGGTTTCCATCGCGCCCTTGGTGTTGGTGATCTTTCAGGGCCTGGGCCAGTTCATGGGCAGCTACTCCATGAACTGGGTAGCGCAGCAGTTGGTGTATGTGCTGCGCAATGATGTGTTTGGTCATGTGTTGCGATTGCCCCAGTCGGAGTATCACCGCAATGCGTCCGGGCGGATCATGTCGAAAATCATCTTCGACGCCCAGCAGGTTACCAGTGCCGGTACCGATGCCATTATCGTGATTATTCGCGAAGGCTTGACGGTAATCGGCTTGACCGCCTTCCTGCTCTGGCAAAACTGGAAGCTCACCCTGATTCTGGTGGCTGTTGTGCCCTTGATTGCCCTGGTTGTAAATGTGACCAGCAAGCGCTTTCGCAAGATCAGCCGTCGTATCCAGTCCTCCATGGCAAACATCACCCACTTTCTCGGCGAAGCTATCGAGGGCAGTGGTGAGGTGAAAATTTTCGGTGCCCAGGAACAGGAGGCCGATCGTTTTCATGGCGTCAGCCGCAGCTTTGCCAAACAGAATGTGAAGCTCAATGCCAGCAAGATTGCCAGCACGGTGATTGTGCAGTTGTTTGTGGCTGTGGGGATCGGTGCCATCACGTTTCTGTATATCAACCTGATGGGGGAAGACCTGTCCGTCGGCGGCTTCCTGTCCTATATCGCTGCTGCCGGTATGATCCAGAAGCCGCTCAAGCAGCTTACGGATGTGAATGTGAAAGTGCAGCGCGGGGTCACCGGCGCCGCCAGCCTGTTCGAGTTGCTGGATACCGAGCAGGAGGAAGATGCCGGGACCTACGTGTTGCCAGCCAAGGCACGGGGGGATATTGAATTTGACGGCGTCACCTATGGTTATGACCCGGCCCAGCCGGTACTGAGAAATTTGAGCTTCTCTATCAAGTCCGGTGAAACCGTGGCGCTGGTCGGGCGTTCCGGGGCAGGGAAAAGTACCATCAGTGCCATGTTGCCCCGTTTCTTCGATCCGGATCAGGGCCGTATTCTCCTTGATGGTGTGCCGCTGCCCGAAATCCAGCTTGCGGATCTGCGTCATCAGATTGCCATGGTCAGCCAGCGGGTGGTGCTGTTCAACGATACGGTGCGCAACAATATCGCCTATGGTGAGCTTCGCGGCGTGGATGATGCGACGATCGAGCAGGCCGCACGTGACGCCCACGCCTGGCGATTTATTGAGCAGCTGGAGCAGGGGCTTGATACCCGGCTGGGCCAGGATGGGGTTCAGCTTTCGGGAGGGCAGCGTCAGCGTATTGCCATTGCACGGGCGCTGTTGAAAGACGCGCCGATCCTGATTCTGGACGAGGCGACCAGTGCTCTGGACACGGAATCCGAGCACCACATCCAGCAAGCGCTGGAGCAAGTCATGCAGGGCCGTACCACCCTGGTTATCGTTCACGGCCTGTCGACCATCGAGAAGGCGGACCGAATTCTGGTACTGGATCAGGGGCAGCTGATCGAGCAGGGTTCCCATCAGGAGCTGCTGGACAGAAACGGCCTCTACACCCAGTTGTACCGCATGGATTTTGCCGAGGAGTAAGTCGGCCATGGGCTCATTGAGCGAATGGATTCAACAGGGCTGGTACAAGGGCAGCCCCTGGCTGGTGCCGCTGAGACCACTCTCCCTGCTGGTGTCACTGGAAGCCAAGCGCCGGCTGCAACGGTTCCGCAAGCAAAGGCCGTTACCGCCGGTGCCGGTGTTGGTCGTCGGTAATATCACCGTGGGCGGTACCGGCAAGACCCCGTTGGTGATCGCCCTGGTCCAGGCCGCCGTTGCCCGTGGATTGAAGGTGGCAGTGGTATCCCGGGGATTCGGAGGCAAGACGGATCAGTATCCCCGCCAGGTCACGGCGGACAGCAATGCCCTGGAAGTGGGAGACGAGCCGGTGCTCATCGCCCGTCGCACCGGGGTGCCGGTTATTCTGGACCCGGACCGCCGTAACGCTCTGGATGTGGCGATTCGTGAGTACAGCCCGGATCTGGTAATCAGTGACGATGGGCTGCAGCACTATGCCTTGCCCCGCAGCGCTGAGATTGTTGTGGTGGACGGCCAGCGTGGTCTTGGTAATGGACGCTGTTTGCCGGAGGGCCCGTTGCGCGAGCCGGCCACTCGCCTCAAGGAGGTGGATTTCGTGGTCAGCACCGGGGGCGGCTGGAGTGGGGCATACCCCATGATAATGCGCCCTGCAGACATCACCTCCCTGGCCACGGAGGAAACGCTCGATCCCCGGGCATTCCTGCGCAAGCATCCCCAGGTCCATGCGGTGGCCGGTATTGGCAACCCCAAGCGCTTTTTCAATCTGCTTAGTATGCTGGGTCTTGGCACGACTCCTCATGTCTTCCCCGATCATCACGCTTTCCAGCCAGCGGATCTGGCTTTTGCTGATGGGCTGCCCGTACTCATGACGGAGAAGGATGCGGTCAAATGCGCTCCTTTCGCAGAGCCTCACTGGTGGTACCTGCCGGTGACTGCCAGTTTGCCTGAGGGGTTGCTGGAGCAGATGCTGGACCGGGCGCTGGGATTCGATGAAGGAGAGAGTTGAAAGTTTAAAGTTGAAAGTTCAAACGCGAATAGGGTGCTGCGTAACCGGGTTCTTTTCGTGTTTCGCGCTGCAGTCGGTGCGCGGGTGCAGTATTAAAGATTCAACACGGATCCGGCCCGTGCTTTTCAACTTTGAACTTTAAACTTTCAACTCATCCTGAGTAGCTGCAAACAATGAGGTTTTCTGATGAGCTTTTATGTGGTGGTGCCTGCCCGGTACGCATCAACCCGCCTACCGGGTAAACCGCTGGCGGATATTGCCGGCAAACCCATGGTGGTACGAGTCGCCGAGCGCTGCCAGCAGAGTGAGGCGGGGCAGGTCTATGTGGCCACCGATGACAGCCGCATTGCGGCTGCCCTGGACGGACAGGTGCCGGTGGTGATGACCCGGGAGGACCATCCTTCGGGCACCGATCGTCTTCAGGAAGTGGCCGCCACACTGGGATTGGCCGATGACGATATCATCGTCAATGTGCAGGGCGATGAGCCGTTGATACCGCCGTCGGTGATTAACCAGGTAGCCGCCAACCTGGCCGCCAATCCTTCCTGCCAGATGGCCACTCTGTGTGAGCCCATCGATGATGCGGACTCTCTGTTCAACCCCAATGTGGTGAAAGTGGTGTTCGATGACCAGGGTCGAGCCCTGTATTTTTCCCGTGCGCCGATCCCCTGGCATCTCGATGGCTTTGCGGAGGGTGGCAGGGATATCCGCGATGGCCAGTGGTGGCGGCACATCGGCATCTATGCCTATCGGGTGTCTTTCCTTCACCAATATGTCCAGTGGCCGCCAGCCCAGCTGGAACAACTGGAATCCCTGGAGCAGCTGCGAGCCATGGCCAACGGCGTGGCGATCCATGTGGCGCCGGCCACTGAGGTCGTACCCGGCGGGGTGGATACCCCGGCAGATCTGGAGCGGCTGCGAAAACAACTGGGAGGGCAGGTATGACGGTGTCCGTCCTGTTCGTCTGTCTGGGTAATATCTGCCGTTCGCCGACCGCTGAAGCGGTCTTTCGCGAGCGGGTGATCGCCGCCGGGCTGGAGGCGCATATCCGTATCGACAGCGCCGGTACCGGTGACTGGCATATCGGTCGTGCCCCGGATCCCCGCACCCGGGAAGCGGCGGCCCGCCGCGGTTACCAGATGGATACCCTGCGTGCTCGGCAGGTGAGCCCGCAGGACTTCTATGAATTTGATGTGGTATTGGCCATGGACAATACCAATCTGGCGGATCTGCAAGCCATGCAGCCAGCGGATGTGAATGTGACGCTGGGCCGGTTTCTGGATTACTCCACCGCCGCGTCAGTGAAAGAGGTACCGGATCCCTACTATGGCGGCGAGGACGGTTTCGACCGGGTACTGGACCTGATTGAGGGCGGTGCCGACGGTCTGCTGGACGCGTTGCGGGAGCGGCTATGAGCCTGCCGCCGGCACTGATAGAAACGGATGCGGATCTGAGTGCACTGAACACCCTGCGCCTGCCTGCCCGGGCCCGACGTCTGGCCCGGCCGGCCACGCTGGATGCCCTGGAGCAGGTGCTGGCAACGCGGGATCCATCACAGCCGTTACATGTAATCGGTGAAGGCAGCAATCTGGTGATCCAGAATGATTTGCCCGGTCTGACCCTGTGTCCGGCCATGGACGGTATGGCCAGGGTAAAAGAGGATGAACACTGTGTCTGGGTCGCTGCCGGTGCGGGAGTGCACTGGGATGACCTGGTGGGCTGGACGGTGGAGCAGGGCTGGCAGGGACTGGAAAACCTGTCATTGATTCCCGGCACCGCCGGGGCGGCACCTTTCCAGAATATCGGGGCGTATGGGGTAGAGCTGTCGCAAGTGCTGGAGCAGGTGACCGTCATGGAAGTGGCAACCGGTCGGGTGACTCACTTTGCTGCCGAAGAATGTGCGTTCGCCTACCGTGACAGCCGTTTCAAAAGCCGTGATCGCGGCCGTTATGTGATTACCGGCATCGAGCTGCGCCTCAACAAGATACCCGCCTGTAATGTGAGTTATGGTCCCCTGAAAGAATACTTCGGCCATTTACCCAGTGACGAAATATCGCCGGCGTCCGTGCGCGAGCGAGTGATTGCCGTGCGTCAGAGTAAATTGCCTGACCCGGCGGTACTGGCCAATGCGGGCAGCTTTTTCAAAAATCCGGTGGTCACTGCCAGCAAGGCGGGGCAACTGAAAAAGAGCTTCCCGGGCCTGGTGGGCTATGAGCAGCCCGAGGGCATCAAGCTGGCTGCCGGTTGGCTGATAGAACAGGCCGGTTGGAAGGGCCGCAGGTTGGGTCCAGTCGGTATGCATATTGAGCAAGCCCTGGTGCTGGTCAACCATGGCGGCGCGACCAGCGATGATGTGCTGGCACTGGCCTCTGCCGTGCGTCGTGATGTGTGGGAGCGCTTCGGCGTCAGCCTGGAGCAGGAGCCGGTCCTGCTGCCGTAATAGCGGAGCTGTACGAACGAGAGCGCATAGGTGCTTGCGCGTGAAGAGTTCGGCGGCAAGGCGCCTTTTACAAACGAACCTCGGACGCTGAATCCCTCACCGTTATCACAGGTTGCGTAGGGTGCACTGAGCCTAAGGCGAACTGCACCATTCAAACGCTGGATCGGTGCAGTTCGCCTTAGGCTCAGTGCACCCTACGTTTTGGAAAGCACCCATAAAAAAAGCCCCGCTCAAAAGAGCGGGGCTTTTTTATAGTGAAGAGTCCGCTTACCTCAGGATTCCGAGGAAGCATCCTCTTCTGCGGCTTTGGCGGCGGCCGCTTCGGCCTGTTGCTGCCGACGACGCTGGCGCGGGTCATTGCTGGCCCGGCCCATTTCTGCGGCGGCGGGCTTGGCTTCGGCGCGTACCGCTTTCACCTCGGTGGCCCGGCTGGGGAGCGCATTGGCTTCCGGCTCGGGGGCCGCCTTCGGCTTCTCCGCTTCACGGGGAGCCGGCGCAGTGCGCTGGTAGCCCGGCTGGCGCGGATCATTGCTGGCGCGGACCGTCGTATCGCCTTCGGCCGGGCTCTTTTCTGCCACCGGTTCGCTGGCGGCAGGCTTGTCTTCCGCCTGAACCGGGGCCTCTGCAGCGGGCGCCTGGTCAGGCGTTTCTGCTTTGGCCGTGTCCTGGGCTTGTGGCGCAGCTTGCTCAGGGGCTTTGGCAGCAGCCGGTTGCGGTGCAGCGGCGGGCTGCTCAGCGTTGGGCGCGGCCGCTTTCGGCGTTTCGGCCTGGGACGCTTCCGCTTCCTGGGCAGGTTTCTCCGCAGCAGGCGCGGGCGCTACCGGTTTTTCGGCCGGTTTCTCGGGCGCTTCAGCGTGCGGTTTCGCTTCAGCCTTCACTGGCGGCTCGGCGTTTACCGGCTGCTTGGGCTGGGTGTCTGCTTGCGGCTTTTCCGCAACCGGAGCCGGGGTGGCAGCTTGCTCAGCGGGTTGTGCCTCGGCGTCTGTCTCTACCTTTTCGGTTTTGGCCGTTTCCTGAGGCTGTGCCGGCTTGGCCGCGCGTTCACTTTCGGCTTTCTCCGTTTTCTCCACCTTGCTGGCTGCCTGAGGCTGCGCACTGGCAGTGGGTTCCTGTGCCGGAACCAGCTTCGCCGGCGGATGGCCTTCATCGTCCTGCTCCGCTGCCGGGGCAGGGGAGCGGGTCGGTTGCGGCTTGTCGCCCTGCTTCACGTTGCGGGCCGGCTGAGCCTGCTGGGGCTTCTGCTCGCCAGCAGGCTTGTCGCCACTGGCTGCAGTTTTTGCAGGACGCTGGCGTTCGCGCAGGGGACGGTCATCCTTGGCATCGTTGCGACGGGGTGCCTTGGGCCCCTTGCTGTCACTGCTGCCTTCGGTGTTGTCCTGCTGCTGGGGCTTCTTGTTGCGTGGCTTGTTACCGCCGTCGCTCTTGTCGCCCTTGTGGTCATTGCGGCCTTCATTGTTACGACCGTCGTTACGGTTGTCGCCGCCACGGTTGTCGTTGCGGTTACGACGGTTGTCGTTACGGCCGCGACGTTCGTTGCGATTGTCGTCCTTGTTGTCGCCGGAGCGGTCTGCGGAACGGTTGTCCGACTGGCGGTTATCGTTCTTGCGATTGCCCCCGTCCTTGTCGTTCTGGCGTTTGTTGCGCGGATTGCGATTATCACTGTCGCCACCCTTGCCACCGCTCTTGCCAGCATCCTGCTTGTTTCGGTTGTCGTTACGGTTGCGATTGTTGCCGCCGCGACCGCCGCGGGAGTGTTGCTGGCGCGGGTTACCCTTGCCCTGGGGCTGGGGTTTCTTGACCTTGGCCGGCTTGGGCTCGCTGGTAAAGATCTGCGCCAGCCAGGTGAAGAAGCGGGCCAGGATACCCAGATTTTCTTTTGCGGTAGCCGCCGGTGCCGGAGCCGGCTTCGGCGCTGGCGGGGCGGTATCCGGCGCCATCAGTTTGACCGCCGGCTCCTGGGTCTTGATTTCCGTATCCTGGGCGGAAGCGATATCCGCATCCTTGTTTCCTTCCAGCAGCTCCATCTCATGGCTTGGCTGGGCGGTGGTCTGGTCATCGCGAATCCGTTCCACCTCGAAATGCGGGGTTTCCAGATTCTGGTTGGGGATGATGACCACACGAACGTTATGTGCATCTTCAATGGCGCGCAGGGGTTCGCGCTTTTCGTTCAACAGGTAGGTGGCCACGGCCACCGGTACCTGGGCCTGGATCTCGCCGGTGCGCTCCTTCATGACCTCTTCTTCGATCAGGCGAAGGATGCTCAGCGCCAGGGATTTCACGTCACGGATATGGCCCTGTCCGTTACAGCGCGGGCAGACAATGCTGGAGGTTTCACCCAGGCTCGGCCGCAGCCGCTGTCGGGACAGCTCAAGCAGGCCAAAGCGCGAGATGCGACCCAGCTGGATACGGGCCCGGTCAGCCTCAAGGGCATCGCGCATGCGGTTTTCCACATCCCGCTGGTTGCGTGCCGGCCCCATGTCGATGAAGTCCACCACGATCAGGCCGCCGATATCACGCAGGCGCAACTGGCGGGCGATTTCATCCGCCGCTTCCAGGTTGGTGTTCAGGGCGGTTTCCTCGATGTCCGCGCCCTTGGTGGCCCGGGAGGAGTTGATATCGATGGATACCAGCGCTTCGGTGGGATCGATGACAATGGAACCACCGGACGGCAGTTTCACTTCACGCTCGAAGGCGGTCTCGATCTGGGATTCGATCTGGAAGCGGGAAAAGAGCGGGGTCTCATCGCTGTACAGCTTGATCTTGTGCTGGAAGTCCTGCATGACCTGCTGCACGAAGCCCTGGGCCTCGTCGTAGACTTTTTTGGAGTCGATCAGGACTTCGCCAATGTCCTTGCGCAGATAATCGCGAATGGCGCGGATGATGACGTTGGATTCCTGGTAGATCAGGAAGGGCGCCTTGCGTTCCCGGGAGGCATCATCAATGGAATTCCACAGCTTCAGCAGGTAGTTCAGGTCCCACTGCAGTTCTTCGGCGCTACGGCCCAGCCCTGCGGTGCGAACAATGACCCCCATTTCATCGGGGATGGTCAGCGCGCCCAGGGCTTCCTTGAGCTGCTGGCGTTCCTCACCCTCAATGCGACGGGAAATACCGCCGGCCCGGGGGTTGTTGGGCATCAGTACCAGATAGCGGCCGGCCAGGCTGATGAAGGTGGTAAGGGCGGCGCCTTTATTGCCGCGCTCTTCCTTGGCCACCTGGATAATGACTTCCTGGCCTTCCTTGATGACTTCCTTGATGTTGATGCGACCCTGGATATCTTTCGGGTCTTTCTGGAAGTACTGGCGGGAGATTTCCTTGAGAGGGAGAAAACCGTGGCGTTCAGCGCCGAAGTCCACGAAGGCGGCTTCCAGGGAGGGTTCTACCCGGGTGATCTTGCCTTTGTAGATATTGGCCTTTTTCTGTTCGCGGGTTCTGTGTTCGATATCCAGGTCATACAGCCGTTGGCCGTCGACCAGTGCCACCCGAACCTCTTCAGGGTGAGTGGCGTTAATAAGCATACGTTTCATGGTGCTACCACAAGGTTGTGGTGGCATGAGGCAGGGCCGGAATGTAACCGGTAGCAGACCAGGGGGAGTGCTGGCAGGCTTGTCACGGGCAGGGCGCACGCTGGGCGTGTTTGATCGCTTTCCTGGGTGATGATTGTGCCTGAGTCAGCGGCTCTCCGAGTTGTGTGCAATGTTTAGTGCGTAATCGTACTGGCAAGTGGCCAGTCTATAATGCTTCACGCGATTGCCGTGGTTAGCGTCACACAGCAATGTGTAAACTCTTGTCTGTCTGTTTTCCAGGTCGTTTGACCGGCGCTGCAGCCACCATCGTTAATGTTCAGGGTCCGTCATCGGACGCTGTTTAAATGGGTTCATCTGCAGCGTTTGCCCACACTGCATTCTGCGAATGGGCTATAACGCTTGTTGTAAACCTGAGGCGGGCTCTGTCTTCTCGGCTATGCCGGAGCGGGCCGGACGGCGAATGTTCGCTGCGCGTCGCCGTCGCCTATATTCAGGTCGACGCTTGACTATAGCAGCAAAAGCCAAGGGGGATCAATCAGATAGGAACAGTGCAGTGAATAGTTAATCGTTAACAGTTAATAGCTTCGCGATATCGATTCTGTGTTGTTGATAGGTGTATGCGCGCGCTTGGGAGTTGGGCGCGAGCTGGCGGCATTTTTGGTGAGAATGCACTTTTGCGCGCAACTATTCACTGTTAACTGTTCACTATTAACTGCTTTTCTATAGAATCGCCGCCATGTCAGACGAGACCCCCGCAGCGGATCGTGTCAGCTTCGTGACCATCGACGAAGGCCGTCACGGTCAACGCCTGGACAATTTCCTCTTCACCCACCTCAAAGGGGTGCCCAAATCCCGTGTCTACCGGATTATCCGCTCCGGGGAGGTGCGGGTGAATAAAGGGCGTGCCAAACAGACTACCCGGCTGGCCAGTGGTGATGTGGTGCGTATCCCTCCTATCCGTACCAGTGAATCCGAGGCGCCACCGGTGGTCAGCAGCGGACTTACCGAGCGGCTCAGCCGTGCCTGCGTCTATGAGGATGACCAGCTTTTCGTTTTCAACAAGCCCGCGGGGCTGGCCGTGCATGGCGGCAGTGGGGTGAGCCTGGGGCTGATTGAGGCCCTGAGGGTCATTTACCCCCAGGAAAAGGAAATGGAACTGGTACACCGACTGGATCGGGATACCAGCGGCCTGATCATGGTGGCCCGCAAGCGTGCCTTTCTGCGCAAGCTGCAGCGACTGATGCAGGCCGGTCAGGTAGAGAAACGCTACTGGCTGCTCTGTCAGGGGTTCAAGGGCAAGGAGCGGACCCTGGAGGCGCCTCTGCTGAAAATGCAGAACGGCAACGAGCGAATCGTCCGGGTGTCACGGGAAGGCAAAGCCTCGGTGACCCATTTTCGCATGCTGGAGCGGCTGGCGGACGCACAGTTGGTAGAAGCCACCCTGGAAACCGGGCGCACACACCAGATTCGCGTGCACAGCCAGTTTGGCGGGTTCCCTCTGCTGGGGGATGACAAATACGGCACGGACAAAGGCGCCGCGTTGCTGGCCAGCATCGGTCACAAACGGCTGTGCCTGCATGCCCGGACCCTGGTTTTTCCACACCCGAATACCGGCAAGACGGTTTCCCTCACCGCGCCGCTGGATGAGGATTTCGAGGCCATCCTGACCGCCCTGCGAGGTGCCCGGTGAATTATGATCTGGTGATCTTTGACTGGGATGGCACGGTGATGGACTCCACCGGGCGTATCGTCAGCTGTATGCAGCTTGCGGCGGGGGATCTGGGGTTGCCTTCACTGCCCGATGAAGTGGTGCGCAGCATTATCGGACTGGGGCTGCCGGAGGCAATCGGGACCCTGTACCCGGTGCTGGACGGCGGTGGCATCGAATCCATGCGCGAGCGCTATGCATTCCACTTTATTGCCGCAGAGGCGACCCCCAGCGCGCTCTATCCCGGTGCCGAATCGTTATTGACCGAACTGCGGGATACCGGGCTGAAGCTGGCGGTCGCCACAGGCAAAAGCCGCAAGGGGTTGCAGCGGGTATGGGGCAATACCGGGCTGGATCGTTACTTCCATGCCTCCCGTTGCGCCGATGAAAGTCATTCCAAGCCCCATCCCGCCATGGTGCTGGAGTTGCTCGAAGAGCTGGCGGTGCCGGCACAGAGGGCGATTGTTGTGGGTGACACCACGTTTGATCTGGAGATGGCTCGTGCCGCCGGTGTTGATCGTGTTGCGGTCAGTTACGGTGCCCACCCGGTGGAGAAGCTATTGCCTTGTGAGCCTCTGGCTGTCATTGATAGATTGCACCATCTGCTGCCTGTACTGGGTTTGGCAGCCACTGAACTGGTTACGGAGAGTCTGTAAATGGAAAATCAGCCCCCATCTTCCCGTCCCGGGAATGAGCGAGAGTGGAAACTCATCGAGAAATTGCTGGGCCAGGCCCAGGACGAGCACCGCAAATCCCGTCGCTGGGGTATTTTCTTCAAGATTCTCACTTTCGTTTACCTTTTCGTGCTGCTTTTCGTCATGTTGCCGGGCAAAACCGGGGAAAGCATGACAGTCACCGAGGAGCATGTGGGGTTCGTTAACGTCTCCGGCGTGATTGCCCCGGATCAGGATGCCAGTGCGGATATGATTGTCTCCGGCCTGACGCGGGCTTTCGAAGCGGAAAACGCCAAAGCTATCGTCCTCAAGATCAATAGCCCGGGCGGCTCCCCGGTGCAGTCCAACCAGGTTTACAACGCGATCAAGCGGCTGCGTGCCGAGTACCCGGAGAAGAAGGTGTACGCCGCCATTACCGATCTCGGTGCCTCTGGTGCCTATTATATTGCCTCTGCCGCGGATGAAATTTATGCGGATCCCGCCAGTATCGTGGGGTCCATCGGTGTGATTATGGCCGGTTTCGGTTTCCAGGAAGCTGCGGACAAGCTGGGTGTGGAGCGCCGTGTGCTCACCGCAGGAGAAAACAAGGCAGTAATGGATCCGTTTTCCCCGATCAGTGCGGATGATCGAGAGCATATGCAGACGATGCTGGATGAGATCCATCAGCAGTTTATTACCGCCGTGAAGAATGGCCGAGGCGATCGTCTCAAGGCAGATACCCATCCGGAGATTTTCTCTGGCCTGTTCTGGACCGGTGAGAAAGCGCTGGATCTGGGGTTGGTGGATGGCCTGAAAAGCCCCGGTGACGTGGCCCGGGATGTGGTCAATCTGGAAGAGATGGTGAACTACAGCGTCAGCCGCTCGCCCCTGGAAGAGTTCGTGCGTCGTTTCGGTGTTTCCATCGGCGAAGGTGTCGCCAAGACGCTGGGCCTGTTGGCGGCTCCGGAAATTCGCTGAAAGAGCGCCGCCAGCTGGCGGGTTCCGGAGGCCGCATTGCTCCGGAACCCGCGCCATTCCTTTATAGAGGCAGAGAGAGTCCTTCCGCTGCCAGGAATTCCGTCAACAGAATCAACGGCAGGCCCACCAGGGTATTGGGGTCGCGGCCTTCCATTGCCTTGAACAGGACGATGCCCAGTCCCTCGGATTTGAAGCTGCCGGCGCAATTGAGAGGTTGTTCTGCGTCCACATAGCGCTCGATCTGTTCCGGGCGCAGAGTGCGAAACTGCACGTGAAAAGGGTCGCAGGCCACCTGGCTTCGTCCGGTGGCGGTATTGAGCAGGCACAGGCCGGTAAGAAAAGTGACCCTCTGGCCGCTGGCTGACGTCAGCTGATCGATGGCCTTTTCCCGTGTGCCGGGTTTGCCCAGCACCTGATCGCCGATCACGGCGACCTGGTCAGAACCGATAATCAGTGTATTCGGGTGGTCACCGGCCAGGGCCGAGGCCTTGTTCAGGGCCAGGCGCATCACCATTTCACGGGGAGATTCGCCCGCCAGGGGGGATTCATCGATATCCGGGCTCTGGTGGATAAAATCCAGACCTAACTTGTCCAATAACTGGCGACGGAAAGGTGAGGATGAGGCAAGTAACAGGGCAGGGGTGTCGGTCATGATAATCTCCGCTTCAGGCGCGGCAGAGTGTAGTGATTTTCCCGGGATGGAAGAAGGGCTGTAGGCCGTTAAACCGGGTAAAATGACCCGCCTGGGCCGGATTTCTGCCTCCAGACCGGTAATCTTTTTGCCGGTTACAAAAAACTCTTTTCACGTCAGTAGCTTAGCTGGCCACATTAACTTTGACAGGCGGGCCTTGCGGCCCTAGAATTGCGCGCTTATGTTTTCAGGGCAACTGCCACAGTTCCTCGATCCCCGCAAATACGCGGATCAGGGTCGCGTCGTTGAGGGCCAGCTCACCGTTGGAGACCTGCCTCGCCTGCAGGAATACCACGAAAGTCTGGACCAGCCGGTAGCAATATCACTGGCGTTCGGTCGTGATGAAGAGGGGCATCGGCGTATCGAGGGCGAGGTTAGCACGAAACTGGTGCTGCCATGCCAGCGCTGCCTGGAGCCAGTGACCTGTGACGTACAGGCGACCATCAATGTGGCGCTGGTATGGAATGAGGATCAGGCCAAGGCGTTGCCGGAGCGACTGGACCCCTGGCTGGTTGGTGAGGAGCCCATGGTGCTCACCGATCTGCTTGAAGAGGAATTGTTGCTGGCCATGCCGTTGGTGGCACTGCATGACTCTTGCCCGACAGCTTTACCGCACGAGAGCGGTAAACCTGAGAAACAGGAAAACGCGGATAACCCTTTTGCCGTGCTGGCCAAATTAAAAGGTCAAGGCAAGTAAATTCAGGCTGAATAAACGCCCGAGGAGTTCGAAATGGCTGTTCAGAAGAACCGTAAAACCCGTTCCAAGCGCGGCATGCGCCGTTCTCACGACGCGCTGACTTCTGCCGCGCTGACCGAAGATACCAACACCGGTGAAGTTCACCGTCGTCACCACATTTCTCCGGACGGCATGTACCGTGGCCGCCAGGTGATTCGTCAGGTTGAGACCGACGACGAATAAGTGACGCGGGAGCCAGGGGCTCCCGTTTTGCTGTGTGCCTGCACCTGTAAAGGCACCATGAAATCCTCCTTCGGGAGGATTTTTTGTAAGTGGTCATTTTTGTAAGCGAATAAGAAGTCACCATGTTTCCATGGGCGGAAATTTGTCAGAATGTCCGCCGCTGAATTGATAACAAGGAAACAGCCCATGTCGGTTGTGACGTTGGCGGTGGATGCCATGGGGGGAGATCACGGTCTGGCCGTGACAGTGCCTGCTGTGGCAACAATGCTTTCCCGCCAGGAACATCTGCACATTATTCTCGTTGGCCAGCCGGAACCGCTGGCTGACGCCATCAAAAAGGCCGGCCTTGATGGCCATCCCCGGGTGACGGTCCAGCCTGCCAGCGAACTGGTGGCCATGGATGATCCGGTGGCCGTGGCCCTGCGCCAGAAAAAAGACTCTTCCATGCGGGTGGCCATCAACATGGTCAAGGAAGGGCGTGCCCAGGCGGCGATCAGTGCCGGTAATACCGGCGCACTCATGGCCGTGAGCCGCTTTGTACTGAAAACCCTCCCTGGGGTGGATCGACCCGCCATCTGCACCGCCATTCCCACTGTCTCCGGTCACTGTCATATGCTGGACCTGGGCGCCAATGTGGATTCCGAGCCAGAGCACCTGTTGCAGTTTGCCCTCATGGGACAAGCCCTGGTCAATGCGGTGGATGGGGTACGCCATCCCCGGGTGGCCCTGCTCAATATCGGTGAGGAAGATATCAAGGGCAACGAGCAGATCAAGGACGCCGCTGCGCTGTTGCGGGATGCGCCAAACATCAATTACGCCGGCTTTATTGAAGGGGATGGCATCTTCGCCGGTGAGGCCGACGTGGTGGTCTGCGACGGTTTTGTGGGCAATGTGTCGCTCAAGACCATGGAAGGCGTGGCCAAGATGCTCAAGAACATGATCCGCGAGGAAGCGGAGCGTTCCTGGTTGCGCAAGCTTTCCGCCTTGCTGGCACTGCCGGTGTTCCGTGGCTTGAAATCGCGCATGGACCCGGACCGTTACAATGGCGCCAGCCTGGTTGGCCTGCGCGGCGTGGTGGTGAAAAGCCACGGCGGTACCACGGTGGAAGGCTTCACCAGCGCCCTGGAAGTGGCCGAAGTGGAAGCGCGCCGCAATGTGCCGGCGCTGATCCGCGATGCCCTGGCACCTGCGAGCAGCGGCACCGACGCCTGAAACAGTACATTAATACTTTGTTGCAGGGTGAGCCGGACAGCTAACGGCAAAGCCGGCATACTGCGACCTGCACTTTCAAGGGGATAGTGAATGTCCAAAACTGCTTTTATTTTTCCCGGTCAGGGCTCCCAGAGCCTTGGCATGCTTGCTGACTTTGCCGACCGCCCGGCGGTAAAGCAGACCTTCCAGGAAGCCTCCGGCGCCCTTGGCCTGGATATCTGGGCTCTCTGCCAGGAAGGCCCCCAGGACGCCCTGAACCAGACCGAAAATACCCAGCCCCTGTTGCTCACTGCCGGGGTGGCCCTGTGGCGGCTTTGGGAACAGAGCGGCGGCCCGCGCCCGAATCTGCTTGCCGGTCACAGCCTGGGTGAGTACACCGCGCTGACCTGTGCGGGTGTGATCAACCTGGGTGATGCCGTACGTCTGGTCCGTACCCGTGGACAGCTGATGCAGCAGGCCGTGGCCGAAGGAGAAGGCAAGATGGCGGCGGTGCTGGGTCTGGATGATGAACAGGTGCGTGCGGCCTGTGCCCAGGCGGCGGAAGGTGACGTGGTGGAAGCGGTAAACTTCAATGCGCCCGGTCAGGTAGTGATCGCCGGCTCCGCAGCAGCCGTGGAGCGCGCCATCTTCGCCTGCAAGGAAGCGGGTGCCAAGCGTGCCATGCCTCTGCCGGTCAGTGTGCCGTCCCACTGTGCGTTGATGAAACCGGCGGCGGACAAGCTGGCCGAAACGCTCAATGCCACCAATTTTCATGCTGCGGAAATGCCCGTGATCAATAATGTGGATGTGGCCATGGAAACCGCGCCGGAGCAGATCCGTGACGCGCTGATCCGCCAGCTCTATTCGCCAGTACGTTGGGTGGAAACCATTCAGGCGTTGAAAGAGCAGGGTGTGAGCCACGTTTATGAATGTGGTCCCGGCAAGGTGCTCAGTGGTCTGATCAAACGGATTGACCGGGACATTGCTGCCCGGCCGCTGGAAAACGGAGAGGCCTTCGAGGCCGCTCTGAAAGGAGAATAAGGATGTCAGAAAAGAAAATCGCGCTGGTTACCGGTGCCAGTCGCGGTATCGGTCGCGCCATTGCCGAGCAGCTGGTAGCAGATGGCTTTTTCGTGGTTGGCACAGCCACTTCCGAAAAAGGGGCTGCGGCTATCGGTGAAGCGCTGGGCGCCAACGGTGCCGGCAAGGTGCTGAACGTGACCGACAAGGAATCTGTTGCCAGCACGGTAAAGAGCATCAATGATGAGTTTGGTGCACCGTTGGTGCTGGTGAATAATGCAGGGATTACCCGCGACAACATCATGCTGCGCATGAAAGATGACGAGTGGGAAGATGTCATCGATACCAACCTCAATTCCCTGTACCGGGTCAGCAAGGCCTGCCTCAAAGGCATGACCAAGGCGCGCTGGGGTCGCATTATCAATATCAGCTCCGTGGTCGGGACCATGGGCAACGCGGGCCAGGCGAACTATGCCGCTGCCAAGGGCGGGGTAGAAGGTTTCACCCGCGCATTGGCGCGGGAGCTTGGCTCACGTAACATCACAGTGAATTCCGTGGCGCCGGGCTTTATCCAGACGGACATGACGGAGGCCTTGCCAGAGGCGCAGAAGGACGCACTTCTGGCGGGTATTCCGCTGGCTCGTCTGGGGCAACCCGGTGAGATTGCCAGCGCGGTTGGCTGGCTTGCCAGTGACGGTGGCGGTTACGTCACCGGGACCACTTTGCATGTCAATGGCGGCATGTTTACCGGATAGCCCAATAAGTGGGCACCGGAGGGTTTCTGGAAAAGCGGTCTAATACACTGTTTTTACAGAAGAAAATATTTGGAAAAACTTGAAGTTGCAGCACTGGCTCGGTTGGGTTGCAAGCGCAAACAGCGTTCACCTAGAATAGCCGCTGACAGGTGCTAGCACACCATTAATCAGGAGAGTTATAGGATCATGAGCAGCATCGAAGAACGCGTACAGAAAATCATCGTTGAACAACTGGGTGTTAAGCCGGAAGACGTAAAATCAGAAGCGTCCTTCGTTGAAGATCTGGGTGCCGACTCCCTGGACACCGTTGAGCTGGTGATGGCCCTGGAAGAAGAGTTTGAAACTGAAATTCCTGACGAAGAAGCTGAGAAGATCAGCACCGTTCAGTCTGCTGTGGATTACATCAAGGCTCACAGCTGATTTCAGTCGTTCAGGCAGTATCAAGAAAGCCGCAAGGTTCCTCAGAACTTGCGGCTTTTTTGTTGCCGCTGAACAGGTCGTTCGGTTGTCATGAAAACCGGGCAGAATGAACGGCCCCATGGCTGGTCAAGCAAGGCCAGAATGTTGATTTTGCTTACATAACGGCGACGAGCAGATCGGCACTTTGTAGTAACCTTGTCGCTATTGCCGCAAAAATAATGGATGGAGGTATTCGGGTGACGTCACGGCGAGTAGTGATCACGGGTCTGGGAATGTTGACGCCGCTGGGAGCGGATGTGGCTTCCACCTGGGAAGGTATCAAGGCGGGCAAGAGCGGTATCCGCAATATCGATCACTTTGATACGGAAGCCTTTTCCACACGTTTTGCCGGGCTGGTTCCGGAATTCGACATTGCGGATTACCTGTCTCCGAAAGATGCCCGCAAGATGGATATCTTTATTCAGTACGGGCTTGTGGCGGCGATTCAGGCTATCCGTGACGCGGGCCTGGATATGGACAAGGAGGACGGTGACCGGGTCGGTGCGGCTTTTGGCTCCGGTATCGGTGGTCTGACCAACATTGAAGACAATCACGTCAAGATGCTGGACTCCGGCCCGCGCAAGCTGTCGCCGTTTTTTGTGCCTGGCACCATCATCAACATGATTGCCGGGAATCTGGCCATCATGTACGGCATGAAGGGGCCCAACGTGGCCATCACCACGGCCTGTACCACCGGTACGCACAATATTGGTTTTGCCGCCCAGCAGATCATGCTGGGCCAGGCAGACGTGATGGTCGCGGGCGGTTCCGAAAAAGGCTCCACGCCGCTGGGCCTGGGGGGCTTTGCGGCTGCCCGGGCACTGTCTACCCGTAATGATGATCCCCAGGGCGCCAGCCGTCCCTGGGACAAGGGGCGGGATGGTTTCGTGCTGGCCGACGGCGCGGGTGCGGTGGTGCTGGAAGACTACGAACATGCCAAGGCCCGTGGTGCGACCATCTATGCGGAGTTGGCGGGTTTCGGCATGAGTGATGATGCTTATCACATCACTGCGCCGGCGGAAGGCGGTGTCGGGGCCATGAAGGCCATGGAAAATGCCCTGCGCAACGCCGGGGTTTCTGCCGATAAGGTGGATTATATCAATGCCCATGGCACCTCTACCCAGATGGGCGATCTGGCAGAAATTGCTGCCATCAAATCCCTGTTTGGTGCCCATGCCGAGAAGCTGGCGGTGAGCTCCACCAAATCCATGGTCGGTCACCTGCTGGGCGCGGCCGGGGCGGTGGAAGCCATTTTCTCCATCCTTGCCATTCGTGATTCCATCGCACCGCCCACCATCAACCTGCATGAACCGGACGAGGGCTGCGATCTGAATCTGGTGGCCAACAAGGCTCAGCAGCGGAACATCGATTACGCCCTGTCCAATTCCTTCGGTTTCGGTGGCACTAACGGAACCCTGCTGTTCAAGAAGGTGTGATGCTCGATCCCCGTGACCGCGGACTGGCCTATGGCGATGGTCTGTTTGAAACCCTGAGAGTGACAGCCGAAGGGCGAGTTCCTCTCTGGGCGGGTCATCACCGGCGCCTGCAACAGGGAGTGCGGGCGCTGGGGTTGCCAGTGCTGCCGGAGTGTCGTTACCAGGCAGCCATTGCGGAAGGCGTCGCTGCCCTGGCAGGGAAGCCCGGTGTGGTCAAACTCACCCTGACCCGGGGGCCGGGAGGGCGGGGCTATCTGCCGCCCCCGGAGCCACAGCCAACCGTGTTGTGGCAGGCGGGTTCGCTACCGGTCTGGTCCGAGCCGCTGCGCAAGCAGGGCATCACAATGGGGCTGTGCGATGCCCCTCTGTATCCAGAGTCCCTGGCCGGGCTCAAGCATCTCAATCGACTTCCCCAGGTACAGGCTCGTCGTGAGGTGGCTCGTCAGGGCTGGCACGAAGGGCTGCTGCTCAGTTGCCGTCGCCAGCCCCTGGAAGCCACGGCGATGAATCTGTTTGCCCGCTTCGATGATCATTGGTGGACACCTGACTTGCTGGCCGCCCGAGCCGGCGTGGCCGGGGTAATGCGCCAGTGGCTCATGGCGCATCTGGCCGCGCGGGGGGAAACGGTGGCCTGTGATTTGAGGCCGCTGTCACAGCTTCACGGCGCTCGCGGTGTGTTTTTGTGCAACAGTGTTGTCGGCGTGCTCCCGGTGCGTAAACTGGCGCAATGGCAGTGGCCGGTGCTGGATTCAGTGTTGCAATTGCAACGCTCTGCCGACGCGCTTTTTCTGCCAGGATAAATCCGCGGGCAATCTGTGAGAGACAATCAGACGCAATCCGTCACTTGCCGACGAAAGCGCCTCTGAATGGTCTGGGCTTTCCACTCAGCTCCCTGTTATCCGCAGTGCTATCGTTACCACTTTGGCAAAGTATTTATTTCATTCGGCAACACAGGCCCTACAATTTCTCTCATGCGTAAAAAAATTCGAATTTTCGGACTGCTGGTGGTGTTGCTGGTGGTTGCCATTCCGTTGGCGGCGGCCTGGGTCAGCAGTTACCTGCATCAACCTCTGCCGCTGTCTGAACCCGAGGTGGTGGAGGTGCCCCGGGGAGCGGGGTTGAGTCGTGTGCTGCTTGGCCTTAAAAAGCAGGGTTTGCTGGGCGACGGCTATCCGGCGGAATTCCGGCGTCTGGGGGCACGGCTTTACAGCAGCCTGACCGACATGGATGGGCGTATGCATGTGGGGGAGTACCGTCTGCAGCCCGGTGACTCCTTGCTCAGCCTGCTGGAAAAAATGGATCGCGGTGAAGTGATTCAGCGCAGTCTGACTCTGGTAGAAGGCTGGAACTTTCGTGAGCTGCGTGTGCGTTTGGCCGCTCAGGATACCCTGACGCATACCCTGGACAGTCTTACCGATGACCAGATCATGGAAAAGCTGGGCCGTCCGGGTCAGCACCCGGAAGGCTGGTTTGCCCCGGAAACCTACTTTTATACCCGTGGCACCTCGGATCTGACTCTTCTGCGCCGGGCCCTGGAACGACAGGAAGCACTCCTGGAAGAGGCCTGGTCACAGAGAGACGACGACCTGCCCATCGACAGCCCCTACGAGGCCCTGATCCTGGCGTCCATCATCGAAAAGGAAACCGGAGTGCCCGATGAGCGCCCGGAAATTGCCGGTGTCTTTACCAACCGCTTGCGCAAGGGCATGCGTCTGCAGACCGACCCCACGGTGATTTACGGGATGGGCGAGGCCTACGACGGCAACATCCGCCGTTCCGACCTGCGCCGGCCCACCCCCTACAACACCTATACGATTTCCGGGTTGCCACCCACGCCCATCGCCATGCCCGGACAGGAAGCCATTCTCGCAGCGGTACAGCCGGCGCAAACCGAATCCCTGTATTTTGTCGCCCGGGGGGATGGCAGCCATTACTTCTCGAAAACCCTGGCCCAGCACCAGAAGGCGGTTCGCGATTATCAACTGCGCCGCCGGGAAGGCTATCGTTCCTCGCCGGGAGGCGCGCAATGAGGGGACGCTTCATTACTCTGGAGGGCGGCGAAGGGGCCGGCAAGAGCAGCAATCTGGACTGGCTTGCGGAACGGTTGCGGGCGGCCGGCAAGACCGTGCTGATCACCCGCGAGCCGGGCGGCACCCCGCTGGCGGAAAGCATCCGCCATGTGCTGCTGGCGCCAACGGATGAAAAAATGGCGGATGACACCGAGTTGCTGCTGGTATTTGCCGCCCGGGCCCAGCATCTGGCAGAAAAGATCCGCCCGGCACTGGAGCGGGGCGACTGGGTACTGAGCGACCGTTTTGTGGATGCCACCTGGGCCTACCAGGGTGCCGGGCGCGGCCTCAACCGCGATGCCATAGCCCGCCTGGAGCAGCTGGTGGTTCGCGATACCCGACCGGATATGACCTTGCTGTTTGATGTGCCGGTGGAGGTGGGCATGGCGCGGGCCGGCAAACGGGCGGCGCTGGATCGTATCGAGCAGGAAGACAGCGCGTTTTTCGAACGGATTCGCCAGTGCTATCTGGAGCGGGCTGGCAACGAACCGGACCGCTTTCGGGTGCTGGATGCCTCATGTGATCTGGAGCAGGTCCGTACCCGGTTACAGCCATTGCTGGAGGAAATGCTTACGTGGAAGTAACCCGAGCCCGTATCCAGGTGCCTTGTCCCTGGCATCAGGACACCATGGCCCAGCTGCTGGACCAGCATCAGCAGGGGCGCCTTCCCCATGCGCTGCTGATCAGTGGTGCCAGGGGGATTGGCAAGTTACGCCTGGCCGAGTCTCTGGCGCAGACGCTGCTCTGTGAAAAACCGGCCGGTGGGTTGCCCTGTGGGCAGTGCCAGGGGTGCCAACTGAGCACCGCTGGCACGCACCCGGACCTGCACCGGCTCAGCCCGGAAGACAACAGCCGGGCCATCAAGATCGATCAGGTGCGTAAACTGGTCGGGTTTGCCACCCGCACAGCCCAATACAGCGGCTACCGGGTAGCAATCGTGGCACCCGCGGAAGCGCTCAACCGCAACGCCCAGAATGCCCTGTTAAAAACTCTTGAAGAGCCTGGCGGGCAAACCTTGCTGTTGCTGGTCTGTGATCAGCCGACCCTGCTGCTGCCGACGATTCGCAGCCGCTGTCAGCAGCGTATCCTGCCGCTGCCGCCTTATGAGCAGGCGCTGGAATGGTTGCAGAATCAGGTGGGGGAGAGTGCTGGCCCGTTGCTGGATGCGGCCCAGGGTGCGCCCCTGCGGGCCCTGGCCCTGGAGCAGTCGGAGTGGTTTGCCGACCGGGCACGTTTGCTGGAAGTCCTGGTGTCGGTGGCGGAAGGCCGCCAATCCGTGGCCCAGGCCTCGCCGATCTTGTCCAGGCATGATCCCACGGAAATGGCCGGGGTGATCTACGGCTGGTTGTCCCGGTGCCTGCATCAGGCCTACTCCGGGCAGCAAAGCGCGGATCCATCACTGGCGCCGTTGCTGGCCCGATTGTCCCGGGCGGTGCCACCGGCCCGTCTGCTGCGGGCGGCTCAGCGGGTTCTCGAGGGTCGGCGGGCGTTGATGTCCGGGGCCAACCCCAACAAGGATCTGCTCTACGAACAGTGGCTGCTGGTGCTGGTGGGCGTTGACGCTGCGGCAGCAGCCCACTAATCTTCACCCTATTAATAATAAAGTCTTACGGGTTGTGGCATGTTGCTGGCGCGCTTGTCTCCAGCCCGTATGTGATACGAGGCACCCCCTATGAAAATGCCCGGCGGCCGCAGCGGCATCCTGTCGCTTTCCATCAAGGACAAGGCAGTACTGTATTCCGCTTACATGCCTTTTATCACCAATGGCGGCCTGTTCATTCCCACCGACAAGCAGTACAAGCTGGGCGAGGAAATCTTCCTGTTGCTCAACATCATGGATGAGCCGGACAAGATCCCGGTGGCGGGCAAGGTGGTCTGGATCACCCCCAAAGGGGCCCAGGGCAACCGAAGTGCCGGCATCGGCGTGCAGTTTTCCGATCAGGACGACACGGCCCGGGTGACCATTGAAAACCACCTGGCCGGCTCGCTGGAGTCTGATCGCCCGACCCATACCATGTAGGGTGTCGGACCTCTGACGTCGAAAGCGGCAAAAGCCTGAAGCCGCATTCAAGCGCCTCGCAGATCAAAAGCGGCAATTTCCCGGTGGGTATTGCCGTTTTTTGCGTCAGGCCCCTGTCCCCGGGCGTCGTGCGTAGGGTCTGTCTACGCTACAATGCCCGCGTTTGTCATGCCGGAGCACTGAATGTCTGACGTCGCTTTTGTGGATTCCCACTGCCACCTGGATCGCCTCAATCTGGACGCCCATAACGGGGATTTTGACGCCATGATGGCCGCCACCGCCGAGGCCGGCGTGAGCCACATGTTGTGCATCGGGGTGGATCTGGAAAGCTTTCCGGATGTGCAGGCACTGGCCGAGCAGCACGACCATGTGTTCGCCAGTGTCGGTGTGCATCCGCTGTACAAGGAATCCCGCGAGCCCCAGGTCCAGGAACTGGTGGAGAGGGCGACCCATCCCAAGGTAGTGGCGATCGGTGAGACCGGGCTGGATTATTTCTATGCCAAGGAGCAGCGGGACTGGCAACAGCGCTATTTCGTTGCGCATATTCAGGCGGCCCGGGAGACGGGGCTGCCACTGGTCATCCATACCCGTGGCGCCAAGGACGATACGCTGGCGTTGCTGAGAGAGCATGGTCAGGGACAGGTGCGCGGTGTGCTGCATTGCTTTACCGAAGACCTGGACATGGCGCAGCAGGCCATCGAACTGGGGTTCTATATTTCCATCTCGGGGATCATCACATTTCGCAATGCTGAAAGCCTGCGTGACACCGTCAAAGCCTTGCCGCTGGAGCGGCTGCTGATCGAAACCGATTCTCCCTGGCTGGCCCCGGTACCGTTCAGGGGCAAACCCAACGAGCCTCGCTATGTGGCCCAGGTGGCCGAGTGTGTGGCCGGGCTGAAAGGCATTTCCGTGGACGAACTGGCGCGGATTACCCGCGATAACTTCTTCACCCTGTTCAACAAGGCGCAACCATGAACCCGAATCTGATGCTGGGGCTGGCAGCGCTTGGCGGCGCGGTCTTTGCGGCATTGCTGGTGCTGTTGATGGAGCGTCGTCGCAGTGCTGCCCGGGAAGCGGAACTGGTAAGCCAGAAACAGGCCCTGTCCGAGCCCCTGGCCCAGGTGCCACTGCTGCGTGAGCAGCTGGAAACCAGTCAGCGCCGTTTGCAGGACAGTGAGTCCCGTCTGCAGCAGCTGGCCTCGGACAAGGCGCGACTGGAAGAACGGTTGGCCGGGCAGGAAGAGAAACTGACCTTTGCCGAGAAAAGTCGCGAACAGCTCAAGCAGGAATTCGAAAACCTGTCCGCGCGAATTTTCGAGCAGCGTGGCAAACAGCTGCAGGAGCAACAGCAGCAGGGCCTGGACGGCATGCTCAAGCCATTCCGTGAGCAGCTGGCAGACTTCCGCCGCCGGGTGGATCAGATCCACAGCGATGAAACCCGGGCCCAGGCCTCGTTGATTGAACAACTGAGCCAGTTGCGCAGCCTCAACCAGCAAATGCACGAGGACGCCCGTAACCTGACCGATGCCTTGAAAGGGCAGGTGAAGACCCAGGGGAACTGGGGGGAAATGATCCTTGAGCGGGTGCTGGAATCCTCCGGGCTGACCCGTGGGCGCGAGTATGAAACCCAGGTCACCCTGAAAGACGACAGTGGCCAGCGCCGTCTCCCCGATGCCATCGTTCATCTGCCCGAGAACAAGGATGTGGTGATCGATGCCAAGGTCTCTCTGGTGGCCTATGAGCGATTGTCATCAGCCTCCACCAGCGAAGAGCGGGAACAGGCCCTGCGAGATCATCTGATGTCCCTGCGCAGTCATATCAAGGGCCTGGATATCAAGGATTACAGCGGCCTGGAAGGTATTCGCAGCCTGGATTTCGTGCTGCTGTTCATTCCCATCGAGGGGGCCTTCATGGTGGCCATGGAGCAGGACTCCAGCCTCTACACCGATGCCTTTGCCCGCAATATCGTCCTGGTCAGCCCCACCACCTTGCTGGTCACGTTGCGGACTATCCAGAACATCTGGCGTTACGAATACCAGAATCGTAATGCCCTGGATATTGCCGACCGCGCCGGAAAAATCTGTGACCAGGTGTCCCTGGTAACGGAATCCCTGGACGACGTTGGCGACAAGCTTGCCAGGGCAACCTCCTCCTGGGAGCAGACCCGCAAGCGCCTGACCACGGGTAACGGTAATCTGTTGCGTCAGGCCCATCAGTTGAAAGATCTGGGTGCCAAGGCGCGACGCAGCCTGCCGTCTCCGGAAGAGGACGATGACGCAGGCGTGCAAGACGACCGTACCGACTGACGGGTCAGTCGGACAATCCGGTGTGAAACTTGTAAAAGCTTGCATTCATATAAAGCGTTTTGCATTATAAAAATGTGCATTAAAAATAAATGCAAAATGACGCGATATGTCGCTAAATGCGACAAAAATAGCCACAAAATGACTGGGCTGGGTGGTCATTTTTAACGATCTTCTGGCACCTGGGTGCCATCGTTCTAATATCAGAACCAGGTCACAGGTATAAGGCAAATTCCTTAGTTAGTATCGGTTACGTAACGAAACGCTAACTGAGGGTAATTTTATGTATCGTTTGATGGCCTCCTTGTTGCTGGGGGCAGGTCTGGTTCAGACGGTATCGGCGTTGGATGCCCAGCCCCGGGTGGTCGGGGGACAGGATGTCACACAGGTGCGGCCGTGGATGGCCGAGGTGGAAATCAGCCGGTCCGGCAATCCCGCTTACACGTCGACACTGTGTGGCGGCACCCTGATTGCCCCCCGCTGGGTGCTGACCGCAGCTCATTGTGTGGATAACGTGCAGGCAAACATGCTGTTTGTTTCCCTGGGCAGCGTGAACCGCAACACAGCTGCAACCCCCGAGCGGCTGGCGGTTACCGATCTGCAGCTGCATCCGGCCTACAATGCTGCCCAGTTCCATAATGATCTGGCCTTGCTCCAGTTGGCGTCTCCTAGCCGGTTTGCACCGCTGGATATGGCCAAGCCCCATATCGTTACCGGGCTTGCCGCAGGCAGCCACGATGAGGTTCTGGAGGTGCTGGGCTGGGGCTCCACCACGCCGGATGGCTATGCCCTGACCGACACCCTGCAAAAGGCGGATCTGGACTTCGTGCCGCAGGACTATTGCGCCAGCCAGTGGAGTAGCTTGACCAATAATCAGATCTGCGCCGGTGAGATGAACCCAAAGGGCCAGAAACAGGATTCCTGTCGGGGTGACAGCGGCGGCCCGCTGGTTTATCACAACGAAGACCAGCAATGGTTGGTGGGCGTCACCAGCTATGGTCATGAAACCTGTGCCACCAATGGTGTGCCCGCGGTCTATACCCGTGTCGACCGCTACTTGCCCTGGCTGGAGGAAACCACCTCCGGTGGGCTGGTGGACCTGCAGGCCGAGGGCCTCAACGGTGATCAGTACCGCAACACGGGCAGTTCGGTGACCCTGTACCCGCGCATTGCCAACACCAGTACGCGCACGGATGCACGCAATGTGGGCCTGCGTATCGAGCACAAGCCCGGGCTGTCCGTATCGGTGCCGGGCCTGTCCTGTCGCACCTACACGGGGTATACCGATTGCCGCAACAGCCTGTTCCTGGCATTGGGGCAGAGCAGCGGCAGCTATGCCATGACCCTGAAGGCCTCCAGCCGCTGGGCCGATCAGGTACGGGTAAGTCCGATCAGTGATGCCTACGATTACTTCAGCCTGCGTAGTGAAGCGTTCAATCTGGTCTTCAGCAACGAGCCCAATGTGGTGCTTGGCCTGACCTCCAACCGGGGTAGCGACGGCCATGTGCGCGTCAGTGCCCAGGTTCGCAATGCGGCGACCCATGAGAGTGCTGCCCGGGTAAGAGTGAGTTTTGCATTACCCAGTGGTTGGCAGACCGTGCAGTTGCCGGAAAACTGCAGCGGCAGCCGCACGGTTCAGTGCGGACTGGGGGATTTGTCTGCGGGCCAGTCCGCGGCGCAGCAACTGGTGCTGTCGGGCCAGGGCTATGATGCCATGACTGTGCAGGTGTGGACCGATAACGGGGATTTTCCCACCGGCGATAGCAAGGCCTATACCCGCCCGGCGCAAGCCCGCAGTGCAAGCACGGCGCCCAGCACGGCGCCGGACAGTGGCGGTGGCGGCGGCGGCAGCCTGTCGTTGCTGGCGCTGCTGGGGCTAGCCCTGGTTGCCGGTCGTCGGTTCTACCAATGACAGGTGCCGCTGGCGCTCCGGCGCCAGCGCGCCCTGGTTGCCTTTCCAGGGCACGGCATCCATTCCCCTGGGAATTTCCGTTAACTGGAAGGGGGCCTTGATGATCTCGAAGTAGGGGGAGTGGTCGAAATCGGCGGCGGTGATGGCCCGGGGCTGAAGCCGCAGCAGGCGGCTGCCGGCGCGATCTTCCTTGACCAGCGGCAGCACCGGGAATTGCACAAAGCTGAACGCATCGGCGACCACGGTGCCAGTCAGGGCCCGCACCAGCTCTCCGGCCCAGCGCCGGAAGATATTGAGGCGCCAACGCAGCGGCAGCCATCGCCACGGCATCAGGGTCAACAGTGCCAATGCCGCCCAGGACTGGCTGCCACCGGCGCCGATCCGGCTGATCGCATAGCGCAATACGTCCTGTGCCTCATTGTCACTGAGTCCCTGGGCCCGGCAGACGCGGATCTGCCGGCCTTCCAGGGCAGACAGCGGTTCCACGATCAGCCCCCGTTCCAGCCGCGCATCAATCACCAGCTGGGTATCCGGTTCGCAGGGGGTGTAGTCCGCCAGCAGCGCGCGCAAGGCCGGGTCTGCCACGTCATGAAGCCGACCGATGTAAAGCACCGCCCGGGCAAAACGGCTGTCACCGATGACCTTGAAGGTACGGTCAACGTTGCTGTGGCCGGCTACCAGGAGAACGTCACAGGGTTTGATCACCGTACGCAGGCTGTCCAGGTCGGCACTGGGCTGGCCACTGAACGGCTCGTCCCGTTGCAGGCGACGGCAGATCCATTGGTAGAAGGCCAGTTGTCGACTCATGGTGACTCCGGGGATGACAAGAAGCTCAGCAGCTTACAACAGGGCCAGGGCCCGGTCGATGACCGAATAGTCGGTATAGAAATGGGGTGAGAATCGTACCCCGCCGCCCCGTTCCGCACAGACCACACCGGCCTGGCGCAGACGCTGGAAGGTCTTTGCCGGCGTTTCCTCCGGCAAGCTGAAGGTGACAATGCCGGCCCGCCGCTGCGGTTCCGCAGGGCTGAGCAGAGTCGCTCCGCGCTCGCCCAGTCCGTCGATCAGTCGCTGCACCCGGTCCTGCAGGGCCGCGGCCACCTGGGCCATGCCTTCTTCCTCGAGCAGGGAAAGGGAGGCCTCCAGCGCATGGGCCCCCAGCATATTGGGGCTGCCGCATTCGAAACGGCGGGCATTATTGGCCACTTGCCAGTCGGTGGTGGTGTAATTCCCCGCATTGGCCACCATATGCCAGCCATGCTGGCGCAGGGTCAGCCGGTCTTGCACGTCCTGGCGGCAATAAAACAATGCCAGCCCCTCCGGGCCCAGCATCCACTTGTGACCATCCGCCACCACGAAATCTGCCTTTGCCTGTTCCGCGGAGAAGGGCAGGGCACCGAGGATCTGGATGGCATCCACACAGAACAGGATGTCCCGTTCCCGGCAGGCTGCGCCGATGGGCGCCATGTCCATCCGCAGACCGGTGCCATACTGCACGGCGGAGAGCGAGACCAGCCGTGTCCGGGGCCCCAGCGCATCGATGACCGCCTGTTCCGGCCGGGCCGTATCCAGGCCCACGGAAACCACCTCGACACCTTGATCCGCCAGCGCTTCCCAGGGAATACGGTTGGAAGGGAACTCCTGATCGCTGATCACGACCTGGTCACCGGCCTGCCAATCAATGCCCTGGGCAATCACTGATAAACCCTCGGAGGTATTTTTCAACAGGGTGATCTCGTCGGTGCTGACGCCGCCAATGAGCCAGGACAGGCGTTCGCGCAGGCGTTGCTCCACTTTCAGCCACTGGGGGTAATCACGGGCACCGATCTCACAGTTCTGACGGGCGAATTCCGCCACCGCATGGCGGCTACGTGTGGGCCAGGGAGCCACCGCCGCATGGTTCAGGTAAAGCAGGTCTTCACGGTGGGGAAATTCCGGGTGAGCCATGATGCCTCCATGCTGGGCGAGTGTGTCATGACGCTATGCTAACCCCTGTGGTATTTCCATCAATACAAGCCTGTGTTTATAAAAAGGGAATACGTTAGAATTGCGGGAGTTAGGAGCCTCTGATCAGAGGTTTCTCAAACCGTCCTTACGTCTGGTATGACGGGTTCGAAGGAGAAATTGATGGGTGACCTGGAAAAAGCCACGCGCAAGGCGCAGGAATTTCGTCAACGGGAGCGACAGATTCTCGATGCAGCCCTTGAACTGTTTCTGGAAGAGGGCGAAGACCGTGTGACCGTGGAAATGATTGCCGACCGGGTCGGTATCGGCAAGGGCACCATCTACAAGCACTTCGAGACCAAGAACGAGATTTACCTGTTGCTGATGCTCCGTTATGAGGAGGATCTGGCTGAGGTGTTCCAGAGCATTTCCGGTGGCGACGACAAGGAGAGACTGGCGCGGGAGTATTTCCGTTTCCGGATCAGTGACCCCAAGCGCTACCAGTTGTTCGACCGCCTTGAGAACAAGGTGATCAAGGATCATGCCCTGCCGGAGCTGGTGGACAAGTTGCATCGCATTCGCGAAGCCAACTTTGCCCGCCTGACGGATATCGTCAAGGCGCGCATTGCCGAAGGCTCCCTGGAAGATGTGGACCCGATCTATCATATCTGCTCCGCCTGGGCGCTGGCCCATGGGGCGGTGGCGTTGATGGAATCCCCGTTCTACCAGAAGCTCATCGATGACAAGGACGACTTCCTGGATTTCCTTATCGAGATCGGCATCCGCATGGGCAACAAGGGCCAACGGGGGCCGCGATGAAACAGGCGGAAGAACTGCTGGCACTCCTGGAGAAAGCGGACAAGGATGAAAGCGGCCTGCCGCCGGTGCACCAGTGGCAGCCGGAGCGCCATGCGGATATCGACATGCGCATCGCCCGGGATGGCACCTGGTACTATCAGAATTCCCCCATCCAGCGTGAACGTATGGTGGCGTTGTTTTCCACCATCCTGCTGCGTGAAGGCGATGACTACTTCCTGATCACCCCGGTGGAAAAGCTGCGTATCAAGGTGGACGATGCCCCCTTCGTGGCGGTGGAAGTACAACGTCTGGAAGAGGGCGGCACGAGCAAACTGGTGTTCACCACCAATGTGGGCAGCCATGTGGTAGCGGGCGACAACCACCCCTTGCGCGTGGAAACCGACCCGCAAACCGGCGAGCCGTCTCCGTACCTGCTGGTACGGGAAAACCTGGAAGCCCTGATCGGTCGTTCTGCGTTTTATCAGCTGGTGGATTGGGCGTTTGAGGAAGAGGGAAAGCTGTTTGTGGAGAGTAATGGTCGGCGTTTTGAGTTGGGCAGCCTGGGGTAATTAATAGTTAATAATGAATAATTAATAGCTGCGAAATAAGTGTCGATTTCATGGTCAGCGCATGTAGGAAATCTCTTACGCTCTCTTGATCTATTCCCCATTACTCTGGATAGGCTCAGCTGCTAGCCTCTGCCCTGCTGGTTAATAGACTAATAATCTAGGGGGCTGCATGGGGATGCGGGGCGCTTCATTAGGAAGTATTTACTATCTTTTTCTGTCTTTCTGCCTTCTCTTTATTTCTGGAGCTTGGGCAAGCACTCCTTCAGGAGTCGAGTGGCTAAAGCAGCAGCAACGCCAGGATGGCGCCTTCTATACAGATCAGACGAGTTCGACTGAATACCAGGCAACGATTGAGTCACTATTGGCATTAGGCGACTTGGAAAGCCTATCCGATACACAGCGTGACTCGGGAGTAGGCTTCTTGTTGCAGCCTGATCTCTCTTCCCACTCTGAATTCCATTCCAGAATGGATCTTCTGGCTGAGCAATTCGGGCTAACGGATACTATCGATTCTGGCATTGTGTCAGAACGAATCGCCTATAACGGCGGTGTTGGAGGCTATCCGGGTCATGATGGGAGTGTGCTGAATACTGCCTTAGCGCTTAATGCATGGGCGTCAGGAGATTCTGTGTCGCCTGACAAGCTTGATCGAGCTATCACTTTTCTTCTTTCAAACCAGCAAGCAGATGGCGGCTGGTCTGAAACTCCTAATTTTACTAGCACTTACGTAACGGCTATAACCAGCCGGGCTTTGCAGCGTTACCGGTTCCGATATCCTGTCGGGGCCTCGATATCTGCCGCTAGTGAATATCTTCTCGCTAATCAGAGTAGTGATGGCTGGGGAAGCATCGTGGAGACGGCATTGGCATTGCAGGCTCTTATTCCTGTCATTACCGACAGCACTCGCTACCAAGCGGGCTTGGAAAACCTGAAGGTCGGTCAGACAGAGAATGGCAGCTGGGGCGGTGATGTGTTTGCTACAGCTCTGGCGTTGCGCGCCCTTTATCAAGTTTCCACCGCTCCAGAACCCGTTGACCCCAGTGCTGGAAACATTGAGGGGCAGGTCATCGACAGCAATACTCGCCAGCCCATAGAAAACGTAGTAGTCACTGCTCAGGGTGGTAGTAGTTATAGCGCAAAAAGTGGCCAAGATGGCCGTTTCCGGCTGACCGATATGGAGCCGGATGATTACTCCCTGTCCTATCAAGCCAGTGGGTTTCAGGGGGTGAGTCAGAGTGGACGCGTTGGGGCAGGCCAGCATCTGAGTGTAGGGACTATTGAAATGAGCCCGCTACCCGATAGCGGACTCATTAGCGGAGTGATCAGGGATACGCGGGGGCTCCCAATTCCTGGAGCGCAGGTCTCTTTGGCCGGGGCTTCAACCGGGCAGACCGTTTCGGATGAAAATGGCCTGTACGCTCTATCTTCCTTACCAGGCGACATTCAATTAGCGGTCAGCTCGGAGGGCTATGTGACGGTCACTGCTACCGCTTCTGTTGTGGCTGGAAGCCACCTTAATTTCTCTCCCGTGCTTTATCTGAAAGGAAATCCTCCTCCACAGGATGTTTCTGTTCAGGGCAAGGCTGTTGATTCTGATACCGGTAAGGGGTTGGAAAACGTATCTGTAGAAGTGGAGGAAAAAGGGCTTAGTGTAAAAAGTTCAAGCAATGGTTCCTTCATGCTTGAAGGTCTGGAAGTGGAAGAAACTCAAGTTCAATTATCTATGTCCGGCTACGAAACTACGGTGATCGGTTTTATTCCGGCAGTAGGAGGTAACGATTTGGGCGTTGTTGCTCTTCGAAAACAGAGTGCAACGACGACGATTTCTGGAAAGGTAAAGGACAGTGAGTCTGGTGCTCCGTTATCCGGTGCTAAAGTTAGTGCTGCTGGAGTTGAGGCAGTTAGCGATGCTGAGGGCGCTTATAGGCTGGAAGGAATCAGTGTGACCGAGTTTGATATCCGCGCTTCTTTTTCTGGTTACCTATCCGCAGCCATGAATTTGACGATACAGGAGCCGGGTAACATCAATCTGGATATTCCCCTGCAAAAAGCATCAGTTGAAGGGGTTGGATTTGAAGCGCTGACCACGGACAGGAATCAATATCAGGCTTATAACGCTGTACTTCTTGAAAGTACATTGAGAAATCAGGGAGATAGACCAAGGACAGTACGCCTTTATGTCAATGTTTTTGGTAGTAATGGTGATTTGTTTGAACAGTATCCCGCTGTTGATCTGGAAGAGGGACATTATGGTCATAGCCATCACCATCATGGTGATACAGAAGCGTTCATTACACTGGAGCCTGGTCAGCAAGAAATTGTGCCCGCCAATTGGAATACCGATGCATTCCCGCCTGGGGAATATCGCATCGTGGTTCAAGCCGTAGATGCCTCTGAAGGGGCGGTGTTGGCAGAACATGAGGTAACGATTTCGGTAGTGGCAACGCAAAACGTTGAACTTCTGATCATCAAGCCAGAGCCTGCATACACCACTCAAGGTGCCACAGAAGATGTCGCTTTTTCTGTACAGGCTTTGCATTACTCCAATATGGCATCCTCTTTGTCAGGAGATTTTCAACTTGTCTCTCCTGATGGGAATGTTATTCAAAATGGCCAGTGGGCTCTTGATCTTGAACCTGGTCAGCCTCAAAAACGTGTCGTTTTAGATGCTGTGCCTTTGACATTTGAGCACCCTGGAGAACACGCCATCCACGTGCAGGTAGGTGGAAGTGTGCAGCCAAAAGCTGTCCAGGGGGCGCCTTTTTATGTTGCACCAGGTACTCGTCTTGAGATTGAGCAGGGGTTGTCTCCCTCAGTCGTTGTGCCGGAGGGCGATGCAAATCTGGGTGTCGAAGTTCGTCTTAGGGGAGAGGCGCAATGAAACAGAATAATATCGCTTTTAAAACCATGGTAAGAATTATGGTGGGTTTAATCCTACTGATATTGATGCGTGGAGTGGAGGCCTCTCATTTCCGCTTCGGTCATCTGACTTGGGAGCCAAGGCCTGATATAGCGGAAAATACGATTGATATTTCATTCACTACCGCATGGCGGCGCAGCTATTTTTGGGGAAGTGCCCAAGATGGTCGTCCCCAAATAGGAGACATTATTCGGCCTGGTGCGCGCCTGAATTTTGGTGATGGAACCTCTTTAGGAACGATATATTTCGAGGTTGTCGCCTACAGTGCAGCCCAGGACTGGGTGGTTGCCGTAAGCAAATCAACCCAGACGGGCGATAGTGCAATTCGAAAAACCTATCCGGCATCGGTTAACACAAATGGTCAGCCATGGATCATGAGTGCGAGTGGGTGTTGCAGGATTGGTGGATTGCGTAACCCGGCAAGTAGTTTCCTGGTGCGTGCGTCAGTGGATCTGTCAGAGCCGAATACCCCTCCTTCCAGCAATCTTCCTCCGATTGTGACTTGCCCACGTGGAGACGTTTGCACATTCTCCGTTCCTGCACGCGATGAAGGGGATCCTCTTCGCTGGAGTTTCTCTCCGAGTTCGGAGTCTTTGATTGGGGCACTGCCAGGGGGGAGCTCATTCCCAATCCAGATTGATTCTGAAACGGGGATTGTTCGGTGGGAAATCCCGTCCAGCGCTGCTTTGGGCATGTATGCACTACAAGTGAAAATGGAAGATATTGGTAGCGATGGCCAGGCCAAAAGCTCAACCGCCATCGATTTCCTGATTCAGGTACAAGATTTTGCCGATAACGCGGCACCTCAATTCACTATTCCGCCTACTCCACCAGCAAATACCACTATTCTGGCGCCAGCCAATAGACCCTTTTCATTAGATCTGAGAGCAACGGATCCGGATACGTCAGATGTCGTGTCTCTGGACCATGTGGGGTTGCCTGCAGGGGCAACCTTGACGTCAACGCCGGGAAATCCGGCAACGGCTGCACTGAATTGGACCCCATCAGTGGCCCAGCTGGGAGAACATATCATTACCTTCACTGCCATTGATGATCGTGGCAGGGCAGCGCTACCTCACCCCGTTAAAGTGAAGGTTATCGAGGCAGAAATCCGCGATGTAACCGTGTCGGCGCTGCTGGGGAAAACCGACATTGAGATAAATTCGGGTAGCTTCCAGGTGCCGCCTGACCGCATTGAAAGTGAAGAGAATGGAATCCGGGTGGAGTGGGATTTCCCTACCTTTGGTACTGGGGAGCAGGCTGCCCTGGATTTCGGCGTGCTGCTTCGTAATCCCATACCGGGAGAGGATCGGCTGGTAACCCAATCTATTGTGCTTACCTATGAAGATATAAACGGCAACCGAGTTCGTCGAGACCTGGAGCCGCAATTCGCTAAGGTATTGGCATCTGCCTACAAACAATCTATCACTACCGATCGGTTTGCTTATTCATCGAATCAGCTTGTCGAAATAGGCTCGACGGTAACCAGTCTGAGCAGTTTCGATTCAGTGGTAGATGCACAGATTTCCATCCATGATGCTGCGGGAAATCTGGTTAATGATGTCCGCTATTTCAGTGATATCTATTTGTCTGACGGAGAGCATAAAACCCTTTCTCCAGTTACCTGGAACACAGGGTCTGCTTATGTCGGTGAATATGTGGCCCACATCGCTCTGTTTGATCAGAACGGTTTGCAGATTGATGAAGCGGCTAGTCCATTCGAGATCGTCTCTGCGGATCAGGCGCAAACCGCAGCCAGCATCCATACCGATAAGCCCGGTTACTTCCCGGGGGAAACAGTGACAGTCCAGGACCGCATTAGTAATCCGGCATTGAATGCACAGTTAAATGGCGCCCTGGCTCACACCGCGTTGTATGCGCCAGACGGCGAAAAGGTTTGGGAGCAGGAAGCAGACCTGCCGCAAATCGGTCCGCAGGGATTCCATGATATTGAATACCGTATTGAGCTGGATGGCGTCAGCCCAGGTGACTATACCCTGACCCTGGAGGTGCGTGATCAGCCGGGAAGCCTGCTGGCAGAAGCGGGAACCGGCTTCGAAGTCCTCTCAACGGCGATGGATGGCGCAGGGTTGCAGGGTGATATCCAGATCAATGCGGATCCGGTGTTTCGATCCGAGTACCTGACTATCAATACGACAGTGAGTAATGAGGGCAACGCGGACATGTCGGATGTTCCGGTAACCCTCTCCATTGTCGATCCTGAAACAGAAAAAGTAGTCGCCCAGTGGCCAAGCAGCATTGATGAGCTTCCTGTTGAGGGGAGTGCCGCAAGTAGTCAGTCATGGTTTGCCCTGGCCCCCATCGGTGCTACCTATGCAGCTGTCCTGACAACACATGTGGGGGGTAATGAGCGAATCCTGGCCACTCGTACCTTCTCCATCGCCGACAAGCTGCCAGCAGCCTTTTCCCTTGAGGGTAGGGGGCGCCTGTTGGCCCTGGTCGATGGGGCGGAAGCAGGCTCTTGTCAGGGGGTAGGTCAGTTGGATCTGCATTTCCAGCCTGATGTCGTGCTGCTTCCTCAAGATCAGGTGCTACTAGAAGTCTATTCCGCCGGCGGCGACCTGCTTGATACTGAAACGGTATCGATTGGCCAAGAGTCTGGTGTGCTTAACAACAACCCCGGCACCAAGGTCGATGTGTCGATACTGCGAAGCGGTGCCAGCCATGTGGCCTTCACGTTGGCCCCAGTCAACCAGGCAGAGCTGTCGTCTCCTGTCCGGGTTGTGGCAACCCATTGGCAGAATGGTAATCCCGTTTTGCATGACAGTGGGCTGCTGACGCCAGACTGCCAGTCGCTGTATCCCGGGTTGCAACAGGAAAGCTATGTCATCGATCAGGTACTGGCGACGGATAGCGCTGAACCCTACGGCCCGGATGGCGCACCCACCGCCTTGTCTCAGCGTCGCTTCTTGCAGCAATTGCTGGAAGAGGCTGGTTGGTCCTATACCTTGGTCAGCACGGCGGACGACTTCGTTCGCGAGTTCGAGACCGGTGGTTATACCGTTTATGGCTTGTTCCATGAAGCGGTCAAAATACCGGAAAGTACACAACATGAGCTGGTCGATGCCGTAGCTGATGGCGCCGGACTGCTCTATGCCGGGTATCACGACAAGCGTAATGGCCGGCTGGAATCAGCCTTGGGTATCAGCGCCCGTGGCAAGCTACCCAAAGTTCGGGGGATCGCTCTGGGTGATTCGCCCATCCATGCCGGAGAGGACAGCTTTTCTCTGGCTCTCCACGGTAAACCGCTGCGCGTACAACTGAATGGTGCCAACGCGCTGGCGCATTATTTGCCGTCAGGGGGCGTATCCGCCACCGACTATGCCTATGGGCAGGGGCGGGGCGTCTACATGGGGTTCGATGTCCTGGCGGAAGCCTCTGTCGCGGGGCTTGAAAGTACCCAGGCAAGTCTGATTACCCATGCTCTCGATCATATCCACCCGCAAGCGCTGTCTCCCGTGGCAGGAAAGGTGATCCCGCTGAGCTTAACGCTGACCAACCTGGGTCTACCTGTGGCGGGTCAGGTGAATTTGATCTTGCCGTCTGGCACCGAGGCAGTTGACGCGGGTACAGGCCGCCTGGCGGATGATGGCAGCCTTCTTTGGCCCTTCCATATCGAGGCAGGCCAGGAGCAGCAATGGCAATTCTGGATCAGGCTGCCGGACCAGCCCGGGGAAATCAGATTGCAGGGGAAAATCGACGTGGGCACAGATCAAGGCTTGGTGGAATACGGCCCTGTGGGGACCACTCTGGACGTATTGGGGCAGTAAGGGGGAAGAGCAATGACAACGAGTACAGATCAGGATTACGGTAAACGTCTGCTTCATGAAACAGTAGAGCGCCAACCTTTGGAAGAGGCCCCGGCCATCGAAGTATTGCGGGAATCACGCCGCTTCTTCCGAACCGTTGCCATCAGCATTCTGGCGCTCTTCCTCAATGCGGTAATCTGGCCTTCCTGGGCCCTGGCCATCGAAACCGAGCGGCAGAAAGAGCAGCATCGCCAGGCACAATGGGAGGCCAAGAACCAGCACTTGCACCAAGTACTCAAGCATGTGCGCGACAAGACCCGCGACCGTAAAGCGCTAATTGACCGTCGCCTGGCGGAAGAAGGGGGCACACTGGATAATGTGCTGACGGCCATTGGTCTAAGCCAACTAACGCTGGAAGAAACCAGTGATCTGGCCTGGCTGGCCAAGCGTGCCGACAAGCTGCATCAGAAAGCGCTCAAGGCATTCCAGAAAACCGAGCAGAGACTGAAAAACAAGAACCTGCCTGCCCGGGTTCGCCAGCGCAATGAGCAGGCAAAGGCGGAATACCAGAGCCGCTACGAAGCCATGCAGGCGCGCCTGTCAGCCCTGCTCGACGCGGAAAGCCTCAGTGAACAACAGGAAGCAGCAGCTTCCCTGAAAAAATGGATGGACAGCTTCACACTCAGCAAGCCCCGTGATCCCTTCGATCCCAATAACCTACCCTGGAGCACCCCGGACCCGAGCCAAACGCCAAAACCGGCGGACAGCGCCGACGAGCTGAGCGCCCGCAGTGGGTTTCCTCTTTTTGAGCAGGGAGTGCAACTGGCCAGTAATGTCATCACCCCCGATATGCTGGGCAATCCCGGCGGCCCCACCGAAGATGACCTGGCTGCAACGCTCGATGCCCCCCTTTCCGAAGCCATCAGCGCAAAAGCCGAAGAGCTGGACGATGATCCGGTAAAAATCTACCAGTGGGTACGCAATAACATCGAGTTCATCCCCAGTTACGGCTCCATCCAGGGGGCGGAATACACCTTGCAACATGGCAAGGGCAACGCTTTCGACACGGCAAGCCTGCTTATCGCCCTATTGCGCGCCGCCAACATCCCGGCCCGTTACGCCTTTGGTACCGTACAAATGCCCGCCGACAAGGTGATGAACTGGGTGGGCAACGTGAGTACCCCGGAAGCGGCGGGGAACCTCTTGGGCCAAGGGGGCATTCCCAACATTGGAATGGTCTCCGGGGGCAAGGTCACCCATACGAAGCTGGAGCATGTCTGGGTAGAGGCCTGGATCGACTACCAACCCAGCCGGGGCGCGGTACACCGGGTGGGTGATAGCTGGGTGCCCATGGATGCGAGCTTCAAGCAGTATGAATACAGCGAGGGGATGGCCTTGGAAGAACAGGTGCTCTTCGATGCGGAAGGCCTGGCGCAGACTATCCAGGACCAAAGCACCATCAACGAAGAGGAAGGCTGGGTGCAGGGTGTGCCACAACAGGCCATGGAAGAGTCCCTGACCGACTATCGCGCCCAACTGGAAAGTTATCTGGAAAGCCAGGCCCCGGATGCCTCCGTGGGCGACGTGCTGGGCACGCACAGCATCAAGGAGATCATCCACGAGCAACTGGCAACCACTCTGCCTTATGAATTGCTGACCCGTAAGCTGGTCGCACCCGAATTACCGGACAACCTGCGCTGGAAATTCCAGTATCAACTCCACACCAGTCTGTATGGGACGCCAGGCACCCAGCTATTGAAAATCGAGCAGCCCACCGTGGCCCTTGCCGGCAAGAAGCTGTCCCTGTCCTTCGAACCGGCCACCCCGGACGATGAGGAGACTCTGGCCAGCTATCTGCCTGAGCCGGATGAAAACGGTGAAATCGATCCCAATGACATACCGGATACATTGCCGGGTTACCTGATTGCGCTGACCGGCGAATTCGCCATAGGCGACGACATAGCGGCCACGGCAGTCAGCAATATGGCGATGGGCGAAGAACTGCTCTCGGAAATGGGCTATTGGCAACCGGGCCGAGGCTGGCGTACCACACGTAATCAGCCGATAGCGGGTGAATATCGTGCCTTGGCTCTGAATCTACAAGGCATCAGCCAGCATCAGGCACAAGCCCTACAAACCGATCTGGAATCCACCCAGCAAAAACTGGAATCAGAGGATTTTACCGGCTTGACCAAGCAGCAAGTGGTAGGTGACCTGCTGTATAGCACCATTCTGAGTTACTTCGCCCTGAGCGACGTGCAGGACCAGATCGCCCAGAAGCAAGCCAACAGCATAGGCTACCGCGCCCCGAGTTACGGTTTGTTCAAAACCAGCCTGACACCGCAGTACTGGTTTGGTGTCCCGAGAGATGTGAAGGCGGAAGGCCTGACCATGGATGTGGACCACATGACAAGCACTCGTGTTGATAAGGATAACCATCATCAGCGCTGGGTTAGCTTCAACCGTGCTCAAGGCACGAGAATGTCAGCTATGGAGCACTTAGTGCCTGAGCAGATGTATAGCACCGAAGATGTGCCGGCTTATGGTATTAGTGCGGTTAAAGCGGTTCAGCTTGCGGCGGCCGAGGGGCAAAAGATCTGGACTATTACACAGGATAACCTGTCCGTTGCTCTTCCTAAGTTGCAGCTATCCAGTGAAATAAAGAGCGATATTCGGAATTCGGTGTATGCGGGTAAAGAAGTGACTGCGCACGAGAGGCCAGTTAACTTCTCTGGACGTCAATCTACAGGATATATAGTGATTGATCCTCAGACTGGCGCTGGAGGGTATTTGATCGGCGGCGGAGAAAATGGTGCAGAACTGATAGTCGAATTCCTCGATCATATAGCAACAATCATTGATGCCCTCGATTTTCTTGATTTGGTTGGTGATCTTGGGAAGTTGATTGGTAAATACTTAGGTGGTGCGGCAGGTGTATTAGGGTTTGCGTTTGGTTTGGTGTCGCTTTTCGATAAATGCATGGGGGTTCCAGGTTTCCTTGCTTTTGTTTTCTTGTATTCTGTGGTTCAAGTGGCATTGTTCGCTTTAGCTTCTTTGCTTGCGGTTACTTTGGTTGGTTTACTTTTTGCTGTATTGATTGGCGTTATCGTAAATGCGTTTGTTAACCTTGTTATAGATGCCCTCTGTGTTAAAGGTCGGAATCCATGATTGTTGTTGTTTTTTTAACTGTGGTGGTTGTAGCCGGCTATGTTTTTTTCTCGTTAATTAGATGCAAAAAACGAGGAGAATTGATAAGGGGGATGGGTTTCTCAAAAAAAAGGGGGGCTATGTTTTCTGTTGATAATATCTCTATTAAAGGGTGGCGGTCTGGTGGAGCCTTTGAGAGAGTTGCCGATGAAGGTGTTTATGGGGTTTCTGATATATGGGTTTTTAAAGGAGTTGGGAGATATTCGGGGGTGTCTCAGGTCACTGTTCTATATTTTTTCTGCCCAGACTGGGATGATGATTTTGAGGTTAGAAGGAAGAGGGTTTTTGAGACAAAATGGGAGCAAAGAAGTTATCAAAGCTTTAGGGGTTTTCCCGATCTTGTTTTCAAAGGGTTGAGTGAGGAAGAGGCAGTAAATGTGCTTGAGGATTTTTCAAGGTTATCTTGTTTGGGGCCGAATCTAATTGTTAAGTCTGTTTCAGGCTATGTTTTTTCTTATTTTGAAGGTACTTATATAAAGAATAGTGAGGTTCAAGATGTGCTAAATGAGTTTTATTTATGCATAAATTCATACATTAGCAGTAAAGGAGAAAGAATATAAAAGAACGGGATACGCAGAGCGCCGGGCCGCGCTGGCGGTAAATCAAGCGATGCAAGTCTGCTATTCGGTAAGGGGTAGCGCCCCGCCAGAGCCCTGGGTCATGGGCCGCTGTTCGTAAGGGCAGCTATTAACTATTCATTATTAATTATTTCGCCGCCACACTAATCAGCAACAACACCATAAGCACAATACTGATTCCTTTCCAGATGCGCTGTTGCCGGATGTCGTTGTCGATGACCGGTTTGCGGCTGCGTACCGGGCGGCGCAGGGCATCGCGGAATTCGGCGGCATCGGTGAAGCGTTGTTTGGGTTGGTGTTGCAGGGCGATCTGCAGCACGTTGTTGATCCACAGCGGCACGAAGGCGTTGTGGCCCTGCAGGGGCGGAAGGGGTCGATGGGCGGACTTTTCGTAGCGGCCCTGCCAGGGCAGCGATCCGGTGAGCATTTCATGAATGATCACCGCCACGGAAAACAGATCGCTCTGTTCGCTGGGGGCGACGCCATCCAGCAGTTCCGGGGCGCTGTAATCCCGGGTGCCAAGGGGAATGCCGGCATTGTGTTGCTCCATGCCACGGCAATGGCAACTCCCGAAATCCACGATGCGAACCAACCCGCGGGTATCCACCATGATGTTGTCCGGCTTCAGGTCGCCATGGATCACATCGGCCCGGTGCAGGGCGCGGACCCCGTTGAGTAACTGGTCCGCCAGATACAGTTTTTCTTCCACGGCCACATCCGGATGTTCCTTCAGCCACTGTTGCAGGGTGACGCCGTCAATGAACTCAAGATGCTGATACAGGCAGCTGGGGTTGTCCGGCAGCGGCAGGGTGTGCAGCAGGTGGGCATTGCGCAGTCGCTGACCCACCCAGCCTTCCATGACAAAGCGCTCCAGCGCATCCCGGTCATCTTCCAGGTTCACTGATGGCGTCTTCAGTACCGAGGGTTTGCCACTGTCATCCTCCACCAGATACAGATGGCTGCGCACACTGGCGTAAAGCTCCCGCTTCACGGTGAAACCGTCCAGGCGAATACCCGGGCTTAACGGGGGCGGCAACGGCAGGCTGCCGCGCTGGCGCAGGGCTTCGTCGGCGCTGGCGTCCGGCAGGCCATCCACCTGCAGTACCTGACAGCTCAGGTTGTCATCACTGCCACTGGCCAGGGCCGCTTCCACCAGGCTGCGGGCGGCCACCTCCGGCTGGCCACTGGCGCGGACGATGCCCTGCATGCGGGAACGGGACAGAAAACCGTGGACCCCATCACTGGTGAGCAGGAACACATCGCCCACCTGCAAGTCGCTGCTGCTGTAGTCCACATCCAGGCGGGTATCGCCGCCCATCACCCGCGTAAGCACCTGACGGTTGTCACCGATGATACGGCTGTGGTCCCGGGTCAGGCATTCCAGTCGCTCATTACGCAGCCGCCAGATGCGGGAATCCCCCACCTGAAACAGATGCGCCGTGCGTGAGCGAAGAATCAGCAATGACAGGGTGCAAAGGTGGCTCTCGCCGGCCAGTGTCTGACGGCAGAGCCAGCGATTGAGCGCTTCCAGCACCCGCTGTGCAGAGCGTGGCACACTCCACAGCGCTGGCGTTGCGTAGTAATCATTGATGAATCCCAGTACGCAGGACTCCGCCGCCTCCCGGGCGGCACCGGCACTGGACAGGCCATCGGCCAGGGCGGCCACAATACCCTTGGTACGTAACAGTGGGCCCTCGGGAATCTGCATGGCCAGGGCATCCTGGTTATGCAACTTGGGCCCCGGATCGCTGTATTGGCCGATGCGAACCTGCGGGTGCAGGTCCGGTTCGGAGGCGGCTTCCGGAGCGGTAGCGGTGGCGCTGGCTACATCCATGATCAAAACTCCTGTGTATGACGTGGCGGAAAGACTCAGCCCACCTCAATAAGCTGAACGTCGCCTTTTTCGTCGATTTCCGCAATATGCCCCTTGGGTTCATCCAGAAACTGCACGGCGGCCAGGGCCACGGCCGCGCTGGCGGCAATCACCAGGAAGAAGGTGGACGGATCCACAAAGGTCAGCACTGTCAGGAAGATCACGGCGCCGGCATTGCCGTAGGCACCCACCATACCGGCGATCTGACCGGTAAGGCGGCGCTTGATCAGCGGCACGGTGGCAAACACGGCCCCCTCGCCAGCCTGCACAAAGAAGGAACAGCACATGGTCGCAATCACCGCCAGGGCAATGGGCCAGCTGCTGCCGATCTGGCTCATCAGGCCGTAACCCACCATCAGCCCGCAGAGCAGGATAGCCAGGGATTTTTTGCGCCCGAACTTGTCGGAGACCCAGCCGCCACCGGGACGAGCGACCAGGTTCATGAAGGCATAGCCGGAGGCCAGCAGACCGGCGGTGACCGCGCTCAGGCTGAAGGTATCGGTAAAGAACAGCGGCAGCATGGACACTACTGCCAACTCGGAGCCAAAGGTCACCATGTAGGCCAGATCCAGAATCGCCACCTGCTTGAAACTGTAGCGGTCGTGTTCAGGAACCCCTTCCTTGAGGTGATCACGGTTGACCCGCCAGGCCTGACCGAGCTGTATCACGGCCAGGCTGATAATCAGTGCTGCCAACAGTAACTGGGTGGTCTGGCCAAACAGATTCAGGTTGGTGGGGCCCAGGCGCCAGACGATGACAAGCAGGGCAATGTACAGCGGCAGGCTCATGGCCAGATAAAAGAACAGGTCCTTCTTGCTGCTCACTTCCAGGGCGCTGGCTTTCTTCGGCTTGAAGTAGGACGCCCCCTGGGGCGTGTTGCGTGCCCGCCACAGGAAAAAGGTGCCATAGAGGAAGGCCACGGCACCGGTGGTGGCAATGGCCCAGCGCCAGCCGTTTTCGCCGCCATAGAGGAGAGCCAGGGAAGGCAGGGTAATCGCCGCGGCAGCGGAGCCGAAGTTGCCCCAGCCCCCGTAAACGCCTTCCGCGAGGCCCACTTCCCGGGCCGGAAACCACTCGCTGATCAGGCGGATGCCCACCACGAAGCCGGCCCCCACAAACCCCATCAGCAGACGGGTGACTGCCAGCTGTTCATAGCTGGTGGAAAGTGCGAAGGCCCAGCAGGGGAGCGCGGCCAGCATCAGCAGTGAGCCAAACACCAGTCGGGGACCGAAGCGGTCCACCAGTGAGCCGATGATCACCCGTGCAGGAATGGTCAGGGCCACGTTAAGTATCAGCAACGCCTTTATCTGGTCCGGGCTCAAATCGAAGGCTTCCCGAAGGTGCCCCATTAATGGCGCATGGGAAAACCAGACAACAAAGGTAATAAAGAACGCCAGCCAGCTCAGGTGCAACAGGCGGATACGCGGCGCGGACAGGTTCAACAGATTCAGCTTTTGATCGCTCATGACTTCTCCATGCATGGGCGGTTAACGACGGGCTGATCTGAGCAACTCCTGTGCCACCTTGGTAAGTGACTGTTTTCAATAAAATAAAATGAAATGCAGCCGCAATAAGACAATCCCTGTGCGCAAATGCGGAGCGTTTTTGTGCCATGTAGGTGCACGGAAAAATGCATTTTTCTCGTGCATGAACGCATTAAAAGAAAGCAGTTTTTTTGGATTTATTGCCAGAAAAAACCAATAAATCTATTGGAAACATGGGGTTATCAAGTTGGCACAGGGCTTGCTCAGTGGTGAGTGTCAGTCATGCACCGCGAGGGTGAGCCTTATGGCAAAGCAACAACTTCTACTTATTGGCCACGGCATGGTGGGTCAACGTTATCTGGAGTCCCTGGTAGCCCAGGGTGGCCGCGAGCACTTCGACATTACCGTATTGTGCGCGGAGCCACTGCCGGCCTATGACCGCGTGGGACTAACCGGCTATTTCTCAGGCAAGACTGCCGATGACCTGTCGCTGGTGCCGGACGGTTTCTTTGATCAGCACAACATCACGCTGAAGCTCAATACCAAGGCGGACGTCATTGATCGTGTCGCTCGTACGGTGACCACCCATACCGGCGAGACACTGGGTTACGACAAGTTGGTGCTGGCCACCGGTTCCTATCCGTTTGTGCCGCCGATTCCCGGTAACGACCGGGACAACTGTTTCGTCTACCGCACCATTGAGGATCTGGATGCCATTATCGCCGCCAGTAAGGATGGCAAGGTCGGCACGGTGGTGGGGGGTGGCCTGCTGGGTCTGGAAGCGGCAAAAGCCCTTCATGATCTGGGTCTGCAAACCCATGTGGTGGAGTTCGCGCCGCGCCTGATGGCCGTGCAGGTGGACGACTTTGGGGGTGGCCTGCTCAGGGACAAGATCCAGGAGCTGGGTGTCACTGTGCACACCAACACCGGAACCCGGGATATTGTCGACGGGGAAAGCTGCAAACATCGAATGAATTTCGGTGAAGACAGACATCTGGAAACCGATGTCATTGTGTTCTCTGCCGGGATTCGTCCCCAGGACGAACTGGGTCGCGCCTGCGAACTGGAAATCGGCGAGCGAGGCGGGATTGTGGTGAACAACCACTGTGTCACCTCCGATGACAACATCTATGCCATTGGTGAGGTGGCGCTGTGGGAAGGGCGCATCTTCGGCCTGGTGGCACCGGGTTACCAGATGGCGGAGATCGCGGCCGAACATCTGATGGGCAAGCAGGAAAAACAGTTCCTCGGTGCGGACATGAGCACCAAGTTGAAACTGATGGGCGTGGATGTGGCGTCCATTGGTGATGCCCATGGCAATACCCCCGGTTCGCGCAGCACCGTGTTCATGGATCAGACCGCCGGTATCTACAAGAAGGCGGTGATCAGTGAGTGCGGCAAGAAACTGCTCGGTGCGGTACTGGTGGGGGATGCCAACGACTACGGTAACCTGTTGCAGCTTTGTCTGAATGAGATGGACCTGCCCGGTGACCCTGCCGCCCTGGTGGCGCCGGTCTCTGATGGTGCGCCGTTGCTGGGGGCCGATGCCCTGCCTGACAGCGCCCAGATCTGTTCCTGCAACAACGTCTCCAAAGGTGATCTGTGCGCGGCCATTGATGGCGGTGCCATGACCGTTGGCGACCTGAAATCCTGCACCAAGGCCTCCGCCACCTGTGGCGGTTGTTCGGCACTGGTGAAACAGGTACTGGACAGCGAACTGGAAAAACGCGGTGTGGAAGTGAACAACCACCTGTGCGAACACTTCCCGTATTCCCGTCAGGAAATCTATCACCTGGTGCGAGTCGGTCAGATCACCACCTTTGACGAACTGTTGGAAAAACACGGTAGCGGTGACGGCTGTGACATCTGTAAACCCACGGTCGCCTCGGTGTTGGCGTCCTGCTGGAACGACTACGTCTTGAAGAAGCCCCACGCGGGCCTGCAGGACACCAACGACTACTTCCTGGGCAACCTGCAGCGCGACGGTACCTATTCCGTGGTGCCCCGTGTGGCCGGCGGCGAAATTACGCCGGACAAGCTGATCGTGCTCGGTGAAGTGGCCAAGAAATACGACCTCTACACCAAGATCACCGGTGGCCAGCGGGTGGATCTGTTTGGTGCCCGCGTGGAGCAGTTGCCGGATATCTGGCGCACCCTGGTGGATGCCGGCTTTGAAACCGGCCACGCCTACGGCAAGTCCCTGCGTACCGTGAAATCCTGTGTCGGCTCCACCTGGTGCCGCTATGGGGTGAAGGATTCGGTCGGTACCGCTATCCAGGTGGAAGAGCGTTACAAGGGCCTGCGCAGTCCCCACAAGATCAAGATGGCGGTCAGTGGCTGTACCCGCGAATGTGCCGAAGCACAAAGCAAGGATGTGGGGGTGATCGCCACCGAGAAAGGCTGGAACCTGTATGTGTGCGGCAACGGCGGCATGCGCCCGCGCCATGCGGACCTGTTCGCGTCCGATCTCTCCGACGAAGCACTGATCAAGACCATCGACCGTTTCCTGATGTTCTACATCAAGACCGCCGATCGCCTGCAGCGCACCAGCGTCTGGCTGGAAAACCTGGAAGGGGGCCTGGATTACCTGAAGCAGGTGATTCTGGAGGACTCCCTGGGTATCGGTGCCGAGCTGGAAGCGGAAATGGCACACGTGATTGACACCTACCAGTGTGAGTGGAAGACCACCATCGAAGACGATGAAGCGCTGAAACGTTTCAAACATTTCGTTAACGATGACAGTGCCGATGACAATCTGAAATACGTGCGTGAGCGGGGTCAGCGTCGTCCGGCCTATGAGCATGAACGTATCGAACTGGTCGAGGAGGCATGAGCATGAACAGTTCTGTAGCCGTGCAGTGGCAAACCGTCTGCAAGCTTGATGATGTGCTGCCGGGCACCGGGGTGGGCGTCCGTCTGCCCGGGCGCCAGGCCGCCCTGTTCCGCACCCGCGATGGCAATCTCTACGCTCTGGATAATCGCGACCCGTTCAGCCAGGCCAATGTGCTGAGCCGGGGGATCCTTGGCTCCCTGGGCGACAAGCGCGTGGTGGCATCGCCAATCTACAAGCAGCATTTCGACCTGGAAACCGGTCAGTGTCTGGAAGACGAGGAAGTCTCCCTCACGGTCTATCCGGTTCAGGTGGAAGGGGACGTGATAAAGCTGGCCATCCCGGCCTGAACAGCACGAGGGCGATGCGGTAATGAAGCGACTGGTAGTCATCGGTAACGGCATGGCGGCGTGCCGCCTGCTGGAGGAGCTCACTGGCCTGGCGCCGGATCTGTATCAGATCACGGTGGTGGGGGAGGAGCCCTTTGCCGGTTACAACCGGGTCATGCTGTCCCCCTTGCTGGGGGGCGGTACGGACGAGCAGACCATTACCACCTATCCCCACCAGTGGTATCGCGACCGGGATATTCGCCTTATCACCGGCTCGCCGGTGGTACAGATTCATCGCCATCGGCGACAGGTGATCACCGCTGCGGGACACAGACTCGATTATGATCGCCTGGTGCTGGCCACCGGGGCGGCACCGCGCCAGTTGCCGGTGGGCGGTGTGGACCTGAAAGGCGTCATGAGCTTTCGTGATCTGCATGACGTCAGAACACTATTGTCCCTGCCCCCTGGCCGGGTGGTGGTGGTGGGCGGCGGGTTTTTGGGCCTGGAGGCGGCGGATGCCCTGGTGAAACAGGGGCACGATGTGACGCTGGTACACAGCCGTGGCCACCTGCTTAACCAGCAACTGGATGAGGCGGCAGGCCATCGCCTGCAACAGGATCTGGAAGCCCGGGGGCTCAAGTTTGTCATGAAGGCCCGTACGCAAACCATCGAAGACAACGGGCGGGGCGCTGTCACCGCCGTTCAGCTGGGCGATGGCCAACGCCTGCCTGCGGATTATGTGGTCCAGGCGGTGGGGATCGTGCCCCGTATGGCCCTGGCCGAACAGGCCGGTCTGACCGTGAACCAGGGGATTCGCGTCGACGATACCCTGCAAACGTTCGACCCGGCCATTTATGCCATCGGCGAATGCGTGGAGCATCGCCAGCGTACCTTTGGTCTGGTAGCGCCCCTGTATGAACAGGCGGCGGTCTGTGCCAGCCATCTGGCCGAGCTGGGTCACCGTCGTTATCTGTATGCAGATAGCGCCACCCGGCTGAAGATTTCCGGCATCGATCTGGTCTCCTTCGGGGATTTCTCCGGAGAGGGTGACACCCTGCAGCTGAGTTTGCCTGGCAGTTATTGCCGTCTGCAGCTTTGCGACAATCGCATCACCGGCATGGTGTTGTATGGCAGCGTGGCCGAAGCTCCTTTCTATGAAAGCCTGTGGCGGAACCGCACGGATATCAGTGCGGTGCGTTCCAGCCTGCTGTTGGGGGAAGCCTTCTGCAATCTTCCGGCCCCTGGCGACGACAACCAGGAGAACCTTGCCGCATGAGTATTTGCACCACCTGTCCTTACTGCGGCGTGGGCTGCGGCATCAAAACCGATGGCATTACCCTGCAGGGTGACACGCAGCACCCGGCCAATGCCGGTCGCCTGTGTGTAAAAGGCTCTTCGGTACTGGAAACCCTGGGCGATCAGGATCGTCTGTTGCAGCCGCAGGTCAACGGGGAGGGCGTCTCCTGGGATCGCGCCCTGGATGAAGTGGCCGAACGTTTCCGCCGTATCGTCGAAGAACACGGTCCGGATGCGGTGGCCTTCTATGTGTCCGGCCAGTTGCTCACTGAAGACTATTACGTGGCCAACAAACTCATGAAAGGGTTTATTGGCAGCGCCAACATCGATACCAACTCCCGCCTCTGCATGAGCAGTGCGGTGGTTGCCCACAAGCGGGCGTTTGGCGAAGACGTGGTGCCCGGTTGTTACGAGGATCTGGAGCTGGCGGACCTGGTGATTCTCACCGGCTCCAATACCGCCTGGGCGCACCCCATCGTGTACCAGCGCATCGCTGCCGCGAAACAGGCGCGGCCGCACATGAAAGTGGTGGTGATCGACCCCCGCCGGACGGCCACCTGTGATCTGGCCGACCTGCACCTGGCCATACGTCCCGGCCAGGATGTGCAGCTTTTCAACGGTCTGCTCACCTGGCTGGATGATCACAATGGCCTGGACCGCGACTATATCCATGCCCACACCGAGGGGTTCGCGGCTACGCTGGCCACAGCACGGGAGCAGGGCAATGATTGGGCTACCCTGGCCGAGCAGCTGGGGGTCAGCCAGGAGGACCTGACCACTTTTTATGACTGGTTTGCCGCCTGCGACCGGACGGTTACCGTGTTTTCCCAGGGCGTTAATCAGGCCCGCAACGGCTCAGATCAGGGGAACGCCATCATTAACGCCCACCTGGCCACCGGCCGGGTGGGCAAGCCCGGCGCCAGCCCGTTTTCCATCACCGGCCAGCCCAATGCCATGGGCGGTCGCGAAGTGGGGGGGTTGGCAAACCAGCTTGCCGTGCACCTGGATATTGATAACCCGGAACACCACGCAGCCGTGGCCAATTTCTGGCAGACCGACACCCTGGCCACTGAAAACGGCCTCACTGCGGTGGACCTGTTCAATGCGGTGGAAAGCGGTCAGGTAAAAGCGGTGTGGATCATGGCCACCAACCCGGTGGATTCCCTGCCGGAAGCGGATCGGGTACGCCATGCACTGATGGCCTGTGACACCGTGGTGGTCTCCGACTGCGTGGCCAGCGGCGACACCCTGGCTTGCGCCGATATTCGCCTGCCCGCCCTGGGCTGGGGGGAGAAATCCGGCATGGTGACCAACTCCGAGCGGTGCGTGTCACGGCAGCGTCCGTTTGTGAAAGCCCCGGGTGATGCCAGGGCGGACTGGTGGATTATCAGCGAAGTGGCCCGGCGCATGGGCTACGCTTCCGCGTTTCCCTACCAGCACGAACATCAGATTTTTGCCGAGTACTCGGCGCTCACCGCCTTGGCGGGCAGATTTGGCAAGCGGCTGGATATGACTGCTGCCGCGGAGCTGAGCGCCGACCAGTATGAGCAATGGCAGCCACAACAGTGGCCCTTGCAAGGGGAGCCTCGCTGCTTCGGCGACGGACACTTCGCCACGCCGGATGGTCGTGCCCGTTTCGTGGCCTGCGAGAATCCCAACGTCCACCGGATCGGTGATGCCTTCCCGATCATTCTCAACAGCGGCCGTATCCGCGACCAGTGGCACACCATGACACGTACCGGCCGCGCCGGACGTCTGTTTGCCCACCTGAGCGAACCGTTTGCGGCGTTGCATCCCAACGATATTGAACGTTACCGGCTCAAGGAAGGCGGCTTTGTACGCCTTGCCAGCAAGGTCGGTGACGCCCTGGTGCGGGTCACCAGCGATGCCGGGCAACGTCCCGGCACCGCCTTCATGCCCATGCACTGGACCGATCAGTTTTCTCGCCGTGCCCGGGTGGATGCCCTGGTGCCGGCACGTCTGGATCCGCATTCCGGCCAGCCGGCGTTCAAGCATACGCCGGTCAACGTCAGCGACTGGCAACCCCGCTGGCATGGCTGGTTGTTCACGGCGGCGCCCCCTCCCGCCGTGGAGTACTGGGCCCGAGTTCCCGTCGATGCATTTTTGCAGGCGGGCCAGGTACAGCGCTATCGGCTGGCCGGCGATGCGGACCTAACCGAACAACAGCTGCACGACTGGCTTCCCGACGCCGCTCAGTGGCTGGCACTCAACGACCCTGCCACCGGACACTTCCGCCGCGCTGCCCTGGACAGTGAGGGCCGATTGCTGGCCTGGCTGGCCATCGGCGACGCCCTGCCATTGTGCGATGTGGAGTGGCTGGCCAACTGTTTCGCTGACGAGGCAGACACCCCGCACCTGGCGCTGCTTGCCGGCCAACCGGTGGATGCCGGTCCTGACCTGGGACCCGTGATCTGCAGCTGTTTTCAGGTGCGCGAGAAAACCATCCAGGCCGCAGTGGAAGAGGGTGCAGACAGCGTGGAAGCCATCGGCAAAGGCTGCCAGGCCGGCACCAACTGCGGCTCCTGCATCCCGGAACTGCGCGGCCTGCTGGAAAGCTGCAGCGTTTGATGGAGGGGCGGGTTGCGAGATACGAGTTTCGAGTTTCGAAAATCAAAACCGTGAAACAACAGAGGGGTAGCTTTTCGCTTTTCGTAACTCGCTCCTCGTAACTCGCCACTGTCTTTCCCCGGTTAACCCACCCTACACATTGGCCACCGATCTTTTGTAGGAGCTATGCTTGCATGGCGAAAACACGGCGCTTTCCAGCAGCCTTTCAGGGCGACGAGTACCTCTTCGCCATGCAAGCATAGCTCCTACAACAAAAATAAAAATTGAAGGCGGTGCAGATCTGTTTCGCACGTTTCTACATTTCCCGCTTTCCTGTTACCTTGCCCGTATCACGATCAACGCTTAGTCTCGAAGCAACAGTTTCGATGCGGCGCAAGCCATGAAGAACAACAAGAAACATTATCCAGCACTGAGCTGGCAGGGCAGGGCCATCAATGTGGTGGCCAGGAATATGGTCAAGCCGGTAATCAGCCGACTGAAATTCTCCCGCCGTTTCATGAAATTTTCCCAACTGGGATTCGATGCGGTCACGCTGGCGTTGCCGGTACCGTCCGACGTGCATATTGCCCGGGCACAAGTGGGGGGTGTGCCCGGGGAATGGTTGATCACCGGGCGGCGGGTACGCAGTAACCGGGTGGTGTTGTACTTCCACGGCGGCGCCTATTTTTTTGGTTCGCCCCGTTCCCATCGCGCCGTCACCTGGCGGCTCAGTCATTACTGTCGGGCCAAGGTCCTGGCATTGGATTACCGGCAACCACCGGACTGGGCGTATCCGGCTCCCCTGGAAGATGCGGTGCGCGCCTACAAGGCGTTACTGGACAGTGGTTACAGCAGTGAACATATCGTTTTTGCCGGGGATTCCGCCGGCGGTAACCTGGCACTGGTCACCCTGCTGCGGTTACGGGAACTGAAACTGCCGTTGCCCTCCTCAGCGGTATTGATCAGCCCATGGGGCGATCTGACCTGTTCCGGTGACAGCATCCGGGACAATGCGGACAAGGAGCCACTGATTCCCCTGGGTGCCCTGAACTTCGTCTCCGCCTCCTACAGCCGTGGCTACGACGCGGCATCCCCCATGCTGTCGCCGGTGTTTGCCGACTTCACCGGTCTGCCGCCGTTGCTGGTACAGGTGGGCAGTACCGAGCTGCTCTACAGTGATGCGGTGCGCATTGCCGACCAGGCAAAGGAGGCGGGTGTGGATTGCCAGCTACAGGTCTGGGAGCGGATGCCCCATGTCTTCCACGCCCTGGCAGCCTGGCTGCCGGAAGCGGGTCAGGCGTTGCAGGAAATCGGTGCCTTTGTGCACGGCCACCTTGATGACAAGGATCGCCACAGCCATGTGCGTGCCCGGGCCAAGGTGGTGGGGGGGGCAGGATATGCCACGCAACCGGTAAATTGTTATCAAAAGTAGCCCTGATCAGGGTTCAGAAACGCTTCCGTAACGCTGGCTACGCTTGCTTACAGTCCACCAACTTCCTTGCTCTACATCAGATTGCACATCCCTTCCATAGTCGCTGATGCCAGCTTCCGTTCGGAAGCCATAACGACGACAAAGTACGATGGAGGGGTTCATCTTGGCTAATCAACTAAAACTTCTGGTAGGCAGTAGCGCCCTTGCGGCTCTGCTGACGGCCTGTGGCGGTGGGGGTAGCAGTTCTACGCCTGCCGACTCTGGTCCGGCGGCCCGTGCCCTGCCTCCAGAAATCGCAGAGATCATCGACGATCAGAACGAGCTTACCGATGCTCTGTGTCCCGGCGCGTCCGGTGATGCAGGAGAGGGGGGAGCTGTAGACCCGGAAGCCTGTCTGGATGAAAGCGAGGAGGCTGCCGAGGAAGATACCGGCTATGAGCTGTCTCTGAATCCAGTGGTACAGCAATTTTGCCCGGAAGCGGCGGAGGTGTTCGATGCCACGCTGACCTTCAACGGCGAAATGCTGGATCAGGATTTTCTTTACGATACCGACACCTCCTTTGACGGTTCTGCCACCTTCCCGGCAGCCTGTCTGCAGGAAGCGGCCGGTAATTTCCAGAACATCGGTGACATGATCGGCGGCTCCAACCCGCTTACCGATCAGCTGTGCCCGGAAGAAGCTGCAAGCGATGACTTCGATCCTGCCAGCTGCTTCGCAGAAGCGGCCGGCCAGGGCGGGCTGCCCGGTGGCGGCGGTGGCGAAATGCCTGGTGCTGACCAGTTGTTCGCCCAGCTGTGCCCGGAAACCGGCGAACAGGAACTGGGACCGCAAACGCCCATCGACTGTCTGAACGAAGCCAGCCGTGCCTACATCGAAATCTATGACATGCTCACCGCCAGCAATGCGCTGACCGAGCAGATCTGTCCCATGGATAATGCGGATGGCCGTATCGACCCTCCCCAGTGTTTCACCGAAGCACTGCTCGGCCTGGGCAATATCCCCGGCGGCGGTGATGGTGGCGATGGCGGAGACGGCGGCGACGGTGGCAGCAATCCGTTCGCTCCGGCCCTTGAACAGTTCTGCCCGGAAACCGCGATGGCAGACCTGGGGCCGTCCACACCGATTGACTGTCTGGCAGAAGCGGGCAGCAACTTCCAGGACGTTCAGGACCTGCTGCTGGGTTCCAACCCGCTGACCGAGCAACTGTGCCCGGAAGCGGCGGCCAACAGCCCGATCGATCCCGCTGCCTGCTTCACGGAAGCGGCCGGTGGTCTTGCCCCGGGTGGCGGTGGCCTGCCGGGTGCCGATGGCAACCCGCTGCAGCCGGTACTGGCGCAATTCTGCCCGGAAACCTCCGAAGCCGACCTGGGCCCGACCACGCCGCTGGACTGTCTGACCGAAGCTGGCGGTAATTTCAGCGACGTTCAGGACCTGCTGCTGGGCTCCAACCCGCTGACCGAGCAACTGTGCCCGGAAGC
>NZ_FNUM01000011.1 GCF_900107995.1 Alcanivorax sp. DSM 26293 | reverse complement strand
TTACCACTTTTTTGTGAGTGCCTCCTGGACAATCTCGGCCTTGAGGCGCTCCTCGGCATACATTTTCTTGAGCCTGCGGTTCTCGTCCTCAAGCTCCTTCAGGCGAGCCATCAAGGACGCGTCCATACCGCCGTACTTGGCGCGCCACTTGTAGAAGCTGGCGCTGCTCATGCCATGCTCCCGGCACAGCTCGGGAACAGGGACGCCATTCTCCGCTTGCTTGAGGATCGCCAGGATCTGGCTGTCCGAAAATCGTGACTTCTTCATGCAGAATCTCCTTCGTGCTAGGTTACGAGAAAATTCTACTTTTGAGCAGGGCTAAATTTCGGGGTGATTACCGGCTGACCAAAGACCCGGTATCTGGGGGTCGTGGGGCGGCTACGATTTTCGGGAATTCGCGTCCATGGAGCGCCGGTTCGCCAGTGGCTCAGCATTTCTCAAGCGACCGCATGTGAACCTGAAGAAAGCCTGGAGGGCGACCACACGCCAACGTCGTACAGGACTTCGGTCTGCTCTGGCATTTCACAAACTTGAATTCGGGGGTGTACACCACCGGGGTATTGATGATGCCCGAAACATTGCTCGGCTATTACCGTTTATTGACGAGGAAAAGGTCCGTGCTGGTGTCGGAGCACTACAGTAGGACATTGGGCTACAAAATATCGTGATCAACCGAGGCGGGTGCTATGAGAAAGGATCTTGAAGATAGCTTGTTCGAGCAGCACGAGAAAATACTCGGGCAATGTGACTACAGGGAGCTTTGTATTGGTGACGGATGGTTTGTCCTTGTCGACACGCTTTGTCTGGGCCTTCAACACCTGACGGATAGCGGCGCAGGTCCTCAAGTTCGCGCACTGCAGGTGAAGCAGAAATTTGGCGAGTTATGTTTTTACGCGGAAGGCGCAGATTATTTCCAGGCGGGGATGATCCACATGGCCAGCCTGATAAGCATGCGCACGTGTGAAGTATGTGGTTCACCGGGCGAGCGAGTCGAGCAGCAGGATCATTGGCGAACTCTTTGCCCTACTCATACCGCGGGCTCCTGATGTCTTCACGAGTCTGATCAAAGGTTTGGATCATTGTTCTCGGAACTGATTTTCCTGTCTCTGTTGGAGGATTTCATCGTGTTCGCGACTCTGGATGAGATGATGATAGCCCTGCGTAGCGACATGGGCGATTGCCATGAAGCGCCGCCCAAAAGCCATGCTTGGGAGCTGGCTATCGGGCTTTATAAAACGTCACCGCATAAAAATATCCGTATTGTCCAGAATTGGATCTGGCTGGACGTCAAGGTGAATCAGAAAGAGGCTGAAAAGCTTGATACCGATGGTTTCATGCCTGCTGTCCTCTATGCCCATTGGGTTATTCATGACTTCAGTGGGGGCTTTAAGGCAGGCAACTGCCTTTGCAGCTCGGTATTGGTTACGGGCTCGTCGATTGGGCGTCCGATCGAAACCAGAAACAGTATTTACATTCCTGTCGGGAGGGGCTTCAGGAGAAAGGTCAGGCGGGAAGTAATCAGGTCGATCGCCTATGGGCAGTGATGGAATCGGAGGTGACGGAATCCGGATGCCCACCCACCCTCTGCCAGGCAAAACCCGTTGCGTGTACTACGAAAACTAAAGGAGAGAGCCATGAAGCGTGAACTGGAAGAACTGTTATTCAGCCGGTACCCCAAGATTCTTGAGGGTTGCCAGCAAGAAGGCCTGGGAATTGCTGACGGGTGGTTTACCCTGGTGGATACGTTGTGCCGTGATCTCCAGCATCTGACGGATAATGGCAGAGGGGCGCAGGTCAAAGCCTATCAAGTGAAGGCCAAGTTTGCCCAGCTGCGTTTTTATGCAGGTGGTGGCGATAGCTTCCAGAAAGGCATGATCTATATGGCGTCGCAGCTGGCCTCGCGTACCTGCGAGGAGTGTGGCGCGCCGGGCGAGCCATGTGAGCGAGATTATGCCTGGTTTATTCTCTGTCCGGTACACGCGCAGAGTCGATCGTCGAAGTAGCCCGCTTTTCCCGAATCCCAACGGGCTGATACGCTGCCTGAGACTTGATATGCCCGTAACATATCAAGACTTTAAGTCGCTAGAAAACTGGCGAACTCTGGGGTCCATTTCTCTGAGTCGGTTATAGAGCGCGCGAGCAATCTGATGGTCGGTTTCGGCAATCTCGATAGCCTGATCGATCAGGTCGGTTGGAATATCTTCGACTTTCAAGGTCAGCAGGATGGTTTCCAGTAGAGACCAGTTTTCCGGGAGAAGGGCCTGCTCGACGTACTGCAAAGCCAGCTCTCGCAGCTTGCTGTAAGCAAGGAGCTGGGGGCTGCTCGTCCAATGCCTGGCTTCAAAGATAAATGCATCGACTGCCTGCACGTCTGCACCAGGTAGCTCCTCCAAGGTCTGCATGATCCAGCGACGAAAAGCCGCACCTTGCACTACAGGAAGAAACTCCAGCCACATGCCAAGCTGCTTTAGCTCGCTCAGCGTTGAGCTCTCCAGCATCGCTTTGATGGCGTCGTGGTCCCCAGAGGTGAGCAGTGGCGGAAGGCGCCTTGCGTATCCTCCACAAGTACTGCAGAACACACCGCATGACTCATGTGATGGAGAGGCAAGGGAATCCAGACGGGCTTTGACCTGGTTAACCTGCTGAAGAGACATGCTGTTCTCCTTCGTGATGGGCGGGCTATTTCATGTGAAATTCGGCAGAGACAATCTGCTTTTCTTCCCAGCCTCGGAGCAGCCCGGACCAGATGTTCGCACGGAGGTTCGAGCGCTCGGTAAAGCGGCTTGACTGCCAGGGCTTTTTCTCTTTGCTGCCGTCCGCAAAGTGAAGCACGACTTGGCCGGTTCTGCCGTCGATAAGGCCCTGCCGGAAGCGGTCTTCGCTGGGGAAGAAGTGAAGCTCCGGCCGCTGAAGACGGCTCTGGCGATGATCATCGGAGCCGGGGGAAACCCCTTCAACCTGGTCAAGTAGTCGCTCGATTACATTGGCGGGGGTGTCGAATCCTTCGGCATGGGCGGAGAGGCGCTGGTAAAGGGATTCGGAGATCCGGATTACTGGGGGCATGGCTTTCATCCTATATGGCAATATGGTTACCATATTGCCATATAGTTGATCAGTCAACCTATTTTGCCTGCCCCGGTAACGCCTGATTGAGGTGCCTCGGTAGCGGTCTGAAAGCTCGGCTAGCGAAATAGTGGGAAATGTGGGCTCCGGGTTTCAGCCCTACACCGGCCCACCATGCTCAATCGCGCTCAGTACGCTGCGGACCTGGGTGGCGCCAGACCCCGTACCAAGCAGGTCAATCGGTTTGGCCATTCCCAGTGCCTGGTTCGGCGTATTCAGCCACTCCGTTGCGTTATCCTGGCTACCCAAGATCCTGGCTGCTTGCCTGGAGATCAGCGCGATGGCTTGAGCCCGCGTGTACTCGGTTCGTTTAGCCATGTCATTTCTCAGTGTTATCAGTCGAAGTAGGCCGTCTCATCGTATCGACTGCTGTCTCTTAAACTCCATAGACCGTTTTGTAGTCCCCCATTTTTAACCGCCGTATGAGTAGAGGGTTAGCCTGCTAATTTCCCCCAACACTTCGAACGAGTCTTACTGATGCCATTGAACTTTTCTCGGCAGGATAGGAAATTCCATGGGTAAACTGGATGGGCCAAGCTTTTCCACTATCCGAAAAGTTGGGAGAAGAAGACCAAAACAAACCACCTGGAGCGCCGGGGAACACTGCTGCGTTAATCGCCGGCGCGCTGCAGCTAATTTCCACTATTGTTCCTAGCTCTTTTATGTTTGGAAGCCTCCAATCATCATAGCCAGCAAAGGCTGACTCAGCATGAGCATGCTGCAATGCGCTCATCCAGGTAAACATTGATGCCCAGCCTGACTCTGTGCAACTTCCAGAATTCCAGGTCTGCCCCTCAGCACATCTTTTCCACATCAGCCCGGTAACCAAGTGGATAGCGGTGCCATCGGGATGCGTTAAAAAATCCTCTGTCGGGGTTGACGGGCCAACGAAGTCATTTTGATCTCCGTTCATGCAAATAGCGTATGCATTACTGCCAAAAAAGAAAAAATGCTGAGCCTGTAAATAAATCTGTGTAACTGCCCACCCCATTACAGGTGACCGTTCAGGCGGTCACCAAATTCGATAATAAAGCGATTCAATGCCGGCCTCCAATCACGGATCGGCATGGTCCATTTCTTCGAAGCCTGCTGGATCGCCAGGAAAGCCACTTTCAGTGCCGAGTCATCGCTGGGGAATAACTTTCTGCGCTTGGTCGCTTTACGAATCACACTGTTCAGCGACTCGATGGCATTCGTGGTATAGATCACCTTGCGAATCGCCGGAGGGTACTCGAACAGCGTAATCAGATTGTCCCAGTGGCTGTTCCAGGATCGAGAGATCTGCGGGTATTGGCTGTCCCAGCGTTCGCCAAAGGCATCCAGCGCCTGCCGGGCTTCACGTTCGGTGGCAGACTGGTAGATCTGCTTCAGATCGGCCGTCACGGCCTTGTAGTCCTTCCAGGACACGTAGCCCAGCGAGTTGCGAATCATATGCACGATACACAGCTGTATCTTGGTCTGCGGATACTCTGCAGCAATCGCATCTGGGAACCCTTTCAGGCCGTCCACACAGGCGATAAGGATGTCCTCCAGACCACGGTTTTTCAGTTCCGTCAGTACCGATAGCCAGAACTTCGCGCCTTCCGTTTCAGCCAGCCAAAGGCCAAGAAGCTCCTTCTGGTCTTCCATGTTGATAGCCAGAGCCAGGTACAGGGATTTGTTGATGACGCGTTTATCCTGTCGAATTTTCAGAACAATGCAGTCCAGATAGACGATAGGATAGATCGGATCCAGCGGGCGGTTCTGCCACTCGTGAACCTGCTCGATAACTCGCTCTGTCACCTTAGAGACGAGCGTGGCCGATATATCCGCGTCATACATTTCCTTGAAGGCATCCACGATATCCCGGGTGCTCAGACCCTTGGCGTAAAGTGCGAGGATTTGGTCATCCATCTGGGTCAGACGGGACTGGCCTTTACGGATGAATTGAGGTTCGAAAGAACCGTTCCGGTCTCGCGGAGCCTGTATCGATACTTCGCCGTGCTGCCCTTTCAGGCGCTTGGCTGAATAGCCGTTACGGCTATTGCCAGTGCCACGGCCTTCAGGAGCATGTTTCTCGTATCCGAGGTGCTCGTCCAGTTCGGCATTGAGGGCGGTTTCAACAGTCATTTTGATCAACTGTTGAGTAAGAGCTCCGAGATCTTTTTCAGACTTAATGTCTTTGGCCAACTCGGCGGCCATGGCTTTGAGTTTTTCTTGGTCCAATTGCATACCCACGATGGCATCCTTTTAAAAAGGTTACTCAGTCGTGGGCAGTTACACAATTTGGTTTACAGGCTCTTATGCTTTCAGCGAGCGGGTGCGCCATAGGTAATACACGACGGGTAATACCAACAACGTTAAAATCACAGCACTCACCATTCCGCCCACCATAGGCGCCGCAATCCGGCTAACAACTTCCGCACCTGTTCCGGAACTGAACATAATGGGCAGCAATCCAGCGATAGTGGAGGCCGTAGTCATCATTACGGGTCTTACACGAAGTCCCGCGCCCTGTGTCACGGCTTCGAGCAAATCTTCTTTTAATGGTTGCACTCCACGCTCACGACAGGTATCTATCAATTGGTGATATGCTTGGTTAAGATAAGTTAACATGATGATACCTATTTCCACCGTAACCCCCGCCAGTGCAATAAAACCAACCGCAACCGCGACAGAAAAATTATAGCCAAGCAGGTACATCAGCCAGATTGAACCAATTACCGCCAGTGGTAGTGTTCCCAGAATAATGGCTATTTCAGTGAAGTTACGAAAATTCATGTATAACAGAATGATAATGATGGCAAGCGTCAAAGGAACCACATAGGTCAGTTTCTCTTTGGCGCGCAGCATGTATTCGTACTGACCGGACCAGGCCACCGAGTAACCGGCCGGTAAATCCAACTGCTGCTCGACCGTTGCCATGGCCGCTTGTACATAGCTGCCCACGTCCACCCCATCGATATCTACAAAGGTCCAGCCATTCAGCCTGGCGTTCTCGCTCTTGATCGCTGGCGGGCCGTCCTCCACATAGACATTGGCCACATCGGCGAGCGCAATGCGTTGGCCGCTGGGCGTAACGATGGGCAGCAGCGCCAGCTGTTCTGGCGAGTCTCGATAGTCCTGCGGGTAGCGCAGATTGATCGGATAACGCTCCAGCCCCTCAATGGTCTGCGCCACATTCATTCCCCCAATGGCCGTGGCTATTACCTGCTGCACATCAGCAATATTGAGGCCATAGCGCGCCGCCTGTGCACGCTGAATATCCACCTTGATGTAACGCCCACCGGCCACCCTTTCGGAATACACCGAGGCTGTGCCGGGTACATCCTTGAGGATCTGCTCTAGTCGCTGACCAATCTTCTGAATTTCTCGCAGATCCTCGCCCGCCACCTTGATGCCTACCGGCGTCTTGATGCCGGTGGCCAGCATGTCGATGCGAGTCTTGATCGGCATCACCCAAGCGTTGGTCAAACCGGGGAATTTCACTAGCGCATCCAGCTCCTTCTTGAGCTTCTCCGTGGTCATGCCCTCGCGCCATTCCTCTTTGGGCTTGAGCTGAATAAAGGTCTCGATCATGGTCAGCGGAGCGGGATCCGTGGCTGTCTCGGCACGGCCGATTTTGCCAAACACGGTTTTTACCTCAGGCACTGTCGCGATCAGCTTGTCGGTCTGCTGCAACAATTCCCTGGCTTTGCCTATCGAGATCCCCGGATAAGTGGTCGGCATATACATCAGATCACCTTCATCCAGATCGGGGATGAATTCACTACCAATCTTGTTAACCGGCCAGATCCCAACGAGGAAAATCACAACCGCAATGGCAAGTGTAATTTTCGGAAAACGCAATACGGTTTTCAGCAGGGGCATGTACCCGGCAATCAGTAATCGATTAACGGGATTCTTGTTTTCCGCTACCACCTTGCCTCTGATGAAATATCCCATCAAAACCGGCACCACTGTGATAGCAAGCGCCGCACTGGCTGCCATGGCATAGGTTTTGGTAAAGGCCAACGGGCTGAACATCCGGCCCTCCTGGGCTTCCAGGGTGAATACTGGTACAAAGCTCACAGTGATAATAAGCAAACTGAAAAACAGCGCCGGACCGACTTCACTGGCTGACGCCGCCACGATTTTCCAACGGTTCTCTGGCGTCAAGGGCGTACGTTCCATATGCTTATGCATGTTTTCGATCATGACAATCGCGCCATCAATCATGGCGCCTATCGCAATCGCTATACCGCCTAATGACATGATATTGGCATTGAGACCTTGCCAATACATCACGGTAAAAGCCGTGAGTATACCTAGCGGCAGACTGAAGACCGCCACCAGTGAGGACCTGACATGAAACAGGAAAATGACACAGATCAACGCCACAATGGCGAGTTCTTCGGCCAGACTTTTCCACAAACTGTCAATGGCGCGAGATATCAGCCCTGAACGATCATAAACGGTTACGATCTCCACGCCATCGGGCAAACCCGCCTTGAGTTTTTCCAGCTTGGCCTTGACCCCATCAATGGTTTTCTGGGCGTTCTCACCGAAACGCATCACCACAATACCGCCCACCACTTCACCTTCGCCGTTCAACTCGGCGATGCCACGGCGCATTTGCGGCCCCAACTCGATATCCGCCACATCCTTGAGCAACAGCGGCGTACCGTTAACATCCAACCCTAACGGAATGTTGGCCAGATCATCGATACCCTGGATGTAGCCGCTGGCGCGCACCATGTACTCGGCTTCGGCCATTTCCACCACCGAGGCGCCCACTTCCTGGTTGCCGCGCTGGATAGCCATCTGGATAAGAGACAGGGGAATACCGAAGGCGCGCAGTTTCTCCGGGTTTACCTTCACTTGATACTGCTTGACCATGCCACCGAGCGCCGAGACTTCGGAAACACCCGGCACGGTTTGCAGCTCGTATTTCAGGAACCAGTCCTGCAGGCTGCGCAGCTGACTGATGTCATGCTGACCGCTGCGATCCACCAAGGCATAGAGGTAGACCCAGCCGACACCGGTGGCGTCCGGTCCCAGTTGCGGCCGGGCGCTGGGCGGTAATGTGGGCGCGACCTGAGACAGGTACTCCAGCACCCGGGAACGTGCCCAGTAGGCATCGGTATCCTCGTCGAAAATGACATACACAAAGGAATCGCCAAAAAAGGAATAACCGCGCACGGTAACCGCACCGGGTACCGACAACATGGCAGTAGTCAGTGGATACGTGACCTGGTCCTCCACCACCTGCGGTGCCTGCCCAGGAAAACTGGTCTTAATAATGACCTGTACATCGGACAGATCGGGAATGGCGTCCACCGGGGTGTTTTTCAGCGAATAGAGACCCATCCCCACCAGCATCAAAGTAGCCAGCAGCACGAAGAAACGGTTACCGACGGACCAACGGATTATCGATTCAATCATGATTGTGCTCCTTTTGATCGTGAGCGTCGTGGTTCATGCCCTGGTGTTCGCTGTGCTCCGGCATCGACATATCACCGTGATCCATACCCTCGTGCTGACCGTGATCCATTCCTGCAGGCATGGCATCATTGCCTTGCTCATTGGGAATATGCACTTGGGTAATCTGGTATCCACCACTGTTGTTATTGGTGATCTGCACATGCAGGCGCATTCCCTGTTTGAGCGCATCCATGTCCACAGCCTCAGCGACGGTGAAATCCATGGTCATGGTGGGCCATTGCCAGTCCGGGATGGCCTCGTGCTCCAGGGTCACCATGCGGTGATCCGGCATCAGGCTGTCGATACGTGCGGCCACCCAGACTGAGCGGGAATCAGCGTCTGCCTTTACATCCATTGATTCGCCTTGCTGATCGCGCTTGGCCATGCGCTTGAAGTCCGACGTCTTGCTGGATTCCGAGTCGATCAGGAACTGAGCAGAGGTCACAATGCGTTCCCCTTCTTTGAGTCCCGACTGAATTTCCACCTGCCGTTCGCCCACACGCCCGACCTCAACGGCCACCGATTTGAATTTGCCATCACCCAGCGCCAACACCACGCGCGCCTGGCTGCCGGTACGGATCAGCGCTTCTCGCGGGATTAACAGTGCTTCAGCCCCCGCCTGGGTCTCAATGACCATCTGCGCGAACATGCCCGGCTTGAGGAAGTCGTCCGGGTTGTCGAAATGCACCCGGATTTGCGCGGTACGTGTCTTGGCATTCAAAGACGGATAGACATAGTCCACCTGGCCCAACCAATCCCGACCGGGCAGGTAATCGAGCCGCATCCGCACCTGGTCGCCGGTCTTGACCAGGCTTGCCTGTCGTTCGAACACCTCACCGATCACCCAGATATGCTCCAGTTGGCCGATGCTCATCAGACTCAAGCCAGGCTTGACGAACATGCCCTCACGCACCGCGAGATTGTCCAGTACCCCGGACTGCGGCGCGGCAACGGTGATGGTCTGGCTGACCTTGCGGGTTTTACGCAGCCGGTCGATATCTGCCCGCGGCACCTGCAATGCCAATAACCGTTCCACGGCAGCGCCGATCAACACCGGATTGTCGCGTTTCAACGCCAACAACAATTCCTCCTGGGCGTTGACCAGGGTGGGTGAATAGAGGGTGTACAGGGGGTCGCCCTGTCTGACCGGATCCCCGGCGGCCTTGACATGGAGCGTCTCGATCCAGCCTTCCACGCGCGGGCTGATATGCACCAGCCGGTTCTCATCGTATTGCACGTAACCGACGGTTTTGACATCCAGATTCAGAGACCCGGACTCAACCGTGGCGGTGCGCACGCCGAGATTGTTGACGACCTCGGGCGATATCTTGACGGTGCCGGCTTCATCCTCTCCGGCGGATTTCTCGTACACAGGGATCAGATCCATGCCCATGGGCGATTTGCCAGGCTTGTCGCGCTTGTAGTTGGGATCCATGGGCGCCACCCAGTAAAGTGGCTTGCGTTCACCGCCGGTTGCTGTCATATCCCCCTCATCGGGGTTGCCGAGTAGCCAGACGCCGGATGCGCCGAGCAGCGCGCCGACGGCCGTGCCCAGCAAGGTTTTGGTGAATGTATTCATGTTGAACTCCTTTAAAACGGTTTCGCCGGCCGTGCATCGTCGAACGACGCCTCGGCGAGCAGGTAATTGATTTGGGCGATGGTCTTCTGCCGATCCACGGCAATGGCGAGCGCGTCGACCTTGGCATTCAATTCGGCAATGCGGGCACGCACGGCTTCGGCGAAGTCGCCGTCGTCGTTGTTGTAGGCGGTCAGCGAAGCTTCTGCCTGCTCAGCCATTTGCGGCAGCAGCTGATCGGTGTATAACGCCTGGCGTTCATCGAGACGTGCCAGTTGTACGCTCGCGGTTTCCAGTTCCGCCATTAGCCGACGACCAAGCAAGTACTTTTCGGTTTTGATGGCCTCGGTTCGATTTACGGCGGCGCTGACTTCCTTGTCCTGCCGGTTACCGGTGAAAAGGGGCAGATCGAAGGTGACGCCAACGGAGAACAGATCGGCCCGGTCGCGCCCCATGGGATCGCTGTCGCGATAGCCGTATTGGGCGGTCAGGCCCCATTCGGGCTTGTATTTCTGTTTTGCCAGATCCACACCGGTTTGCGTTGCGTCGATACGCTGGTCCAGTGCCCGTAGCGCGGGATGATGGCGGATCCATTCGTAGCGCGTATGCTCGCTGGCCTGCTTAATGGTCGGTACCGACAGTGGCCTGGAAAGAGACTGTGTCGGTAGTACCGGAGCCAGAGGGACAGTGGCAGGCGCACCGATCCATTCGGTCAGACGCTTTTGTGCGGCTTGCTGTTGCTGCCTGAGCATCGTCAGTCTGTCTTCAAGACGAATCAGCTCCAACTGCGCGCGAATTACGTCCTGCTGACGTGCCCTGCCCAGCGCCGAGGAGTAACCCGCTTTGGCGGCATCCACCAACTGCTCAAACAGTGCGCGATCCTGTTCGATCAGCCGGATACTCTCCTGCGCCTTGAAGGCTTCCAACCACAACTGGCTGACCGTAGCGCCTACCTTGGCCCGACGATCCAGCCTTAGTAAGGGATGCTGCTCGGCTAGCTGCTGCTTTTGTCGGCGGGTGAGCGACAGACTGTCACCCCGGGGAAACATTTGGCTGATCCCCACCGACAACTGAGTCATGCCTTCCTGATTGATGTCAAAAGAATCAACAGGGAAACTGCCGGCCATCAGGCTCATTCGGGGATCCGGCAAAGTCGCCGCGGCAGTCGCTTCGTCGGTAAGGGCCTGCTGAGTGTACTGGCTACCGGTGAGCCAGGGATCGGTATCTATGGCGAGGGTTATCGCCTCGTCCAGCGTCAGGGTCTCGGGAAGGGATTGCGCAAAGGCTATGACACTGCCTATACCGAGCGGCAGGATAAAAAGCATGGTGACGAATATTTTCATGGCTGCGCTTCCGGTTGTTGGAGTGGCTGAACCTGTTGAGCCGCGCTCTCGACACTGGCAAACACTTCAGTGCTGCCGTCTTTTTTCATCAGCAGAACCCGGTATGGCATGAACTTGTCACCCACCTCCATACCCGGACTGCCAACGGGCATGGCGGGCACTGTCAGCCCAATCCCGTCGGCTGGCGGATTAGCCAGAAACTGATGAATATAGCGGGCCGGGATGTGCCCCTCAAAGGCATAGCCTTGTGACGACACCGCTGTGTGGCAGGAACGCAGGTTGTTTGCGATTCGATAGCGATCCTTGATGGCGTCCAGATTAGCCGGGTGTTCGACACTGGCCTCAAAGCCCTCGTCTTCAAGGTGACCTATCCATTTTTTACAGCAGCCACAGGTAGGGCTTTTGTAGACGGTAAGCGTTTCAACTGCACCAGCGGATGGGTCAGATTTTTTTGGGTTTTTAGGCCCATCATTACAGGCCGCGATCAAGGGCAGCGTCAACAGCCCCAACACCAAGCCCGTTAATTTAAATCGATACATAGTTGCCTCCGAAGACAATTGAATAGAACATTAAGTAATGGATGACAAGGTAACGAGCAGACTTCAGTCGTGCAGGCGAAGCGCCTTGTATCACAGTTCGAGAAAACGGTTTTTACCTATCAATCAGGCGATCGGAGGTCTCAATAGAGGAAAATTGGGCGGTCGCGGGAAGGCGGGCACATGAAAAACAATTGCGATGGAACCTGCATGAATGGGGGAAGCGAAGTGAGCAACGGGCGGCATCATTGACAGGCAACCGCTCATCATACAGTCAGCGTCGCCCTTATCACCGGCACAGCAGCCGTGTCGATCCTGGACTTCACCGGCGTCATGCTGCATGGCATCATGCTCCAACTGAGCGTAGTTCAGATGCGCATGCTCACCCTGGAATAGGCCGACCGGTGCCGGTTGATTGGCAGGCATGGTGCAGAAGTCTGACGAAGCCGCAAACGCGCTCCTCGCAAGGAGCGTCACCAGCAGCAGCCATATTACCCATGCACCAGGTCGCACAAAAAAGCCTCTCACCAATCCATCACGCCGCGGATGGCGGCACCGGTCTCCGAGCGGGCCTTCAGTTCTAGCACCTGACCGAGCAAGGTCAGTGAAATGATCACCGCAGCCGCCTCAAAATATACCGCAACGTCGCCATCGAGACGGAACGAAGTCGGGAAAATGCCGGGCGCGACGGTTGCGATAACGCTGTACAGATAAGCTGCGCCGGTGCCAGTACCGATCAGGGTCCACATATTGGGCGAACGTTGCTTGAGGGACTGGATCCAGCGGACAAAGAAAGGCCAGCCGGACCAGAGCACCACCGGAGTGGCCAGCGCCAGCTCCATCCAGGGGCGTGCCGTCCCCAGCAGACTGTCAAATGCCCCACCCGACATAGCGATCAGAGTCACCATGATAGTCAGTGGTAAGGTGTACCAGAAACGACGCCTGAAATCCGCGAGTTCCGGGTTGTCCCTGGCCTCGCTACTGGGCATCACCGGTTCCAGCGCCATGCCGCATTTCGGGCAGGTGCCCGGGCCCAGTTGCCTCACTTCCGGATGCATAGGACAACTGTACTCGGTGTTGGCATCGCCCTCGGCGCGTTCGGATCTTGTCAGATAGCGTTGTGGATTATTCATAAATTGGCTTCGGCAATGCGCGCTGCAAAAGGAGTACAGCCTGCCCTGAAACTCGGCCTTGTGGAAGGATGTCTTCATGACCGACATCCCGCACACGGGGTCGGTCAATTCAGTGCTGTTGGACTCGCCGCGCTGACGGGGTCGGTGGTCGTCACGGGCATGCGACATGGGTATCCTCCTGAAGCCAGCCTTAATGGTGCCCGGCGTCATCCGCGCCGCGCGCGGTCAGGATCTGGTATTGCTGCGGCGACAACTCGGGTAGGCGCTGCAGGAACGCCACCATGTTCCAGATGCGCTGATCGTCATGACCCGGCCCCCAGGCCGGCATCCCGGAAGCCTTGATGCCATGTTTAATAATCCAGAATTGTCGCTTAATGGCCTCGTCATCATTATCAGTGTCACCGGCATGCTCATGCCCATGCCTATCACCCGTCAGTGTTAGATTGGGCGGCGCGGGATACAGCCCCAGGGTAAAATCACTTTCGGTCTTGCCCGGTTTGAGATGGCAGCCGGTGCACATGTCGTTGTAGTCGGCGCCGCCTGCCAGCAAGCGCTCGGACGAATTCAGGTCGGTCGGCACCTCGATGTCGTTTGATGCGCGGGCGATGGATCGCTCGCGCAGGGTTTCCAGCGCCCAATAAGTCAAGTCGTTGTGATGGTCATCGGCTCCCATCGGATAGAGACCCGAATAGAGGAACCCCACACCGGTCACCGCCGCCACGCCTGCCGCAACGGCGAGGCATTTAAAGCAGGATAAAAACTTAAAGGACGTCATGTTATCTCCTCAGGAATGGCTACCCGTTATTTTTTGTGCTGGTGTTTGGCCGGCTTTTTTTCATCGGATTTTTCGTCATGGTTACCGTGATCGGTATGGCCTTTGTCCCCATGAGCTTCATGCGATCCTTCTTCATCCTTGTGCATGGCCTTCATGCATTTTTTCATCATGGCCTGCATGACCGGATCTTTCATGTCCATTTTGGAATGATCCATGTCTTTCATGGCCGCACAGTCCGGCGCCTGCGCCTCCTTCATGTGCTCCTTGGGATCGTGGGCTTGGGCTGACAGGGCAAGCAATAATGCCGGCAGGGCGACGAAATAGCTGAGTGATTGGCGTTTCATAATGTGACTCCTAGGTTGTGTTAAAAACATAAGTCGTTTGATTAAAACCAGAACCGGATCCCGGCGACGTACCGGGTATCCTTGGTGGCATCGCCGTTGGCCCGCGCCTGATCGGCGGTGGCGCCAAAGGTGCCGTTCCACTCGATACCGACATAAGGGGCGAACTGGCGTGAAAACTCGTAGCGCAATCGCAGTCCCAGGGCGACATCGGACAAACCGCTACCCAGTCCGTTAACCGCATCGTCTTTGCCATAGGCGGTCAGTTCAGCCCGAGGCTGTAAAATCAGGCGCTGGGTGAGTAGCAATTCGTATTCCGCTTCCAACGACAGAGCTGTACGTCCGCCCTCGCCCAGGTAGGCGGTCAGATCCAGTTCAAACCAGTAGGGGGCAAGGCCCTGAATACCGAACGCGAGCCACTCGCGGCCCGTGCCTTCATCGTATTGATCAAGACGAACGCCCAGCTGGGTGTCGAAATAGGCATTGAGTGCGTGGCCCCAGAGCAGATCAGTCTGACTTTCCGCCAGGCGCCCGTCCACGGCATCGCCTTCGAGCTTGATCACCAAGCGGTCATAGGTGGTGCCATACCAGCCCTGCAGGTCAAAGGTCGTGACGTCATTATCGGCGTCGTATTCGAGGCGATCGCCCAGCAGCGACCAGAATCGATGCTCATCGGCCAGTTTCAGTTGCCGTGGACCCGGCAGCGCATAGGGGCCTTCCGTCAGCGTGTAGCCATCGGAATATGCGTGAGGATCGCGGGCATCTCCGCCCTGCATTTGCATGTCGCCATGGTTCGAGGTGGCATGCTCCATGGTGGCGTGGCCCATGGCGCGAGCAGCCGAACGGTCATCAGTGTGCTCTTGGGACGGCACATCGGCATCCTTTGCGTGCATCGCATGGGGATCATCCTGTTGGGCAAAGACAGAGGCCGAGAACAACAGCCCGCCAATAACGCCTGCACCCAAACAGAATCGGGCAAATTCCTTCACACTCATGACACCACCACCTCGCGGAACATCCCCGCATCCATATGGAATAACAGATGACAGTGCCACGCCCAGCGCCCCAGATCATGCGGGGTGGTCAGAAAGCTGATGCGTTGTGCCGGTTGTACCGGGATAGTGTGTCGGCGGACTCGCAAGCTGCCCTGATCGTCCTCCAGATCGCTCCACATGCCGTGCAGGTGCATGGGGTGGGTCATCATGGTGTCATTTTGCAAGATAACCCGAACACGCTCGCCGTGTTTCATGGCCACCGGCGTGCTCTTGCCGAATTCCAGCCCGTCGAAGGACCAACTGTAGCGCTCCATATTGCCGGTCAGGTGCAGCTCGATTTCTCTGACGGGGAGGCGACTGTCATCCAGCACCCCGTCGAGTGATTTCAGATCAGCCAGGGTGAGCACCCGTCGGCCATTGTTGCGGAGGCCAATACCCGGGTCATCCAGGTTGGTGCGCGGCCTATCGACCCGCATGTCTACCGATGGGCCGTATTCCGTGCGAGCGTGGTTCACTGTTTGCGACGGCTTGGCCAATGAATTCTGCGGCATACCATGCTGACTGTGATCCATGGCCATGCTGCCGTGGTGCATTGAGCCATGCTCCATCCCGGCGTGATCCTTGTTCTGCGCCGCGTCGTGTCCCATGGCTCCGCGATCCATTTTGCCGTGATCCATCTGGCCCATCATGTCAGCCATGGTCAACCACTCGACAGGATCCAACGCCGGCACCGGCGCGCTCAAACCGTCACCTACCGCCAGGGTGCCGCGCGCAAAACCGGTCCGCTCCATGCTTTGGGCAAAAATTGTGTGGGCCTCATCCTTCGGTTCCACCAGCACGTCGTAGGTCTCGCCCGGCCCAAATCGGAATTCATCGACCTCGACAGGCTCAATATTCTGCCCATCGGCCTGCACTACGGCCATCGTCAGGCCAGGAATGCGAACGTCGTAAAAACTGTTACTGGCTGCATTGATAAAACGCAAGCGCACGCGCTCACCGGGTGTGAACAAACCCGTCCAGTTGCCCGCTGGCGTTCGGCCGTTCATCAGATAGGTCAAGGTAGCGGCGGAAAGGTCGGCCAGATCGGTGGGATTCATGCGCATCTGATTCCACATCTGGCGTTTGTCCAGGGCACCGGAAAACCCCTGTGTGGAAACGTCGCGAAAGAAATCGCCAACCGTGGGCTGGTTGAAGTTGTAGACGTCACTCTGAACCTTTAGTTTGGCAAACACCGACATCGGATCCTCGTCGGTCCAGTCGGAGAGCTGCACCACGTAGTCGCGATCGGCGCGGATCCTATCTCCCTCACGGCTACCGCGGCCCTCGCGCGGCTCGACGATGAGGGCGCCATACATGCCGGTCATTTCCTGAAAACCGCTGTGGGAGTGATACCAGTAGGTGCCGCTCTGTTGCAGTTTGAAGCGGTAGACGAAGGTCTCGCCCGGTGCTATGCCCCGGAAGCTGATGCCGGGCACGCCGTCCATCTGAAAGGGCAGGATGATCCCGTGCCAGTGGATGGAAGTGGGGACCTTGAGCCGGTTGGTTACCCGGATGGTGACCTCATCCCCCTCACGCAACCTCAGGGTCGGTGCCGGAATGGAGCCGTTGATGGTGGTCGCCATACGGATCACGCCGGTAAAGTTGACCGGTGTTTCGGCGACGACCAGATCAATCGATTGGCCGCTCAGCACGGGCGCGGTACCGGTGTGTGTCTGGTTCTCCAGACGGCCCCCTGCGTGCAGCAGGGCTGGAAAGCTTGCCAGCACACCGCCAGCCACCAGCCCCTGTACGAAGTGACGGCGTGTCGCACTAAACGTTTTCATCAATGCTCCAATTCAGCGATATCGTTTTTCATAACCTTGCCCTCGATCACATCAACCGTGGCGAAGTGCTTGTTGATGATACTGTCGTTTTCGAGTCACGCCCGATCTGACAGGCCGGCAATAGCGACCGGAATGCCGACTGCATCAACATAAGTAATGCCTAGTGTAATCAAGTTAACTGCCCCCCCCTGTCAGCCAGATGACCCAAACATTACATTAATGTAATCTGTGTGTAATCTTGCTGTGGGGAATAACCCGTTAGGTTGAAACAAAATGTGGAGGGCGAGACATAGATGCGACTACTCGTGGTCGAGGACGAAATCAAAACAGGCGACTATTCGCGCCAAGGACTGGCTGAAGCTGGATTTCAGGTTAGTCTGGTGCGCAATGGTCTCGATGGCCACCATCTGGCGATGACCGAGTCCTTCGACTTGATCGTGCTGGATGTCATGCTGCCCGACGTGGATGGCTGGCGCATTGTGCAGTCGCTGCGTGAAGCGGGACGTCAGACGCCGGTGTTGTTTCTTAGTGCTCGTGACAGCGTGGATGACCGTGTCAAGGGATTGGAGCTGGGCGCCGATGATTATCTGGTAAAACCCTTCGCCTTTGCCGAGTTGCTGGCACGGGTGCGCACCCTGTTGCGCCGAGGCTCGGCATCACCCCTGTCGGATCAGCTCAGGGTGGCCGATCTTGTCCTAGATCTGCCTGGGCACCGGGTCACGCGCGCCGGCCGAAAAATCAATCTCAGCCACAAGGAATTCTGCCTGCTGGAACTGCTGGTGCGCCGTCAGGGTGAGGTGTTGCCGCGCTCGCTGATCGCCTCGCAGGTCTGGGACATGAATTTTGATTCCGACACCAACGTGATCGACGTGGCCATCCGTCGATTGCGCGCCAAAATCGACGACGACTTCGAGACCAGGCTGATCCACACGGTGCGTGGCATGGGTTACAAGCTCAATGTGGAAGCTGAAGATGATGGCGACTGAGCGGCGTCCGCTTTCGCTAACCGCCAGGGTCATGGTCTTTGTCGCGTTGGCCATCGGCATCAGCCTGGTATTGATCGGCAATCTGGTGCTCGGTGCCGTCGAGCGCCATTTCGCCGAGCAGGACGCGGACGAGTTGGTCGTGATCAACCAGGCGGTAGCGCAGACCCTGCAAAGGGTGGATGATCCGCTCCGGTTACCGGTGGCGTTGTCGCAGGCGGTGTCGGGACACCACGGTGTTTATTTTCAGGTGTGGAATGGCCGTGGCCAGTTGGTGTTCGCTACACCGGGGGCTGACTTCGCGCAGGCTATAGTAGCTTTTTCCCCCGTTAAGCGGATCCATGCCGATAACCTGGCTACTTGGCACTTTGACGGAAATGCCTATCGGGGTGTCGTCACACGGTTTGTCAGCGACAGCCGGGAATATCGCATTGCCACGGCGATCGGCATGGACTTCCACCTGCATTTTCTGCAAGGGTTTCGCCGCAGTCTCTGGATTATCATGTTGCTTACTGGCGGTGTGACTTTGCTAGCGGCGTGGTTTGGGGTACACCAGGGACACGCGCCTTTACGCGGTCTCTCGGACGAGATGCGCAGTATTCAGGCCGACCGATTGAATATGCGACTTGATTTTCGCAGCATGCCTCTGGAGCTACGGGACCTGGCCTCCGCCTTTAATCAGATGATTGAGCGACTGGAAGACAGCTTCACGCGGCTGTCGCATTTCTCGGCGGATATTGCCCACGAACTACGAACCCCGCTGACCAATCTCATCACCCAGACTCAAGTGGCGTTGGGCAGGGCCAGAACACTGGACGAATATCGTGAGCTCCTGTACTCCAATCTGGAAGAGCAAGAACGCCTGGCCAAGATGGTTAACGACATGCTCTGGCTGGCCAAGAGCGACCACGACCTGCTCAAACCGGTGCAGGTAACGCTGGATCTGGCCACCGAGGTCAGGGAGCTGTTCGACTTCTTCGGGGCGCTGGCGGAGGAAAAACATATCACCCTGTCTTTGGAGGGTCAGGCACCGGGGGTAATGGGTGATCGCGCCATGCTACGCAGGGCCATCTCCAACCTGCTGTCGAACGCCATTCGGCACACCCTAGCGGGCAAATGGATAAAGGTTCGATTGAGTAAAGCGGAGAATGACTCAGTATCGCTGAGTGTGATCAACCCCGACTCCGAAATTCCTGCACAGCACCTGCCAAGCGTGTTTGATCGCTTTTACCGCGCCGATCCTTCCAGATGGCGCCAGAGTGAGGGTGCCGGACTCGGATTGGCCATCGTTCGTTCCATTGTTGAGGCCCATGGTGGTCGTGTCGAGGCAAGCTCCGACCGGCACGCCACCAGCTTCACCCTGTTTCTGCCCGTCCCGGAAGAGCGAAGCGCCTGAGCATGAGCGTGTCCAGCAAAACACGCCAGGCCCAATCGTGGCGAGGTGAGGTGGCCATGGTGCCGGGGCTCATCGCCTTTCGGGGTGAAGCTGGCGATAACAAGCCCCACAAACATTGGGCGCATCAGATTGTTGTGGGTCTGGGCAACCCGGTTGAGGTGCGCGTTGGCCATGCGAGTTATACCGGGGCGAGTCTATTGATCCCTGCGGGTACAATCCATCAGTTACAAACTGCCAGGGTGTTGTGCCTCTATGCCGATCCGACCCACAATGCCTGTAAAACCCTGCTCCCCCAGACGATGGCACAAAACATTTCCATTATTGAGATTGACGGCACGCGGCAACTCATCCAGTTAAGCAGCGCAGACGATCTGCAAGCTGCGCTTGAGGATTTTCGGAATGCCTGCGTGTTGGGGACACACCCCAAATGGGTACAAATACCCACCGCCACAAAGATATCGTCCCGGATACTGCGAACGGCATTCCTGGCGTAATCCGGTTGTTGATTAACGTCGGAATCGGGATCTCTTAATTCGCCGCTATGCTCTTCCAGAGCCAGGTTTTTTTAAATTTTCGGCAGTGCGCCGAACGACCCACACAGGTTTTCCCTGCCACGCCACGGTAATCATGGCACCTGGGTCAATTTTGCTGATATCCACCTGTACCGGAGCTCCGACAGATTTGGCCTTGGCACTGGGATTCCAGGATTGAACAAAGGGCGTGGCGACTCCGACCACACCCGCACCTGCAACAAAGGAGGTGGCTCCTATCAGAAACCGGCGCCGAGGTTCATTCACTTCAGTCATTTCATGCCTCTCCTCTGCCTATTTTCTGCATAACCACTGTGGCAATGGACTGCGCATCAGACTGATTCGCCCGTAATAAACCTGGCGTATCCAAGGTACCGCCTTGATTGCGGTAACCAAAAGCGATACATCGATCAACGCCAAGATCCAAAGGGCGGCAGACACCGAGCAATATTTCCGGTCGCAGGTGCGATACAAAAATGCGCAAACGAATGTCATCGGGAAACAGGTTTATGCGGGTAGCCACATCGCAGACATAAGTCTTCTCATAGGGATCTCGCGGCTGCCGGAAGCGACCCGGTTCTAACAGGTACGTTATGTGGCATTGAATACCTTGTTTAGATAAAGTGCGTTTTACTTCCTGACAAACGCCTAATTGATAGGCACCTACCGCGACAAGTTGTACCGGTGCACCGTCAGTCTTATCCAAAGTCAATGCGCCCTGTTCTGCCAACTGGGCTGCCTGCTTGGGTGTGAATGCTGTAACAACGTCATTTTTGGGAATCGTCATCCCCCAGATTTGACCCTGGGTCTGGTAACAGGCATCGAGGCAGGCGACCGCACTATTGGCATCGGCGGGATACACAACTCTCGTCATATCGCTCATTTCCCCCAGCAACACCTCGCCAAAGGCGGAATCCTGATGGGATTGTTCATTCTTGCCGTTCTCCCATAAGTGCGAAGTGGCAATCACCGGCACCGACAGCCAGCCCGGCGGGCGCCCCAGCGCTTTTTGATGGCGCGCAAAAATGATTTCCTGGCGCAGCGCACCGATCATTTTCATGGCGAAGGCTTCATAGCTCACCACCAGGTTCAGACCGCCTTTGTTTCCCAGCGCCGCATTTACGACCGCCTCTTCATTGAGTGCGGTAATCACCGAGCCGTGAATGGATTCGGCCACACCCTGTTCCGGCTTCAGCACCCGGTGCTTAAGCAGATCAAGCGTCTTGCCCATGCGATTACTGCGCAGCTCATCCGGGTTGCCGATCCGCACCCGCCTATCGGGATTAGCGAGGTGCCATTCACAAAAGCGTGTGTCCACCGCTGCCATCGGGGATGTCGGGTCACCCTCGGTATGCCATTGTGGCTCTGTGGGAGATTGAAGCCTGACGTTGCGCATACACAGGGCATGGTGTTTTTCCGGCACTCGATTATCCGCCTCATGCTGCGCAATTTGTGAGATAGCCAGTTCCAACTCACTTCGTGGAAGAAATAATTTGGCCGCGTGTTCGTTAAATAGGTTGCGGGAGCGTTCATCGCTACTGGGGTTACCCGGTAGCGGTGTGCCATGAGCAGCATTGGTACCGGCGCCGTAGAATCCGTAGCCTTTTTCCGTTTCAGCAATCAGATATGGCAGTTTCACCGGATAGTGCATATGGCCTTCACGGATGTGCGCACTGCAGGCTTCGAGCCGCGCTTCGGATTCAAAAATTCCCCAGATAAACGCCGCCGGATCACGCCCGTCGATGGCGATGGGGTGAAAATCATTCTGTTCCAGGTGCTCGTAGAACCAGGACAAACCGCCTTGCTGGTACATGGTGGAGCGCTGGTCAATTCGCCTGCCATTGGCAATCATCACCGGTGTCACCAGCCCGCAATCCTCGGCGCGCCACCAGCGACTGGCCCAGTCGCTACCGCGCTGTTCTTCAAAAGCACCGTCACTTAAAAACGCCACTAGCCGTTCCCCGGGCAGCGGCATATGCACATATTGCAGTTCGGCAAAACCCAGATAGCCGCCTTCAATCAATCCGCCAGCGGTCTGCGGGTTTACGTGACTACCCAATGGAACACCAGGACGACCATCATCCGCCATGGCATAGCTGTAAAAATCCCGCGCCAACTGCGTCAAACCCTGCTCACTCAACGGATAGCGTTCGGCCTGTTCCGGATAAAGATTTTGCAACAGCACATTGACCGCATCGATGGCGGCCACACAGTGCCCCTGTCCCATCAACCAGCTGCGGGTGATACCGGCCAGGCGATTGGCAACCATATAGCCCGCATAGGCAGGCACCATATTCAGGGAACCGCCGGTATGCCCCTGTGGGTTGGATTTAAAGTCGTCTGCATCGAGTGCGCTGCCGTTGAAATTCACTTTGTTGGTGTAGGTCATATGCACCACCAACCACATGGCCGCAGTCGCCAGGCGGTCAGCGGCAGATAGTATCTCCAACACTTCATCGATCTGTCTAAACCGTCCTGTACACAGCAGTTGCTGGCAAAGATCGAACACTCTCACCTGTGTTTCATCCCGGTGTTGGATCACGCCATAACCTTCCGACCAGCGCGCAAAGGCAGGATATGTATCGCGATATAACTTTGCCCGCTGTTGTGTCCGATGATCGTTTTGTTGATCTATGGCATACATAGAAATTCCTCAATCAGCCAACGACTGAAATTCATTCTCAAAAGACAAGTGGTGTTGTACGGATCGCAACATGGCCGCTGCCTCATCGGCGACCACTACCCAACACTGCACCGGCGATGCCGGTGACGATAAAAGTAGTGGTAAAGGGGAGCGAGCCAGGGGATCTTTTAACGCGATGCCTAAGTGGGAAAGACCGGACAACAAACGACGGCAAATATCGATGTTGTTTTCCGCAATACCGCCGCTAAGAACGACACCGTCCAGCCCGCCCAGAATGGCGAAATACGCGCCCAGTGTTTTCTGGAATCGATAACGGAAAAAATCAAACGCCAGTTGGTGTTCCTGCTGTTCACTCGCAAACAAATCCGCCATGTTATCGATTCCGCCGGACAGACCCCGCCAGCCGGATTCGCAATTGAGAACCCTGTCGGTATCCTCGGGCGTCCAACCCTCCTGCCACTGCAACCAGGTCAGCAAACCGGGATCGATATCTCCGCTGCGCGTGCGCATCAACAACCCCTCATTGGGCGTAAAGCCCATGGTGGTATCGACTGGTTTGCCGTCGCGGATGGCGGCCATGGAACAGCCGCTTCCCAGTTGCGCAGTCACCAGGGTGTAGTGTTCGGCCTTGGGCTTCACTGCCTCCCAGTGTTTGACCATGGACTCATGAGCAAAACCGTGAAACCCGTAACGGCGTAATCGATATTTCTCAGTGAGTGCGACGGATAGTCCATAAATCTGTGACAGCACCGGCAGGTCGCTGAAAAACTCACTATCGAAAACCGCAAAAACGGGAATGGAAAATCGGGTATTCCGAAGCTGCTCAATCAGTTCAATGGCCGCCTTATTGTGCAGTGGCGCCAGTGGTATCAGGGTTTGCAGTTGCCGAAAGTTATCGTCGTTGATGGGGAGAGGTTTAAGATATTCAGAGCCCCCGTGTACGACTCTGATAATCACCGCGCGAACATCATGATTTGTCAGCACATCGGTCAGCCAAGGGGGCGCGCCAGGATAAGTCTGCGCAGCTGATTGGCCGACACCTGCTTGCCCAATAGCAACAGGCACCGTTGCACCCGCATATTCAAGCGCCGAGACGTTATGCGTGCTCCACTTGATGGATGAACTACCCGGATTCAACACCAACAGAACCGGTTTGTCATAGCGCGGCAAACTGCTCATCAGCTGGATAATCAGTCGGATGACTGCAAGCGGTTATAAATGGCCGCCAGCAACCACCCGGCGATACCCGCTACCACGAACCAGGCCACCAGCCCGATAACGACACCAGTGAGAGTCAAGTGCCAACCCATCTCATTCAGTTGCATATGCACCATTTCTCCGGACATGGACAACATCATGGAAGGCATTAACATCACCAGCAGACTGCAAGCCAGCCACAGTATCGCCGCGGTAATCGCGCTGGCCATCCCGAATTTGAACGCATTAAGTGTCATGATTATTCCTCCGTTTATGGTGGTGTATCTGTGAGAAATTAGTGTCTCTACAAATCCCCGAACCGGTTGGCAGACTGCGCCATACGCATCATTTCGTGCTCTTCCAGCGACCGGAGCGATTCCATCAACTCTTTGGCAGAGGGGATATCCGCCCTGGAGGCGAGATAGCGATACAGTTCAATCACCTGCTGGTGTTGATCGACTATCACCTCCATGATTTGCGTGGCATCCAGTTCGGCAAAGGGCGCGTCGCAATGCGCATGCCGAACGATGGGGTGCTTTGCCACATATTCGTAACACCAGGTATTCAGTGCATGCTCGTCGCCTGAGGTTTCAAACCCGCTGACTACCTTGGTCAGTGCCTTCTCATGATCGGACAGATACGCAAGGATCATCCGGGCCCGTTCATCCATATTCTTGTCCGCACAGTGGGATAAACACTGGCTGAGGTGTTGGTGAAATTCCCGGGTCCAGTGCAGCACATCTTTTAAGGTTTCAATTTGCATAACTTTTTCTCCGCTGTGGATTATCTCTTCGATTACAGGCGCAAAATATCGCGATAACCCGCCACATTCACCGCAAACGTGGTGTGCTCCTGCAAGTGCACCCGAAGGCCTTCAAGGGCTTCCGGGTCACCGTGAATCAGTTGAATTCGAGTAGTATCGGTCAGCGCTGACTGCTGTAACCACTGGATCAGTTCGAGGTAGTCTGCGTGCCCCGACAAACCGGAGATGACTTTCACAGTGGCTCTCAACGGTACCCAGCCTCCGTGGATTTTCACCGCATCAACACCCTCCAGCATTTTTGCGCCGCGAGTGCCGCCCGCCTGATAACCGGTAAACAGTACCGTGGTTTTAGAACTGCCTAACAGGCGTTTGAAGTGGTGGAGAATACGACCCCCGGTAGCCATGCCGCTGCCAGCGATAACAATATGGGGGAAAGCCTGTCCGGCAATCGCCTTCGATTCGTCCACCGTGCGGGTATAGGTCACGCCATCGCATAGGCGGTAGCATTGCTCGTGACTCAACCGGTGCTGATCACTGAACTGGCAGAAAATATCCGATACTTTGATCGCCATGGGGCTGTCGAGATAGATGGGCATTTTGGGGATATCGCCCTGATCCATCAGGGTCGCCAACAGATGTTGCAAGGCCTGCGCCCGCCCTACCGCAAAGGCCGGGACTAGCAGCACGCCGCCGCTTTTGGCGACACGGTTAACAATTTCCGCCAACTGCTGAAACGGATCTTGGGTGTCGTGCCGGCGGTTGCCGTAGGTGGACTCCATCAACAGCAGATCCAGCTCCGGCAATGGTCGAGGGGGGGTCATCAGCACATCATCGAAGCGACCGACATCACCAGAAAAGCCGATTCGTTTCCCTTCCGCTTCAACGATAATGCTGGCGGCGCCGAGAATATGACCGGCAGGCTGTAAATAAAAACGGATATCCCCGACCTCGATCTGTTCATCAAACTCCACAGACTGAAATAGCCTCATGCTGGCTTCCGCCGTTTGACGGTCGTAAAGCGGCTCAGGGTGCGCGTGCTTGCCCAATTTATGTTTGCTGTAATACTTAGCGTCTTCCTCCTGGATATGGCCGCTGTCGGCCAATAAAATCTGACACAGGGCCTTAGTGGCGTGATGGGTGAACACCGGGCCGCGAAAGCCGCGCTTGTATAGCACCGGGATATAACCGGAGTGATCCAGATGTGCGTGAGTGAGCAGCACCGCATCCAGTTTGTCGATGTCCAGGGGCAAGGTTTGCCAGTTGCGTTCCCGCAGCCACTTGTAGCCCTGGAACAAACCGCAATCGACTAATACGGTTGTCGTTTCAGTTTCCAGCAGAAATTTTGAGCCGGTAACGGTCTCGGTGCCGCCGACAAAGGTAATTTTCATAATGATTTTCCTGGCAATTTAAGCATGCTTATAACGGGCGCAATCAGTTGCGACGTAATATCAATAGCGTTGGAAGGATGGGGGATGGTATTGGATGTGACCAGTTGGCTCAGGCCTGAGGCCAGTAAGGTTTTATCGGAGTGATCGGCAAATATGCCGTGCACCGCCACGCACTGAATGTTGTCGATACCTTTGGACCGAAGTGTTTTAACGCATTCCAGGATTGTTTGCCCGCTGGAAATAACGTCGTCGATAATCACTGCCGTTCTATCCCTGAATTCGTTGATGTCGGGCAGCATCACTTCGACTTGGCGATCCCCGAAGCGCTGCTTTTCTCCAATCACAAAAGGATGTTGACTAAAGGCAGCAATCTCATCAACCCATTGCTCGCTTTCGCTGTCGGGCCCTACCAACAGTAGGTTGCTTTGCGTTTTGAGCCAGTGCGCCAATGCCGGAGCCCCTTGCACAACACGACTGGGTATGGAATAGATTTCATCCAGAGAATGATAGCGATCAGCCAACGGTCCGTATTGATGCAGCCATGGTACAAAATCTGGGAATTCGCAGTGCCTCGGTGGTCGTGGCTCAGTCACAATCTCAGCTTGATGTCACGGGGTTGATTGCTTACAACGACCGCGCCCTGACACGCCTGCAAAGCCCCGCGCCTTCCTTCGTAGACAAGGTCTGGCCTCTGGCTGAGGGCGACACCATCTCCAGTGGTCAGCCGCTGATGCAATTGAGAGTTCCGGCCTGGACTGGAGCTCAGCATGAATGGCTGGCCGTGCTCGGCAGCGGCAACAACGAACTGATCGTCGCCGGGCGGGAGCGCCTGTTGTCATTGGGCATGCCTGCATCCCTGATCCGAAGTATTGAACGCCAACGTAAACCGCTGGAAACCTGGACGGTGACAGCTCCGCATGATGGCGTGATACGCAGTCTCAATGCTCGTGCTGGCATGACGCTGTCGGCCGGTGCTCCCGTGGCGGAGATTCAGTCACTCAACCCCGTGTGGGTGGAGATAGCAGTCCCGGAACGCCAATTGGGGCAAGTCAGTAGTGGTAACGCTGTTGACGTGACCGTTCAAGGAGTGAAGCCAGCACTGCGTGAGGGGCAAGTTGCCGACATTCTGCCTCTGGTGGATCAGTCCAGCCGAACTGTGCCGGTGCGAGTGACCTTGTCCAATGACGAGGGTGATCTGCGTCCGGGCATGAGCGCTCAGGTACGCATTCATGGCGAAGCCACACAGAAAGCATTGGCCGTACCAACCGCAGCCTTATTGCATACAGGAAAGCGCAGCCTGGTGATGCTTGATGAGGGGGAGGGTCGATATCGTCCGCAGGCAGTGTTGCCGGGGGGCGAGCTGGGAGACCAAACGCTGATCCTGGCAGGGCTGAAGGAAGACCAGAAGGTGGTTGTCAGTGGTCAGTTCCTGCTCGATTCCGAAGCCAGCCTGCAAGGCATTGCCGTTCAGGAGCTGGCTATGTCAGATGAGACGGAAATGATGAACGCACTGCACTATGCCGAAGGTGTTGTCGAGCAACTGAATGGCAGCAAAATAATGCTGGACCATGGCCCTTTCAAGAGCTTGTCCATGCCTGCCATGACCATGCGTTTTAACCTGGCGAATGAACAAGTAGGCAAAGGGATATCGGTAGGTGATCGCGTGCGCATTGGCATTCGTGATACAGACAAAGGGTTGATTGTGGAGCGCCTAGAAAAGCAGGTGGCGGAACAAAAAGACACCCAAGTGAATTCGTTGCATTACGCCGAGGGGGTTATCGAGGGGCTATCCGACGGCAAGGTCAAGCTTAAACACGGTCCTTTTAAGACGCTCGGTATGCCTGGCATGACCATGCGCTTTCGTCTTGCCAGCGAACAGGTGGCCAGCGATATAGCAGTGGGCGATCGTGTGCGCGTCGGCGTCAAAGATACCGATAATGGCTTGACTGTGGTGTCTCTCGACAAACAGGAGGTTGCACCATGATCGCTACCCTGATTCGCTGGTCGTTGGCTAACCGATTTTTGGTGCTGCTGGCGACGCTGTTCATGAGTGCGTGGGGAATCTGGTCTATCAACAATACCCCCGTAGATGCTTTACCGGATCTGTCCGATGTACAGGTGATTATCCGCACCAGTTACCCAGGTCAGGCACCGCAGCTGGTGGAAAAACAGGTTACCTATCCACTTGCCACCACCATGCTGGCCGTGCCAGGTGCGCGCACAGTACGTGGTTACTCGTTCTTCGGTGATAGTTATGTTTACGTGTTGTTTGAAGATGGTACCGACTTGTATTGGGCACGCTCACGGGTGTTGGAATACCTTAGTCAGGTCCAGTCTGAATTGCCGCGTACAGCACGACCATCACTTGGGCCAGACGCTACCGGTGTCGGCTGGATTTATCAGTACGCATTGATCGATCGCACCGGCCAGCATGATCTATCGCAGCTAACCTCGATACAGGACTGGTTTCTAAAATACGAGCTGCAGACTCTGCCTGACGTTGCAGAAGTGGCAACCATAGGCGGCATGGTACGTGAGTATCAGGTAGTCCCTGACCCGGTCAAACTCGCCAGCCATGGGATCAGTCATCAACAAGTACGCAAGGCGATAGAACAAGCTAACCAGGAAACCGGGGGAGCAGTGCTGACGCTGGGCGAAGCGGAGTTCATGGTGCGCTCCAGTGGCTACCTTCAGTCACTCGAGGATTTCCGAAAAATCCCACTAAAACTGGTTGATGGAGTGCCAGTACAGCTTGGAGATGTGGCGCAGATTCGCCTTGGTCCGGAGATGCGGCGTGGTATTGCCGAGCTGGACGGTGAAGGGGAAGTCGTCGGCGGGGTCGTCATTCTGCGTTCAGGCAAGAACGCCCGCGCCGTGCTATCTGCCGTGCATGAGCGACTTGAGACACTGCGGGAAAGCTTGCCGGAAGGGGTTGAGATCGTCACCACCTATGATCGAAGTGAGCTGATTGATCGAGCGGTAACAAACCTCAGTTACAAATTGATTGAAGAGTTCATTGTAGTTGCACTGGTGTGCGTATTGTTTCTTGGCCATTTGCGTTCGTCACTGGTGGCCATCATTTCCCTACCGCTGGGAATCCTTGCTGCCTTTATTGTGATGCGTTACCAGGGCATCAATGCCAATATCATGTCGCTTGGCGGCATTGCTATCGCTATCGGCGCTATGGTGGATGCAGCAGTGGTGTTAATCGAGAACGCTCACAAGAAAATTGAGATTTGGCATCGGGATAACCCAGGGCAATCTCTGACTGGTAATGCGCATTGGCGAGTCATAGAGCAAGCAGCTGTCGAAGTGGGGCCAGCGCTGTTCTTCTCGTTGCTAATTATTACCTTGTCGTTTATTCCTGTCTTTACCTTGGAAGCACAGGAAGGGCGGCTATTTGGCCCACTGGCATTTACCAAAACCTGGGCTATGGCGGCGGCAGCCGGCCTATCGGTGACATTGGTTCCACTGTTAATGGGGTACTGGATTCGGGGAAAGATACCTTCCGAGGAAAGTAATCCAATCAGTCGCTTTTTGATTAGTTGTTATCAACCCGTACTAGAGCGAGTCTTGGCGTGGCCGAAAACCACCTTGCTGGTTGCCGGTTTAGTTTTTGTTACCGCCTTTTGGCCGCTAAGTCAGCTTGGTGGTGAATTTTTGCCACCGCTGGATGAGGGCGATTTGCTGTATATGCCAAGTGCCTTACCAGGCTTGTCAGCACAAAAAGCTACCGAGCTTCTACAGCAGACCGATAGGTTGATCAAAACGGTGCCTGAGGTGGAGCAGGTGTTCGGCAAGGCGGGGCGTGCGCGGACAGCGACTGACCCTGCACCATTGACGATGTTTGAAACCACCATCCGTTTCAAACCCAAGGACCAATGGCGTGAAGGCATGACAACGGAGAAGCTTGTCGAGGAGCTGGACCGTATTGTACGCGTGCCTGGACTGGCAAATATCTGGATTCCTCCGATACGCAATCGTATCGACATGCTTGCCACTGGCATCAAGAGCCCAATTGGCATCAAAGTAGCGGGTAATGACCTAGAGATCATTGACCAGGTGAGTCGTCAAATCGAACAGGTAGCCAAACAAGTACCCGGTGTTTCCTCAGCATTGGCTGAACGGTTGACTGGTGGTCGTTATGTGGATATCGATATTCGGCGTGGCATTGCGGCTCAGTATGGCCTCAACATCGCGGATATTCAGTCGGTTGTCAGTGGTTTGATTGGTGGTGAAAACATCGGTGAGACAGTGGAAGGGCTGGAGCGTTACCCGATCAGCCTTCGATATCCTCGCGAGTGGCGCGACACGGTGCATCGCTTACGCGATTTGCCCATAGTCACTCCCGAAGGAAAACAAATTACCCTCGGAACCGTGGCGGATATCAAGATTACCGATGGGCCACCGATGTTGAAAAGTGAGAATGGCCGACTGTCTGGGTGGGTGTATATCGATGTTCGGGGGCGTGACCTAGCCTCGGTAGTGGATGATCTACGTGCCTCAGTGAATGATGGAGTCAGGCTGCCAGAGGGCGTCAGCTTGTCCTTTGCCGGTCAGTTTGAGTTCCTGGAGCGGGCCAATGCGAGACTGAAAGTGGTGGTGCCGGCGACCTTACTGATTATTTTCGTACTGTTATTCCTGACCTTTCGCCGTGTCGGTGAAGCCTTGCTGATTATGGCGACGTTACCGTTCGCGGTGACCGGTGGTATCTGGTTCTTGTATCTGCTGGACTACAACCTGTCAGTGGCTACTGGTGTCGGCTTCATCGCCCTGGCGGGTGTCGCTGCCGAGTTTGGCGTGATCATGTTGCTGTACCTAAAGCAGGCGTGGCAGGAGAGGCAGGAGCAGGGCCAAAAGGATGAAGCTGCCTTGATGGGTGCTATCCGTGATGGCGCGGTATTACGTGTTCGACCTAAGGCGATGACTGTAGCTGTTATTATTGCCGGTCTTCTTCCGATTTTCTGGGGGGGAGGCACAGGTAGCGAGATCATGAGCCGCATTGCTGCGCCCATGGTAGGAGGGATGGTAACAGCACCTTTGTTATCACTTTTCGTGCTGCCCGCAGCCTATCTGCTGATGCAACGACGCAACAGGAATCCGGGTTAACCAAGCTTAAAGCTTGGGTGGTTGCGATTGTGAATAAGTAAATAGAGCACATAAGGATCGCAATCTTTTGGTCTTGGCACCCTGCTTAGTGTCAGATCAGCACTGATCTGACACTAATAATCGGCGGGGGTTACAGGTGTTAAAGACAAAATTTTTCCGTGTGATGCTGGGAGGGGGGGGCTAGCCATACAAAAGCCGATTGACGATCGGTTTTATGTGTGTCAGTCTGATTGCCAGATTGATAATCTCTAAGTGGTCAGGATTCATGCAGCTGGGTGAACTAGAAAAGCAAGTCTTGCAATACTTCTGGAAGGGGCGCACGGCAGACGCAAAATCTGTCTATGCGCATTTCGAGAAGCAGCGCGGAGGTACCTTGAATACTATCCAGAGCACGCTGGATCAATTGTTCAAGAGGGTAAGCGGATTAAATGGTTGATCTTACCTTTGCATGAGAGTGAGACAGACCGGCATCTCATCGGATTATCTGGTTGATGCTTCACCTACTGCTGGTGCATGTTTCCTTCGCTAATTCCAGCAAGAACCCCACACGCCTCAACTTCCCGGTCATCGTTGCAACTCGCTCTCAGTGAAACGAGTTGTTTCTCAAGCGCTTGCAGAGCGGTTATCTGCGACCGCACATGAGAGATGTGATCATCGAGCAAGGCGTTGACGGCGGTACAAGGCTGATGAGGGTCGTCCTGATAGCTCTGTAGTTCGTGAATCTCAGCCAGTGACAGGCCCAGGATTCTGCAGCGACGGATGAAGGCCAGCCCCTCACCATGCTTCTCGGTATAGACACGGTAACCGTTGTCCTGCCGATCAGGCGGCGGCAACAAGCCCTGCTGTTCATAGAAGCGGATCGTCTGTGTTTCGACCCCTACCAACTGCGCCAACTGACCAATGCGCATCAGCCTCCTCCCCAACGGATTCTTTACTCTATTGACCTTATAGTAGCTTTATAGTTTTAAATGGTACCACAACATTGTTCAAGTGGAGTCGTATCATGAGCAAATCCTGTGGTGGCGCCTGTGGCGGTGATGCAACGTCCGCAGCGGATACCGATATACAGGCCTCCTCCGAGGCGCCAGGGAGATGGGTCAGTGTTTATGCCGTGCCGAAGATGGACTGTCCATCAGAAGAACGAATGATTCGCCTAGCCCTGAACGGCTTTGAGGAGATTCGGGCGCTGTCCTTCGACTTGTCGAACCGCCGGCTGAAGGTCGTGCATGACGGCGAGGTCGAGCCCGTCACCTCGAAACTGAAGACCTTGGGGCTAGGCGCCTCGCTTCAGGAAACCGTCGCTGCAAATCCGGAGACCATCAAGGCCGCCGAGTTTTCGGCAGCTTCTGCTAAGCAAGAATCCGGGACCCTGCGCTGGTTGCTCGGCATCAATGCACTTCTGTTCGTGGTGGAAATGACTGCCGGTCTGATCGCCCAGTCCACCGGCCTGATTGGAGAATCCCTGGACAATTTTGCCGATGCGGCGGTGTACGGGCTTGCCCTTTATGCGGTTGGACATAGCGTGAAAATGCAGGTACGTGCCGCGCATCTTGCTGGTGTCCTGCAACTGATCTTGGCTGTTGGCGTACTCATAGAGGTGGTGAGACGCTTTGTATTCGGTAGTGAGCCTGAATCGCTGGTGATGATGGCTATCGCATTCGTCGCGTTGATTGCCAATACCAGTTGTCTGCTGCTGATAGCCAAACACCGGGAGGGCGGAGCGCACATGAAGGCAAGCTGGATATTCTCGGCCAACGACGTGGTGATCAACCTGGGGGTCATTACCGCCGGCGTTCTGGTCGCGTGGACCGGCTCCAATTATCCGGATCTGGTTATCGGTAGCATCGCGGGGCTCGTCGTGCTTAACGGTGCCAGGCGCATTCTGGCGCTCAAGGGTTAAAGCATGCCCTTTATTGGCAACAATCTCTCGCCGTATGTCCTGTTTTCCATATCCGGCCTGATAGCAGCATCGGACCAAACTGTAAAATGGCTGGTTCAACAAACAATGGCTTATGGCGAGTCGATCGCGGTGACCCCGTTCTTTAACTGGGTGCACGTATGGAACACCGGTGCCGCATTCAGTCTGTTCGCAAATGCTGGGGGCTGGCAGCGCTATTTTTTTATCGGAATCGCGGTAGTGGTCTCGGTCGTGCTGATCAAGCTGATTCGTGAAAAAGGTCATAATGGAGACGCCATCGCTTACAGTCTTATCCTCGGTGGCGCCATGGGCAATCTGATTGACCGGATCTTTCGCGGCTATGTTGTAGATGCCTTCGATTTCTATTGGCGAGACTGGCACTGGCCAGCCTTCAACCTTGCCGATATTGCAATTGTCCTCGGTGCATTGCTTCTCGTTTTCGTAGGCTTACTGCGAAAAGAAAATCCCAATGCCGAGTTGGATGGATCTTCCTGAAACCTTAGCGGAAAAAAGCCTTAAAAATGCGCTCGGTTTGACCGTGCTTGCCAGTCGGTAAGGCTGCATTTCCTGGCCGGCAATCAATGCCGAACTTGTTTCTCGAAAACGACCCGCTCCCGGCCAAATGGCGGCCAAGAGCGGGCTACCCGGATGCAATTACACCTTTTCATCCTGGCGGTGCAGCAATGTGTACAGAATTGGCAGTACAAACAGCGTCAGTAGCGTCGATGAGATAATCCCGCCTATCACCACTGTGGCCAGCGGCCTTTGAACCTCAGCGCCGGTACCCGTATTGAGGGCCATGGGCACGAAGCCAAGACTGGCGACCAGTGCGGTCATCAGGACCGGACGCAAACGAATAAGAGCACCTTCCACCACGGCGGAAACCAGATCACCCTGGTTGTGCCAAAGATCCCGAATAAACGCCACCATCACCAGACCATTGAGTACCGCCACCCCCGACAGGGCTATAAAGCCCACACCGGCGGAGATCGACAGCGGCATGTCCCGCAGCCACAGTAGCAGCACGCCACCGGTCAGGGCCAGGGGGACGCCGCTGAAGATGATCAGCGCATCTTTCAGCGATCTGAATGCCATCACCAGCAGGGCAATGATGATCGCCAGGGTCACGGGCACGACAATGGCAAGGCGCTGGCTGGCGGATTCCAGTTGCTCGAAGGTACCGCCGTAATCCAGCCAGTACCCGGCGGGCAGATCCACTTCCTGTCGAACTCTTCCTTTGATCTCCTCCACAAAGCCGCCCAGATCGCGATCCCGGACATTGGCGGTGACCACCACCCGTCGCTTGCCGTTCTCCCGGCTGATCTGGTTGGGGGCCGGAGCCAACTCCAGCGCCGCCACTTCTGACAGTGGCACATAGCCGCCTCCCGGCAGGGGCACCGGCAGATCCGCCAGGCTGTCCACATCCCGGCGGATGACCTCGGGCAGGCGCACCACCAGTTGGAAGCGGCGATCCCCTTCGTAGATCAGGCCGGCGTTTTCGCCACCTACACCCGCTGCCACCAGATCCTGAAGATCATCCACGGTCAGGCCGTAGCGGGATAGCGCCATGCGTTTGGGGTGCACCGACAGCATGGGCAGCCCGGTGATTTGCTCCACCCGGGCATCGGTGGCCCCTTCCACTGACTCCACGACTTCGAGCACCACATTGGCGGCATTGAGCATCTGGTCTAGGTCGTCCCCGAATACCTTGATGCCCAGGTCCGCCCGCACACCGGAGATCAGTTCGTTGAAGCGCATCTCGATGGGTTGGGTGAACTCGTAGTTGTTCCCGGGCAATTGCCCGACCGCCGCCTGAATCTCGGCAATCAGCTCATCTCGCGGTTTGTCCGGGTTCGGCCATTGCTCGCGCGGCTTGAGAATCACGAAACTGTCCGCGATATTCGGTGGCATGGGGTCGGTGGCCACCTCCGGTGTCCCGATTCGCGAGAATACCTTGTCTACCTCGGGGAAGGCCTTGATGCGCCGCTCCAAAGGTTTCTGCATCGCAATGGATTGCTCCAGACCTGTGCCGGGAATGCGCAGGGCTTGCACAGTCATATCACCCTCGCTGAGCTGGGGGATGAATTCCGACCCCAGGGTGGTTGCTAGCCAGATACAGACCGCCAGTAGGGCGCCGGCGCCCCCCAGTACCGGCCAGCGGAATTTCAGGGCCAGCTCCAGCGCCGGGCGATAGATCCCTTTGGCCGCACTGATGGCGGCACTTTCCTTTTCGCGGATCCTGCCTGTGAGGAACACCGCAACGGCGGCGGGGACGATGGTGAGCGAAAACACCATGGCTGACACCAGGGCCATGACCACGGTGGCGGCCATGGGATGGAACATCTTGCCCTCTACCCCTGTGAGGGAGAAGATGGGGATGTAAACTACGGTAATGATCGCCACCCCGAACAGGCTCGGACGTATCACCTCGGTCGTGGCTTCATAGACGACCTGCAGCCGTTCCTTGAGCGGCAGGCGCGCACCCGTAGCCTGCTGAGACCCGGCCAGGCGCCGGATGCAGTTCTCCACGATAATCACCGCGCCATCGACAATCAGCCCGAAGTCGAGTGCCCCCAGGCTCATCAGGTTGGCGGAAACGCCGGTCCTCACCATGCCAGTGATGGTGGCGAGCATCGACAGGGGGATCACCGCCGCGGTAATAAGGGCGGCCCGCAGGTTGCCCAGCAGCAGGAACAGCACCACGATCACCAGCAGCGCACCCTCAAGCAGATTCTTCTCCACCGTGGCGATGGCCTTGTCCACCAGAGTGGTGCGGTCATAGACGGCTTCCACGCGAATGCCCTCGGGCAGGGATGGCCGGATATCCTCCAGCCGCTCGCTAACGGCCCGGGCGACACTACGGGAATTTTCTCCCATCAACATCATGGCGGTGCCGATCACCGTTTCCACGCCGTCGCGGGTGGCAGCCCCGGTGCGCAGCTCCTTGCCAATGGCCACTTCCGCGACATCCTTCACCCGGAGGGGCACGCCATCGCGGTTGGCGATCACTACTTGTTCGATGTCGCCGATGGTCTTCAGTTGGCCGGGGGAGCGCACCAGCAGCTGCTGGCCATTGCGTTCGATATAGCCAGCGCCACGGTTGGCGTTGTTGGCCCTCAGTGCCGCCACCAAGTCCTCGAGGCTGACGCCGAGCTCCAACAATTTTTTCGGGGAGGGCGTGACGTGATACTGCTTGTCGTAGCCGCCGATGGAATTGATTTCGATCACCCCGGGCACCTGGGCCAGTTGAGGTTTGATGATCCAGTCCTGCACTTCCCGCAGGGCAGTGGCATCCCAGGGCTCACCATTTTCCCGGGTGGCGCCGGGCGCCGCATCCACGGTGTACATGAAAATCTCGCCCAACCCGGTGGCGATGGGGCCCATCTCCGGCTCCAGCCCAGGCGGAAGGACGCTTTTGATGGCGCCAAGGCGCTCGTTGATCAAGTTGCGGGCGAAATAGATGTCCGTGCCTTCTTCGAACACCACGGTCACCTGGGACAGGCCGTAACGGGACAGGGATCGGGTGTAGGACAGGCTGGGCAGGCCGTACAGCGCCGTCTCCACCGGGAACGTGATGCGCTGCTCTGTCTCCAGGGGTGAATAACCGGGTGCCTCGGTGTTGATCTGCACCTGGACATTGGTGATATCAGGTACCGCGTCGATGGGCAGGCGCTGGAAACTCCAGACACCGACACCGATCAGCACCAGAATCAGCGAAAGCATGAGATAGCGCCGTTCTACAGAGAGGCGCACGATAGCGTCGATCATAGTGGCCTCCTGTTAATCGTCGTCTGACACGCTGGATTTTTCGATATCCGCCTTGATGAGATAGCTGTTCTCCACCACGTAGCGTTCGCCGGGCTTCAGGCCAGAAAGTATTTCGGTGAACTGGCCATCCGTGCGGCCCAACTCGACAGGCCGGGGCTCAAAGCTATTGCCTTCTTGCACAAACACGACCTGGGATTCGTCGAGCAACTGCAGGGCCCGATTTTCTATCACCAGCGGCACTTCGATACGCTCTACCACGATGCTCGCCGAAACCAGCCGGCCCGGTGAAAGCAGCTCCTCTGCGTTGGCAATTTCTGCCCGGGCAATGACGTAGGGCGAGCCGCTGTTCTGCGGCACGATATGACTGATCCTGGACTCGTGCTGGGCATCTCCGGTGTCAATTCGCACCAGCTGTCCTGGTGCGATTTCGCGGCGCTGCCCCGGGAAGATTTTCAATTCCACCCATAGCGGGTCGAGCTTGGCGATGGTGAACAGCGCCTGCTCCCCGGCCAGCTCGCCGACGTTGATATTGCGCTGGATAACGGTACCGGCGAAAGGCGCACGCAAGGTGTAGGGTTGGAGGCTGTCGTTGGATTCGATGCTGGCCAGTGGCTCGCCAGCCTTGACCGCGTCACCGAGACTGGCATTGATTTTCGTAACCTGACCCGGGAAGCGTGCCCTGATCAGGGCAATCCCGTCGGGATTGGGAACAAGGCGGCCATAACTGCTGATGGTGCGCTCCAGGATGCCGGCACCTGCGGCCTTGCTTCGGATACCGGCTTGCTCCGCCATCTCGGCGGAGATTTCCGCGTGAGTGCTCTCCGACTCCTCGTGCTCGCCGCGCTCTTCGTTGACGTCACCGTGCGCATGCGAATCATCACTGTGATCATCTTCCGCGGCATGAGTCGGTCCGGCCGTCAGCACATAAACGCTGGCAAGTATGAGTAAATAGTTAACGACTTTCATGGTAGTAATCCTTGTTCAGCGGCCAGCCAGAGGCTGCGCCGTCAGTTGTTCGATCAGCGACTGGTTGAGCAGCGCCGTGGTGGCGGCGTCGACCAGCGCCTGCCGGGCGGAGAGCAATTCCCGCTGCGCGGCGGTCCACTCCACATAGCTGTAGCGACCTTTCTCGTAGGCCTCGCGGGTCTGGCTGAGGGCATCACTCAGATCGGGAAGCACTTGGCCGCGAATCTGCTCAACCGCCTCGATGTTTTGCTGCCGCTGTCGGTAAGCCTCGAACAGGCGCGAGTGGAGGCGAAGCAGGGTGTCCTCCCGGCGGTACCGGACTTCATCCCGCGCCGCCAGAGCGGCTTGCACTTCGCCGCGATTGCGCCGTCCGGAAAACAGCGGTACGGAAAACCCGCCGACCAGCGCCGAGTCATCCGTCTCCTCGAACTGCCGGACACCCACCTGCCAGCGGATATCGCTCTCGGACTGGCTCCGTGCCAATTGGACTTCCGCCTCACGGACGCGCCGCTCGCTGGCATAGATTTGAATGGCCGGGCTCTCACTGACCCGCTGGTACAGGATCTCGAAACTGTCGGAGGACCCGAACTGGAACAGGTCGCCCTCCAGACTCTGAAAGTCCGGACGGGTATCACCCCAGAGCGAAGCCAGAGCTATTTTCCGGCTCTCGTATTCGCTTAACACGCGGGACTGCTCGATACGACTCCGGGTGAGCGCGGCCCTGGCGCGCATGACTTCGGCCTGGGGCGCCGCGCCCCGGTCGGCGCGACGGGTGACGATCTCGTGGGTGGCCTCGGTCAGCGCCACAGCGTCAGCGGCCAGTTCAAGTTTTTCCTGCAGGGCCAAGGTGGCGACAAAACGCTGGGCCACCTGTCCCAGCACATCCAGGGTTTCGGCCTGGCGCTCGGCCTCGACCAGAGCGTATCGCGAGTCGACGACGCTGACGCGGGCCTCACGCTTGCCGCCAAGTTCGAGAACCGATGACAAGGACAGGGTGTACTCTGCCGCGTCGCTCCCCTGCCGGTTGCCGCTGCCGAGGACGTTTTCCACCTCCAGGCCGGCTTCCAGGGCAGGATTTTGATCCGCCGTGAAACGACGGCCTTCAAGGCCCTGAAGGCGAAAATCGAAAACCTGCAGGGTGGGGTTCTGCGCCACGGTCCGCGAGAGGGCATTGGCAAGTGTGAGAGGTGCCTGCTCGGCGTACGCAACAGTGCCCGTCAGGGTTAGCACGAGAAGACACAGCAAGGTGTTAAAAAATTGACTCGGTATTACCCGCCGCCCATTTTTTATGGGCATTCCAAAAAGCATGAAACTACTCCTACGAAAGTCTAAATGACAGTAGTTCCCCAAGCTGGGGAAGGTGCTGCTCGCAGGATCAAACGATAGGAGGGCGGAAAGGAGAGGATTGATCGACAGAGGAAAAACTGGCCTGGTAGCCCGTCAGGCTTTTGTCCGGCATATTGCCCAAAGCGTCCGGCAGGTAACCCATCGATAGCATATGGCAGTGCCCATGGCACAGATCACATTGCACGAATGAATGGCCGGAATCGTCCGGCGCGGCGGGAGACTGATTGCCGGTCGTGTCGGCTGGCTCAATATCCGAGGGGTCAGTTAAAAGTTCAGCATCGTTGTGAACCACTCCCGGACTATAAAACTGACCCATATCAGCAACAGACACCACCGACTGCAAAGCCATCAGGAGCATCATTGCCATTATGAATCTGCGTCTAACCACGCCAGTTATGCCCAAACAAAAAGGAAGCGAAGTCTAGCGGCACAGCAATTGCCTGTAAAGTCCTCTACGCATTCGGGGGCTACGTTCAGCGCCAAGACATTTACCAAGACCATGAAACGGTTGTCCGTGAGTGCTGGATAAGCTCTATTCATTGGAGTTTTTCCTTTGATTAGCGACTAATATCCAGATTCATTTATTATAGATCGTCAAGTCCCAGCGGTCGGTTGGATGGTTTTTTACCGGGTCAATTTTCAAATCGGCCGCCTGCCACCAGTTTTTTCCCAGCCATTGTGATGCGGGCAGAGCGCCTGACTAGACAGCAAATTGAACGGATGATCGACCAGCATGCCGAGAAGTGCAGCCAAAAGGACAGATTTAGCCGACCGCTTGCTGTTTCTCAGAGATATCCCCTTTTCCATTTCTGCAGCTGTGGGTTTCATCGCGCTCTCGGGTATTGCCATCCTCAATGGGTTGGTAATGGTGTCGTTTATCCGTGAGTTGATGCATGAAGGTGTAACGCTGGATGACGCGATTATTGAAGGCGCGGTGACCAGGTTACGGCCAATTATAACCACCGCACTGGTGGCATCATTGGGTTTTGTGCCGATGGCGCTGAATACGGGTATCGGGTCTGAGGTTCAGCGACCACTGGCGACTGTCGTTATTGGCGGCATTATTTCTTCTACCTTGCTAACGCTATTTGTCCTGCCAGCCCTGTACCGGCTGGTCAATGGGAAGGCAGCGCAGCAAATCAACAACAAGGGAGTTTAGGTTGTGAAATTGAAATACTGGATTGGTCTTCTATCCATTTTGGCAAGCAGCATCGCCATGGGGCATGGCATGTCAGCAGAGGATAAGGCGAGGGCGCTCAATGCCGGTTTCATGGAGTACATTGAGCTTGGAGCGATGCACATGGTCACAGGCTATGACCATTTACTGTTTCTGTTCGGCGTGGTGTTCTTTCTGACCCGCTTCAGTGACATTGTTCGTTTTATAACCGCGTTTTCCATTGGCCACTCGATTACTCTGGTGTTTGCCACCCTCTATAGTATTCAGGCGAATTACTACTTAGTGGATGCGGTTATCGCTCTGACTGTCTGCTATAAGGCGTTTGATAACCTTGGCGGTTTCAAGACTTATCTGAAGATGAAGTCACCAAACTTAATGTGGATGGTTTTCGCTTTCGGTCTTATTCACGGGTTTGGACTGTCGACGCGATTGCAGCAATTACCTCTGGCAGAAGATGGTTTGGTTTTTCGCATCCTGGCTTTCAATGTTGGCGTAGAGTTGGGGCAGATTGCTGCGCTGGCCATCATGTTGTTTTTATTGTCTGGTTGGCGCCGCATGGCATCGTTCAAACGCTTCAGTCAAGCGACCAATGGGCTGCTGATGGTGTTGGGGTTGCTGTTGCTGTTGATGCAGCTGCATGGATATCTACACTCAAGCAATCCTGATGAATTTCCGCTGAACAAGGATGATCACCAGCATACTCATGAAGACATGGGGGTTGCTAATTCTCCGCTGTCCGGGTACGAGAAGCGCTTTGATTTGGATGCAGAGGATAGTGTTAACGGTGAGGTTGAAACAGAGGGTCGTGAGCCGGAGGAGTTGCCAAACAGTGCCTCTAATCCTCACGCCCATGGTGACGGCGAAGCCCATGTACATTAATAAATTTGATCTGTTTTTATGAGGAAAATGTTATGAGATGGATGAAAACCTTGATGACGATGATGGCCTTGAGTTTTGTCTCGCCGGTGTTTTCTCACGGCGGAGGGCATGCCACGGTAACCGCCGATCAGGCGGAGGAAGTAGCCAGGTATGTGGCTGTCGAGCTCACCGAGGAAGATCGGGGTATGGGATTTGGCAAACTGGACGAAAGCTGGAGAGAGATCCCCGACGAGAGCGTGGGTATCAGTAAATTTGGCCCCGGATATTACATTGTGGCTATGGATCATGAAGATGAGGAGCGAACGCTTTATATACTTATGACCAACACGGGTAATGTGTACGACGTAAACTTCACTGGTGAGTTCAAAGGAATTGATTGATATTAAGCTAGGGAATCAAGAGGAAAAATTATGTCAATGCTAGTCATTAAATACCTAGTATCAGCAGCAATTATAGTCTTGGTTTCCGAGCTGGCTAAGCAGAGTGATAGGGTGGGGGCGCTATTGGCGTCACTGCCTGTCGTTACACTAATGGTCTTGGTGTGGCTTTATTTTGAGGGCCAACCCACTGCCAAACTGGCCAATCATGCTTGGTATACCTTTTGGTATGTGCTCCCAACGCTGCCCATGTTCGCCTTATTCCCAGCAATGCTTGAGCGCTGGGGATTTTGGCTGGCTTTATTAGTGTCAGCTTTTTTGACCGTGTTTTGTTTTGCTCTGCTTGCTTTCTTGGTAAAACGCTGGGGAATTGATCTATGGTGAGGAAAGCGACTATTTTGCGGAAAATAGCCCAATCCTGTTTAGACTAATGTCGATTGCTGGCTGTCAGAATTCAATAATAGGCGTGTTATTTAGGCGTGGGTCAAATATGTGAGTATATTCTTCATAGAAAGAGTAGGTAGCCTGAATGCTTAGTTGAGCTCTAGATGTCACTTGGAGCGAAAACTCTCATTTAACGCATCAGCTATCATCTTGGTTCTGTCAGATCCTGGAGCCGGGAGCCCAATTTCTCCCAAGCCTCGCTGCATTCCTTGGTATAGCTATGGCGTTGATAGGTCCTTTTAACCCTATTTTCTTCGGTGTGGTTCAGGCAGCGTTCTGCGACTTCAGGAAGTACGCCTAGAGCGGTCATCATGGTTGCGCCGGTTCTGCGAAGGTCGTGAGGTGTCCACTTGCCACCGGGTAAACAAAGAGCTTGCGCGTTGTTAGTGCGATTGCTCATGGTGCCACTATTTGACGGGCGCTGTCGGTCAGAAAGCTGCTTGGTTATGGTTTTTGAGCAGAGAGGGCCGGTTTCCGCTCTGTTCGGGTAGCACCATGGGGACAGGCCTGTCATTTCCTGCAGCTGTTGGAAGAAACTGACAGAAAAGGCTGACAGGTGTACTTGATGAGGCTTGCCGTTCTTGCTGTTTTCGGCAGGAATAAGCCAAGTTCTTTGCTCTAGGTCAATATACTCCCAGCGTGCCGCCAGAAGTTCACCAATGCGGCAACAGGTGGAAAGTGCTATCCAGACAGCCAATTCAGAGGTTTTCAGCAGGTTGGCAGAGGGTAGGGCGTTTGTCAGTTGTCGAATCTCGTCCTCGGATAGCACTCGGTCACGTTCAGTCTCCTTACCTCCGATTTTGGCTTTCCGAATACTGCTGCTGGGGTCGAATTCAATGATGTCTCGGTCCACGGCAAAGCGGAACATCTGTCGCATCAGGCTGAATACGACTTTCACCATGCGGGTGACACCCCGTGCCGCCATGGCATCTGTCACCTGAGTGATGTGCCCTTTACGGATGTCTGCGACAAAGACTTGGCCAATGAGGGGGAGAACGTCCTTCTCGAACATGCGCCGGACTTCTGTACCCTTGTCTTTCCGGTGTGACACGTCAATTTCCATCCATCGCTCAAAGAGCTGGGAAACGGTTTGCCGAGAAGCCAGTGCAGCGGCCTCGGCCTCTTTTTGTGCCGCTTCTTGCTCAAGGCGTGATAGCTCTGCTTGCCTAGCGGCCTCTCGAGCGGCCCGTTCTGAGTTAAGGTGCTCTCCAATGTTCTTGATGCCTGAGACGTAGAGCCGCGATAACTCGCTGGCTTGGGTGCGGGCTTGCTTGAGAGTGAGCCCGGTGGTGCCAGTGCGTGAGTAAACTCCAAGCGGGTGAAACTGGCGTTTACCTGTCTGGTCACTGTAACGGAAGTAGAAGAGATGCTTCCCGTTTGGCTGAAGTCTGACCATGAATCGACCATGCCCACGTGGGCCGTCTTCGGTTAGCCAGGCATCTTTGGGCTCTTTTGGAGTGAGGTGTCTATCTGTGATGATGCCCATGTATGCTCCGAAATCTCGTCACCGTTCCGTCACCGTTCCGTCACCGTTTCTCAATCGCTTTCGGTGGATTCTAGTGGACGTTGTTGGACAATGCAAAGATGTATTTTTAACTAACTTACTGATATTTAATGGTTTGTAGATTCTGTTGGACGGCGACGGACAAGCTGTAACCTTTATGGGGTGCAAGGGGTAGGAGGTTCGAATCCTCCCGTCCCGACCAATCGAGATACAAAAAAGCCCGGCTGGAAACAGCCGGGCTTTTTTGTGCCTGGAAATGTGGCGGCTCCGCCAAAGGCTAATCCTGCTGTAGGAACGGAGCGTAGCGGAGTAACGCGCGTCGTTCCGTGCGGCCCACAGGGTGAGCGCAGCGAATAACACCTCTCGAGGTGCGAAACGCCCACGTTAAGAAAGCCTCATTATTTCCCCCGCAAAATCTCAAAATCGGCCGCAAAGGCCTCGGTTTTCGTTAAAAAATGCGTAACTCTTCGATCCGGTTGTCGCAGAATTTGCGACAGCTAAGCGCTTAGCGGATGTTGATTCAATCGACATACCGGCTGACCATGTCGAAATTTTGCCATTCTTTCGACATTGATTGCTGCTGAGGTCGCCGCCTTATGGGTGAAGTGTCTCTCATGCCGGCTTCCAGCCTCGTCGTAGGAGCGTCGCTCGCGGCGCGATCTCATTCTCCCTTAATCACCCCTGTCATGCGCAAATCGCGACAATCTAAGTCAGCCAAATACGAAAAAGCGGGTAAGATAATCTGGTAGCGTTTATGTCTTGTGATATGGTTCTCACATAAGAATGAACAGCTTTCAGGTAGGGAGTACCTGGGCAAAGAACAGGGGAGCTTAATGCCGGATTGCCCATTTTGTGCCGTGCCAGACGCACTGGGAAATGGCACAGCAATGCATAACGAATTGGCCTATGTCCGAGAGGACAAATTCCCCGTCTCCCCCGGCCACCTGCTGGTCATCCCCAAACGCCACGCCAACGACTGGTTCTGCCTTACCGAGCAGGAGCAGGCCGCCGTCATGCAGCTGATCAACCAGGCAAAAACCTGGCTGGACCAGCGCTATTCTCCGGATGCCTACAACATCGGTATGAATTGCGGCGAAGTAGCCGGCCAAACCGTCCCGCACATGCACTGCCATATCATTCCCCGCTATCAGGGGGACAGCGACGATCCCAGAGGAGGTGTGCGTTGGGTGAAGCCGGATCAGGCAGATTACTGGAGTGAACAATGACCCCCGCCCAGTACCTGGACCAGCTCAGCAGTCTGCGTATGGATCGCACCAAGGACCGGCCGCGCCCTCACAAGGTGTGCCTGTTGTTGGCGGTGCTGGATCTGATCCGTGCCGGCACCCTGAAAGAGAACCGGATTCTCTTCAATGAGTCCCTCAGGCAGGCATTCACAAAACGCTTTGAGCGGTTGAAGCAAGACAATGACCGGGACAACCCAGAGTTTCCGTACTTTTATTTGCGCTCATCCGGCTTTTGGCACCACAAGCCTGTCGCCGGAAAGGAAGAAGAGTACGAACGGCGGGTAAGAGACCATAAAGCCCCGGGCCCCCGGTCAACACCGCAGTTGATCGACTATGCGTGGCTGGATACACCGTTATTCAACCTGTTCCGGGATCCTGCCATGCAGCCGCAAATTGAAGCAGCCTTGTTTGCCAATCTCCAGGATCGGCGCAAACACTTTTCCCACTGGGCCGACTCCATTGGCAAAAGCGAGCGCACCATCAAAAGCTACGCCGGGGCACTGAATAACACCCTGCCGAAGTTGCTGCAGAGCGAAGGGGCACTGATCGAATCCTTCTTTGATGTAGGCTCGGTGGAACAATACCAGCAGCTCAGTAAACACATCGAAAGCCAACCTGCTTTCCAGGTCAAAGATGATACCGGCCACGGTATGTACAGTGCTGCCCTGCGTCTGTACGGCCAGTTTTTGAAAGACGCCACGGATTATGAACTGACCAACGACCTGGCCGATCTGGATAACGATAAGACCTTGTCAGAAACCGAGCGCAGCACGCTGCGGACCACTCGTCTCGGTCACGGCAAGTTCAGGGAGGGACTGGTGGGCTACTGGCGCGGCTGCGCTATCACCCAATATCCGGATGTACGCCTGCTCATCGCTTCTCACATAAAGCCCTGGCGAGAGGCAGATAACAAGGAGCGCCTGGATCCCTACAATGGCCTGTTGCTGGTTCCGAACTTGGATAAGGTATTTGATCGGCAGTTAATCAGCTTTGACAGGGGTGGTCGCATCCTGATCTCCAGTCACCTGGAAGATCCAGGAAAGCTAGGTATTCATAAGGATATGGTGGTCAAGTTGGATGATAGTCACCAGCAGTATCTAAATCATCACAGAGAACATTTTCGTGAAAAGCAGGCAGGTAGAACCTAACTTGGTTCATTATTGTGAATTGCTTCCCATAAAGTGATTGGTAAAGACAGATTGCATACTTGCTTGGCCAGTCGAAGGAGATTGAGGACTAAATATGAAAGACGTAATTTTGAAGCTGCGCCAATTTCGTGATGAAAGGGATTGGAAGCAATTTCATAATCCAAAAGATCTTTCTTTGGCTCTCAGTATTGAGGCTTCAGAGTTACTGGAAGTTTTTCTATGGAAATCATCCGAAGATGCTGATGTTGGGAAAGTAAAAGAAGAGCTGGCAGATGTGTTGGCCTATGCCTTTCTGCTGGCAGATAGCTATGACCTGGACATCAGCGAGATCGTGTTGGAAAAAATCAGGAAGAATGAGTTGAAATACCCTGTTAACAAGGCGAAGGGTACAGCCAAGAAGTATACAGACCTATGAGTAGTGACTCCCTCGTAGACATAAAACGCTACCCTTTCAGCGGAAAATCTTTGAATGATCTGCGTAGCAATGCGTTTGCTGTAGGTGGGTGGCCTCTGGTTTATGTTCTTAGTGATGAGAAGAAGCTGCATGCCTACATTGGAGAGACAACGGATGCGCTATCCAGAATGGGTACGCACCTAAAACATGATGAGAAGAAACTGCTTACGGCTGTCCATTTAATAACTAGTGAATACTTCAATAAATCAGCGACATTGGATGTTGAGTCGTTGCTGATCAAGTACATGGCTGCTGATGGGAAATACTCACTTCTCAATGGTAATCTGGGGTTGTCCGACCATAACTATTATCAGAGAGATGATCTTTACGAAAAGGTTTTCCGGGACGTCTGGGATGCACTGATCTCTTGTGGCGTGGCGTCGAAAACGTTGAACCATATCGATAACTCTGATGTGTTCAAGTATTCACCTTATAAATCTCTCTCCTTTGATCAGCGCCAGGGTTTGCTTACCATCCTGTATGAGTTACTTAACCCTGAAGTCAGGAATGTTGTTATTGAGGGCGGAGCGGGAACAGGAAAGTCTGTTCTGGCAATATTCCTGTTTAAATTACTGAGCAAAGGCGACAGACAGATTGATCTTCGTGACTTTGCTGATGATGAGGCTGAGATTCAGTCTCTTATCGATGACTTCAAGAATAATAATCCTGACCCTAGTATGGCTCTTGTTGTTCCGATGACATCCTTCAGGACGACCTTGAAGAAGGCTTTCAAGCATGTCTCTGGTTTGAGTCCCAAGATGGTGATTAGTCCTGCTGAACTTGCCAAACAACATTACGATATCGTCTTGGTCGATGAATCGCATCGCTTGAGGAAAAGAAAGAATCTGGGTGCCTATTTTGGCACTTTTGATAAAAGCTGTGAGGCACTGGGTATGGATAAGTATGCCTGCAGTGAGGTGGACTGGGTTTGTCAACAGTCTGATAAAGCGGTTTTTTTCTACGATAAGGGGCAATCCATCAAGCCGTCAGACGCTGATTCTTCTGTCTTTGATCGCCTCAAAACTGCTAAGGGGTCGGTAACCCACAAGCTGCTTTCCCAGTTTAGAGTCAAAGCTGGTCAGCCTTATGTTGAGTTTATTGATGCCTTGCTTAACTGTCGCCTTGATCATGGGGAGCGCTTTTCCGATAAAAATTATGAGTTCGAATTCTTTGAATCTTTAGGTGACATGGTCGATGTGATAAAGGGGAAGGAGATTGAGACAGGGCTTTCCAGGATCGTCGCCGGTTATTCATGGCCATGGACTTCAAAGAAAGATAATGAAGCATTTGATATTGAAATTGATGGTGTAAGCCTTCGTTGGAATAGCACCAATACTGATTGGATTAACAAAAAAGATTCATACAAGGAGGTCGGTTGTATTCATACCACACAAGGATATGACCTGAACTACGCAGGCATAATCTTTGGTCAAGAGATTCGGTATGACAAGGTGAGTGAATCAATTGTTATTGATAAAACCAATTATTTTGATCGTACTGGTAGTCAAGGCATTAAGGATCCAGAAGAACTGAAGCAGTATATTATCAATATCTATAGAACTGTGATGCTTAGAGGGATAAGAGGTACATTTGTTTATGCATGTGATCCCGGTCTCCAGGAATATTTAAAGCAATATATTCCCACTTATCCCCGGAAGATTGTTGCTCAGGATAATAATGTCGAATCGCTTGTCCTCTATGAGAATGCTGTCCCATTAGTTGACCTCCAGGCTGCTGCTGGTGAATTCAGTGATCTGCAGAATGTCCAGCATGAAAGTTTGGTGCCTGTGCCGGATGGAGTGATCCTGAAAGAGGGGATGTTTGCCTGCCGAGTCATGGGGGAATCCATGAACCGTGTTATTCCGAATGGAGCCGTCTGCTTGTTCCAGCAAGACCAGGGCGGATCGCGCAATGGAAAGACGGTATTGGTTGAGTGTGTTGATGGCGTTGATGCAGAGACTGGATCAAGGTACACCATCAAGGTATATGAAAGCTTCAAGGTAGAAGATGAGGAAGGTTGGAGACACTCACGGATTGAATTAAGCCCCAACTCTGACGATGAAAGCTTTAATCCAATTATATTAAATGATGATGAGGTCTTGAGTTACAGAGTTGTTGGGGAGTTCGTTTGCGTTATTTGATAATAGAGTGATAAGAAGCGAGCGTTATTTATAAAAGTTAGTGATTAATCTAGAAGTCAGCTTTCATTTGACTAAAATTTAGTCTGGCGGTCTGTTTTTGCGATAATTTCAGTATCTTAATTGGTTGAAGGTGCTTATGCCTGTTCCCTCGTTGGAATCAAAAAAAGCTTATTTTGCCAGGGTCCGTCGGGCCAACTACGCGGCCAGCTTGCGCCTGGAAGGCTTCACCGTGAAGGACGGTGATGTGAGATTTACGTCGCGCAAAGCAGCAGTCCTTGCCCACAGCCGTCCGGTTAAAGCGAAAGCCTGAAATAGATAAATACGGGGCTGTCCAGAATGGATATTGTTACCCCGAGAGTGATGCCCTGAAAACCGGCTGAACATCGAAGACGACGAAGCATTGTCTGATGCCGAGCGGGCAATTACTTCTGTTGCGCTGGTGTGTGATTGCTCGGGGCTAGAAGTTATCTACGACAAGTTTATTGGTGACACTCTCTTACTGATTTCCCTTCTGCCCCTTCGCCTTATACGCCGCCTTCCTGGCCCTCTTCTTCGCCTCCTTCTCCTCCTCTTTCAGCCGGCGTATCTCCGCCACCTTTACATGCTCCTGCTCCGCCATGGCCGGGGTTTCCAGGGTGAGCTGGCCCAGTCTGCCGCCGCGGTATTCGCTGATCAGCAGGGTGGCGGCGCGGTCGAAGTCCACGTGGCCGCCGCTGCCCAGGCAGCCCCGTTGTTTGCCGATGGTTTCCAGGAAGGGCACGCCTTCTTCGGGCAGGTCATCGCGTTTGAAGCGCTCTTTCATTTGTTCCGGGTAGGCCTGCATGAAGTATTCGGCGGCGAACAGGGCCACGTCGTCTTCCTGCATGGCGGTGGCTTTGATGGCGCCGGAGAGGGCCAGGCGGTAGCCGCTGTTACGGTTTTCGATTTTCGGCCAGAGGATGCCGGGGGAGTCGATGAGGATCAGGCCGCCGCCCAGTTCGATGCGTTGCTGGCGCTGGGTCACCGCCGGTTCGTTGCCGGCCCGGGCGACCTGGCGGCCGGCCAGGGTGTTGATGAAGGTGGATTTGCCCACGTTGGGGATGCCGGTGATCAGGGCGGTGATGGTAGTGGCCCGGTCCCGCTTTTTGTGGACCATCTGCTGGCAGAGGTCCGCCAGCTTGCGGATGGATTCCGGTTTGTGGGTGGTGATGGCCAGGGCGCGGACGGTGGGGTCTTTTTGCAGGTGGTCGAGCCACTGCTGAGTGATGTCTGGGTCGGCCAGGTCGCTTTTGCTGAGCAGTTTCAGGCAGGGCTTGTCGGCACGGAAATTCTCGATCACCGGGTTGGAGCTGCTGTAGGGCAGGCGGGCGTCGACGATTTCGATGATCAGGTCCACCTTGGGCAGGATGTCGCGGATTTCGCGGGTGGCCTTGTTCATGTGGCCGGGGAACCAGTTGATGCTCATAAGCGGGTGTTGCCTGTCTGCATGAAGTATCGGCGCATTATAGCTGAGTTGACTCGTTGGAGCCTTGCTCGCAAGGCGAAAGTCCGTGCTCCGCATCAAGCTTCGCCTTGCGAGCAAGGCTCCAACGGGTTGGTGGAAGGTTGGACGCTTTGACGCTTTTCGCCAGAGGCGTGATACGAATCGTCATGAGTGTCTCATTTTGTCTCCCGTACACTGGGTCCACTGAATCTGATAACAGCGGAGTAGGGTATGGATCTGCGGGTGCCGGAGCAGGAGAAGGCGTTTCGGGATGAGGTGCGCACCTTTCTGGAGGAGAGCCTGACCCCGGAAATCCGGGAAGCGGGCAGGCTGGTGACCTCGGTGTTTGCGCCGGTGAAGGAAGCCATGGCCTGGCAGCGCATTCTCAACGACAAGGGCTGGGCGGCGCCGCACTGGCCGAAGGAATTCGGCGGCACCGGCTGGAGTGTGAGTCAGCGGGCCATCTTCGCGGAGGAGCTGGTCCGAGCCGAGACCCCGCCATTGGTGCCCATGGGCCTGCACATGTGTGGCCCCTGCCTGATCGGTTGCGGCACCGAGGAGCAGCAGCAGGAATACCTGCCGAAGATTCTCAACGGCGAACACTTCTGGTGCCAGGGCTATTCCGAACCGGGCTCCGGCTCCGATCTGGCCTCCCTGAAGACCTTTGCCGACAAGGATGGCGACGACTATATCCTCAACGGTACCAAGATCTGGACCACCTACGCCCACTACGCCAACAAGATGTTCGCGCTGGTACGCACCAACCGCGACGGCAAGCCCCAGCAGGGCATTACTTTCCTGCTGCTGGACATGGACCTGCCGGGCATCACCATCGAGCCCATTGTTGGCCTGGATGAAGTGCCGGAGCAGTGCCAGGTGTTCTTCGACAATGTGCGGGTACCGCAGAAGAACCGGGTGGGCGCGGAAAATGACGGCTGGACCGTGGCCAAGTACCTGCTCACCTTCGAGCGTGGTGGCCAGGAATATGCGCCGGGCCTGAACGTGATGCTGGAAAAGATCCGCCTGATGGCCGAGAAGCAACAAACCGCTTTTGGCCCGCTCAATAAAGACCCGGTATGGAAGCACAAGTTTGCCGCCCTGGAGGCGGATGTGCTGGCGCTGGAATTCACCGAGATGCGCATCAAGTCCGCCCTGTCTGCCGGCAAGGATCCCGGGGCCCTGTCCTCCATGACCAAGATTCTCGGCACCGAGTTGCTGCAGAAAGTCACCGAGCTGCGCATTGAAACCCTGGGTAGCCAGAGTGTGATCTGGCAACCGCAGGCCCTGGTGCCCGGCGAGGAACAGCCGGTGATCGGGCCGGAGTATGCACTCACTGCCATGCCCCATTATCTGAACTCGCGGGCCTGTTCCATTTATGGCGGATCCAATGAGGTGCAGCGCGGGATTATCGCCAAGGCGGTATTGGGGTTGTAAACAATATTGTTGGAGCCTTGCGAGCAAGGCTCCAACGGTAAGGGGGGGGATGACCCCGCCCGGGAATGGAGAACAACGATGAATTTTCAGTTGAGTGAAGAACAGCAAATGCTGGCGGACAGCGCCAAGCGGTTTGTGCGTGACAACAGTGATGTGGAAACCCATCGCCGGAACAAGAAACTGATGCCACTGGATGCGGCCACCTGGCAGCAATTTGCCGACCTGGGTTGGCTGGCGGTGCCGTTCGAGGAAGAGCACGGCGGCCTGGGCATGGGGCCGCTGGAAACCATGGTGCTGCTGGAAGCTCTGGGGGAGGGTCTGATCATGGCCCCCTATATTGCCACCGTGGTGCTGGGCGGCGGTTTTCTGCGCCAGGCCAGCGCGGCCCAGCAGGCGGAGACAATTCCTGCCTTGCTGGAAGGCAAGCTACAGGTGGCCTTTGCCGCGGAAGAGTACGAGCGGGTGTTTACGCTGGAAAACACCGCCATGGTCGCCGACCTGAAAGGCAATGAGGCGATACTGAATGGCACCAAGAGCTGTGTGATGAACGGTGACCAGGCGGACCTGCTGGTGGTGCTGGCGCGTACCGCTGGCAAGCCCGGTGATCAGGATGGCCTCAGCCTGTTTCTGGTGGATGTCAATGCACCGGGGGTGGAGCGGGTGCCCCACCGTACTGTGGACGGTCGCCAGGGTGCGGAGATCCGCTTCAACCAGGTAAAGGTGGCCGAGGCGGCCCGCATCGGTGCATTGCATGGCGGCTATGCCATCGCCCGGCAGGTGCTCCATGAGGGCCTGCTGGCCCTGTCGGCGGAGTCCGTGGGCAGCCTGTCCGTGCTGCTCAATGAAACCGTGGAATACAGCAAGACCCGCAAGCAGTTCGGCATGCCCATTGGCAAGTTCCAGGTGCTGCAGTTCCGCATGGCGGACATGTTCATCGCCATGGAGCAGACCCGGTCGTTGCTGCTGGCCGCCACCCTGAAAACCGTGGAAGGCCATGACGATGCGGCCATGGCGGTGCATGCCATGAAAGCGCAACTGGGCCGGGCCGGGCGCAATATCGCCCAGGAAGCCATCCAGATCCACGGCGGCATGGGCATGACCGACGAACTGGGCGTGGGCCACTATGTGAAGCGGGTGACCGGCGTGGATGGCCTGTTCGGCAATGCGGATGTGCATCTGATGGCCATCGCCCGCTCGGCCTAACGGGCCGGTTGCGGTGGCAGGAACCGGAAACCCATTTGCTCACCACGGTGGCCTTACGGTATAAGCCATGGACATCACCACGGAGCCACCGGGAGTCTGAATGTCACGCAAAGCCGCCGCATCGAAAACCTTGCTGCAAAACCTGCAAGTGCCGGAAGGGGACAAGACCTACGAGAAGGTGCTGGATGCGGGGCTGGCGTTATTCGTTGAGTTCGGCCTGCGCCGTACCACCATGGAAGACGTGGCGAGCAAGGCCGGTATCGGCCGGGCCACGGCCTATCGCCGCTTTGCCGACAAGGACCAGTTGATCCAGGTGGTGATCCTGCGTGAGTGTCAGCGGGAGCTGGCCCGGATCGAAGCAGACCTGGCGCAGATCGATAACGGTGTGGAGCGGGTGCTGGAATCCTTTGTGTTGGCGACCACACGCGCCCATCGCCACCCGCTGCTGCAGCGGCTGCTTACCTCCGAACCGGAAACGATCCTGCCCATTCTCACCCAGCGCCTGTGGCAAATGATGGGATTCTTCCGCGTCTATATGGCCGGCATACTGGACCAGGAGCAGAAGAAGGGGGCCATTCGCAAGCAGTCCTCCGAGGCCCTGGCCGAGCTGATGCTGCGGCTCACCCAGTCCATGGTGCTGTCCCCGGACGGCCTGATGAATCCCGCCAACGAAGCCGGGGTGCGCCAGTGGGCCAATGACTACCTGCGGCCGCTGCTCACCCCCTGACATTTTCTTTCCCCGCCTGACCAAAATGATCTAAACAGAAATCCGAAATCTGTGTGATGCGCTTGTTCGTGTGACCGATTGAGACGTATTTTTCTACTTGACTCAATAAAGGATGCCACCGACAGGATTTGCCATGACACAGACGGCCACGCAAACACAGCGGGAAATCCCCCAACCCCTGGGTCCGGATTCCTATACCTGGCAGGATTTCGGTTCCTGGCGTTTCCACCTGATGCTGCCCCAGGCCTTCGTGCTGCAGGTGGCCCACCCGATCATTGATGCCGGGGTGGGTGAGCATTCGGTCTACAAGACGGATCCCTGGGGGCGCGCCAAACGCTCCACGGAACTGCTCTGGCCCATCGTCTATGCCCGTCCGCAGAAAGCCATCGAAATGGGCATCAAGCTGCGCGACCTGCATCGTTCCATCAAGGGCGTGGACAAGCACGGCAACAAGTACTTCGCCCTGGACCCGGAAGCCTACAGCTGGGTGCATATCACCGGTTACGACGCCACCATCCGCATGCACGAGATGCTGGGCAAGTCGCCCACCACCGAACAACGCCACGCCATGTTTGTGGAGTGGCGGCAGCTGGGCAAGATGATGGGCATTCGCGACCAGGATCTGCCCGCCACGGAAAGCGATTACTGGGATTATTTCCACGGCATCATCCGCGACCGCCTGGAGTGGGGCGAGGTAGTGCAGGACCTGATGCGCCCGGACCATTATCTGGACATTCCCAAGCCGCCGGGCAGTCGTATCCCCGATGGCGTCTGGCGCCTGATTCTGGCGGTGATGGGGCGTTTCATGCGCTTCAATCTGCGCGCCACCTTGCCGCATCCGTTCCGGGAAAAATTCCAGATCCCCTGGAGCAAGACGGACCAGCGACTGTTCCGTGCCTGGTGTGGCGTTTACCGGGTGCTGCATGCCCTGACGCCCAAAAGCCTGCGGCTGATTCCGCTGGCCCGTCGGGCCTACCGCGATGCCAGGCAACACCCCGAGGCTTATCACATCAATACCATTCCCGAAGGTGCCCGTTATGACATCGGATAACCGCCCCTGGCTGTCCACCTATGCCTCGCTGGGGTACGACTGGCACACCCTGCCGGCGTTGCCCGAGAAAACCCTGTGCGATTATGTGCGGGACCATGGCCAACAGTTTCCGGACCGGGAGGCGCTGGTGTTCCTGGGCAAGGCAATCACCTATCGGCAACTGGATCAGCTGGCCGATCGCATGGCCGCGCTATTTGTGGCCCGGGGCGCCAGGGCCGGGGATGTGCTGGGGCTGCAGATGCCCAACACCCCCCAGTACGTGGTGGCCTTTATCGCGGCGGCCCGACTGGGCATGGTGACCACCAGCATTTCGCCGCTGATGACGCCGCCGGAAATTATCCACCAGGCCAACGATGCCCAGGTGACAATCCTGCTCACGCTGGTGCCGTTCTGGCAGACCTCGGTGCCACCGGTGTTGGGCAAGGTGGCGACGCTGAGCACGGTGATCGTCTCTGGTCCCATGGACCTGATCACCGGGCAGGGGGAGGCCCTGGAAGAGACACACGAAGGCGTGTCGGTGATCTCCCTGCACGATCATCTGCCGGACACCGCCGAACCGGTGACCACACCGGTGGATATGGATTCGGTGCTGTACCTGCAGTACACCGGCGGCACCACGGGCCTGCCCAAGGGGGCCCGGCTGACTTCGCGCAACCTGTTTATGAATAACCTGCAGGCCAATGTGTTTTACGGGTATCGCACCGGCGAGGAAACCGTGGCTTCCGCGTTTCCGTTGTTTCATATCGGCGGCGCGGCGGTGGTGTTCAACGCCCTGCGCACCGCCTCCACCTTTTTGTTGATTCCCGACCCCCGCGACATTGATCACTTCGTGGCGGAAATGACCGCGCGCACGCCCACCGTGCTGGCGGCAGTACCGGCGCTGTACCAGATGCTGTGTGCCAACGAGACATTCAGGGGGCTGGATTTCAGCGGCCTGCGCATGGCCATTTCCGGTGCTGCGCCTTTTGCCAAAGAAGAAGTGCAACGGCTGGAAAGTGTGATCGGCAAAAACAAGTTCTGCGAAGTGTATGGCATGACCGAGACCAGCCCGGTGATCACCCTCAACCCGGCCTCTCATTTCAAGGAAGGCCATGTGGGTATTCCCCTGCCGGGCACCGAGGTGCGCATTGTGGATGTGGACACCGGTAAGGAAATGCCACTGGGCGAACCCGGCGAAATCATCGCGGCCGGTCCCCAGGTGATGCAGGGCTATCTGGCCATGCCGGAGGCCACGGAAAAGGCCCTGGAGGAAATCGGCGGCAAGCGCTGGATGCACACCGGCGATATCGGCGTGATGGATAACGACGGCTTTGTGCGTGTTTGTGATCGCAGCAAGGACATGCTGATTGTGGGCGGCTACAAGGTGTTTTCCGTGGAAGTGGAAGGCAAGGTGCAGAGCCTGCCCTGGGTCGCCATGTGCGCGGTGGTGGGCCGCCCGGATAACGACCGGCCAGGGAATGACATCGTGCAGCTTTATGTGGAGCGCAGCGCGGATTGCGACAGGAGCGACACCGACCTGAAGACCGAGCTGGACCGTTTCTGCCGGGAAAACCTGTCGCCCTACAAGGTGCCGAAAGAAGTGTTCTTCCTGGATGCTATTCCGCTCACCTCGGTGGGCAAGATCGACAAGAAAGCGTTGCGACAAACCGCCTAGCTTGAAACGTAGGGTGCACTGAGCCTGAGGCGAACTGCACCGATCTACAGCCTATATGGTGCAGTTCGCCTCAGGCTCAGTGCACCCTACGGGAAAAGTGGCAGGATTTTTAAAAACCATACCAATAACGATAAAGGGTCACGACCATGACAAGAATAACGCTGCAATACAGCAAGGTGATCCTGCTGGGCATGCTACTGATCCTACAGGGCTGCTCGGCGTTCAAGGCATCCCACTTCGTGCCGGAATCGGCGGAAAACATGCGCGAGTGGGAAGTGGAAGGCCGCTTTGTTCTGCGGGCAGACAGTACCGTCAGCAAAAGCTATTTCGCCTTTCGGCAAATCGGTGAGGAGTACGCCCTGTCCATTCTGATGGATGAGCCGGTGGGCGAACCCAAAGTCATCATTCACGGTAACGTCTACGAGCCGGACAGTGAAACGGTGGATGTGATCGGCGGGGCGGAGGCCATGAAAGTGGCCGAACATCTGCAGGCGCATATTCGTGCCGGCAATCTGTCTTACTGGTTGCGGGGTTTGCCGGCCACCGCCGATGCGGTGGTGTATCAGGAAGACCTGGACCGGGTGGACCGTATTGAGGAAGCCGGTTGGGATATCGACTACCAGGAATACATGGCGGTGCAGAATTATCTGTTGCCGTCAGAAGTGACGTTCAAGGGCGAGCCGGGTTCCTTCACGCTGAACATGGTACGCGCTGAAACGGCTTACCTGACTCATCCCTGCGGCCAGAATGTGTCGCCCACCGAGCTTGAGGCAGAGCCGGAAAATAGCGCCGGACAGGACGCGGTGCGCCAACTGGTACCCAGCGACGGTAGCCCACCCATCCCCCGCTGGGTGGATGAAGCGGCTTTCTGTCGGCAGCTGGTGAAGATTCACGGCAAGATACCGGATGCCCGGGTGGGCCTGTACGGGCCGGACTCCATGATGTGGAAACTGTCCCGGGCGGGCATGCCCGGCGCCTTTGGTGCGGGCCGGGCGCTGTTGCTTCAACTGGCCCACCCCTGGGTCACCGCCAGTATCGACGAACATTCGGTGGTCCGTGATGACCCATTGGGCCGCGCCCGTCGCACCTTCCAGCATGTGGGCACCATGGTGTTCGGCAGCATGCCCCAGGTGATGACGTCGGCCAATCAGGTGCGTGATATCCACGAAGAAATCGAAGGCGAAGTGCCCATGGATTCCGGGGCTTTCAAACGGGGCAGCGAATACCGGGCCAATGAAGTGGCGGCCATGATCTGGGTCCATGCCACCCTGTGGGAAACCCTGGCCTACATGTACGAGAAAATGGAAGGCGAGTTGACCCGGGAAGAGAAGGACCAGTTCTACGAAGAAACCAAGCTGTTTGCCATGCTGTTCGGTGTGCCGGAACCGGCCCTGCCAGCAGACTGGAATGCCTTCATGGAATACAACCGCGCCATGTGGGCCAGCCCCCAGCTTACCGTGGAAGAAAACGGTATTCGCCTGAAGGAAGATCTGTTCGACCCGCGCTCCGTCTGGATGATCTTCCCGTTATGGGTGCAGGAGCAGGTCACCGCCGCCAATCTGCCGCCGCGCATTCGTGATGAATTTGAAATGAAGTATGGCTGGTGGCAGAAGTTCAACAACGCCTGGATCATGAGCGGTGCCACGGTGGCCCAATGGATGCTGCCAAAGAGCCTGGAGCGTAACCCGCTTTATCACGAGGCCAATGCGCGGCTGGAAGGCAAACGGGTAGGCACTTACAACCAGTTCCTGATTGAAGCGTTGCTGGACAAGGAGCGCTTGGTTAACTGATGCCAAGAGTCATCGCACTGCTACTGATGCTCGGGCTGGCGGCAACTCTGCCGGCCTATGAGGTACAGATCCGTCATCTCAGTCAGCCGGACTTTCTGCAGCAGGTGTTTGGCTCGGCTTCGCCACAACCGGGGTTGCTGCCCTTGCGCGGCGAACTGCGCCAGCGAGTGACAAAGGTGCTGGGCCACCCCTACCGGGGCCTGCGCCTGCGCTACTGGCATACCGATACCACCAGTGCCTGGATCATCGACGAAAAAAGCAAGGACATGCCCATGACGGTGGGCGTGGCCGTGGGGCCGAAGGGCATCGTGGATCTGGAAATTCTGGTGTACCGGGAGCCCCGTGGCGGCGAAGTGCATGAGGCCTTTTTCCGTCGTCAGTATCGAGGCATGACACTCAATGATGACGATACCCTGTCCGGCGACGTGGATGGCATCACCGGTGCCACACTGTCCGTGGATGCCACCAGTCGCGTGGCCGCCATGGCGCTGGTGCTGCATCAGGCGGTGATGGAAGGCGCCTCTTCAACACCATAACCCCGCACGCCACTCGTTGGAGCCTTGCTCGCAAGGCGAAGCCCCGAAGCAACTCCAACCCCTTCGCCTTGCGAGCAAGACTCCAACGGGAGGGGGTAGGCAGTTGCCACAACCTCGCCAAGCCACCACTATCGAACCATTATCGCTGCGCTGGCTCTAACCGTTATGGTTCGATTTTTTCCGCCTGTTTTTCGAGGCCTTGGTTATGCATTGCTGCTGGTGCTGATTCTGGCACTGGTTGTCGCTGGCTGGCTGTATAGCCAGGGCTTGCGTGTGGGGAAACCGGGCTGGCATAACGGCCTGACCCTGGCGCAGTGGCGCTGGCAACCGGACGGCTGCGCGCCCCTTGCCGGTACAGATCTGGTCCTGAGCGATCTGTTTCCTGTCACCGTCCACATGGGCACGGTCACTGTCGCCGCCTGTGACAGCGGCGCGGACGATGACGGTGCTGTGTTGCCGGAATCCCTGCCCTGGACGCCCCCCTTCCTGCTTTCCATCGACGCGATGCAGGCTCCCGAAATCGGCGGAGTGGTGCCGCCACCGTTGCAGGTAACGGCCCGGCAGCAACAACAGCACTGGTCGTTAACGGTGGAGAGCACGGCCAGTCACCTGCAGGCGGACTATGAGCGCGGTGACGGGCAGTGGTCGGTGTCCGGCAACGGTGCGTTGAATGAATGGCTCGCGGACGGGAAAGGCAGATGGCGGCTTGACGGTGAGGGTGTCTGGCAGGGACAACCCGCCGGCACACTGAGTGCAACCCTGGAGGACGCGGGCCTGCAATCGCAGCCGCAAAAAGCGGACCTGGCGATGAAGGCCCGTTTTACCGGTGCGCAGTGGCAGGCGGAGATGCGTCTGACGGAGCCATTGGCAGTCCATGGACAATGGCAGCTGGCGATCCCGGAACCGTTATCCCTGCAAGGGCAGGGCATTGATCTGTGGCAAGCCCGGGGGCAGTTGCAACTGCAAGGACCGCCAGGGCAGATTCATGTGTTCGCTGGCAGTGACGAGGACTCCGTGGAGCAGGGCGCTGGCCGGGTCGTGCTGGAGGGGCCAGAGCTGGATGGGCAAGTGGATTTCCAGTGGAAGGATCGACGGCTGACCCTGGCGCCGGCAAGCCTCACATTGCCGGAACAGGTTTCCGCCCGCTGGGAGCAACCCTTGCAAGTGCCCATGTCGGAGGATGGCGACGTGGAACTGCCTCTGTGGCTGGGTTATCAGGATCTGCGCCTGCAGGCCAACCCCAGCCGGCTTCAATGGCAGGGCAAGCACTGGCAGTGGCAGGGCGCGCTGGCACTGCAGGGGCAATGGCAAGGGTTTCAGCAGGAGGGCCACTGGCAGGGTCAGGCCGCCAGCAAGGGTTTGCAGGGAAAACCCATCACCCTCGACGCGCGGAACGGTGACGACCATCTGGCGTTTCGGCTGCCCCTGAAAACCCTGCAACGGGCTCCCTATGGCGCCAGGGCAACTCTGAAAGGTCAGTACGCCGGTTACCCGCTTGATGGCAGCCTGTCGTTCCGGCAAGGGGAAAGCGGTTGGCAGGGCACCCTGTCGGCCACCTCGTCCCTTCCCGACTACGACCGGGGTGGCCAGGTTTCCCTGCAGGTGCCGTGGCATTTGCAGCAGGATGCTGTGGTGCTGGCGGATGGCAGCCGGCTTTCGATCAGCGAAGGGCTGGTGGAGCAGGTGCTGTTGCGGCCGCTCACCGTGACTACCCGTGGCCCGGTAACGGTGGACACGGCCGGGGCCCATGGGCAGTTACAACTGCGCAGTGGCGGCTTGCTGGCTGCCCGCTGGCGGCTGCCGGTGGTGTCAGGCAACGCCCGGCTGACAGGCAAAAAAGTCACCGCCAGGCTGGCGATTGCCGATTGGCAAAGTGAGCTGACGGCACAGGCCTCCCTGGCCGGCGAGACGCCCCAGGGCCGTTTCCAGATCCATAGCCCACTGATTCCGGCCATGGGCCAAGGCCTGGCCATGACTCCCCGTAAAGGCTCCCTCTCCGGTGAAGGTCACTGGCAATGGGGCGATACCCTGTCTGCACAGGGCACAATGCGTCTGGCCGATTCGGCAGTGGACTGGGGCAGCGTCACGGCCCGGGGAATTCAGGGCACCCTGGAAGGGCACTATCGTGATGGGGCGGTGTCTCTGAAGAGTGCGGGGCCGGTGACGGCGGGTATCCTGGATATCGGTACGCCCATTACCGACCTGTCCTTGCAGATGGAGAGCGATCTCAGCCAATGGCAGTTCACCGATATCCGTGCGGAGTTGCTGGGCGGCTCCCTGCGTTCGCCGGCGCTGGACTGGCCATCATCACGTCCCCAGCCGGTGGTGATTACCCGCATTGATCTGGAGCAGGTGGCCGCCTTGCAGAATCCGCCGGCGGTGTTTCTGGATGGGCGTGTTGGCGGCTATGTGCCCCTGCAACTGGGCACGGATTTTATGGTGGTGGACGGAGCCCGGCTGGCCAATGAGGAAACCCTGTCCCTGCGTATCCCGCCGTCGTCCAGTGTGCAATCCATGGCCAGCTCCAACCAGGCCGTAAAACTGGCACTGGAAAGCCTGAGCGTGCTGACCATCCCGGATTTTCAGGCCCGCATGAACATGGACCGGGAGGGCTGGCTGGAAGCGGCGGTGACCATCAAGGGAGTGAATCCACAGAGAAATAATCTGCCGGTGGTGTTTAACTACACCCATCGGGAAAACATGCTGGTGCTGATGCGCAGCCTGCGTATTGGCGATGACATCACCGAGAAACTGCGCACGGAGAATGCACAATGAAAACACTCGCGCCGGGTTTGTTGCTGGCGGTGACCCTGTTGCCTGCCTGCACCCCGACGGTGGCTTTGAAAGCCCCGGAGGAACCCATCACCATCAACCTGAACGTGAAGATCGACCATGAAATCCGCCTCAAGGTGGAAAAGGATATCGATCAGTTGTTCAGCGAAGACAGCGACCTGTTTTAGGAGTAGGGATGATGAAAATTGTAAAAACTCTGATGGCCACCCTGGCCTTGCTGTTGAGCATGGCAGCGTTTGCACTGGATCTGGATGCGGCGAAAAGTCAGGGCATGGTTGGTGAACAACCGGACGGGTATCTGGGCGTGGTCAAGGCGACCCCGGCCGCCGTGGAGCTGGTGGCGGATATCAACCAGAAACGCCGTGATGCCTATGAACGCATCGCCAAACAGAACGGTATTACCCTGGATCAGGTGGCGCGACTGGCCGGGCAGAAAGCCATCGATAAAACCGACGCTGGAGATTATGTGCGGACTCCCGATGGCCAGTGGGTCACCAAGTAAATACCGGTGTTCCTCGGGGGGATGAATCCCGGCTCGTTCTCACCGGAAAAGTGAGCCCGGAGCGGGAGGGAAGAATTGTGATCCACTCAATGTGAATGAGTGGATCCTTCCCGAAATGTTTTGATATCTCCCATAAAAATATAAAAAAGTATTTCTATATAAACAGCATTGGAGCGAACGTTCTAACTGAGACGAAATCCCTAATCCATTGGTAATCTTTTGTCTGAGAGTGGTTAAATTTCAGTAAATTCAAGCACTCAGCGCCCTCTCTGGGCTATGGGTTCCTTCACCTTGTGGTTACATTTGCAGAATAACAGGGAGCAACTTTGAAGGAACTCTGCCATGAAAACGATCTTGCGTGTTAGTGCGGCGATCCCGCTTTTTCTATCCCCCCTCGCCATGGCCGGAGAAAATGTTCCGGACCGTTATGGGTATATTGGTGGGCATGCCAGTTATTACACTTTTTACGATAACGACGTGATCGGCAATGGTGTCGACGGTCTGGATGATGTGCCTTTTTATGGCGGTCAGCTGGGCTGGCGTTTCCATCCCAACTGGTCTGTGCAGGGTTGGTATGACGAGGTCGAAGGCGATGCGGAAAGCCAATACGATTCCGGTCGTCGTGTGGACATGACCAACTACTTTGTCAGCGGTCGTTATCACTTTAACGATACCAGTCTCCTCGGTTTTGAGCCCTATGCGGGTATCAATGTGGGGGAGCAGTACATTGAGAGTCTCAATAACCCCAACAGTGACAAGAATGACGAGCTGATGACGGGGGTCGAGTTGGGTGTTCAGCGTGCCTTCTTCAAGCATGTGATTCTGGATCTGGGTACCCGTCACGCCTACAGTACCGACCGCGAGTACTGGGAAGGTCAGGTGTATGCGGGCCTTAATCTGGCGTTTGGTATCAGTAACGACAGCGACGACAGCGCTGACGATGAGGTGGTAGCGGCTACCCCGGCTGAAGTGGTAACCGGTGACAGCGATGGTGATGGGGTCAACGATGACCGTGACCGTTGCCCGAACACCGCCTCCGGTGCGGTGGTGGATGCGGATGGTTGTCAGGTCTATGAGAGCCTGGAGCAGCGCGAAACCTCGGTGATCTACTTTGGTTTTGACCGCGATACGATTCAGGGACAATTTACTGATGAGATTCGCGGTGTGGCAGAGCGTTTGAACGGGGGTGAGCAGGGCCATATCCGCGTGGAAGGCCATGCTGACAGCACCGGCCCGGCGGACTATAACCAGGGCCTTTCCGAGCGTCGTGCCCAGTCCGTGAAAGACCGTCTGATGAAAGATTTCAACGTCAGCGGCGATCGTATCAGCACGGAAGGCTATGGTGAGAACAAGCCGGTAGCGGACAACAGCACCCGCGAAGGCCGCGCCAAGAACCGTCGTGCGGAAATCATCGTGGAAACCGAAGAGAAGAAAGCGCAGTTCAAGTAACCGCGTGATTCGGGAAACAAAAAACGGGATGCTTCGGCATCCCGTTTTTTTTAGGGTCATCGGTGAAGGTTACTGCCCACTCTTCGACCAAGGGTTCTGTTTGTAGGCGCTATGCTTGCATGGCGAACGGCTAACTGCTTTTTTCCTCGCTAGGGCTCGGTTCGCATGTCGTAGATCCCCTGGGGGTACGAGCATGGCTCCTACAGTCTATATTCCTCCCGAGGCATTTATTCACCGGGCAATTAAATACATTGAGCCAATGTTGTCGTTTGCCGTAGGAGCGTCGCTTGCGGCGCGATTCCAGCGTTGTTAATCGCGCCGCAAGCGACGCTCCTACATTAGCCGCTCTGCCAAGCCCGACGCTCGCCAGGTGCGTTTTTTCACCGCGCTGTCCAGCACTGTGGGTTTGCCGAATTCCAGCAAGGTGAAACGATCGCGGGCACGGGTGACGGCGGTGTAAATCAGTTCACGGGTGAGCAGCGGATGGGGAGCATCAGGCAGCACCAGCAGGGTATGCCGGAATTCCGAGCCCTGGGATTTATGCACGGTCATGGCATAGACGGTTTCCACCCCGTCCAGGCGGCTGGGCAGAACCCACTTGATGCGGCCGTCGGGTAACTGGAAGGCGACGCGCAGCAGTAACTCCGGTTTGCCATTTCTCTTTTCCAGCAGCGGCAGGGTCAGACCCAAATCGCCGTTCATCAACCCCAGCTGATAATCGTTGCGGGTCATCATTACCGGGCGGCCCGGATACCACTCCCGTTCCGGGGCCAGGTCCTGTTGTTGCAGGTGACGGGTGATGCGCTGGTTCAACTGTTCCACCCCGAATGGCCCGCTGCGCAAACCACTGAGCAATTGCTGGTGGGTGAGTTGCTTGAGCAGTCCGGCGGCCCAGTCATCGAATGCTGGCCGTTGCGCTGGTGGTGTCGCCACCGCCTGAAACAGCGCTCGCAGACCTTCCTGATTGCCACTGCCGTTCAGCAGCAGGGTTTCCAGTTGCCGGTCATCACTGCGCAGGGGGTGGCGATGCAGGCTGTCGCCGTATTTTTGAAACGCCTTGCGTACCTGGGGCAGGTTTTCGTCGTTCACCGCCCGCGCCAGTTCGCCGATGCCGGGGCTGTCCTTGGAGCGCCAGTTGGTGCGCAGCATGGCGGTCTGCTGGGCCAGGGCGTTGCCCGGCGCCTGGTCGGTTTCCTGATAGTCGCTGATGTCGGCGCCACAGGTGTCCTTGATGAAATCGATGGTGCGTTGTTGATAGCGGCCCTGGTGGGCATGGCGACACAGATCGCCCATCACCGCGCCGGCTTCCACGCTGGCCAGCTGGTCCTTGTCGCCCAGCAGGATCAGCCGGGTGTGCGGGCTCAGGGCTTCCAGCAGGCTGGCCATCATGTCCATGTCGATCATGCTGGCTTCGTCCACCACCACCAGATCTGCATGCAGCGGATTGTCAGCGTGGTGACGGAAGTGACGGCTGTCCGGGCGGGTGCCGAGCAGGCGGTGGAGGGTGGTCACGTCTGTGGGGATGGCGTCGCGTACCGCGACGTCCACGTCCAGTTGTTGCACCTGTTCGCCGATGGATTCGGTGAGTCGTGCCGCCGCCTTGCCGGTGGGAGCGGCAAGGCGGATCCGCAGACGCTGGTTGTCCGCCATGGCCAGGCTTTGCAGCAGCCCCAGCAGGCGAACCACGGTGGTGGTTTTGCCGGTGCCCGGACCGCCGGTGATGATGCCAATACCACTGCGGCTGGCCAGGGCGCAGGCCACCTGTTGCCAGTCGGTCTGCTCGCCGGCGTTCGGGAATAATCGGGCCAGGGCGTCGCGCAGACGCTCGGCAGGCAAGGGGCTGACCGTGGCCAGTCGCTGGCCGATGGCCTCGGCCACCGCCACTTCCCGGGCCCAGTTACGGCGCAGGTAAAGGCGGCTGCCATCCAGCACCAACGGCGTGCTGCCGTTCTGGCTGACCAGCGGACTGTGTTGCAGATCATGCAGCCAGTCGTCCGGTTTGCCGGGCAGCAGGGTGACCAGCTCCGGCGGTGGGCTGGTGCCCCACAGCTGGGTGGCCAGTTCCCGGTTTTTCAGGTCCAGACAGAGATGGCCGCTGGCTTGTTGATTGCTGGTGAAGGCGGCGAGCAGCAGCACTTCGTAGCTTGCCTGCGGGCATTGCTGCTTAAGGAAACGGGCAATGGCCACGTCCAGATCGCGCAGCAGATTGTTGTCGCGCAGCAGGAGAAGAGCGTCTTCCCAGGTGAGGGCGGAGAACAGGTCAGATTGCATGAACTCTCCTGGCGATTGGCCGATTGAGAGGCCGGATAGCAATGCGCTTCGTAGCGTCACCCTCTCCCTGTCCCTCTCCCCTCAAGGGAGAGGGGACCCTCCAGAAGGGGGCATGGTTAGCTCCCCTCTCCCTTGAGGGGAGAGGGGTTGGGGGAGAGGGTGAGACGCTCCATGCGTTGAGATGGTTTGTCATCGCGCTCATTCGTTCCCTCCAAACATCGCATCCAGCGCTTCAACCAATGCCGTGTCCGGTCGATCAAACACCGTGCCCGCCGCCGGCCCTTGCAGGCCGCGCAGAAACACATACACGGCGCCGCCCAGGTGCTGGTCGGGATCATAATCCGCCAGGCGGCTTTTCAGCAGGCGGTGCAGGGCCAGCAGGTAGAGGACGTATTGCACTTCATAGCGTTTTTCCAGCACCGCGTGGGTCATGGCGTCCAGGGTGTAGGCGCTGTCATCCACGCCCAGCCAGTTGGATTTGTAGTCGAGCACGTAGTACTTGCCGTCGTGTTCGAACACCAGATCGATAAAGCCCTTGAGCATGCCGTTCAGGGTGTCCGCTTCCAGTCGCGGGCGCGAGTGCTGTGGGTGGATGTGCTGGCGAATCAGGGTGTCCATCTCGGCCACGTTGACCTGGTGGGCGGGGAACAGAAATTCCAGTTCCGGCACATAGGTGTGCAGGGAATTGAGGGCGATCTTGTCGTTCTCCAGCGGCAGGGCAGTGGTGACTGCCTGCTTCCACCAGTGGCGAATCACGCCCGCAAAATCCTGCCAGCCCCGGGCCTGCAGTTTTTCTTCCACGCTGGCTTCAAACTCGGCCGGGTCGGCCAGGGTCTCTGTGAACCGCTGGTTGGCGGCCTGTTCGAGAATGTCGTGGAGCAGGGTGCCCGGTGCGGCGCCACGGGGAAAGGCATGGATGCTGTCTGGCAGGGGCTCGGCATCATCGACAACGGTGTCATCCTGCTGCTCGGCCAGTTGATCGCCGCGCGGATCCGCCGGGGCCAGGATTTCCTGTACCTGTTTGAGCGCACTGTAGCTGGCGATCCACCAAGGTTGCCGTTGCCGGGCCACAGGAACCAGCGGCGTGCGCAGGGTCCGCGCTTCGGCCTGGGGTTGATAGCTTTCTGTGCTGCTGTCCGGTGCGGCGATGATGGACACCGCCTCATGGGCTACCGGCACCAGCGCGTCACGCAGGCCGTCGTTGGCCACGCCGTTGCCGAACAGCAAACGGCCGATGGCGCTTTTCTCCAGCTGGTTCTGTTTGCCGCGGCCCTTGATATAGGGCGCGATTCCCAGGGTGCAGGTGTGGCAGGCGCGGGTCAGGGCCACGTAGAGCAGACGCATGTCTTCGGCGAGTCGTTCGTGGTCCGCCTTGTTTTCGACATCGTCATCCGGCTCCAGCGACACATTGAGATGATCGTTTTCGTGGTAGCGCAGCGGCGGCTTGTTCTTGTCCGCCGGGCGGAAGCTGCAGATAAAGGGCAGGTACACCAGCGGGTATTCCAGGCCCTTGGACTTGTGGATGGTGATCACCTTGACCCGGTCGTCGTCACTTTCCAGTCGCAGGATACTTTCCTTGCTACTGCCGCGACCTTCTTCAACCGTGTCTTCCAGATAACGAATCAATGATTGTTCGCCGTCCAGCTGGGTGGCGGCCTGCTGCAACAGTTCTGCCAGATGCAGAAGGTTGGTCAGGGCCCGTTCGCCGTCCAGGCTTTGGCTGAGCCGGGCGGGTACATGAAAATCCATCAGCAGGCTGCGCAACATGGGCAGCACGCCCTGGGTCTGCCATTGTTGGCGATAGCCGTGAAACTGCTCGACCGTTTCTTCCCAGCGCACTTCATCCTGATTAAGGGTATCCAGTTCCGCGTAGGCCAGGTCCAGCACCGCACAGGCCAGGGCGCTGCGCACTCGGGTGTCGGATTCCGGGGTGGCGCAGGCGTGCAGGATCAGCAGCAGGTCATGGGCTTCCGGCTGGGCAAACACGGAATCCTGGTCAGACAGATAGACGCTGCGCACCTGCCGTTCCATCAGCGCATCGCGGATGGCTTTGGCCTCGGTGCGATCGCGTACCAGGATGGCAATGTCGTTGGGATGCAGGGGCCGGAAGCTGTCGGCTTTCTGGAAGCCGGTGACGCCTTTTACGGCACCGTTAAGCAGATGGGCAATTTCACTGGCGCAGCGTGCCGCCTGCTCGTCCCGATATTGGCCGGCGCTGACCGGTTTTTCCTGCTCGTCTACCCACAGGGTAATGCCGGATCTTTCGTTGTTGTCGACTAACAGAACGTCCTTGCGTCCGTTGGCATCAACCTCTTCAAAGGGGATGGCGTTGTCCATCATGAACACATCGCCAAAGGTAGTCTGGCTGTAGGTGAACAGATGGTTCACCGCCTTGACCATGGCGTCGGCGCTACGGAAGTTTTTATCCAGGGTGTAGTGGTTGCCTGCGGTGGCCCGGCGGGCTTTCAGATAGGTAAAGACGTCGGCACCACGGAAGGCATAGATGGCCTGCTTGGGATCGCCGATCATGAACCAGCCGGTGCCGGCTTGCCCTTCATAAAGCGCGGAAAAAATCCCGTACTGGGTCGGATCGGTATCCTGAAATTCGTCGATCAATGCCACCGGGAACTGGTCGCGGATGACCTGGGCCAGACGCTCGCCGTTGCCGCCTTTCAAGGCATCGTGCAGCCGGCTGAGCATGTCGTCGAAGCCCATGGTGGCGGTCTGGCGACGGACCTGATCCACGCGCCGGTCGATCCAGGCGGCGGCATGGGCGAGCAGGTCGGTGCGGGGCAACTGTGTATTTGCCCGCCCTTCCATGACCGCATCCAGCTGCTGGCAGAAGGCAAAGTCCGGGCGGTGTTCCTGGCCGGCCTTGGTGAGTTTCATGCCTTCATGGGAAAACTTTGCCAGGGTGTCGTAGGCCTTGCCGTTAAGCCATTCGCCATTGGCGTAGCGTTGCAGGGTTTGCAGCATGCCGGGCAGGCTGGTGGTGCGGTAGCTGTTGCCGTTGAGCCATTTGTTGTCGCGAGCGGCGCGCACCCACTCGAGAAAGTCCGGCAGTTCGGCGGCCAGTTGCTGGCGGGCGTGTTGGTCCTTGTCCGCCTGGGGGCCGGTTTGTGACAGCCAGTGTGTGACGCTTTGCGGTAACGCTTCCGGGTCCGCTTCTTTCAAACCGAGCAGGGGGCGACAGGCCTCCAGCAGCGCATCCGGGTTGCCCAGGTTATCGCTTTGCAGGGCATTGGCGGCGCTCACCGGAAAATCGGCGATCACGGAGCGCCAGTAATCCCGCGCCGCCATTTGTTGTTCGTCGCTGGCGTCTTCCTGCAACTCCAGGCTGAACAGACTGCCGGAATCGAAGGCGTGCTGTTTGAGCATGCGGTTGCAGAAGCCGTGGATGGTGTAGATGGCGGCTTCGTCCATCCACTGGGCGGCGGCATCCAGACGCTGGGCACAACGGGCCCGGTCTTGCGGATCGCTATAGTCGTTAAGCAATTCGGCCAGTACCGGGTCGTCGGCTTTTGCATTGGCATCGGCAAAGATGCGCGCCGCATCGGCCAGGCGATCGCGGATCCGTTCGCGCAGTTCCTCGGTGGCCGCTTCGGTGAAAGTCACCACCAGAATTTCCGGCGGCAGGAGCGGGCGCGCGAAAGAATTGTCGTCGCCATGGCCGAGCACCAGACGCAGATACAGCGCGGCCAGGGTAAAGGTCTTGCCGGTGCCGGCGCTGGCTTCGATCAGCCGGGTACCGTGCAGCGGGAAAGTAATCGGGAGCGGACGTTCAATGGTCATGCGTCATCTCCCGGTTCACGCCATTGGGCGTGCTGGTAGAGCGGGGCATAGAGTTGCCCGGTCCAGTAGTCGAAAGCGCGCTCGTCGTCGTGGCGTACAGCCAGCATGTCATCGAAGTCGGCCCAGGCGCGGGCAAGGGCCGGTTCCTTGTCCTGTTCGCCGGTGTGCATGAAACCGGATTCGAACACCTTGCGTGCCTCGTTGTCGCCGTTGTCTTTTTCTTCCCCTTTCAGCCAGGCAAAGGCGGTGGCACAGGCGATGGGCAGGGGCTCGCACAGGGCCTGTTGCCAGGCATGGCCCAGTTGATCCAGGCAGTGCTGGGCGTCGCTGCGGTTCAGGTGGGGCAGGGTAATGCGGCCATCCTGGCCCTGGACGTGGGTGGTTAACGGGAACCCGGCGGCGCAGGCGGCCAGGTGCAGAGTCCAGTCCCGGGTGAGTTTGTCGAAGCGCTCTTTCAGCTTGCCGGTGTGCAGGACCAGACGCTGGCTATTCGCTGCGGAGCCACGCAAGTCCGTGAGCCAGTCTTCGATCTGCAGGGGCCCGGCGTTAAGACGGATTTCCTGTTGCGGTTGCGGTGTGCCGCACTCGGCGAGCAGGGCAAAGTAGTGTTCCAGTGGCTGCGACAGGGGCATCAGCAGGCTGTCACGGCTGCCTTCGTCAAAGGGCGCCAGGGGCAGATCGCCACTGCCGGACAGGCGATCCAGGGTGTGGGCCATGGCGTCGCCGGCATGCTCCGGACCGGCACGCAGGGCCTCGCTGAGCAACTGGTCCTGGAGCTGGAAACGTTGCAGGCTGTCGAAGGCAAAGGGTTCGCTGTCATCCAGTACCTGGCGTTGCTGTTTCAGGCGGGCCTTCAGGCGCTGCTCGAAAAAATGCGCCACCGGCTGTTTGAGAAAACGGCCCAGGGCGGCGCAGGTAATCGGCTCGTCGCTGTCCAGTGGCGGCAGGGGCTGATCATTGCTGACAGCAGGTGCCTGACCATCGTGGAGAGCGCGCCATTCGTTGGCATAGGTGTGTAGCGAATCGTTCGCGCCATCCTGGTCGGTGTTAAAGAAATAGCGGGCGCTGAACGGTTGCAGCGGATGGGCCACGGTGAGGGCATCCACCGGTTCGCCCTGATCGGTCTGCCAGCGCTGGTTGATGTGGTCGCGCAGTTGCGCCACCAGCACCGAGGGCGGCCGTTCGCTGTTGTCGCGCACGTTGCGGCCGGTCCAGCTGATGTAGAGGCTGTCCCGGGCGCTGAGCAGGGCTTCCAGAAACAGGTAGCGGTCGTCATCTCGGCGGGATCGGTCGCCGGGCCGATAGTTGCCCCATTGCCGCATCAGATCGAAATCCATGGGCTGCTGCTGACGGGGGTAGTCGCCGTCCTTCATGCCGAGCAGGCAGACATGGCGGAAGGGAATGGCGCGCATGGGCATCAGGGTGCAGACATTGATGCGCCCGGCCATGAACCGTTGCGACAGGCTTTCCGCGTTAAGGGCATCGAGCAGCGGGCGGCGGGCCACGGTGAGAGGCAGGACGCTGTCAAAATCCGCTTCGGCGCAGGCCGCCAACCAGTCGTTGAGGGCGTCGCGCAGGCCCGCATCCAGGGTCTGGTCGGTTTCGTCCACCGGGGCGAACAGGTCATCCAGTAACCGGGTGAAGCGTTGTTGCCACTCCCTGGCGCTGGCGTCCTGACGGGATTGTTGCCAGTGGTGTTCCAGGGTATCGAGCAGGCGCGACAGGCGCCCGGCCAGCTCTGCGCCCAGCCCGGCCACTTCGTCCAGGGGTTCGATGCCCATCCAGGCCGGGCCGTCGCCGAGCAGGTAGCCGGCCAGCATCCGTTTCAGGCCGAAGGCCCAGCTGTTCTGTTCGAAGCCGGGCACGTCCAGGGTCTTGCGCTGCTGGCTGTTCAGGCCCCAGCGAATGCGCGCCTGGTCGATCCAGCGGGCCAGTTGCGGCAGGTCGCCTTCGTCGATGCCGAAACGTTCGCGCACGGCGGGCACATCCAGCAGGTCGAGAATGTCGGTGGCGGTGAAGCGCCACTGGGGCAGGTGCAGCAGGGATTCCACCGCCTGGGCCAGGGGGGACGCGGCCCCGGCACTGCGGTCGCTGAGGGTGTAGGGCAGATAGCGGGGATCGTCCCGGTCCAGTCGGCCGAACACTGCATCAATGTGCGGCGCATAGGCTTCGATGTCCGGCACCATCACGATCACGTCCCGGGGTTGCAGGCTCGGGTCGTTGCTGAACCGGTCCAGCAATTCATCCTGCAGAATTTCCACTTCCCGCTGGGGGCTGTGGCCGATGCGGAAACTGAGCGAGCCATCGATCGCCAGAGAGGGGCGCTGGTCCGGCGCCGGCAAGGGTCCCAGATCGAGAATGTCCTGCTGCAACTGTTGCAACAAGGTTTGCGGTTCGTGGTGTTCAAACAGATCGATCTGATTCTGGAAGGCGCTGCGATAACTCTCCGGGTCGTCGTGGTCGTAGAGCAGGCCGATAAAGTCCCGGCCCTGTTTGCCCCAGGCGGCCAGCAGTGGATTGACGCGATTTTCCGGCAGGGCGGTCAGGTGGCGTTTGCGGTTGTCCAGTTGACGGCGCAGCAGTTGTTTGTCTTCGACAATATCCGCCCAGTAATGCTGGCAGGGGTTCTGTACCAGCATCAGGATCTGGCAGTGCTGACTCAGCGCCGCCAACGCTTCCAGGGCTTGCTGGGGCAGGGCACTGATACCGAAGATGATCAGGCGGCGGGGCAGGCCCGGCGGTGGCGTGCCCTGTTGCTGTTGTTGCGTGAGTGCCGCGATAAAATCCCGATGGATGGCGCTGCGGCTGAGGCCCTGTTTGCTGTCATCCATGTCCGCCAGCAGGGCGCGCCACAGATGCGCCTGCCACAGCTGGCTGCTGGGAAACTCATCAAAAGCGTCGCGATCCTGGGCCTTGCGCAGACGGTCGTTGCCGTTTTCCCAGTCCGCCAGCCAGTCCGCCCGATAGACCTGATAGGCATCGAACAGATCCGCCAGCCGCTCGGCCAGCTGATGGCGTTTGCGACCGTCCACATCGTCGGCGAGAAAATGCCGCAATGGGCCGAAATGGTCGTTATTGAGAAGCGTGGGCAATAACCGGTACAGACGCCATAGCAGCCGGGATTTATCGAAGGGTGAGGTGCGCGGCACCTGGTCTTCGCCAAGGACGGTGCGATAGGCACTCCATAAAAAGCGGGCAGGCATCTGAAACTGAAAACCGGCGCTGATTCCCAGGGCATCCGCCAGTTGCAGTTTCAGCCACTGGGCCATGCCGTTGGACTGCACCAGGAAGGTTTCCGTTTCCAGTGGTGACAGTGGCTCACGCTGCAGCCAGTCGGCCACCAGCTCGGTGAGGGTTTCCAGACGGTTGCCGTGCAGCACCATCAGCCCGTTTTGCATGGACATTCCTTGCGCGAAATTGCGTTTGTGCGAAAGGGTCTAGCCTAAGGGAGAAGCGCTTGCCGTGCTACAACAGCTAGCCACATGTGGGGTAAAGGAGGGGATGCTAAAGCACGAAGGTGGCCAGGTTTTGTTGTGGGGAAATAATTGGGTGGCAGGGGCGAGTAACGAGTTTCGAGTCTCGAAAAGCAAAAACCATTCTTCGGTTGAAGGTTTTGACTTTCGCAACTCGCTCCTCGTCACTCACTACTGAATCGCTACAGCACGCTCATCCACCAGTTAAGTCGTTCACGCTTTTGCGGTTGCGGTGTTTCCTGTCTTTCTTGCGCTGGCGGGGTATCGGCTTCACTGGCCTGGCTGGGCTTGATGCCAAAAGTGGGATAGAGCGACGCTACCAGCAGCACCGCCATGGCCTGATTAAAGGCGCGCAGGCGCCGGCCCCGGTGCAGCCAGTTTTTCAGCACCGCGCCAAACAGGTTCCAGCTGCTGATCAGCGGTAATCCGACGATCAGGAAGGTGCCGGCCACAATGGCCACGCTCAAGGTGAATTCCTGTGGTTGGGTAAAGGTGGCTACCCCGGTGAGAATCATCATCCAGGCTTTGGGATTGACCCACTGGAACAGGGCGGCCTGCATGAAGGTGAGCGGTTTGGCGTTGTAGCCATCACTTTTCAGGTCGCGGGTGCGCACTAGCTGCCAGGCCAGATACAGCAGGTACAAGGCGCCGCCCACACGCAGTGCGGTAACGGCCTGCGGGAAGCGGGTCAGTAGCTGGCCGAGTCCCAGCGCCACGCACACCAGTATTACCTGACAGCCGATGGCAATCCCCAGAATGTGCGGCAAGGAACGGCGGAAGCCTGCGTTGGCACCGGATGCCATAAGCATCAGGTTGTTGGGGCCGGGGGTGCCGGTCATCACGGCAACAAAGCCGATAAGTGCCACTAACTGTTCCGTCGACATGACGCGATCCTTCTTTTCTGAAGATGGTTCAACAGACTAGGTGGACAACGCATATCAATACAGATATAAGAAAATAATATTGAAGCGGTACAGATTGTAAGAAGAGCAATCTGTACTGGTTGTTATGCGAAAAACTGTATCGGGTGTGGAGCTCATGACGTTGTATCAAAGCCTGGCGGATCGTCTGCAGGTCCTGATCCGGGATCAGGTGTACCCGGTGGGCAGTCGCCTGCCCGGGGTGCGGGTGCTGGCGGAACAGCAACAGGTCAGTGTGTCCACGGCGGTGAATGCCTGCCGGGAGCTGGAGCAGCGTGGTGTGCTGGAAGCCCGTCCACGATCCGGTTACTACGTGCGCCAGCCGCCGGTGGTGCGCGAGGCCCCCCGGGTGACCACGGCAAGTCGGCGGCCGCGACGGATTACCGGCCAGGAGCGGGTGCTGCAGATACTGCAGAGTGTGAATAACCCGTCGGTGGTGAACCTGGGAGCGGCGGTGCCGGCGCCGGAATATATGCCGGTGGCCACCATGGAAAGGATGTTTCACAGCGTGCTGCGCGAGGAGCGACGTCGCTGTGTGGGCTATGCCTTTCCGCCCGGGGCGCCGGAACTGTGCACCCAGGTTGCCCGGCGACTGGCGGGGCTGCAGTGTGAGGTGAGCCCGGAGGATGTGCTGATTACCAATAGCTGCCAGGAATCCGTGGCCATTGCGCTCAAGCTGACGACCCAACCCGGCGACACCGTGGCGATTGAATCGCCCACCTATTATGGCCTGTTGCAGGTGATCGATTCGCTGGGCCTGAAGGCACTGGAAATTCCCACCGACCCGGTGGAGGGGATTTCCCTAGAAGCCCTGACCCTGGCGTTGGAGCGCTGGAAGGTATCGGCCTGTGTGGTGGTGTCGAATTTTTCCAACCCGCTTGGGGTCAGGCTTTCCGACGCACGCAAACAGGCCCTGTTGGCGCTGTTGTCGAAGCACAAGGTGCCGTTGGTGGAAGATGATATCTACGGGGATCTGCCGCTGAGCGGACCCCGGCCCCGCCCGGTGAAGAGCTGGGACAAGAATGGGTTGGTGTATTACTGTTCATCTTCGTCAAAAACCCTGTCTGCGGGCCTGCGGGTGGGGTGGCTGGTGGCGCCGGAGCGTCATCGGGAAAAGGCCCAGCATCTGCAATTCATCAATACGGTATCGGTGGCCACACCCTCACAGCTGGTGCTGGCACGCTATCTGGAGCGGGGCCATTACGACCGGTTCCTGCGCCAGCTGTGCGCTGAGCACGCCCGGGGTGTGGTGCGAATGACCGAGCGGGTGACGCAACTGTTTCCGCAGCAGACCCGGGTGAGCCGGCCTGCGGGAGGGTTCGTGTTGTGGGTGGAATTGCCGGGGGAGGTGGATACCACCGAGCTGATGGAAAAGGCACTGGAAGCCGGGGTGAGTTTTGCGCCCGGTTCGCTGTTTTCCGCCTCCGGAAAATTCGCCAATTGTCTGCGGCTGAACTGCGCCGTGAAGTGGGACAACCGGGTGGAACAGGCGCTGGTGACCTTGTCGCGGTTGCTTTAATCGCGTGTTGGATAGGTCAGGAGCCATGCGGGGCATGGCTCCTGTGGGGGGGTTACATCATCACCGAGCCAAGCACTTCGCGTTTGTCGTCCTGCACTTTGATGACCTGGTCGCCTTGCTTGATCAGGGTGTAGCTTTCCTCAGCGGCCACTACGGTGATGGAGCCGTCTGCGTGGTAGGTCAGTTCGGCTTCATTGCCCAGCCCGTCGGTCACGGTTTCGGTGGTGCCGGCGACCTTGGCGCCTTCCTTGCTGATCGGGTTGGTGCCGGTCCAGAACTCGATGGAGTTGAAAATGATGATGTCGCCCAGCAGAGACAGGCCGTAAACCGGTACCCACCAGAACACAAAGGAAATGCCCTGGTTGACGAATTTATTGTTGGTGGCAGTGGCATTCCAGTCCTGCACGGTATCGAACAGGGCATTCTGACCAAGACAGCCGGTCAGCAGGGCGGCGGCAGATGCGCTGGCGAAGATTTTTTTCATCGGACTTTCCTTGAGTTGAGTGAATTCATTATTGCTGTCATTTAGCGGTAAGGGGAAGCAGTGAATAGTTAACAATGAACAGTTAACAGCTCGCGACGCTGACTTTCCTGTTTCGCAACGCAAGAGGCCGCGCTAGATGTCCGGGCGCGGCCTCTTACGTCTACAACAGCACGACACTTCAACCGCGTCGCTGTTAACTGTTCATTGTTAACTATTCACTGATCGTTACTCGCTTTCCATCTCTGCCAGCTCGTCTTCAAAGAAGAATTTCTCTTCGCCGAAGGCCGGTTCCAGATGATTCAGCCACGTGGCGTCCTCGTTGTACTTGGCGAAGAAGGGACGCTGAACCCAGTCGTGGTTACGCCCCTGGATGAAGCGCAGGGCGAACACTTTCTCGCCGTTGATTTCGGTAACGCCCTGGATTTCCACCTTGCCCGGGTGGCTGGACATGCTTGGGCCACGGGCGGTACGGGCGATGCCGGAGACCTGCTTCATGGCATCACGGTAGATCTGCCAGGCCTTGGCCAGCGGGACTTCAAAGTAACGACGGGCACCGGTGTCCCGTTCCACAAACATGTAGTAGGGGATGATGCCCAGCTCGACCTGGGTCTGCCAAAGGCGGGCCCAGTCATCGGCATTGTCGTTGATGTGTGCCAGCAGCGGGCCCTGGGCGCGGATCACGGCGCCGGTGGCGCGGACCCGGCGTACCGCTTCCCGGGCGATGTCGGTTTCCAGTTCCTGCCAGTGGTTGTAGTGAGCCATCAGCGCCAGGTGTTTGCCGCTGGCCTGCACTTCCCGGAACAGATCCAGAAGATCCTGGGCGTCGTCGTCGGATACCACACGTTGCGGCCAGAAGGTCAGCGCCTTGGAACCGATGCGGATGGTGCGGATCTGTTCCAGTTCCAGCAGCGGCTCGATATGGGCGCGCAGGTTCTTGGTCTTCATGACCAGCGGATCGCCACCGGTAATCAGCACATCGGTGATTTCCGGGTGCGCCTGGATGTACTTCTTCAGCTGGCCGGCTTCCTTGGTGGCGATTTTCAGATCGTTGTCACCAATAAACTGGGCCCAGCGGAAGCAGAAGGTGCAGTAGCTGTGACACACCTGCCCCTGGCTGGGGAAGAACAGCACGGTCTCGTTGTACTTGTGCTGGACGCCGTCGATTTTCTCGCCGTCCACTTCCGGCATGTTGTGTTCCATCTGCCCGGCGGGGTGCGGGTTCAGGGCGTCACGGACTTCGGCGATGGCGGCCTTGATTTCCGCCTTGTCACCGCCGCGCATGGCCTCGGCCACCTTGTCGAAATGCTCCGGGGCCAGCATGCCTTTCTGCGGGAAGGTAAGCTGGTAGATGGGATCATTGGGCACCTTGTCCCAGTCGATCAGTTCGTCGATGACGTACTCGTTGACCCGGAAAGGCAGCACATTGGCAACGACTTCCATGGCAAAGCGGGTCTCGTCGTCAAGGCGTTTGAGTGGCTCGATCTTGTCGAGCTGGCGCGCGGTGAATACCTTGAAACGGCGCGGCTCTTCAAACTGCGTTTCCGTGCTCTGATGCAGCGGAATGACGGCATTGGTTTCGGGCATGGTATCGCTCCTCATCATGCGCCGGCATGACGACACTGGCGTCAACACCGGTACACTGGTTGCTAAACCAGCAGGACTTGTCTTTGTGCTACTGCTGCTGATGGCCAGCGGTGGCTGGCGCTGAAATTGGGCATGTGCCCGCTGTTACGTGCGTCCACGAGGTGACGCGGAGGACCTGGAACATGACGCTACCCAGCGATTTTCGGGGCAGGCGTGGGGCCAGCGAGGCCACCCGGCGTTCCAAAAGAGGGCGTATTTTAGTGACTTGGCCCGCAAAGCGCAAAACCGCTGATCTGACTGGGTTTTTTCCCGGAAACGGGGCCCGGGGGGATATGCTATGTTGACGCAATATTGCCAGCCTGGGGGCATGCGGTCCCGGCAGGCTACGGGTGGATACGGAGCTGAAAACCTTTGGATCTGACATTCTGGAAAAGCCGTTGGGATCAGGGGCTGGCGGTGCTGGAGCCGTTCTGGCCCTATCTGGCTGCGGCCATCAGCCTTTTCCTGGCGATTTATGTCACCGCCCATGTGGCCCAGAACAAGCGCGATGCCCGTGCCGCCGCCGCCTGGACCGGCCTGGTGTGGCTGGTGCCAGTGCTGGGTGCGGTGCTGTATTTCATGCTGGGGGTCAATCGTATTCAGCGTCGCGCCCGGCAACTGACTGGCGGGTTGATCGACAGCGATGACGGCTGGCGGGTGGCCGCAGAGGCGGTGCCCACCGTGCCACACCTGCAGGTCCTCAGCCGTCTGGTAGGGCGCCTGACGCACCTGCCGCTTACCGATGGCAACGAATTGGCGTTGCTGGATGCCCCGCAAACCTATCAGGCCATGCTGGATGCCATTGAAAACGCCACCGAGAGCATCTATCTGGCCACCTATATTTTCGGCAATGATGCGGCCGGCAAACCCCTGGTGGATGCCCTGGCTGCCGCCGTCCAGCGTGGGGTAAAGGTGCGGGTGCTGATCGATGGCGTGGGCGCCCACTACTCCCTGCCATCGGTGGTCTGGCGCCTGCGCCGGCGCGGGGTGCCGGTGCAGCGGTTTCTGTACTCCCTGGCGCCCTGGCGCATGCCGTATATCAATCTGCGAAACCACCGCAAGATCATGATTGTGGATCGCGCTCTGGGCTTTACCGGGGGCATGAATATTCGCGCCGGCTACCTGCACAAACCCGCTCGCACCACCGATCTGCATGCCCGGGTCGAAGGGCCGGTGGTGGGTCAGCTGTTGCGCAGTTTCGCGGCCGACTGGGTATTCACCTGCGGGGAAGTGCTGGAAACCAGCTATCGTGGTCCGGCCCTGGTCGGCGATGTGCAGGCGAGAGGTATCAGCGCCGGTCCGGATGCGGATTTTGATAAGCGCCGGCTTACCTTGCTGGCGGCCATTGGCAGCGCGGAGCGGCGCATCCGCATTGTGACTCCCTATTTCGTCCCGGACCTGACCCTTATGGCCACCCTGCAAATGGCGATATTGAAAGGCGTGCAGGTGCAGATCGTGATACCGAGCAAGAGCAACCTGCGCATGGTGAACTGGGCGAGTCTGCATGCGTTGCGGTGGTTGGTGGGCGAGGGGGCCGAGCTGTATCTGTCGCCGCCGCCGTTTGATCACAGCAAGATGATGACGGTGGATCAGCACTGGCTGATGCTCGGGTCCGGTAACTGGGATGCGCGCAGCCTGCGCCTGAATTTCGAATTCGATCTGGAGTGTTACAGCGCCACCCTGACCACCCGGGTGGACAAGATGCTGGATCGCCATATCCTGCTGTCTACCCGCATGGAGTCGGAGCATTTCCGCGACATGGCGCCCTGGCGTCGTTTGCGCAACGCCCTCTCGCATCTCATGGAACCCTATCTTTGATCTGAACCTGTGCCATGACGCACCAGTCAGCGGCGTTTCCAGCGCACCGGCTGTGCGACAAGTCGCATTTTCGGGTTGTCTATGTCACATTTTTCTTCGTCAGGCAGGTCTGGCGCTGTCTGGCAGGTTATAAAGTGATCACTCGCCGGACTGTCTCAAGTGCGGCGGTGGGGATGCGTCAGGGAAACAGAATGATAATAAAACGGTATTTACTCGGCCTGCTCCTGCTGGGCGGATCTGCCCTGTCCATGGCGGACACGGCAAAATGGGTACTGGTCACCGATCGGGATGGTATCCAGGTGTATCGGCAGGACGACGACACCTCGCGCCTGAAAACCTTTCGAGGCGTGGGTCTCGTACCGGTGGCGGATTTCAATGCCATTGGTGCGCTGATGGATGATTACCAGGCGGTCGCCTCCTTCATGCACATGGTCTCGGAAATTCGCGACCTGCACCGGGCATCGCCGTACCAGCGGGATGTCTATGTGACCACGCGCTTGCCCTGGCCGGTGAAGGATCGGGATGCGCCCCTGCGAGTCACCTTCTATCAGGAGCCGGATAGCTATGACCTGGTGATGCCGTTTTCCCTCAATCCCAAGGCGTTCCCCGAGCAGTCCGATTATGTGCGTATGCCGCAGATGGAAGGCTATTACCGGTTCGAGCCGCTGTCGCCGGGGGAAGTGAAGGTCACCATTGAAGTGATACTGGATCCGGGTGGGGCGATACCGGCCTGGCTGGCCAACATCATTTTGCGGGATGTTCCGTATTTTTCACTGCGGCGTCTGCGCCGGGTGGTGAATTTGCCGCGTTTCCAGGGCATCTCCCACGGCTACTACCAGACTCCAAAGAGCTGGCAGGAGCCGGAAGAGAAGCAGGAAGTTGCTAACGCTTCAGCGGCGAACCGGGCCCCATCAGCGCCCAGATAATCAGCCCGACCAGTGGCAAGATCAGTACCAGCAACACCCACAGCACCTTGTGCAGGGTTTCCGCGCTGGATTGAATGATCATCACGATGGCATAAATTGCCAGGGCCAGTTGTAGCAATCCCAGGAGTTTCATCAGCAAGATCCTTCTCGTACCCAAATGGAACCCTCAATCTAGAGCAGCCGTTCCACCGGGTAAATCACTGATATGTAAAAGAGGGTCTTATGGCCCTTAACGCAGGCAATATCCGGTATTCAACAGGAAAGAAAGGAAATGGCGCCCCGAACAGGAATCGAACCTGTGACCTAGCGCTTAGGAGGCGCTTGCTCTATCCAACTGAGCTACCGGGGCTGAAGCAGTGACGATTGTAAGGACTTTTAGTGGCGGTGCCAGTTTCCGGGCCGCAAGCGGCTATTTTGTCGGCGCTTACTCGCCCTCCGGGCGCCGGCAAAGCGGCGATATCCGCTTCGCGTTCGTTCGGCCAAAGCACGCTTTGGAAACCCCCGACCTCACCCAACTGAGCTACCGGGGCTGAAGCAGTGACGATTGTAAGGACTTTGACTCGTGGTGCCAGTCCTGAGGGGGCAAACAGTCAAAATTCCGTCAGACGTCTGACGTCTGACGTCTGACATGTCGCGTGGTGCTTGCTGCGTTCACGTAACCTTTGCGACAACGCCGCATCCAATTGCTAGCATTGAAGAAATTGAGACAGGTGATGTATGCAGGATACCCACGATTTACTGGTGCGCAGCAGCACCGACTTTCCCGCGTTGCGGCGCCATGCCACGTCCATCTTGCAGGTGAACCTGGGGTATCTGTGCAACCTCAGTTGCGTGCATTGTCATGTGAACGCGGGCCCCACTCGCACGGAATTGATGGACCGGGAAACCGTGGACATGGTGCTGGAGGTGATCCGCCTTCGCCATATCCAGGTGCTGGATCTCACCGGTGGGGCACCGGAGATGAACCCCCATTTCCGCTACCTGGTGGAACAGGCCAGAGCCATGGATGTGGAGGTCATTGATCGCTGCAATCTCACCATTTTGCTGGAGCCGGGTTACGAAGATCTGCCGCAGTTTCTGGCGGACAACAAGGTGCATGTGGTGGCGTCGCTGCCCTGTTACCTGGAAGAGAATGTGAACAAGCAGCGTGGCAAAGGCGTCTATCAGGGCAGCATCGAGGCGATTCGCCGGCTCAATGCCCTGGGCTATGGCAGCGATGGGCTGCTGCTGGATCTGGTCTACAACCCTACCGGCCCTTCTTTGCCGCCGCCCCAGGCGGTGCTGGAAGCGGATTACAAGCGGGAACTGGATGAGCGGTTCGGGTTGCGTTTCAACAGTCTGCTGACCATCACCAATATGCCCATCAGCCGTTTCGGTGCCGTACTGCTGGCCCACAATCAGTTCAACGATTACATGCAATTGCTGCGCGACAGTTTCAACCGCGACACCCTGCCGGCAGTGATGTGCCGGGCCACAGTGAGTGTGGACTACCAGGGTTACCTGTACGACTGCGACTTCAACCAGATGCTGGATATGCCCCAGGGGCATCATGATGGGCATCAACATCTTTCCGTGTTGCTGGACCATGACCTGGAAGGGGAACCCATTTATGTGGCGGACCATTGCTTTGGCTGCACCGCCGGTGCCGGCAGCAGTTGCGGTGGTGCTCTGGGGTGACCGGAGTCACTGTCACTGTGATCGTGCCGGTACGCAACGAAGCCGGCAGCCTGGCCGCTACCCTGACCATGCTCCGGGATGCCCTGCAGGTTGGTGATGAGCTGGTGGTGGTAGACGGTGGCAGTACCGATGCCAGTGTGGAAATTGCCCGTGGGCTGGCGGACCGGGTGGTCTTCTGTGAACCGGGCCGGGCCCGGCAAATGAATGCCGGTGCCCGACAGGCCAATGGCCACTGGCTGTGGTTTGTGCATGCGGATAGCCAGCTGGGGCCTGCCCAGCGGCAATCACTGGCAGGTGTGCCGGCAGCTGCCGGATGGGGCCGCTTTGATGTGCGTCTGAGCGGTCGGCGTTTCCTCTACCGGGTCATCGGCGCCATGATCAATCTGCGTTCCCGGATCACTGCTATTGCCACCGGGGACCAGGGTATTTTTGTCCGCCGCGACCTCTTTGCTGCCGCCGGTGGCTTCCCGGACCAACCCTTGATGGAAGATATCGCCCTGAGCCGTTTGTTGAAGCAGCAAACGGGCCGACCCCATTGCCTGCGCCCTCCGCTGATCACCAGCAGTCGGCGCTGGGATACCCGGGGAGCCTGGCCGACCATCTGGCTGATGTGGTCCCTTCGTTACCGCTACTGGCGGGGGGCGCCGCCGGAACAACTGTATCGGGATTATTATGGTGAGCCCTGAGCCGCGGTCGCAGCCGTTGCTGATTCTCTTCGCCCGGGCATTGCAGGCCGGCCGGGTAAAGACCCGCCTGATTCCCCAGTTCGGCGAACAGGGCGCGCTGAAGCTGTATCGCTTCCTGTTGACCCGCACCATTGCCGCCGCCTGCCGTTTTCCGGGGCGGGTGGAGCTGTGGCTGGATCAGCCGGACACGGAGCTACAGAATCTGGCGGAGCGCAATGGCTGGTCTTGTCATCAGCAACAGGGTGACGACCTGGGCGAGAAGATGGCCCTCGCGCTCAATATGGGCTTGTCGCAAGCGGACCGGGTGTTACTGATCGGCAGTGACTGCGCGGTACTGGGCCAGGAGTATTTCGAACAGGCGCTGACTGCCCTGGAGACGGCGCCGGTGGTATTCGGTCCCAGCGAGGATGGCGGCTACGTGTTAATTGGCAGTTCCCGGCAGAATCTGTGGCAACGCCAGCGCTTCCGGGGGGTTCGTTTTGGCGGCGAGCATGCCCTGGCCGACAGCGTCGCCTGTTTTCCGGGAGAGCGGGTGGCACGCCTGCCGACCCTGTGGGACGTGGATACCCATGATGACGTAATCCGTGCCCAGCGCTGTGGTGTTTTGCCCAGGATACCGCCAGCCGTTGACTGAATGCGGCATTGGCGGTGGCGCGAAGCCGGTAGAGTCAGTGTGCATCTCTACTAAATTCTTCTGGATTTTCGTGGTAGTCCACATAAGATTTCATGATTAATCGTTAGGGTTGCCTCCCGTAAAGGACGACGGAGCCAGTATGCAAAATTCAGCGATTCTCGACGACGAGGTCGTTAAGGAACTACAGGACGTGATGGGCCAGGATTTCCAGATGCTGGTGGACTCCTTTCACCGGGACGGGACACAACGGCTTGCCGCCTTGCAGGCCGCCCAGGCCGCCGGTGATCAGGAGGTTCTGCGCCGTCAGGCGCACAGCTTCAAGGGAAGTAGCGGGAATCTGGGCGCGGTGCAGGTATTCGAGTTGTGCATGCAGCTGGAAAGCCTGGCTCGGGAAGGGGAGTTGGGACAAGCGCCTGACTTGCTGGCACGACTCCAGGGGGCGTTTGAACAAGCCTGTACCGCCCTGCGCAAGGTCTGAGCCGAGCGCTTTTCCTGACTTTCAGACAAAAAAAACCCTCTTCCGAATAAGGGGGTGGAAGAGGGGGGTTGTGAGCGCTATTGCTAGCGCCTTGGGGGGATACTGTTTGAAGTGCTGCCGGGCAAGAATGGCCCGTCACTTCATGGAAACAATGCTAACCGTAAGTGCCTGTGGGTGCTGTAAAAACGGGTGAGAAAATGTAAAAACGTAGGCGTCTTTTGGCATCACCATGTTGCGCGGGTCAGCGCTATTTCCAGGATATCAATGAGTGCTCCGTGGTCGCTTGTAAGAGATCTCTTACAAAGCTGTAGGAAAAAACAGTCTTTTTGAGGCGAATTTAACCCGTTTCAGGCGATTTATTTTTCCTAAGATAATGATTTATAAGGGTTTTGTGCTTTTCGGGGTGTTTTGGCAGTAGAGTTTTGATATTTATTTTACCCAAACGGCCGAGAGCCATTGCTATAGTGGATTTGTGTTCAGGGACAAGGGCACAGGGACAAGCAAGGACAGCACACAGGGAAGTTGCGGTGAGCGCAAAAGGGTCAGGACGACTCGACGCAAAAAAGGGCGGCAGGATGCCGCCCTTTTTCTTTGTCTGAAAAACAGAGTCCGGCGAGTGGCCTCACCGGCTCAGCGGAAAGGCGTTAGCCTTCCCACTCGCGCACCAGCTTCTCACGCTTGTTGGGCACACCGTCCCACTCTTCCGCGTCGTCCGGGGCGTCTTTCATTTCGGTAATGTTCGGCCACTTCTCGGCCAGTTCCGCATTGATTTCCAGGAACTCCTGCTCGCCCTCGGGGAGCTCGTCCTCAGAGAAAATCGCGTTGACCGGACACTCCGGCTCACACAGTGCACAGTCGATGCACTCGTCCGGATGGATTACCAGGAAGTTGGGGCCTTCGTAGAAACAGTCTACCGGGCATACTTCTACACAATCGGTGTGCTTGCAGTTAATGCAGTTCTCACCTACTACGAACGTCATAGCCTGTCCTCGCCAGGTGTCTTGATCTTTGTACAGCGCCAGACTGCCAATTATAGCAGCATCCGGTGCGGTCTCGCTTGGGGTGGCGCTAGTCTAGCGATATGGTCAAGGGCAGGCAAACAAAGCCTTGATATAAGGTAATAGCCCAGAGTGTTACCGGAGGACAACTGGGCGTCCCCATAGTCTGTAGGAGCGCCGCTTGAGGCGCGAACCGGCCTTTGTGCAGAGACTTGAGTCACGAGAAGCGAGTTGCGAAAAACCATGGACAGGCGCTGTGGTTTCCGTAACTCGCTTCTCATAACTGAATGGTTCGCGCCTCAAGCGGCGCTCCTACAAGGCCTAAAGCAGCCCTCTCAGCTTATACAGCGCCTCCAGCGCCTGCTTCGGGGTCAGATCATCCGGGTCCAGTTCCTTGAGGGCGTGCTCCACGGCGCTGGGCTCGGCGAACAGACTCGCCTGGGCGGGAGCCGGTGACGGTGTGGCGGCTGGCGGTGTTGAGCGATCAGCGGCTGCCAGCGGTTTGCCTGCCTCCAGCTCGCGAAGCTTTTCCCCGGCCTGCTGGATCACACTCTGCGGCACCCCGGCCAGCTGTGCCACCTGCAGACCATAGCTGCGGCTGGCCGGGCCTTCCTGTACCCGGTGCAGGAACACGATGCGGTTGTCGTGTTCGCTGGCGGTGAGATGGGCGTTGTAGATGCCCGGCAACTGCGCCGGCAGCTGGGTCAGCTCGAAGTAGTGGGTAGCGAACAGGGTAAAGGCCTTGAGATTGCGAGCCAGATGCTCTGCCGCCGCCCAGGCCAGGCTCAGGCCATCGAAGGTGCTGGTGCCGCGGCCGATCTCGTCCATCAACACCAGGCTCTGGGCGGTGGCGTTGTTGAGGATGTTGGCGGTTTCCGACATCTCCACCATGAAGGTGGAACGGCCACCGGCCAGGTCATCAGACGAACCGATACGGGTAAAGATCCGGTCCAGATTGCCGATGCGGGCGCTGGCGGCAGGCACACAGCTGCCCAGGTGGGCGAGCAGGGCAATCAGCGCGGTCTGGCGCATGTAGGTGGATTTACCGCCCATGTTCGGGCCAGTGATGATCACCATACGGCGGGCATCGTCCAGATGCAGGCTGTTGGGCACGAAGGCGTCATCCAGCACCTGCTCCACCACCGGGTGGCGGCCATCGACAATCTCGATGATGGCTTCCTCGTCCACCAGTTGCGGGCGTACCCAGTTCAATGCCTCGGCGCGTTCTGCCAGGGCGGCCAGCACATCCAGTTCGGCCACGGCAGCGGCGCAGCGTTGCAGGGGGTGCAGGTCGGCGGCCACTTTTTCCAGCAGCTCCTCATAGAGACGCTTTTCCAGGGTTAGCGCCTTGCTGGACGCGGACAGGGCCTTGTCCTCGAATTCCTTCAGCTCCGGGGTAATAAAGCGCTCGGCATTCTTCAGGGTCTGGCGGCGCTGGTAATCCACCGGCGCATCATCGGCCTCTCGCCGGGACAACTCGATGTAATAGCCGTGGACCTTGTTGTACTTCACCCGCAGGGTGGAGAAGCCGGTGCGCTCACGCTCGCGGGTTTCAATGTCCACCAGCACCTGACCGGCGTTCTCGCTGATGGAGCGCAGCTCGTCCAGTTCCTCGCTGTATCCGGGGGCAATCACGCCGCCATCGCGGATCAGCATGGGCGGGTTCTCGATGACGGCCCGGCCGAGAAGGTCCACCTGCTCCGGGAACTGGCCGATGCGCTCGATCAGTTCATAGAAAGCATCGGAGGCGGGCAAAGTGCCGATCAGGGCGGGCATGGCCTTGAGGCTGGCATGCAGTCTAGTCAGATCCCGGGGCCGCGCCGAGCGCAGGGCCACCCGGCCGAGAATCCGCTCCATGTCGCCGATGTCGTTGAGCACATCGCGGGTGGACTCGAAACACCAGCCCTGACGCAACGCGTCGATCTGGTCCTGGCGCTGATTGAGGGTGGTGCGGTTGCGTAGCGGCTGATGCACCCAGCGCTTCAGCTGGCGGGCGCCCATGGCGGTCTTGGTGCTGTCCAGCACCCAGGCCAGGGTGTGCTGCTCCTGGCCATCCAGGGTTTCGGTCAATTCCAGATTCCGGCGGGTGGCGGCGTCCATGGCCACGGTGTCATCGAAGCTTTCCACCACCAGCCCGGTCACGTGGGGCAATTCACCGCGCTGGGTTTCCTTGGCATAACCGAGCAGCGCGCCCGCGGCGGCAATGGCCACCGGCGTCGGTTCGCCGAAGCCGGCCAGGTCCTGCACCTGGAACTGCTGACACAACTGGCGGCGGGCGGACTCCCCATCAAACTCCCAGTCCGGACGTTTGCGGCTGCCGGGCTTCTCGCCCCAGCGGCCGGGCAGAGACTTGTCTTCACTATAGAGCAGCTCCGCGGGTGACCAGCGCTCCAGCAGCGCCTGCAGCTGTTCGCTGCCTTCCACCTGGGTCACTACAAAGCGTCCGGCCGCCACATCCAGGCTGGCGCAGCCATACTGGCCCTTGTCCTCATAGACGGCACAAAGCAGGTTGTCGCGGCGCTCTTCCAGCAGGGCCTCATCGCTGACCGTGCCCGGCGTGACAATGCGCACCACCTTGCGCTCCACCGGCCCCTTGGCCAGCGCCGGATCACCGATCTGCTCGGCAATGGCCACGGACTCCCCCAGCTTCACCAGCCTGGCCAGGTAGTTCTCTGCTGCATGGTAGGGAATCCCGGCCATGGGAATTGGCTTGCCGGCACTCTGGCCCCGCTGGGTCAGGGTAATGTCCAGCAACCGCGCGGCCTTCTGGGCATCGCCAAAGAACAACTCGTAGAAATCCCCCATGCGGTAGAACACCAGCTGATCCGGGTGTTCGGCCTTGATCGCCAGGTATTGCTGCATCATAGGTGTGTGTGCGGATAAATCGTTGTGCGTCATATCTACGTTTCAGCCCGTTTTTTCCTGTTATTTCGCTATAAATTCAGGTGGTTAGCGAAACGTGTAATTTCCGGTAGTGTCCGTGCTTGTCCATGGTAATCCACCCCAATCCGCAAAATAAGTGTAGATTTTAGTGTAGGTTTTCGTGCCGGGCCGATTCCCCGGTGATATACTGCTCAAAACCTACACCAAATCCTTTGCAGGCCAGACGGAGCCTGCGATGCGGGGATTTGCTTGAAACCGTTAGTGTTGGTGGATCAAAGCGATGGAGCATAGCAAACAAGGCAGTAAGCAACTATCGGTCCGTGCCATTGAGGCAATGCGGCCAGGTGACAAGGTCAAAACGGATGGTGCTGAGAACGCGGGACTGCGGGTCAGCTGCGGCTCGTCGGGCCTGAAAACCTTCACTTATCGCTATCTAAGCCCGGAGACGGGAAAGCTGGTTCAGGTCAAGATCGGTAACTTCCCTGGGGTGAAGCTTGCCGAAGCTCGCCTTGAGCTTTCCAAAATGAAGGAGCTGAGGGCAAAAGGGATTTGCCCCAAAGCCGAACGGGACCGTCAGCTCCAGGCGGAGAAAGAAGCCAAGGCTGCACAGGCAGAGGCTGAAGCCGTTGCTGCCTATACGGTGACGGATCTGGTTGAGCAGTATCTGACGGAGGTGATCGAGGACCGTTCGGTGACTGATTCCAGAACAGGTGAGAAAAAGCGGGTTCCTGGTGCCAGAAAGCCAAAAGGGCAGTGGGAGGTCCGCAGAACCTTGTACAACGATGTCGTCCGGGTGCTCGGGGAGAGGCCGGCGGCGGAGGTGAAGCGCAAGGATGTGGTCGACCTGATCAAGGAGATCTTGGATCGAGGGGCCCGCGTTCAGGCGGGGAATGTACTCAGGGAGTTCGTCGCTGCCTATGAGTACGCCATTGGGCTTGAGCGCTTGCCAGACGACTTTCCGAACCCTGCATGGTTGGCTAAGGCTAGTCTGAAGACGGCCAGGATCCGTATGAGTCCCAACAAGGGCCGGCGGGTGCTCTCTGATAAAGAGTTGGCGGCTGTTCTGGCTTGGTTGCCAGGCTCGGGCTACTCCACCACTCAGAAGAATGTCATGCGGTTTACTCTTTGGACTGGTTGCCGGACAGGGGAGGTGTGTAACGCTGAGTGGAAGGATATCGACCTGGAGGCGGGTACTTGGCATTTGAGTGACTCAAAGAATGGAGCGGAGCGATACGTTCAGTTGCCAACACAGGCCATCGAATTTCTGAGCCAGTTGAAGCTGACTACGGATAAGTACCCTTTCCCGTCAACTCGCACCAGGAAGCCAATCCAGCAAAAGTCGCTAACCGAGACGAAATGGCACCTGAAGAACCCCGAAAAGCTCAAATCTGGTCGGAGTTACACGGCTGCTCAGCTCTGGCTAACGTCCATTCCTGACTGGTCCCCCCACGACCTGCGGCGCACAGTTAGGACAGGCCTGGCCCGAATGAGGTGCCCCAGCGAGGTGGCTGAAGCTGTCTTGGGGCACTCACGAAAGGGTATTGAGGGGACCTATGACCTGCACAGCTATGAGGCTGAGTGCCGGGTGTGGTTGCAGCGATGGGCTGACCATATTTCAGAGCTGAGTCTGCCGCGATGATGCTCGGTTGAGGGTGATGGAGGCTGTGTTGGTGGCCCCTTGCTGTTCTCTGGTCGTCTGGCGGTGATTAGCCTGGATGTTTCTGTGGGCTTGCTGCCCTGGTGGGGCTTAAGTCTCGGAGGTTTGTAGTGGTCAACTAATACCGGACAGTGATTTAGGTTTTTCTTCGGCCACCGCAGGGGCGATCCCGCCGTTGTAGCTGTGAGGCCTGTGGTAATTGTAGTAACCCATCAGATAGTCACCGATATCTTTCTTTGCTTCGGGCAAGTTGCGGTAGCCCATCGTAGGCACCCACTCTGATTTGAGGCTGCGGAACAGCCTTTCCATTGGCGCATTGTCCCAACAGTTGCCCCGCCGGCTCATGCTTTGCTGCATTCGATAGCGCCATAACCGCTGCCGGAACACTCGGCTGGCATATTGGCTGCCCTGATCCGAGTGGAACATGAGT
>NZ_FNUM01000013.1 GCF_900107995.1 Alcanivorax sp. DSM 26293 | reverse complement strand
ATCACCGTCGACCCCACAAAGCCAATGGCGGCAAGCCGCCACTGATGGCTGCGTAAGCTCTACTTTTGGGCGATGCTAAAAATGGGGTGATTACCAAAGCCCTTGAGAATGTACAGACGGTCACTATAAACTCTATAACAACTATAGAGTCAATCGGAATATTGAGAGATGATAAAAATCGGCGAACTGTCGAAAGTGACTGGCTGCTCCGTGCAAACCATCCGGCATTATGAAAAGGAACAATTGATTGCCTCCGCAGAACGCAGTGAAGGTAATTTTCGCCTGTACGATGAAGTTGCCGTTGAGCAATTACTGTTCATCAAGCACTGTCGCAGCCTGGATCTCAGTTTGCCGGAGATCCGGCAATTATTGGGGTTAAGCCGTTCCCCCGGCGCACAATGTGATGACGTGAATCGGATGATGGATAGGCATATCGAGCAGGTGGAGGCGCGTATCCAGGAACTAACCAAACTGAACGAGCAACTGAGAATGCTGCGCCGCAGCTGTTCAAACCGTCGGACAGTCGAGCAATGCGGCATATTGCGGAATTTGTCGGCTACTCCGGTTTCGAGCGGCTGACACCCGGTTCCAAAAACTCTCCTGAACGTTCTGTAACAGGGGCATTTTTCCAGCGTGGGCGCCGACCGCAATGGTGAGAGAAGAACTGCACAGCGGAAAACCGGTCAGTCTGTTGAATGACTGGTTTACCACCTATGACGGCTATTACCTGTATTACCCGAGTCGCCGTCAATCATCCCCGCTGTTTCGCTTGCTGGTGGATGCACTGAGGTTCAAATAGAAAAACCGGGTAATTCCAGGTAATTAATCAAAGTCCAAAAACAAACAACCCGGCAATGGCGCCGGGTTGAATGAACGCCTGTCATTGACAGACGGTTACCAGAGAGTGCCCGTCGTTGCCGGCTACTCCCACTCAAACATAACCAATTTAAATTAAATGTTTAATTTCAACAACTTAAAAGACTGCCTGCATTTAATACCATGAAAAATACCATTCAGCGCAATTACCGATTGAGTAACGGCGTTCATAACACCACGATTCCAATACCGCTCAGGACTTAGCTTGAGACTCAACAGGCAACCTAGGCCGCAAATCGAGAAGATGCACGCCTATAAAAACCTCTCCCCCCGACGCCTCCTGAACTCTTGCCGCCTCATCCTTCAATAGCGACAACAATTCATCTGCCTGGATAAAACGGTTTTCAACTTTCCAGTGACGGTCTTTTGCAAGGGTCACCAGCAAAACCCCCGCCTTACTATGCTCTGCTGCCATGTATTTTCTAACCAGCTGATTTTCAATTGTATCTCGTAAGTCTTTGAATGTACGTCGATCACCAAGTTTAAGCTCGATGACAGCCTCATGTTTTGAATTAACAGAGCGCAAACGTATGTCAGTCTCCTTTTCGTCGGCTGTCACGGCCTCCTGATCCACAGTGTAGATCGAATTAGAAGCATGCCTTAGCTCACGAGCAATTTCTCGCCGCATAACCTTTTCGTCTAATATCCCCGCCCAGGCTTCCCGTGGCGAAGCATCACACAAAAGAAGATCATCAAGGTCAGACAACCGATCCTTCATAATCGCAAATATGGCTTCATTCGTTGATGCTGGCGCTTCACCGCTTTGATCAAGCGCCACTGCTTGAGCCTCATCAAACGCGCCAGCATCAACCTCCTGCGCCCAATTCTCTTCTGCCACAGCCAAAATGCGATCCTTAAAGTGATCGAACAAAGGATCTGCAGCCATCTCGAGCTTGGCGACCAGCCCTTCTTCGCTCTTAGCGTCAAACATTGCCGTCACTATATTATTGCGTGCTCGCTCAGCATCGTCTCGAGTATCCGGCGAATAGGACCCTTCATGATATGCATCATCCTGTATTCGAATATGGCGGTACGCTAGCCGAAGCAGCCGCAGTAATAACTGGGGAGTGAAACGCCCGTCGTTTAAGCTAATAATTTCACCCAGACGATCCCCAAAAAGATTGGCGAAGCATGTCACAGCTTCTGAGTGCTCAGCTGGCTCAACTGCCTCAAGCTGAGCCGCTAGCTTATCGACACCCACTTGAGGATTGATTCTCATGACTAGCGACAGCCAAACAAGGCGCATCCCTAAAGGTAATTGTTGCTCCAGTCTTTGGAGTGCCCGATCTTGCAGCTTTTCAATTGCTGCATCATCGCCATGTTTCAAAATACACCCCGTGACCTTCCGGATTCTTTCCTCCATTCCGGTCTCGCTATCGGCGCTATCGCTTTGATCACCACCTGCCTCAAGCCAAGACTCTAACCTTGGCAGAAACAATCTAGCTAAACTCTCGGGCGCATAGTCGATCCCTTGAAGCAAACCTGAATAGCCATGCGTAGCCGGTGTTTGGTTTAGCTCCCATGACAACTCATTTCCGAGTGTCTGATCTATGGCTGTTGGATGCACCATTCCGAGAGGCTCTAACCATTGCGGTAGACCATTCAGCTCTATTGGAGCATACCGTGCCGCCAACTGGGCCTCGGCATGGCTGAGCTTAGTCGCCCAAAGGGAATCCTCTGCTTCGGCATAGATCGCAGCAAGACCTAGCTGCCAGCGTACAAGGTATGTATTACGCTGATCTTCCGGCCTTTCGCTTGACAACGTTGGAAGGTCATCGCGCCAGGCCGCCATCAGAATACGGCGAAGTCTATCCGCAGTTTCGGAGTTAAATTGCTCCTCAATGAAGCGGCGGTTCCAGCCCGACGATCTACTGTCATCACCTACGTGGCGCATCGCTCTCCATAAGTTCCAAGCCGTGTTCCAACCGCGCTCAGACGAAAAAGCGCTTTCAGGCTGATTAGCAATCTCCCGCCAAAACTGAACCCAGCTAGCGCGCCCCTTAGCTTTTTTTCTCTCCTCTTGCTTCTTTCGTAAAGCCTGCCTTTTCTCCCAGCGGCGGTGCTCTTTTTCGTGTCTTGACGGTTTCAATAAATCGTCGAGTCTATTCACGAATAAAGGCACATCCGCTATTAGAGACTTCAGCCCCTCAACATGTTCTCTCCATGTATCACGGTCGGGCGATAGACGGATCGCCGCCTCTAAGAGCATGGCCCTATCATCTGCTTCGCGTGTCGAGTCACCAAGTGCCTCACTCACCCATGGCAAATCTCGATCCGCTCTTAGCTGAACCGGCCCATCATGAATTGTAATTTCTGCGAGTCGTCGCCAAGGTTCTTCGAATTCATGGAGCGACAGAAGCAAAGCGTCCTCAACCCAGAAAAGGCGAGCATTATCGTTTGCATTAAGATTGGCAAGGCGCTCACGAAGGGATTTTATCGGTGAATCGTCCCCATGGTCTCGATGATGTACTCGCACAGCAAGCGCACCGGCATGCAGCCACCTGTCATCTTGATTAAGATCGAGGCCCCGCTCACATGTTGCGGCAAGCACTCCACATAAGAACGGCCTATCGCTCGTAATATGCGGCCACTCTGCTCGCCATTTAAGTCCTTCTGAAACCAGGCTCACGAGGCCATCCCGAAGCCTTTCAAGAGCGGGCAGATCAAGGGGGGACTCTGCTACTATGCTTGGAAGTTGCCAGCTAAGGTCCCCTACACTCCGAGTTTCTTGTTTCATCCATTGGAGAGTACGACAGAGGCTCTCAACCGACATGTACTTTGGAAAAAGACGCAATACAGCACCGCGCGCCTCTCCCTCATTCCAAGTTTTTTCGGCATCAGCAATACTGGTAGCAATCTGCGTTAGCCTCTTGTCATCGAGGGCAACCAACGCATCAATAGCGGCTATACGCTCAATCACAGGTGCAGCACTGTCCTGAGCAGCATCGAATGCAATATCCGCACAAGCTTCGATGCCTCCTGCCTCAATGAGGCTGACAAGGACCTCACGTACATCCGGGTTTTCCACACCTCTGTGCCAGATTCTGTTGATTTCATCGGCCAGCTCTTTCGTAGCAAAACGGTGGACCTGGATGTGAGGCACCCGCAACCCTCTCCACCCACCAGGTCCATAGCGGTCCGCGAAGGCACGAAGCGCCTGATTTCGCTGCGTTTGCGTTAAGGACTCGGGGTCACCTTCGTCTAGGAGGACTGCTGGTTCATGATCCCTCAAGAGCTCAAATACACCATCCTCATGCATAGCCACCCAGCCCGCGACTGGCCGCTTGGAGGGGCGAACGATTGTCTTGCCTCTAGTCTCTGCGAAGAGAAGCCGTTTGAGGGCTCTAAACGGCATACCTTCACTTCGAAGAGTTATTAACCGCTGTGCAGCCAGATACTCAGCAACAGAGCGGTGATGAAAACGCACTCGCCCATACGACGCAAAGCCGAATAACGGGCGCTCAAGTAGCGCTTTTCGTTCGTTCGGCTGCCAATCAGAAAGTATAGTGGCTGGATCCAGAGCAGCTTCCGCATCAATATCGTCAGATGCCGCATTATGACGGATTGTTAAACGGCGAGTCATTTGCACTGCTAGAGCGAGACGGCTAGCACCTTCGATCGCCTTATCGACTGATAATTCTGCGGGCTCAGGTCTCTCGTCGCTAGGCAGCAGCTTCAACCGAACATTCGTAGCAACCTGATCACGATGTCTTCGGATGCGCTTATGCTCACGCCAGTCAACGCACAATTCAATTAAATCCTGGGGTCTTCGAGCAAACTCTTGAGCATTCCGGCGCCGTAAATCAGCCAAAAGACTATCAGGATCCGTCACGCCTTGACTTTGAGAAAATTGGATAACCTGTTCGTCCGACAAAGGCATCAAGGCAACGGATCGCCATTCCGGAGCTTGATCCTTATTCTTATCAGCAAGCTGATCCTTGTGTTCACACATTGCAATTTTCGCAAATGTCTCTTCATTAGATTCCGAAGAGGGTACAACAGGAACAGGCAGTACGTTTCGGACCCTCTGTTCGTCGAAAGGAATCGGCCGGGTCGTAATAATGATTCTCGCTCGGTGAAGTTGATTCCCGACACACTTTTTAAGCCGTTTGAGCGCACGATCAAACGAACCTTGTGTTAATTTAAGCTCATCAATCGAATCCAAGAAAAATGTCGCAAGCCCAAATTGCGAGGCAAACCATTCATCCAACCTAGCTTCCTCATCTGCATCTAGCAGCCCACGAAGATCTTCGGTCGCCAAAGCTGCCAATTCGACAAAAAAAGCTGGTTCACCCGCAGCCCACAGCCTCTCTGCCTGCGCACGACATTCGTAGGTCTTACCAGAACCAGCTTCAGAAACTATCGTTATACGCTTTGATTGCAGCAAATCATCCCATGTGGAGGCCCTCCCCCAACCAAGGCCGACTAAGAACGACTGCTGGTCAGCAGCTCTAATTTCCCCATCAGGAATATCTTGGAAGGCTCTTTCGATCATTATTGTTAATGCCACCTTACGACTGCGCTCTAATCAGGCCTGTACTCAGAAAACTAGCATTTCAGGCCTACCCAGAAGAACTTTATCAGATCGTCCAGCTTAACTTCCTCCATCCTGACCGGTACATGACTCAAGAAAATAGGGTACAGGCAAATTTTAGCAGCTAAAAAAAGCCTACCAACACTCCCCACGGCACCCACTAGCACCCACCTTCGTGATCATCTCTGGCCTAGGCCTTACCCCCCCTCCCCTACTATCCACCGGTTAGGTTAATGGCCATTCATAGCAGGCATCACTCGGTGGATTCCTCCAGCCGAGCCCTTTGCCTCTCTACAAGTGGGTTAGGAATGCTCCGACCGGCGCGCCATGCCGGTCGGCACACTTGCTTACTCGTCGTCTTCGGGCTTCTTGTCTTCAAACTGGGCCTTGATGGCATCTGCCACCTTGCCCCCTGCCGTTTGAGAAATAGCTGCCTGCCGGTTTTCAGATCTGACCTGGCTTATGCCTTGTCTCAGATGCCCAGCAGCGCTAACAGCGGTTCCAACCCCCTGCCCCATCTTTTGGGAAAAGGTGGATTGCTTGCCACCCATCGCAGGGGCAACAGTTGGGGCTTGTCTGGCTTGATCTGCCTGTGCAGTGGCCATCGCTGCCTTTATCGCGCTAACCCCTCCCGACGCTCCCCTGGATGTTGCCGCCGCCCCCTTGACTGCAAGACCCGCACCACCAGCAGACATCGCACCTGCGCCTACCGCAGCACCGACAAGCGTTCCCGCACCGAAGGAGCTGCCCGCAGCACCAGCGGAGCCTCCCCCAGGAATCAGACCTGCAATCACGTTGGGAACGGTATTGATCAGGATCACCAGCACCAGGCACACAACGAAAACGACCATCAGTTCTGTAATGGTGGCATTCTCTGAAAGACTATTGTGGTAACCGTCCAGGATGGAAACGCCAATGCCAATCATCAGGGTCATCGCCATCAGTTTTAACCCAATACCGATTACTGCCCGAAAGTAGTTAAACGCAATATCGCTGGTCCATCTGGAACCACCAAACCCAAGCACGAAAATTCCGGCATACGCCAGAATGTAAGCGGTGAGCATGGCCAACAGGACATTAGCCGCGACCACGGCCAGACACGCCAGAATGGCAAGGGTAATCAAGAAGATGGACAGGTTGTCGATGGGACTACTCCACTCGTAGCTTTTACCGGCCTTCGCCAGGATGTCGAAAGCAATATCAATCGGCGTTGAAGGCGATAGGCTGCGCCCCATTCCTGATGCTTCCCCACCGACAATAGAGAGTGATCGAATAATGGCCATTGCCATATCCGGGCCATTACTCAAAAGCCAGTAGAAAAACCCGGTAAAGATCGTGAACCGAATAAATTCGGAGAAGAACTCACCAAGGTCAGCTTGGCGTAAGGCCATAAAACCAAACGTCCACACCATCGAGATAACGGCTAGCGTCCAGAACAACCATTCCGCATAGCCGGTAATAACACCTCCCCAGGTGGCACTGGCTTCCAGGTACCTTGCCGCAACCTCGTTAAGGACCCCTTCTTTTTCAACCGCAGCAAAGGCAGATTGAGACAGGAGTAACGGTGGTCCTGCAATGAGCATCCTTGAGAGCATTGCTTTCATGGCTGGAACTCCTTGCTCTTTGAGCGATCAACCGGGTCAGAAAAACCTTCCCAAACGTCCTTTTCCTTCTGGTTCTCATTGTCATCACCACAACCCGAAACCAGACTCATCAAGCACAACAGGGCCACATTCAGCAAAATCTTCATGGTTTAAACTCCTGGCTTTTTGAACGGTCTGTCGGCGTAGTCATGCCTTCGTAGAGGTGATGTCGAGCGGTGGTTTCTTGCGCTTCCCTGTCGGCCTCTGCCTGCATCCGGGCCACCATTGCCGTTTGCTGGGCAGCGAGCATTCCACGAATCTGCAGCAGCTGATTCGCTTGCTGGCTGGCGAACTGGTTAGCGAAGCCCAATGCCTGCATTTGGCCATCGCCGCCCTGGGCACTGCTCTGCAGCTTCTCCAGGCGGCGGGCGTCATTACGCAAGGCCTCCTGTTGCTGATCCAGTCCTTTTAGCATTGCGTCATTGGCTTGCTTCTGCCCCTGGCTGGCTAAGCCCCGGTTACGCGCCATCATCGCCTGTTCTTGTTCTGAACAGCCCTCAGCAGTGAAACAGGGAGAATTGCCGTAATAATCCACGTCCTGATAAACCGACATGAACTCATCAAGGCTGCCCAACTGCTGTTTGTAGCGCTCCAGAGCATCCGTTGCGCCAAGCAAATCGGCCACAGTTCCCTCGGCTTGATCCCACAAATAGACATCCGGCCCGGCGGTGTTTTGCAGTTGGTTCTCGTATTGCTGGATTTGCGTCTGATACTGCTCAATCTGCTGCAAGGTCTGCGAAACAGATTCCATGGCGTTAATCGTGGTTTGAATGACGTTGGTAGCGTCAAAGGTAGGGATGCCGGCTAAGGCCGGTGACGACAAACTGCCGCTGATCAGAGTCAGAGTGAGAGCAGTTTTAGCCGCTAAAATTTTTATCAAACTCTTTGGGTTCCTTGCTTCCATTATGCTGCCTCCATTTACCAATGAAGGCTTTATGGTGCCCAGCAATGCCGAATAAATAAGGCCATTTATTGGTCAAAATAGTTGACGCCATATTTCTCCAGGGACTAGACACGGCAATACCAGAGCTCCGTGGCAAGCATACTTCTGGGCCTATCAACGAGTCTCAATTTCTCATGGCTGACTCAGACGCTAAAATCACAGCTCGGACGCCTTCTGAAACAATAGGGCCTGGGAAGCCTTAATCTCTCGCATCGCTTCCACAATAGCTGCCTCCAGGCCGGCCTGTTCATACCCCTCAAGGTCTAGCTTCTCGTCATTGGTCAGCCACATTTTCAGCAGCCCCCCAAGTCGCCCAAGGTCGGCATTGATCTTCACCAAATCCAAGACAGCCTCCTGGTCAGCAACCCCCGTCACTGGCGTACCCATCCCCACGTTCCGCAGGTAGGCCGAAGCACTTAAACCAGCGGCTTTTGCCTTCTGCGTAATGGCTTCTTTTTCATCAGGCAGAACCCACACTTTGATTGGTGTTGTTCCCTTCCGCGTAACGGATGCAGTCATGTCTTTTCCTTTGCGGCGGTAGCCGCTTGCCTCGCAGAGCAGGACACGTTGAGCACTTGTTGCGAATAAGAATTGTGAAATAGGTTACCGGGCTTGTCCCGGTAGGCCTACTTCACCTGTCCTGCCCTTGTTTAAAACACTTTTACTCCAAGGTTGAGTGTTGCACGCCTCAAGCAAGGGTCGCTATTTCCTCGCTTATTCGATGCTGCTAGGCTTAGTTAAAGGAAAATCACGGGATAACAGCGAGAAAATAGCGTTATCAGCGGGAAATCGGATAAATATAGGCTTACGGAAGCGGCAAAAAAGCGGTCCGATAGCGACAAAACAGCATTCATCCAAGTCCGCAAAATTTACATCTATAGCACGTCGATGAATGAATACTGAAGACAGGGGTTTGGCTATGGCGTTGATATACTCACCCAAGGCGAAGCAGGACGCCTCAAAGCAGCTCAATCCGTTGAACACATCAGAGATAGAATCGCTGCGGCGCGAGATGAAGCAGGACGGAGAATGGGCCAAGGCCCAGCTTCGCCAGCGCAAAGCCCGGAGAGACGCAAGACAGGCATAAAGAAACAGGCCGAAGCCGAAAACCTAGCCTCTGCCCTGGTTATGATATCAAACTCTGCTACCGATTTAGCAGCCTCGAAAGCACCTCTTACCGATTAACCTTCTTCAAACGGCCTTCAATCCTTTCTCCTGCACTTTCTCCATCACCATGTGGTAGCGACACCTCCGCGCCGACGGCGCTGAAAAAAGAGCCTTTGCGGCCTTGGGCCGCGCATTATCAGGCTGCCACAGGCCAGGCGAAGCGAGGAACGAGCGGAGGGTGGGTGCAAAGGACGTTGACGATACGCGGCATCCCATTAACTGGCCGCCAAGCGTTAAAGAATATATTTAAGTTAAATCGCGCGCGCGTTACGGTGCAGCAGTCGCCCATACAGCCCTTGTCGTTACTAGGTTTCCAAAAAGCGCTTGTGTGTGAAAGTACGAAGGTGGGTGTGTGTGATCGTACAAGCCAATTCACAGCGTGAGCGTGTGTGAAAGTACATGCCAATTCACAGGCCGACCGGTTATCCACAAGAACCAAAAGACACGTACCTTCACACACGCTTGCGTTTTGCTTGCCTGCGTTTGTGTTGGGCTTGGTGAGCGATGACCGGGGCATGGGGCCGTCCATCCAGTATGTCATTGATCTCGGCCCGCTTGCCCTCGGGGCCATCGGCATAAAACGTTACCAGGTCTCGCTCGGCATCGTAGGCCATGAGATAACCGGGCAAGGCTCCGCTTTCGGCTAAGACCTTGATGCCCCTGCGAAACTCTCGGAGTGAAGCTGTGCTGCCGCTTTTCTCCAAGAGCGTGACTAACCTCACTCGCCAATGCGGTTGGTTTCCGCAGTGTTTACGAGCCAATTCATAGATACGGCGATCAAGCGCCTTGCGTAGCCGGAAGTAATCGCGACTCAAAGTTAACACCTGCATGGCCTCGACCGACCGGAACAACCAGTCAGGCAACGTCACCTCCACTGCAACCATGCGGTTATCATTTGGTGACTTTTCCACGACTCGCCAAGAATCGACCAGCCCAAAGCCGCGCCGCTCGCACCGGCCATTTGTCTTTATATTGGTTTCAATACGCGTACCACTGAGCCGACGCAGCATGTCTGTAGCCCGCTGGTAGCCGATGCCTGATGTTGGCCGGTTAGTAACGGTCAGAAAGTCATACATGACAAAGCGAACTGTACGCGAGATTTCTCGACCCCGATTCTTCGCTTCCACCACCTGGCTGATACAATAGATCCACAGATCTTTGTCGTGGATAGTCGCGCGTCCAGTTGCTCCAGGAAGCACAGTGGCAGTGTTACCGTTTCGTTCGTAATTACGAATGCGCTTGTCACCGGCCTTCAAGGCGAACAACGGGTGCTCCATGCTAGCCATGTCATCTTTAGGGACTACGTCCAGTATATCGGCTACAAAGAAGTCGCCTTGCCGGTTCCGATCCGGCATTAGGGTCATTAGATCAACCCTCTATGATCTGCCGGGTCGTCTAGCTTGTAGGCCCGAAGACTTGCGTTCCTCAATCCATTCCTCGACCTCGGCCAAATCCCACGCAACGTTTCTGCTGGTCAGAGCAATGCGACGCGGGAACTCGCCTCGCTGTTCCATATTGAAAATTGTTCTTGGCGACAGCGGAATGATCTGTAAGAGCGTTTTTTTATTAATGAGCGTCTTGCTGGCCATTGCTTGCATTCTTCTGCCTCCACTTACTTATGAGAGCTTTATGGTGCCCAGCAATGCCGCTTGAATAAGCCCATTTATTGTCTAAAATGGTTGACATGAAAAACACGCCGAAAATCATTATATGGGAAGGCTGCTCCCCTAGCGTCTCAAAAGCCATCCAGCGATTTGAGGAACGCTGGCAACCATACTCTGTATCATCCCGACGCTACCCCATCATTAGGCTAATCAAAGATGTGATGGATCAGCCCATCGATGAGTACATACAAACCCTCCCAGAAAGCTATTCTGGTTATCTTCCAGGCGCAGGAACGGGGGTAAAGCTCAGTGAAATCATCAGAATGGTGGGACTTGATGGCATGGTGAGAATGCAGCGCCAGCTGCTACGCCAGTTCATCAAAACGGCAGATAGACAGTCCCGCACAGACCAGTGCTTTATTGCGACACTAGAATCCCTGATTGGCTTGGTTTGGGACTGTTCCCTCAAACGCCCAAAAAGAACTACGTCTACAAAAGGCGTCAACCTTAATGACCAACGAAAGCACGGTTTCTGCGAACTCTGCGGAAGCCTCACAGAATTCGCAGATTTCATGGTCACCGTGGCAAACCAGCGTATCAATGACGTGGAACTAGAAGACCATAACAAACTCGCACTCAGCCACCAGTATTGCTCTAAACATAGGCCCAAGCTATTAAATGGCGAGTGGAACCTTGCTTACAGGAAGGCAAAGCGCTCAAGCGCACAATTTCACATTGAGCTCGACAGACTGAACCAGCAGTGCGCTAATCGGTCCAGGATTCTTACAATGTCGGGAGACAAGTTGATTGGTAGCTTCTTCTACCAACTCATGCAGCGACTCACCTTACAGCCCGCAGATAAAGCTGAACTGCGCCACCTAGCCCGCCGGATGGTGGACGCTAAACTATCGGACACCAAGAAAAAAATGCTGGTTCTCAGAAAGTCAGGGCTCAGCCAGACCGAAATAGGGCAGCGTGTACAAAATGGCAAAGCGCAGCCAATGACACGGCAAGCTGTATCTAAAGCCCTAGCCAGCATCCCAAAGGAATTCATCTTATAGAGCTAAGGGAACATTACCTGGAATTTTAGCGGCTAAAATTAACGTGGCACATCCGTATATTCTGGTCTACCTGCCATGACACTTTTTGTACTTCACGCCGCTTCCGCAGGGACATGGGACATTCCTGCCAACCTTTTTACTATCGACCGCAGAGATAGCACCTTGTTGCCGGTCAAAATTGACAGAGCGCCCAGAGCGAGCCATTCGCGCAGCGTCTTCATAGATATGCGAGTTGTCTTCCGTTCGCCCAGTTGGCACTTGTACCGCGAAAGACTCAGCACGCTGATAAGCACCATCAACACCAACTTCTACCAGGACGCCGGTGAGACTGGAAGCCTCAGCGGCCAGAGCAGCGGCACTGGCCTTGTTCCCCGCCTTAACCCAGTCAATTTCCTTACCATGCTGCTGAAGCCACACAAAAAGCGGCCTACCATCCCCGAATAAGAGAAAATAGCGCGCAGGATGTTGATCTAGGGTTTGGCGAAGGTCAGAAAGCAGGCTCGCAAGATTACCACGAGCATCCTCTCCTAGATCACGAATGTGGCTCTCCACCGCAAGCCACCCTCTCCCTCGGGTAGAATCGAGCGCGCCAAGCAACTTCAGCACTTCGCCTGGGAAATCTTGTGTTGGAAGCGGCTCGCTTTCCCAATCCTCACCCTCGAAGCTCCTGTCGACGATATCGCTCATCCTATCCATGAGAAGCATGTTTACCTCTCCGCCCTTCAGCTGCTCAGCAATCGTCTGATCGAATCGGTTTTTCTTAAGATACGCACCCAGATGGTCAAATTCATCGAAGAGGTGAGCCCCTCGCATCCCCGCGACGGCTTGCCGTACCTCCATGTAATGGGCGAACTCGCCAGGTGTTGGCAGGAACCGCTTGAGCACAAACAAGTCATCGACAGACATCGAAACGAAGGCATGCTTACCTAGCAACGGCTCAATTTGAGGAAGCTCCTTACAGTAAGCGGAAAATGGAGAGAACGACTCAACTGTCAGGCCGACCGGCACCATTACACGGTAGTCGGAACGTCGAACACGGCAACACTCTTCATATTTACCATCAACCAAGTGATAAAGCGGTACTTCATCCGCCGAATCCAGGTAATTAAAGAATCGCTCACACTGTTTGTAAGCTTTAACAACCAAGTCCTGAACGGATTGAGCATGTCGACCAAAATCAAGCGCCGGCGATGCAATTGTAGCTGCCGCACCGGCCTTGGCTTCAACTAAAAATAGTACGTCATCAAGCATGATGAGGGTGTCGTTTTCAGCCCACTGCTTACTGACCGGATCCTTGTAGTACACTTCCTGAATAACTAAGGCACCAGGAAGCTGAGAGGATAAAATGTCAGCAAAGGCAGCTTCACTCATCTCTTTTTGTCGAATTTTAAAGGCTTCTTTGTAATCTGGTTTTCGCTGAAGCAGGTTATAGAGAAGAGCACGATACCCCGCATCTCGGGCAAAGCATGGATCGATGGCGTAGTAGTCGGATCCAAGCTGGATCAGAGGCTTTTTTCGAACAGGCAGCGTTCGGTAGGGGGTTCCCGAAAACTCGCCAGCAGCAAAGAACTCGACCTCTTCCCCACGCTGGTACGCTAAGTCCGCTAGCAACATCGGCGGCAATTCAGTGTGACGACTTACATTGGCAACACCGCCGCGAAGCATGTCATCTATGGCCCAGCCAGCCGCTTTCAACTGCTCTGCATTAGACTCACCCCATTGCCCCATGACATCTTCCAACGGCTTGCCTTGCTCCTCAGAGAAAGCCTGAGCCGCTTCATACTGCTTCATAACCTCCGTAACGGCACTGGCATGCCCGGAGCGAGTAGCATCGGCCATGGCTTGAAAGCCTTTCGCTATATCGCTAGCGGCAACGCCGTACACTTCATTCAGCACATCATCGTGGGGCGCAAGGACATAGCGGTAAAACTCCCCTTCCAAAACTTGATAGCGATTCCCGCGTATCATTACCCAAGTGGACTTCGCACGAAATTCGATATCAGCAGTATCAGGGCCAAAGATGCCGTCTTTGGTAGACGCAGACGTAGCCACGGCAAATAACATGGCTTTCTCTCGCAGTTCACGGCTAATCTCAAAAAGCTCGGCACACTTGGCTTCGTCAAATTCCATGTCTGCGGGCTCGACATCTGACGCGAGTACCGCATGCACATACTCCAGCAAGAACTGGTAATCGTCAGTCAGATCATATGGGGCTTCTACTGCGCATTGCTCTTGGGTGGCGCCTTGCTCTGCAATCGCTTTCATCATTCTTTGGGCGAAAACATAGCCCAGCAAATCATGCGGAGGCATATTGACGATCAGCTCACGCATTCGGGCAGCTATTGCCTCCATATCCTGTAATAAGGAAACAATCGCTTTCTTCCGTTCCTCACTCATCCCATCGCCCCCACCTGCTTACGCTGCTATCCTTTATGCTCGCGCAATGTCCATTCATCAATCATATCCGCCCAGTCCTGCAGCATTTCAGTACGCTGTTCGCGGTACTCGGCCTTGTTATAGATTGCTCTGACCCCCTTCTGCTCATGCGCAAGGCTCTTTTCAATCCAGTCGGTGTTGTAACCAGCCTCATGCAACAGTGTGCTGGCTGTCCGACGCAGATCATGCGGTCCAAACTTGGAAAGCGACTTCCCATCTTTTTGCGCCGCCTCATAGGTCATCGTCAGAATCTTGTTGAGCGTAGCCCCCCTCATCGGGGTATCTGGCTCATACCGTGACGGCAGCACATAGTCTGAGCCTCCCGCAAAGGTCTTTAGCGCAATGAAAATATCCAGTGCCTGCCGGGACAGGAACACCAGGTGCGGGTTACGCCGCTTCATTCGCTCTTTGGGGATTGTCCAAAGAGCCTCGCTGAAGTTGATCTCCCTCCAGGTAGCATTCGTCAGCTCGCTTTTACGCACCATCGTCAGCAAAAGCAGCTTGGCCGCAGCCCGATACGCCGGACTTGTACCGACCCGCTCCAAATACTGGTACATCAAACCGATCTCATCAGGCGTTAGCGCTCGGTCTCGTGGCTCGAATTTTGCGATGGATGATGAGCGTACCAACTTTGCGGGGTTATCCACCTTCTGGCCACGCTCAATAGCCCAGCGAAAGACCTGCAGCACGATTTCACGTGCATGAACAGCTGTTGCCGGCGCCCCTCGCTCAACAATAGCGTCTACCAGCGCCCGCAAGTCCTCGTGAGTAATCTCTGCCAGCTTCCAGGTACCGAATTTTGGCTTGAGCTCACGCTCGTAAACAGAGCGGCGCATATCTCGGGTCGAGTCAGCCATTTGGTAGCCGCGCAGCCATTTTTGAGCCCACGCATCAAACGTTTCCGCGCCCTTTACCCGCGCTTTGTCACGGGCCTTTTCTTTCGCAGGAGATTTGCCGTCTGCCACCATCTTCTTGGCTTCATGAAGCCGCTCGCGCGCTTCGGCCAACGTGATACCACCGACGCCATAGCGGCCAAAGGTGATGGTTTCCTGCCTGCCGTTGATGGAGTAGTTGTAACGAAAAGAGATGGATCCCGCCTTGGTGACGGCCACATAGAGTCCATCGCGGTCATTCACCTTGTAGAGTCGGTCCCTGGGCTTGAGATTACGCAGCTTGGTATCGGTCAGCATTCGTCCTGCTCTTCATCAGTTTTGATACCATGCTCGAAAACCACTGAGGAAAAGGCGAATAATCCAATATAAACAGGCGGTTAAGGCCAATCAATACCATGGAAACCAGAAAAAACACTGCATGGTATCAAGGCCTTGTCATGGCATTGAGGCCTGATAGTACCAACATTAATGCCATGAAAAAAATGTGCTTGGGGTGGCCAGAAGATGCCTGACAATGCCAGACAGAAAAACAAAAAAGCCCATGATTACATGGGCTTAGGTAGGACTTTATGCTATTGAGTGCCAGTCAGTGCCAGACAGGGAATCATTCCCACTCAATCGTGGCCGGTGGCTTGGACGAGATGTCGTAGGTGACGCGGCTGATGCCGGGAATCTCGTTGATAATCCGGCTGGAGACCAGCTCCAGGAACTCATAGGGCAGATGCGCCCAGCGAGCGGTCATGAAGTCGATGGTTTCCACCGCGCGCAGGGCCACCACGTATTCGTAGCGACGGGCATCGCCCACCACGCCCACGGACTTGACCGGCAGGAACACGGCAAACGCCTGGCTGGTCTTGTGATACAGGCCGGCAGCGCGCAGCTCTTCAATGAAGATATGGTCAGCCAGGCGCAGGGTGTCGGCGTATTCCTTTTTCACTTCACCCAGGATACGCACGCCCAGGCCCGGCCCCGGGAAGGGGTGGCGGTAGACCATGTCATAGGGCAGCCCCAGCTCCAGGCCAATCTTGCGCACTTCGTCCTTGAACAGTTCACGCAGGGGTTCCACCAGCTTGAGCTTCATGTCTTCCGGCAGGCCGCCCACGTTGTGGTGGCTCTTGATCACATGGGCGCCACCGGTCTTGCTGGCGGCGGATTCGATCACATCCGGGTAGATGGTGCCCTGGGCCAGCCAGTTGGCGTTCTTCAGCTTGCCGGCTTCCTCGTCGAAGATGTCGATGAAGGTGTTACCGATGATCTTGCGCTTCTTTTCCGGGTCCGCTTCGCCGGCCAGCTTGCCCAGGAAGTTGTCTTCCGCGTCCACGCGGATCACTTTCACGCCCATGTTGTCGGCGAACATTTCCATGACCTGGTCACCTTCCTGGTGACGCAGCAGGCCGTTGTCCACGAACACGCAGGTGAGCTGGTCGCCAATGGCCTTGTGCAACAGCGCCGCCACCACGGAGGAATCCACCCCGCCGGACAGGCCCAGGATCACTTCATCGGTGCCCACCTGCTCGCGGATGGTGTCTATGGCATCGTTGATGATGTTGCTCGGGGTCCACAGGGCTTCACAGTCGCACAGTTCACGCACGAAGCGTTCCAGCAGACGACCGCCCTGCAGGGTGTGAGTCACTTCCGGGTGGAACTGGATGCCATAGAAGCGTTTTTCGTCGTTGGCCATGCCAGCGATGGGGCAGCTGCCGGTGGTGGCGGTAGTGACGAACCCGGTCGGCATTTCGCCAACACGGTCACCGTGGCTCATCCACACATCCAGGTATTCCTTGCCCTGTTCTTCGTGATCGACAATGCCGTCCAGCAGGCGATTCTTTTCCGCCTTTTCCACGCGCGCGTAGCCGAATTCATGCTTTTCACCGGCAATCACCTTGCCGCCCAGTTGCTCGGCCATGGTCTGCATGCCGTAGCAGATGCCCAGCACCGGGATTCCGGCCTCGAACACCGCTTCCGGGGCACGGGGGGTTTCTGCGGCGGTGACGGATTCCGGGCCACCGGACAGGATAATGCCCTTGGGCGCGAATTCGCGGATCTCCTCGGCGGTCATGTCGAAGGCCCGGATTTCGCAGTACACGCCGATTTCCCGCACCCGGCGGGCAATCAGCTGGGTGTATTGGGAACCGAAGTCCAGAATCAGGATGCGCTGGGCATGGATATCTTTCATGGCTCGCTTTCCGCTGGCGCCTGGCTGGCAGGCTGTAAATACAAGGGCCGGCAGCGCCGGCCCTGAATCAATAAAACATCTCGAAGCGTGATGGACTTCAGCCCACCGGGTAGTTCGGCGCCTCTTTCGTGATGGTCACATCGTGCACGTGGGATTCCTTCATGCCCGCGTTGGTGACTTTCACGAATTCCGGCTTGGTGCGCATCTCTTCGATGGTGGCACAGCCGGTGTAACCCATGGAGGCACGCAGGCCGCCCATCAGCTGGTGAACGATGGCGCTCATGGGGCCCTTGTAGGGTACCCGGCCTTCAATGCCTTCCGGCACCAGCTTCTCGATACCGGCGGCGGCATCCTGGAAGTAGCGGTCGGAAGAACCGGTGGAGCCGGACATGGCGCCCATGGAACCCATGCCACGGTATGCCTTGTAGTAGCTGCCCTGGAACAGTTCCACATCCCCCGGCGCTTCTTCCGTGCCGGCCAGCAGGGAGCCGATCATGATGGCGCTGGCGCCGGCGGCAACGGCCTTGGAAATGTCACCGGAGAAGCGGATGCCGCCGTCAGCGATCAAGGGAACATCGGTGCCCTTCAGCGCTTCGGCCACATCGGAGATGGCCGTAATCTGCGGCACGCCGATACCGGCCACGATACGGGTGGTACAGATGGAGCCCGGGCCGATGCCCACTTTCACGGCATCCGCACCGGCGGCAACCAGATCCTTGGCGGCGGCGGCGGTGGCAATGTTGCCGCCGATCACCTGCACCTCGGGGAAGTGCTTCTTCACCCAGGCCACCCGGTCGATTACGCCCTGGGAATGACCGTGGGCGGTATCCACCACGATCACGTCCACACCGGCTTCTACCAGGGCGGCAACGCGCTCGTCGGTACCGGCACCGGTGCCAACGGCTGCACCGACCCGCAGGCGCCCCTGGGAGTCCTTGCAGGCGTTGGGGTATTTGGCCGCTTTTTCGATGTCTTTCACGGTAATCATGCCGCGCAGCTCACCGCTGCCATTCACCACCACCACTTTTTCGATGCGGTGTTTGTGCAGCAACGCCTGGACTTCATCTGCACCGGCGCCTTCCTGCACGGTCACCAGCCGGTCCTTGCCGGTCATGATGTCTTTCACGCACTGGTCGTAATTGGTGATGAAGCGGGTGTCACGGCTGGTCACGATGCCCACCACCTGATCGCCTTCCACGACCGGCACACCGGAGATCTTGTTGGCTTCGGTGATGCGCAGCAGCTCGGCCACGGTGGTGTCCGGGCTGACGGTGATCGGATCTTTGACAACGCCGGATTCGTATTTCTTTACCATCCGCACGTTACGGGCCTGGTCGGCAATTTCCATGCTTTTATGGAGAATGCCGATGCCCCCTTCCTGAGCCATGGTAATAGCCAGGCGGTGCTCGGTGACCGTATCCATGGCTGCTGACGCCAGCGGAATATTGAGGGCGATGTCCCGGGTCAGTTTCGATTTCAGGGACACATCCTTGGGCAGCACATTGGAATGGGCGGGTACAAGCAGAACGTCGTCGAACGTCAATGCTTCTTGCACGATTCTGAGCATATTGCACCGTAGGAAGTGAGAGGGTTCCCGGCCAGAACCGCTGATTGGGGTTCTGTCGGGCGCACCCGGAGTTAAGGAGGAGGACCGGGTGCCGCCGGTTAAGGCGGCAGTGGGAGTCTCTGAATAGCCCCTTGCGTGCTCAGCGTGGCCTGAAGCGTGCAGCTGTTGTGCTTTGGCTCGACGGGAAGGGTGGTTCCCTTTTCAAGAGCCAAAGCGCAGCAGATGTGCGTTTCAGGCCTCGCCCTTCGGGTCTTCCAGGCTGGCCCACACTCGTTGTTGCACTTTCTCGACAGGCAACCAGCCTGCCTTCAAAAGTGCGCCTAGATTGTGAGCCAGCCTGAAAGACTGAGTACGCAAGGGGCTATCCAGAGACTCCCTGGGCCACCCCCGGAAATTAGGCGGGCGATTATACGTCAAACCCACCGTGGTACACAATCAGAGCGCTGGCAAGGCCGGAGGAAAATCGCTACCCTCCCGTGATGACCTTTTCATCCCGCGCCGAACCGCTATCGATCAGCCGACTGAACCTGGAAGCCCAGGGCCTGCTGGAAGGCTCCTTTCCGCTCATCTGGCTGCAGGGAGAACTGTCCAACTTTTCCCGTCCGGCTTCCGGCCACTGGTATTTCAGTCTGAAAGATTCGCGTGCCCAGATTAATGGGGCCATGTTTCGAAATCGCAACCGGCTGCTCGACTTTAATCCCCAGAATGGCCAGCAGGTGCTGGTGCGCGCCAAGGTCACCCTCTACGTGCCCCGCGGCAACTTCCAGATCGTGGTGGAGCACATGGAGCCCGCCGGACAGGGGGCACTGAAAGCCCAGTTCGAGGCGCTGAAGGCCCAGCTGCAGGCGGAGGGCCTTTTCGCCCAGGAACACAAACGCGCCCTGCCCGCCTGGCCTGGCCAGATCGGCGTGATCACCTCCCCCAGCGGCGCCGCCATCCGCGATATCCTGCAGGTACTCAAACGTCGCTGTCCGTCCATTCCGGTAGTGATCTACCCGGCGGCGGTTCAGGGGGACGATGCCCCGGGCCAACTTTGCCAGGCACTGGATCTGGCGGTTCGCCGGGACGAATGTGACGTGCTGATCATCGGTCGCGGTGGTGGCTCCCTGGAAGACCTGTGGGCCTTCAACGATGAGGCCCTGACCCGGGCCGTGGCCGCCTGCGCGATTCCCATCGTCTCTGCCGTGGGCCATGAGGTCGACACCGGCCTGACCGATTTTGCTGCGGATATGCGCGCACCGACCCCGTCCGCCGCCGCCGAACTGGTGAGCCCGGACCTGTCGGTGGTCACACAACGGCTGGGCGGCCTGCACCGGCGTCTGCGCTGGGTGATGGCCCAGCAGCTGCGCGCGCCCCAGGAACGGCTGCGTCACCTGAGCCAGCGCCTGCGCTCGCCGCGCCACTCTCTGGAACAGAGCAGCCAGCGACTGGATGAACTGCAGGGGCGCCTGCAGCGGCACATGCAACAACGGCTGGCACTGCTGCAGAGCCGCCTGCGGCCCAGTCAACAGCGACTGGTCCGGCAGTCTCCACAACGGTTGCTGGCCGACCGCCAGCAACGGCTGCAGACCCTGGAAAAACGTCTGCCCCAACCCTTGCTGCGTCTTATCCAGCAACAACAGTTGCAGTTGGGCAATCTGGGCAAACGGCTGCACACCGCCAGCCCCCTGGAAACCCTGGGACGCGGTTACAGCATTACCTTCAAGGGCGAACAGGCGGTGCGTTCCGTTGCGCAGATTGCGGCCGGCGATATGCTCACCACCCGCCTGGCGGACGGCGAGGTCAGCGCCCGGGTTGAGCGTGTTCAGGGGTCAGATAAGGGCTCAGCACCCGAGTAAGCTGCTGGCGCCGGAAAGGCTTGGCCAGGTGGGCGTTCATGCCTGCCACCATGCAGCGGTCGCGCTCTTCGTCCATGGCATTGGCGGTGAGCGCCACCACCGGGATCGGCGCCCGCCCCCGTTCGCGCTCCCATTGCCGCAAGGCCCGGGTGGCTTCCAGGCCATCCATCACCGGCATCTGCACATCCATGAGAATGCAGTCAAAGTCCCGCTGACGGACTTTTTCCAGGGCTTCGTGCCCGTTTCTGGCGGTCACCACGGTGACGCCCATATGTTCCAGCAAACGCCGCGCCACCAGCTGATTCACCTCGTTATCCTCCACCAGCAACACCAGGCCGAACAGCAGCCCGCCGCGGCGGTCTTCCTCGTGCGCGGGCACCGCCAGCGGCGCCGGCGCCTGGCTGCGATAGAGCAAGCGCAACGACAGGGTAAAGGTGCTGCCCCCGCCCTCCGCACTGCTCACGGTCAGGGTGCCGCCCAGCATTTCGCTGAGCCGGCGGGCGATGGCCAGCCCCAGGCCGGTGCCACCAAAGCGCCGGGAGGTGGACGAATCAATCTGCGAGAAGGCCTTGAACAGATCGCTCTGGCGATGCTCGGGGATACCGATCCCGGTGTCATGTACCGCCAGGGTCAGGTCCAGCCAGTCATCGCGAATCTGCTCTGCGGTGATTTCCAGGGCCACGCCTCCTTCCTGGGTGAATTTCACCGCATTGGAAATCAGGTTGTTGAGCACCTGCCGTAACCGGGTGGGGTCGCTGCGCACCATTTTGCCGGCCAGCATCCCCGCATTGTCCAGACGCAGGTACAGCCCCTTGCTCTCCGCCATATAGCGGAAGGTGGCCACACAATTTTCCAGCAATGGCAACAGCTCGAAAAAGACCGGATCCAGATCCATGCGCCCGGCTTCGATGCGGGAAAAATCGAGGATGTCGTTGATCACATCCAGCAGATGTCCGGTGGATTCCAGCGCTGCGCGGGTGTATTCGTTTTGCTCTTCGCTCTGGGCGGTTTCTTCCAGCAATTGCAGCATGCCCAGCACCCCGTTCATGGGCGTGCGCAGCTCGTGGCTCATCATGGCCAGAAAGTCGCTCTTGGCCTGGCTGGCCGTCTGCGCCTGACGATGGGCATGGCGCAGTTTATCGATGGCCGTCTGCTGCTCCCGATGGGCCCCTTCCAGGCTACCGGCCAGCTCGTTGATATCATCCTGCAGCTCGGCCAGCTCGCCGCGCAGATAACTGCTGCCACGCACCTGATAATCGCCATTGCGCAGGGTGCGCAGCAAACCGGAGAGATACCCCAGGGGGGAGGCGATCTGGCGAGCCAGATAATGGGCGATCCACAGGCCAATGATGATGGCGAACAGGGCGGGGAGCAGGCTGGCCAATAAAATTTCTTTCTGCCGCGCCAGTAACCGGGCGCTGGACATGCCCAGCACGACTTCACCGATCCGCTCGGGATTGCTGTCTGCGGCCTTTTCCTGGAGCGGGTCACCGTCGGAGACCGGCTGGCGGTAGATGCCGGAGTGGAACTCCAAAACATCGCTGTGATCCTGCTTCTGGTCTCGCCCTTCGTAGAGCAACACCTTGCCCTCGCCATCGTGGAAGACCACGTACTGCAGGTCCGCCTGCTGCATGGCCAGCCGCGCCTGACGGCGCAGGTCATTGTAGTTGCCTGCCAGCACCCCGTACTCCGAGGAGGAGGCAATCTGCTGGGCCAGGTAACTGCCCAGTTCCCGCAGTTCCCGGTCCGCATCCTCGAAGCGCTGCCAGGTCAGGGCAACCAGCAACAGCAGCAACATGATCAGAGCCGGCACCAGGCCGAGAAGCTGCAGCTGCTTGCGGATTCCCGCTCCCTTTTTGACGGTGCCTTTTCTCATGGAGAGGCCTCCATGGCGTCACGGAGGGATTCGATGTCGTGGAAAACCATGTCAAAGCTGTTAGCCACGTGTTCGTTGACGGCGATGGTCGGGGTATGAACAAAGCCGGAGCGGCGTAACCGCCGGCTGCTGTGAAAGAACTGCAGATGCACCAGCGTCTCCGCCACCAGATCCGCCCCACTGGCATACAGACTGGCCACACTGCCCGCCTGGACATAGGCCTGGTCCGGACCGAACACAGGCCGGCGCAACCGGTAGCTGGTCAGCAGAATCAGCTTGGCCGTATCGGGACCGAACAGCTGGCCATCCACCGGCAGTAACAGGGCGTCGAAGTCGGCCAGCCGCTCCCGGAGCCGATCCCCCAACACTTCAACCGACGACACGGGCAACAGGGTGAGGCCCAGCCGCCCCTGATAATCCTGAACCATGCCCGGGGTCCAGGCACTTTCCGGGCCGACAATGACTCCCACCCGCCGGGCCAGGGGCATCATCACTTCCAGCATGGCTAACTGATCGTGCAACGCCACCCCGGCCCAGATGCCCTGACACTGGCAACGCTTGCGCTGAGCCAGGGCAACTGCCGAGCGGCTCACGTAGACACCGAGTAAGGGCTTGTCCAGTTTCTGGGCGCGACGGAACTGTCGATCACCGATGGCGATCAGTAGTTCTGCCTGTTGCGGATCCGCCACCCGGGTCAGGGGTGGTATGGCTGCGGCGTCCAGCGCCTGAATAAAACTATCCCGGAAGGGACCCTCATCGGCGAGAACGTGAATCGGCAACAGGGTCTGGGCACACAGGGACGGGGCCAGCCAGGCCAGCCACACCAACAGGATGAGGCGTCCCTGCCTGTTCATCCCTAGATCCTCACCGCCAGTCCCAACCAGAAACGGTCTTCCTGATAACGGTTTTCCTGGAAGACCACGGGCTGCTTGTTCAGCGCATGCTGAACGACCCCTTTCCATTCCAGCTCCGTGCCGCCTACGCGATGCCGCAAACGCACCTGCAGGTCCACACGCTCGAACACATTGTCGTTGTAGTCGTTGGCGAGATAATAGGCGCTGGACAGGCCCCAGTTGTCGCTCAACTGCCAGGCCCACAGGGCACTGGCACTATCCCGGGCGGCCAGACGCCCTTCTGTCTTCTTGTTGACGCGGGTATGGATGTGGGCCCCGGTCAGTCTCAGTAAATGGTTCACGCCCGGCCGCCAACTCAACTGGGCTTCGGAACCCTGATGGTCCACACGGCCTTCGTTATTGGGCTCGAACTCGAAGGGGTTGAGGGCATGGCTGAGCAGGTCGGTGAGTGCTTCCTGGAAATAGCGCACATCCAGCTCCAGGCCGGAGAACTGCCCATAGTATCCCAGCTCCCAGGAGCGAATGCGTTCCGGCTTGAGCGTGCCAGGGCTGGTCTGGGTGATAAAGAAATTGGCCGGGGACCAGCCCAGCAGGGCTTCCGTATTGGCCGCAAAAGGCGGCGACAGCTCGCGGGCCCGAATATTGGTCCGCGCCTGGTCCTCATAAATATCCGGGGTGCGCAGGGCCTTGGAAAATACATAGCGGAAGCTGTGGCCCGGCGCGGCTCGCCAGTTCAGCCCCAGTCGGGGGCTGAAATGCTGCCCGGAAATGCGATCCCGCTCCCAATAGCCGCCCAGATTCAGGGTCAGCGGACGAAGCAGATCCACCGCCAGGTTACCGAAAGCGCGGTAGCTGACGTTGTCGTAGGTGCCGGACAGATAGCTGTCGGAGCTCACCCGGTCATGGCGCAAATTCAGGCCGCTGACCAACCGCACCCGGTCGCCCATCTGCAGGGTATCCTGGATTTCCAGGTCATAGCGTTCTTCCTCGATATCCAGCGCACTGCCGGCACAGAAAGGTGCATTGGCTGCCTGCAAGGTCGCGTAGCGGTTGGCGAAATCCGGATCCGTCTGGGCCGCCGCAAAGGTGGCCCCCACATCCCGATCATTTTCCAGATACAGCTCGCGCAGCTCCCGGGAAAACAGCACGCCCCCGCCCGGCCCGAACTGGCCGGTGAGCGGATCCCGGTAGCACACGGAAAAATCGGTCACATCCCGGGTGTACTGGCCATAGCTGGTCACTTGCAACTGGTGGGACTGATTGAAGGTGTGTTGCCACTGCACGGAGGCAAAGGTGCGCTGGCCCTGTTGCACCGGGTCCTGCTGGTAGCTGCCGAGATCCTGCACCCCCGCTTCCTGCTGGCGCTCCAGCCGGCTCTGACTGCCGCCGGCCTGCAGGATCAGGGTATTCTGGCCATCCAGTTCATGAACCCATTCCCCATTCAGGGTTTCAATCCGCTTGGCGTCGTTGATCTCGCGGCCTTCAAAGGATTCGTCGTAACCCTCATCGGCGCGCCGGGACAGGGACGCCCGCCAGGCACCGCTGTCCGTGCGGCCGGCAGCGGAGGCATAGCCATCACGGATGCCGTTATTGCCGCCCTGTATCGCCAGGGTGTGTTTGCTGATATCACGGGGATCGCGGGTAATGATGTTGATGACCGCGGTAAAGGCGTTGGCACCATAGGCGGCGGCGGCGGGCCCGCGGGTGACTTCGATGCGCTCCACATCACGGATGTCCACCGGCATGTCATTCCAGTTCACCCGTGCCAGGCCGGGCTGATACTGGCTACGGCCATCCAGCAGCACCAGCATGCGGCGTGAGTCCCGGGCCTGGGTGCCGTGGTAGGCCACCGTGGGCACGTTGCCATCCACTTTGACGGCTGACATGCCCGGCACCAGCCGCAGCACTTCATAAAGCTCACGGGCGCCGCTGGCTTCGATCAGATTACGGTCAATGACCGTGACGCTGGCAGGTGCCTCGGACTGGGGCTGGCTGAGACGGGCGGGGGTCAGCACCATGGCCGGGGCATCCGCCAGTGGCATCATGGGCTCCATGGCCTGCACGCTCTGCACACAGGCCACCACCAGCAAACCTTGCCCCCAATGTTTGCCCCACGATCCCCGACGTTTGATGCGACCCCCTCCCCCGTGCTGCGGGGTTACTTCTTGAAGCGCTTGATCATGCGCTTGCGTTTGTGCACCTGGCGATCCGTCAGTACGTTCTTGCGCCCTTCAAAAGGATTGGAACCGGATTTGAATTCCAGCCGGATGGGCGTGCCGTCCAGTTTCAAGGCTTCCCGGAAACGGTTCTCCAGAAAACGCTTGTAGCTGATCGGCAATGATTCGGTACGGTTGCCGTGCAGGATGATGGTGGGCGGATTGTTGCCGCCCAGATGCGCATAACGAAGCTTGGCACGGAAGCGGCCATTACGCGGCGGCGGATGGCCGGCGGTAATGCTTTCCATGATCCGCGTCATCTCGTTGGTACCCACCTTGATAAAGGCGGAATCCCAGGCTTTTTCGATCATGCCCCACAGATCGCCCACCCCGGTGCCATGCAGTGCGGAGATAAACTTGATCTTTACCCAGGGGGCGAATTCCAGGCGCCGTCCCAGCTCCACGCGCACCCGTTCCTTGTGGTCCGCATCCAGACCATCCCATTTATTCACGGCGATCATCAGGGCACGGCCACTATCAAGCACATAACCCAGCAGGTGCAGATCCTGGTCGGTGATGCCTTCACGGGCATCGATCACCAGCACCACCACCTGGGCCGCGTCCACCGCCTGCAGGGCCTTGATCACGGAGAATTTTTCCACCATTTCGGCGACCTTGCCACGGCGCCTTACCCCGGCGGTATCGATCAGGGTATAGGCCTTGTCCATGCGCTCGAAGGGGATCTCGATGGAATCCCGGGTGGTGCCGGCGTGATCGAAGACCACCACACGCTCTTCCCCCAGCATGCGGTTGATCAGGGTGGACTTGCCCACATTGGGTCGGCCCAGCACGGCCACACGAATGCTGCCGTCGTTGGTATCCACCGGTTCGCCCTGTTCATCGTAATAGGGCTCCAGGTCCGGAAAGGCCGCCAGCACGGTTTCGATCATGCTGCGCACACCCCGGCCATGGGCAGCTGCGATGGGCAACACCTCATTGAGGCCGAGGGTGTAGAAATCGGCCATGGCCGTATCCGGGTCGATGCCATCGGTCTTGTTCACCACCAGATAGGTGGGCTTGGGCAGCTTGCGCAGCTCCATAGCGATCTGCTCATCGGCGGCGGTCAGACCGGCCCGGCCATCCACCAGGAACAACACCAGGTCCGCCTCCCCCACCGCCATCAATGACTGCTCTGTCATGGGCGCATCAATGCCATCATCGTTCTCGCCGATACCGCCGGTGTCCACCACGGTGTACAGGTAGTCCCCCAGTCTGCCGTCACCGTACTTGCGGTCACGGGTCAGGCCCGGGTAATCCGCTACCAGGGCGTCACGGGTTCGGGTAAGTCGGTTGAACAGGGTGGATTTGCCCACATTGGGCCGCCCCACCAGGGCGATGACCGGTTTCATAGATGTCTCTGCAAGGATGTCTGGGCGCTATGGTAACGCAATTCGGTGATAGAGGCGGAGAGAAGAAAATCAGGAAAACAGGGGAAGGCACAGAGGGAGCGGCCACTGCACCGCTCCCTCTGTAAAGATTAACGTTCTTTCAGTTGGTACGCGGCCAGTTTGCCATCATAGCTGAGCACGTAGAGCACACCGTCGTAGCTGACCGCGGTGCCGGCAAAGCCATCACGATCATGGCGTTTGCGGGCGACGAGGCTGCCGTCATCCACATCCAGCCAGTGCAGGTAGCCCTCGAAATCGCCAACCGCCAGGTGGTTGCCTTGCACGGAGGTCCCGGTAAGACGGCGACCATAGAGCTTGTCCTGCTTCCACAGAACGCTGCCACTGCGCATATCCACTGCGCGCACCACGCCCTTGTCGTCTGCCACGAACAGGCTGCCATTGCGGGTGCTGATGGTCTGGGCGCTGGACATTTCCTTGTCCCAGTACGGACGACCGTTTTCCTGGTCGACCACAGCGACCTTGCCCTGGAAGGTCACCGCAAACACACCGCCGCCTTCCACGATCAGGTTACCGTCCACATCCACCAGACGATCCAGTTCGGAACGCCCGGTGGGCTCGGCAATACGCTGTTCCCAGAGGGGAACGCCATTTTCCAGATCCAGCGCCGCCAGCTTGGCATTGGCGAAGCCGGCATAGACTTTGCCGTTGTCCAGGGTAGGCTGCGCCAGGCCACGCAATGTCAGGGTCGGCACAGGGGTTTCATAGTCCCAGATCTGTTCCCCGGTCTCGGCATCCAGGCCATTTACATGGCCGTCCTGGGTCTGGAAAACCGCAATGCTGCCATCGCTGGTCGGGATGGCCAGGGCCTCACCGGATAACCGGGTGCGCCAGAGGGTCTCACCGGTTTCCATGGACAGGGCCACTGCCATGCCTTCACGGGTACCGTAGAGCACCATGCCGTAACCGGCATAAAAACCACCGGCAATGCGGTCTTCGGTCTTCACCCGCCACTGGCGCTTGCCCTCATCACGGCTGACCGCATAGACGTTGCCGAACACATCGCCGGCAAAGACCTGCTGTTCGGTCACCGCCGGGCGCAGGGACAACTGGCTGTCTTCCACCCCGTCACCCACACCTTCTTTCCAGAGCCGCTTGACCTTGTAAGTGGCCTCAAAGTCCGGCAGGTCATTGGGTTCAATGGCATTGGGGTTGGAGCTACAGCCGGCCAGCACCAGGCCGGCCAGCACGATGGGGAAAAGAAATTTCATCAGGAAGCGCTTTTCAAGTCGTCCAGTTTCATCTGCACACGGTCTTTTTCACCACCGTCCTGCAGGACATCCAGGGCCTGCGCATACAGATCACGGGCCTGCTCTGCCTCGCCCTGAGCCTTGGCCAGATCCCCTCTCAGCTCCAGCGCCATGCCATTGAAGGCGTCCGGGAAACGCCCGGAAAGCTCGGCATCGGCCTTGTCCCAGGCCTGCTGTTGCAGAAACACCCGCGCCAGACGCAGGCTGGCGGTGTAACTCAGCGCATCGGTGGCACCGTCATCCGCCACTGGCTGGAGCAAACTCACCGCCGTATCGTAATCGCCGTCCTGTACGGCCAGGCTGGCCTTGGCAAGACGCGCATAATCCGCATAAGCACTGCTGCCGAAATCCTCAATCAGCAGGTCTGCCTTGTCATTGATCACCGCCTTGTCCATGGGATTGGCAGACAGGGCTTCCAGCATGACCTGGTATTCGGTGGAAGCCTCGGCCGCCTGCTCACCCTGGTGGCCCTGCCACTGGCGCCAGCCGATCAGTGCCGCCACCGCCAGCACCACGGTGATGACTGCCGCAGTCCCGTTTTCCTGCCACCAGGCCTTGATGCGTTCAACCTGCTCTTCTTCGTCGCGGATGTAATCGACCACCCTGCTCTCCTTTCGTTTTTATTGCCGGGAAGCATTCTTCCCGACGCTTGGGTATTGCGTTTAGCCGGCATTGCCATTCACGCCGGCGAGGAACACGTTTTACACGGCGACACGATCAGCGCCGTCGCTGTTCCTGTGTGATCGCGTCATGACGTTTGCCGCCTGCCGCAAATCGTTTTATTCCAGAAATGATATCAGCGCGTTGGTGACATCGCCCTGGGCGACCTGTTTCTGTTCGGCCTGCCCACGTAACGGCTTTACCGTGACCACACCGCTGGCCAATTCATCTTCACCCATGATCAGGGCGACGGCGGCACCGCTGCGGTCCGCCTTTTTCATCTGGCTCTTGAAGCTTCCACCGCCGCAATGCAGCTGGATGCCGCGACCGGGCAAGGCATCGCGCAACTGTTCAGCCAGGGCCATGGTCGGTGCCAGCACATCGCCCATGGCCATCACATAGACGTCCACAGGGGCAGACAGTTCCGGCTTTTCCTGCTCAATCAACAGAATCAGCCGTTCCACTCCCATGGCAAAGCCTACACCGGGGGTGGGTTTGCCGCCCAGTTGTTCCACCAGACCATCGTAACGGCCACCGGCACACACAGTGCCCTGGGCGCCCAGCGCATCGGTGGTCCACTCGAACACGGTCTTGCCGTAATAATCCAGACCGCGCACCAGATAGGGGTTCACTTTATAAGCAATGCCGTTGGCATCCAGCAAGGCTTTCAGGCCGTCAAAGTGCTCGCGGGCATCGGCATTGAGGTATTCCGCCAGCTGCGGCGCATCCTGGAGCACTTCGCGGGTACCCGGATCCTTGCTGTCCAGTACGCGCAGGGGGCTGCGCTCCAGACGCTTCTGGGAGTCTTCATCCAGACGGTCGAAATGGGTTTTCAGGTACTCCACCAGGGCATCGCGATAGCGGGCACGGTCCTCACTGTCGCCCAGGGAATTGAGCTCCAGGGTGACCTTGTCCGCCAGACCCAGGGCTTTCCAGAGTCGGGCGGTGAGCAGGATCACTTCCGCGTCGATATCCGGGCCGCTAATGCCGAACACTTCCACACCGATCTGGTGAAACTGGCGGTAGCGGCCAGCCTGGGGGCGCTCGTGGCGGAACATGGGGCCGGTATACCAGAGGCGCTGGGTCTGGTTATACAACAGACCATGCTGCTCGCAGGCACGCACGCAGCTGGCGGTCCCTTCCGGACGCAGGGTCAGGCTGTCGCCGTTGCGGTCCTCGAAGGTGTACATTTCTTTTTCGACGATATCGGTGACTTCACCGATGCTGCGCTTGAACAGGTCGGTCTGCTCGACCACCGGCATGCGGATTTCCTGATAGCCGTAGCTGGCCAGCACGCCGCGCACCCGGTCTTCCAGCCACTGCCAAAGACCGGTCTGTTCCGGCAGGATGTCGTTCATCCCGCGGATGGAGGTAATCTTCTTGCTCACTGAATGTCCTTGGTAAAAAAGTCGGACGTCCGACTCGCGACGTCCGACTTGTTATTCGCTTCTGGCAATAATGCCTTTGGCTTCGTCTTCGCGCTGTTTCTTCACCTTGGCCCGCACCATGCGCTCCAGTTCATCGACCAGATTCTCCGCGGTCACATGGTGGCTTTTCTTGCCGTCTTCATAGGACAGGTTGTTGGGCGTGCCGCCGGTGAGACCCACATCCGCTTCCCGGGCTTCGCCGGGACCATTCACCAGGCAGCCAATGACGGCCAGATCCACGGACTCATTGATGTCTTCCAGGCGGGCTTCCAGCTCGTTGACGGTCTTGATCACGTCGAAGTTCTGCCGGGAACAGCTGGGGCAGGCGATGATATTCACGCCTTTCTTGCGCAGGTTCAGACTTTTCAGAATATCAAAACCGACCCGCACTTCTTCCACCGGGTCGGCGGCCAGGGAAATGCGGATGGTATCGCCGATGCCTTCCATGAGCAGTGCGCCCAGCGCCACGGCGGATTTCACCGTGCCGGAACGGAAGGTCCCCGCTTCGGTGACACCCAGGTGCAGGGGCTGCTCCAGCTGGGCAGACAACTTGCGGTAGGCCTGCAGGGTCATGAAGACATTGGAGGCCTTTACACTGACCTTGAAGTCCTGAAAATCATAGCGGTCGAGAATGTCCGCATGGCGCATGGCGGATTCCACCAGGGCATCGGACGTGGGCTCGCCGTATTTACGTTGCAATTCCTTTTCCAGGGAGCCGGCGTTGACGCCGATACGGATCGGCAATCCCTTGTCCTTGGCGCACTGAATCACTGCCTTGATGCGGTCCTCGCGCCCGATGTTGCCCGGATTGATACGCAGGCAATCCACGCCCCGTTCTGCCACGGCCAGAGCAATCTTGTAGTCGTAGTGAATATCCGCCACCAGCGGCACATCCACCTGCTGGCGAATTTTTCCGAACGCCTCGGCAGCCTCCATGCTGGGCACCGATACCCGCACGATATCCACACCGGCATCCTGCAAGCGACGGATCTGGCCAACCGTGGCGTCCACATCGCAGGTTTCGGTGTTGGTCATGCTTTGCACGGAGATGGGGGCATCGCCGCCCACCGGGACATTGCCAACAAAGATCTGACGGGTCTTGCGGCGCTGGATTTTGACTTCCGGTTCCATGGTGTTTCTGCCCTCGCGAATCAGGGAATGGAGACTCGCACAACTGTACCGGGGGAATTCGTCGGTAAGGTGACAACCTCACCGTTGAGGATCAATTCATCAACGGCACCGGCATCACCCAGGGTCAGGCTGAACGGCCCTTTGCCATCCAGCTGCAAAGAGGTGCCGCCCTGCTGCTCACCCTGGCGAAGGGTGCGGCCGGTGGCGTCCTTGACGCTGATCCAGCAGTTGCCGGAGAAAGCCATCAACAGGCGGTCCAGGCCGTTTTCGGCCAGCATGCTCGGGGCCGGTTCGTCGCTGCTTTCGACTCGGTCCGCACTGTCTGCACTCTCTACGCCTTCGCCGTCTACCGCAGCCCCGGCCTCTTCAGGCTGGTCGTCGTTGGCGGTATCGTCAAGGGATTGAGGGGCGAGCGGGTCACCGGCGCCCTGCTCCGGGGCCGGCTCCTGCTCACTGGAAAAAGGGCCAGTTTCGCCGCCGACCTCTTCATCGGCCGGAACAGACGCACGCTCTTCCGGTGTATTCATGCCAGAGTTGGACAATGGCGCCAGCGCTTCCTCTTCCGGCCACAGCCAGATCAACAACGCCACCACGACCAGCAGCGCCACCACCGCCAGCAACGGCTTGCGCCACACGGACGGCGGCGGGGCCATCTTGGGCAGATCCAGCGGCTTGTCGAAGGCATCATCGTTCACCATCTGCTGGAAGGTGTTGGCGATTTCATCCGCCGGCAGTCCCAACAGCTTGGCGTAATTTTTCAGATACCCTTTAACGAAGGTTGCTTCGGGCAGACGCTCGTAATCATCGGCCTCCAGAGCCACCAGGTAACTCTGGGAAAGGTGCATGCGCTTTGCCGCTTCGGCAGGGGTCCAGCCCAGTGCCTCACGGGCTTTGCGACAACGTTCACCCGGTAGCACGACCATGTTATCGCTCATTTCCCGCTCTCCTGAGAGGCTTTCCAATTCTGCCACTCGCGGTATTCCGCTGAGCGACGATAGATATTTTCCAGTGCCAGCTCATAGCTGGACTGCTGATCCGCGTACCCCAGATCGCTGGCAAGGCGAATGCCCAGCCATAGTGACCGGGCACTCTGGCGGCCACTGCGCTGCAGATACTGCTGGTAATAATCCCAACCCAGACGCATACGGTCCTGCCGGAAATACAGCTCCGCCAGTTCCAGATTCGGCATCACGGCCCGGGGGTCGAGGCGAATGGCTTTCACAAACGCCTTTTGTGCCGCCTCGTCATTACCGAGCTGGCGGTAACAGCGGCCTATATTCGACCAGGCACTGCCGCGGCCCTGGTAGGACGGGTCGTTCGCGGCGCGCTTGAACTTTTCCAGCGCTTCCTGATAAGCGCCCCGGCTGTAAAGCATGGTGCCGTAGTTGTTCAGCGCCGGCGCGTAATCACGATCTGCCCGCAAAGCTTTTTTGTAGTGGAATTCTTCCCGCTCCGGGTCATTCTCGTATTTGTAGAGCAGAGCCATGGCATTGTGCGCCACGGCGCTGTCATCTTTATGCTCAAGAGCCCGGGAGAAATGACGACGGGCCTCGGCAGGATCGCCTTGCTGCAGGTACTGCAGCCCGGCCGCCACGCGGCTGCTCACCGCATCATCCAGATTGACTTCCCGTTGCCCCGATTCCACCGTTACACACCCGGTGGCCAACAGGCCTGCGATCAGCAGACCTGGAAAAACCCGAAAAAAACGTCTCATTGCGCTTGCGCTGTGTTGTTATCGGTTTGTTCGGAGCGATGAAAAATGGATTGCTTCCAGCGCTCACTGCGCCGGGTCCGATCTTGCACCTGCCCCACCAGCTGACCACAGGCGGCATCGATATCGTCACCGCGCGTTGTCCTTACGGTGGTCAGCAATCCATTGTCATTCAGGTACTTATGAAATTCCAGAATATCGCTTTTCCGTGACCGTTCGTAACCGGCATGGGGAAAAGGATTGAACGGGATCAGGTTGACCTTCACCGGAATACCGTTAAGCAGCTTGACCAGCTGACGGGCATGTTCCGGTTTGTCATTCACATCACGCAGCATCACATATTCCATGGTAATGGTGTTGTGACGGTGGGTGATGTTGTCGCTGTAACGCTTGCAGGCCGCCATCAATTCTTTCAGCGGGTACTTGCGATTCAGCGGCACCAATTCGTTGCGCAGCTCGTCATTGGGTGCATGCAGGCTGACTGCCAGCGACACATCCAGATCCTGGCTGAGCTGGTCCATCCTCGGAATATGGCCGGAGGTGGACAGGGTAATGCGCTTCTTGCCGATACCGTAACCCAGGTCATCTTTCATGATGCGCATGGCGGTAAGCACATTGTCATAATTGAGCATGGGCTCGCCCATGCCCATCATCACCACATTGGTGATGGGGTGTTCGCCGAGATTGCGACGGGGACCGAAGGCACGGCTGGCCTGCCATACCTGGCCGATGATCTCGGCGCTGGTCATATCGCGCTGGAAACCCTGCTTGCCCGTGGAGCAGAAGCTGCAATCCACGGCACAGCCCACCTGGGACGACACACACAAGGTGCCACGGCGACCATCAGGAATAAAAACGGTCTCCACAGAACCACCACCGCTCAGTTCGAACACCCATTTGCGGGTGCCATCGCGGCTGATGCTCTCATGGGCGACCTCCGGGCCACGGATTTCCGCCACCTCGGACAGTTTCTGGCGCAATGCCTTGCCCACATCGGTCATTTGCTCGAAGGAATCCGCCTGATGGTGGTGGATCCATTTGAGTACCTGCTGGGCACGAAACTTCTTCTCGCCCATCGCCAGGAAGAATTCTTCCATTTGCGGACGGGAAAGACCGAGCAGATTGACCTTCTGTTGGGTTGTCATTGCATTCTCCAGTAGGAAACCGGGTTTCCTTTAAACGCCAACCACGGCCAGAGGCCGTGGCTGGAGGTGCTCACTCGCTATCTTAGCGGGTGCGCGGGCAGAGTTCTTCGTCAGCGAAGAAGTAAGCCACTTCACGGGCAGCAGACTCGGTGGAGTCAGAGCCGTGTACCGCGTTCTCGTCAATGGTCTGAGCGAAATCGGCACGGATGGTTCCGGCTTCCGCATCCTTGGGGTTGGTAGCACCCATCAGGTCACGGTTCTTGGTCACGGCGTCTTCGCCTTCCAGAACCTGCACGATCACCGGACCGCTGGTCATGAAGGACACCAGATCCTTGAAGAAGGGGCGTTCCTTGTGCTCGGCGTAGAAACCACCGGCCTGTTCGTCGCTCAGGTGTACCATTTTCATGGCAACCACTTTCAGATCAGCCTTCTCGAAACGGGATACGATGTCGCCAATTACGTTCTTGGCCACGGCATCAGGCTTGATGATAGAGAGGGTGCGCTCAACAGCCATCAGTCAGTTCACTCCAGAATTTACGTTAAATGGTCCCCGGGAACCCAAAACAAGCTCCCCCAGGCAGAGAAGGGGCAATCCGGCACCTTGCGGACGCAAAGACCACTGCCACCCCTTTGGAACCGGCGGATTATACGCAAGCAGGGTGAATTATGATACCGTTGCCGCCCCCGCCACGGGCCTGCCGCCCTGCCACCACCGGGAGCCGGCCGAAAGCCCCTTTCTCCCCGGCCAGTGGTCGACAGCGCTCACGAATGGCGTATAATACCTGACTAAATTACTCTGGTATTCAACATCAGGCCCTGACCTATGAGCCAAGCTGAACTGGACAAACTGATCCGCTCCAACTACGAGGCCGGTTTCACCACCACGGTGGACACCGAAACCCTGCCCCCGGGGCTGAGCGAGGAAGTCATCCGTTTCCTGTCCGCCAAGAAGGAAGAGCCGGAATGGATGCTCGAATGGCGCCTGGACAGCTACCGCAAGTGGCAGGAAATGCCCTCCCCGGGCTGGGCCCATCTGCACCACGACCCTATCGACTTCAACAAGGTGTCCTACTACTCCAAGCCCAAGAGCCTGGATGACGCCCCGAAGAGTCTGGACGAGGTGGACCCGGAATTGCTGGCCACCTATGAAAAACTGGGCATTCCCCTGCACGAGCAGGAAATGCTCGCCGGCGTTGCCGTGGATGTGGTGTTCGACTCCTCCTCCGTATTCACCACCTTCAAAGAGAAGCTGTGGGAAGCGGGCGTGATTTTCTGCTCCATTTCCGAGGCCATCCAGAACCACCCGGAACTGATCCAGAAATACCTGGGTTCCGTGGTGCCCCAGGGCGATAACTTCTATGCCGCCCTGAACAGCGCCGTGTTTTCCGATGGCTCCTTCGTCTACATCCCCAAGGGCGTACGTTGCCCCATGGAGCTGTCCACCTACTTCCGAATCAACGAGGCCAACACCGGCCAGTTCGAACGCACCCTGATCATCGCCGATGAAGGCAGCTACGTGAGCTACCTGGAAGGCTGCACCGCGCCCCAGCGGGACGAAAACCAGCTGCACGCGGCCGTGGTGGAGCTGGTGGCCCTGCCCGGCGCGGAGATCAAGTACTCCACGGTGCAGAACTGGTACCCGGGCGACGAAAACGGCAAGGGTGGCATCTACAACTTCGTCACCAAGCGCGGCGTGGCCCACGAAAACAGCAAGATCAGCTGGACCCAGGTAGAGACCGGCTCCGCCATCACCTGGAAGTATCCGTCCGTGATCCTGCGTGGCGACAACAGCATCGGTGAATTCTACTCCGTGGCCCTGACCCGCCACATGCAGCAGGCGGACACCGGCACCAAGATGATCCATCTGGGCAAGAACACCAAGAGCACCATTATTTCCAAGGGCATCTCCGCCGGTCGCAGCAGCAACAGCTACCGCGGCCTGGTGCGGATCAGCCCCCGGGCGGAAAACGCCCGCAACTTCACCCAGTGCGACTCCCTGTTGCTGGGCGACACCTGCGGCGCGCACACCTTCCCGTACATCGAGTCGAAAAACCCCTCGGCCACCATTGAGCACGAGGCCACCACCTCCAAGGTGAGTGACGACCAGATGTTCCTGTGCCGCCAGCGCGGTATCGACCCGGAAAAAGCGGTCTCCATGATCGTGAACGGCTTCTGTAAAGAGGTGTTCAAGGAACTGCCCATGGAGTTCGCCGTGGAAGCGGGCAAGTTGCTGGAAGTGAGCCTGGAAGGGGCCGTGGGCTAAACCCCTTCCCTGACAATGACACTGTAGGAGCCATGCTCGCATGGCGAACCATCGCAACCCCTTCACCATGCACGCATGGCTCCTACAACACCCTGATTAACCGGGGCTGGAACCCAGCCCAACCGAAAGGCGCATCAAAACATGCTGGAAATTCGTGATCTGCACGCCACCGTAGCGGACAAGCCGATTCTCAAGGGCCTCAACCTGACCGTGAACCCGGGTGAAGTCCACGCCATCATGGGCCCCAATGGCTCCGGCAAATCCACCCTGGCCAATGTGCTGGCCGGCCGTGACAACTACGAAATCACCGGTGGTGAAGCCCTGTTTGAAGGCAAGAGCCTGGCGGACCTGGAACCGGAAGAGCGCGCCCAGGCGGGTCTGTTCCTGGCTTTCCAGTACCCGGTGGAAATCCCCGGTGTCTCCAACATGGAATTCCTCAAGGCGGCACTGGAATCCGTGCGCGGTGCCCAGGGCAAGGAAGAGTGGGACTCGGTCACCCTGCTCCGCCAGGCCCGTGCGGCTTGCAAACAGGTGAACCTGGACGCCAGCTTCCTCAAGCGTGGCGTCAACGAAGGCTTCTCCGGTGGTGAGAAAAAGCGCAACGAAATCATGCAGATGCTGCTGATGGAGCCGAAACTGGCGCTGCTCGACGAAACCGACTCCGGCCTGGACATCGACGCCCTGCAGACCGTGGCCAAGGGCGTTAACTCCCTGCGCAGCCCGGAGCGCGGCATCGTGCTGGTCACCCACTATCAGCGTCTGCTGGACTACATCGTGCCGGACTTTGTGCACGTGCTGTCCAACGGCCAGATCATCAAGTCTGGCGGCAAGGAACTGGCCCTGGAGCTGGAGAAGAAAGGCTACGGCTGGCTCACAGGAGAAGAGGAGTCCGCATGAGTCTCTCTGCAAGCGACCTCGCCATTGACCTGAAAACCCAGGCCCTGGCCAACGCCCGCCGCCACGGCAGTGACGGCGATGCGCTGACCGACCTGGAGGCTGCCAGCTTCCCGGAACGCAAGACCGAGCGCTGGAAGTACACCTCGTTGCAGGCCCTGGCCGACGGTCACCTGAACGCGGTTGCCAATGGCGAGATCCGCCAGCCCCTGCCGGCACTGAGCGAGTTTGTGGTCACCATCAACAATGGCCAGCTGCAGGGCAGCACCCTGCCCGCCGGCGTCAATCTCCATCATGACGCTCCCGCGGTAAACGGCCTGCAGACCCCCTTTGCCACCTATAACGGCGCCGTCTGCGGCCAGCCGGTGGTACTGGAAGTGGCCGCCAATACCCGTATCGAGCAGCCGATCCACGTGCAGATCCAGAGTGCCAGTGACGCGCCGGCACACTGCAATCCCCGCGTGATCGTCAAACTCAACAGCGGCGCCGAAGCTACCGTCATTGAGCATTATCACGCGGAAGGCCAGGCCCTGACCAATGCGGTCACTGCCCTGATCACCGCCGACAACGCCCAGCTCACTCACTACCGCTTGCAGGGTGAGCAGGCCAGCACCCTGCACATCGGCACCCTGATCATTGACCAGCAGGGCGTCAGCAAGGTGGACAGCTACCAGCTGATGACCGGCAACCGCCTGCGCCGCAACGACGTGCGCGCCCTGGTCAGCAAGAGCGGCGCCGAGCTGAATATGAAAGGCATCTTCGTGGTCCGCGACAAGAGCCACGTGGACAACCAGCTGTGCGTGGAGCACGCGGTGCCCAATTGCCAGTCCGATCAAAACTTCAAGGGCCTGGCCGGTGAAAGCGGCAAGGCGGTCTTCAATGGCCGCATCCATATTCACCCGGGCGCCAGCGGTACCAATGCGGAGCTGTCCAACAAGAACCTGTTGCTCAACCCCGGTGCCGAAATCAACACCAAGCCGGAGCTGGAAATCTACAATGACGACGTGAAGTGTGCCCACGGCACCACCGTCGGGCAGCTGGATGCCGGTCAGCAGTTCTACCTGCAATCCCGCGGCATCCCCGCTGCCGAAGCCAAACGCATGCTGAGCCTGGGCTTCGTTAACGAATTGCTGATGGCCCTGCCCCATGGGGCCGTGACCGAGTGGGCCCAGCCCTGGCTGGAAGCAGAACTGACCCATGCCAACCCGGCCGGAGACGCCGCGTAATGACGTTTGATGTGGCAGCCCTTCGCGCGCAGTTCCCGATCCTGGATCAACAGGTTAACGGCAAGCCGCTGGTGTATCTGGATAACGGTGCCACCACCCAGAAACCGGCCGCGGTGCTGAATGTGCTGGAGCAGTACTACCGCACGGTGAACTCCAATGTGCACCGGGGCGCCCACCATCTCAGTGATCTGGCCACCGGCCAGTTCGAGGGTGCCCGGGAAACCGTGGCCCGCTTCCTGAACGCCAGCCGCGAAGAGATCCTGTGGACCAAGGGCACCACCGAGTCCATCAACATCGTCGCCCATTGCATCGGCCGTGAGCGCCTGCAGCCTGGCGACGAAGTGCTGATCAGCACCAGCGAACACCACGCCAATATCGTGCCATGGCAACAGGCCTGCCTGGCCACCGGCGCCACCTTGAAAGTGATCCCGCTGCGCGAGGATTGCAGCCTGGACATGGAGGCTTTTGACCAGCTGCTCAGCGAGCGCACCCGAATCCTGGCCATCGGCCATGCCAGCAATGCCCTGGGCACCCTGAATCCGGTGCAGGAGATGGTCGCCAAGGCCCGTGAGGCCGGTGCGATTACCGTGATCGACGGCGCCCAGGCAGTCAGCCACTTTCCGGTGGATGTGCAGGCCCTGGATGTGGATTTCTACGCCTTCTCCGGCCACAAGTTGTTCGGCCCCACCGGCATCGGTGTACTCTACGGCCGCCGCGAGCTGCTGGAAGCCATGCCGCCCTATCAGACCGGCGGCGAAATGATCGAAACGGTGAGTTTCGAAAAGAGCACCTGGAACCAGCTGCCCTACAAATTCGAAGCCGGCACCCCCAATATTGCCGGGGCTATCGGCCTGGCCGCCGCCATCGACTGGTTCAATCAGCAGAACCGGGAGGCACTGCAAGCCCATGAAGACGCCCTTTTGGTTCACGCCACCAAACAGGCAGAGGCTTTCGACGGCTTGAAAATCATTGGTACCGCCGCCAATAAGGTCAGTGTGCTGTCCTTCCTGCTGGAAGGCGCTCACCCGGCGGACGTGGGCATGCTGCTGGACAAGCAAGGGGTGGCGGTACGTACCGGCCATCACTGCACCATGCCGCTGATGGACACGCTCGGCATTCCTGGCACAGTCAGGGCGTCATTCTCGATTTATAATACCCTTGACGAGGTGGATCGCCTGTTCGAGGCGCTGGAGAAGGTGAAGACCTTTCTCTGATAACGCCAGACGCAACAGGCGGCACGCAACACGGAAAACCTTTCCGTAGGAGCGTCGCTGGCGGCGCGATAAGCCAGCGCTGATCGCAAGTCATCGCGCCGCCAGCGACGCTCCTACGAACCATGCGCTAATGCAAGGTAGGTAATTTCATGACAGTTCAGACATTCCAACCCGGCCAGGTCACCCTTCACCTGACCGAGGCAGCCAACAAACAGGCCCTGCGGGAAATCCAGCGCGCCAGTGCCAGCGGCATCCGTCTGGATCTGGACGAATCCGGCTGCTCCGGGTTCATGTACACCCTGGACTTTGTGGAAGAACCCACAGACGGCGACAAGCTGTTCGAGATCGACGGCGTGAACCTTTACGTGCCGGAGAAATGGCTGCCCATGCTCAATGGCCTGGTCATTGATTACGTCACCGAGGGCGTCAACAGCCTGTTCAAGTTCCGCAACCCCAATGCCACCGGCGAATGCGGTTGTGGCGAAAGCTTCACCGTGGACGAGGTCTGAATTGGCGCAAGAACAGAGAACCGTCGTCGTTCAGCGTGACGTGCCGGCCCGCAAGGTGCCGGACGGCACCCGCATCACCATCCCCAAGAACAGCTTCGTCAATCTGCGCCAGGCCCTGGGTGGCACCTACACGGTGACCATCAATGGCAATATGGCGCGCATCGACGGCACCGATGCTGACGCCATCGGCCAGGAACCCCTGAAGCTGGACTTCGCCCCCGCCAACGAGGACGGCAGCGTGCGCCAGGACGATCTGGACAGCACCCTGCAGACCATCTTCGACCCGGAAATTCCGGTCAGCATCAAGGAGCTGGGCCTGGTCTATGGCTGTGATGTGATCCGGCGCGATGACCAGAACGTGGTGCAGGTGCGCATGACACTGACCGCCCCCAACTGCGGCATGGGTCCGGTACTGGTAGGCGATGTGGAAGACCGGCTGGGCAAGGTGCCCAACGTGGACAAGGTGGAAGTGGCCCTGGTGTTCGACCCGCCCTGGAGCCGCGATATGATGAGTGAAGAGGCTCAGCTCGAGCTGGGAATGTTTTAAAAGCTGCAAGCCACAAGCTTCAAGCTACAAGGGGGAACCCCGGGTTTAGCTTGAGACTTGGGGCTTGTAGCTTGCAGCTATCTCTGGAGTGCAAGCGACGTGTTCGATATCCACAGCATCACCCTGGGCAAAGACATTACCGCCGAGGACATCAGTGAAGACCTGGAATTCCTGGATGACTGGGAAGAGCGCTATCGCTACATCATCGACCTGGGCAAGCAGCTGCCCGAACTGCCTGATGAACTGAAAACCGAAGACCGATTCGTGCGCGGCTGCCAGAGCCAGGTGTGGCTGGAAACCGATTACGACAGCGACGCGGACACCCTTTATCTGGCGGTGGATTCCGACGCCCTGATCGTCAAGGGCCTGGCCGCCATCGTGCTGTCCGCCCTGAACCGCCAATCCCCCCGGGCGATTCACGATTACGACATGGACGCCTTCTTCGACCGCATTGATCTGCTCAACCACCTGAGCCCCACCCGCGGCAACGGCCTGCGTGCCATGGTCGGCAAGATCAAACAACAGGCCCAGTCCCTGACAGCCTGACCCGCTACGAGGCCCTTGCCAGCCAAACGCTATACCGCTTCCCGGGCCTGGGTCTTGTTTGGCTGAATGTGGAACACAAACCGCTGTTCGCCGCCCTCTCCCGCCTCCGAGCCGAGCAAGCTGGCCGTTTCATTGAAATAGGCGGCCACCCCTTTCACCGAGCCATGAATCATCGCCGCCATATTGCGCTGGGAGAGGTAGTGGATCTCCAGGGTATCGTCGCCGCGCTTGTGCACCTGGATCTTCGGCGCCGTCGCCGCCGGGTCCTTGAGTCGCAGAATCCGCTCGTGGATTTGCTGCATGTTGAGCAGGAAGGTCATGGCGTCCCAGCCCGCAGGAATCATGGCCTGGTACATGTCAATCAGCGGCCCGATCACCCACTCGCCGAAATCCGCCAGCAGATCATCCCGGCGCAGGCCGGTGGCAGATTCCGCCGCCCGCAGCAGCGCCTCCATTTCCTCATCCGGATACAGTGCCACCGGCAGGTAGGTCTTGCCCTGCAACCCGGCGGTGGAGACCACCTCCTTCCAGGCTTCGATGCCGATGAATTCATCCAGATACCGCTTGAAATTGGTCACGATCACGCCATGCATGTCATTGCTCCCGAGCCGGCTCTTCCGTTAACACAGCAAGAGCTGTGCCGCCGGCACGACCGTCCAACCGACCGGCGCCACCACTGGCGCCGGGATCAACAGGCGACTGGACGCCGGGTGACATAGGCGGTCACATTTTTCGGTTTTTGCGCGATTCATCCCCTGGCGGGAACGCATCAGGGCGAGGCAAGAAAGGACCGTTGGCGCGTTGCCCGCAACGCGAAGGGGATTGGTCTGGCGCGGTGCCAGCGGTCTGCCCTTCGCCTTGCGAGCAAGGTGCCAACGGATAATGGGTTAACGCTGTCTTTAGCTTCAGCGCCGTTCAGACCGCATCCCGCTGGGTCTGCTCCCCGGCGGAGATCCGCATGATGAAGGTCCTGTGGGTACCCACCACCCGCCTCTCCTCCATCAGCGTCGCCTTTTGCCCATAATAATCGGCCACGCCATACACACAGCCCAGTGCCAGATAGCTCATATCCCGATGGGACTGATACTCCACCTCCAGCAGACCCGGGGAAATTTCTGACACGTTGATATGGGGCGGCTTGGCACTGGCATCTTTCATGCGCACCACCCGCTCGTGAATCCGCTCTTCGATATTTTTCAGAAAGGTCACCGCATCCCAATCCTCGGGGATAAAGGAACGGTACATTTTCATCAATGGCGGGATCACCCAGGCACCGAAATCCTTGAGAATGTCATCACGGCCTTGCCCGGTGATTTCCACCGCCGCCGCCAACAGATCATCCAGATCGCTGTCCGGGTACATGCTGATAGGAATAAAGGCCTTGCCGGTCAGCCCGGCCTTGTCGCGCAGACTATCCCAGGCGTCCTCGCCCAGTTTTTCTTCCACGTATTTTTTCAGGTTGGAAATAATGACGCCGTGCATAGAACCCCCTCCCATTCAGGTGTGTATTCACCATAGCAGGGAGGTACTGCCGTGCAGAAAACCGCTCGGGGGATAAAACCCGCCGCCGGTTAGGATTAACCCGCCGCCTTTCTCAATCGCGGGATCACCTGGCTCACATTGTCGATCACCCGGTCGATATCCGCCTCCGAGGTAAAGCGCCCCACGGAGAAGCGAATGGAGCCGTGGGCCAGTGCATCCGGCACGCCCATGGCCTTGAGCACATAGGACGGCTCCAGGGACGCGGACGTGCAGGCGGAACCGGAAGACACCGCCGCCTGATTCATGGCGGTAAGCAGCATTTCGCCATCCACATCGGCAAAGGCCACATTGAGGTGCCCCGGCAAGCGCGGCGCCCCCTCACCATTGAGGCTCACACCGTCCAGCTGACTGATGCCCTGCCACAAACGATCACGCAGCCCGGCAATACGGGGACCTTCCTCGTCCCGCAAACGGGCTGCCAGGGCAACCGCTTCGCCCATACCGACGATTTGATGGGTGGCCAGGGTGCCGGAGCGCATGCCCCGCTCATGGCCACCGCCATGAATCTGGGCGGCCACCTTCACATCCGGCGCACGGCGCACATAGAGGGCACCAATCCCTTTGGGCCCATAAATCTTGTGGGCACACACGGACAACAGATCCACCTGCAGGGCCTGCACATCCAGATCCAGCTTACCCACACTCTGGGCCGCATCGGTATGGAACAACACGCCGTTTTCGCGGCACAGGGCGCCGATAGCGGCGATATCGTTGATCACCCCGGTCTCGTTATTGGCGTGCATGATGCTCACCAGCACAGTGTCCTCACGCAACGCCTCGGCCACACTCTGCGGATCAATGCGACCATCCGCAGCCGGTTTCAGGTAGGTCACCGGGTGGCCCTGCTTTTCCAGCCAGCCACAGGCATCCAGCACCGCCTTGTGTTCCGTGGCACTGGTAATCACATGGCCACCCCCTCGGGCTTCGATCACGCCCTTGATGGCCAGATTGTTGGCCTCGGTGGCACCGCTGGTCCAGACGATCTCCCGCGGGTCCGCCTGCAGCAGGTCAGCCACCTGACGGCGGGAAGATTCCACCGCTTCCTCCGCCAGCCAGCCATACAGGTGGCTGCGGGAGGCCGGGTTGGCGAAGGTCCCTTCGGGACCGAGATGACGGACCATCACATCAACCACCGCCGGGTCTACCGGGGTCGTTGCCGCATAGTCGAGATAGACAGCTTGGCTCATGGCGACTTGGCTTGTAACGATTGGGAGTTGGCGAAGCAACGGAGACGAAATTATACCTGAATCCACACCGTCAGCGTTGCGTCCGGGCAAAGACCCCCCGCCGCAACGGGATAACGGTGAGGGTGTAGAAATCGCTTACAGGCTACTGACGGGCAGGCGCTGGTGCTGACGGTCCTGGCGCTGAGCCACCTGCTTCACTTCCTGGCGAGCCACCAGCTCCCCCAGGGAAATGCCACTGAGGAACGCCTGAATCTGGTCGGAAAGATCGCACCACAGGTGATGGGTCAGGCAGGTGTCGCCCTCCTGACAATCCCCGTGACCGCCACAGCGAGTGGCATCCACGGATTCATCCACCGCCGCAATCACTGCAGCCACATCAATATCCTCGCTGGGCCGGCTGAGCTGATAGCCCCCACCCGGCCCACGCACGCTGTTCACCAGGCCACTACGGCGCAACTTGGCGAACAACTGCTCCAGATAGGAAATGGATATGCCCTGGCGATCGGAAATATCCGCCAGCGATACCGGGCCCGTGGCCGCATGCAATGCCAGATCCAGCATCGCCGTCACCGCGTAGCGACCTTTTGTAGTCAAGCGCATATCCACACCCTTATTGCGTGTATTTGACGTGAAGCGTAGTAATCCTGAGCGTTTTGGTCAAGTATTAATGGCTTACAATTAAGAATCATTTTCATTTGACCTGCAACTATGGCAGAAATTCCCTTCCCCTGCCAACAACTGATCAAACATTGCCCACACACGCACCCAGCGCTTGACACCCACCCCTCCCTCGCGGAAAATTCGCGGCCTCAAATGGCAAGGTAGCTCAGCTGGTTAGAGCACAGCACTCATAATGCTGGGGTCGGCGGTTCAAGTCCGCCCCTTGCTACCAGATAAAGAAAAAAGGGTTAGAGAGCCATCTCTAACCCTTTTTTTGTGGTTGCCTACTGATCGCCATATAGTGACCACATTTATCTGAGAATCAGAAAGCTAGAACTCCCGCTAAAACACCTACCGACTCATCTATGCTTGAGAACACTGCCAGAAGAGCAACAATCACAGGGGCAATGAGTTCAAGCACGGTAAATCGAATTAAATGAACAAAGCCGAGAAATTTTCCTTGGATAGTGATGAAGGCACGCTGGGGCTTTTCAGAGAGTATTGCGTTTTTCCAGCGCTCTACTTCCACCAATTCATGGTCATGGACACCATAAGAATCCATATCACGAGAAAAGGTGCTTATCAGGGAATCACACTTACTAGAGAGCCGAGTCAATTCAGATCTTGAGATTTCATATCTAGCAACCGACTTAGAGAGCCTCCATCGAAGATAATCATTGAAATACGAAACACAGTAAGAAAATAGCGTATATACGTTACAAAGCCCCAGGACCCCAATAAATATAAAATCTTGCTCAGGTTCCATGGGCATATTGAGAAGAGGGAGTGAATCCGGGTAAATCTTGAAGCTATTCGAAATTACAATAACCCCAGATATAAAGAAAAGAATGAATCTGAGTCGCGATGTTCGAGAAGACGTTACGTCTTTGAGGGTAATCACCCCATTTTTAGCATCGCCCAAAAGTAGAGCTTACGCAGCCATCAGTGGCGGCTTGCCGCCATTGGCTTTGTGGGGTCGACGGTGATTGTAAAACCATAACCACTTGGTCGCATAATCCTGAACTTCCTCCAGGCTGTCGAACAGGTGTTTGCTAAGCCAGCTGTAACGGATTGTCCGGTTTGCACGCTCGATATAGGCATTCTGCTGCGGCTTTCCGGGCTGAATATACTCTATGCGAATCTCCCGCTTCTGAGCCCAACCGACGAAATCGTGGCTGATGAACTCGGGCCCGTTATCGCAGCGAATGGCTGTCGGTTTGCCT
>NZ_FNUM01000018.1 GCF_900107995.1 Alcanivorax sp. DSM 26293 | reverse complement strand
ACCACAGGCCTCACAGCTACAACGGCGGGATCGCCCCTGCGGTGGCCGAAGAAAAACCTAAATCACTGTCCGGTATTAGTTGACCACTACAAACCCTTGCACGCTGCTCATCCGTCGCTTTGCGGTGCCAGGCTGAATGTGGCTTTCCCTGATTTGGTCATGCAAATACGCACAGTAGCGATAGGTAGGCCTTAGACGGGGGCGGCGATGGGCACTGAGATAGTCAACCTCCTCCTCCAGGAGCCAGCGCCTGAAATGGGCCAGATCTCCTGCGATACTCTCCAACGTGCGATGCGACACTGGCGCCACGCCATCCAGCCTACCCAGCAGATAGCGGCCTGCATCGCGCCAAAGCGAACCATCTGGATCCACGACCAAAGGGAAATGCCTATAAATGGCCTCCACCCCAGCCCCTTCAGCGCCAATCCAGTAAGGAGCCCCCGCCGTACGAACCAAGCCACCCTTCTGAGGGACAGCAGTAGGCTCGTAAACCTCAAGCTGTCGAAGCATCTCAACCCGCACCCCCATCCCCCCCTCCTACACTGACAACACACGTCGCCATAAACTGATTCAATGGCGATGAAGCAAAAAATATAGGTTGACACGCCATCCTTCTCAACCAATAATTTTTGCATCATTGCCGATGGTGTCTGGTTTGATGGTAAAACTCAGCCAAATTGCCTCTATCAACCCCGGATATCCATTCCGGGGCAAAATCGAGGAATCAGGGGACGGCTCAATAGTTGCCGTTCAGATGAAAGATGTGTCGCTCACTACGGGCGTAATCTGGTCGGGATGCACGCCCACCACCCTCATCGGCAAACGCCACCCCCAGCTACTTGGCAACGGAGACATCCTTGTTGCGGCAAGGGGAAACCGTAACTATGCCGTGGAAGTTACCAAGGACAAGCTTGCCCCTGGCGTTGAGGCCGTAGCGGCACCACACTTCTTCGTCGTGACGCTCAAAACAGGCAGAGTGATCCCGCCGTTTCTGGCATGGCTACTGAACCAGAACCCCAGTCAGCGCTATTTTGAGAAGAATGCGGAGGGCACGCTAACCAAGAGCATCCGGCGCAGCGTACTGGAAAACACGCCACTTGCGTTCCCAGACAAGCCCAGGCAGAAAGCCATCATGGAACTGGTGCACACCATGCAGCAGGAACAACAGCTCATGGAGCAACTACAACGAAAAAATCAAAGCCTGATGAACGCCATCGCCAGCGACATCCTACGGCCGTCCATCCAGGCCAAGAAGGCCCACTAGCGCGGCATGTCGCACAGAATGAGCAATAACAGATAATCCACAGGAAAGAACAGATGAGCACCGAAAACAAGATCAACCAGGATTCCATCAACAAAGCCCTGTGGGCCGCTTGTGACACCTTCCGGGGCACTATCAGCGCCGACACCTACAAAGACTTCATTCTCACCATGCTGTTCCTCAAGTACATCTCGGATGTCTGGCAGGATCACTACGACGGCTACAAGAAGGCATACGGTGAAGAGCCGGAGCTGATCGAAGAGATGATGAAGAACGAGCGCTTCGTACTACCCAGAGACGCCAGTTTCTACGTCTTATGGGAGCGCCGCCACGAACCTGGCAACGGCGAACGTATCGACCAGGCCCTGCATGCCATCGAAGAGGCTAACGGCACCAAGCTCAAGGATGCCGGCAAGAGCGTGTTCCAGGACATCTCCTTCAATACCGACAAGCTCGGTGAAGAAAAGCAGAAGAACACCATCCTGCGCCACCTGCTGGAAGACTTCGCCAAGCCCGACCTGAACCTCAAGCCCAGCCGCGTCGGCACTCTGGACGTGATCGGCAACGCCTACGAATACCTGATCAAGAATTTCGCGGCGAGCGGCGGTCAGAAAGCCGGGGAGTTCTATACCCCACCCGAAGTCAGTGACCTGATTTCCGAGCTTCTCGACCCGCAACCTGGTGACAGCATCTGCGACCCGGCCTGCGGCTCCGGCTCCCTGCTGATGAAGTGTGGCCGCAAAGTCATCGCCAACCACAACAGCAAGCAATACGCCCTCTATGGCCAGGAAGCCATCGGCTCCACCTGGTCACTGGCCAAGATGAACATGTTTCTGCACGGCGAAGACAACCACAAAATCGAATGGGGCGACACCATCCGCAACCCCAAGCTGCTGGATAAAAACGGCGACCTGATGCTGTTCGACATCGTGACCGCCAACCCCCCGTTCAGCCTGGATAAATGGGGCCACGACGAAGCCGAACACGACAAGTTCAGCCGTTTCCGCCGGGGCATCCCGCCGAAAACCAAAGGCGACTACGCCTTTATCCTGCACATGATCGAGACCCTGAAGCCAAAGACCGGGCGCATGGGCGTCGTCGTGCCCCACGGCGTACTGTTCCGTGGCTCCAGCGAAGGCAAAATCCGTAAACAGTTGATAGACGAGAACCTACTTGATGCCGTTATCGGCCTGCCGGAAAAACTGTTCTACGGCACCGGCATCCCCGCCGCCGTCCTCGTTTTCAAAAAGGAGAAGAGCGCCAACAAGGTTCTGTTTATAGATGCCAGCCGCGAATTCAAAGCCGGCAAGAACCAGAACCTGCTCACCGAAGACAATATCACCAAGATTGTTGACACCTACCGCAACGGCGAAAGCGTAGAAAAGTACTCCTATGTTGCCAGCCTCGAAGAAATCCAGGAGAACGACTACAACCTGAATATCCCACGCTATGTGGATACCTTTGAGGAGGAAGAAGAGATTGATTTGATGGCAGTGCGGGCCGAGCGAGAGCTTCTGAAGGGCCAACTAAACGAGCTTGAAGCTGAGATGACCAAGTATCTGCGGGAGCTTGGCTATGGCGCCTAAAGGCTGGAAATTAAACGAGCTGAAATCGCTTTGCAGCAAGATTTCCGTGGGCCTGGCGATATCAGTAACGCCATATATTAGGCCTGATGGTGTCAAGTTAATCAGAAATCAGAACATCAAACGAAATTATTTTAATGACAAATCGGTTGTTTATATTGACCCCGAATTTGCCAAAGCAAACAAAAGCAAAAAGGTAATAGCTGGTGATGTTGTCGCCGTTCGAACGGGATCAAATATAGGCGAAGCATGCGTTGTTCCAGAAAGCTTTAATGGCGCACTAACCTTCACCACACTAATCGCCAGACCCGATCCGGAGTTATTGGACTCCCAGTACCTCTCAACCCACATGAATTCTGGCCACGGAATCGCCGAGGTGGGAAGACTATGCGCAGGTGGAGGCAAGCCAAATCTGAACTCTGGAGAGTTAAAACGGTACCGCTTACTAACACCTCCACTATCCGAACAAAAGAAAATCGCCAAAATCCTTTCTTCCTGGGACAAGGCCATAACTACCACCGAACAACTGCTCTCCAACAGCCAGCAACAAAAAAAGGCCCTGATGCAACAACTCCTCACCGGAAAAAAACGCCTCCTGGATAAGAATGGAAATGGGTTTCACGGAAAGTGGAAAGTCTCAGAAATTGGTGAGCTATTACGTGAAAGCCGCATACCATCGAAAACCAATCGCCCATCTAAAAGATTGACCGTACGGTTAAATTTGAAGGGCGTTGTACCGCGTGAATGTCGTGGCACCGAGGCAGTTGACTCGACGGCACACTTTATCAGGAAAGCAGGTCAATTCATTTACGGTAAGCAGAATATCCATAAGGGAGCATTCGGCATCATACCCACGACTCTAGACGGCTTTGAGACATCGCAGGATTTGCCTGCCTTTGATTTTACACGTGCTTGTGATTCGACATGGTTTTTACATCATATGTCCCAGGAGAATTTTCATGCATCCCTCGAAGACAAAATGTCTGGAACCGGCTCGAAAAGACTAAACCCAAAAACATTATTGAAAATAAAAATCATGTGCCCTCCTATTGAGGAACAGATAAAAATTTCCGCCGTGCTGTCCATGGCAGATCAGGAAATTTCAGTCCTGCAGAAAAATCTCACCTCTTTGAAGAAAGAGAAAAAGGCCTTGATGCAGCAGCTACTAACCGGGAAACGGCGAACAAATGTGGAGTAACGAATGGATTCACAAGAACTTATTGGGAAATTGGCCAAAGAGTATCGTCGAGTAGAAGAAGATGCCGAGCACTCGTTCAAGGGGCACTACAATGCCGCAGATGATTGGTCGAAGGTGAACCTGGCACTCGGCCTCCCCTCGGCAGTGCTCGGCGCAGTGGCGGGAGGCGTCTCCGCTGCAGATGGCTACCAAACCGCGATTACAGCCGCCGCTTTACTGGCGTCAGCGCTCGTCACCTGTCTGACCTTCCTGAAGCCAGGCGAAAGGGCTGATTCGCATAAGAATGCAGCACACCTTTATCAGGCCCTCAGGAACAGCGCTCGCATACTTCGAGAGATCGACCTTGAGAACGAACCCGATCTTGCATACGCCCGCTCCCGGCTCGCCGCCCTCACAGATAAGCGGGATGACCTGAACGCAAGCATGCCCTCTATACCTAGGCGCGCTTACGAGAAGGCCAAGAAGGACATTGACTCTGGCAGAGCACAGTACGCAGTGGACAAGGAGCGCCTTAAGTGACCGTCAACAGCTACCTGCAAGTACTATCCTCGTCGGCCGTTATCAGAGATCAGGAGAAGGAGAGCATCCAGAAATCCATCGCCACTCTCCAACAGCGCCTTGATCAGCACTTTGGAAACGACATCACCGATCATTTCATTTTCGGGTCGTACACAAGAGGAACCATCCTGCCTCGAAGCATGGATGAACACTCTGATATAGACTACATGGTGGTATTTGGCGAGACATCAAGCAGCCCTCAGACATACCTCAATCGACTCCGGAGATTCGTGAGCATCTATTACTCACGATCACAGATATCACAGTCTGCCCCGACCATCGTCTTATCGCTTAATCACATCAAATTCGAGCTGGTTCCCGCCATCGACAGCTGGTGGAGCGGCCTCAGAATCCCGGCTAAGCGTTCTGAGCTGGATGACTGGATTCAAACCAATCCAAACGACTTTAACGAAACGCTTATTTCTACAAACAAGTCGAACAACAACCTCATCAAACCCATGATACGACTTGTGAAGTACTGGAACGCAAGGAATGGCTATCTATTTGAATCCTTCACGCTAGAACGACATTTAGCAGAAAAATCTTACTTCTGGATTGGGGGAATCTGGGAACCCGGGCAGCTCAAAGACTACTTCTTCGACGCAATCGGCTCGCTCGGCTACAACGGTAGAGACCCTAAATACAAGATTGATGCAATTAAGCGCGCTCATGAGCTGTCCGATCAGGCGCAGAGACTTATCTCTCGCGGACAGGAAGGACAAGCCGAAAGCGTTATTTATAGACTTCTTCCCGCTCCAATCAGCGCTTGATAAGGAGATCACATCTGATGACTGTCACTGAAATGTTTTCGTCATTTCTGGATAACCTTAAGATTGAAAATGCTGACAAGATCAGTAATCAGTACGAGGAGATTACTTCCTGCCTCAACAAGAAGTTCAGGGATACCGAGTCCAGAACCGCCAACAGCTTGCAAGTAGGCTCTTATGGTAGATACACAGGAATCAAAGGAATCTCGGATCTTGATATGCTCTATATCATGCCAAAGAGTGAATGGGACACCTACAAAGACGGAAAGCAAGCCAAGCTACTATCAGATGTAAGGGCGGCCATTCAGAATCGTTACCCAACATCGAATGTTAAAGTTGACAGCCCTGTCGTCAGGATAGAATTTACCAACTTCCACGTGGAAGTGTAGTGGTCTAATGAATCCGGACACCAACGTAGGGTGGTAAAATCACCACCTTAAGCGAGGTGTCATATGACCAGAAAACGACGATCCTTTACACCTGAATTCAAGCAGGAAGCCGCCAGCTTGGTGCTGGACCAAGGCTACACCGTTCCCCAAGCCAGCACATCGCTTGGTGTAGTCGAGAGCGCGCTGCGGCGCTGGGTTAAGCAGCTTGAGGCTGAACGCCAAGGTGTTACCCCCAAAGGCAAGGCTCTTACCCCGGAACAGCGCCGAATACAGGAGCTTGAGGCTCGGTGTGAGCGCCTGGAACGGGAGAAGAACATTCTAAAA
>NZ_FNUM01000015.1 GCF_900107995.1 Alcanivorax sp. DSM 26293 | reverse complement strand
GAGGCAAACCGACAGCCATTCGCTGCGATAACGGGCCCGAGTTCATCAGCCACGATTTCGTCGGTTGGGCTCAGAAGCGGGAGATTCGCATAGAGTATATTCAGCCCGGAAAGCCGCAGCAGAATGCCTATATCGAGCGTGCAAACCGGACAATCCGTTACAGCTGGCTTAGCAAACACCTGTTCGACAGCCTGGAGGAAGTTCAGGATTATGCGACCAAGTGGTTATGGTTTTACAATCACCGTCGACCCCACAAAGCCAATGGCGGCAAGCCGCCACTGATGGCTGCGTAAGCTCTACTTTTGGGCGATGCTAAAAATGGGGTGATTACCGTGTCACAAAGCGCCCACCTGACAGCTCTGATTTGCCAGGATAGAACACATATCGAGAAACTGAGAAATGAGCATCAACAAAGACTCGAAGGCGCCAGAAAAACGCGCAATTCACTGGTAGAGGACAGAAAAACCAAAGAGCTAGGTCGCCTGCGGAAAGAAAATACGAGGCATGCGGGCATTCTCAAGCAATATGAAGAACTTATAAGAAAGCTAGTAGAGAAAGACCTTGTAAGGCAGGAATTAGAAAGGCAGGGATTGCAGGACCCCATACAACTCGATGCGAACAAAAGGGACGACCTGGACTCTCAAGCCAAAAAGCTGGCAGCAAGACACCTTGAGGATGCTCGAATTGACGCGTCTCGCACTTCTAACTACTCAGCGCCCTGACACCACCTCCAAGTGATCCACCCAACGCTGCAACTACAAGCGTCACCCAGCCTCATAGCTATGGAGTACCCTCAACCCCTTTTCTAGAGTGATCCGGCACAGCTTCAGCCATCTTGCCGGGCATCCAATACGCGCCAGGCCTTTGTAAACGGACCGCCTGACCAATCAGGGAAAACTAAAGGTCAGTGGCGCGTAAAGTAAAGGAGACAGGCCAGCCACAGGGATTAGCTATTGAGAAACGGTGACGGAACGGTGACGAAACACAGAAAAGCATAAGCGACGCCTAAAAACCAAAAAGGCCAGTCATCCATGACTGGCCTATCTCTTTGTTTTTCCGACCTTAATTTGGTCGGGACGGGAGGATTCGAACCTCCGACCCCTTGCACCCCATGCAAGTGCGCTACCAGGCTGCGCTACGCCCCGAGATGTGCTTGGCAGGCAGAGCTACCAAAGCGGCGGCAATCATAGCGGATTTGGTGGGGGGATGGAACCGGTAAAGTGCTGTTTGGTCAGGGTTTGAGCGATGGAGGGGACAAGCTTCAAGCTGCAAGCTACAACGCGGGCTTATGCCGTGCCGACTGAGTGCCCTCGGCCCGCGTCCATTAGCGTCGGAGTGCGGGATGAGCGGTGGCTATGTGTTTGGGTAATAGGGTCTTTTCTGGTGGGCCCGGTGGAAGGGCTGCGGGCTCTTCGCCATGCGAGCATGGGCTCCAACGGGGACTCGCGGGCATGAAAAAGCCCCGGGAGCTTGGCTGCCGGGGCTTTTTTCGCCTTGCAAGCAAGGCTCCAACGGGAATGGGGCTTAGGAGGCTTTGAGGACGTCGAGGACCTCTTCCATCTCCACGATCATCTGCTTGATGAGCTGGTGGTACTGGGTGGCCTGTTCGGCGTTGGCGCCGCCGGTGAGCTGCTGGCGGGCACCACCGATAGTGAAGCCCTGATCGTACAGCAGGCTGCGGATCTGGCGGATCATCAGCACGTCCTGGCGCTGATAGTAGCGACGGTTGCCACGGCGCTTGACCGGCTTGAGCTGGGGGAATTCCTGCTCCCAGTAGCGCAGCACGTGGGGCTTTACGTCACACAGGTCGCTGACTTCACCGATGGTGAAATAACGTTTCCCTGGAATCGCCGGCAATTCGTCGTTATGACTTGGTTCCAGCATAGGCCTCAACCCGTTGTTTTAATTTTTGTCCTGGACGGAAGGTGACAACCCGGCGGGCGGTGATGGGAATTTCCTCACCGGTTTTCGGGTTGCGCCCTGGCCGTTCACTCTTGTCCCTGAGATCGAAATTGCCGAAGCCGGAGAGTTTGACAGGCACGTTGTTTTCCAGCGAATGGCGGATTTCTTCGAAGAACATCTCCACCATTTCTTTCGCTTCACGTTTGTTCAGGCCAAGCTCTTCGAACAAACGCTCGGCCATGTCCGCTTTGGTCAGCGCTCCCATCAATAGCTCCCTAACCCTTCCTTAATCAGCCCCTTAAGGCGGCGTTAAACTGTTGTTTTAACTGGGATACTACGGCATCCACCAGGTCGTTTACCTCTTCATCCTTAAGAGTGCGCGAACGGTCCTGGAAGGTCAAGCCCAAAGCAAGGCTTTTACGATTTTCACCGATGCTATCACCTTGATATATATCAAAAATCCGAACCCCTGTGAGACGTTCGTCACAGGCATTGCGGACCGCCGCCACCAGCTCGCCGGCGGGCACGTTGTCTTCCACGACAAAGGCCAGATCGCGACGCATGCGCGGCTGGTCGGAGACTCCGGCAAATGCCGGCAACACGCCCTGCTGCAGGGGGGCCAGGGCCAGTTCAAAGGCGTACAGCTGGGTCGGCAGGTCCAGATCGGCGGCCAGGCGCGGGTGGATGCGACCCAGGTAGCCTACCACCTCGCCATCGCGCTTGAGGGCGGCGGTCTGGCCCGGGTGCAGGGCCGGATGCTCGCCAGGCTCGAAGCGGAAGGCGTCGGCGTCGGACAGGGTCAGTAGCGCTTCCACGTCCCCTTTCAGGTCAAAGAAGTCCACCGGACGCTTGCCTTCCCAGTTCTGCGGCTGGGCGCTGCCGTAGAGCAGGCCGGCGATCATGGGAGTCTGTTCCAGCCCCTGCTCGGTCGGTACGAAGCGCAGGCCGGTTTCGAACAGGCGCAGGCGGTCGGCCTGCCGGTTCAGGTTGTGGCGGGCAGTGCTGAACAGGCCGGCCAGCAAGGTGGTGCGCATGACGCCCAGGTCCGTGGAGATGGGGTTAAGCAGCGGCAGCGGCTCTACCCGTGGCTCCACCTGCTTGAGCAGACCGGGCTCCACGAAGGTGTAAGTGATCGCTTCCAGATAACCACGATCGATGAGGGCATCGCCCAGGCGGCGCTGATTGACGGTTTGCTCGGCCACCGGCTCGCCGGAGGGGGAACCGGCCGGCACCCGGCTGGGCAGCTTTTCATAGCCATAGATGCGCGCCAGTTCCTCGATCAGATCGGCTTCGATGGCCATGTCGAAGCGCCAGCTGGGAGCCAGCACCATCCATTCCTGGCCGCTTTCCTGGGTGGACACTTCCATGCCCAGGCGGCTGAGAATGTCTTCTACCTGCTCGGCGGGCAGACCCATGCCCAGCAGGCCTTCGATGCGGTCGGCGCGCAGGGTGATTTCTGCCTGGCGCGGCAGCTTGCTCTCGTCTACCGCTTCGCTGACCGGACCCGGCTGGCCGCCGGCGATCTCCAGGATCAGGGCGGTGGCCCGTTCGATGGCCTCGTTCTGCAGCTGCGGGTCCACGCCCCGCTCGAAGCGGTGGGAGGAATCCGTGTGCAGGCCGTAGGAGCGGGCCTTGCCGGCGATGGCCAGGGGCGCGAAGAAGGCGCATTCCAGGAAGATGTCCCGGGTGTCGCTGGTGACGGAGGACGGCTTGCCGCCCATGACACCGGCCAGGGCCAGGGCATCGCTGTCGTCGGCGATGACCAGGGTGTCGTCGCGCAGGGTCAGCTCCTGGTCGTCCAGGGTGAGCAGTGTTTCCTCGGCACTGGCCTTGCGCACGGTGATGCCGCCGTTGAGCTTGGCCAGATCGAAGGCATGCAGGGGCTGGCCCAGTTCCAGCAGCACGTAGTTGGTCACGTCGACGATGGGATCGATGGTGCGCAGGCCGGCGCGGCGCAGGCGCTCGATCAGCCACAGGGGGCTGTCGGCGTTCACGTTGACGCCCTTGATGACCCGGCCCAGGTAACGGGGGCAGCCTTCGCTGTCCGCCAGGGTCACGGTGAGGGTGTCGTCGATGGCCGGGGCCACCTTGTCGATGTTCATGTTGGCCAGCGGGCTCTGGTTCATCACCCCCACTTCCCGGGCGATGCCACGCACGCTCAGGCAGTCGGCACGATTGGGCGTCAGGTCCACTTCGATGACCGCATCGTTGAGCTGCAGGTAATCACGGACATCGGTGCCCACCGGGGCATCTTCGGGCAGTTCCATCAGGCCATCGATGAGGTCTTCCAGGCCCAGCTCGGAGGCACCGCAGAGCATGCCGTTGGATTCCTGGCCGCGCAGCTTGGCTTTCTTGATCTTGAAGTCGCCGGGCAGGACCGCGCCCACCTGGGCGAAGGGCATTTTCAGGCCGATGCGCACGTTGGACGCGCCGCAGACTACCTGCACGGTGTCGATGCCATTGGTGACCTGGCAGACGCTGAGCTTGTCCGCATCCGGGTGCGGCTCGCAGCTTTCCACCTGACCGACCACCACGCCGGTGAAGGCCGGGGCGGCGGGTTCCACGGCGTCCACTTCCAGGCCGGCCATGGTCAGTTGCTTCACCAGGGTGTCGGTATCGATGGCGGGGCTGACCCATTCCCGCAACCAGGCTTCGTTAAAACGCATTGTCGAATTCCTTTAAATCATGGGAGTTTCTGTATGGCCGCCGGGGAATTCGCCTTGTGAACAAGGCGCCAACGGCGGCGTCTTGGTACAGAAACGCCTTAACCGAACTGGGACAGGAAGCGGGTGTCGTTTTCGAAGAACATCCGCAGGTCGTTAACGCCGTAGCGCAGCATGGTGAGGCGCTCCACGCCCATGCCAAAGGCAAAACCGCTGTATTCACTGGCGTCCACGCCGCCGTGCTCCAGCACCTTCGGGTGCACCATGCCGCAGCCCATGACTTCCAGCCAGCCGGTGTGGGAACACACCCGGCAGCCTTTACCGCCACAGCTGACACAGCCCACGTCCACTTCGGCGCTGGGCTCGGTGAACGGGAAGTAGCTGGGGCGGAAACGCACCGGCAGGTCTTCCACTTCGAACACAAACTTGAGGAATTCCGCCACGGTGCCGCGCAGATCGGCAAAGGTGACATCCTTGTCCACCAGCAGGCCTTCCACCTGGTGGAACATGGGAGTGTGAGTCAGGTCGGAGTCACAACGGTATACCCGGCCCGGGGCAATGATGCGGAACGGCGGTTTGCCCTGCTCCATCACCCGTACCTGCACCGGCGAGGTGTGGGTACGCAGCAGGCGGCCGTCACCGAAGTAGAAGGTGTCATGCATGGCCCGCGCCGGGTGGTGGGACGGAATATTCAGGGCTTCGAAGTTGTGGAAGTCGTCTTCCACTTCCGGCCCTTCGGAAATATCAAAGCCCAGACGCAGGAAGAAATCCTCAATACGGCGACGCATGCGGGTGACCGGGTGCAGGTTGCCGGGCAGTTCGCCCCGGCCCGGCAGCGTCACGTCCACGGTTTCACTGGCCAGCTGCTGGGCCAGGGCCGCTTCTTCCATGGCATGCTTGCGGGTGGCGATGGCATCCTGGACTTTCTGTTTGCCCTCGTTGATCACCGCACCGGCCTGGGGGCGCTCTTCCGCGCTCAACTTGCCAAGGCCCTTCATCAGGGCGCTGATCTCGCCTTTCTTGCCCAGGTACTTCACCCGGACATCGTCCAGGGCCCGGATATCGCCAGCCTGTTCAACGTCTGCCAGGGCAGCGTCAACCAGGGCGTTGAGATTTTCCATTGAAGACTCCGCAGTCTTTAGAAAGCTGCAAGCTGCAAGCTACAAGCTGCAACGCGGTTCAGAACCCTGCCAACCGACTACCACTTGAGCCGCGCCGATACAGTGCAGCGCGGGGAAAGCGTTTTCGTGTGGCTGCATGGAGGAATCGTGTTGCAGCTTGCAGCTTGTCGCTTGCCTCTGGTCTTTTTTCAAACAAAAACGGGGGAAGAGCGCGAGCTCTTCCCCCGTTGAGTATGCTGTTTTGTCTAGGACGAAACAGTAATCAGGCGGTGAGACTCGCTTTGGCTTTTTCGGCCAAAGCGCTAAAGGTTGCCTGATCGCGGACAGCGATGTCCGCCAGTACTTTACGGTCAACTTCGATGGACGCTTTTTTCAGACCATCGATCATGCGGCTGTAGGACAGGCCGTTCAGACGCGCAGCGGCGTTGATACGAACAATCCACAGACGACGGAACTGACGCTTGCGAACCTTACGGTCGCGGTATGCGTACTGACCGGCTTTGGTAACGGCCTGAACCGCTACACGGAATACACGGCTGCGGGCACCGTAGTAGCCTTTAGCCTGCTTGAGAATCTTCTTGTGCCGGCGACGGGCCTGCACACCACGCTTTACTCGTGCCATTTTTCAGTCTCCAAAAACCGTATCAGTTATGCGTAGGGCATCATGCGTTTAACCAGAGCTACATCAGAATCATGTACCTCGGTTTTCGGACGCAGCTGACGGATAGTCTTGGAAGACTTCTTGGTCAGGATGTGGTTTTTGAATGCCTGCTTGCGCTTGAAACCGGAGGCGGTTTTCTTGAAACGCTTGGCAGCCCCACGATTTGTCTTGATTTTAGGCATGGTACCTTCTCAAGTTGGTGAATTAATTAAACAGTCGATCAGGACTGCTTCTTCTTTTTGCCCGGGCTGAGCACCATGATCATCTGGCGCCCTTCCATGTTCGGACGTTGCTCAACGGAACCGTATTCTTCCAGGTCCTTCTCGACACGCGCGAGAAGCTCCCGGCCCAGTTCCTGGTGAGCCATCTCCCGGCCGCGGAAACGGACGGTGATTTTCGCTTTGTCGCCGGCCTCAAGGAAACGAATGAGGTTACGCAGTTTCACCTCATAGTCACCAATGTCGGTGCCGGGACGGAATTTGATTTCCTTGACCTGGGTCTGACGCTGTTTCTTGCGCCCTTCCTTGGCCTTCTGTTTGGCTTCAAACAGGTGTTTGCCATAATCCATGATTCGGCAAACCGGCGGTTCCGCACCAGGGGAGATTTCCACCAGATCCAGCTGTTTTGCGGTGGCTTTCTCCAGCGCTTCCTGCAGGGTCACGATACCGACCTGCTCACCGTCTACATCAATCAACCGAACATCGGTTGCCTGGATTTGCTGATTTATATTGGCGCGCTGCTCGCGGCCTTTGCCTCCACGCTTAATGTCGTGAACCTCCAATCTGTTATCGAAAACGAGGCAGGATGCCTCACCGCCTCAGTAAATAGGCGCGCATTGTATGCCACCACAACGGGCACAACAACCCCGACCCCAGCGGCCGGCGTGCGCAACTGACTGAAACGGAATGAATTCTGGCCGGCTGAGAGACTGCTCTCACTCCAGGCAACTGTACAAACAGGGCCTGAATTCCGGCAAGGGAGCGTATTTTAAGCAAATCTGGACACTTTTCAAGCAGTGAATCCTGCCGAACGCCCTGTGGCACGGCATTTCCCATGGACGCTCATTGCCGCGCCGCCCGCCCCAAAATGGGCCGCCAGCACCACGCCACCCACTCCAGGGGTCATTGGATCGGCCTCCCCCTATTCGCTATATTTGAACCAGTTAACAATTTCATGGGCAATAAGCTCTGCCCGGGGGAAGGTACAAGGGAATGTCAGCAGCCGATCGAAGCCAACTTACTCATCTGGCGCGGGCAGAAAACGGCCAACCCAGTGCCGAACAGCTCGAACCGGACGACACCCAGGCAGATATTCTGGATAGTCTGGTCACCAGTCTTTACAGCTGTGTTGAACACAAGGACGGCTTCGACCTCTTTCTGCGCAACATCCGCGACACCTTTGACCTGGTCAGCTGTTGCCTGGCCGTGATACAGAAAGAGCCGCACCTGAAAGGACTTTATGGCTGGGCCGTGGGCTATCCCCCCGGCGTCGTCCCCCTGATGCTCAAGACCGGCCTGGTGTTCAAGGACAAGGCGATTGCCCGGGCACTGGAAACGGGCCCCAACGCCCTGTTCAGCTACGCCGATGGCGACCCGGAGAGCGACTTTCTCGCAGATATGTCCACCTTCTCCCGGACCTGGATACGCGCCGCCGGCATTATCGACAGTGCTACCATTGCGTTCACCAACAAATACCAGCAACACGTGGTACTGGTATTCAACCGCCACAAAGACAGCCGGGTATTCAGCAAGACAGAAATGGCCATGCTTTCGCGGCTGAAAAAACACGCTGAAATAGCCCTCGATTTGTATGAGCGACTGCACCGCTCGGAGCAGAGCTTCAAGGACCTGCAAAGCAGCATCGCCGTATTGAAACAGCCCGTCGCCGTCTTTTCGCCGGTTTCTCTCCTGGTCAGTGCCAGCCCGGCCTTTGTGGAGATCGGCAAACGCTACAGGGTATTCACCATCAATCGGGACAACCGGGAAATCGCGTTCAGGGATCAACAGTTTGGCAAGGATTTCTACACCCAGCTGATGCTGTTCATTACCGGCAAGACCGGCGCCCTGGACGACAGCGACACCCTTTACCTGCAAACCAGCGCCCTGCCCCTGCGGATCTCCATCACCCCGGTACACAACCGAGAAAGCAACAACAGCAATGTCCTGGTGGAAATTTTCGACCCCAATGTCTGCCGCACCCCCAGCATTGCCGAAATCCGCAAGGTCATCAGCGCCACCGAAGCCGAGGCCCGCGTCTGCCTGTGCCTGCTCAAGGGGGCCAATACCGCAGAAACTGCCGAGCAAATGGAATTGGCCATCAGCACCATTCGCACCAACATAAAATCACTGCTGCAGAAGAACAGCTTCAGCAGACAGGTCGACCTGATTACACACCTGATGCGAGTTTGCTCTTGAGCTTCACGGTGCTGGCGACGACCCTGAAAGACCACAAAAAAGGCGGCCATATGGCCGCCTTTTTTATTCTACGTGATTCATTCCCCACTCTATTATCAATAAGCCATTTTTGTCTTTTATTTTCAACGGCTTATTATACTGATAATCGGTAACACCATGATAAATACCATGCTCAGAAATTCCTTAAAAATAATTTCATTTTTTACTGACAGCTCCTCTCAACAGGGTCAGAACCAGCCAAACCGGGTAAAAAGCCACCAACCCTGTGGAGACGCCCATCCCCGCTACTGTCAGAAAAAAGGTATAACGCTGACGCTAACCATTTTACCGTATCTCTCCCGACCCAACCTAAAGAGATTTCAGTCCCCCTCGAAGCCTGCCGAAATGCTCAGGGCAAGTGTCGGGAGTTCATTGCGCCCCAATGATACTATCGTGCCCTCGAAAAAACAGCGGGAACAGCCTTAAATGCGCGAACAATTGGAGCGATATCAAGTCTGGCTTTATCTCCTAGTCATCCTGGCCGGCATGACCATCGGCTGGATGTCACCAGAGCAGACTCGTCATTGGGAAGCGCTGCTTTGGCCGGCCCTGGGTGTTCTCCTGTACACTACTTTCACTCAGGTACCACTGATACATCTCAGGTCGGCATTTCGTGATCGCCGCTTTCTGGCCGCTTTGCTGACGGGCAATTTTATCCTGATACCGGTGGTCGTTGGTCTTCTGTTGTGGCTGTTACCGGATGATCCCGCTATTCGTCTCGGCGTACTGCTGGTACTGCTGGTGCCCTGTACGGACTGGTTTATCAGTTTTACCCATCTCGGTGGTGGGGACGGTGCCAGGGCCATAGCGGCCGCGCCGATCCTTCTGCTGGTCCAGCTCATTTTGCTACCCATTTATATCTGGCTCTTCATGGGCAATATCGCCATTGAACTGGCGGTTGGCAGCCACTTGCTGCCGGCATTCTTCGGATTGATTGTCACCCCGCTGATCCTGGCCTGGATTACCGAACGGTTGACGGAAAAGCACCCGCGCGCGCAAACACTGGTGGACTGGCTTGGGTGGCTGCCCGTGCCGTTGCTGGCATTGGTGGTGTTTCTAATTGCCGGCTCCCAGGTCAGCCTGGTGATCGACAATGGCGCCCTGCTGTGGTCGGCGCTTGTGGTTTTTGTACTTTATCTGGTTGCCGCCGCTACCATCGGCAAGGGGCTCAGTGAGCTATTCGGGTTCACGCCCACTATCGGCCGCACCCTCACCTTCAGCTTTGGTACCCGCAACTCCTTCGTCATGCTGCCGCTGGCGCTGTCACTGCCGGAGCCCTGGCGTGCCGCCATCGTTGTCATCGTCTTCCAATCCCTGGTCGAGTTGTTTGGCATGGTGGCGTATCTGCGTTGGCTGCCGCGCCTGATCAGGAATGCCGACTGAGCCGGGAACGCAGCCTTACCCGGCGCAACAGGACAATTGAGTCACGTCCTTGGTAAAAGTCTGGGCGCAGAGCTTGAGCCCTTCCACCATGGTCAGGTAGGGAAACAGCTCTTCAGCCAATTCCTGCACGGTCATATTGGCCCGCATCGCCATGACCGCCGGCATGGCGCGAAGATCGAGCATAGCGTCGCCGCCGGCCATATTGATCCCGGCCCGGCTGCCCCCGGCGGCAGCCACATAGACGAACTGCGGTTGGTCGGTGCAATCGCCCGCCACTCAGGGCAGCGCACTACGGACACACGTAACGCCATGGGAGTCCAGTCCTTTCTATGTGGTTGCCTTTCTGCTAGCCTCACGATCAAATTCCGGGACCACTTGCATGATTAAACGCTGTTTCATAGTCGCAATGACGCTGTTGATTGCTTTGCAGTCAGTGGCGTCTATTGCCTATGAAGCACAACCGCACAACCCCGCAATGCCACATTATGATGAGCATTCACACGAATCAGCGGATTTTTCCAGCGAAAATCAGGCAACCAAGTCGTCTCCCGACAGCCCCAGTCATTCAGCGGACCATGGCCATCACAGCCACAGCTGCTTTCACATGGTGTTGCTGGGAACCCTCACAGACATTTCCGGCTTGGCTGCGGGAATAGTACAGTCCGACTACCAAGCCAACTTCACCACCGGGGTTCAATCCTCCCTTTTCCGCCCTCCCATTTCCTGACCGTGCGAATACCTTCCCCACCCGGGGAACAACTGTCATTTAGACTTTCGTAGGAGCAGCCTCATGCTTTTCAGAATGCCCATGAAAACTGGGCGGCGCGCAATGCCGTCCCACTCTATTATCCATGCCTTTTCCCTTCTAGCGCTGGCATTCGGTGCTGCCCTGGCACACGCCGGGGAGAAACCGCTCACTCTGTCCGAGGCCCTCTCGCGGACCATGGCGCAAAACCCCGGCCTCCAGGTCTTCGATTTTCGCCTTCAGGGCCTTGATGGCCGCCGCATTACGGCAGATCAAAATCCTGCCCTGGAGGCCGGCCTGGAAGTGGAAAACTTCCTCGGCAGCGACAATCTGCGAGGAGTTGACGGGGCAGAGTACACCCTATCCCTGTCATCGGTTCTCGAACTTGGCGGCAAGCGTCAGGCCCGCGTCAGCGTGGTTGACTCACGATACGGGCGCGTCGAGGCCGAGCGCCGGGCCGAGACCCTGGATGTGCTCGGACAGGTGACCCAGCGCTTTGTCGCCACCCTGGCCCTGCAGGAAAAACTCCAACTCGCCGCTGAAGCCGTGGCGCTGGCCGAGGCCACCCACGAGATCGTCACCCGTCGCGCCGACCGCGGCGCGGCGCCCCAGGCCGAAGTCCTGCGCGCCAGGGCCGCGCTCACCCAGAGTCGTATTGAGCAGTCCCATCTGCGAGCCGCCTACGAGAGCCGGAAAATGGCTCTGGCTTCCCTGTGGGGTGATACCAGCCCGGACTTTCAAATGCTGGAAGGCGACCTGTTCCAGTTCGGTTCCTCCGACAACTTCGTTGCTCTGTACCAGCGGGTCAGCGACAGCCCGGCCATTCAAATCTACGCCAGCGAACAGCGTATCCGCGAAGCGGAAATTCAGCTGGCGCGCAGCCAGTCCGAGAGCGACATCCGTTGGCAGGTCGGCATCCGGCGCTTCGAAGAGACGGATGATACGGCCTTGACCGCTGGGCTCTCGGTACCGCTCTTTTCCGGACGGCGCAATCGCGGCGAGGTGCAGGCCGCCCTGGCGGCGCGGGATGAGGTCCGATTCCGCCGGGAGGATACCCTGCTGCGCCTCCATTCGCGCCTGTTCGACGCCTACCACTTGCGGCAACAAAGCATCGAGACTGTTGAGCAGATTCGCAGCCAAATGCTTCCCGACCTGACCGAGGCACTCACTCAGACCCGCGAAGCCTATGAAAACGGCCGCTACAGCTATGTGGAGTGGACCGCCGCACAGCGGGAGCTGCTCTCAGCACGGGAGGCACTGGTCGACGCCGCCACCACGGCGCTGCTCAACCAGGCGTTGATCGAACAACTTACGGCGCAGCCACTCGCGACTGTTCCGGGCGCCCCGACGCGCTAACCCACAAATTCAGGATTCACACCATGCAACTGATAAAACAACTCTGTCTGATTCTGGTGGCCACCTGCCTTGCCATCAGCCCCTTACAAGCTGCCGAGGAACAACACGACGAATCGCAGGCAGAGGCCAGGGGGCCTCACGGCGGCATACTGCTGCAACAGAACGACGCCACCGTCGAACTGCAGATCTTCGAGCAGGGGGTCCCACCGGAATACCGGGCCTGGGTCACCAGGGATGGCCGCGCCGTTACTGATGATATTGACCTCAATGTCCAGCTCACCCGCCTGGGTGGGCAAGTGGACACCTTCGACTTCGCCTACCAGGGGGACTACTGGCTGGGGGATGGCGTGGTGACCGAACCCCACTCCTTCGACGTAGAAGTGAGCCTCGCCATGGACGGCAAGAACTACCGCTGGCACTGGGAATCCCACGAAGGTCGCACCCGGATCGCCCCGGCTATCGCCCGAAAAGCGGGTATCACAACGGCCGCAGCCGGGCCGAGTGCCATCGAGCGCAGCCTCACCACCTACGGCAGCCTGACCACGGCACCGCAGCAGATTGCCCGGATCCGCGCCCGTTTCCCGGGCGTGGTCAGCCAGGTGAAGGTCAATCTGGGCGATCGGGTCGAGCGTGGTGACGTGCTCGCTCAAGTCGAGTCCAACGAAAGCCTGCAAACCTACGCACTGCGAGCGCCCATCGACGGGATCGTCATTGAGCGTCGGATCAGCAACGGAGAAATGACCGGGGAGCAACCCCTATTCGCCATTGCCGATTTGACCACTCTGTGGGCGGAATTCAAGGTCTTCCCCGGCCAACGGGCCGAGGTTGCCATTGGCCAGAAAGTCCGACTGAAGGCTGACGGCATTGACCGGGAAGGCACCATCCGCCACCTGCTGCCGGCACCCGGCAACGCGCCCTACACCCTGGCCCGGGTCGAAGTCGACAATGCCGAGGGACTGCTGACCCCCGGTTTGCTGGTGGCCGGGGATATCGTGGTGGAAACGGTGGAGGCCCCCTTGGTGGTTGACAACCGCGCCCTGCAATCCTTCCGGGACTGGACCGTGGTGTTTATTCAGGTGGATGACACCTACGAGATCCGCCCACTGGAGCTGGGCCGCAGCGACGGCAACCTGACTGAGGTGCTGGGCGGCCTGCAAGCAGGCGATCGCTATGTGGTGGAAAACAGTTATTTGATCAAGGCCGATATCGAAAAATCCGGCGCATCCCACGACCACTAACCCAGGAGGCTTTGATGATAAACGCCATCTTACGCTTCTCGGTAGAGCGGCGGTTTTTAACGTTATCCCTTATTCTGGTGCTGGTCGGCGTGGGCGTGTGGAGTTTTCAGCGCCTGCCCATCGACGCGGTGCCGGATATCACCAATGTCCAGGTACAGATCAACACCGAGGCACCGGGCTATTCGCCCCTGGAGGCAGAGCAACGCATCACCTTCCCGGTGGAAACGGCCTTGTACGGCCTGCCCAACCTGTCCTATACCCGGTCCCTGTCCCGCTACGGCCTGTCCCAGGTCACGGTGGTGTTCGAGGAAGGCACGGACATCTATTTCGCCCGCAACCTGATCAATGAGCGCTTGGGCGCCATCAAGAGCGCGCTGCCACCCGGGCTGGAGCCGGAGATGGGTCCCATCGCCACCGGTCTTGGCGAGATCTTCATGTACACCGTAGAAGCCCTGCCCGGTGCCACTCAAGCGGATGGCAGTCCGCTGGACGCTACGGCACTGCGTGAGATCCAGGACTGGATCATCAAACCCCAGTTGGCCCAGGTGCCCGGCGTGATCGAGGTCAACACCATTGGCGGCTACGACAAGCAGTACCACGTCACGCCGTCGCCCCAACGGTTGCTGGAGTTCGGCATCACGGTGGATGAACTGGTCAGCACCCTGCGGGCCAATAACACCAATCGCGGCGCCGGCTATATCGAACGCAACGGCCAACAGCTGTTGGTGCGCTCGCCCGGGCAGCTGGCCACCATTGGCGATATTGAACAGGTGGTGATTGCCAACCGGGATGGTGTGCCAGTCCGGGTAGCCGATGTAGCTGAAGTGGCCATTGGCAAGGAGCTGCGCACCGGCGCCGCCACCCGCGACGGCAAGGAAACGGTGATGGGCACCGCCATGATGCTGGTGGGGGAAAATTCCCGGGCGGTAGCACAGGCGGTGGCCGAAAAGCTGGAGGCCATTCAGCCCTCCCTGCCCGACGGCGTCAAGGTGGAGGCGGTATACGACCGCACAGCCCTGGTGGACAAGGCGATTGCCACGGTGGAGAAGAACCTGCTTGAAGGGGCACTGCTGGTGATCGTGGTGCTGTTTCTGTTGCTGGGCAACCTGCGCGCCGCCTTGATCACGGCAGCTGTCATTCCGCTTTCGATGCTCGCCACCATCACCGGTATGGTGCGGTCTGGCGTATCCGCCAATTTGATGAGTCTGGGGGCGCTGGATTTCGGCCTGATCGTCGACGGCGCGGTCATCATCGTCGAGAACTGTATCCGGCGCCTGTCCCAGGCCCAGCACCAGGGTCAGTTGGCCCTCAAGGAACGTCTGCAATTGGTGTTCGAGGCCACCAACGAAGTGATTCGTCCCAGCCTGTTTGGTGTCGCCATCATTACTGTGGTGTACCTGCCGATCTTTGCTCTCACCGGGGTCGAGGGCAAGATGTTCCACCCCATGGCGGCCACTGTCGTAATGGCACTGCTGGCGGCCATGGTGCTGTCACTGACCGTGGTGCCCGCCGCTGTTGCGGTCTTTATGGGGGGCAAGATCAGCGAAAAGGAAAGCCCGGTAATCAGCGGTGCTAAATCGCTCTACAGGCCTGCGCTGCGGGTGGCTATGAGGTTCCGCTGGCTGGTGTTGGGCGGCGCGACCACGCTGGTAGCGGTCTGTCTCTGGCTGGCGACCACCCTGGGGTCGGAATTTATTCCACAACTGGATGAAGGGGATATTGCACTCCATGCCCTGCGCATCCCGGGCACCGGGTTGGAGCAGTCCATCGAGATGCAATCGCAGCTGGAAGAACGGCTGAAGGCCTTTGGGGAGGTGGACAAGGTGTTCGCCAAGATCGGCACGCCGGAAGTGGCCACCGACCCCATGCCCCCCAGCGTAGCGGACAACTTTGTTATCTTGAAGCCCCGCAGCCAATGGCCGAACCCAGACAAAACCAAGGATGAACTGGTGGCGGAAATGGCAGCAGCGGTGGAAATGCTTCCCGGCAACAAGTATGAGTTCACCCAGCCCATAGAAATGCGCTTCAACGAACTGATCTCCGGCGTGCGCGCCGACCTCGGCATCAAGGTGTTCGGCGATGACCTGGATCAGCTGCTGGCATCGGCCAACGACGTCCTTGAGGTTGTGGAATCCATGGAGGGCGCCGCCGATGCCCGGGTCGAACAGGTGACCGGCCTGCCCATGCTGTCGGTACACCCCAAGCGCATGGCGCTATCCCGCTACGGGCTGACCGTGGATGATCTCCAGGATCTGGTGGCAGCCGGTGTCGGGGGCGAAAACGCCGGCCTGATTTACGAAGGCGACCGCCGCTTCCAGTTGGTGGTGCGTCTTCCCGAAGACATCCGCCGGGATGTGGACAGCCTCGCGGACCTACCTGTCCCCCTGCCGGACGGTGGCTATGTGCCCCTGTCGGAAGTGGCCGAGCTGGAGCTGGCTCCGGCGCCCAACCAGATCAGCCGGGAAAACGGCAAGCGTCGGGTGGTGGTCACCGCCAACGTGCGGGACCGCGACCTGGGCGGATTTGTCGAGGAAGCACAGGCGCGCATTGCGGACGACGTGGACCTACCCGCCGGATACTGGCTGGATTACGGCGGGACCTTCGAGCAACTGCAGTCCGCCAGTCAGCGGCTTGCCATCGTGGTGCCCGTGACCCTCGCCATCATCCTCGCACTCTTGGTGATGGCCTTCGGCTCCCTCAAAGATGCCTTGATCATCTTCACCGGCGTGCCACTGGCCCTCACCGGCGGGGTTCTGTCCCTGTGGCTGCGAGACATGCCCCTGTCGATCTCGGCGGGTGTTGGCTTTATCGCCCTCTCCGGGGTGGCGGTGTTAAACGGCTTGGTGATGATCGCCTTTATCCGCGATCTGTGGCACGAGCAGGGTGACCTGATGAAGGCCATTGTCGAAGGCGCCCTGATCCGCTTACGGCCGGTATTGATGACCGCCCTGGTAGCAAGCCTCGGCTTTGTACCCATGGCACTCAATACCGGCACCGGTGCCGAAGTACAGCGTCCTCTGGCGACCGTGGTGATCGGCGGGATTATCTCGTCCACCCTGTTGACGTTGTTTGTACTCCCTGTGCTCTATGCGCTGTTGCATGGCAGAAGTGCCAGTAACTCCACGCCCACAGGCGACATTAATCACGACACTGATAGTTAACCAACACTCCATCGTGGGGGGGGAATCTCCCCATGATTTTTTCAATGTTCTTTTATTGCGGTTTATATCCTGGAAAGACTATGAACGATCCACCCAAGCAACGAATAGATGACTTGAAAGAAGCCTCACCCTTTCGAACACATCGCATCCACGCCATCAACAGTGACTGGTATTTTTTAACCCGTGAAGGTCAAAATATCGGGCCATTCCCGAACAAAAAAGCGGCCTAAGACAGCCTTGCGGAACTCCTGAAAACTGTCAAAAAGGATGAGTAGCCAATGGCCCAAAATCCACAAAGTCGCCAAGGTACAGGCGACCAGGCACAGAGTAAGCTGAATACAGCAGATGCCTCTTTATAAATAGCCACCAACTAGGTTAACCCAATGAGTCACGACCATGTGCATATACCCCCCGAGACCAAGGATAAACGCGTTGCCATCGCCATCTGGGCGAACGGGATCCTGACCCTGGCTCAGATTGGGGGAGGTATCTTTGCCGGCAGTCTCGCCCTTATCGCGGACGCCTTGCATAACTTCTCTGACATGGCCTCACTCGTCATCGCGTTCGCGGCGCAAAAAATTGCGCGCCGCCAGGCTGACGCAAGGATGACCTTTGGCTACGGACGCATTGAAATCGTTGCAGCTCTCATCAACTACACTACCTTGATCATTATCGGGATCTACCTGGTTTACGAAGGTGGCATGCGGATAATCGATCCTCCAGAGGTAAAGGGCTGGTGGGTCGTCTGGCTTGGTGGTATCGCTCTGGCTGTGGACGCCTTGACAGCGTTGCTCACCTATTCGATGCAGAAAGACAGCGTCAATATCCGTGCACTGTTTCTTCACAATCTGTCGGATGCACTCGCGTCGGTCGCCGTGGTCATTGGCGGGACTCTTATTTTGCTCTACGACATGCGCTGGGTTGATCCTGCCATCACCATCGGTATCGCGGGCTATATTCTCTACCTGGGCCTGACAGAAATCGGCGGCACCATCAGAACACTCATGCTGGGTAGCCCGGTGGACATCGATACCGATGCCGTCATTGTTGCCCTCTCCAACATCGAAGGCGTTATCGACCTTCACCATGTGCATTTTTGGCAGATGGGCGAACACGATGCCTCGCTGGAGGCCCATGTGATTATCGAGGAAAGTGCATGGGATCAGCTTGAGAATATCAAATACAGGATAAAACAGGCTCTGGCGCAGGAATTCAACATACGTCATTCAACACTGGAATTCGAGCACCCGGACCACATGCACAAGGATGCCCACACCTATGGGCACGGTTGACAGAAAATTCTCCATAAGCATCGGCGAGAGCGGCGACTATTTTAATAGGCCGCCCAGGCGCGGAATTTTGCCGGCATGAATCCGAGCAGCGAGAAAGGACCAGAGACTAATAGCGCAGTTGCAGAATTCGCCGGGCGCCATTCAGCACAATCAGCCCGATGATCAGACCAATAACCAGGTCGGGATAACGGGAACCCGTCCAGGCGACCAATACACCGGCGACGATAACGCCCACATTGGCGATGACATCGTTAGCGGAAAAGATCCAACTTGCTTTCATGTGTGCGCCGCCGTGCCGGTTTCTTGCGATAAGCACCAGACACCAGACGTTGGCCGCCAGGGCCACAAGACCAAAACCCATCATTAACGCGGATACGGGTTCGCTGCCGAAAACAAATCGCCGCCCGACTTCAGCCAGGACTCCCAGCGCCAGAATCAACTGCAGCCAGCCTGACAAATGCGCCGCGCGCAGCTTGGTGCGAAGGCTGTTCGCCACCGCATAGAGGGCGACGCCATAGACCGCGGCATCAGCAAACATGTCCAAAGAATCCGCTATCAAGCCAGTGGATTGCGCCAGCCAGCCTACCGTCAGTTCAACCACGAACATAACGCCGTTGATGGCCAGCAACCACTTCAGTATACCGGCTTCGACCTGGGCGGTTGCCTCTTCCTTCTCCCTGGCCAGGACTAAATCCTCTTCCCCCGCCGGGGTGGTTTTTTCGAGCGTGGCACCCAGCCCCAGGGAACGCATCCTCTCCTCGATGGCAGCCCCATTGTCGCCATGGAATACCCGCACCTTCCGATTCGGTGTATCGAACTCCAGTAAAACCCGGGGCTCAATACTGTCCAGAGCCATGCGGATCATCCCCTCTTCCGACGGGCAGTCCATTTTTGGTACCCGGTAGTCACTGACATAGCCATGTTGAAAAGCCGTATCAGTATTCGCTATCCCAGAAGTGGGGGCACTGGCAATCTTGTTGCTCTGGCAGTTGTCATTACACGGGTCAGACATCGAAAAAAGGGTAATCACCCCGAAATTTAGCCCTGCTCAAAAGTAGAATTTTCTCGTAACCTAGCACGAAGGAGATTCTGCATGAAGAAGTCACGATTTTCGGACAGCCAGATCCTGGCGATCCTCAAGCAAGCGGAGAATGGCGTCCCTGTTCCCGAGCTGTGCCGGGAGCATGGCATGAGCAGCGCCAGCTTCTACAAGTGGCGCGCCAAGTACGGCGGTATGGACGCGTCCTTGATGGCTCGCCTGAAGGAGCTTGAGGACGAGAACCGCAGGCTCAAGAAAATGTATGCCGAGGAGCGCCTCAAGGCCGAGATTGTCCAGGAGGCACTCACAAAAAAGTGGTAAAGCCATCCCGGCGCAAGG
>NZ_FNUM01000016.1 GCF_900107995.1 Alcanivorax sp. DSM 26293 | reverse complement strand
TTACCACAGGCCTCACAGCTACAACGGCGGGATCGCCCCTGCGGTGGCCGAAGAAAAACCTAAATCACTGTCCGGTATTAGTTGACCACTACAGAACGTCATATCCGTTCCAGGGGCCTGAGTGATGGTAAGTAAGGTGGGTATTGTCTGGGTGACGACGTTTCATTGCTAACTCCTTGAATGTAATGAATCCATAGGAATTAGCTGGTGTGTATTTCTTAACCAGACATAATTATATTGAGCTTATCTATCAATCACTTACTGGTATTCTTCTCTTACTAGTATTTGATATCAATCAGAGGGTAGAGAACCCTCTTAAAGGCTTTCGTGTAATACTATTACCGGGACAGAAAAAGCGGTCGAGGCCACTACCGACCTAAGACCCAGCCCCGAATCCACTCCCTAGTTAGGTTATTATTGCATCTGCGTTGCTCGCACGTTCGGGGTACCGCTTTGCTTTGGCCTTCAAACCGCAAACCACCTGCATACCCTCCTCAAGAAACGAGCTATCTGGCTGCGACTCAGCTGTGGAAATGCAATACTCTCTGCCCCATCCCATGGTGAGGCGAATATTCCAATACGGGCTCTCGGTAAGTGGACTTGGGCCGCTGGAAGATACGCACAGGGTCAGCATGTTTCCTGATGCAGGGTGAGACTCCAGCATGGGAAGAATCACAAACTCTGTATCGCCTCCCTTCTCTGCGCCCTCAGCCAAACCCAACTCTTTCTTCACACCATCCAGCAACAGCCTTGCCCTTTCCGCCTGACGTTGTGAAGCTGTCAGGATCGCCGTCTTGAATGCTTTGGCTCCTGGCTCATTACCGATGACAAGCTCTTCACCAATTTTGGCCAGTATTGCCACCTCTAGAAGTTGCAACCCATCCTGATCCTGAAACTCGGAAAGCAACTCGCTGGCATACTCATTTATTTTTGCTTGAAGATATGAAATATATCCCTCGAGAGGCAAATCCTTGAAAAGCGCCGTCAGGTCAGATAGTTGCTGATAGCCTGCCCCGCCCTGTTCCAAGCCAGCCCTCTTCAGGCCCCATTTCCTCTCGAACCGGACCACTTTTCTGAGAGCGACATCGGAACGCCCCTCTTCCTTAACAATGCCAGGTACCAACTGGTTAACTTCCCTCGCTCCCTTGAACAGCGCTTCTGCCTGCCCACCTAACCAATCCTCATCCCCAGCGAAGCCTCTGCCTACCAGCAGAGTCTCAGACCTACTATTCTCACCAAATGCTGGATGCCCCATATTCAAGAAATATTGGCTCTTGGCAGAACCAAATAGATAACGCCCCGTCACACCTGGAACCAACGCTCTAAGGAAACCCAAATCAGCCAGCCTACTGACCTGCGACCTTCTCTGGTCAACAGAAAAGCCCGTGAGCTTAGACAGTGACGCATGTCCCAAATCAACAACCCTGCCAACCTTTGATGAATGCGACAAAAGGACGGACAAGAACAATCGATTTAATGGGGTTAGCTTCATCCCCTTTTCTTGGCAAAGGCACCCAAATGCCACTTTACGAATCAGAGTTTCTTCCACCTCGACAGGGCAATTCTTGAACGACCCCTTCAGCGCTTCCGCAAAATCATCATCCACCTGAATCAGCCTCTTAGGACGATGATCAACCCCATGCTCCTTCGATATCGCCACGACCCCGGAAGCTCCCAGCTCTTGCACAGCCCGACCAACGTGCTTGCTGTTTAGCCGGAATAGCTCTGCGTATTCCTCAAAGGAGCACGAGGCGGTACCATTACCAAACCGACAAACGAAGCAGTACAAAAACAAGCGAGACACACCTGATATGCCCTTCAGTGTCTCCTCCGCAGGATCGCCCTTTCTGTAAATCAACAGTCTTAATGGCCACATACCGCCCCCTTTTACCCCATTATACCACCAGGTATTATCATTTTCGTTACTTTTAACGTTATATATAACGCTATGGATAACGTAAATGTTAGCATTTAAACTAATGGGAAGATTTAGCATGGGCGCTTGGAGGAACCATGGGCAGACAACCACAAACTATCGAGGAATGGATTAAGGGAGAGAAAGCAAGGCAGGACTGGCTCGATCAGAAATTACGTGACGCAGGTTTACGCCGATTAACCCATGAAGGCCAAGACACAATTGATGCACTCATCTCAGATCTAGAGGAGGCTCTTCCGAAAGGCGCTGACCGCGCAGAGGCGATCCGCAAGCTGAAACAGAACTGGAGAGTTTTTAAATGCAGCCAAAAGAACAAAACCTCCACACTCTCAATCAGCGTGAAAAAACGTACCCACGAGTCACTAAAGAAGCTGGCCAATGGCAGGAGGGAAACGCAAAAAGCCACGCTGGAGAAGCTCATCGAAGAGGGATTTCAAACGGAAGCTGACAAGAAAGCAGCCATCAAAGAAGCCGTTAATCAGGCGAAGCTTAGCCATTTCGAAAAGCACTCCCCGCTTGAATGGCCCCCCCTTTCCTCGGTGTTTACCAGGGAGGCTGAGAGCCTCCGGGAAACTGTCGCAGAAAAAGACGAGGAAATTCATCGCCTTAGAAAGGAACTCGATTCTCTGAGCTCCACATCAATAGAAAAAGACGAATCGGATATAGCCCCCGGCAGTGCGCCTGACATTGATGATAAAGCAGAGCCCGAGCCACCTAAACTCGAGCCGACACGAAACGTTGGCGAAATTCTGTACAACAGAAAGAAACCATCATTCTGAGGTAAAGCTCTTTCCGCCATTGCCACTGCTTGCCCGCAAAAGCAGATGGGAACACACGTCAAGCCTCCTGACTGGCCCCATTCACCTCCTCTGCCGGCCCCTCCGCCTTGAGGCCATCCAGGTAATCCGCCCACTGCTGCATCATCCCCACACGACCCTCCAGGTGCGACGTCCGGTTATAGGCCCGACCATTGGCGTCCCTGACGGAGTGAGCGAGCTGGTGCTCGATCCAGTCCACACGGACATCCAGGACTTCATCAAGCAGGGTACGGGCAATGGCGCGCCATCCGTGCTGGGTCATCCTTCCCTTGTAGCCAAGGGTTTTCAGCAGCTTGTTGAGGGTGTTGTCACTGATCGGCTCTCCGGGCTTGGTGCCCTCGAAAACATAGCGGCAATGCCCGGTGAGCGGCTGGATTTCCTTGAGAATCGCGACAGCCTGGCGAGACAGCGGGACTACGTGGGGCTCCCGCATCTTCATTTTCTCTGCAGGAATGCTCCAAAGGGCCTTCTTCAGGTCAATTTCTGACCACTCGGCGTGACGCAATTCACCCGGTCGGACGAATACCAGCGGAGCCAACCGGGCTGCGGCCTTGGTGGTGGCCGCTGCCTGACAGGCATCAATGGCCCGAAGCATCTTGCCCACTTCCTCTGGCTCCAGAATCGCCAGGCGGTGCTTTTCTTTCTTAACGGCAATCTGCCCCTGAAGAGGCAAGGCGGGATTGTTCTCGGCACGACCGGTTGCCATAGCGAAGTTGAAGATCTCGGAGGCCATACCCCTCAAGCGGTTGGCGGTATAGCCACTGGTCTTTTGGGTACGCTGCAGCACATTCCACAGCTCAGCTGTGGTGATTTCAGAGATGGGCCGGCTGCCCAGGAATGGAAGAAGGCCATTATTCAGCCAGATGCGCCGCTTCCGCTCCGTGGTCGGCGTCCACTTCTCGCTGCTCACCTTGTTCTGCGCCCACTCTTCCGCCACCCCGGCAAAGGTATTGCGCAAGGCGGTCTCTGTGGCCATCTTTTCGGCTTTACGCTGATCACCCGGGTCAACGCCAGAAGCCAGCAGCTCTCGAGCTTGTTGCCGTTTGTCTCGGGCAGCTTTCAGGCTTGTGCTGGGGTAGGTGCCAAGGGAGAGTCGCTTTTGCTTACCGTTGAAGCGGTATTTGAAGCGCCACCATTTGCCGCCTTTGGGGGAAATCTCCAGGAACATCCCCTCGCCATCGGAGATGCTGTAGAGCTTGTCCTGGGGCTTTGCTGCGCGGATTTTGACGTCGCTGAGTTTGTTGGTTTCCATGGCTTTCGCCGGCTTTGGGCTGTGGAGTTGGCCCCAAAGTTGGCCCCAGGTGGGGCCAGATGTCAACAAACCTTGTCGGACGGCAGCGGAAGAGACTCATCGATAACTTGCTGTTTTTAAAGCTTTCGAGGAGCTCTTCGGATGCTGCCGGACCGTCATTTGGTACCAGAGGCCGGACTTGAACCGGCACGCCCGCGAAGGCAACGGATTTTGAATCCGTCGTGTCTACCAATTCCACCACTCTGGCAGTGGTGCGCGAGTATACCAGCAGATGACGGCTTTGCCAGCCTCGGAGAAAGATTTGTCACTCGTAATGCCCATTAGCGGACACTTTTACCGCCGTCACGTTATCCCGGCTACCCGCATTGAGCGCGGCTTTGAGGATGGCAGACTCGCTGGCACCCTGTCCCATCAGGCGCCCCAGATCGTCCACCGTGAGGACCGAATGCACGCCATCAGTGGTCAGCAGAAACTGTTGATCCGCAGAAAGATCAAAACGGGCCTGCTCCAGTTTCAGCTTGTCGCCATTGCCAATGGCCTGATAGATCACATGGGCCCGGGGGTGGGACATGGCCTGGCGCTCATCAATGTCCCCGGCATCCACCAGGGCCTGAACCGGCGTATGATCCCGGGTCAACCGGGTCATCTCTTCCCCCACATGGCGATATAGTCGGGCATCTCCAGCCCACAGCACGGCAGCCTCATCCCGATAAATCAGCAGCACTGCCACAGTGGCCCCCATGGGCTTGCTGCGCAGGTGCAGTGCCGCATGATGGCGAATGGCGTGATTGGCGCTCTGCAAGGCGGATTCCACGGCCATCAGGCGGTGGGCAATACCGCCCCCCAGCGCCACCGTGTCCAGGGATTCACGGATAATGGTAGCGGCCAGATCACCGGCATCGTGCCCTCCCATGCCATCGATCACCGCCCACAGCCCGTCACTGTCCCGGCACACCAGGGTGTCTTCATTCGCAGGCCTGCGCCCTTTATGGGTGCGCCCCTGCCCCCTCCAGATTGTCATTATTATCGTACCCGCTGCAGGAGCCAGATCCCCAGGATGAGACAAAGCGCCGGTGGTACAACCGCCGCCATCAAGGGTTCGGTATGAAACACCAGCGATAATTGGCCAAAGAACTGCTGGCCGTAATGGAAGATCAGCCCGGCCACAATCCCTGCGGTGAGACGCAGGCCCATGGTGACCTCTCGCAGTGGCCCGAACACGAAAGAGATGGCGATCAGCACCATGCCGATCGTGGCCAGCGGCATGAACAGTTTCTGCCAGAAACTCAGCATGTAATCGGCGGTTTCCAGTCCCTGGCGTTTCAGGTAATCGGTATACTCGAGCAGCTTGGCCATGGCCAGATGATCCGGTTCCAGCACCACGATACTGAGCAGCTGCGGAGTCAGCTTGGTTTGCCACCGGGCGTTATCGCGATTGAAGACTTCGGTACCTTCATCGGAAAGCCGGGTTCCCTTGATGCCTTCCAGGGACCAGTAATCGCCCTGGTAAATGGCCCGCTCGACAAACTGGGTTTCCGTGAGCTTGTGATTGTCATCAAAGCGATAGCGGGTCAACCCATGCAGCACACCGTTGGGTTGCACCGCGTTGATATGAATGAACTCCGGCCCTTCCCGGTGCCAGTAACCATATTTGGAACGCAGCGCCTCGCCGCCCCCTTCCGCCATGGAACGGTTACTCTGCGCCACCTGCTCCGAATAGGGCGTCAGGTATTCACCAAGAGGAATGGACAGCAGGATCAGCAGGAAAACCGGACGCAACACCAGCCAGCTCACCTTCAATGTGGAGACACCGGAAGCCCGAATCACCGACAATTCGCCGCTATTGGCCAGCAGACCAAGGCCAATCAGGGTCCCCAGCAAGATGGCCATCGGCAGGTATTCATGCACACGCCGGGGGGTGGTGGTGAGAATAAACTGCAGCGCCTGCATGGCCTGATAATCCCCACGCAGACCTTCCAGTTCATAGATAAACCCGAACAGACAATCCAGGCCCACGATAATGCCCAGAATCGCCAGCGTAGGAATCAATACCGCCCGCCAGAAGTAGCGTTTCAGTAATCTCACGCCCGCCTCCTGCGGCGGAAAATCCGCCCGCCGAAATACAACAAGAACACCACAATCACTGCGGTAAGGTGTACCCAGCCAGTGTGCAGGTACCAGGGCAGAGCGCCCTCATGGTCCTCGATAGCACTGCGTGTGACCAACAGCATGCCCACGTACAGCATGTAGCCAAGCACCGCCGGGATCAGCCGGTAAAAACGGCCCTGGCGCGGGTTCACCCGGGCCAGCGGAATCGCTGCCAGGGCCATGATGGGCACGGTCAGAATCAGGGAAATACGCCACTGCAACTCCGCCATGGCATCGCGACTGTTGTCCCGTTCGTTGATCAACTCCGCCGTCGGCCGACCGCGCACCTTGGGAGGGCGGCTGTCGGTTCGCTCCTTACCGATTCTTACCTTCGCTTCCTTGAAGCCGATTTCCTTGTAGTCACTCTGGCCCGGCTTGCCTTGATACTGGAAGCCCTCGGTCAGTAACAGATAGCTGATTCCCTCTTCCTGTACCAGCTTGCCGCTCTTGGCCCAGACCGTCAGCAAACGATCCGCCTCGCCGCGGGCCTGGAACCGGGCATCCGCCACGAACACATTTTCCAGCACGCCTTTTTCCCGGTTCATCTGCTCCGCGTAGGTGGCACGCTGGGTATTGCTGGAGCCTTTTACGTGGAAACGCCCCGGGGTGAGCAGTTCCAGCACCGAGCGGTCTTTCTGCTCTTCAAAGATGCGGTTCACTTCCGCATCGCCCCTGGGCGTCACATAGAGGGAAAACATGGCGACCAGGGTAGTAGCCATGAGGATAGGCAGAATCAGCGACCGGACGATCCGGCGATGGCCCTGGCCACCGGCCTGCAGCACCACCATCTCGTTATCCATGTGCATGCGACCGAGCACCAGCAGCAGGCCGATATAGAGGCTGAGGGGGACGATCATCTGCAGGAATTCCGGCATCCGGAAGGCCATCACCAAAAACAGGGCGTCGGCGGCGATTTCGCCGGCGGCGGCTTCGGCGAGGTATTTGATAAACCGGCCACTGACCAACACCATCACCAGAATAAAGGTGACCATGACGGTGGTCATGAAGACTTGCCGGTTAATATAACGATGAAGAATCAAGGGCTGGCCCACTCATTCATGTCTGCAAAAAGGCACCGACACCCCGAAAAGGCAGGACTGAGCGCCTGCGGGAGCGGCACATACCGCGCGGGCGACCCGGCAACCAGGCACCTGCGGCAGCAGTGAATGGGTCCTAGTGTAACTGACTGACTGGCCAAGGTGATAATCAAGCGCAATGAAATACCGCTGACAGCGGCGGTTTCGCTGGCAACCCGGCACGCCCCGGCACCCTGCCCCGATTGCGTTTGAACGCCGAACAGCCCACTATTTCCCTGTTTTCGCACCGGCAAGCGCTCTTGCCGCGTGTCATACCTTGATTGATATGGAGACAGCATGGACTTCGCAGTGAGCAACAGGCCCCTGGACAAATTCAAAGCCGATGCACTGATTCTGGTGCTGGGCAAGAACAGCGATCTTCCGGAGTCACTGCCGGAGAGCACCCGCGACCAGCTCACCCGTTTCATCAAGGCCGGCGACTTTGACGGCAGCAAGGGCCAGATGAGCTGGCTGCACCAACCGGAAGGTCTGGCCGCCGCTCGCCTGCTGCTGGTAGGCCGGGGCGACAAGCAGCCCTCCGATCTGCAGTGGCAGGAACTGCTGCGCCAGACGGTGAAAACGGTTCGCAAAGCACCGGTCAAACACGCCGTCTGGTTGCTCGACGCAAGCCTGCCGCAAAGTCTGGAGTGGCAGGCCCGTGAAGGCACCCGGGTGGCAGAAGAAAGCACTTACCGTTTCGATCAGTACCGCAGCAAGCCGGCACCGGCCAGCAAGCTGGGCAAATGGACCTTCTGGCATGCGGAAAAAGATGCCGCCCTGAGCAAGGCAAGCAAGACCGGCAAAGGCGTGGCAAGCGGCGTCAACCTGGCCCGGGACCTGGGCAATCTGCCGCCCAACGACTGCTACCCGGAGTACCTGAGCGGCGTGGCCCGAGACCTGGGCAAGGCCTACGACAAACTCACCGTCAAGGTGATCAGTCAGGCCCAGGCTGAAAAAATGGGCATGGGCGCCTTCGTTGCCGTGGCCAAGGGTTCCGAGCGCCAGGGCCAGATTATCGTCATGGAATACAAGGGCGCCAAACCCGGCAAGGCGGGCCCCGTGGCCCTGGTCGGCAAGGGCATCACCTTCGATACCGGCGGCATCTCCCTCAAGCCCGGCGCCAATATGGACGAGATGAAATACGACATGGGCGGTGCTGCCAGCGTGTTCGGCAGCGTCAAGACCGTCTGCGAGCTGGACCTGCCCATCCATATGGTGGCGGTGGTTGCAGCGGCGGAAAACATGCCCGACGGGCGCGCTTCCCGGCCCGGGGATATCGTCAAGACCCTGTCCGGGCAGACCGTGGAAATTCTCAATACTGACGCGGAAGGCCGGCTGGTGCTGTGTGATGCGTTGACCTATGTGCAGCAGAAACACAAACCACACACCGTCATCGATGTCGCGACCCTCACCGGCGCCTGCGTTGTCGCCCTGGGCGCCCATGCCCAGGCGGTATACAGCAACGACGATGATCTCAGCCAGGCGCTGCTGGCCGCCGGCCAGGAGACCGGTGACCGGGGCTGGCCCATGCCCCTGTGGGACGAGTACCAGAGCCAGCTGGACAGTCCCTTCGCCGACATGCAGAACATCGGCGGCCCCAAAGCCGGCTCCATCACTGCCGCCTGCTTCCTGTCACGTTTTGCCAAGGACGTGAAATGGGCGCATCTGGATATCGCCGGCACCGCCTGGATCAGCGGAGGTATGAGCAAAGGTGCTACCGGTCGTCCGGTCCCCATGCTGACCCGCTATCTGATGAACCTGAGCCAGTAATGGACCGGTCGCCGGAAACCTGATGGCCGGCGACGACAGCGCAACCCACGCGTCAGACGTGCATCTGTCACGTCTGACGCCCGCAGGCCCACCATGACCGAAGTGACTTTCTACCTGAGCAACAAAGCTGGCGACGGCGTTCGTCAGGCGCTGGCTTGGCGCATTGCCGACAAGGCCCAGAAACAGGGCCGGCTGGTCTATATTCATTGTCGGGATGCGGACCATGCACGGCAACTGGACCAGCAGTTCTGGCAGACTCCTGCCACTGGCTTCCTGCCCCACGGGACTCAGCAGGAAGGCAAGGCCCCGGTCATCCTGGGTCACGGCGAGGATCCCGGCGACCACCACGATGTGCTGATCAACCTGACCGATCAGGTGCCGGATTTTGCCTCCCGTTTCCAGCGGGTTGCAGAGATGATCAGCGGTGCCGAGAATGAAAGACAGGCTGGGCGTGACCGATTTCGCTACTACCGCGAGCGGGGCTTCCCGGTCACCACACACGAATTGGGCTGAACACGCCACGGACACCACCATGAGCGACCGGGAGACACGAAAAAAAGAGCTTCTCAAGGAGCTCGGCGACGTCCAGTCACTGCTGGACGACACGGAGGCTCGGCCAGCCCCTTCGACCACCGGCCCCGGCAGCCTGGAGCGAGAGCAGATCCGCAAGCTCGCCAGCGAACGACACAACCCCTTTCTTGGCAGCCCACCCCCGGCCCCCCAAGATCGTGTGGCGCCTGCCGTCATGGCCCCGCCCCCTTCTTCTGCCCGCCCAGCTTTGAACAGCGATGATATTGATGCGGTGATCGATGAGCTGGTGGCCGAGGCCCTGCCGAAGCTGGAAAAAGCCCTGCGCCTGAAGCTGCGTGCCGCCCTGCGCAAAAAATCGTAAGTCCTCGCTTCCCCGGATATCCCCTCAGCAGGCTCCGGCAACCGGGTTTTCCCGCAACCCGCGACGCAGCCGCCCCGCTCCGCTATAATTCGCCCTCATTTTTTACTGGTTTAGAAGCGGACTCATGGACAAGACTTATCAACCCGATCGCATCGAACAGGCCTGGTATGAAAACTGGGAAAAAGCCGGTTATTTCAAGCCGTCCGGCCAGGGTGATTCCTTTTGCATCATGATTCCGCCCCCCAATGTGACCGGCAGCCTGCATATGGGCCACGCCTTTCAGGACACCATCATGGATACCCTGGTGCGTTACCGACGCATGCAGGGTCGCAACACCCTGTGGCAGGTAGGTACCGACCATGCCGGTATCGCCACCCAGATGGTGGTGGAGCGCAAGCTGGCAGGAGAAGGTACCAACCGTCATGAGCTTGGCCGTGACAAATTCCTGGAGAAAGTCTGGGAGTGGAAAGGCGAATCCGGCGGCACCATTACCCGTCAGCTACGTCGCATGGGCGCCAGCGTGGACTGGACCCGCGAGCGCTTCACCATGGACGAGGGCCTGTCCAACGCGGTACGCGAAGTCTTTGTCCGCCTGCACAAAGAAGGCCTGATCTACCGTGGCAAGCGCCTGGTAAACTGGGACCCGACCCTGCATACCGCCATCTCCGATCTGGAAGTGGAGAATGTGGAGGAGCAGGGCCACATGTGGCATTTCCGCTATCCCCTCTCCGATGGTTCCGGACACCTGGTGGTGGCCACCACCCGCCCGGAAACCATGCTCGGCGATACCGCTGTGGCGGTGCACCCGGAAGACCCGCGCTACAAGGACATGATCGGCAAGACCATTCGCCTGCCGCTGGCCGAGCGTGACATCCCCATCATCGCCGACGATTACGTGGATCCGGACTTCGGCTCCGGTTGCGTGAAAATCACCCCGGCCCACGACTTCAACGATTACGAAGTGGGCAAGCGCCACGATCTGCCGATGATCAACATCCTGACCATCGACGCGGCAATGAATGACGAAGTGCCGGAGGCCTATCGCGGCCTGGACCGGGTCGATGCCCGCAAGAAGGTGGTGGATGATCTGGATGCCCTGGGTCTGTTGGAGAAAGTGGCCGACCATACCCTGCAGGTGCCCCGTGGCGACCGCTCCGGCGTGGTCATCGAACCCTACCTGACCGACCAGTGGTTCGTGGCCGTGGAAGAACTGGCCAAACCCGCCATTGCCGCCGTGGAAAACGGCGACATCCAGTTCGTGCCGAAGAACTACGAGAACATGTACTTCTCGTGGATGCGTGACCTGCAGGACTGGTGCATTTCCCGTCAGCTATGGTGGGGACACCGGATTCCCGCCTGGTATGACGCCGATGGCAATGTCTATGTGGGCCGTGATGAAGAGGAAGTCCGCGCCAACAACAATCTGGGCGACATCCCCCTGACCCAGGACGAGGACGTGCTGGATACCTGGTTCAGTTCCGCCCTGTGGACCTTCTCCACCCTGGGCTGGCCGGAAGATACCGATGCCCTGCGCACCTTCCACCCCACGGATGTGCTGGTCACCGGCTTCGACATCATCTTCTTCTGGGTGGCACGGATGATCATGATGACCCTGAAGTTCACCGACCAGGTGCCCTTCAAGAAGGTCTATGTGCATGGCCTGGTGCGCGACAACGACGGCCAGAAGATGTCCAAATCAAAGGGCAATGTGCTGGACCCGCTGGACATGATCGACGGCATCACCCTGGATGCGCTGGTAGAAAAGCGCACCAAGGGCCTGATGCAGCCGCAGAAAGAAAAACAGATCACCAAGCGTACCCACAAGGATTTCCCGGACGGCATCAACCCCTACGGCACCGATGCCCTGCGCTTCACCTTCCTGTCGCTGGCCTCCACCGGTCGTGATATCAAGTGGGACATGGGCCGCATTGAAGGTTACCGGAACTTCTGCAACAAGATCTGGAACGCTGCCCGCTACGTGATGATGAACACGGAAGGGGAAGATTGCGGTTTGACCGGCGAGGTGGAATTGTCCCTGGCGGATCGCTGGATCATTTCCGCCCTGCAGCGCGCCGAACAGGAAGTCAGCGAAGCGCTGGACAGCTTCCGGTTCGACGTGGCCAGCCATGCCGCCTACGAGTTTATCTGGAACGAGTACTGCGACTGGTACCTGGAACTGTCCAAGCCCGTGCTGTGGGGCGACGATTACTCCGAGGCCCAGAAACGCGGCACCCGCCGCACCCTGGTGACCGTGCTGGAAGCCATCCTGCGTCTGGCTCACCCGTTCATGCCTTTCATTACGGAAGAAATCTGGCAGAAGATCGGCCCCATGGCCGGCAAAACGGCTGCGGCAACGGAAGGGGATAAGCGCGACACCATCATGCTGCAGGCCTTCCCGGCCAGCGACGCCAGCAAGATTGATGAAGAAGCGGAAACGGGTGCCGAATGGGTCAAGGCCGTGATCAGCGCGGTACGCAATATCCGCGGCGAAATGGGCATCCCGCTGGGCAAGGCCCTGCCCGTCTACCTGCACAACGGCAAGGACAGCGACAAGGCCCTGCTGGATGCCAACCGCTCCTTCCTGAGCAAACTGGCAAAACTGGAATCCATCACCTGGCTCAACGCGGAAGACTCCGCACCGGCCTCCGCCACCGCCCTGGTCGGCGATATGGAAATTCTGGTGCCCATGGCCGGGCTGATCGACAAGGATGCAGAAATCGAGCGGCTCTCGAAAGAGATCGACAAACTGCGCAAGGAAGTGGGCCGCGCCGAAGTCAAACTGAAAAATCCCAAGTTTGTGGATAAGGCGCCCCAGGCTGTCGTAGACAAGGAAAAAGCCAAACTGGACGATTACCGGTCCCAGCTGGCCAAGCTCGAAGAGCAGCTGGAAAAAATCAAATATCTGTAAGGCATAACGGAAGCCGCTATGGATGACCCTCGCCGTGCCCGCATCCTTACCTGCGCCCAGGAAGTCTTCGCCAGCGAAGGCTTCCGTAGCGCAGAGGTCAAGACCATTGCCGTGCAGGCGGGGGTCGGCAAGGCCACCATCTACAAATTCTTTCCGTCCAAGGAGTCCCTGCTACTCACCATCGTGGAGGAAAACCTTAACACCATCCGCGATATCATTTTCGCTGACCTGATGGCCAGCATTCCCCCGCTGGAGCGGCTGGAAAATCTCTGCCGCAACGTGGCCCGCTATCTGGAGCAGAATCAGAATTTTTCCCGGGTGCTGATCCAGGAAGCCGGGGATTTCATGGGCGATATTCAGCGCCAGTACCTGGCGCTGATGGAACAGAACCTGCCGGTGGCGGATGCGTTCTTCAAGGAGCTGCGCAAGGACGGCTACTTTGTCGCCTTGCCAACCCGCGATACCATCTTGATGATGGTGAATCTGGTGGTGGGCACCACTTACACGTGGGCACTCACCGGCGAAGGCAGCCTCGAACAACAAGCCGCAGACTACATGAAGGTGTTAATCCGCGGCCTCAGATAGGACGAGACCATGCGCATTCTGATTGCCCTGGCAGCATTGCTGTCATTTTCCCTGGCTCACGCGGCCTCCCTCGACGACATTCTTTCCGCACCCCACCGCAGTAGTGAAGAAAAGGCGCGTGATCAATATCGCCACCCGGTACAAACCCTGAATTTTTTCGAGGTGGAAAAAGACATGACGGTGGTGGAAATCTGGCCCGGCGCCAAAGGCTGGTACACCGCGATACTTGCCCCCTATCTGCGCGAGGAAGGCACTTTTTATGCCGCCCAGTTTCCCCCGGATAGCGACATCGACTTCTATACCCGCGCATTGACCCTGTTCAAGGCGAATCTGGCCAAGCATCCCGCGTTATACGACCGGACCCGCATCACCCACCTTTATCCCCCTGCCTACAGCGACATTGCCCCCGCAAACACCGTGGACCGGGTGCTTACTTTCCGCAATGTCCACAACTGGGCCAAGGCAGGCAAGGCGGAAGCCGTGTTTGCCAGCTTCTTCAAGGCTCTGAAACCGGGAGGGATTCTGGGGGTTGTTGAACACCGTGCGCCAGAAGGGCGCTCACTGGATGCCCAGATCGAAAGCGGGTACATGACCGAAAGCTATGTGATTGCTCAGGCAGAAAAAGCCGGTTTTCGTCTCGCAGAACAATCGGAAATGAATGCCAATCCCCGGGACAGTGCAGACCATCCCGCAGGTGTCTGGACGCTCCCTCCCTCACTGCGGCTTGGCGATAAAGACAGGGAAAAATATCTGGCGATCGGAGAAAGTGATCGCATGACATTGAAGTTCGTGAAGCCGGAATAAGCCCGGCACACCCTCACGCACTCAGGATGGCGTGCGCTCCAGCATACCCGGGGTGACCTCACCGAGGACCAGGGATTCGGCGATGCCGATGGCAACCTTCTTGCACAGGTCCAGCCGCTGCTGGGAGAAGCCACCGTCTTCGAAGATATAAAGGGAATAGTTTTCCAGCATCCACAACATGGTGCGGAACACCAGGGGCTCATAGTCCTTGCCGGTGTAGCGGCTAATCTGGGCGGTGAGGACTTCGGAGGCAATATCCTGGGCCCGGACCCGGTGCGGTGCCAGCGCCGAGGCTGAGGAGCGTGCCTCTTCCATCATCAGCTTGATGATCGGGCCCATGCTGACGTGGTAGTCGAAATACACCTGGGTGGTATTCCGGATAATATCCCGGGCAGACGACGCCTGCTTCACCTCCTTGTGGAAGTGAAGCAACATGTTGTCCACGAAAATGCGATAGATGCTTTCCAGCACATCCATCTTGTTGCGGAAGTATTTGTAGAAGGTGCGCCGGGACACATCAGAGGCATCCAGCAGGTGCTGCACCGTGGTTCGCTGCAGGCCACGCTGGGCAAACACCTGCATGGAGTGGATCAGAATTTCCGAACGGGCCTGTGAGCGCTGACCGCCCTCCTCCCGCGCGTGCACTTCCAATACCTGATTCACCACCTGGCGGATCGCATCAATGTCACTGCTTGAATTCTGCACCTGACAAATACCCCTAGGAATGTATACTTGGTCGCTAGCTTAACTAACGGTTACAGCAGAGTAAACATCGAGTTTATCTTATGCCATGACCGTTCCGCTCACGACTTTACCCGGGGCCCATCGCTTCCAGATCTTCTCGTGGAAATGGTACGCCACGGTATTCACACAGGGCTCAACCAGGGCCGTCGCCCCACCAATCCGCCAATCCCCGGTCATTGCCCAGACGACCAGAAATGCCACGGCAATATGCATCGCACCGAAACTGAATGTCTTGATCATTGGCCACCTCCTTGGCATTTATAATTACAGCAGCCAGATCAATAGCAAAATTCGATTATTCAATATCCCCAATAGCAGATAGCAATCATTCTCAACAAGGGCTCGCAAGCGTTAACAGTTGTAAAGTTCGCACCCCTGTCACAACCTCGCGATTGCTTGCCAGGGCCTGCTGCAGGTATCAAGTAAACTTGCTTCCGCATTCACTGAATTAGGAAACCCTGACTGTGTCCACGAAAAGCCTGCTTATCCTGCACGGTAAACAAGCCACCAACGAGGAAGTCCGCGAAGCTGTAATGGCGTGGAGAGACAAGGGTCACGACCTTGCCGTACGCGTCACCTGGGAAGGCGGTGACGCGGAACGCTACGTCGAAGAAGCCCTGTCTTTGGGCTACACCACGCTTATTGCCGGTGGCGGCGACGGCTCTGTCAGGGATATTGTTCATGCGATGATGACCAGTGAGCGCGATGACCTTGCCCTGGCCATTTTGCCGCTGGGCACCGCCAACGACTTCGCCACCGCTGCCGGCACCCCGGAAAGCATTTCCGAAGCCATCGCATTACTCGATGCCCCTGCCACTGACTGTGACGTCATTCAGGTCAATGATCACTATTTTCTGAACATGGCCACTGGCGGCTTTGGTACCGAGGTCACCACCCAAACCTCCGAGGATCTCAAGAACATGCTCGGCGGCGCCGCGTACCTGCTCACCGGTCTTACCCGCTTTTCAGAGATTCAGGCCGCCGAAGGCAGCTTCAGTGGTGACGACTTCGAATGGCAAGGGGAATTCCTTGCCCTCGGACTGGGAAATGGCCGACAAGCGGGCGGTGGGCAGCGGCTGTGCCCCGATGCTTTGATCAACGATGGATTACTGGATGTTGCCATTCTTCCCGCGCAGATGGATTTACTGGCAGGCGTGCGAGAACTGTTTGATAGCGAAGCCCGTCAGGACCCCAAGCAGGAAGGCCTGTTCGTTCGCACCCGGCTGGCTTCACTGCAGATCAGAACGCCCCACCCCATGAACCTGAATCTGGATGGAGAGCCCATCCAGAGCACAGAGTTCAACATCCGGGTCATTCGTAATCGACTCAAGCTTCATCTGCCACCGGACAGTGCGTTACTGGGCTGAGGGCTCCGACCAGTCGGCACATTGCTGGATGAAGGTTCTGACAGCCCGTCGACGCCCATCAAGCTTGTGTCCAAACAGCGGAAAGTGTTTCCACACTGCCTGGTCACGCACCCCGTACCGTCTCGTGGCGACCGCGACGACCATCATGCCGGTACGAATAACGCCCATCTCGCAATGCACCAGGCAGCGGCTTTCGCTTCGATCCAGCTCCCTCATCAGTGCCTGAATCTGCGCTTCCGTAGGCGGGGTATCCTGGGCCATGGGAATATTCACCAGCCTGAGCCCGTGCCGGGCGCAATACTGACTTTGCCGCTGATACCAGTCCCCCTTGCCGTATTCTGATTCCAGACGCAGGTTGATAATGGTGTTCACACCCAGCACGCGATGCATCACTCGCAATGCAATCGGCCCCAGAGTGCCACTGCGATAGAGTTTGCCCACCTCCACCGTTCTAAAGTGGTACATCAGTTTGCGGTAGCGGTAGATCAGTAAAGCGATCGCCATGGTGATCAATATGATGTTCAGCAGCATGGTCTTGGCTCATTGCTTGTGATGAAGCATTGAGACTGCAGGCTTGCCGAGTAAGGGGGATGACGGCGGGGTGGCGGTTTGGTTACAGGTGCGAGGCCCGGGGTGGGCACTGATTTGTTGAAGCTATGCTTGCATGGCGAGGGGTAGTTTACCGCTTCTGGGTTCTAGGTTGGAGTTTGAGGCTTTGCGGGGCGTGATGACCTACAGTGTGTGACGAGCATGCTCGCCATCCCTTCGGGACCAAGCTGGCTCGATCCCCCTTGAGGGGATGGCGGCTTCGCTGCGAGGCAGGGAGAGTGGATCATCGTGATCCTGAATAAAACAAAAAACCCCCGACACTTTCGTGACGGGGGTTTTCTGTTTTATTTAAGAGCCTGACGATGACCTACTCTCACATGGGGAGACCCCACACTACCATCGGCGATATGTCGTTTCACTTCTGAGTTCGGCATGGGATCAGGTGGTTCCAACACTCTATGGTCGTCAGGCAAACTGGTTTAGCTATCCACGCGGGCATCGCTAAATTAGGTTG
>NZ_FNUM01000022.1 GCF_900107995.1 Alcanivorax sp. DSM 26293 | reverse complement strand
AAAGGATCGTCGTTTTCTGGTCATATGACACCTCGCTTAAGGTGGTGATTTTACCACCCTACGTTGGTGTCCGGATTCATTAGACCACTACACCAGATGTGTATTTATCAACTGGTGAGGCATCTAGACCCTCGCCAGACTTTGTGATTTCAAGGAGCCCCGATGGAGCGCCGATATCATTATATTCAGATGATATATGGGATTTAAGAGTTTACCGGCTGGCTGGAGATGCGGGGGCGGCAAGAGTTAATTTTGGATTTACAAAGGGCTCGTTAAAGGGCGAAGTAAAGTGGCTGGTTTTTATGCTCATGTTCATAGCAAGGCCTGCGTTGTCAGACTCGATTAGTGTGGCAACTGTGATGGGCTATATGAAGGCTGTCCGGGCAATTGCTAGATTCTCCATGGAAAAGGACTGCGCTTTATCGGAAATTCTCTCTGATAAGGCGGTGATGGAGGTGTTTGTTGCCACGCTAAGGACCAGAAGTGCACTGTCGTCGTTGTCAGGTGTTCTCACTCACTTGATATCTATTCCAAGTGAAGTCTCTGGGTACAAGGTTTTGGGGGCTGTTAAGCATGAGCTTGTTACTAATCGTCTGAGCAAGATGGGTAAGGATGAACAGCACCCTGTTATTCCGCCAAGGATAATCGCGTCGTTGATTGATCAGCTGGATGAATTTATATCTGATATATCCTCTGTGAGGCTTCGTCTTGAATCATTTTTAAGAAATATTCTAGAAGACAAGAAATTTGCTCGATCACCATCTATGCAGGCGAAACTAGGCTATCGCTGCGCTGAGTTTGGGCCTTTTTTCGGTGAGGGCGCTGACATCTATGGCCTGAGAGCGCTTTTTGAAAGGTATGGCGTGAGAGATCTTCCCTCGTTGAGCTCTTTCCTGACGCGCACTCAGCATGCTTGTCGAATCTACTTGCATATATATAGTGGAATGAGGCATTCCGAGGCATTAAGCCTGAAACTTGGGTGCCTGAAAAAGAAAGGGCGGGGTCGACTTTCTATATTCAAGCTAAGTGGCGAAACAAGTAAGTTTGTCGGTCAGAAGAAACCCGTTTCCTGGGTGACAAGTGAGGATGTATTGCCTGCTTACAAGGTGGTCTCACTAATTTCATCGGTGGTGGGAAATCATATCGGATTGGCGAAAAAAGAAACGCCTCTGTTTATATCCATGGGTTATCTTGAATTCTCATGTCCTTTGCAACATGAGGATGGAATTGTAAGAGTGGCAAGTGCCAATTCCAAGAGCCAGGAGATATATGAGTATCTTGATTCGAGTGATCTAAGAATTACAGCGGAAGACCTGGATGTATTAGAGAAGATTAGTCCATTAAGAGCCTGGGAAGCAGAGTCGGAATTTTCTGTGGGGTCGGTTTGGCGTTTTACAACTCACCAGTTCAGGCGCTCTTTGGCATTTTATGTGACGCAATCAGCAAATGTCTCGCTTCCTTCTCTGAAAAGGCAACTTAAACATCTTACCCGGGATATGACGGTTTATTACTGTCAAGGCTCCGGATTAAGTAAGGACTTTGAGACCGATTCGCATATCGCATCGTTGTTTCAGAGAGAAAAGCCGGAAGCCGACGCAGTGGCATATATCTATGATGCAATTATGAGTGCGGAGAAACTGAGCGGAGCTCATGGTAAGCACGTAGAGAGGAATGTTAGGAGTAATTATGGGAGCAGGGTGGTGCTGCGCGAGAGTCGGGATGAACTGATTTCGAAGTTTAAGATTGGTCAGCTTGCTTATACGCAAACGCCTTTAGGGGCGTGCACGACTATGTCACCTTGTGACAAGCGCTTATTTCGTTCGATCGCCGCTTGTTTGAACTGCGATAGCGCAATTATAAAATCAGGAAAGCTTGATAAGGTCATTCAGCGTCAGAAAGCTTTTATAGACGATATCTCACGTGATGGAGAGTCTACGGTTGAGCTCAGGACAGAGCGAGAAGAATTGGAGGCGCTAGTAAAGTTTAGAGATACCATGTAGTGGTCAACTAATACCGGACAGTGATTTAGGTTTTTCTTCGGCCACCGCAGGGGCGATCCCGCCGTTGTAGCTGTGAGGCCTGTGGTAAT